>NZ_BMMV01000083.1 GCF_014646115.1 Streptomyces camponoticapitis | reverse complement strand
GTGTAGGCGCCGGTGGGGCGCTCGCCGATCTCGACGAACTGCTCGAAGCCGGTACGGGTGGCCTCGACGACGACGTCGGCACCGGGCACGGCGTTCTTGTACGTTGCGGTGGTGCCGTCGAGAACAGGCTTGGGCAGGCCGCCCTTCCACCGGAGCGTCACCTCGCTGTCGCCGGTGCCCAGGGTGACCAGGTCACGGGCGGTGTCGTCCTGCGCGGCACGCAGGGACTTGGGCTGTGTGCCGCCCTTGCCGCCCAGGCGCAGACCCCCGGGGTGCGCCCTCGGGGCGATACTCCCGTCGGCGCTCTCGGCGAGAGTGGCGTCCACCTTCTGCCACTTGCCGTTCTTCCGGACCCGTTCGGGGCCCGCGGTGAGTTCGGTGGTCAGGGTGCCGTCCGGGTTGGCGACGGTGTAGGTGGTCGGGGTCGTCTCGTCGGTGACGACGGTCTTCTTGCCGGTCTTCTCCGCCTCGGTGATCGCCCACGCCTTGGAGCCCTTGGCGTGC
>NZ_BMMV01000082.1 GCF_014646115.1 Streptomyces camponoticapitis | reverse complement strand
CTCGGGCTTCGTGAGCGCCATCGAGTCCGTGCTGCGCGGCCAGAAGCCGCACCGCCGCTGGGCGACGATGGCCTTCTCTGGCGCGACGGCCCCTCCCGGCTGGAAGCAGAACGCCAACTCCCCGTTCCGTATCGGCATCACCAACGCGGGCGTCGGTCACACGGCGGGCACGATCGGCGGCGTCAATGTCGAGTCGCGCGGCGGTGACGGTGTGGTCGTGGGCAAGCGCGCCCGCGGGTACAGCAATGGCTTGTTCAACAGCCGGTACGGCTTCACGCCGGCGTCGAAGTACGACCAGGGTGGCTGGCTTCACCCCGGCATCACCGCCGCGGTGAACGCCACCGGGCAGCCAGAGGCGGTCCTCACGGCAAGCCAGTGGCGCGTCGCCCAATCCGCCATGGCGGGCGGCGGAAGCCCGGCGAGATTCGAGGGGGATCTGTACCTCGACTCGGGCGAGTTCCTCGGCAAGGTCCGAGGTGAGGCTGCGCAGGTCGTAGATGGCAGCCTCACTCGAAT
>NZ_BMMV01000081.1 GCF_014646115.1 Streptomyces camponoticapitis | reverse complement strand
GCATGGTGTTCGTCGTGCTGCCGTAACCGCAGTTCCCGGCGCTGGGCGGTGGGTGAGTTGATGCATTGCGCCCGGACGGGACAGGGACGGCAGTCGTTGACGGAGAACTGGACCCGGATCACCGGCAGACCCTGCTGGGAGAGCCGATTGCTCCAGGTTCTGCTGGTGCGGTCGCCGGGACAGGTAACCTGCCGTTGGTCCCAGTCGATCGTGAATGCCTCCTGGTCGTAGCCGCCCGCGGTGCCGCTCTGTGCGCTGGTGTTGGCCTGGACCGGCCCGTGCAGCGCGATGCCGTGCTCGCGTCGGCCCGCCGCGATCTGGGCGGCCGTGGGATAGCCGGCGTCGACCCAGTGCTCCTGCGGCAGGCAGTCCCGAGAGGCCAGGCCCGCGTGGATCTGCCGACTCATCGTGCTGTCGTGGACGGTGGAGATGGTGGTGGCCACGTTCGTGACCAGGTTGACGGCGCCGGGCTCGCAGGTCTCGGTGAGGTGAACCTTGTAGCCGTCCCAGACCATGTCGTTCTTCTTGCCGCCACGGGCCTCGGGGTCATAGGGAGTGACCAGGCGTGATGC
>NZ_BMMV01000080.1 GCF_014646115.1 Streptomyces camponoticapitis | reverse complement strand
GGACGAACGCTGGCGGCGTGCTTAACACATGCAAGTCGAACGATGAAGCCTTCGGGTGGATTAGTGGCGAACGGGTGAGTAACACGTGGGCAATCTGCCCTGCACTCTGGGACAAGCCCTGGAAACGGGGTCTAATACCGGATAATACTGTTCCCCTCATGGGGGGTGGTTAAAAGCTCCGGCGGTGCAGGATGAGCCCGCGGCCTATCAGCTTGTTGGTGGGGTAATGGCCTACCAAGGCGACGACGGGTAGCCGGCCTGAGAGGGCGACCGGCCACACTGGGACTGAGACACGGCCCAGACTCCTACGGGAGGCAGCAGTGGGGAATATTGCACAATGGGCGAAAGCCTGATGCAGCGACGCCGCGTGAGGGATGACGGCCTTCGGGTTGTAAACCTCTTTCAGCAGGGAAGAAGCGAAAGTGACGGTACCTGCAGAAGAAGCGCCGGCTAACTACGTGCCAGCAGCCGCGGTAATACGTAGGGCGCAAGCGTTGTCCGGAATTATTGGGCGTAAAGAGCTCGTAGGCGGTCTGTCACGTCGGGTGTGAAAGCCCGGGGCTTAACCCCGGGTCTGCATTCGATACGGGC
>NZ_BMMV01000079.1 GCF_014646115.1 Streptomyces camponoticapitis | reverse complement strand
GGGGCTGCGTGGCGAGATCTCCCGGAACGCTACGGGCCGTGGAAGACCGTGTATGAACGGTTCCGCCGCTGGTCGGCGGACGGAACGTGGGACCGGATCCTGGCTCACGTCCAGCAGCACTCGGACGCTGTCGGGGAGGTGGACTGGAGCCTTGTCTGTGTCGACTCCACAACGGTGCGGGCCCATCAGCACGCGGCCGGGGCCCGAAAAGGGGGCTCTGGGAGGGTGAGGCGCTGGGCCGGTCCCGCGGCGGACTGACCACCAAGATCCACCTGGCCTGCGACGGGCAGGGCCGACCCCTGTCCTTCACCCTGACCGGCGGCAACACCAACGACTGCACCCAGTTCGAGCCGGTCATGGACAGCATCCGTGTGGCCAGGTCCGGTCCGGGAAGACCCCGGACCAGACCCAGCCGGGTGGCCGCGGACAAGGCGTACTCGTCCCGAAGGATCCGTGCCTACCTGCGCAGACGGGGCATCGCCTGCACGATCCCGGAGCGGATCGACCAGATCAACGGCCGCCTCAGGCGGGGTGAAAGCCGCTGCCGCCTCGACCGAGGCACCTACCGACGCCGCAACGTCGTCGAACGCTGCATCGGCCGCCTCAAACAGAACAGAGCCCTCGCCACCCGCTACGACAAACGAGCCGCCCA
>NZ_BMMV01000078.1 GCF_014646115.1 Streptomyces camponoticapitis | reverse complement strand
ACCGTCACGGGCCGGCCGAGCCGTTCGCTCAGTCGGGTGACCAGCCGCACAGCCAGGAGTGAGTGTCCGCCCAGGTCGAAGAAGCTGTCCTCGGCGCCGACCGTGGTCACGCCGAGGACTTCCGCGAAGACGTCGGCCGCCGTCTGTTCATCCGGTGTCCGGGGGACGCGGCCACCCGATGTTTTCGAGATCACCGGTTCCGGCAGGCGCGCGCGGTCGAGCTTTCCGTTCGACATCATCGGCAAGGCGTCCACCACCATGAACGACACCGGGACCATGTAGGCGGGCAGTTCGCGCGCCACACCCTGCCGAATCCGCGCGGTGTCGACGGTGTCCTGCGCGGCGGGTTCCACGTAGGCCACCAGCCGCCGGTCTCCCGCGTGCTCGAACACCGAGACCGTAGCCCGGCCGACACCGTCCTGACGCAGTACCGCCGCCTCGACGTCGGCGAGTTCGATGCGGTATCCGCGTACCTTGACCTGGCCGTCGATACGGCCGAAGAACTCGAGCAGGCCGTCGCCGCGCCACCGTACGAGGTCCCCTGTCCGGTACATCCGGGCCCCCGGATCGCCTGCGAAGGGGTCGGGCACGAACCTCTCTGCGGTCAGTCCCGGCTGCCCCACGTAACCGCGCGCGACACCCGCCCCGCCGACACACA
>NZ_BMMV01000077.1 GCF_014646115.1 Streptomyces camponoticapitis | reverse complement strand
TGGTGTGCGTGGAACAAGTTGCGGATGGCGCGGTGCGGCACGGTCACGCCTTTGGGCCTGCCGGTGGATCCCGAAGTGAAGAGCATGTACGCGGCGTGCTCCGGCAACAGCGGCGCCAACCGGTCCACGTCCGTGAGATCTTCCTCCCCCACGCCTTCGGCAGTCGCCTCTCGCAGAGCCTCCGCCAGGTCCACCCATTCCGTCTCATCCGGCCAGGACACCGAGGCCCGTCCATCACCCAGCACCACCACCGGCGCCGCGTCCTCCAGCACCGCTCCCACCCGAGCCGCCGGCAGATCCTCCCCCACCGGCACATACGCCCCGCCCGCCTTCAGCACAGCCAGCACAGCGACCACCAACTCCACCGACCGCGACACACCAAGCGCCACCCGCGACTCCGGCCCCACCCCACGCCCCACCAACCACCGAGCCAACCGGTTCGCCGCCGCGTTCACCGCACCGAACGACAACGACACCCCATCAGCCACCACCGCCACACCCGACGACGACCGCGCCACCTGCGCCTCAAAAAGCTCCGAAACCGAAACCACACCCGCCGGCACCACACTGCTCGAACCGGCAACATCGGCCAGCCACTCCCGCTCACCCTCCGACATCAACTCCGCCTCACCCACCCGCGTCTCAGGATCCGCCCCCACACACACCAAA
>NZ_BMMV01000076.1 GCF_014646115.1 Streptomyces camponoticapitis | reverse complement strand
TCTGGAGCAGGCGCGTGCCGTCGGCGCCGATCCGCTGCCCGACCTCGGCACGCTTGGTCCTTGCCTGGGGAAACCGGGAGTCCTCGGCGCGGGTGGCGTAGTGCCGGAACCAGTCCGGTTCCGCGACACCCGCCAGCCAGTCAGGGGCAGCCCGGGCGAGAGCGTTGAGCGCCGACCGCAGCGTCTCCGAGACCATCTCCAGCCAGCACATCTCCCGAGCCGTCGACAGCACGTGTGTGGAGTCGGTCCGGGCTCGGCCTGCGGACTTCAGCAGCCCTTTCTCGCGGGCGGCGACCAGGATGCCGTCCAGCACGCGCAGCCCGGCGTCCGCCTGAACCAGCCGGTCCCGGAACTCCGAGAGCACGGAGAAGTCGAAGCCCGGATCACCCAGATCCAGGCCGAGGGCGTACTTGAAGTCGATCCTGGCCCGGACCGCTTCCGCGGCCTGCCGGTCGGTCAGGCCCTCGACGAACTGCAGCACCAGGACCAGCGCCAGGCGGCCCGGTGACCAGGCAGGCTTGCCTCTTGCCGGGAAAAGCTCCGCGAACTCCGTGTCCGTGAACAGCGGCCCCAGCTCGTCCCGGATCCGGATCGCCAGACTTCCCTTCGGGAACGCGGCCCGCGCCACCCGCACTGTCTCTGCCGGGATCTCTCCCGTTCCCTCCGTCGGCAACGACACCCGTACCCCACCCCAAAACGACAACGTCGGC
>NZ_BMMV01000074.1 GCF_014646115.1 Streptomyces camponoticapitis | reverse complement strand
GGTGTTGACCTCCAGGAAGGAGATCGTGCCGTCGGTGCCGACGAGGAACTCCACCGTGCCGGCGCCGGTGTAGCCGGCTTCCTTCAGGATCGCCTTCGACGCCGCGTACAGCTCCTCGTTCTGCTCCTTCGACAGGAACGGCGCCGGGGCCTCCTCCACCAGTTTCTGGTGGCGGCGCTGGAGGGAGCAGTCGCGGGTGGAGACGACGACCACGTTGCCGTGGGTGTCGGCCAGGCACTGGGTCTCCACATGGCGGGGCTTGTCGAGGTAGCGCTCGACGAAGCACTCACCGCGCCCGAACGCCGCGACCGCCTCACGCACCGCCGAGTCGTACAGCTCCGGGACTTCCTCCAGGGTGCGGGCGACCTTCAGGCCGCGTCCGCCGCCGCCGAACGCCGCCTTGATCGCGATCGGCAGGCCGTGTTCCTCCGCGAACGCCACGACCTCCCGCGCCCCGGACACCGGGTCGGCAGTCCCCGCGACCAGCGGGGCACCCGCGCGCTGCGCGATGTGCCGGGCGGCGACCTTGTCACCCAGATCCCGGATCGCCTGCGGCGGCGGCCCGATCCACGTCAGACCCGCGTCCAGGACCGCCTGCGCGAACTCCGCGTTCTCCGACAGGAATCCGTAACCCGGATGGACCGCGTCCGCACCCGAGTCCTTCGCGGCCTGGAGGACCTTCCCCACATCCAGATAACTGGCGGCCGGAGTGTCCCCGCCCAGCGCGAACGCCTCGTCGGCCGCCCGCACATGCGACGCGTCCCGGTCCGGATCCGCATACACAGCCACCGAACCGATCCCGGCATC
>NZ_BMMV01000073.1 GCF_014646115.1 Streptomyces camponoticapitis | reverse complement strand
GCAGGACGGTGAATCCCCTGGTGGTGGGGTCGCGGCGGACGATGTGCATGTCGATGCCGAGTGTGGCGGCGTGTTCGACGAGGTGCTGGCGGTAGCCGCCGTCGACCCAGGTCTTGCGGACGGTGGGGTGCTCGGAGGCGATGCGGTCGATGAGGGTCCGGCCTGCGATGGAGTCCTGCACGCTCGCTGCGGTGACCATGACCCCGAGGAGGAGTCCGACGGTGTCGATGACGATGCTGCGCTTGCGGCCGACGATCTTCTTGCCCGCGTCGATGCCCTGGCCGGCGGCGGGGACGTTGGTGGAGGTTTTGATGCTCTGGGAGTCGATGACGCACGCACTCGGTTCGTCCTCGCGGCCTTCCTTCCTGCGGACTTGGCGTCGGAGGATGCTGTTGAGCTGGTCGAAGACACCTTCCTCCTGCCAGCGGGCGAAGTAGGCGTAGACGGTGTTCCAGTGCGGATAGTCGTGAGGCAGGTACCGCCAGGGGATCCCGGTCCGGTTCACATAGAGAACCGCGTCCAGCAGGCTGCGAAGATCGTGGTCCGGTGGCCGGCCGATGTCCAGGCCCCGGCCGCGGCGCTCGGCCCGCCAGGCATTCAGAACCGGCTCGACCAACTCCCACCGGGCATCGGACAGATCACTGGGATAACGGCGACGTTCAGGCACGATCCCGGGCTACCCACCCACGACCCGGCAGGCCCAGGCGCAGACACCGGCGCCCGAAGCACACGGCGCACAACACGGCGTCCTGGGATGAAACAGGAGCAGCCATGCCAACGCGGCGCCGAAACCGCGACTTGTGCACCATCACTCACACCAGCCT
>NZ_BMMV01000072.1 GCF_014646115.1 Streptomyces camponoticapitis | reverse complement strand
CTGAAGGGAACGTCCTGGTGCGCCATGCCTTCCAGGACCGTGGCGCGGACCTGTTCCAGCACCGCGGTGAAGCGCTCTCCGGGTTCCCAGCGAGCCCGGAGAGCGACCACGTTGACGAAATACCCCATCAGTGGCGCGGTCTCGGGACGCGTCCGCCCGGTCATCGGGCATCCCACCGCGACATCACGCTGCCCGCAGACCCGCCCGAGGAAAACCTGATAGGCCGCCAGCAAGGTCATGAACATCGTCGCCCCGGAGTCCTGCGCCACTCGGCGCAAGGCCCGGGCCGCCTCCGCCGGCACGACGAACCGAACGTCCTCGCCACGCCCCGACTGCATCGCCGGGCGTGCCCGGTCAACCACCAGTTCCAGCACCGGAACACCTGCCAGCGCGTGCTCCCAGTAATCCAGCTGGGTTCCCAGGACACCCTGTTCCCGCAGCCCGTGCTGCCACCGGGCCACATCCAGATACTGCACCCCGAGTCCCGGGAGTTCGGCAGGCCGGCCGTCCACGGCGGCCCCGTAAAGCTCTCCCAGCTCACGCCAGAAAATCTCGTCCGACCACGCGTCGGTGAACGCGTGATGCATCACCACCAACAGGACATGGTCATCAGCCGACACCCGAAGCAACACCACACGCAGAGGCACATACCCGTCCAGGTCGAACGGTTCGACCGCCCGCTCCGCAACCAGTCCCGCCAGCACCTCCTCACGATCCCCACCCTCAGGAACCACCACCACATCCACGTCCACGGGACCCGCCGGCAGCACCTCCTGCACCACCGACCCCTCACGCTCCACAAACCGCGTCCTCAACACCTCATGACGAGCCGACACACCCCCCAGCGCACGCCCCAGCGCCTCCACGTCCAACAACCCCGACAACCGATACGCCGACGGCACGTTGTACGACCCCGCCCCCGGATCCAACCGCCACAAAAACCACA
>NZ_BMMV01000071.1 GCF_014646115.1 Streptomyces camponoticapitis | reverse complement strand
CTGCACCAGGGGCGACCACGCGGAATCCCGCTCAGGAACCACCGCGTCCACAATCCGCCCGAACGGCACATCCTCATGCCCCTGCGCCGCCACCGCACTACGCCGCACCCTCAGCACCAGCTCAGCAAACGACGGATCACCCGACACATCCACCCGCACCGGCAGCGTATTGGTGAAGAACCCCACCACCCGGTCCAGACCCGGAGCAGCCGAACGCCCCGCACCAGGAACCCCCACCAACACATCCTCCACACCCGACCAACGACTCACCACCACATCAAAAGCCGCCATCAACACATGAAAAACCGTCGACCGGCACTCCCGCGCCACCCGGCGAACACCCGACGCCACCACATCCGGAACCTCAAAAGCCAACACATCACCCGCATACGACTGCACCGCCGGCCGGGACCGGTCCCCCGGCAGACTCAACACACCAGAAACACCCTCCAAATACCCCCGCCACCACCCAAGCCCAGCATCCACCCCACCCCCGGCAACCCGCTCCCGCGACCACACCGCGAAATCACCGAACGTCAGAGCAACCTCAGGCAGAACCACATCACGCCCCGCAACACCCGCCTCATACAACTCACCCAACTCATCAAGAAGAACCCGCAACGACCACCCGTCACACACCGCATGGTGCACCACCAACCAGAAAAACCCCTCACCACCACCCACACCAACAAACCCCGCCCGCACCAACGGCGGCACCCCCAGCACAAACGGCACCCGCACCGCCCCACGCACCACACCCAAAGCCTCATCCACACCCCCCGCCACAACAACCGACCACGACACAGCCGTCCCCACCTCCGCCACCACCGACACCGGACGCCCCTCCACCGTCCTCACCCCCGACCGCAACACCTCATGCCGGTCCACCAACCCCTGAACCGCCAAACCCAAAACCCCCACATCACACCCACCACCCACCCGCACCACAAACGGCACGTTGTACAACCCACCCCC
>NZ_BMMV01000070.1 GCF_014646115.1 Streptomyces camponoticapitis | reverse complement strand
ACGCCTCCTGCGCCGGCGACAACACACCCTCCACCGCACCCGAACCCACCAACACACCCCCAGACGAAGCGGCGGGCGACGCAGGCTGCCGGTTCCTCAGCAACGCGGCTGTTCCGGCCACGGTCGGGTTCCGGTAGAACTCGGCCTGCTCGAGTTCAAGCCCGAGGCGCTCTCGCACCCCGAACTTCACGCGCATGGCGATCAGTGAGTGTCCACCGATGTCGAAGAAGTTGTCGTGCCGGCCGACGGTTTCGACGCCATCTATGAGGTCCTTGAAGATCTCCGCGACAACGGTCTCGAGTTCGTCCTTCGGAGGCTCGCCCGAGGCTGTCCGAGGGGCAGGTGCGGGCAGCCGATCCACCGCCACGTCGCCGCCGGGCGTCCGGGGCAGGCTGTCCAGCACGGTGATGCCGACGGACTCGACGTACAGGGGCAACAGGTCGTCGAGGCAGTCGTGGAGCCGGTCCATGGCGTCCAGCGGGGCCGGATCGGCCAGTACGACCAACAGGTCCACTTCCCGGGGTTCGCCGGTCCTGACGAAGGCTTCCGCTACTAGCGGGTTCTTCTCCATGGCCACCCGGAGCTCACCCGGATCGACCAGGTCGTCTGCGCCCGGCGGGCTGTCTTCGCGTCCCACGGTGAACGGGTCCGGCAGGAAGTGCTCGGCGGTCGGACCGACGAGGCCGAGGTATCCGCGGGCCCCCCCGGCAGCGCCGACGGAGAGTTCAATCTCGTCGATACAGCACCCGGGGTCCTCGGCGACCGCCCGTATGACGCGCGCCAGGTCCTGGACCATCCGCTCGGCGCTCTCCCGTTCCAGCAGGTTCTCGTTGTACCGCAGCACCCCGTGCAGGGTCCCGTCGTCGCTCTCGCGGCAGCCCAGCGCCAGATCGGTCAGCGCCCCGATGTCGTCGACCGGAAAGCCGCTCCAGGTGATGTCACCGGCCGTGCTTCCCGCAGCATCGCCCGTGCCCTTCGCCTGATGGATGAACATGGCTTGGTAGATGGGGTTGCGGCTGGGATCGCGGGTGGGCTGGATTCTCTCCACCACCGAG
>NZ_BMMV01000069.1 GCF_014646115.1 Streptomyces camponoticapitis | reverse complement strand
GGCCGCCAGCAGCGGATGCTCCACCGCACCAAGACCCAACTCCGCCGGGTCACCCGTGGCGTTCGAGACCGTCAGCCAGTAGCGCTCCCGCTGGAAGGCGTACGTCGGCAGCTCCACCCGGCGCGGTGCGGACCGCGCGAAGACGGCCGGCCAGTCGACGGCCACACCGTGGGTGAACAGGTTCCCGCAAGCGGTGAGGGCGCTGCGGCTCTCCGGCTGGTCGCGGCGGAGTGTGGGCACGGTCAGCAGATCAGGGTGATCCACGTCGAGGCAGTCCGCGGCCATCGCGGTCAACGCCCCACCCGGACCCACCTCCACAAAGGCCGTCGCGCCATGGGAGGCCAGCCAGCCAATGCCATCGGCGAATCGCACCGGCTGACGGGCGTGCTCCACCCAATACTCCGGAGCGCACACCTCTTCCGCGGATATCTGCCTGCCGGTCACATTCGACACGATCGGAATACGCGGCTCGCCGAAGGACAACCCTTCCGCGATCTGGCGGAACTCCGCCAGCATCGGCTCGATCCGCGGCGAATGAAAAGCATGACTCACCCGCAAACGCCGCACCTTGCGGCCCAGCCCGGAGAAATGCTCGGCAATCTCCTCGACCGCGCCCTCATCCCCCGACACCACCGTGGACGCGGGACCGTTCACCGCGGCGATCGACACCTCCTCCTCACGCCCGGCCACCACCCCCGCCACCTCATCGACAGGAACCCGAAGCGACACCATCGCACCACCGGCCGGCAACTCCTGCATCAACCGACCACGAGCCACCACCAGCTCACAGGCATCGGCAAGCGACAGCACGCCCGAGACATGAGCAGCCGCCAACTCCCCCACCGAATGCCCGACAAGGAAGTCAGCCCGCACCCCCCACGACTCCAACAGCCGGAAAAGCGCCACCTCAACCGCAAACAAACCCGCCTGCGTGAACGCCGTTTCATCGATCAGATCGGCATCAGCAGAACCCGCCTCAGCGAACACCACCGACAACAACGACCGACCCAACCCGGCATCAAGCCCAGCACACACCTCATCCAGCACACCAGCAAACACCGGATACACCGCATACAACTCACGACCCATCC
>NZ_BMMV01000068.1 GCF_014646115.1 Streptomyces camponoticapitis | reverse complement strand
TCCTACGAAGCAGCTGTCACCCTCGCATCACTCCTGATGTGGGCGTGACATTTGACGACAGAACCTAGACAGCTCCACCGCACCGGAGGTCTTCGCCTTGAGCAACCCGACCACCAAGTGTTAGCAACGCTGGTGATCAATACAGCTAGGACATCAGACACAAACCGCTCCGGCGCAGGAGGCCAAGATCGACGGGGGCGCGACGGGCCGACTGGCGCAGTGTCCTGCCGGGTTCGTACGGTCAATGGCGAAGGGTCTGCACGATAGTGCGGGCGAGCAGACGGCAGCCGGGTCAGGCATCCAGTGGCGTGAGTGAGGCGGAAGGATGACGAACCGCAATCCGACGGGAGGCATGAGGGCTTGTCGGAGTTCGGACAGCTTCGGACCGTCGCTGGCGGTGATGTGGAGTGGCTCGGGGGACTCGGTGGCGAACAGACTGGATGTCCTGGTGCCGAGGGCGCGCGCCAGAAGGTGAATGGTCTCGACCTTCGGGTTTCCGTCCTGCTCGATACTCCGTACGGCTCCGAGCGACACACCTGCCTCTGTGGCGAGTTGGTGCTGACTCATGCCCAACCGGCGGCGGTGGTTACGGACGTTATCCCGGAGCGACGACATCAGAACACCTCCTGCTTCAGAGTACTTGAGCACGCCGCCCAGAGGGTTTCGCACCGGTGCCAGATGAGGCGAGGGGCGTCGGCGGGCCAATCGGCCTGCTGGACAGCAGGGCCGGCGTGTTCGCCGCCGCCTAGTCTTATCGATCTGTTGCCTGGGGGTACTGGCGGACATTGGTGCACTCCTTCAACGTTCAGATGGGGCTGTGCGGTGCCTTGGCGTTTCCACGCCTAAGACGTCGTTTCATTTGGTGAGGCGGCGGTGACAGATGAGTGTGGCTGCGATGCCGACGAAGGCGAGGAAGTGTTCGGCTTTGCGTTCGTAGCGGCGGTGGAGACGTCGGCAGCCGGCCAGCCACGAGACGGTCCTTTCGACGACCCATCGGTGTCGGCCCAGCCGCTGTGAGGATTCGATGCCCTTGCGGGCGATGCGGTGGCGGATGCCTCTCCTGCGGAGCCATCGGCGCAGGTGGTCGTAGTCGTAGCCCTTGTCGGCGTGCAGTTTGCCCGGCCGCCGGCGGCGGGGTCCACGCCGGGAGCGGATCGGCGGGATCCCGCGCACGAGCGGCTCAAGGCCCTGGCTGTCGTGCATGTGGGCGCCGGAGATGCCGA
>NZ_BMMV01000067.1 GCF_014646115.1 Streptomyces camponoticapitis | reverse complement strand
GAAGGTGCCATCGTCACGGACGGAGAAGTGTTCGCAACCGTCGTGCTCGAAACGCACGCGCCCGTCGAATCGAGAGTCGGCGTGGGTGCAGGCTCCCCAGTCCAGGCCCAAGTCTCCGCCCAGCGGGATCCAGAACCGGCATCCGCCGCATTGCTCGTCGAACCATTCATCCCGGTAGCCAGGGTTTCCCGTGGAGCGATTGAGTAGCTGCAACCAGCGTCTGTGGACGTCGTCGCCCGCGTCTCCGTTGCCGTCCGTCTGCGGCCTGCCCAACGCCATCTGTTCCCCACCCTCTCGCTGAATTCGCAGGGTCAATCTGCACGGAACCGGCGGCTAGCCGCCAGCTGATCTCTGCGAGCCTGAGGGCGTCGGCCCAGTGCGTCGCAGACATCACCTGCAAGGATCGGTCGACAGGTCCGCGTAACGGCGACGAAGGTGTGCCATCAGAACGACGCGGTGGCGAAGCAGAGGAACGCCAGCGCGGCCTGCCATCAGGCGCTTTTGCGGTTTGACGTCGGTGATGCGGCCTTCGTTGACGCCCGAGTTGTAGGGGGTGGTAACTCCCTGTGCGACGGCGTGCTGGTCTTCGCGAAGGGCTCCGGCGAGGCCGACGAGCGGGGCCAGACCGCTGCCTGCGAGGTCGTCCAGCCAGTCCGGGAGGGGTGTCGCGTCGTGGTTGTCGAGCATGGCGGCGAACCGGCGGACCAGGTCGTGAGTCTGCCTGAGTTCAGGACAGTGGTCGAGGAGGCGGGGCAGACGGTCGCTGATGTGGAGGTTGCGCCGGTGTAGGTGGGTGGTGATCCAGCGGGCGGCTTCGCGTGGGGAGGGCGGCCGCTCGCGTGGTTCGTCCAGGGGCAGGCCCCTTCTGAGGGGTGCGACGGCCATCTTCACGCGCTGGTAGTGGCCGAGGTAGCCCTTGGCCTGGAGTTCCTCGTGCAGGATTTTCGCGCTGTGTTGTCCTTCGTCCCAGCGTTGCTGCAGGTAGTCGAGGTAGGGGTCCAGGGTGGAGGGCTTGCGGGGCGGGCGGCGCATCACCTCCTGCCAGGTGCCGGCCCGGGCGTATTTGCCGACGGTGCGGCGGTCCAGGCCGAGCTCGCGGGCCACGGAGCTGTGGCTCCGGCCGGTGCCGGTCAGGGCCTGAACGGCCTCGAACAGTCTGCGGGCGTGTCGTGCGGCCCGGGTGTCTTCCGCGGTGTTCCCGGCGGTCTCCTCGGCCGGTGCGGGATCGCTCTCGC
>NZ_BMMV01000066.1 GCF_014646115.1 Streptomyces camponoticapitis | reverse complement strand
AGTTTCATGGCGGCCCGTACCCTAAACCGACTCAGGTGGTCAGGTAGAGAATACCGAGGCGTTCGGGTGAACTATGGTTAAGGAACTCGGCAAAATGCCCCCGTAACTTCGGGAGAAGGGGGGCCATTTCTGGTGATGAGTCTTGCACTCTGAGCTGGGGGTGGCCGCAGAGACCAGCGAGAAGCGACTGTTTACTAAAAACACAGGTCCGTGCGAAGCCGTAAGGCGATGTATACGGACTGACGCCTGCCCGGTGCTGGAACGTTAAGGGGACCGGTTAGTCACATTTCGGTGTGGCGAAGCTGAGAACTTAAGCGCCAGTAAACGGCGGTGGTAACTATAACCATCCTAAGGTAGCGAAATTCCTTGTCGGGTAAGTTCCGACCTGCACGAATGGCGTAACGACTTCTCGACTGTCTCAACCATAGGCCCGGTGAAATTGCACTACGAGTAAAGATGCTCGTTTCGCGCAGCAGGACGGAAAGACCCCGGGACCTTTACTACAGTTTGATATTGGTGTTCGGTTCGGCTTGTGTAGGATAGGTGGGAGACTTTGAAGCTTGGACGCCAGTTCAGGTGGAGTCGTCGTTGAAATACCACTCTGGTCGTGCTGGATGTCTAACCTGGGTCCGTGATCCGGATCAGGGACAGTGTCTGATGGGTAGTTTAACTGGGGCGGTTGCCTCCTAAAGAGTAACGGAGGCGCCCAAAGGTTCCCTCAGCCTGGTTGGTAATCAGGTGTTGAGTGTAAGTGCACAAGGGAGCTTGACTGTGAGACCGACGGGTCGAGCAGGGACGAAAGTCGGGACTAGTGATCCGGCGGTGGCTTGTGGAAGCGCCGTCGCTCAACGGATAAAAGGTACCCCGGGGATAACAGGCTGATCTTCCCCAAGAGTCCATATCGACGGGATGGTTTGGCACCTCGATGTCGGCTCGTCGCATCCTGGGGCTGGAGTCGGTCCCAAGGGTTGGGCTGTTCGCCCATTAAAGCGGTACGCGAGCTGGGTTTAGAACGTCGTGAGACAGTTCGGTCCCTATCCGCTGCGCGCGCAGGAGTCTTGAGAAGGGCTGTCCCTAGTACGAGAGGACCGGGACGGACGAACCTCTGGTGTGCCAGTTGTTCTGCCAAGGGCATGGCTGGTTGGCTACGTTCGGGAGGGATAACCGCTGAAAGCATCTAAGCGGGAAGCCTGCTTCGAGATGAGGACTCCCACCCACTTGATGGGGTAAGGCTCCCAGTAGACGACTGGGTTGATAGGCCGGATATGGAAGCACTGTGAGGTGTGGAGTTGACCG
>NZ_BMMV01000065.1 GCF_014646115.1 Streptomyces camponoticapitis | reverse complement strand
GTCTTGCCGACTTCGTAGCGGGGTGCCCGGTGCTTGTTCTTGGTGCCGGGTGGCCGCCCAGGGCCGGCTCCTCGGGGTTTGGGAACACGGGTCGGGCAGGCGAGATGAGCACGGATGTTCCTGAACCCCCGGCGGACTCGGGCCGGGGTGAGCCGGTCGGGGGCGGTGGGTTTCTCCCAGGGCCGGCGGAGGTCTGCAGCGAGGGGCCGGGCGAGCCGGAGCTGGGTGTGAGCGACGATCAGGATCCAGGTCCAACGGTCCGCCGCCTCGGGAGTACGGAGTTTTGGAGTGGTCCAGCCCAGGGTCTGCTTTGCGAAGCGGAAGGTGTGCTCCAGATCGAATCTGCGGAGAAATGCCTGCCAGAAGCGATCCACGTCGTCCGGGGTGGCACCGGTCTTGGAGGACCATAACCACACGGGCGGGGCGTCCCGGTCCTTCGACAGATGCTCGACCTTCAACCGGATCAACGTGCCCTCCACCAGGGGGAGTTCACCGTCGTGATCGAGCCAGGAGGAGCGGTGGGTGAGCCGGGGGTGGACCCGGTCCCATGCCTGGGCCTCGGCCTTGCCGTAGTTGGTGGTGTCCGTGACCGTGGTGATCGCGGGTTCGGGCCAGGTCTCCGGCTTGGTGAACCGGAACTCCGGACCGTGCTTGGGTGGCCGGCCGTTGACGCCGTGCATCCTCGGTGGTTTCGGCAGCCGCATCACGCGGTCGGAGCGGACCCGGCCGACCAGCTCGACCGGCAGGTCGCGCAGGACCCAGGCCAGGCGGGTGACGTCGTAGCCGGCATCGCTGACGATCACGATGTCTGGATCCCCGGCCTGCCACTGGCCCGTGGCGATGAGGCGCTCGACCACACCCCTCAACTGTGCGGCAGTGATCGCTGTCGCGTCATCCACCGGGCCGAGCCGAACGGCGTCCAGGATCGCGGTCCAGGACGTGGAACCCGGTTCCAGCACGGCCACGAAGGAGTAGGGCCAGCCGGGGATGAACTGCGAAGCCGTCTTCGCGCGGCCGTAGACGTGGCAGAACAGCCGCTCCGCCGAGCACGGCGCGTCCGAGCGAAGCCACGGCGACACATCGACCGCCAGGACCAGCCGCCCGCCATCGAAACGAGGAAGCGACAGCCCGGCCAGCACCGACCGCAGCTGGTCGACGTCGATCCGCCCGCGGTTCAAGCCGCCGTACATCGCTCCATGCCCACGACGATGCTCGGGCAACAGCGTCAAATCCACCGGGGACGTCACCGCACCGTCCGCACAGAGCACCGCGTCCATCAACTCGAACAATTCGTCGCGCCGAGCGGTCAGACACTCGTAGAACTCGCCCCGGAAGCGTGACGCCTCCGCGAACGCTTCCCTCCGGACAGCATCAGG
>NZ_BMMV01000064.1 GCF_014646115.1 Streptomyces camponoticapitis | reverse complement strand
AACCGCACAAACCGATCCACCAACCCCCGCACCGACACCTCATCAAACAAATCCAGCCGATAAGCCAGGTGCCCCCGGATCTCCCCCGGTTCTCCGGCAGAGTCGCCCGAGGCCAGCAGATGGAGCGACAGGTCGCCCGGCACCAGTTCCTGCAACGCGCCCTCTTCCACGACCGAGAGTCCGGGCAGCCGTGCGTCGTCGGGGAGGGAGTGGAGGACCGACAGCAGTACCTGGACAAACCCGGTCCCGTCGCCGGACCGGTCCGGGTTGATCTCCCGGATCACCTGCTCGAACGGCACGTCCTGGTGGGCGAGGGCTCCCAGCGTCACCTCTCGGGCCGCCTCCACCGCCTTGGTGAAGGTCATCGCCGCCCGCGTGGGGGTTCGCAGACAGATCGTGTTGATGAAACACCCGACCAGGTCGTCCAGTGACTCGTCGTACCGGCCGGCCACCGGGGTCGCGATCGGAATGTCGTCACCCACGCCGTGCCTGCCGAGCACTGCGGCCAACGCGGCCTGCATCACCATGAACAGCGTGGCCCGGCTCCGCGACGCCAGCCCCACCAGCGCCTGATGGACCTCCGCCGGTACGACGAAGTCCACGCCTCCCGCCTCCTGGCGAGGACGAGCCGGGTACGGCCGATCCACCGGGAGCGGGAGCCTCTCCGGCATGCCCTCCAGCGTTCGCTTCCAGTACGCGAGGCCCTGCGCCATCTCCTCGGCGGTGTCGGACGGGTCGAGAAGTGCCGCCTGCCACACCGCGTAGTCGGCGTACTGCACCGGCAGCGGCTTCCAGGGGACCTGCCGCCCCTCGCACCGTGCCGTGTAGGCCAGCGACAGGTCGTCCATGAGCGGCCCGGACGACAACTCGTCCGTGGCGATGTGATGGACCGACAGCAGCAGCACATGCTCACCGGTCCCGGAACCAACGTCGTTCTCGTTCTCGTCGAGGCCGTCGACGGTGAACAGCCATGCCTTCACCGGCAGTTCGGCGGTCAGGTCGAAAGGGAAACCGACGCACTCCGCGATCCGGCCGGCGACCGCGGGCGCGGGCACCTTCCGGGCCTGAAGTGGCGCGAGCCCGGGCGCGGGCGGCAGGATCTCCTGGTGGGGCACGCCGTCCAAGTGCGGGTAGCGGGTCCGCAGAATCTCGTGCCGGTCGATCACATCGTCCCACGCCTGCGCCAGCGCGGCCCGGTCGAGAACACCGCTCAGTCTCAGGCAGACCGGAACGACGTAGCCCCTGGGGTCCACCTGGTTGGCGAACCACATCCGCTGCTGCGCCGAGGACAACGGCAACACCTCAGGACGCGGCACAGAACCCACGCCCTTCCTCGGGCTCTCTCCGTCCCCGTTCGTCATCGTGGTGGCCAGGAGTTCGGGGGTGGGCCGGTCGAAGAGGTCGGTG
>NZ_BMMV01000063.1 GCF_014646115.1 Streptomyces camponoticapitis | reverse complement strand
ACCCGACAACTCATCCAAAAACCACAACCGCTCCTGACCAAACGACACCACCCCACCACCCGAACCGGGGACTGGGTGTTTTGACGCCGCCGGGACGGGCGTCTGCGTGTTGTCGACATGGGCGGCCATTCGGTACTCCTCGGTGCGATGGATGCTCAGCGAGATTTGAGTTCAGGAAGGAATCGGCCGGGGTTGTCGTCCCAGCGGGACATCAGATGCCGCGGTCCTGTTCCAATCCCGGGCGACGGTCTCTTCAGCCTCGCCGGCGGACGGCACGTATCGGCCCCGTCTGGCCCGAGGTACCGGCCTGCGGCAGTGTCTTCCTGTCGATCTTTCCGTTGGGCAGTTGTGGCAGGGTGTCGAGGATCATCACGTGCAGCGGCACCATGTATTCGGGCAGCCGTTCGGCGAGGTAGGCCCGTAGTTCCGTCGCGTCTGCCGGGCTCAGGTTCACACCCTGCGCGTAGCCGGCCAGCCGCAGCGCGTTGTCGGTTCCCCGTGTGGTGGTCACGGCCGCCACGTCGACGCGGGGATGGGTGAGGAGTACCGTTTCGATCTCACCCGGTTCTATACGGAAACCGCGTACCTTGACCTGGGAGTCCGCGCGGCCCAGGAACTCCAGAGTCCCGTCGGGCAGCCATCGGGCCAGGTCTCCTGTGCGGTAGAGCCGCCCACCGACGGTTCCGGAGAAAGCATCGGGCACGAACTTCTCCGCCGTCAGAACCGGGCGTTCACGGTAACCGAGAGCGACGCCGGGACCGCCGAGGAACACTTCACCCGGCACACCCACCGGTGCGAGACCTCCGAACCGGTCCACCACCCAGGCCTGCGTATTCCTGATCGGGGAGCCGATGCGTGCCGCGGTCATGGACCCCGCCCGCAGTGGCTCGCACGTCGAATAGGTGGTCACCTCAGTAGGTCCGTAAACATTGTGGAAACGGGTGTCACCCGTCGCCATCGCGCGCCTGACCACCTCGGGATTGATGGCCTCACCGCCGATATACACCTGGTCCACCGAAGCGAACACATCAGGCACCAGGGACACCGTGGCATGGAAGAGAGCGGTCACCATGAAAGCAGTCGTCACCCCTTCCGAGCGCAACAGCGCGCGCAGCGACTCAGGAGCCGTCACCACCTCGGGCGGGACGATCACCAGGCATCCGCCGTTCAGCAGCGCACCCCACACCTCGAACACCAGCGGGTCGAAAGACGCGGAACTCGTCTGAGCCATCACCGAGGACGCGGACAACGACACATAGTCGGTGTCACAGACCAGCCGGATCACCGCCGAATGCGGTATCAGAGCACCCTTCGGCCGGCCGGTCGAACCCGACGTGTAGAGCAGACACGCAGGACTGACGGGCAAGACACCCTCAACCCTGTCCCCGGCCGTCTCCGACACGACCCGCACCGGTTCAGCCTTGCGGATGTCGACGGTCACACGGCCATCAAGCGGCAGCCGCTCGAAGAGCTCCTCATGACCCACCACCACCCGGGCACCGGAATCCTCCAGCATGAA
>NZ_BMMV01000062.1 GCF_014646115.1 Streptomyces camponoticapitis | reverse complement strand
CGGACGGGTTGTGGGAGTTGTTCCAACGAGTGGTCCCTCCGGCGCCTGTCCGGCCGCAGGGCGGTGGCCGACGGCGCCACGGAGATCGGGAGGTACTAGCCGCTATCGTGTTCGTGGCCACGACGGGCTGCACGTGGCAGCAACTGCCGCCGGTCTTCGGTCCGTCCGGGCCGACCGCGCACCGCCGTTTCACCGAGTGGAGCCGAGCCAGGGTCTGGGGCAAGCTCCACCGCCTGGTCCTGGACGAGTTGGGAGCACGCGGGAAGCTGGACTGGTCGCGGTGCGCGATCGACTCGGTGAACATGAGGGCGCTGAAAGGGGGGACCTGACGGGCCCGAATCCTGTGGATCGAGGCAAGAAAGGCTCGAAGATCCACTTGATCACCGAGCGGACCGGTCTGCCCCTCTCGATCGGGATCTCCGCAGCGAATACCCACGACAGTCAGGGCCTGGAATCCCTCGTCCGCGGTATCCCGCCGATTCGCTCCCGCCGTGGACCGCGCCGACGCCGCCCCGCCAAGCTTCACGCGGACAAGGGTTACGACTACGACCACCTGCGGAAGTGGCTCCGTGGCCGGAACATCATCCCGCGCATTGCCCGCAAAGGCATCGAGTCTTCGCAGCGGCTGGGCCGCCACCGCTGGACCGTGGAGCGCACGGTGGCCTGGCTGTCCTGCTGCCGCCGCCTGCACCGCCGCTACGAGCGCAAAGCTGATCACTTCCTTGCCTTCGCCGGCATCGCCGCGACCCTCATCTGCTACCGGCGACTGGCCAGGTGACAACCCGCTGGCTTCGCGGACCACGGTCCGTATCCTGGAAGCCGGGCCGACCTACCAGTCGACCTTGTCCAGCGCGGCAGACAACTGAGGTGCGATCACATCCGTCGTGGCCAGGGCGCCGATGTGGTCCTGGTCGTCGACCTCGATCAGCTCGAAGCCGACCGCACGCAATTCGTCGGCATGAGCACGGATGTGGCGGGCGATGGCCGCTCCACCCACGAAGTCGTACATCCTGCAGTCCGGTTCGCAATCCCGGCTGCCGTACCAAAGAACCTTCGGCCCCGGCATAGCGGCCAGAGCGGCGCGGTCATCCCGGATTCCCCACTCCCGGAACAGCAGACGGCCCAGGTGATGATCCGCCGCCTTGTCCTGCATACCGGCCTGGACGAGGGCCGCGCGCGCCCCTTCCTCGAACCCCAGCCAGTAGTCGCAGCTCGCGAGCAGCGGGAACCCTCCAACCACAAGCCCCTGCGTACGGTCACTGATCGGCGCCAGAAAACCCGCCAGCGCGGCCATGCCCGAGTACCCGGCGAGCACGAAATCGCCCACCCCAGCGGCATCCGCCACGGCGTGCAGGTCGGCGATCTCCATCTCCAGGGGGTAATGGGCCCACGTGGACGGCTCCCACGGGCCGCCCGCCTCGTCCTCGGCCTCCATCTCGCCCACGACCCGCCGGGGCTTGTACCGGATGACGCGGTACCGGTCGGCCAACGCAGCTCCCAGGGCTGCGAATTCTGTACGGAATCGAGCAGGGAAGACGATGGCTGGTACGTCCTCGCCTCCGGCGACGTCGTACCACAGCTTGTATCCGTCGGCAGCAACGACAACTGGCATCTCAGCACTCCCATGATCAGCACGTCAGGCGGTCAGCCTAGCCGCGACCGTCAGCATGCCCTGGG
>NZ_BMMV01000061.1 GCF_014646115.1 Streptomyces camponoticapitis | reverse complement strand
GAACCGCGACACCGGAGCAGGTTCCCGGGACGCGCCCGGATCCCGCAGCAGCACCGCGTAACGGCCAATGATCTCACCCAGCGTCGAATTCAGGCTCCAGCCGTCCAGAATCGCGTGATGCTCCACCAGCGTCCACTGGAACTCCCGGTCCCCCAGGACATGGACGAAAAACCTCAGCAGCCCAGGAACAGAAAGATCGAAGGAGATACCGCGTTCCCTGCGCACACAGGCCGCGATCCGCTCCTCACGCCCGCCCTCGGAAAGCTCCCGCACATCCTCCACCACCACCGGAACCTCCGCGGTGGCATGCACCAACTGCAACAACTCATCAAAACCCCGCATCCCAAACGACGTACGCAGCACCTCATGACGGGCCACCACATCACCCACCGCACGCCGGAACAACACCTCGTCAAAACGCCCCAGCAACCGGAAACTGTCCAGATTGAGGTAGGGGGAGAAGGTGTTGTCCGCCTCCATCTCGTAAACCATTCCGGTCTGGAGCGCGGTCATCGGATACGCATCCACCACCCCCTCCGGCATCCTCGCCCGGTCTTCGGCCGTCACCATCGAAAACGGCTCCAGCTCCTGGACCGCCGCCTCATACGGAAGACAGAGCACCGCAAGCCTCTCGACCGTCACGTGCTGGAACAGGTCGGACAGCTCGAACGTCAGCCCCCGGCGGCGCACAGCCGCCAGCACCTGAACACTCCGGATCGAGTCACCACCAAGATCGAAGAAGTTGTCCCGCACCCCCACCCGGCCCACACCCAACACCTCCACCCAGGCGTCAACGAGGGCCCTCTCCTCCTTCGTGGAGGGGGGCGCATGCTCCGCCCGCGTTTCCCCCGGCGTGAGGTCGATCGCGGTCAGCCGGGTCAGGTCGGCCTTGCCGTTGGCGTTGAGCGGGATCTCGGCGACCGGGACGACCAGTGCGGGCACCATGTACGAGGGGAGTCGTTCGGCCAAGTGGTCACGCAGGTCAGCGGCCGACAGTTCCGCTCCCGTCACGGGTACGGTGTAGGCGACGAGCCGGGGTACGTCCTCGTGACGGCTTGTGGTGACCACGCTCGACTCGACCTGGGGATGGGTGGCCAGTGCCGCCTCCACCTCGCCGGTCTCCACCCGGAACCCTCGGATCTTGACCTGCCGGTCGGTGCGGCCCAGGTACTCGAGTTCGCCGTCGGGCAGCCAGCGGGCCAGGTCTCCGGACGCGTAGGCGGTGCCGGCCCCGGGGTTGTCCGGGTCGGCGGGGACGAAGCGCTCAGCGGTGAGTTCCGGGCGGTTCAGATAGCCGCCAGCCACTCCGGCGCCCGAAACGTGCATCTCACCCACGACGCCGACCGGCTGCTCCCGACCGTGCGGGTCAAGCACCCGGATGGTGTAGCCGGGCAGCGGCCGGCCGATCGGGCTGACGCTGTTGCCCAGTTCCTCGGGGAGGAGCTTCTTGATGGTCGCGTGCACGGTCACTTCGGTGATGCCGAACATGTTGATCAGTTCCGGAGCGCCGGCTTGGTGGCGGTTCCACCAGCGGCGTACGGCCGCGAGATCGACGGCTTCTCCCCCGAAGATCACCTTGCGGAGAGCCAGCGGCGCCGGAGCCTGGGCGTCCGCCTCCTCGAAGCGGGCAAACGCGGTGGGTGTCATGTTGAGGACGGTGACGCCCGTTTCCGAGACGAGCCGGTGGAACCGCGCCGGGTCCCTGGTCAGTTCCTTGGGCACGACGACGAGGCTGCCTCCGTTGGTGAGCGCTCCCCACGTTTCCCATACGGAGAAGTCGAAAGAGGCCGAGTGGAAGAGAGACCAGACGTCGTCGGCACCGAAGCCGAAGCACTTCTGGCCGATGGTCATGAGGGAGCCGATGTTGCGGTGGCGTACCGCCACGCCCTTGGGCCGTCCGGTGGATCCCGAGGTGTAGATCACATAGGCGAGGTCGTCGCCACGGTCCGGGTTCTTCGGGCTGTCCTTCCCGGCCGTCTCCGACACGACCCGCACCGGTTCAGCCTTGCGGATGTCGACGGTCACACGGCCATCGAGCGGCAGCCGCTCGAAGAGCTCCTCATGACCCACCA
>NZ_BMMV01000060.1:581-2390 GCF_014646115.1 Streptomyces camponoticapitis | reverse complement strand
ACGCCTCCTGCGCCGGCGACAACACACCCTCCACCGCACCCGAACCCACCAACACACCCCCAGACGAACCAGCCGAAGCGGTCAGCCTTCGCCGCAGCAGTTCACGCTTCGCCGGGGTGAGCCTCTGCCACTGTTCATCGGTCACGCCCGGAAGGGGACTGCGGTCCGAGCTGCTGTCGAACGAGGCAAGCGGGGATCTGGTGCTCACAGTTCCTCCTCCAGAAGACGAGCAGCCTCGTCGTCGGACAGCTGCGCCAGTTCAGCCATCAACCGACCAATGTCGTCCGACCCGGGCCGCAATCCGCGGATGTGTGCCGCGAGGCTCGGGACGGTCGGGTGGGCCAGCACGTCATGAGGTCCGATCCCGGCGCCGGTCTGCTGGTTGATCCGGGCGGTGACGCGGACGGCGTGCAGGGAGTGTCCGCCGAGGTCGAAGAAGTGGTCCGTGGCGGAGACACGCTCGACTCCGAGGACTTCGGACCAGATCCGGGCGACCGTCTCCTCGGTCTCGTCGGCGGGGGCGACGTACTCGACGGCCCCGGTGCCAAGGTCCGGCTCGGGCAGGGCCTTCCGGTCAATCTTCCCGTTCGGAAGCAGCGGCAGCGCGTCAAGGACCAGGACCTGTGCGGGCACCAGGTACTCGGGAAGCCGCCGGACGAGGAACTCCCGCAATTCACCGCTGTGCTCCGGGGTCAGTCCCGGTCCCTCGGCGTACCCGATGAGACGCAGCGCGCCGTCCGGGCCGGGCAGGGCCGCCACCACCGCGGCGTCGACCTGCGGGTGGGTGAGCAGCACCGCTTCGGTCTCGCCCGGCTCGACGCGGAATCCCCGGATCTTCACCTGGTGGTCGATACGTCCGAGGAATTCCAGGGTGCCGTCCGGCAGCCACCGCGCGAGGTCACCCGTGCGGTACAGCCGCCCGCCGATGGCCCCCGAGAAAGCGTCGGGGACGAACTTCTCCGCCGTCAGCGCCGGCCGCCGCGCGTATCCCCTTGCCACGCCGGAGCCGCCCAGCCATAGTTCACCCGGCACACCCACCGGTGCCAGACACCCGAACCGGTCGACGATCCAGCCCTGGGTGTTCTGGATGAGCGAGCCAATACGGCCCGCCGTGACGGTGCCTGCGGCCAAGGGCTCCGAGGTGGCGGTCATCGAGACCTCGGTAGGTCCGTAGCAGTTGTAGAAGCGGGTGTTCCTCGCGTCCTCCAGGGCCCGCTCGGCCATGAGCGGGTTGAGCGCCTCGCCGCCCACCGTCACGTGCTCCAACGCGCCGAACAGCTCAGGGGCCAGTGGAACGGTCGCGTTGAACCAGGCGGACACGGTCGCCAGGACGGTCACTGCCTCGGAGTGCACCAGTTCCGTCAGGGTCTCGGGGGAGATCACCGCTTCGGGCGGGATGATCACCAGACGTCCGCCGTTGAGCAGTGCGCCCCACACCTCGAACATCAGTGGGTCGAAAGACGCGGCCGACATCTGCCCGACGACCGAGGTCCGTGACAGCGGCACATAGGCGGTTCCGCACACCAGACGGACCAGCCCGTCGTGCGGCAGCAGGGCGCCCTTCGGCGTCCCTGTCGACCCTGATGTGTAGGAAAGGCAGGCGACGTCCTGGCCCCGGTTGCCGGCTTCCGGTGCGGGGCCGGACGCCGGTTGGGTCTTGCGGATGTCGACGGTCACACGGCCATCGAGCGGCAGCCGGTCGAAGAGTTCCTCATGACCCACCACCACCCGGGCACCGGAATCCTCCAGCATGAACGCCAGACGCTCACGCGGATAAGCCGGATCAAGCGCCAGATAAGCACCACCGGC
>NZ_BMMV01000060.1:0-513 GCF_014646115.1 Streptomyces camponoticapitis | reverse complement strand
CACCATCCGCCCGCGCCAACAACTCCCCATAAGTCAACGACACACCACGATCACGCACCGCCACAGCACCCGGACACTCCAAAGCCCGGACAGCCACACCCTCATCCACCGACTCCCACAACAAGTCCGCGTGTGTGTCGTTCCACGAGGCCAGGGCCCGCCGCTCCGCCCCGGACCGCACATCCACCTCCTCCACCCGGCACCGCGGACCCGTCACCAGGGCCGACAGCACCCGCAGGTAGTAGTCCCGATACGCACGCACCTGATCCCCCGCGAACTTGTCACGGTGGTAGTCGACCGCCATGAGCAGTTCCCCAGATCGGGGGTCACGCACGAACCCGCAGGTGAAGGGGAAGTTCGTGGGTTCCACCCGCGTCTGCATGTAGGAGCCGTCCGACATGTCGACGATCTCGACATCGTCCGCGTTCTCCAGCGCCTCACCCAATACATGGAAATGGTTGTAGACGAAATGGGTCTCGAAAAGCGGATCGCCGCCTGCCAGAGCCTGGATCT
>NZ_BMMV01000059.1 GCF_014646115.1 Streptomyces camponoticapitis | reverse complement strand
CACCGCCACAGCACCCGGACACTCCAAAGCCCGGACAGCCACACCCACATCCACCGACCCCCACAACAAGTCCGCGTGTGTGTCGTTCCACGAGGCCAGGGCCCGCCGCTCCGCCCCGGACCGCACATCCACCTCCTCCACCCGGCACCGCGGACCCGTCACCAGGGCCGACAGCACCCGCAGGTAGTAGTCCCGATACGCACGCACCTGATCCCCCGCGAACTCACGCCGGTGAAAACTCAGCATGAGCACCATCTCCCCGGACCACGGATCACGCACAAACCCGCAGACGAACGACGACTTCGGCGCCTCCGGGGTCTCCGGGGTCTCACCGGGCCCATAGGGCTGGTGGAGGAACTGCGTCTCGTGCAGCATCCCGCCTGCCAGTTCCTGGATGTCGGCGTGGGGGAACCCCCGGTGCGGCAGGATCTCCGCCTCCCAGGCGAAGACCGCTCGTATGACGTCTTCCAGCGTGCCCTCCACCGGAACCGAGAACGGCACTGAATTGAGGCCGGGTCCCTGTGCGTCAGTCAGCACTCCGGTGCCGGGGCGAGGGTGTCCGGTCAGCTTGGAGAGCACGATCAGGTGCGCCCCGAGCAGCACACTCTTCAACGGCAGACCCAACCGCCGGGCCAGAGCCTCCAACCCCTCACACAACCCGGCATCCAGCCGCGTCTCGAGCGAGCCGTAACCCACCTCACTCCCCGCCGAAACCTGTTCCACCACGCCGGCCTCGCCGGCCTCGTCGACCGGCAGCCGAACACCACCACGCTCCGCCAGCGGCAACCGGGGAAGCAACGGCCGCTCCCACTCCCCCACCACCCGCTCCCAGAACGCCCGCGACACGTCGGTCGTCGCGACCGGCAGTGCCCTGCAACGGTCGGCCAGCGCCCGCAGGGAGTTGGCCTCGAACAGGTCGTTCATGTCGATGTCCGTGCCGAGCCGGGTGCTGATGCGGGTTCTGACACGGATGGCGTGCAGGGAGTGTCCGCCGAGGTCGAAGAAGTCGTCCGTGGCGGAGACACGCTCGACTCCGAGGACCTCGGACCAGATCCGGGCGATGGCCTCCTCGATCTCGTCGGCGGGTGGGACATAGGAGTCCATGCCGGCGCTGACGTCGGGCTCGGGCAGGCCTTGGAAATTGACCTTCCCGTTGGGCTGCAGTGGCAGGGCGTCGAGGATCATCACGTGCAGCGGCACCATGTACTCCGGCAGCCGCTCGGCGAGAAAGGCCCGCAACTCCCCTCCGTCCGGCGCGCCCAGGCCCTCACCCTGTGTGTAACCCACCAGCCGCAGCACACCGTTCGGACCCCGTGATGCCACCACCACCGCGGACTCCACCCCCGGATGCGACAGCAGCACCTCCTCCACCTCGCCCGGCTCCACCCGGAAACCCCGTACCTTGACCTGGTGGTCCGCTCGGCCCACGAACTCCAGGGTGCCGTCCGGCAGCCACCGCGCGAGGTCACCCGTGCGGTACAGACGCCCGCCGATGGCCCCCGAGAAAGCGTCGGGCACGAACTTCTCGGCCGTCAGCGCCGGCCGCCGCGCGTATCCCCGTGCCACGCCGGGGCCGCCCAGCCATAGTTCACCCGGCACACCCAGCGGTGCCAGGCACCCGAACCGGTCCACTACCCAGGCCTGTGTGTTCCTGATCGGCCGACCGATACGCCCCGCCGACACCGATCCCGCCACCAACGACTCGCACGTCGAAACGGTCGTCGCTTCGGTGGGGCCGTAAATATTGGAGAAACGCGCGCCTCCGGCCTCCAGCGCCCGCTCCACCGTGGCGGGATTGATGGCCTCGCCGCCCACGAGCACCTGATCCAGGGTGACAAAAACATCAGGCACCACCGGAATTGTCGCATTGAACAGCGACGACACGATCGCCATCACCGTCACCCCCTCCCCACGTACCAAGGCACGCAACTCCTCGGGGGAAGTCACCGCTTCGGGTGGGACGATCACCAGGCATGCGCCGTTGAGCAGTGCGCCCCACACCTCGAACACCAGCGGGTCGAAAGAAGCCGCGTTCAGCTGCGCCACCACCGACGACTCCGACAACTCCGCCAGGTCCGACCCACATACCAACCGCACAGCTGCGGCATGTGTCAGCAACGCACCCTTCGGCGTCCCTGTCGACCCTGATGTGTACACAAGGCAGGCGACATCCTGGCCCCGGTTGCCGGCTTCCTGTGCGGGGTCGGACGCCGGTTGGGTCTTGCGGATGTCGACGGTCACACGGCCATCGAGCGGCAGCCGCTCGAAGAGCTCCTCATGACCCACCACCACCCGGGCACCGGAATCCTCCAGCATGAACGCCAGACGCTCACGCGGATAAGCCGGATCAAGCGCCAGATAAGCACCACCGGCCCGCAGCACACCCAGCATCCCCACCACCAGATCCGCCGAACGCTCCACACACAACCCCACCACCGCACCACGCCCGACACCGGCATCCCGCAGCACAGCCGCCACACCATCCGCCCGCGCCAGCAACTCCCCATAAGTCAGCGACACACCACGATCACGCACCGCCACAGCACCCGGACACTCCAAAGCCCGGGCAGCCACACCCTCATCCACCGACCCCCACAACAAGTCCGCGTGTGTGGCATTCCACGAGGCCAGGGCCCGCCGCTCCGCCCCGGACCGCACATCCACCTCCTCCACCCGGCACCGCGGACCCGTCACCAGGGCCGACAGCACCCGCAGGTAGTAGTCCCGATACGCACGCACCTGATCCCCCGCGAACTCACGCCGGTGAAAACTCAGCATGAGCACCATCTCCCCGGACCACGGATCACGCACAAACCCGCAGGTGAAGGGGAAGTTCGTGGGTTCCACCCGCGTCTGCATGTAGGAGCCGTCCGACATGTCGACGATCTCGACATCGTCCGCGTTCTCCAGCGCCTCACCCAGTACATGGAAATGGTTGTAGACGAAATGGGTCTCGAAAAGCGGATCGCCGCCTGCCAGAGCCTGGATCT
>NZ_BMMV01000058.1 GCF_014646115.1 Streptomyces camponoticapitis | reverse complement strand
CCACCCACTGCGAACCCTGACCAGGGAACATCACCGCAACCCGACCACCACCACGCACCACACCCGAGCCGCCGTCGCCCCGGGCCAGCTCTGCCAGGCCGGTGAGCAGCGTCTCGCGGTCGTCCCCGACCACGACCGCGCGGTGGTCGAGGGCGGCCCGGCTCGTCGCCAGGGTCCAGCCCACGTCGGCGAGGCTCAGGCCCGGGTCGGCGGTCAGGTGCCGGTGCAGGCGCTCGGCCTGGGCGCGTACGCCCGGCTCCGACCGCGCGGACAGCGCCAGGGGCACGGTCACCGCGTCGCGCGGGTCCTCGTCGTCGTTGCGGGCGGGCTCGACCGCCGTCTCGGCGGCTTGCTCCAGGATGACGTGGGCGTTGGTGCCGCTGATCCCGAAGGAGGACACCGCGGACCTGCGCGGCCGGCCCGTCTCCGGCCACGGCCGGTTCTCCGTCAGCAGCGACACCGACCCCGTCGACCAGTCGACGTGCGGCGACGGCTCGTCCACGTGCAGCGTGCGGGGCAACTCCCCGTGCCGCATCGCCATCACCATCTTGATCACACCGGCCACACCCGCCGCAGCCTGCGTATGCCCGATGTTCGACTTGATCGACCCCAGCCACAACGGCCGGTCGTCGGTACGTTCCTGGCCGTAGGTCGCGAGCAGCGACTGCGCCTCGATCGGGTCACCCAGCGTCGTCCCCGTACCGTGCGCCTCCACCACATCGACGTCGGCGGACGTCAGCCGCGAGTTCGCGAGCGCCTGCCGGATGACGCGCTGCTGCGACGGGCCGTTCGGCGCCGTCAGGCCATTACTGGCACCGTCCTGGTTGACCGCGCTGCCACGCAGCACCGCGAGCACCGGATGCCCGTTGCGCCGGGCATCCGACAACCGCTCCAGCAGCAGCAGGCCCACGCCCTCGCCCCAGCCGGTGCCGTCCGCACCCGAGCCGAACGACTTGCACCGCCCGTCCGCCGCCAGTCCGCGCTGCCGGCTGAACTCCACGAACACCTTCGGGCTGGACATGACCGTGGCGCCGCCGGCCAGTGCCAGCGAGCATTCACCGGATCGCAGCGCCTGCGCGGCCAGATGCATCGTGACCAGCGACGAAGAACACGCCGTGTCCACCGTCACCGCGGGACCTTCGAGACCGAAGGTGTACGACACGCGGCCCGACACCACGCTGCTCGCGTTGCCGGTGCCTAGGTGGCCTTCGAAGCCGTCCGGGGCCTGGTGCAGGAGGGAGACGTAGTCGTTGTACATGACGCCGGCGAACACGCCGGTCGGGGTACCGCGCAGCGACAGCGGATCGATGCCGGCCCGTTCGAAGACCTCCCACGTGGACTCCAGCAGCAGCCGCTGCTGCGGATCCATCGCCAGCGCCTCGCGCGGCGAGATCCCGAACACGGCGGGGTCGAAGTCGCCCGCGTCATGGACGAATCCTCCTTCGCGCGCGTACGTCTTGCCGACGCGGTCCGGGTCCGGGTCGTACAGCCCCTCGACGTCCCAGCCGCGGCCAGTGGGAAAGTCGCTGATCGCGTCGACGCCGTCGGCGACAAGCCGCCACAGGGCTTCCGGCGTGTCCACGCCTCCTGGGTAGCGGCAGCTCATCGCGACGATCGCGATGGGCTCGTCCGCCGCCCCGGCCGAAACGACCTGGCCGACCGGGGCGTCGGTGGCCACGCCCGCCAGTTCCCTGCGGATGTGTTCGGCGAGGACGTCGGGGTTGGGGTAGTCGAAGATCAGCGTCGCGGGCAGGCGGAGCCCGGTGGCCGCGTTGAGCCGGTTGCGCAGCTCGACGGCCGTCAGGGAGTCGAACCCGATGTCCTTGAACGCCTGCGCGCTGTCCAGCGACTCCGGCGACGCGTGGCCCAGCACGGAGCCCGCCTGGGCCCGGACCAGATCGGTCAGCAGCCGGCGCTGCTCCGGCTCCGACAAGCCGGCCAGGCGCCGCACCAGCTCGGAGCTGTCCGCGGCTGCACTCGCGACCCGCCGCGACGGAACCCGGACCATCCCGCGCAGCATCGGCGGCACCCCGCCGGAAGCCGCCTGCGCGCGCAAGCGCGACAGCTCCAGGCGCACGGCAACGGCCAGCGCCTCGTCACCGCGGACCGCCGCGTCGAACAGCGACAGCCCCTGCTCGGTCGAGAGACCGGCGAAGCCGGAGCGTCCCATACGGGCGATGTCCTGCTGGTCGAGGCGCCCGGTCATCCCGCCGGCCTGGGCCCACAGGCCCCACGCGATCGACGTGCCGGCCAGTCCCTGCGCCCGCCGGTGGGCGGCGAGGCCGTCCAGGAAGGCGTTCGCCGCGGCGTAGTTGCCCTGACCCGGCGCACCGAGGACACCCGCAGCCGAGGAGAACAGCACGAAAGCCGACAGATCCATGTCCCGCGTCAGCTCGTGCAGGTTGACCGCCGCGTCCACCTTCGGCCGCAGCACCTGGTGCACGTCCTGCTCCGTGAGCGATCCGATGACGCCGTCCGCCAGGACACCGGCCGTGTGCACCACCGCGGTCAGCGGATGCTCGGCGGGAATCTCCACCAGCAGCGAGGCCAGCTCCTCACGGTCGGCGACATCACACGCCACGACACTCGCCTGCGCGCCCAGGCCCGCCAGTTCCTCGACCAGCTCCGCCGCGCCCGGCGCCTCCATGCCGCGCCGGCTCATCAGCACCAGATGCCGCACGCCGTGGTCCTGTGCCAGATGCCGCGCCACGGCCGAGCCCAGCGCGCCGGTCCCGCCGGTCACCAGCACCGACCCGGCGGGGTTCCAGACGGGCGCCGACTCGGCGTCAGGTCGGGCGCCGGCACGGGCCAGCCGCGGGGTCAGCAGCCGCCCCGCACGGACGGCGATCTGCGGCTCGCCGCAGCCAAGGGCCACGGGCAATGCCTGGAGCGAGTCGTCGTGGCCGTCCACGTCGATCAGCACGAACCGGTCGGGGTTCTCGGACTGCGCGGAGCGCACCAGCCCCCACACCGCGGCCAGTGCCGGGTCGGCGACGTCCTCCTCGGTGTCCGTGGCGGTGGCGCCGCGCGTCAGGAACACCATGCGCGACGAGGCCCACCGCTCGTCGGCCAGCCATGCCTGCGCGGCCTCCAGGGTGCTAGACACGGCCCGCCGCGCCGCCTCGGCCACGCCGTCGGCGGCCGGGTCCGCGAGGCAGGGCAGGACAACGGCCCCGGGGGCCGGCATGCCGCCGTCGATCGCCTCCGCAAGTGCCTGAAGGTCGGGGTAGGTGCCGGCGGTGAGGCCCGTGGCCGCCACGGCCGCCAGCAGCGCGGCGGGCTCGGTGGACTCGGTGGACTCGGGGGCCAGCAGCACGCAGCCGCCGTCCGCGCCGGTGCTCGACGCGAGCGGTGCCGTCCACTCCACGTGCAGCAGCGAGTCCGAGACCCCGCTGCGCATACGCTCCAGTTGTTCGCTTGCGACGGGCCGCATCACCAGCGAGTCCACCTGTGCCACCGGCGCGCCCGAGGCATCGGCGATCACCAGCGCGATCGCGTCGGGCCCCGTGGGTACCAGGCGGACCCGGACAAGGGTGGCCTGGGCCGCGTAGACGGACACACCGGTCCACGCGAACGGCAGGTGGACCTGGTCGGCGCTGAAGAGACCGGCGAGCCCCACTGGGTGGGTGGCCGCGTCCAGCAGCGCCGGGTGGATGCCGAACCGGGCGGCATCTTCCCGCTGCGGCTCGGGCAGGGCGATCTCGGCGAAGATCTCGTCCCCGCGTCGCCACGCGGCTTGGAGGCCCTGGAACGCGGGGCCGAAGCCGTAGCCCGCCTCGGCTGACCGCTCGTAGTGGCCCTCGACGTCGATCGGGGTGGCGTCCGGGGGCGGCCAGGCGGCCAGATCCGTCACGGGCGGGGTCTCCGGTGCGCCGGCCGTCAGGCTGCCGCTGGCGTGCCGCGTCCACTCCGTGGCCGTGTCGTCGGCGTCACCGCGGGAGTGGACGCTGAACGTACGCCGCCCGCTGCCGTCCTCCGGAGCCACCCGGACCTGCATCGCCAGGCCACCGCGCTCGGGCAGGATCAGCGGCGCTTCCAGCGTCAGTTCCTCGACGTGGTCGCAAGCGACCTCGTCCCCTGCGCGTATCGCCAGCTCCACGAAAGCGGTGCCCGGCATCAGGACAGTGCCACCCACAACGTGGTCGGCAAGCCACGGCTGCGACTGGACCGACACCCGCCCGGTCAGCACCACACCGCCGTCAGCCACCTCGACAGC
>NZ_BMMV01000057.1 GCF_014646115.1 Streptomyces camponoticapitis | reverse complement strand
GTACTAATAGGCCGAGGGCTTGTCCTCAGTTGCTCGCGTCCACTGTGTTAGTTCTGAGACAACGAACAACCGTGTTTACATCCGGTGTGTACTCAATTGAATAGAGTGCCTGTTCGCTTAGTGCCGAAGTCCCCCTTGTGCGGGACACGGCCGATAGTGTTTCGGTGGTCATTGCGTTAGGGAAACGCCCGGTTACATTCCGAACCCGGAAGCTAAGCCTTTCAGCGCCGATGGTACTGCAGGGGGGACCCTGTGGGAGAGTAGGACGCCGCCGAACAATCTTTCATGGACCCCTGGTCCAGCGTTCACGCTGGACCAGGGGTCTTTTTGTTTTTCTCTGCATTTGTAGGAAGCGCGTCCGATCGCCGGCTGCGTGAGAATGACTGTGGTACCCGAAGACTAGGAGCCGTGCCGATGTCCCCCAACTCTCCCGACGACCGTCCGGAGCGCGAATCACGTCGTAGGGACGGTGGTGGTGACCGGAGCGGTTCCCGTGGCGGTCGGGACGACCGTGGTGGCGGTCGTCCCACCGGCAAGGGCGGTGGCGTCGGTGACTACGTGTCCCGGCGCGACAACCGAGGTAGTGGTCGACCCTCCACCGGTGGCCGTCCCACCGGTGGTGGCCGGCCCCCGAGCGGCGGTCGTCCGTCCGGCAGTTCGGGTGGTGGCGGTGGGTTCCGTGGGCGTGATGAGCGTCCCAGCGGTCCCCGTCGTGATGACCGGCCGACCGGTCCGCGCCGTGATCGTGACGACGACCGCGGTGGCAGGCCCAGCAGTGGTGGCCGTCCCACCGGCGGCGGCGGTGGTCGCCCTACCGGTGGCGGGCGCCCCACTGGCGGTGGCCGACCCGCGAGCAGCGGTGGTGGATTCCGCGATCGCGACGAGCGTCCCAGCCGTCCGCGTCGTGATGACGAACGTGGTGACCGCGGAGGTCGTCCGGCCAGCAGTGGTGGCCGCCCCACCGGCGGCGGTGGTGGCGGGTTCCGTGGGCGTGATGAGCGTCCGTCGTTCCGTCGTGACGAGCGGCCGACCGGTCCGCGCCGTGATCGTGACGACGACCGCGGTGGCAGGCCCACCGGTGGTGGCCGCCCCACCGGCGGCGGTGGTGGCGGGTTCCGTGGGCGTGATGAGCGTCCCAGCGGTCCCCGTCGTGATGACCGGCCGACCGGTCCGCGCCGTGATCGTGACGACGACCGCGGTGGGCGCCCCACCGGCGGGCGGCCCAGCAGCAGCGGCGGCGGCGGTTACGGCCGGCGTGACGACCGCGAGCGTGGTGGGTACCGCGGGCGCGACAACCGCGAGGATCGCGGCGGCTTCGGTCGTCGTGACGACCGGGACCGTGACCGGGAGCCCATCAAGCGGCTGCCGATCCCGGAGGACATCACCGGCGATGAAATCGACAAGGCTGTGCGGCAGGAGCTGATGAGCCTGCCCAAGACGCTCGCCGACGACGTGGCGAAGAACCTCGTCATGGTCGCCAATCTCATCGACGAGGACCCCGACCAGGCCTACGCCTACTCACGCATCGCGCTGCGGCTCGCCTCCAGGGTCGCCGCCGTGCGGGAGGCCGCCGGCTTCGCCGCGTACGCGACGCAGAAGTACGGCGAGGCGCTGGCCGAGTTCAGGGCGGCGCGGCGGATGACCGGGAACGTCGACCTGTGGCCCGTGATGGCCGACTGCGAGCGTGGTCTGGGCCGCCCCGAGCGGGCCCTGACCATGGCCGGTGAGCCCGAGGTGCTGAAGCTCGACAAGGCGGGCCAGGTCGAGATGCGGCTGGTCGCCGCCGGCGCGCGCCGGGACATGGGGCAGATCGACGCCGCCATCGTGACCTTGCAGGGTCCCGAGCTGGGCTCGAACTCCGTACAGCCGTGGTCCGCGCGTCTGCGTTACGCGTACGCTGACGCGCTGCTGTCGGCCGGGCGCGAGGACGAGGCGCGTGAGTGGTTCGCGAAGGCCCTTGAGGCCGACAAGGACGGCGCCACCGATGCCTCGGACCGCCTCGCGGCTCTGGACGGCGTCCAGTTCGTCGATGTGAACGACGACGATGACGACGACATCGCCGACGAGGAGTCGGAGCCCAGGAGCGACGAGTCCTGATCCGACGGTCACCGCACCATGAGAGAGGGCGGCAACCCCACCAGGGGTTGCCGCCCTCTCTCTTTTGTTCGCGGGCCGCTCTCAGCCGTCCGCGAGGCTCCGCAGCACCAGGCCCGTCGCCGGCTTCGGGCCGAACGAGGTCGACTTGCGCGGCATCGTGACCGCCTGGCGTGCCAACTCCCGTACGACCTCTTCGCGCACCGGGTGCAGCAGGACCGCCGTACCGCCGTGGCGTTCCGCCTGCTCGACGACTGCTCCCGTGTCGTGGATGTACGAGATGTGATCGGGCGCGTCCGGGATCTTCCAGATGTGGTCCAGCAGTGTGAAGTGCAGCACGGTCGCGTCGAGGGCGCGCCACTCCTCCGGGCGGTCGGCCGGCACCGTACGGGCGAGAAGCTCCGGGTCGGGGCGGTCGACCAGGTGGAAGCGGCCGTCTCCCGCCAGCAGAAAGGCGTTCCCGGCGCCTGCCCCGGCCGCCGTGCCGCCGGTCACCGCCTCGGTCAGGGCGTCCAGCGCTTCCGGCAGTTTCCCGCCGAGCGTGCGGATCCGGAAGGAGCCCGGCACGCTGCGCAGCGCGGCCAGCGCGTCCTCGACCGGCAGCCGGTGCAGCAGCCGGTGGATCGCGCGGACCTGGAGGGGGTAGCGCGCGGTGTCGACCAGCAGGACCAGACCGTAGGCCCAGGGGCCCGCGGCGGACGGCGGGTGTTCCTCGCGCAGCCGCAGATAGGTCGCCCACCGGTGGTGACCGTCGGCGATGAGGGCCTGACGGTTCGCCAGATCCCTCTCGATCTCCGCCAGTTCCGCCGGATCGGTGACCGACCAGAGGCGGTGGCTGAAGCCGTCCTCCGTGGTGGTGGAGAGCAGGGGCTTGCGCCGTACCGCCCGCTCGATAACGGCTGTGGTGCCCGTCGCGCTGCCCTCGCCGCGGTATGTGAGGAGCAGTGGCTCCAGATTGGTGGCGGTCTCCCGCATCAGGGCCGCGCGGTCCTCGACGATGTCCGGCATGACGTCCTCGTGCGGCAGTACGACGCCCTCTTCGGGCGTGGACAGGGCCAGGGCTCCGATGACGCCGCGCTGGAGCACGTCGCCGTCGCGCTGCTCGTACACATACAGCGCCGGTTCCGGATCGGGCGCCAGGACGCCCGTCGCGAGCCAGCGCCTGAGCGTCTCCGCCGCCTGGCGGTGCCGGTCGGCGGCGGTCGCGGCCTGGGGCAGGATCAGCCGGACGATGTTGTGCGGGTCGGCGGACTCCAGGTGGTGCAGTCCGTCGGGCCGTACCACGACGTCGTACGGCGGCGAGGTCACCGCGGCCAGGCTGCCCACCCGTTCGGGGACGTAGCGCAGTCCGCGGAACGGGATCAGCCGGAGGCCTTTCTCTGCCGACCCTGTGGTGTTCATCTGGGCATCGTATGCGGGCGGGGGCATGAGCGATGATCGGGGGAAGAACGTCCGGTCATGGGGCGGAAGAGGAAACGGGAGACTGATGAGTCAGCCGAGCAGGACCAGGCCCGACGGCAGCGCGACGGCGCTCCACGAGGCGTACGACACGGCTCTGCTGGACCTCGACGGGGTGGTGTACGCGGGCGGCGAGGCCATCGACCACGCCGTCGACTCGCTGGTCACGGCCCGGGACGGCGGAATGCACCTCGCGTACGTCACCAACAACGCGCTGCGGACGCCGGACGCCGTCGCCGCGCATCTGACGGAGCTGGGGGTGCCCGCCGAGGCCGCCGAGGTCATCACCTCGGCGCAGGCGGTGGCGCGGCTGATCTCCGAGCAGGTGCCGGCCGGTGCGCGGGTGCTGGTCATCGGCGGCGAGGGGCTGCGGGTCGCCCTGCGGGAGCGGGGACTTGAGCCGGTGGAGTCGGCGGACGACGACCCCGCGGCCGTGGCGCAGGGGTACGGCGGGCCGGATCTGGCGTGGGGGCGGTTCGCCGAGGCCGGGTACGCGATCGCGCGTGGTGTGCCGTGGTTCGCGTCCAACACCGACCTGACCATTCCGAGCGCGCGGGGCATCGCCCCGGGGAACGGGGCGGCCGTCGAGGTCGTACGGATCGCCACGGGCGCCGATCCGCAGGTCGCCGGCAAGCCGCTGCCGCCGATGCACCGGGAGACGGTGCTGCGTACGGGGGCGAAGCGGCCGATCGTCGTGGGGGACCGGCTGGACACCGACATCGAGGGCGCGTTCAACGGAGGTGTGGACTCGCTGCTCGTACTGACCGGGGTGACCGACGGGCCGCAGCTGCTGGCCGCCGAGCCGAAGCACCGGCCGACGTATGTGGACGAGGACCTGCGCGGGCTGCTGACGGGGCAGCCCGAAGTGGCGGTCCGGGGTGGCGAGTTCGTCTGCGGCGGGTGGACCGCGTCCGTGCGGGACGAGGCGCTGGTGCTGGACGGCGACGGAGGGGCCATGGACGGGCTGCGGGCGCTGTGCGCCGCGGCCTGGACGCACGCGGGGGACGGCGCGTGCGCCCTGGACGGCGGCAAGGTGCTGGCGAAGCTCGGGCTCTAGACGCCGGGGTCTGCCCTCGTGAGAGGGCGTTTCGTCCCGTTGTTTCATCCCGGATTGCTGGGTTGTGCATGGTTCATGCGTCGCGCCATGTGGGGGTGGATTCGTGGGCGAGGCGGCGGGTTATGAGGTTGATCATCGCGAGGTGGATCATGGCTTCGGAGCGGTGTGGGTGGGCTTCGTAGTCGCGGGCCAGGCGGCGGTGGTTCATGAGCCATCCCAGGGTCCGTTCGACGGTCCACCGGCGTG
>NZ_BMMV01000056.1 GCF_014646115.1 Streptomyces camponoticapitis | reverse complement strand
CAGTCAACTCATGACGTCTCACCACGACTTACCAACGACCAACAGACTTTGCGGACACGCCCTAGCCCCGGGCAGCCACTCGGCACCAAGAACAAACAGCAGGCACCCCGCTACGACGCGGTAAGACCGTCAAACGCCCCCGAGACCCTCAAGGCCATCGGCAGGCCCGGAAGATCTTGGTAGATACAGAACAAGCTAATGAACGCTGACAGGGGAGCGAGCTCACCGGCTGAGGCAAGGACGACTATCCGCACCGTGTGCGTGCAAGTGCGCCAGGCCGTCACGGCCGACGAACTCGCACGCGAACGGCGGTTGCTTCGAATCCAGTGGCCGGCGGGGCACGACTCGGAACCTGCCGCCTCTCAGGGAGCGGAGCCCTTAGCGGCAGCCTCCACGACCGGCCCTTGCGGACCGCATCCGCACCCTCGCGCCGCAGTACGGTCACCAGCTTGCCGAACAGGCGAGGTCTCAGCCCGCTGAATGGGGCTATCCATGGACGGCTCCGACGCCGTGATCACACCAGTCACCGCAAGATCGTTCCATGGCGCCCGCGCAACATCGAGAATCCCCCTATGACTAAAGAACTGGTGAGGTTCCTCGAGGCGCGGCTACGCGAGGAGGCCGACTTGGCACGGCGATGCGACGGCGACGACGGATGTGGGGAGTGGTCTGCCCGCGGAGACATGGTCGACTTCTGCCAGACGGACCTCTCCGGACTGCCCCCCACGATCGCTCTGCATGTGGCCCTGCATGACCCGGCCCGCGTTCTGCGCGAGATAGAGGCCAAGCGGCGCATCCTGGCCCGTCACGCCCGCGACCCCTGGCCGTGCCACGACTTGCGTGACCTTGCTCTGCCTTACGCCGACCACCCTGACTTCCCCTCCCGGGCCTGAAGCGGAGCAGCCCACCAGCGAAGGGCCTGACGAGGCCGGAAAGCTGCCCTGCGTCTTGGCGGTGAGGGGAGAGCAACGTGTGCGATACAAGAACATCTGGTGGGCCGTAACAAGCCCTTGCCAAGATCCCGGCACACCTGACCGGAAGGGGTACCGGGCCATGCGTCCTTCGCCGAACACCACCACGGGCACCAGCCGCCGTAATTTCCTGCGCCAGGTCGGCGTCACCGGAGGTGCGGGGGCCATGCTCGCCACCATGGGAGCGCTCGGTCTCGCCCCCACAGCCGAGGCCGCGAGCCGCGAACCGGCCTTCCGAGCGCCCAGAACGGGCGACTTCACCCTCAAAGGCAGGACAGCGGCCAAGGTTGTCATCGTCGGCGGAGGTATCGCCGGTCTCACCACGGCGTACGAACTGGGCAAGGCGGGCTACGACTGTACGGTCCTGGAGGCCAGGGACCGTACCGGTGGCCGCAACTTCACCGTACGCGGCGGGGATTCGACCACCGACCTCCTCGGCAACCGCCAGACGGCGCGGTTCACGGACGGCCAGTACATGAACGCCGGTCCGGCCAGGATCCCTCAGTGGATGATCACCATGGACTACTGCCGTGAACTGGGTGTCCCCGTCGAGGTCTTCACCAACAGCAACGCCAGCGCCTACATCTACAACGAGAAGGCAGGCATGACGTCCCCGGTGCGCTACCGCACCGCCAAGGCCGATACGTACGGCTACGTCTCCGAGTTGCTCGCGAAGGCCACCGGAAGGGGCGCGCTGGACGCGGAGCTGACCGCCGACGACCAGCAGCGGCTGCTCGAATTCCTCAAGAGCTTCGGCGATATCGGCAGCAAGCTCACCTACACCGGCACCGAACACCGCGGCTACAGCATCGACCCGGCCGCCGCGGGCACCCCGGGGGTGGAGCTCGGTGACGTGCCCACCGTGTCCGAGGTCCTCTCCAGCGGGGTGGGCCGCTACTTCTCCTTCGAGTTCGGCTACGACCAGGCGATGCTGATGTTCCAGCCGGTCGGCGGCATGGACCGAATACCTGCGGCGCTCACCCGGGCCGTCGGCCCGGGAAGGATCCGTACGGGAGCAGTCGTCCAGAAGATCACCGACAAGGCGCACGGCGTGAGTGTCACCTATGAGCAGCACGGCCGTACGCGCGTGATCGACGCGGACTACTGCGTCGCAGCCCTACCGCCCCACATCCTCGCCAAGACCGCCCACAACCTGGGCAGCGCGGTGCAGACCGCGTTGGAGGCGGTGAAGCCGTCGTCGGCGGGCAAGATAGCCCTGGAGTACCGCAGCCGCTGGTGGGAGAGCGATCACCGGATCTACGGCGGCATCACCGAGACGGACATGGATCTGAGCCATATCTGGTACCCGTCGTACGGCTTCCACGGTCGGCGCGGCACGCTCATCGGCTACTACAACACCGGTGCCAATGCGGACATGTACGGGAATATGACCCCTGCCGAGCGCGAAAAGCGGGCCGTCGCCCAGGGCGAGAAGATCCACGGCGCGAAGTACCGCACCGAACTCGCCTCCTCCTTCTCCCACCACTGGCGGCAGACCCCGCACCTGGAAGGTGCCTGGCACAGCATGGCCGGCGGTCCCGACGCGCCGGTCTTCGCGCCGCTCAACCGGGCCGCGGGACGGGTCTACTTCGCCGGCGACTATCTTTCGTACGCCGACGCCTGGCAGCACGGCGCCTTCACCTCCGCCCGCAAAGTGGTGACCACCCTCCACGAGCGCGTTCTCACCTAGGCCGTTTCGTTCAGATCATCTGATTGTCGGTCTGGGTGTGCCGTTACCTGATGCGCAGTGGAGGGCGGATCGAGCCGGATACCCGGGCGGGGTGGGCGGTGGCGGGATCACTGTGAGGTGATCGACGCGATCGCGTGGAAGTTCCGGACCGGATCGCAGTGGGTGCGTTTGCCGGAGAAGTACGGCAACTGACGCGGGGTTTAGAACCCGCTGCGAATGTGGGCCGTGGACGGCACCTGGGAGCGGGTCTTCACCGCGTTGATGGCACAGGCCGACGCCGATGAGGACCTGAACTGAGCGGTCTCGGTCGACTCCACGATTGTGCGCACGCATCAGCACGCGGCCGGGGCCCGCAAAAAGGGCCCCGCCCGGCGTGCCGCCCGACCATGCCATCGGCCGCTCCCGCGGCGGGCTGACCACGAAGATCCACCTGGCGTCCGACGACCGGTGCCGGCCCCTGGCCTTCGTCCTCACCGCCGGGCAGGCCGACGACGCACCCGCGTTCCCCGACGGGGACGATCCCGCACCAGACCGGACGTGGTCCTGGCCGACAAGGCGTACTCGTCCCGCACCCTCCGCGAACACCTGCGCCGCCGTGGCATCCGCGCGGCCATCCCCGTCCCGGCCGACCAACGCGGCCACCAGGGCGGCAGACCACCCGCTTTCGACCGCGAGGCGTACAAGCAGCGCAACACCGTCGAGCGGTGCATCAACCGCTTGAAGCAATGGCGCGGTCTGGACACTCGATGCGACAAGACCGCGACAACCTCGCCGGACTCCACCTCGTAGGCATCTTCATCTGGTCAGCACGATGATCCAAACGAAACGACCTGGCTGGTCGTCCCGGGATACATGCCCGTAGACCGATGCGCGGCCGGAAAGGAACTGGCCCACGGCTTGCCCGGAAACGACCGAGTCGTGAGGTGGACACGACCAGGACGGCGACTCCGACGACGCCTCGGCAATGAACACACCACCCATCTCCAAGCCCTGAACGTCCGCTGCCACGTCACCGCAGCGGCCAACGTTTTCGGCTGGCTGCGCGGCAATGGCGTGATGCTCAGCGACTTCACCCAGCCTGACCTGGAGCGATGGACCTCAGACGCCGATGCCGGTTACCGGGACGAGACCGGCCACTTCGTCCGCCGGTCCGTACAGCACCACCACGCCCGCGGCCTCACCTACGGCACCACCCGCTGGATGGCTCCCTCCACGACGACACCCTGCCCACCACAGACCGCGTCGCCGGATTGCTGCTGGTCTTCTGCGCGCAAAAGATCGCCACCATCAGCCGACTCACTGTCGTCGACGTCGACGTCGACGTCGACAACGACACCGTCGCGGGTCACATTCGGCACCTCGCCAGTCGTCCTGCCCGAGCCGCTGGCCGCACTCGTCCGCGAGCTCGTCGCAACCCGCCGGGGCAAAGCCAAGATCGGAACCCCCGAGGACGTCCCCTGGCTGTTTCCCGGCGGCCGCCCAGGACACCCCCTCGGCGATGATCGGATCGGCCAGCGTCTCCACAAGATCGGGATCCGACCCCGGCAGGACCGCTCCACCGCACTCTTCACCCTCGCCGCCGAACTGCCCGCCGCCATCCTCGCCCGGGTACTCGGCATCCACATCCAAGTCGCCGTCCAATGGCAGAAGGCATCAGCCGGCGACTGGGCCTCTTACGCCGCGGATGTCAGCCGCCGTGTCCCGGAGAACCAATGAAGCTACCCATCACCATCCACCAAGCACGGCTCGGATCCACGGAGTTCAAGGTCATCCGACCCGCCCGGCCCCTGGTCCATGCCGTGCTCATCGACCACGATCGGCACCTGGACTCCTACCTCGATCAGGACGCGGCCCAGCGAATCGGTGGGCTATGGAAGCTCGCCGCCTCTTCACCGCGCTCGCTGGTTCACCTGCCGATGCGTGGGAACCGCGGCCCCTCCCGAGCTGCCAGAAGACGGCACACGGCAGCTTGATCTCGTGCTGCTGCACCACTCGCTCCAGTTCGCACCCTCACGCTGGAAGGAAATACGAGGACGGCTCGGCCCAGGGCGTCCGCAGACCGTGACGCTGCCCGGCCCAGGACACACGGACGAAGCGGTGATTGATCACGAGGCACGGCACTACCAGGAGAACCGGGATCTGTTCCACCAGCATCTCCACGCCGAGACCCTGTTCATGACCGGCAGCGCGAAGGTGTTCAGGGACACCGCCCGGAACTTCTTCGACGTCGCCCGAAACGGCCCCGGATACGTCCCCATCCATCCGAACTACCCGCACTTCTGCACCGAGCTCCACTCCAACGACGGCATTCTCGGCGCCGCGCGCGAGATCCACATCGAGTACTGCGACCTGTGGGACTCATGACCCTGACCGACGGGACCCCGCCGACCATGACGTTCAACGATCACCTCCAGCATCTCGTCGAGAGGGCCCTCGCATCCATCCCGGCCACCGACGCCGACGGCACCTACGCTGTCTCCTTCCTCATCGACAACGAGGACGACAACCCTCGTCAGCCGACCTTGACGATCGGCTACAACACTGAAACTCAGGCCCTACGCAGCATCCAGGACGCCTCAGAGGGCGTTTCGTCCCGTTGTTTCATCCCGGATTGCTGGGTTGTGCATGGTTCATGCGTCGCGCC
>NZ_BMMV01000055.1 GCF_014646115.1 Streptomyces camponoticapitis | reverse complement strand
TCGGCATCTCCGGCGCCCACATGCACGACAGCCAGGGCCTTGAGCCGCTCGTGCGCGGGATCCCGCCGCCGGCGGCCGGGCAAACTGCACGCCGACAAGGGCTACGACTACAACCACCTGCGCCGATGGCTCCGCAGAAGAGGCATCCGCCACCGCATCGCCCGCAAGGGCATCGAATCCTCACAGCGGCTGGGCCGACACCGATGGGTCGTCGAACGGACGGTCTCGTGGCTGGCCGGCTGCCGCCGCCTACATCGACGCTACGAACGCAAAGCCGAACACTTCCTCGCCTTCGTCGGCATCGCAGCCACACTCATCTGCCACCGCCGCCTCACCAAATGAAACGACGTCTAAGTCCGCCCGCGGTCGTGGCCGGTGCCGCCTACGGCACCAACGCCCGCTTTCGGGCCGGCCTGGCCCAGCGGGAAATCGACTACATGCTGGCCATCCGCGCGGACGTGAGTGCCCACCCGTTCGACGCCCGGCCGACAGACCCGGACCGCAACGGCCCCGTCGGCTGCTGGCCCCAGCCCCGCTACCGCCACCGAGCACCCTCAGTGGCAACCCTCGCCACCGGCCTCGGGCAGGAGGCGTTCTCCTCCCTCACCTGGCGGCAGGGCTCGAGCGGCAAGTTACGGTCCCGCTTCGCCGCCAAGCGCGTCCGTCCGGCCGGCAAAGCCGTCGAGCGCCCCCTCAGGGCCGCCGCCTCGGCAGAACAGTGTTGGTGGGACGGTATCCTGCCGGACTGCTGGCTACTGGTCGAATGGCCTGCCGAGGCCGAGGGGCCCACTGACTACTGGCTGTCCAGTCTGCCGGCCGACACCCCGATTATGCGCTGGAGCGCGCCCTGGCGCAGCGTGCTGAGCATCGGCAGGACTCCTTGGTGGCGTCGATTGCGATGGGACTGGGAAGGCGACGTGGCCTGGGCGGGCCGGGAGCCCTTGCGCAGGGCGTTGCTCAGGAAATTGCGGGCCGTCGGAAGCACTTCCCGGATCAGTGCAGGTCGGGGGGCGTGCTTTCCCTGTTCGGGGGTCTGACCCCCTCTGCTCGCGTGCCCGACGACGAAAAAGAGAAAAAGGGCGGACGCGGTCGTGCGGGGCGCGCGGCGGGGATCGGAGCCGGTGGTTTCCTCTGCGGCGCCCGCCCGTCGGCGCCGCTGCCTACGGTCTGCCCTCGGGCACGACCGCGGCCCCGGGAAGCCACTGCTGGAGTTCGACAGCCAGGGTGGTCTTGCCGGAACCCGGCCCGCCGGCCAGCGCGAGAACGACCGGAGTGTGTGCCACGTTGCGTCTCGATCCGTGTCGGATGACAGAGACGCGAGCGTGGGCAGCGGGCGCGGGCCTTCGGGCACATCGTCAGCGGCAGTTGCCCGCTGAACTGGGCATGCTTCGGGCGAGCATCACCCGATCGAGTACCCGCCCTGGGATGGGGCCGACAGTTGAGCCGACGTCCGTCAGGGAGCCGGCCGGTTCCGGTTCGTGTATGTGGTGTCCGTACTCGCGCAGGAGGGCGGTGTTGCGGGAGGTCGCCGGGTTTCGCCACATGCGGGTATTCATGCTCGGAGCGAAGTGGCCGCCGGGGCCGTGAGCGAGGACGAGGGCGCTCAGCAGCGTATCGGCACCACCCGGGTCATTCTGGCCTCAGCTACTCTGACCTGCTGCGGCAGGCCAGAGGTGATGGTCTCGCCAGCTCCGTCCCCGATTGACAGCCGGTCCGAAAGGCTCCGTCAACCGTCTGCTCAGACGGGGAGTTCGGTGATGCTGAGGGCGAAGTCCGGGTTCCCCACACCGTGGTTGGCCAGGCCCACCGTGACCAGGCCCGCTCCTTCCAGCCAGTGCGCCATTGTCAGGCCGCCGACGTCCAGCGGGCGCAGCCCGAGGCTCTCGATGAACGCCTCCACACTTGCCTTGGCCTGCGCATCATCGCCGGCGATGAAGACGTCGGGCCGGCCCTCTTCCAGGACGTGGCGGAAGACGGTGTTGAACGCCTTCACGACGCTGGCGTCGGCCGGGGCCGCCTTGGCGACTTCCTGTGCGATGGAGGTTTCCTCGCGGTGGGCCAGCCCGTCGAACGTCGAGTTGAAGGGGTTGCTGATGTCGATGATGACCTTGCCCGCGAGAGCGTCTCCGTAGTGGGCGACGGCTGGGACCACGCCGTCGTGCAGCAGGGCGACGATGACGATGTCACCGGCAGGGGCGGTGCTCCATTCTCCCGTCGTGGTGCCGCCGCCGAGAGCTTTGGCCAGGTCGGTGGCCTTGGACTGATCGCGGCCCATGATCTCGACGGTGTTGCCGCCGGCTATCGCTCGCGCGCCGAGGGTGCGGGCCATGTTCCCGGTGCCGATGATGCTGATGTTGCTCATGAGGTGTCCTGTCCTGGTTGTGTGTTGTTGGGTTCAGATGGCGGTGGTGCCGCCGTCGGCGACGAGTTCCATGCCGTTGACGTAGCTGGAGTCGTCGGAAGCGAGGAAGAGGGCGGCGGTGGCGATTTCGTCGGGGCGGCCCATCTGGCCGCGGGGGATGAGGGACTCGAACTGGCGCTTGGTGGCCTCGTCGAAGAGCTCTGCCTGCTTGGCGGTGGCGACCTGGCCGGGGGTCAGGACGTTGACGCGGATGCGGCGGTCCCTGAGTTCGTTGAGCCAGATTCGAGCCCATGCCTGCTGGACTGCCTTGCTGCCGGCGTAGACGCTCCAGCCGGGGAAGGCGCCGAGGGAGGCGTTGGAGCCGGTCATGAGGATGGAGCCGCCGTCGTTGAAGAGCGGGAGGGCCTTCTGGACGGTGAACAGGGTGCCGCGGGCGTTGAGCCCGAACCAGGTGTCGAACTGGGCCTCGGTGATCTCGCCGAGCGGAGCGGGCTCGCCACCGCCGGCGCTGGCCCACAGCACGTCAAGGCTGCCCTTCTCCCGCTTCACGGTGTCGTACAGGCGGTCCAGGTCGTCCAGGTCGGCGGCGTCGCCCCGGACGCCGGTGACATTGCGGCCGATCTGCTGCACGGCCTCGTCCAGGGCGTCCTGGCGGCGACCGGTGATGAAGACGTGCGCTCCCTCGTCGACGAACAGCTTCGCACCGGCCAGCGCCATGCCGGTGGTGCCGCCGGTGATGACCGCGACCTTGCCGTCGAGCTTTCCCATAGTCATTCCCTTGGGTCGGTGGTGCCGTGTGTGCCTGGGACGACGGTGTTAAGTACACCGCCCTGTGTGCTTAACGTACGCGGTGGGTGGTTGGGACGCAAGCTATGTACACCGGTCGTTACCTAGCTGCGGTACGGTGAACCCATGACGGAGTTGGAGAAGGGCCCCACGGGCAGCCGCCGCGGCCGGGGCGCCCGCGAGCGCATCATCAGTGCGGCCCAGCAACTGTTCCGTGAGCAGGGCATCAACCGCACCGGCATGAACGAGCTCTGTGCGGCGGCCGAGGTGTCCAAGCGCACGGTCTACCAGCACTTCACCGGTAAGGATGAACTCGTTGCCGAGTACCTGCGCCGGTTCGACCCCTCCGTTCTGTCCGGTGTGTTCGACCGCACCGACCTCACGCCCCGCGAACGGCTCCTCGCCGCTTTCGACGTCCCCACCACCACCCCCCTGTGCCCGTACATCGCCGCCGCCGTGGAGCTCCACGACCCCCAGCACCCCGCGTCCCAGTACGCACGCGACTACAAGAAGGCCGTTGCCGCGCGGCTCGCCGACACCGCCCGCGAAGCCGGCGCCGCCGACCCCGAACAGCTCGGCGAGCAGCTCGCACTGCTCATCGACGGCGCCGCAGCCCGCACCCGGGTCCTCGACGCCGATGCCTTCCCCACCGCCGCCGCCATCGCCGCCGCCCTCATCGACAACGCTCTCCCCGCCGCTGCGGGCCACAACCGCTGACGGGAGGAAGTGCCGAGTTGACTTGGCACTCCGCGGCCGGGCTGGACGCGCTGCCGGTCGCGCGGCCGCACCCGCTAGTAGGCGACACCCTTCGCCCGGCACCTGGACCGGACCTGCTGGCTTTTATGGAACTGGCCGCCCGCTGAAGACCACTAGGGCGTGTTTTAGAACTCGCTGACCTGCATGGATGGCCGTCCGGCGAAGTCGCGGGCGGCCATCCAGATGGTGAGGTCGTGGGCGATGTCGTTGATGCTGGTCGCCGTGGTGACCTCGTGCTCGTTGCGGGTGGTGTCACGGCGGACGATCTCGTAACCGCCTTCATCGAGGCCGGAGGCGAACCAGACAGGGGTGTCCTCATCAGGCTGGACGACGACGAACGTGTTGTCGGAGTCGTTGAGGTCGCCGACCGTCATGAACAGCGCGTCCTCGGAGGGGTCGTCGATGCGGTCGCCGTTCTCGCTGTCGGCGCCGTAGTACTGAGCTCCCATCGTTGCCTTCCCCTCACGTGTTCACCTGGGTCGCGGTCAGCATGGCATGAGGAACCGACAGCTCAGGCCGTCACAGCCATCGCCGATCGCGGCGATCAGCACAGTGGCTTCGAAGCGGACGGCGAGTTTGTCGAACCGGGTGGCGACCGCGCGGTTGCGCCAGGCGATTGAGGTCGTCCTTTGCCTTTGTCGTGATCCGGCGCGACGGCTCACTGGCGTTTCGCCGAGTGGTCGAAAGCCCGGGTGTGGGCCAAGCTCCACCGTCTGGTCCTCGACGAACTCGGATCCCGTGGCGAGCTGGACTGGTCGCGGTGCGCGATCGGCTCGGTGAACATGCGGGCCCTGAAAAAGGGGAGCTGACAGGTCCGAATCCTGTAGACCGGGGTAAGTACGGGTCGAAGATCCACTTGATCACAAAGCGGACGGGACTGCCTCTGTCCATCGGTATCTCGGGCGCCAACACGCACGACAGCCAGGCACTGATCCCCCTGGTGCAGGGCATACCGCCGATCCGATCCCGCCGGGGTCCCCGGCAGCGCAGGCCCCACAAGCTCCACGCCGACAAGGGCTACGACTACAACCACCTGCGGCGATCGTTGTCCAGCCGGGGAATCCGGCACCGCATCGCCCGCAGAGGCATCGAGACCTCGCAGCGGCTCGGCCGCCACCGTTGGACCATCGAACGCACCATGTCCTGGCTCGCCGGATGCCGACGCCTGCACCGCCGCTACGAACGCAAAGCCGACCACTTCCTGGCCTTCACCAGCATCGCCTGCACCCTGATCTGCTACCGCAGACTCACCAAATGAGATGACGTCTAAGCGGGGTGGCACACCCCACTCGCTCGATCACCGACCATGGCCAACTGGCGTGAGACCGCCCTTGACTTGGGCGAGTTCGTCTTGACCTGCCCCGCGCTGAGGCTCCTAGCCGGAGGGGACTCCCCGCATGCCGTGGCGCAAGACCGGAGCGGCCCAGCCGCTGCACGACGTGCTGCTGTCCTACCGGGCAGCGGGTTGGCAGAGCCGACCGGTAGCAGCGGATCATGCTGCAACACGTCGGTCGCCCGAATCGGCCGCAGGCGGGCCGGGTTTGCTGGTTTCTGTCAGCAGCCCCGCCGCCCACGCCGGCGCTCACGGCTTCGACCTCACCGATCAGCGCGGCGACTGGTTGGCACATCCCTACCGGCCACGACACTTCGTCGCCCTGATTCAGCAGAGCGGTCCACCCGTGGTCAACTGATGCGCAGCCACGCCGGCCCGACCCCCGACGGGACCGGCCTCCGGACGGCGCCCCCGCCCCCGCCGCTCAATGCCGGGGGCGTCGTCATGCCAGGCTCACCGGCCCAGCAGACGGTACGGCCGCCAGCGAGCGCCGAGGCACACGGCCCGGCCCCCGGTGCCGGGATGACCTCCTGGATGCAGGAACCACACACCTTGCGAAATCGAACGTATGACCGATGATGGGGGGATGGCAGAGCGCACGTGCCGGCAGGGCGATCCCCAGGTCGACGCCTCCGCAGACGCGCTGCCGCCGGTGAGGGTGCTGCTGCCGGATGGCCGCGTCACCGGGCAGCTGGCCCGGAGGTGGCAAACCCGTGCGGGCACCTGGGTGTACCGGATAGCGCTGCGCGGCTGGAGCTCACGCGCAGCCAGCACTGGTCAGGATCTCGCCGAGGACCTGATCGAGATCGATGTGCCCAGTGCGTACGTGCGGCCCGTACCCGGGATTTCCTACGACGCGGTTCCGGTCCTGCGTGCGTCGCAGGCGCCCGCCCCGCAGGCAGGTGACGAGTCCCTCTCCGGGGATGTCCCGGAGAGCTGGGTAGGAGAAGAGTTGAAGGCCGCTGCCGGGGACCCGGAGGGGCGAGGGCTCGGTGTGCGTTTCCACGTCCCCGGCTGCTGGGCCATCCAGGGCCGCCTGGGCGGCACCCTTACCACTGCCCAGGCCCGCCACATGGTCCGAACAGACCTGATCGCCCAGGCCTGCGACGTGTGCGGTGCGGACAAGGCACTGGCCCGCGGCGAGTAGTGGCCCGCCGCCCGCCCCGACAGGTTTCTCTCTCCGTAGCCGGCCCACCGGCCATCGGGTCTCGTTCGACCGAACGAGCGGCAGCGGGTGCGAATCGTCGGGGTGCTCGTTACGGTGGGCCCCGCCTGTGAACTGAGGCGGGGCTCGCTGGGCCCCCTCGGGCTGAGAGGAAGGGCGGGCCGGTGTTGCGTCCGGTGGTTGAGCCGATGCTCGCGAAGGCCATCGACGCCCTGCCTGCCCCGGCCGTTTTTGCCCGATTTGCTGGAGAATTGAAGTACGACGGCTTCAGGGCCCTTCTGTTCACCGGGTCTGGGCGCGGGCCGGTGTTGCTCCAGTCACGGCGCGGCAACCTGATCCAGGGTTCATTCCCCGATCTCGTCGCCGCGGCGCGCGAGCAGTTGTCGGAAGGCCTCGTTCTTGACGGCGAGTTGGTGGTGTGGAACGGGACGGAGCTGTCATTCGCTGCGGTGCAGCGCCGGGCGTCCTCCGGTACCCGGGGCGCCCTTCAGCTCGCCAGGTCGCTGCCTGCGCACTACGTCGCGTTCGACATCCTCACGTTCCACGCGGAGTCCCTCGTCAACCGCCCGTACATCGAGCGCAGAGCCGTCCTGGAGACGCTGTTCGCGGACCGTGAGCTGACGGCGCCGTGGACGCTGTGCCCGATGACGAGGGACCGGGGAGTGGCCGAGGAGTGGCTGCGGGACTGGACAGAGGTCCCCGGCCTGGAGGGCCTGTTGTAGCCGCGCTTTCCGATTGACTGATTGACCGGTTGACTCGGTTGAACTCGGTGGAACGGATCGGGACATGGCGTGGTCGCTGCGGGCCGATGCTTGGGGCACCGACGGAGAGCCCAGGTTTAGCTCTTGTCGGGGTGGTGCTGCGGGCGTCGTGCCTTTGGCTTGTCGGCGTACGGACTTTTCTGGCTCTGGCAAGATTTTCGTAGGCGGAGATCATCTCGGTGCCACGATCGGGACGGCTCCAGCGGGCACTTTCAGCC
>NZ_BMMV01000054.1 GCF_014646115.1 Streptomyces camponoticapitis | reverse complement strand
AACCGCCTGAAGCAATGGCGAGGCATCGCCACCCGCTATGACAAAACCGCCCAGTCCTACGAAGCAGCCGTCACCCTCGCATCACTCCTGATGTGGGCGTGACATTTGACGACAGAACCTAGGGGGCTGAGGCCTGGGCTGGGTCCTGCGGCGCCCCCTCGGGCCGAGCAGGTCATGAACCGGCGCGGACGCTCCGCTTCGTCAGCTCGAACGCCGGCAGCATCTGCTCGTGCTCCGTGGTGTCGGCTCCTCCCAGGTGCAGCACGACCAGACCGTCCGGAGTGGCGAACGCCAAGGCCCGCTCCTTCTTCGGCGCGTCGAGCATCTCGCCGGTGTTGAGGTAGCCGACCTCCACCCCGTCGTACGGACCCACCTTCGTCTCCTCGAACGCGGCGTCCTCCCGGCTCGGGGCCTCCGCGGCCGTGAAGGCCTCCAGGGCCTTGCGCGGGTCGTCGTCCGCCTTGCCGCCCGTCCATACGCGCAGGAAGCCGATATGACCCACCGGCTTGGCGTCGATCTCGCAAGCCAGCGTGACCGGTCCTTGCGCGGGCATCCCGGGAGCTGTCACCGCCTCCGCCGTCCATCCGGCAGCCGTGTCGAAGATCGCGGGCAGTTCGCAGGGGGACCCCTTCGCACCGACCGATTCGCCCCGCTCCACGGCCGGTGCGGCGGTGTCCCCCTTCGCGTTCCTCTCCGGTTCGTCGGTCGCCTCCGTGGAACAGCCGCCGAGCAGCCCCAGCAGAAGGACGGCCCCGAGCGCCGTCATGGTCTTGAGTTCGCGCCGCACGACAGTCCATTCGCGATGTTGTGCACAACGCCCGGCGAGCGCCGAACAGCTAGGGATCGTACGGGTTCGGGCCGCAGGACTTCCGGTCGCGTCACGGGCCCGGGTCTGACGCCGGGAGCGTCAAGTACGACCCCGGACCCAGCCGGACCTCCCCCCGCGCCGCCTTGTTCGTCTCGTAACGCCTGTGCGGCGCACGGATCCGGATCGCGAAGCGGTCACCCGGCTCCGTTGTGCGGGAGATGAACGGGAAGGTCAGCTCGACGGGTCGCGTCAGGTCGCGGTGGCCGGCGCGGAAGACCGCCTCGCCGAGGAGCGTCGCGTCGTCCCGCAACAGGTAGAGGCCCACCAGCAGGTCGAAGTCCGGCAGGTCGGAGGTGAGCGTGAGGGCGGCGCTCGGGCGGCCGGAGACGTCGTGCGCCGGGGCGATGTGCACGAACGCGTCCTCGCCCAACTCCTCGCGGAAACCGTCCGGTTCATCGCCCACCAGCGCGGGGTCCAGGGTCAGCGTGGTCTCCGGGAGGCGCAGCGGGCGTGACGCCCCCTGGGGGAGCGCCGGGGCGTGCCGCCATCCCTCGCCGATGTGGAAGTACGCGACCCGGTCGGCGAGGAAGGCGGGGCGCGGTCCCCGGGCGAGTACCCAGTCGTACCAGTCGGCGTGCAGGGCGGGCAGATCGATCGCGCTGTCCTCGGCGAAGGTCAGCCCACCGAAGGAGCGCGCCGCCGAGCGGGTGCCGGCGTGGTCCCACGGGCCCATCACCAGATGGGTGGCCGGGTGCCGCTCCTCGTAGGTCAGCGCGCCGAGCTGGTCGTCGTCGTACTGGCCGGTGATGGCCAGCACCGGGACGCCGACCGGCTCGGACGGGACGAACGACGCCCAGTACGCGTCGTACGTGGGGTGGTCGAGCCACTCCTGGAAGGCGGGCAGCCGCTCCCCGACAGACGCGACGTCCAGATCCCGGAAGGGACGGTCACCGAGATCGCGGTGCGTGTCGCGCCAGTACCGGTCGTCGCTCCACGGCCCGGTGTTCATCCGCCGTCCACGGTTGAAGGCGAGCCACTGCACGGCGTACGAGGCCGGCACGGAACCGACCATGGGGAAGTCGACACCGGGGTGCACCGACGCGACGGGCGCTACGGCGCGCAGGGCGGGTGGCCGCGTACCGGCGACGGCCCACTGGGCGAACCCGCTGTACGACCCGCCGTAGGTGACGACGTCCCCGCTGCTCCAGGGCTGCCCGGCGAGCCACGCCACCGCGTCGTGACCGTCGGCCCCGTCGTCGTGGAAGGGCCTGAAGACCCCGTCGGAGTCCCCGCGCCCCCGCGAGTCGAGGCTCACGAAGTGGAAGCCCCGCCCGGAGAAGAACAGCCCGGCCGGGTGATACCGATCGGCCCCGTACGGCGTCATCACGAGAACCACCGGGCCGGGATCGGCGGCCGGATAGTGGATCCCCCGCAGCACCGACCCGTCCCTGACGGGCACATCGACAAATCTCATACCCACCGAACTCCCCACCACCCACGCTTCGTTCCCCCCCCCGGACCGGCCGCCGCGACGACGACGATCGTTCCGCTCGCGGTCTTGAAATCTCACCCGTCAGGTGCCAGGCCGCGTGGTACTCGGCATCGACGGAGGAGAGGCACGCGGCCCGCGACCGTCTCAGCAGTCGGCCGTGCGGGCCACGGTCCCGCGTGACCGGTCCGTTTCCACCCCCGACCATGTATCGGGCTCCCGGCGTTCCTCCTGCCGACGCAGTCAGTTCACCTTCCCGTCGCGCGGGTTTCCTAGCCTGTCGCCGACCCGCAACCTGATCGCGGGCAGACAGACGCTGGGAGCACCATGACGAAGGTCCGCAACCGATGGCTCAGGCCGCGCGACGGGGACGGCCCGGCCGGGCCGCCCGACGGGGCCGGGCAAGCCCCGGGTCGGGGGGACCGGATCACACCGACCGAGCTGGACGTGTGCCTGCGGGCCTGCGCCGTGCACAGCGGGAAGATGGTCGGCAGCCTCGACCGCAAGCGCGGTGAACTCGCCGAGAAGCTGCGCCTGGTACTCGCCGCCCATGCCGCCGGCTCCGACGAGAGTGCCCAGGCCGCGCCCGCGAGCACGCCGCTGATCCGGCGGGCGGCCAAGAAAGTGGTCGCAGGTCCGACGGGCTCGCTCAGCGGAGAGCTGCTGGACGCGCTGCTGGCCGTCGGCAACAAGTCCCTGGAGTGCGGGTACGACGACGAGCTGAAGCTGGCGCTGCTCATCAGCGACGCCGTGCTGACCCAGCGCAAGAACTCGCGCGCGGGCTGGCGGCTGCGCGCCCGCACGCTGGAGGCCATGGGCGACGAGTCGGCGACCATCGCCGCGTACCAGCGCTATCTCGACCTGACCGAGGAGGACGGCTTCGGTGTCGCCCCCCGGATCGCCGGCCTGCACACCGGCGGCGAGAAGCAGGACGAGATCCTGCGGCTGCTCGAACGCGGCTGCCCGGGGGCCTCGGTGTACGCGGACGGCCCCGCCACCGACGTCTGGGCCGACGGCGTCGCGCTGCACGACGCGGGCGATCTCGCCGGCGCCGAGGCGCGGCTGATCGGCTCGCTGCTCGCGATGCGCGGCGAGGGCAGCCCGGTGACGGACCTCCAGGTGTCCATCGGGCAGTACCTCGACCTGCGGCTGAGCCGTCCGGGCGCCCTCACGGCCGACCGCGACGTGCTCCAACTGGCCGAGCTCTACGGAGAGATGCGCCGGAACCGGCAGCGCGGCCCGGTCCCCGACCCCACCTTCGGCGACGTCCAGTGGCTCACCCTGGGCGAGTTCCGCAACCAGATCGCGGGCAAGTCCATCTGTCTGATCGCCAACTCGCAGAGCGTCGGGCGCGGTTCGCTCGGGGCCGAGATCGACGCGTACGACCTGGTGGTCCGCTTCAACTCGTACAAGATCGACCCGGCGGCCACCGGCAGGCGTACCGACATCCACGCCTCCATCCACAAGCACGGCTTCAACTGGGACAAGAAGGTCACCACCCGGCTGATCTTCGGCGGCCTGAGTGGCGACTGGAAGAACTCGCTGCGCAACCGGCTCGTCCCCGGCGCGCAGAGCTACGTCAACGACGAGTCACTGCGCTGGCCGCTGCGGAACATCGGCCGCGTCGGCAACGACGAGTGGCCCGCCATCCCGACCAGCGGCTTCAACATGCTCTGGCTGCTGGACTTCCTGGACGCCAGCCCGAAGCTGGACCTGATCGGCTTCGACTTCTACGAGAGCGGCGCGTACCGCATCAAGGAAGCGATGCGCATGCCCATCACGTCCGTGCACGAGTACACCAGCGAAAAGGCGTGGGTCATGGAACGCGCCCAGAGCGTGACCGACACGAGGATCTCCCTGCGATGACCGCCACCCCCCATGCCCCGGTCGGGGCGGCCTCGGCCGCAGCCGCCACCGCGCCGCTGTCCGCCAACGCCCTGACAGGCAAACGCCGTCTTGCGTTCGCGTCGTTCGTCGACGAGAACTATCTGCCCGGTTTCCTGGCGCTGCTGCGCAGCCTCGCGCTGTCCAACCCCGGTGTGTGCGAGGACTTCATCGTCCTCCACGACGATCTGCGGCCCCAGTCGGTCGCCTCGATACGGGCACTGCACCCACGGGTCCGGTTCCACCGGGTCGATGCCGCGCGCTACGACAGCTACGAGAAGGGCGACCAGGACAACTACCTGGTCCGCAAGGCGTACTTCATCCTCGACGTCTTCCGGCTCCGCGACTACGACACGATCATCACCCTCGACACCGACATGGTGGTCCTCGGCGATCTGTCCGAACTGCTCCAATTGCGCGAGGGTCTCGCCGCGGTCCCGCAGTTCTTCTACGGGCAGCACAAGCTCAACAGCGGACTGCTGGTGATCCAGCGCGAGTATCTGAGCGACGAGTTCTGCGCGCGGATCGACGCCACCGGACGCAGCGGCGACTACGAGCTCGACAAACACGACCAGGGCATCCTCAACTCGGTGCTCGACGGCGACTTCGTGCATCTCGACTCGCGCTACAACTTCGTCAAGCGGCGGCTCTCCGGCGACAAGCCCGTCCCCGACGACACCGCGATCCTGCACTTCACCGGCCGCCACAAGCCGTGGCAGGGCGGCGAGTCCGGTTACACGCAGGCCGAGGACCGCTGGCGCGAGTTCGAGCTGAGCGACGCGGAGTTCTACGCCGCGTACATGGCCGTGTCCGGCGCCATGCACCACGACCTGGTCGTCAAGTACGGCACCGAGCACGTCGCGCGCACCGGGGACGTCGAGAGCGCCCGCAAGGTCGCGCACGCGCACATCAACGCCGGCGGGTTCCAGGAAGCCGCCGACATCCTCGGCAGCGTGCACATCCCGGTCGACGACACCTGGCCGCACGAGGTGCTCGGCCACGCCCTGATGAGCGTCTCCCGCTACGAGGAGGCCAAGGTCCAGCTGCACCTCGCGGCGGGCTCGCCCGTCCGCGCGGCCACCTCCTTCGGGCGGCTCGCGCAGATCGCCTGGATCCACGGCGACGACTCGGCCGCGCACGCGTACGCCATGCAGGGTCTGGCCGTCGACCCCACGCACCGGCCCAACCGGCTGATGCGGCTGCGCACCCAGGGCCACGATCTGCCGGCCCCGCGCGAGGGCAGGCCCGAGGACCAACTCGCCCATGTGGCCTTCTACATGCCGCAGCAGGGCAACGCGGGCGACAAACTGCTGCCGGAGTCCGTACGGCTCGCGGTCGGCACCAGCACCGGTGCGAACGGCGGCGCCGACACCGAGACCGGTGACCGCCGGTGGCACTCCATCCATGCCCACCGGCTCTTCGACAAGGCGGCGCTGGAGCGCGTCAACGCCCGTCGCGGTCTGGTCATCGGCGGCGGCGGACTCTTCATCCCGGACACCGCGCCCAACGGCAACAGCGCCTGGCAGTGGAACGTCCCCGACGAGAACCTGAACGCCATCGACGTACCGATCGTCGTGTACGCGGTCGGCTTCAACGCCTTCGACGGCCAGTCCTACCGCGCCGGACGCTTCAACTCCTCGCTGCGCCAACTGGTCGAGCGCAGCGCCTTCTTCGCGCTCCGCAACCACGGCTCGATCGAGAAGGTCCGCGCGCTGCTGCCGGCCTCGCTCCACGACAAGGTGCGCTTCCAGCCCTGCCCGACCACGGTCACCCGGCAGCTGGTCGACGGCTGGTCGGACCCGGCTCCCGGGCAGCGCGAGAACACCGTCATGATCAACGCCGCGTACGACCGGGCGGGGCTTCGCTTCGGCCACGACTACGCGCACTTCCTCGCCGAGATGGCGAAGGCGGTACGGGCGCTGGACCGGCACGCCGAGGTCCAGTGCGTGGCGCACTCGCTGGACGACGAGAAGATCGCCTTCGACCTGCGGCGCGAGCACGACGTGTCGCTGCCGGTCATCCCGATGTACGACTTCGACAACGACGCGATCAGGGACACCTACGCCCGTACGAAGCTGGTCATCGGCATGCGCGGCCACGCGGGGATGATCCCGTTCGGCTGCGGCACACCGATCATCTCGCTGATCTCGCACCCGAAGATGGCGTACTTCCTCCGCGACATCGACCGCCCCGAGTGGGGCGTCTCGGTCCATGACAAGAACCTCGGCTCGGTGCTGACCGAGCGGGCGCTGGGGCTGCTGGACGACCACGCCGGGTCGGTGGCCGACGTGCACGGCAGGCAGCAGGAGCTGTGGAAGGTGACGCAGTCGAACGCGGCGGACCTGCGGGCGATCCTGGGGGCCTGATCCCCGGGGACGTACCCAGCACGAAGGGGGGCGGGCGCCTGTCGGCGGCCCGCCCCCCTTCGCGCTGTCGGCGCGCCGTCAGTAGTGGACCTGCGTGGGGAACGTGGCCGTGGGGGTGAAGAGCGACGCGTAGCCCTCTTCGTAGTGTCTGCGGTGCCGGCCCGACCGGTTCGCCTCGGTGGTCTGGGAGGACGTCGGCGTCAGCATGCCGCCGTCGGCCAGAGCCTGTACGCGCAGCAGCAACGCCCGGACGTCCAGGCCCAGTTCGCCGGCCACCGTCTGGAGGTCCAACCCGGACTGCCAGCTCCAGAGCAGCACCGAATCCATGCTTGACGACCAGACCACCGGGTTGCCCTCGGCCTCGGACATGTGGAGCCCGGAGGAGGCCGAGTCCTGGTGGGCCATCTCCTGGAGCGGCGAGGACTCGGTGCGCGGGTGCGGCACATGGACCTCGCCGGGAACGCCATGGCCCGTCTGGTGATGGTGATATGCCTGTGATGTCTGGTTCGCCTGAGGTGGCTGGGCCTGCGGGGAAACGTGGGACGTCTGGTCGGTGAAAGGTTCCTCCACCGGCGGAGGCGGCGGTGCGGCCGGGGTGGCCGGCTGCGCCTGCGGGATCGGCTGTGTGCTGGCCTGCGGGAAGCGGTCCAGCAGCTCTTCCGCGACGCTGCGCGCGTTGGTCTTGCCGACCGTGCGCCGCGCCAGCCGAACTTCGCGCTCGTTCAGGCCCATCAGATCCGCGACGGCCCCGTCGTTGCCGACGGTGACGGCGAACGCGGCGAGCGTACGGCTCCGTTCGGCCTGTGCCTCGTCCAGCACGGCCTGGGCCTGCCGCACCTGCTCGTCGCTGGCGCAGAAGGCCTCGGCGAGGACGCTGTTCCGATCCCAGAGTTCACGTGGTTCCACGTTCCTATCAACGCCGCCGCGGCGATGAGGAATGCGACTTTCTGTCAATTGCCGCCAGATGGCCCAAAAGTTCACCGTCGCCCGAAAGAATGACAGATTAACGTCAATGGGATGAACAGGTGGCAGAAGACCGTCCTCGGCCGGAGACACCGCCTGCGGACAGGGCCTGGGGCGTGTTTTGAAAGTGGCGTCGTCCGCCCGCAGGGCGGGGCTCACGGCGTCTGGTGCGTGCGATCGCAAGGCGGAGGATCGCCCTCGTACCGGGCGTACTCGGGCGACCCGACAACGCGGCGAGCGTGCGTGCCAGGTGCCGTGAGCCAGACGAAACTTTCAAAACACGCCCTAGGCTTGTTCTTTATCTACCAAGATCTTCCGGGCTTGCCGATGGCCCTGA
>NZ_BMMV01000053.1 GCF_014646115.1 Streptomyces camponoticapitis | reverse complement strand
CAGCAGCCCCCGCCCCACCGAAGTCCAGACCCGCATATAGGAACCCAAAGCTGGGATAAACGCCCTCTGAGGGCGTGTTTCAGAAGTCCCGTCCGATCCTCGGCGGCTGGCGCGCGCGTTCTCCCCGTAGCCCTTCGGGCGCGGGAGGTGCCCCCGGCGTTGTCGGAGCCGGCGGAGTACGGCCGGGCCGTCCACCACGCGGATCCTCCGCCTTGTGGTCGGACGCACCGACGAGTCGTCAGCCGCTTCGTGGCGGGCGCGGGCCCCGCCCTGCGGGCGGACGACGCCACTTCTGGGACACGCCCTGGGCGTCCTCGCCCGAGCGCAGCAGTTCGTCCTCGGAGGTGCCGCGCCGCCAGTAGCCCGTGAACCTCACCGCCCCGCGGTCGAAGCCGCGTTCACCGACGAGGTGTCTGCGTACGGTCTTGACCGTGGCCGACTCGCCAGCGATCCAGGCGTACGGCGTGCCCTCCGGCCGTCGGAGCCGCAGGCGGTGAGGAGCGCGCCGAGTCCGAGCGCGCCGGCTCCGGTGAGCAGCGAGCGGCGGGTGAGGGCCGGTCGGCGCGTGGGGCGGGCGGCGGGCCCGGCCGGGACCGGTTGGGGGTTGTTCATGGCGGTGTTTCCCTCGTCGCTTCCCTCTTGAAGGCCCGGTCTGAGGGTAGGCTAACCTAACTTACGTGTTGGTTGACAGTCCCCCCGAATCCGAACCGAGCGCGGAGCCCGTACCGCTCACCGTGACCCGAAAGCGCCGTACGCTGCGCGCCGCCGGGCTGCTGGTGTCCGTCGGCGTCCTGCTGCTTGTCTGCGCCGCCGGTATCGCCGTCGGCGCCAAGTCGATACCGCTCGGCGACGTATGGCACGGCTTGTTCCACGACTCCGGCACCGGCAACGACGTGGTCGTCGTCGACGTCCGGCTGCCCCGCACGCTGCTCGGGCTGCTGGTCGGCGCCGCGCTCGGGCTCGCCGGTGCGGTGATGCAGGCGCTCACCCGCAACCCCCTCGCCGAACCGGGACTGTTGGGCGTGAACGCCGGAGCCGCCGCCGCGGTGGTATCGGCCATCAGCTTCTTCGGTGTCACCTCCATCAGCGGGTACGTGTGGTTCGCGTTCGCGGGCGCCGCGATCGTCTCCGTGGCCGTGTACGCGCTCGGCGGCAGCCGCGGCGCCACCCCCGTACGGCTCGCGCTCGCCGGTACCGCCGCCACGGCGGCGCTCTACGGCTACGTCAACGCCGTGCAGCTGCTGGACTCGGCGGCCCTCGACCGGCTGCGCTTCTGGACCGTGGGGTCCCTGGCGTCCGCCGACATGTCGACAGTCGGCAAGGTATGGCCTTTCATCGCCGTCGGCATCCTGCTCGCACTGCTGATCGCCCGGCCGCTGAACGCGCTGGAGATGGGCGACGACACGGCGAGGTCGCTGGGCGCCGGTCTGACCCGTACGCGCGTCCTCGCCATGGTCTGCGTCACGCTGCTGTGCGGCGGGGCGACCGCGGCCTGCGGACCGATCGTCTTCGTCGGGCTGATGGTGCCGCATCTCGTGCGGGCCGTCACCGGGCCGGACATGCGGTGGATCCTGCCGTACGCCGCCGTGCTCTCGCCCGTGCTGCTGCTGGGCGCCGATGTGATCGGACGGGTCGTCGCGAGGCCGGCCGAGGTACAGGTCGGCATCGTGACCGCGATCATCGGCGGGCCCGTCTTCATCCAGCTCGTACGGCGCAAGAGGATGGCCCAGCTGTGAACGTCCAGAACGGCGTACGGACACGCCCCGCCCGCAGCGCCAAGTGCCCCGCCGGCGGCGCGACACGCCCCGCCCGCCACGCGGTTCGCGCGATCCGCACACCCGGCGGTCTCTCCCTCCGGGTCGACGTCCGCTCCGGCCTCGTCGTCCTGCTGCTCGCTGTCGCCGTCTGCGCGATGTCCGTGATCCTCATCGGACAGGGCGACTTCGCGATGCCGCCCGGAGACGTCGTCGCGACCCTGGTCGGAAACGGCACGGTGGCACAGGAGTTCATCGTCCAGGACCTGCGGCTGCCGAGGATCCTGGTGGGGCTGCTCGTGGGTGCGGCGCTCGGTGTCGGCGGTGCGGTCTTCCAGTCCATCTCCCGTAATCCGCTGGGCAGTCCGGACGTGATCGGCTTCGGCCAGGGCGCGACCGTCGGCGCGCTGAGCGTGATCGTCCTCTTCCACGGCGGCTCGGCCGCCGTCGCGGGTGGCGCCGTCGTCGGCGGCCTGCTGACCGGTGCCGGGATCTATCTGCTCGCGTGGAAGCGCGGCGTGCACGGCTACCGGCTGGTCCTCATCGGTATCGGTGTCGCCGCCATGCTCACGGCGGTCAACCACTACCTGATCACCAAGGCCAGCCTGGTCGACGCGACCCGCGCCGTGCTGTGGATGACCGGATCGCTCGACGGCCGGGACTGGGCGCAGGTCCGCCCGCTGCTCGCCGTCTGCGCCGTGCTGATCCCGCTGGCGCTCGTGTACGGACGGCCGTTGCGCATGCTGGAGATGGGCGACGACGCCGCGTACGCGCTCGGTGTACGGGTGGAGCGCACCCGGATCGTCCTGATGGCCGCCGCCGTGCTGCTCGTCTCCGTGGCGACCGCCGCGGCGGGCCCCATCACCTTCGTCGCCCTCGGCGCTCCCCAGCTCGCGCGCCGGCTGACCGGCTCGCCGGGCCCCAACCTCGGCCCAGCCGCGGCGATGGGAGCTCTGCTGCTGCTGGTCGCCGACTGGACGGCGACATCGGCTTTCGGCGACCGTCAGCTGCCCGCGGGTGTGGTGACCGGGGTGCTCGGCGGCTGCTATCTGCTCTGGCTGCTGGTCACCGAGCGCAAGGCGGGCCGCATATGAGCGCCGCAGCCGCAGCCGCGGCCGATGTCCCGGCCAGTGATCCCGTTCCCGCCTCCGCCCCTGCCCCCGCCCCCGTTCCCGCCCCCGCCCCTGCTCCGAGCATTCCTCCGAGTCTTCGCACCCCCAGGAGTACGACCATGCAGCGCCTCACGGCGGAATCGGTGACCCTTGGCTACGACCAGCGGGTCATCGCCCGCGATCTGACGGTCGAGATCCCCGACAACTCGTTCACCGTGATCGTCGGCCCCAACGCCTGTGGCAAGTCGACCCTGTTGCGTGCCCTGTCGAGGATGCTCAAGCCGTCCGAGGGCCGTGTTCTGCTCGACGGCGCCGCGATCCACTCCATGCCCGCCAAGAAGGTCGCGCGGACGCTGGGGCTGCTGCCGCAGTCGTCCATCGCGCCCGACGGCATCACCGTCGCCGACCTGGTCGCCCGGGGCCGCTATCCGCACCAGGCGCTGCTGCGCCAGTGGTCCCGGGAGGACGAACGGATTGTCGAGGAGTCGATGGCGTCGACGGGCATCGGCGAGCTGGCCGATCGGTATGTCGACGAATTGTCCGGTGGCCAGCGGCAGCGCGTCTGGATCGCCATGGCACTCGCCCAGCAGACCCCGCTGCTGCTCCTGGACGAGCCCACGACATTCCTGGACATCCAGTACCAGATCGATGTCCTCGACCTCTGCGCCGATCTGCACGAGACCCAGGGCCGTACGCTCGTCGCCGTCCTGCACGACCTCAACCACGCCGCCCGCTACGCCACGCATCTCATCGCGATGCGCGAAGGCGAGATCCACGCCGAGGGACCGCCCGCCGAGGTCGTGACCGCCGAGCTGGTCGAGCGGGTCTTCGGGCTCCGCTGCCAGGTCATCGACGACCCGGAGACGGGCACCCCGCTGGTCGTCCCGGCCGCACGCGGGGCGCGCCACACCGTGCCGGTGTGGCCCTCCACGTGAGTCGTACGCGCCGGCCCCTCCGTGCACCGGGCGGCGGGTTCAGAGCAGCGAACGCAGCCGCAGCAGATCGCGGAAGCCCGCTTCGAGCCTGACCCGCCCCGAGCCCCACGCCTTGGCGAAGTTCAACTCGCCGTCAACCATGGCCACCAGATCGTCGCCCGCCATCGCCAGCCTGATCTGCGCCTTCTCACGCGGCGGGCCGTCGTGCGTGTCCAGCACCTCGATCCGGCCGTCGTCGATCCGGCCGGTGAAGGTCGTGTCCAGGTCCGTTATGTGGCAGCTCAGCGAGCGGTCGAAACCGCTCGCCCCGCGGATCCCGTGGTCCGCCCGCGCCATGTTGTCCGAGAGCTTTTCGAGTGCGCTGCGGCACTCCTCCTTCGTCGCCATCGTGATCGACGTTACCGCAGGGCTTCGCGGTAGCGTCTGGGCATGAGCGACGAGACGGCGGGCCGGGCCGACGAGCAGCGGGCCTCCCTACCTTCCGGGACGGAACCCGAGCCGGAGGCCCGGCCGGAGACGGGGCCCGGGACCGGGCCCCCCGCCCCGGTCCACGACCCCGCGGCCCCCTCCCCCCTCGGCATGGAGCGCGTCCCCACCGGCAATCCCGAGGTGGACGAGAATCTGGCCAGACTCGGCGACGCGGACCACCTCCCGGCGGACGGCCACCTCGACGTGTACGAGGATGTGCACCGGGGCCTGCGCGACGCGCTCACCGCGCTCGACGTACGCCCCGGACCTGGCCAGGTCGCCCCCCGACCCGGCCCCGCGCAGCCGTACGACCACAGGAGCTGAACCGAACGTGGCAGGAGTGGCACGCCAACGCCTCGACGCCGAGCTGGTACGCCGCAAACTCGCGCGCTCCCGCGAGCACGCGACCCAACTGATCGCCGCGGGACGGGTGACCGTCGCCGGGGCCACCGCGACCAAGCCGGCCACCCAGGTCGAGAAGAGCGCCGCCGTGGTCGTCGCCGAGGACGGCGGCGACCCCGGTTACGTCTCGCGCGGCGGCCACAAACTCGCCGGTGCCCTCGCCGTCTTCGTACCCCAGGGGCTGCGGGTCGAAGGGCGCAGAGCGCTGGACGCGGGAGCGTCGACCGGCGGCTTCACCGACGTACTGCTGCGGTCGGGGGCCCGGGAGGTCGTCGCGGTGGACGTCGGCTACGGGCAGCTCGCCTGGTCTCTGCGGAGCGATGAACGCGTCACCGTCAAGGACCGTACGAACGTACGTGAGTTGACGCTGGAGATCATCGAAGGAGAGCCGGTGGACCTGATCGTGGGGGATCTGTCGTTCATTCCGCTGGGCCTGGTGCTGCCCGCGCTGGCGTCGTGCGCCGCGCCCGACGCGGACCTGGTCCTGATGGTCAAACCGCAGTTCGAGGTGGGCAGGGAACGCCTCGGCAGTGGTGGGGTCGTACGCAGCCCGCAGTTGCGGGCCGAGGCCGTCCGGACGGTGGCGCGCAAGGCGGCGGAACTCGGCCTCGGGACGCGGGGCGTCACCGCGAGCCCGCTGCCCGGACCCGCCGGGAACGTCGAATACTTCCTGTGGCTCACCGCCGGGGCGCCCGATGTCGACCCGGCCGATGTGGACCGTGCTGTGGCGGAGGGACCCCGTTGAGGACGAACGCAGAACAGACCGAGGAGACCGGTGCGGAACGACGCACGGTCTTCCTGCTGGCCCACACCGGCAGACCCGCCGCGATCCGCAGCGCCGAACTGGTGGTGCAGGGACTGCTGCGCAACGGTATCGGCGTACGGGTACTGGCCGCCGAAGCGACCGACCTGCCGCTCCCGGCGGCCGTCGAGACCGTCGCGGAGGACGCGACCGGCGCGCTGAACGGCTGTGAACTGCTGGTCGTGCTCGGGGGCGACGGGACACTGCTGCGCGGCGCCTCCTTCGCGCGCACCTCGGGTGTGCCGATGCTCGGCGTCAACCTGGGGCGCGTCGGCTTCCTCGCGGAGGCGGAGCGCGACGACCTCGACAAGGTCGTCGACCGGGTCGTCACCCGCGCGTACGAGGTCGAGGAACGGATGACCATCGACGTCCTCGTGCACAGCAACGGCCGGGTCGTGCACAGGGACTGGGCACTCAACGAGGCGGCCGTGCAGAAGGTCTCGCCCGAGCGGATGCTGGAGGTCGTCCTGGAGATCGACGGGCGGCCGGTGACCGGCTTCGGCTGCGACGGCATCGTCTGTGCCACGCCGACCGGTTCGACGGCGTACGCCTTCTCCGCCGGCGGTCCCGTGGTGTGGCCCGAGGTGGAGGCGCTGCTGATGGTGCCGATCAGCGCGCACGCGCTCTTCGCGAAGCCGCTGGTGACGTCGCCGCAGTCGGTTCTCGCGGTGGAGGTGCAGCCGCACACGCCGCACGGGGTTCTCTGGTGCGACGGACGCAGGACGGTGGAGCTGCCGGCTGGCGCCCGGGTGGAGGTGCGCCGCGGGGCGGTGCCGGTACGGCTGGCACGACTGCACCAGGCGTCCTTCACCGACCGGCTGGTGGCGAAGTTCGCGCTTCCGGTGGCGGGGTGGCGCGGGGCACCTCAGTAGTGAGGGACTCGGCGCCGGGCGTCGCCGTGTCGACATGTACGCGGAACCGTTCCTCGTCACACACGGCCACATCGTCGTACCGCCATGTCGTCATCGCGTGCGAGATGAGCCGGTCAGGTCCCCCCGAGCGCCTCCGGGATCGAACCGGAGGGCGGGGGCCGTCGCACACGGGGCTCCGGACCTCGTAAGGTCGTGTCCGTGTTGGAGGAGATGCGGATACGGTCGCTCGGGGTCATCGACGACGCGGTGGTCGAGCTGTCGCCGGGGTTCACCGCGGTGACCGGCGAGACAGGCGCGGGCAAGACCATGGTCGTCACCAGTCTGGCGCTGCTGCTCGGCGGTCGCGCCGACCCCACGCTGGTGCGGATCGGTACCAAGGCCGCGGTGGTGGAGGGGCGGCTCACCATGTCCGCCGACGCCCCGGCCGCCCGGCGGGCGGAGGAGGCGGGCGCCGAGCTCGACGACGGCGCGCTGCTGATCAGCCGGACCGTCTCGGCTGAGGGGCGCTCGCGCGCCCACATCGGCGGACGCTCCGTGCCCGTGGGTGTGCTGGCCGAGCTGGCGGACGACCTCGTCGCCGTACACGGTCAGACCGACCAGCAGGGCCTGCTGCGGCCCTCGCGGCAGCGGCAGGCGCTCGACCGGTACGCGGGGGACGCGGTCGACGCGCCGCTCGCCAAGTACACGGAGGCGTACCGGCGCCTCAGGACCGTCGCCACCGAGCTGGAGGAGCTGACCACCCGCGCCCGCGAGCGTGCTCAGGAGGCCGACCTGCTGCGTTTCGGCCTGAACGAGATCGCCGCCGTCGAGCCCCTGCCGGGCGAGGACACCGAACTGGCCGCCGAGGCCGAACGGCTCGGCCACGCCGAGGCGCTGGCGTCCGCGGCGTCCGTCGCGCACGCGGCGCTCGCCGGGGACCCCGAGGACCCGGCGGAGGGCGGCGACGCGACGACGCTCGTCGGCGGCGCGGGACGCGCCCTGGACGCCGTACGGTCCCACGACCCCGCTCTGGCCGTGCTCGCCGAGCGGATGGGCGAGATCGCGATCCTGCTGGCGGACGTGGCCGGTGAACTCGCCGGTTACGCCGACAATCTGGACTCCGACCCGCTGCGGCTCGCGGCGGTCGAGGAGCGGCGGGCCGCGCTCACCGGGCTGACACGCAAGTACGGCCAGGACATCACCGAGGTACTGGCCTGGGCCCAGGAGAACGCGGCGCGGCTGACCGAACTCGAAGGCGACGACGAGCGGATCGGCGAGCTGACGGCGGAGCACGCCACTCTGTTGGGTGAACTGTCCGTTCTGGCACAGGCGTTGACCGACGCCCGTACGGAGGCGGCGGCACGCTTCGCGGAAGCCGTCACCGCCGAACTCGCGTCTCTCGCGATGCCCCACGCGCGCGTCTCGTTCGACGTGACGCAGACCGAGGACCCGGACGGTGTCGAGGTGGGCGGCCGCCCGGTGGCGTACGGCTCGTCCGGCGCCGACGAGGTCGAACTGCTGCTGGCCCCGCACCCCGGCGCCCAGCCCCGGCCGATCGCCAAGGGCGCGTCCGGCGGTGAGCTCTCGCGCGTGATGCTCGCTGTCGAGGTCGTCTTCGCCGGGTCCGATCCGGTGCCGACGTATCTCTTCGACGAGGTGGACGCGGGCGTCGGCGGCAAGGCGGCCGTCGAGGTCGGCCGGCGGCTCGCGAAGCTCGCCAAGTCCGCGCAGGTGGTGGTCGTGACGCATCTGCCGCAGGTCGCGGCCTTCGCCGACCGGCAGCTGCTGGTGGAGAAGACGAACGACGGCTCGGTGACCCGGTCCGGTGTCACGGTTCTCGAAGGGGAGGACCGGGTGAGGGAGTTGTCCCGGATGCTGGCCGGCCAGGAGGACTCGGAGACGGCCCGCGCCCACGCGGAGGAACTGCTGGCGACGGCCCGCGCGGGCGCCTAGCTTGTTCTTTATCTACCAAGATCTTCCGGGCTTGCCGATGGCCCTGAGGGTCTC
>NZ_BMMV01000052.1 GCF_014646115.1 Streptomyces camponoticapitis | reverse complement strand
ACCAAGCCATGGTCACCCTCGCCTGCCTACAACTCTGGCTCCCATGACTTTGCGGACAGGCCCTAGGGCGCGTTCCGAAAGTGACGTCCTCCGCCCGCGGGGCGGGGCTCACGGCGGCCGGTGCGTGCGGTCGCGGGGCGGACGATCGGCGTTGTGGCCCCGCCGCCTCGGGCGACTCCGACAATGCGAGGGGGCGTCTGCCCGAAGGGCTACGGGGGAGAGAGCGCGTGCCGGGCGCCGTGAGCCGGACGGGCGCTGCTCTGCCGACACGCCCCGGGGTGCGCCGGGAGGGCGTGCGTGGTCAGAGGAGGCCCGCCAGTCTGTAGAGGGCCAGGCTGCTGGCGACCGCGACGTTGAGGCTGGCGCCGCTGCCGACCATGGGAATCTCCACGCAGGTGTCCAGCAGGTCCAGCGCTTCGGGCGGGATGCCGTTCTGTTCGTGGCCGAGGACCATCACGGTGCGCTGCCGGGCCGCGGGCAGCTCCGCCAGGCGTACCGCCTCGTCGGCGAGTTCCACCCCGACCACGTGCGCGCCGCGCTCCCGCTGTCTGCCGAGCCAGCCGAGCGGATCACCGGTCCAGTGGACGCACGCGGGCCTGCGCAGGGTGTTGCCGCGTGCCAGGGCCTCCGGGACCCAGGGGAAGCGCGGCAGCGCGAGGCAGGCGCCGACCGCGTCGCAGGTGCGGGCGAGGGTGCCGAGGTTGGCCCCGTGCAGGGGCCAGAGCGGGGCCGCGTAGAGGTGGTCCCAGCAGGAGTGGGAGCGCGGGCGGCGGCTGCGGCGCAGTTCCCCGGGAGTACGGGGGCGGATCGCGGTCACCGGCGCGAGGCCGTCGGCCTCCGGGGCGCTGGATTCATCTGTCTCACGTCGTACGGCGATTCGCGGCTCGCCGGGGCCATCGTCGGTTGGATCGATGATCGTCGCCCGAAGGCGGGCTGTCCACCGAATTCCTCCTCGGCTACGGTCCCGGCATGGATGACACGGTGATCGTGGTCGGTGGCGGGGTCGTCGGGATGACGACCGCCGTCGTGCTGGCCGAGCGGGGGCGACGGGTCCGGGTGTGGTCGCGGGACCCCGCCGCGCACACCACGTCGGCGGTGGCGGGCGCGCTGTTCTGGCCGTACCGGATAGAGCCCGCCGCGCGGGTCGGCCCGTGGTCCCTGCGGTCGTTGCGCGAGTACATGGCGCTGGCGCGGGATCCGGCGGCGACGGGCGTACGCGTGGCGGCGGGCCTGATGACCGACACCGAGCTGGCCGGGCTGGGGAGTTGGGCGGACGAACTCCCCGAGCTGCGGGAGGCGGCCCCCGACGAGTTGCCGGCCGGGTGCGCCCAGGCGTTGCGCGGCCGGCTGCCGTTGATCGACATGCCCGCGCACCTGCGGTACTTGGAGGAGCGGCTGCGCGCCGCCGGCGGGAGCGTGGAGCGGCGAACCGTCGACGCTCTGGAGGAGCCTGCCGCTCAGGCCCCCGTCGTCGTCAACTGCTCGGGGCTCGCCGCCCGTGATCTCGTGCCCGACGCGTCGGTCTTCCCGGTGCGCGGGCAGCTCGTGGTGGTCGAGAACCCGGGGATCGAGGAGTGGCTGGTGTCGGCGGCCGGGGACGCGGCCGGTACGTCGTACCTCTTCCCGCAGCCGTTCGGGCTGATCCTCGGCGGCACCGCCGAGGACCACGTGTGGGACACCCGGCCCGACCCGGCGACGGCCGCCGCGATCGTCGAGCGCTGTGCCGCGCTGCGTCCGCAGATCCGGGGCGCGCGGGTGCTCGCGCACCGGGTGGGGCTGCGCCCGGCGCGACCGGCCGTACGGGTCGAGGCCGTCCAACTGCCGGGCGGCGCACGGCTGGTGCACAACTACGGTCATGGCGGCGCGGGCGTCACCGTGGCCTGGGGCTGCGCGGAGGAGGCCGCCCGGCTGGCGGGGTGAACCCCGCCGGGCGGCCTCCGTACGCACCGGCCGGATCAGCGCGGACCGGATCAGCGCGGACCGGATCAGCGCGGAGTCGACTTCTCCGGTGTGTTTCCGGTCGGCTCCTCCGGCGTCGGGCCGATCCGGATCTCGAAGTCGCCGTCGTACTGCTCGTGGCCGGCGATGACGGCCGACTCGACGACCTCCGCCCCCCGCTCGCCGCGGACGATCAGCGCGTCGCGGCGCAGGTCGCGCATCAGGGCCACACACATCCCGATCATGACGAGCGCGAACGGCGCGGCCACCAGGATGGTCAGATTCTGGAGCCCTTGCAGCGCGTCACCCTGGCCGTTGCCGACGAGCAGCATCACCGCGGCCACGGCGCCGGTGAGCACACCCCAGAAGACGATCACGTACTTGCCGGGCTCGAAGTGGCCCTTCTGGGAGAGGGTGCCCATCACGATGGACGCGGCGTCGGCGCCGGAGACGAAGAAGATGCCCACGAGGATCATCACCAGCAGGCTGGTGACGGTGGCGATCGGGAAGCTCTGGAGCAGCGCGAAGAGCTGGCCCTCGGGTGTCGCCTCCTTCGTGAGCTCGCCCTTGTCCTCCTGGAGCCGGATGGCCGAGCCGCCGAAGATGGCGAACCAGATCAGGCTCACCGTGCTGGGGACGAGGATGACGCCGCCCACGAACTGACGGATGGTCCGGCCGCGGCTGATACGGGCGATGAACATGCCGACGAAGGGCGTCCAGGAGATCCACCAGGCCCAGTAGAAGACCGTCCAGCTGCCGAGCCACTCGGCGACGCCCCGGCCGCTGCTGGCCTCGGTGCGGCCCGCGAGCTCGGCGAGGTCGCCGAAGTAGGCCGCGATGGAGGTCGGCAGCAGGTCGAGGACGAAGACGGTCGGACCGAGGACGAACACGAACACGGCGAGGAGCAGCGCCAGCACCATGTTGGTGTTGGAGAGCCACTGGATGCCCTTCTCGACCCCGGAGACCGCCGAGGCCACGAACGCCAGGGTCAGGACGGCGATGATGGTGACGAGGAGCCCGGTGCTGACGGTGTCGAGCCACTTCAGCTCGGTGAACCCGCTGCCGATCTGGAGTGCGCCGAGGCCCAGGGACGCGGCCGAGCCGAAGAGCGTCGCGAAGATGGCGAGGATGTCGATGACGCGCCCCGTGGTGCCGTACGCGTGCTTCTCGCCGATGAGCGGCACGAAGACCGCGCTGATCGTCTGGCGGCGCTTGCGGCGGAAAGTGCTGTACGCGATGGCGAGGCCGACCACGGCGTAGATGGCCCAGGGGTGCAGGGTCCAGTGGAACAGCGTGGTGGCCATGGCCGTTTCGGTGGCCGCGGCCGCGTCCGGGGGGTTGGTGCCGGGGGGCGGGTCGGTGAAGAAGGTGAGCGGTTCGTTCACGCCGAAGAACATCAGGCCGATGCCCATGCCGGCGCTGAACATCATGGCGACCCAGGAGATGGTCCTGAACTCGGGCTTCTCACCCTCGTCGCCGAGGGTGATCCTGCCGTAGCGGCTGATCGCCAGCCAGAGGGCGAAGACGACGAAGCCCGAGGCCACCAGGACGAAGGCCCAGCCACCGTTGTGGATGAGGCCGGACAGCATCGAGCTGGACGCGTCCTCCAAGGAGTCGGTGCCGACGGCGCCCCAGACGACGAAGGCGAGCGTGAGGACGGCGGTGACGCCGAACACCACCCGGTCGGTCTGGGGGCGTTGGGACTCCTGGGGATGGCCGGGCTCGCCGGCCGTGACCGGCGGCGGACCTCCTTCGGCTCCCGATTTCTGTGCGTCCTTCGGCACGAGCAACACCTTTCGGGGTTTCACGGAGCATGCGTCGGCGCTCCGTTACGCCTGAGGGCCTGTCCTCCGGGTCCGACCGGGCATCCGGCGGACAGGCCCTCAAACATGTGACTTGCGTCTCTTTCTATCAACAAGTCGTGACAGGTTCTCCAACGGTGAGGTGGTAGGTGGCGCGTCCGTCGAGGAGGAGCGGGATCAGCTTGCGCTGGGACTGACGCAGCGGCACGAAGGCGCCGTCGCCGCGCGCGGGCAGGGCCTTCACGCCGTGCAAGGCCAGCTCGTCCTTCACGTCCGCGTACTGAGTGGCGTCGAGCCGGTACCCGCAGGGCGGGTTCTTCAGGGTGTCCTCGGGCGTCGCGGGCTCGTTGTCGCCGCCGCCGAGGTAGACCGTGCCGCGGTCGAGCAGTCCGGCGGCGCGGGAGAGCGCGGTCGCCGCCGCGAGCTGTACGCGGCGCTCGTCGGCGTAACCGAACAGGCCCTTCAGCGAGTCGAGTTGGCTGTCCACGCGACGCCGGTGGTTCAGCGACGCGTCGTTCTCCTCGGCCTCCGACCTGGGGTCGACGCGGCTCTCGATGAGCAGGCCGACGGAGTGCTTGACACCGGAGGCGTTGCGCAGGATGCGCTCCTGGCCGTCGCCCGCGGTCTGCCTGATCGGCTCGCCGGTGACGGGGTCGGTCCAGATGCCGTACGTGCCGATGGAGTGGTCGCCGTCGCGGGCGGCCGGGCGTACGTACGCCTCCGACAGGGTCTGGGCCTCCTTGTGCACCTGCGAGGAGGTGTTGAGGTTGCGCGGCCAGAGGTCGAAGAGGTCCTTGTCGTAGTACGGCGGTGTGGCCCCGTACTCGTGCAGGTCGTAGATGACGTCGGGCTTGCGGTCGCGCGTGAGGGCGGCCATGGTGCGGCCCTCGGCCGTCTTCAGCGCGATGTGGTCGCGGTTGATGTCGACGCCGTCGGAGTTGCCGCGGGTGTCGGCGGCGCGTCCGTCGGGGTTGGCGGTCGGGACGACCAGGACGCTCGTACGGTCCAGGAAGCGCTTCGTCGCGCGGTCCTTGGGATAGGCCAGGTCGCGGACGGTGGTGAGGCAGGCCTCACGGCCGGACGGTTCGTCACCGTGCTGGCTGCAGATGAGCAGGAGGCTGGTCACCGAGCGCTTGTTGCCCAGCTCGACGAGGTTGAGCGGGCGGCCCTGCTTGGTGGTGCCGATGGTACTGACGGTGACTCCGTCGCCGCCGCGGTCGACGGCGGCGAGGAACTCCTGCTCCTGCGCCAGGGTGGTCCAGTCGGCACCGTCGCTCTCTTCGAAGCCCGTACGCGGCGGTGCGTCGGCCGGGGCCGCGGCGACGGCCGTCGAGGGAAGTGCGGTGAGGGGGACGACGAGGGCGGCTGCCGCCACCGACAGGACGAGCGTGCGAATCCGGGACGTCATCAGGTGCGGTCTCCGAGGCTCGGCGGGGCGGCCCGGCGAACGGATGCCCCGTGAACGGAATTCCTTGGTGCGGAAACGTACTCCGGTGAACAACGGTGCGACAGGGGTCTGTCCGCGATCAGCCGGATGTCGCGGAATGCGCGCCGTCCCTGCTGAGGCGGGTGCACAAGGCCCTGGGAGCGCTCTCTGGGTGGAGGGGGCAGCGGATACCCTGTACCGGTCCCGGCTGCCCGTACGGTCATCCGTCCCCGCCGCCGGGCCCGTCCAGAGCGTGGACGGAGTCCCTCGGCCGGAACGTCCACCGGCCGGAACAGGGCCGTGCCCACCCGCGCGGCCACCGACGAGGAGTGCCCGCCTTGCCCGAGCAGTCACCTGGGTCCCGGCCCACGCTGGAAGCCGTCGCGGCGCGTGCCGGCGTCTCCCGGGCCACCGCGTCCCGGGTCGTCAACGGCGGTGCCGGGGTGCGGCAGCCGCTCGTCGACAAGGTGCTGAGGGCCGTGGAGGAACTGGGGTACGTGCCGAACCACGCGGCCCGCACGCTGGTCACCCGGCGGACCGGCGCGGTCGCGGTGATCATCGCCGAGCCGGAGATCCGGATCTTCTCCGACCCCTTCTTCTCCCAGCAGATACGCGGCATCAGCAAGGAACTGACGGCCCACGACACCCAGTTGGTGCTGCTCCTGCTCGAAGGCCCCGGCGACTTCGAACGGATCGCCCGGTATCTGGCGGGCGGCCATGTCGACGGCGCGCTCGCCTTCTCGCTGCACATCGACGACCCGCTGCCTGCCATCATCCGCCGGTCGGGGACTCCGACGGTGTACGGCGGCCGGCCGAGCTGGACGTCGGCCCCCAGCGATCAGGGCGTGCCGTACGTGGACGCCGACAATCGCGGCGGCGCGCGGGCGGCCGTGCAGTATCTGCGCGATCTCGGGCGCGAGCGCATCGCGCACATCGCGGGGCCGCGCGACCAGACCTCCTCCACCGACCGGCTCGACGGCTACCGCGACGTACTGCTGGACGCCGACCCGGCGCTGATCACCGAGGGCGAGTTCACCGTGGAGAGCGGCGCGCGGGCGATGAAGGAACTGCTGGACCGGCGCCCGGACCTGGACGCGGTGTTCGCGGCCAACGACCTGATGGCGTCCGGGGCGCTGCGGGTGCTGCGCGAGCGGGGGATCCCGGTGCCCGACGAGGTGGCGCTGGTCGGCTTCGACGACATGGTGTCCGTCGCCGAGGACACCGATCCGCCGCTGACCACGATCCGGCAGGACGTGGAGGGGCAGGGCAGGCTGATGGCCCGGCTACTGCTGCGCGGGCTCGACAAGGACAGCGCGGAGACGCACGCGCCGGCGTCCGTGATCACGCCGACGACACTGGTGCGGCGGGCCTCGGCCTGAGGAGTCGGCTCAGGCCCGAGACCCGCCGCTGGTGGGGGGTGGGGCGAGGTTCCCGGGGTGGGGTGTCCTCGTGGTTGTCCTGTGGCGGGGTCAGCCGGTGGTGCTCGCCGTGGAGCGTGCGGGCACCGTGAGCGTCGTGCCGTCCGAGAACGTGACCGTCTGCTCCGTCGACGCGAAGTTGTGCGCGGCGTACGTACTGACCCCGCCCTTCGTGAAGACGGCCGAGGTCGGGATCGACCCGGTCACCGTCGGGTCGGGGGCGCCGACCGCGTCGAGGGTGCCGATCCAGTGGTGGACATGGGCCTTGGACTCGCCCGCCTCCGGGGACAGGGCCGCCTGGCCCGCGTCCCACTTGGCCTTGGCCCCGGCCGGGTCGGAGATCGCCTCGAACTCCCAGAGGATGTCGCGCCATTCGACGGCGGGCCCGCCGTTCTGCTCCTCCATCTCGGCGATGTTGCGCCCGATCGCCTCCTTCTCACGGCCCAGGTGGAGTGAACCCCCGGTCACGGGAAGGACGTTGATGCCGTGGATCTCCTCGGGATTGGCGGTCCACCAGGTGGAGTACGCGCCGCCGCTCCCCCACACCATGCCGACCGTGCCGCGCGCGAACTCGGCGGGGAAGACCTCCTGGTCGGCGTCGAACCAGTACTGGCCGATCGCCTCGGACTCGGTGGCGAGCAAGTACGAGCCGAGGTCGCGCAGTTCGTCGTTCCCGGTCGCCGAGCCCCACAGGACGAGTCCCGCGCTGAGGTTGATGGACTCCGAGGACGACTCCTGGTTGTTGCCCGCGGCGAAGCCCTGGTGTCCGGAGGCCCAGCTGTGCCCCGCGTACACGTCGAAGCCGCGCAGGAACGGGAAGTCGCTGTCCGTACGGCTCGGGTTGGCCGCGTCGCGTACCAGCGTCTCGACCATGCCGCCCCAGGCGGACTCGGCGGCCCACGCCTGGTCGTACTGGGCGACGATCGCGGCGGCGTAGACGTAGTAGCTGTAGTGGAAGTGGTGGTCGTTGAGTTCGGTGTCGCTGCCGTACGAAGCGGGGTAACCGGTCAGCGTCTTCCAGTCGTTGTCGTAGCTGAACTCACTGGCGCCGCCCGCCGTGAACCACTCCTCCAGACGGCCCTTCAGCAGATCCACGATCTTGTCGCGCGTCGCGGTCTCGCCGATCTGGTCCGCGATCGGGGCCAGTTGGGCGAGCCGGCCGAGCGCCTTGCCCGTCCAGTAGGTGTCCGTCGCGCCCGAGAACGGGTCGCCGGCGTTCACCACGTCGTCCAACTGCGCCTTGAGCGCCGCCGCGTCGACCCCGTTCGACTCCGGCAGCGCGGGCAGCACCCCGGACGCCTTCTGGCCGGTGGTGAAGGTGGTGGACTCGCGCACCTTCATCGTGCCGCGCGGTGACACATAGGTGTACGAGGTCAGCGCGTCGGTCGTGTTGAGCCACTGGTGCCGGTAGAGGGCCTGGAGTGTGCCCGTCTCGGTGCCCTCCTGCGGCTCGGTGGTGAGGGTGTACGTCGCCTCGACGTCGCCTCCCTCGGCGTTCCAACTCGTCGTGGAGCCGGTGACGAAGCTGAAGGCGTACTTGGTGTACGTGGCGAGCGCGTCCTCGGAGGGCAGGAGCGCGAGCGAGAAGTAGTCCTTGTCGCCGAGTCCGGCCGTGACGGTGGAGCCCGAGACCGACCAGTCGCTGCCGGTCGGCGCGAAGAGCGCGTAGTGGTGTCCGGCGACGGTGATGCCGAGGACGTTGCCGTCGTCGGAGAAGACGGTCGGGGCCGACGCGGTGGTGATGCTGGCGTCGCCGCCGGAGCCCTTCGCGTAGACGTAGGGCATGCCGTGGCCGATGGTGGTCCGCAGCGTGCGGGTGCCGTCGGACCAATAGGGCGTGACGGTCCAGTCGGACCAGTCGTCGGCCTTGGTGTCGGCGGAGTCGAGGCCGGTGAGACCCAGGGTGAGATCGGCCTTGTGCGCGTACTCGTACTGCCGTCCGTCACCCACGATGGCGGGGGTCGTCGGGTAACCGACCTCCAGTCCGCCGGCGGTGGCCTGGTAGGTGAGGGGGTGGCCGTACATCGGGGTGGAGTACGGGTTGTCGCCGTACCGCTGATAGGCGAGCGACGTCCACCAGTCGTTGGTGGGCACCGGCCTGTCCTTGGCCTGCTCGGTGAGCTTGGGCGTGACCGGCGCGCCCACGTTGTTCGTGGGACCCGACGCGCCGGCGGGGCGGGTGTCGGAGTAACTGCCAGAGCCGACGGGGATGTTCGCGGCCGACGCGGGACCGGCGGCGGGACCCAGCCCTACGGCGGCCATGGCGGTGACCAGAACCAGCACGGAGGCGGGTCTGGAGCGGGAGGTGGGCATGGACGGCACCTCGAAGTCATGGGGGGAAGGGAGTCCGAGAGCGCTCTCAGACGTAAAGGAACGTAAAACTCCTGAAACCTGAGTGTCAATAGAGCGGACAGAGAAGGCAGTTGGGCGTCGGTCACGCGGTTCTGCGTTCGAGTCTTGACGGAGTGACGGCGCGCGCACCAGGGACCCGAGCCCGGCAAGATCGGCAAGACACGCCCTAGGGCCTGTCCGCAAAGTCATGGGAGCCAGAGTTGTAGGCAGGCGAGGGTGACCATGG
>NZ_BMMV01000051.1 GCF_014646115.1 Streptomyces camponoticapitis | reverse complement strand
CCACCCACTGCGAACCCTGACCAGGGAACATCACCGCAACCCGACCACCACCACGCACCACACCCGAGACCACACCGGTGGCCTGAGCGCCGTTCGCCAGCGCTGCTGTTCCGGCCAGCAGGCCTTCGCGGTCCCCGGCCAGGACCACCGCCCGGTGATCGAGGGCGGCCCTGGTCGTCGCCAGCGAGTAGCCGACATCGGTGACGGCCACCGCGGGGTGGTCGGTCACATGCCGGTGCAGACGCTCCGCCTGCCCGCTCAGCACCGCCTGGGAGCCGCCCGAGACGATCCACGGCACAACGGGCATCCCGCCCGCTTTACCGTCGCCGTCATCGGTCTCTGCTCCTGCCTCGGGATCGGCGGGTGCGGGTGCGGGTGCCTGCTCCAGGATGACGTGGGCGTTGGTGCCGCTGATCCCGAAGGAGGACACCGCGGACCTGCGCGGCCGGCCCGTCTCCGGCCACGGCCGGTTCTCCGTCAGCAGCGACACCGACCCCGTCGACCAGTCGACGTGCGGCGACGGCTCGTCCACGTGCAGCGTGCGGGGCAACTCACCGTGCCGCATCGCCATCACCATCTTGATCACACCGGCCACACCCGCCGCAGCCTGCGTATGCCCGATGTTCGACTTGATCGACCCCAGCCACAACGGCCGGTCGTCAGCGCGGTCCTGACCGTAGGTCGCCATCAGCGACTGCGCCTCGATCGGGTCACCCAGCGTCGTCCCCGTCCCGTGCGCCTCCACCACATCGACATCGCCCGCCGACAGCCGCGAACTCGCCAACGCCTGCCGGATCACCCGCTGCTGCGACGGGCCGTTCGGCACCGTCAGCCCGCTGCTGGCACCGTCCTGGTTCACCGCGCTGCCACGCAGCACCGCGAGCACCGGATGCCCGTTGCGCTCGGCGTCCGACAACCGCTCCAGCAGCAGCAGGCCCACGCCCTCGCCCCAGCCGGTGCCGTCGGCCGAGGAACTGAACGACTTGCACCGCCCGTCAGCGGCGAGCCCGCGCTGCCGGCTGAACTCCACGAACGCCTTCGGGCTGCACAGCACCGACACCCCGCCGGCGAGCGCGAGGGAGCACTCGCCCGAGCGCAGCGCCTGCGCGGCCAGATGCATCGTGACCAGCGACGAAGAACACGCCGTGTCCACCGTGACCGCGGGGCCCTCAAGGCCGAAGGAGTACGCCAGCCGACCGGACATCACGCTGGTCGCGCCGCCGGTCATCGTGTAGCCCTCGGCGATCTGCGAGACGCCGTGGGCGCGGCCGTAGTCGCTCGACACGGCGCCGACGAAGGCGCCGGTGGCGCTGCCGCGCAGCGACAGCGGATCGATGCCCGCGCGCTCGAAGACCTCCCAGGTGGCCTGGAGCAGCAGCCGCTGCTCCGGGTCCATGGCCAGCGCCTCGCGCGGCGAGATCCCGAAGAGAGCGGCGTCGAAGGCGCCCGCGTCGTCGAGGAACGCGCCGTGCCGGCCGTACGTCTTGCCCGGCGTGTCCGGGTCCGGGTCGTACAGCCCCTCGACGTCCCAGCCGCGGTCGGCGGGGAACTCCGTCATGGCGTCCCGGCCCTCGGCGACCAGCGTCCACAGGTCCTCCGGCGAGGACACGCCGCCGGGGAACCGGCAGGCGATGCCGATGATCGCGAGCGGCTCCGTCAGCGCGCCGGCAAGCTGCTCGTTCTCCTTGCGCAGCCGCTCGGTTTCCTTCAGCGAGGTGCGCAGCGCGCCGACGATCCGGTCGTTGTCAGACGTCATGCCGCTCTCCATTGTTCGCGCTGGTGTTGCCGTCGCCCTGGGCCGCACGGACCAGATCGTCGATGTCCATCTCGTCGATGGCATCGCTCTCGTACCGGGCCGCCGGTGTCGCGTCGTCGGCCTGGGAGAGCCGCAGGAGGACATCGAGTACCCCGGCCTCGTTCAGCCGGGAAAGCGGGATGGCGTTGATCGCCTGCCGGATGTCCGACTCACTGGCGCCGTTCAAGCCGGCGGCATCGGTGCCGGACGCCGCGGGGGCGAGTTCGCTCCGCAAGTACTCGGCCAGCACGGCCGGTGTGGGCTGATCGAAGATCACTGTTGCCGGGAGTTGCAGTCCGGTGGCCTTGTTGAGCCGGTTCCGCAGCTCCACCGCCGCCAGCGAGTCGAAGCCGAGGTCGGTGAACCCGCGCCCGGTGTCGATGCGCTCCGGGGTGTCGTAGCCGAGCACGTTGGCCGCTTGGCCGCGTACGAGATCGACCAGGATGCGCTGCTGCTCCGGCTCGGACAGGGTGGCGAGGCGCTGCAGCGGGTCCGTGTCGGCCGCGGGGGCGCCGGCCGCGGGCCGCGACGGCGGGGGTGCCAGCTTCCGGAACATCGCCGGGACGGTCGCGCCGGGTTGCCGCAGCGCGGACAGGTCCACCCGGGCGGCCACCACCACCGACTCGGCGGTGGTCATCGCCGCGTCCAGCAGTTCGAGCCCCTGCTCGGTGGTCATCTCGGCGAGTCCCGACCGGGACAGCCGGGCCAGGTCCTTCCGGCCCAGGTGCCCGGTCATCTCGCTGGCCTCGGCCCACAGGCCCCAGGCGACCGAGGTGCCGGCCAGTCCCTGCGCCCGCCGGTGGGCGGCGAGGGAGTCCAGGAAGGCGTTGCCCGCCGCGTAGTTGCTCTGTCCGGGCGAGCCCAGCACACCGGCCGCCGAGGAGAAGAGCACGAACGCGGACAGGTCCATGTCCCGGGTCAGCTCGTGCAGGTTGAGCGCGGCGTCCACCTTCGGCCGCAGCACCTGGTGCACGTGCTCCTCCGTGAGGGATCCGATGACGCCGTCGGCCAGGACGCCGGCCGAGTGCATCACCGCGGTCAGCGGATGCTCGGCGGGAATCTCCGCCAGCAGCGAGGCCAGTTCGTCGCGGTCGGCGACGTCACACGCCACGACGCTCGCCTGCGCGCCCAGGCCCGCCAGTTCCTCGACCAGCTCCGCCGCGCCCGGCGCCTCCATGCCGCGCCGGCTCGTCAGCACCAGGTGCCGCATGCCGTGCGCCGCCACCAGATGCCGTGCGGTGGCCGCACCGACCACGCCGGTACCGCCCGTCACCAGGACCGTTCCCGTGACGTCGAGCGGTGCCGGGATCGTCAGCACGTTCTTGCCGACGTGCCGGGCCTGGCTGAGGGTACGGAACGCCTGCCGGGCCCGCCGCATGTCCCAGGCGGTCACCGGCAGCGGCTTCAGGGATCCGCGCTCCAGCAGCTCCGTGATCTCGGTCAGCATGAGCTGAAGCCGCTCGGGTGCCGGTTGCAGCAGGTCGAACGTCTGGTACGCCACGTCCGGGAAGGTCTCGGCGAGCTGTTCCGGGTCGCGGACGTCGGTCTTGCCCAGCTCCAGGAACCGGCCGCCGCGCGGCAGGAGACGCGCGGAGGCGTCGATGTACTCGCCGGAGAGCGAGTTGAGGACGACGTCCACACCGCGGCCCCCGGTGGCCTTGCGGAACTTCTCCTCGAAGCCCAGGTCGCGGGACGAGGAGCGGTGCGCTTCGTCGATCCCCATCTCCTCCAGCACCGGGTGCTTGGCGGGGCTGGCGGTCGCGTAGACCTCGGCGCCCAGGTGGCGCGCGATGTGGGCCGCGGCCATGCCGACGCCGCCGGCCGCCGCGTGGATGAGCACGGCCTCGCCCTTGCGCAGTCCGCCCAGATCCACGAGCCCGTACCAGGCGGTCATGTACGCCACGGAAACCGCGGCGGCTTCCTCGAACGACCAGCCCGCGGGCATCTTCACCAGCAGCCGGTGATCCGCCACCGCGGCGGGCCCGAATGCGTGCGGCACCAGGCCGAACACCCGGTCGCCGACGGCGAACCCGGCCGCGCCGGGGCCGACCTCGCTGACCAGTCCTGCCGCCTCGGTGCCGAGGACGGGCTCGCCCGGGTACAGGCCCAGCGTGATCAGGGTGTCGCGGAAGTTCAGGCCGGCGGCACGCACGGCGACGCGCACCTGCCCCTGCCCGAGCGGTTCGGCCACTTCCGGGCAGGGCAGCGGCGTCAGGCTCTCCGCGCCGGTGGCGCCGGCCCGTACGTCCAGGCGCCACGGCACGCCGCTCGGGGGCGAGAGGAGATCGGGGTTCGCCCCCGCGAGACGGGGCGCGAGCACGTCCCCCGCGCGTACGGCGAGCTGGGGTTCGTCGCTGTCCAGCAGGGCGGGCAGCAGGGCGACGTCGGCCGCGTCGTCCAGGTCGACCAGGGTGATCCGGTCGCGGTTCTCCGACTGCGCGGAACGCACCAGGCCCCACACACCCGACTGCGCCAGATCCGGCACGTCCTCACCGGCACCAGCCGAGACCGCGGAGCGCGTCAGCACCACCAGCCGCGTCGACGCCCACCGCTCGTCGGCCAGCCACTCCTGGAGCTGCCCCAGAACCCGGGACACCTCCGCGCGTGCGGCAGCCGCCACATTGTCGCCCGACTCCCCGGCCCGCGCGTCCGCGCAGACCAGCACGATGACGTCGGGGACGAGGAGTTCCGCGTCATCCGTGGCGCTGTCGTCCTCGTCCTCGGCGAGGTCCGTTTCGAGTGCGCCGGCGAGTTCGGCCATGTCGGCGTACGTCTCCACGGGGACACCGGCGGCGTGCAGGCCGGCACCCACGCGGTGCACGTCCGCGCCGACGATCACCCACCTGCCGGAGGAACCCCCGGCGGACGCGGCACCGTCCGGCAGCGTGGTCCAGTCCAGCCGCAGCAGTCCGTCGCCGCCGCCCATGCGGGCCAACTGCTCCGCGTCCACGGGCCGTACGACCAGCGAACCGGCGACCGCCACGGGACGGCCCGCCGTATCGGCGACCTCGACGCGGATGCCGTCGGCACCGGTCCGGGTAAGACGCACCCGCAACGCGGACGCACCGGAGGCGAACAACCGCACCGAACTCCACGCGAACGGCAACCGGACCTCGTCCGCGGTCTGGAAGAAGTCCCCCAGCCCGCATGCCTGCACGGCCGCATCGAGCAGCGCCGGATGCACACCGAACCGGCCGGCCTGGCCCCGTACGTCCTCCGGCAGAGCTGCCTCGGCGAACAGCTCGTCGCCGCGCCGCCACGCGGCCCGCAGGCCCTGGAACGCCGGACCGAAGCCGTAGCCCGCCTCGGCCGCCCGCTCGTAATGGCCCTCGATGTCGACCGGGGTGGCGCCCGCGGGCGGCCAAGCGGCCAGATCCGCCACGGGCGGGGTCTCCGGTGCGCCGGCCGTCAGGCTGCCGCTGGCGTGCCGCGTCCACTCCCGCAGGCCGTCGTCACCGCGGGAGTGGACGCTGAACGTACGCCGCCCGCTGCCGTCCTCCGGAGCCACCCGGACCTGCATCGCCAGGCCACCGCGCTCGGGCAGGATCAGCGGCGCTTCCAGCGTCAGTTCCTCGACGTGGTCGCAAGCGACCTCGTCCCCTGCGCGTATCGCCAGCTCCACGAAAGCGGTGCCCGGCATCAGGACCGTGCCACCCACGCTGTGGTCGGCCAGCCACGGGTGCGACTGGAGGGACACACGCCCGGTCAGCACCACACCGCCGTCAGCCACCTCGACAGCGGCTGCCAGCAGCGGATGCTCCACGGAGCCCTGGCCCAACTCGGCCGGATCGCCCGTGGCGATCGAAGGGGAGAGCCAGAACCGCTCGTGCTGGAAGGCGTACGTCGGCAGCTCCACCCGGCGCGGTGCGGACCGCGCGAAGACGGCCGGCCAGTCGAGGTCGACACCGTGGGTGAAGGCTTCCGCGAGCGAGATGAGGAAACGGTCCAGGCCGCCTTCGTCGCGGCGCAGCGAGCCGAGGGCCGCGGCAGGGACGCCGACGTCGTCGATCGTCTCCTGCGCGCCTACGACCAGTACCGGATGGGGACTAGGCTCCACGAACACCCGGTGCCCCGCGTCCAGCAGCGTCCGGGTCGCCGCCTCGAACTCCACCGGCTCCCGCAGATTCCAGAACCAGTACCCGGCGTCCAGCTCCGCCGTGTCCTCCCACTCCCCCGTCACCGTCGACAAGAAGGGAATGTCGGCGGACTTCGGCCGGATGTCCGCCAGCGCCGCAAGCAGTTCCTCCCGGACCTCTTCCACCTGCGGCGAGTGGGAGGCGTAGTCCACCGGGACGCGCCGCGCCCGCACGCCCTCCTCCGCACACACGGCGGCCAGCTCGTCCAGCGCGGCGTCCGCGCCGGAAACGACCACCGACCGCGGCCCGTTGACGGCGGCCACCGACAAGACGCCGTCCCATCGGCCCAGCCGCTCCTCGATCGCCTCGCGGCCCAGCGCGACGGACATCATCCCGCCGCTCCCGGACAAGGCCACCAACGCCCGGCTGCGCAGCGCCACTACCTTCGCCGCGTCCTGCAAGGACAGACCACCGGCCACGCACACGGCGGCAATCTCGCCCTGGGAGTGCCCGTACACCGCGGCCGGTTCGACCCCATGCGCCCGCCACAGCTCCGCCAGCGAGACCAGCATGGCGAACAAGGCGGGCTGCACGACATCCACCCGCTCCAGCGCGGGCGCACCCTCCGCACCGCGGAGCACGTCGAGCAGATCCCACTCGACGTACGGAGCCAGCGCGTCCGCGCACGCCCGCAACTGCTCCGCGAAGACCGGCGACTGCTCGAACAGCTCCACCGCCATACCGGCCCACTGCGAGCCCTGGCCCGGGAACATCAGCACCGCGGAGGCCTTGCCGCGGGCCGGCCCGCTCCGCACGTGCGGGGCGAGGTCACCGCGGGAGAGCGCGTCGAGGCCGGCGAGCAGCACCTTGCGGTCGTCCCCGACCACGACCGCGCGATGGTCGAGACGCGCGCGGGTGGTGGCCAGCGAGTAGCCCACGTCCGTCAGCCGCAGGCCCGGGTCGGCCGACAGGTGCCCGTGCAGCCGCTCGGCCTGGGCACGTACCCCCGCTTCCGTCCGTGCGGAGAGCACCAGCGGCACCACCGCGTCGAGCGGGGCTTCGTCCCCGTCGGCTGCGGCTTCGTCGGCGGGTGCGGGCGCCTGTTCCAGTATGACGTGGGCGTTGGTGCCGCTGACGCCGAAGGACGACACCCCGGCCCGGCGCGGCCGGCCCGTCTCCGGCCACGGCCGGTTCTCGGTGAGCAGCGACACGGCACCAGCGGACCAGTCGACGTGCGGCGACGGCTCGTCGACGTGCAGCGTGCGGGGCAACTCCCCGTGCCGCATGGCCATCACCATCTTGATCACACCGGCCACACCGGCGGCAGCCTGCGTGTGCGCGATGTTCGACTTGATCGACCCCAGCCACAACGGCCGGCCCTCAGACCTCTCCTGGCCGTACGTCGCCAGCAGCGACTGCGCCTCGATCGGGTCACCCAGCGTCGTCCCCGTACCGTGCGCCTCCACCGCATCGACGTCGGCGGACGTCAGCCGCGAGTTCGCGAGCGCCTGCCGGATGACGCGCTGCTGGGAGGGTCCGTTCGGCGCGGTCAGGCCGTTGCTCGCGCCGTCCTGGTTCATCGCGCTGCCGCGCAGCACCGCGAGCACCTGGTGCCCGTTGCGCTCGGCGTCCGACAGCCGCTCCAGCAGCACCAGGCCCACGCCTTCCCCGGGCCCGTAGCCGTCGGCGGCGGCGGCAAACGCCTTGCACCGCCCGTCCTTGGAGAGGCCGCGCTGCCGGCTGAACTCGACGAACGCCTTCGGGCTGGACATCACCGACACCCCGCCGGTCACGGCGAGGGAACACTCCCCCGCACGCAGCGCCTGCGCCGCGAGGTGCATGGCCACGAGCGACGAGGAACACGCCGTGTCCACCGTCACCGCGGGCCCTTCGAGACCGAAGGAGTACGCCAGCCGGCCGGTGATCACGCTGCTCGCGCTGCCGGTGACCGCGTAGCCCTCGACGGACTCGGGCACGGACGGCATGCCGGTGACGTAGTCGGAGGCGACCGCGCCGACGTAGGTGCCGGTCTCGGTGCCGCCCAGCGACATCGGGTCGATACCCGCCCGCTCGAACACCTCCCACGCGGTCTCCAGCAGCAGCCGCTGCTGCGGGTCCATCGCCAGCGCCTCGCGCGGCGAGATGCCGAACAGCTCCGCGTCGAACGCGCCGACGTCGAGGAACCCGCCGTGGCGTACGTACGTCTTGCCCAGGCTGTCCGGGTCCGGGTCGTAGAGGCCTTCGACGTCCCAGCCGCGGTCCGTGGGGAACCCGGAGACGACGTCCCGGCCCTCGGCGATCAGCCGCCACAGGTCCTCCGGCGACGACACCCCGCCCGGGTAGCGGCAGGCCACCCCGATGATCGCGACGAGGTCGTCGGAGGCGCCCGAGGGCGCGGGGGCGGGGGTCGCCGGAGCGCGGTCCGTGCCGAGCAGTTCCTCGCGGAGGTGCCGAGCGAGGACGTCGGGGGTGGGGTAGTCGAAGACGAGCGTGGCGGGCAGCCGCAGCCCGGTCGCCGCCGTCAACTGGTTGCGCAGTTGGACGGCCGTGACGGAGTCGCAGCCGAGGTCGCGGAAGGCCCGGTCGGCCTGGACCGTGGCCGGGTTCTCGTGCCCGAGCACGTCGGCCGCCTGGGAGCGGATGAGGTCGGAGAGCGACCTGAGCTGTTCCGCGACGGGCAGGCCGGTCAGGCGCCGTGCCAGTGCGGAGTCGGCCGCGGTCTCGTCGCGTGCCGCGCCGTCGAGTCCGAGTGCCTGGCGGACCTCGGGGAGGTCTTCCAGCAGCGGCTGCGGCCTGGCCATGATGAAGGAGGGCGCGAAGCGCTCCCAGTCGACGTCGGCGACGGTGACGGTGGTCTCGTCGTGGTCCAGCGCCCGGGTCAGGGCCGCGATGGCGTGCTCGGTCGGCATCTCCAGCAGGCCGCGCCTGCGCAGTTGCTCGATGCCTTCAGCCTGGTTCATCCCGCCGTCGGCCCAGACGCCCCAGGCGACGGAGGTGGCCGCCAGGCCGCGGGCGCGCCGGTGCTCGGCCAGCGCGTTCAGATAGGCGTTAGCCGCGGCGTAGCCGCCGTGGTCCGCGCCGCCCCAGATGCCGGCGATGGAGGAGATGAGCACGAAGGCGTCCACCGATTCGCCGAGCAGCTCGTCGAGGTGGGCGGCGCCGGTCGCCTTGGCCAGCAGCACGTGCTCCAGATCGGCGACGGTGCTCTCGTCCAGCGTACGGAAGTGGGCGGCACCGGCGGCGTGCACGACACCGCGGATGGGCGGCCCGTCGGCCTCGGCGCCGCGGATGAGCCCTTCGAGCGCGTCGCGGTCGGCCACGTCGCAGGCGGCGATCGTGACGCGGACGCCCAGCTCTTCCAGGTCCCGCCGCAACTCGGGGGCCTCGGGGGCGTCGGGGCCGCGCCGGCTGGCGAGCACCAGGTGCGCGGCGCCGTTGGCGGCCAGCCACCGGGCGAGGTGGGCGCCGACGCCGCTGGTGCCACCGGTGATCAGCACGGTGTCGCGCGGCGCCCAGTTTCTCGCGGGCGTCTCGTCGGTGAGCGGCGCGTGCGTCAGCCGCGGGGCGAACAGGCCCGTGGAGCGGACGGCGAGCTGGTCCTCCCTGCCGTCTCCGCCGAGTACGGCGCAGAGCGCCTGCGCGGCGGCCTCGTCGACGTGCTCGGGGAGGTCCACGAGCCCGCCCCAGCGGTCGGGGTGCTCCAGGCCGGCGACGCGGCCGACGCCCCAGGTCTGGGACTGCCCGGGCCGGTCGGTGCGATCGGCGGGGCCGGTGGTGACGGCGCCGCGCGTGGCCATCCACAGCGGGGCGCCGATGTGCGCGTCCCCGAGGGCTTGCAGCAGCGTGACGTTGCCGACGAGCCCGCGGCTGACGCCCGGGTGCGCCGGGTGCGGCTCCTCGTCCAGGGCAAGCAGCGAGAGGACGCCGCCCATCTGTGCGCCGTTCCCGCCGAGTTCGCCGAGGCGGCGGTGCAGCTCCGCGCGGTCGGTCGCGGCGGGGTCGAACGCGACGGGCCTGACGTCGGCGCCGCGGGCGATGAGCGCGCCGATGACGGCGTCGGCCCGGTCCCGCCCGTCGGCTCCGGTGGAGTGGGCCACCACCCAGGCCCCCGTCGGGGGTGCGGGGTCCTGGGTGGTGGGGATCGGTTTCCACGTGACGCGGTAGCGCCACGCGTCCGCGGTGGAGCGTGCCTGCTGGCGGCGGCGCCACGAGGTGAGGGCCGGCAGGACGGAGTCGAAGGAGGAGGCGGTGTCCTCGTCGGTGAGGCCGAGGGTGTCGCCGAGTGCCACGATGTCACCGTCTTCGACGGCCTGCCAGAAGCGCGTCTCGGCCGCGTTCGCGGGGGGCGCGGCCTCGGCGGCGGCCCGGTCGAAGGACAGCTCGACGGCCTGGACGGCGGATCCTGCGAACACGGCGCGCCAGTCGAGGTCCACGCCGTGCGCGAAGGCTTCGGCGAGGGCAGCGGTGAAGCGGTCGAGTCCGCCCTCGTCGCGCTGTAGCGACCCGAGCGTCGAGGCGGGCAGACCGGTGGTGTCGATGGTCTCCTGTACGCCGACGGTGAGCACCGGGTGCGGACTCGCCTCGATGAACACCCGCTTGCCGGCGTCCAGCAGGGTCCGTACGGCCGCTTCGAACTGCACCGGGTTGCGCAGGTTGCGGAACCAGTACGCGG
>NZ_BMMV01000050.1 GCF_014646115.1 Streptomyces camponoticapitis | reverse complement strand
ACCCGACAACTCATCCAAAAACCACAACCGCTCCTGACCAAACGACACCACCCCACCACCCGAACCGGCGGGAACTTGAGGCAGGGACAGGTCGGCGGTGCGTCCGGAGCCGGCCGTCAGCCGGTCGACCTCGGCGGCCAGAGCGGCCAGGGTGGACTCGGTGTAGAACTCGTCCGGGTCCACCCGGACGCCCCACTGCTCGTTGATCCGGACCATCATGCGGGTGGCGTTCGTCGAGTCGCCCCCGAGAGCGAAGAAGTCGTCGTCCGGGCCGATCTCGTCGAAGCCGAGGAAGTCGGACCAAAGATCGGCGAGCAGTCTCTCGGTGTCGCTCTCCGCCCGGCGGGTGCCGCGGGCCGGGGCCAGCCGGGCCAACTGTGGACCGGAGGACCGGCGCACGTCCTCAACGGTTCCGGGGAACCGGCCGGCCAGCCGGGTGAGGAGCAGCTCGAAGGCTCGCGCGTGTGCCGCGACGACGGGCTCGGTGTAGCTGTCGACGTCGTAGACCCAGGTGGCGGTCGCGGGCTCGGCCGTGAGGTCGAGGTGCACCACGACGTCGGCGGCGTCGAGTGCCCCTGCGGTCGGCGTGGAGGCCTGCTCGTCCTCGGTCAGCAGCAGTGCGACGCCGGGGGCGGGCAGGGTCCGGACGTCCTCGGGAACCGGCGCCACGGGGGCCAGCTCCAGCAGCATGGACAGGGGGGTGCCGGGCGTCACCGGCCGGACGTCCGGAGCGAGGGTCCGGTCGCCACCGGGCAGGAAGAGGGCGGTTCCCGCCCGGTCGTGGGTCGCGAGCACACCGTGCAGGGCGGCAGCAGCGACCTGAGCGGGCGTGGCCGGGTGGTGCGTGGTTGCGGTGGTCAGATCCTGCCGGGCGGCCGGCATCTCGTGGCTCAGCGAGGCTCGTTCGTAGGTGGGGACGTCCTGGTCGGCCCGGCCCGGCGCCTGGACCGCGTAGTTGTGGCCGCTCATCGCCGTACTCCTTCGTTCGTACGCCGCCGGACGGAGAAGTCGCCGATGACCAGTCGGTCGAGCCCGCCACGGACAAAGGTCTCCAGTGCCGTCGCGGGATCACGCACGATCGGCTGGCCCCGCAGGTTGAAGGAGGTGTTGAGGAGCACCTCCACGCCGGTGATCCGTCCGAACTCCGTGATGACTGCGGCGAGTTCAGGGTTGTGCTCGGGCCGTAGCGTCTGAGCCCGTGCGCTGCCGTCCACATGGGTGACGGCGCCGAGGTGGTGGCGGTGCTCGGGCCGGGTGGCGGTGGCGATCAGCATGTGGGCGTACCGGTCCTCCTCGCCAGGCTCGATCTCGAAGAACCGGGTCGCGGCATCGTGCAGCACGACGGGAGCGAAGGGCCTGAAGTCCTCGCGGTGTTTGATCAGAGTGTTGATCCGGTCGCGCATGACGCCCTCGCGCGGGTCGGCGAGGATACTGCGGTGGCCGAGCGCCCGCGGTCCGAACTCCATGGCACCCTGGAACCAGGCAACGACCTCTCCGTCCGCCAGTGCCCGCGCCGTCTCGGCGGCGAGGTCGGCCACGTTGTCATGGCAGGTCGCCTCGCAGTCCGGCCGCTCGTCGAGTGCGGACCTGATTTCGGCCCGGGTGTACGAACTGCCCCAGTACGGCATGGTGGCGCGTGCGACGGACGTCGACTGCTGCGAGTTCGCCGCGGCGTACATGGCCGCGCCCACGGCGGTCCCGTCGTCGCCGGCGCCGGGCGGAATGTGCACGGCGTCGAAGAGCCCGCTCCGCGAGACGGCCCCGTTGGCGGTGCAGTTCAGCGCGACGCCGCCCGCGAAGCTGAGGGTCCGCAGGCCGGTCTCGGCCTGGTAGTGGACGAGGACGTGCAGCAGGCAGGCCTCGAGTTCCGCCTGCGCCGCGGCGGCGATGTCCATGTGCCGTTGCTCGATCGCGGTGCCGGGCTCACGGGCCGGACCGAATCTTTCGGCCAGGACCCGGAGGGTGCCGCGCAGGCTCTCTTGTTCGGCCAGGCCCCGGTTGCGGGCCAGCAGGGGTATCGCGTAGCGGCCGTTCGGATGGCGAACCACCAGGTCGCCGAAGTCCTTGGCGTAGCGAGTCCGGTCTCCGAAGGAGGCCAGGCCCATCACCTTGTACTCGTCGAGCATGAAGTCGAAGCCGAGGTAGAGGGTTACCGCGCCGTAGAAGGTGCCGAGCGAGTGCATGACGGGGACGGTGTGCAGGATCTCGATGTCGGATCCCTGCCCCACCGCCACGGTGAGGCTCTCGTTCTCCCCCATGCCGTCGGCCACCAGGATCAGCGACTCGCCGGCTCCGGACGGATAGTAGGCGCTGGCCGCGTGGGCGAGGTGGTGGGGCACCGGGCGGAATCGCTCGGCCCAGTCGACTCCAGGAAAGTGCTCCTCCAGCAGCCGTACCTGCAGTTCGGGGTCGTACACCTGCTCGAACCGCCGGACGTGGAAGTCGTGCCCGTCTCCTTCGGAGGCGGGCGGACGCCGGTAGGCGAAGCCATGGGCGACCAGGTCCAGGTCCTGCGGTTTGACGTCGCCGGACTGCAGCGCGTCGTGGATCGCGGCGACCGGGAAGAGGCCGGTGGCCTTGAGCCCGTTGAACCGTTCCTCCGCGGCGGCGGCCCGCACCGTGCCGTTCACGAGCAGTGCGGCAGCCGAGTCCTGTCCCTGCAGGATGCGCAGTTCACGCCCGTTCAGCTCCGGCAGCTGGGCACGTTTGAATTCCGCACCGGTGTCAAAACCGCTGATACCGAGAATCTTCACCGTGTGAGTCCTCCGACTTCATGACGCGAGTGGTTCCAAGGTCTGGGCGAGGGCCCGCAGCGAGCGGCGGTCGATCTTTCCGCTCGACATGCGCGGCAGTTCGGCGAGGACGGCGAACTGAGTCGGCAACCATGCCGAGGGGAGCCGTGCCGCCATGAAGGCCCTGATGTCCGCGACGTCGGGGGACGCCCCGGGCTGAGGCTCCAGGCAGCAGAGGAGGGCGAGGTCGTCACCTTGCGGGACGGCGACGGCGGCTGCCCTCCGCACACCGGGGCAAGACTCGGCGACCGCGTCCACCTCGGTCAGCTCCACCCGGTGTCCGCGAATCTTCACCTGGTCGTCGGTCCGGCCGTGGATCCGCAGAGTGCCGTCCCGCTGCCATGAGCAGATGTCGCCGGTCCGGTAGAGCCGGCCGTGCACGGCGTGGTCGATGAAAGCCTCGGCGGTGAGATCGTCCCGGCCGAGGTAGCCGACGGCGAGCTGCCGCCCGCCGACGCAGAGTTCACCGAGCTCTCCGACCGGAACGGGTTCCAGCTCCGGGCCGGTCAGCACATGGGCGGTCGTTCCGGGGAGTGGCGTGCCGATCGGCACCACCCCGTCCGTCCCCGGCCCGACGCGATGAGTGGTGCACCAGATGGTGGCTTCGGTCGGCCCGTAACAGTTCCAGACGTCGGCGCCGGTAGAGGTGAGCCGGGCCGCGAGACCGGGTGCCAGCGCCTCGCCCCCGCACAGCAGTACGGCGTGGGACCAGTCACCGCGCAGGCAGCCGACGAGCAGACTCCACATGCTGGGAGTGGCCTGGATGACGTCCGCCCGTCGGTCGGTAAGCCACTGGCTCGCGGCCGCCGGTTCCTTCCGCCGGACGCTGTCCACCATCAGCAGTACGCCATCGGTGACCAGGGGGTAGGCGAACTCCAGGAGGGAGATGTCGAACGTGGCGGCCGTCAGGTGGGCGACCCGACGGCCGACGCCCAGGAGGCCGATGAACGCGTCGACGCAGCCGGCCAGCGCCCCGTGGGAGACCCCCACCGCCTTGGGCAGGCCGGTGGACCCGGAGGTGCACAGCACGTAGGCCAGGTCGTCGGTGGCGCTGTGGCGCAAAGGCGTGTGGGGGCCGCCGGGCACCGGCCCGACGCGGGGCAGGGACCCGGCAAGGCGTCCGTCGGGGTCCCCCACGACGGCACGCGCACCTGCGGCGGCGACCTGCCCGGCCACCCGTTCGACCGGGTGGTCGGTGTCGATGGGCATGAAGGCTGCGCCGGCGCCCCAGATGCCGAGGCAGGCGGCGATGAGCTGCCTGTCGCGTGGCATGTCGACCGCCACCACGTCTGAGGGGCCGATGCCCGCCCGGCGCAGTCCCGCCGTGTAGTCCGCGGCGAGGGAGGCCAGTTCGGCGCAGCTCATGGCCCCGTGGTCGTCGACCAGGCATTCCCCGTCGGGCTCTGCCGCCGTTCGGTCGGCGAACGCCTGGGGAACCGTCCGGCGGGGTGCCGCCAGGGTTGTCCCGCTCCCGGAGCCGATGACCGTACGGTCCCGTTCCCCCCAGAGCGGCACCTGCCCCAGGGGGCTGGCCAAGGTCTCGTCCCAACGGCCCAGAAGCGCGGTGACCCGCCCCGTGACCAGATCGGCGTCCAGATGCCGTAGGTCCTCGGGGACGGTGACGGAGAACCTCCCCGCCCTGCCGGGGCGGAGTAGCAGGCCCGTCCGGCCGGACAGCCACCGATCCCCGGGCGTGGTGCCCGCCGCCGGGAATCGTTCCGCCACCGCTCGTGCGGCAATGTCCAGAGTGACCCGCCACGGCAGGACCAGAGGCTGAGCCGCTCCTCCCTCCGGGCCGATGGTGAAGCGCGAGAGTCGCTGCGCCCGGCTCATGACCAGTCCTGCGGCGGTCAGGACGCGGAGCTGGTCCTGCCGATGTCTGGTGGCCACCGTGTTCACCGCGCCTCCGGAAGGGCCGTCCGAGGACGCGAGTCGGACTCCGCCGTCTCTGCCTCGGTCTCGACGGCTTCGGTCCGCTCGGGGGCACCGTCCGCCCACTTCCGGGCGGGAGCGGCCACGTAGCCGGCCGCCAGGCAGAGCATCACGGCCACGACCCCGAGGAGAATGCGGTAGTCGACGTGCGAAATGAGCAGGGCTCCCGTCGCCATGGACACCGTCTGCGGCATGGTGATCGCGAACTCGAAGGCGGCGAACACCCGGCCGAGGTGTGAGTCGGGGACCTGCCGTTGCAGGGCGGTGGTGGTGGGGGCGGTCAGCGCGGGCAGCATCAGGCCCAGGGCGAACACGGCGAACAGAACCACCGGGAGCAGCGGAACGACGAGGGCCAGGGTGGACAACGCGCAGATCACCATGGCGACGGCGATGATGGCCTGTTCCCGGAACTTCCGCAGCAGCATGCCCACGGTGACACCGCCGACCATGCAGCCCACACCCTGAGCCACTCCGAGAAGACCCAGGGCCGACGCGTCACGTCCCAGCCCTTTCGTGACCACCTCGATGCCGAGGACCTCGAAGAATCCGATGCCCAGCACGGCGATGGCGGTGGCGACCGTGATCCTGCGAAGCAGCGGATTCCGCAGGAGGAAGGCAGCCCCGCCAGACACCTCCTCCCACCAGTTGAATTTCTCCGGCCGTTTCGCTCCGGATTCGGCCGGGTCCGTCGGCCCGGGCCCCGCCGCGTCCGTCGGCGCCGTCGGCCGGACCAACAGCACCGCGCCCGTGGCGAGCAGGAAGGAGCAGGCCACACCTGCCGCGACGGTGGGGCCGCCGACCACGGCAAACACACCGACACCGAGGGCCGGTGCGAAGAGTCGCAGCACCCCGTGCAGGGACTGGTGGGCGCCGTTGACCAGCGGCAGGTGGTCGTCGGACACCAGGGAGGGCAGCAGGGCGGAAAGCGCCGGGGCGGCCAGAGCGCCACTCAGCCCGTTGGCGAAGACGACGGCGTAGATCATCCAGATGTCGTCCGGGGAATCGACCAGGAGGAGTACGAACGCCGCAACGGCGAAGGAAAGGTAGCCAACGACGAGCAGGCGCTTCCTCGGATAGCGATCGGCGAGCACTCCGAAGACGGGAAGGGACAGACTGCCCAGCACGAAGGAGAACATGACCATGCCGGCAGCCGCAGTGCTCCCGGTCAGTGTTTTCACCCATACCGCCATCGCCAGCCACAGTGCGTAGTTGCCGAGGTTCGCGAGCAGATCGCCCAGCAGGAAAAGGCAGACGTTCTTGTTCCTCAGTATCGCGGGCACGCCCGCTCCTTCCTCATGCGTCTGCGCTCCTGGACTGCGAAGCGGCATCAGCCACGCGATCGCCTGTTCATGGCGCCGCACCTCGGCATCCCGAGTACGGGACTGACCGGGCAGCAAAAGATAGGAGCACCCGCTCCCCAGAGGCGTACGAGGGACGCACAACCCCCGTGCAACCGGCGGCGGGCGGCCATGGGCCAGGTATGCCGCCGTGGTCTTGTGCGGGGATTATGCGCCCGTTGTATGCCGGCTCGTGCGTGCCCTAAGTACTGTCCGGCACCACAAGTCGGTTCAGGAACGGAGGCCTTCGGGCGCCCGCGTACTCCCCTTGGGACAAAAATTGCCAGTGGACATCTCTGTTCTGGGCGACATCGCGACACGCATCGACGGACGGCCCGTCGACCTCGGTCATCCGCGTGGCCAGTCCGTGTTTGTCGGCCTGCTCACCGACGCCAACCGCCCGGTCCCGGTCGACGAACTCATCGAGCGCGTCTGGGGCCAACGACCCCCCGAGAAGGCCAGGCCGACGCTGTACGCCTACCTGTCCCGGCTGCGGGCGGCCCTCGGCCCGGCCGGCCGGGCGGCCCAGGTCGAACGGCAGACAGGCGGATACGTCCTCACTCTCAACGAGGAGACCACGGCCGCGGTCGACCTCCACCGTTTCCGTGAACTCATCGCGCGGGCGGGGAGGACCACGGACGACGGGAAGACCCTCGCCCTGCTGGACGAGGCGCTCTCCCTGTGGAAGGCCGACGCCTTCGGTGCCCTGGACACACCCTGGATCGGCAGACTGCGGGAGACCCTCGGCCGGATGCGGTTACTGGCCCAGCTGGACCGCAACGACCTGCTGCTCCGCCGGGGCAGGCACCAGGAGATCTTCAGCAGTCTGAGGTCCCTCGCCCAGAGGAGGCCGCTCGACGAACGGGTGACGGGGCAGCTCATGCTCGCTCTTTACCGCGAGAGACACGTCGCACAGGCCCTGGACTGCTACGAGCGCACCAGGCAGCTCCTCGCCCAGGAGAAGGGCGCGGAGCCCGGGTCCCGGCTCAGAGACCTCCGGTTGCGGATGCTCAACGCCGACCCTTCCCTGGACACCGCGGACGGGCCTGCCACGGCGGTGGGGCCCCGGACCGCGGTCCCCGGCGAACCGGGCCGCAACACCCTTCCCGCGTCACCCTCTCTGCTGGTCGGCCGGACCTCCGCACTCGCCGAACTGGACGCCTGGCGGTCGACGGCCCCGTCGCCAGTCGTCGTCATCAGCGGTCTCGGCGGCGTAGGCAAGACCGCCCTGGCGCTGCGCTGGGCGCACGACAACGCTGCTCAGTTCCCCGACGGTCAGCTCTACGTCAACCTGCAGGGCTTCAACCCCGTTGTCCCCGCCACCCGGCCGGAGACGGTGGTACGCGACCTGCTCAGCGCTCTCGGCGTGCGGACGCGGGCGATCCCCGCTGGCGCGGCCGCGCAATACGCCCTGTATCGCAGCCTCCTGGCCCGGAGGAGGATACTGCTGCTCCTGGACAACGCTCACGACGTGGAACAGGTGCGCCCGCTGCTGCCCGACTCGGCGACCTGCCGACTCATGATCACAAGCCGTAACCGGCTGGAGGGTTTGGTGGGGGCCGAGGGGGCGCGTTCCATCACCCTGAACGTGCTCTCCACCGAGGCCGCACGTCAGTTCCTCACCGTCCGCCTCGGAGACCGCCGTACCTCGGCCGAGCCGGACGCCGTCGGCGCCATCATCTCGAGATGCGGGAAGCTGCCGCTCGCCCTGGCCATCGCCACCGCCCGCAGCATGTCCCGCCCGCACGTGCCGCTCTCCGTACTCGCGGAGGATCTGCGCCCGAGCAACACCAGGTTCGACGTACTGGAGACCGGAGACCGGTACACGTCCCTGCGGGGCGTCTTCGACACCTCGTACAACGCCCTGCCCCCGGACTCGGCCCGGATGCTGCGGCTGGTCGCCCTCGCCCCCGGACGCGACTTCACGCCGGCCGTAGCGGCGGCGCTGACCGGGCTGCCGCCCGCCCGGTCGGAAGAGCTGCTCTCGAACTTGGAGTCGGCCCATCTGGCGCACCGCACCTCACCCGGCCGCTACGCGCTGCACGACATGGTCCGTCTCAACGCCACCGAACGCTCCGCCGGTCACCAGCCCGCTCAGGAGCGCTCCGCGGCACTTCACGCACTGATCGGGTTTCAGGTGAGGACGGCGGCGGCCGCCCACGGGGTGCTGAATCCATGTGTGCCGTCGTCCGCCGCAATCGCCGACGTGCCCGAGGACGCCACCGCCCCGCCTGCGGACCTGGACCAGGCGCTGCGGTGGTTCGAGAGCGAATGCCACGGGCTTCCTCAAGTGATCCGCCTGGCGGGCCAGATGAACCTGCGACTGGAAGGTTGGCGGCTGGCGCGGGACATCCACCCGTTCCTCCGGCGCGGCGGTCATCTCCACGATCTGCTCGCCGTCAGCCGCGCGGGGTTGGAAGCCGCGATGGCGCTCGACCGTCCCGGTGTCGAGAGTCTCCGGAGTTCCGCACGCCGCGACCTGGCCTCAGCCCTGCTGCTCGCCGACCAGCCGAGTGAGCAGGCCGTCGACCAGTTGTGCCAGGCCCTGACGTATTTCGAGGCGTCCGGCGATCTCTTCGGCCAGGCCCGCGTCCACCAGGAACTGGCGGCAGCCCAGCTGGCCGGCGGGCGTCGCTCGGAGGCTCTGGGCGAGGCCGTGCTGTCCCTCAAGCTTTGCGAGGCGGCCGGCGATGCGGCCGGAAAGGCCGACGCTCTCACCGTGCTGAGCCAGTGCCTGGCCGGGATGCGCCGCTACGAGCAGGCCGAGAGCCGTGGCCGGGCGGCACTGGAAGCCTGCCGTTCGGCAGGCCACCCGGACGGGGAGGCGTCGGCGCTCCAGGCCCTCGGGCACATCGCCACCGGCGCCGGACGTCCCCTTGACGCCGTAGAGCACCACGGCGACGCCCTCGTTCTGTTCCGGCGACTTCGCGACGCGCCGGGAGAGGCAGACTCGCTCAGCGGACTCGCGTCGGCCCACGCGGCGCTCGGCCGGACCCGTCCGGCGGGTGACGCGTGGCTCCAGGCCCTGGCCCTCTACCGCGCGCAGCACCGCGACGCCCGGACGCGGGAAACCGAGGAGCGCCTGCGCGGGTTGCCCGCAGGGTAGGGCATCCACCGGGGCGTCACCACCTTGGAGATGTCGATGCCGCCGTGCCAAAGCAGCGCGGCGGGCACCTTCCTGGCGCGCCACCTCGGCGAAGACGTGACCGGCGAAGTTCTGGCGGCCGTCGGCCACGCCGGGTCGAAGGCGCCGTACAGGCCGCTCGTGGTGATCTTGCCGACGGGCACGCCGGACAGGACCCGGCTGTAGGGCTGGGTCGTGTCGGTCGACGCGGGGCCACCGGCGGCCGCTGTCCACGGGCACGCTCATACAAGCCTGGGTGGTGGAACGGAGGACCGGACCGGGTACGACAGAGGCAAGTTCAAGCACTGGGTCGAGGCCGGCTGCCGGATCACAGCCGGCCAGTGGTACTCCTACTACGGTGCGGCGTGAAGTCGCTCCCCATCAGCGGGCGACCCTAGAGGGCAGGGCCGCCTCCGGCTTTAGTGACGTCCAGGAACCGGGTCAAAAACGCGTAGTCCCCCTCGGTCAGGCGCGTCATACCGCGCCGCAGCGGAAACGTACGTCCCCGCGCGACGAGGGTCAGACACTCGACCGGCGTCGACGAGGCGAGGTTGGGGCTGTGGGTGGTGAGGATGACCTGCACAGGTGACCTGTCACCATCCTGCGCCCTGCGCCTTGTCCCGCAGCAGGTCCATGATCCGAGTCTGCAGCTGGGGGTGGAGATGCGCCTCAGGCTCCTCGATCAGCAGCAGAGGAGCCAGTTCGTTCTTACCCAGCAGGAGCAGCTCCGCAGCCATGAACAGGGCGTTGTTGTAACCGAGTCCGCGTCGCGTCCACTCGTCGGATGCTGTGAAGAGGTTCAGCTCCAGCCGCTCCAGCGCGCGGACCAGCGTCGCGTCTGTGGCAACGCTGATCTTGGCGCGCAAGACGTCATCACCGATCGCGAACCGCTGCAGGTAGGCCGAGTTGATGTCCTCACTCACTTCCGCGACAGCCTTGTTGTCGCGGATATCGCACTCAGCCCGCCGCCGGATACCCCGCAGGGTCGACGGGGGTTCATCACCGGTCGGGTCGAAGTCGTCGACGTCCTGGTCCTTCATCGCCGGATAGCCGGCGAGGATCTGAGACAGCCGTGACCCGCGGCCCGAGCGCAGTTCCGCCTCCGCATCGCGAAGGGGGCGCAGATAGGTGGCGCGCAGGAGTTCGCGAGCAGCGCCGTCCAGGGCGGGGCCGTTGCCGTCTGGCCCGGTCCGGGTGGTGACCGAGACCCGGTTGCGCAGCGGATCCATCCGCTGAGCCTTGAACGTGACCCACAACCAGGCGGTGCCGTCGCGGTCGTGGGTGAGCAGTTCCAGGAAGACAGCCTGCTCCTCGGTCGACAGGTCGGTGAAGGCGCTTGAAGGTGACCGAGCCGTCCTTGTTGGCCTTCGCCTTCAGGCCCTTGGCCCTGACCGGGAGCGTGTAG
>NZ_BMMV01000049.1 GCF_014646115.1 Streptomyces camponoticapitis | reverse complement strand
TCCAGCCCCGGCGCGCCCTTCTCGCCGCGCAGCACCGCGAGCAAGTCCCAGTCCACGTGCGGAGCAAGGGCATCCGCACATGCCCGCAACTGCTCCGCGAAAGCAGGCGACTCCTCAGAGAGACGCACCGCCATACCGGCCCACTGCGACCCCTGGCCCGGGAACATCAGCACCGCGGGGCCGCTCGCGCCACGGGCAACGCCCGACACCGCGCCCGCGGCACCTTCGCCCCGCGCCAGCCCCTCCAGTCCGGCGAGCAGGGTCTCGTGGTCGTCCCCGATCACCACCGCGCGATGGTCGAGACGCGCCCGGGTGGTGGCCAGCGAGTAGCCCACGTCTGCCAGCCGCAGGCCCGGGTCGGCCGCCAGGTGCCGGTGCAGGCGCTCCGCCTGGACACGCAGCGCCGTCTCCGATCGCGCGGACAGCACCAGCGGCACCACCGTCTCGTCCGGCGGCCCACCGTCGTCGTCGGCCGTCGCGGTCGCCGGCGCCTGCTCCAGTACGACGTGGGCGTTGGTGCCGCTGACGCCGAAGGACGACACCCCGGCGCGGCGCGGCCGGCCCGTCTCCGGCCACGGCCGGTTCTCCGTCAGCAGCGACACGGCACCCGTCGACCAGTCGACGTGCGGCGAGGGCTCTTCTACGTGCAGCGTGCGGGGCAGCTCCCCGTGCCGCATGGCCATCACCATCTTGATCACACCGGCCACACCCGCCGCTGCCTGCGTGTGCGCGATGTTCGACTTCACCGATCCCAACCACAACGGCCGGTCCTCAGAGCGGTCCTGGCCGTAGGTCGCGAGCAGCGACTGCGCCTCGATCGGGTCACCCAGCGTGGTCCCCGTGCCGTGCGCCTCCACGGCGTCGACATCGGCCGCCGACAGCCGCGAGTTAGCCAACGCCTGCCGGATCACCCGCTGCTGGGAGGGACCGTTCGGCGCCGTCAGCCCGTTGCTCGCGCCGTCCTGGTTCACCGCGCTGCCGCGCAGCACCGCGAGCACCGGATGCCCGTTGCGTTCGGCATCCGACAGCCGCTCCAGCAGCAGCAGACCCACGCCCTCGCCCCAGCCGGTGCCGTCCGCCGACGAACTGAACGACTTGCACCGCCCGTTCGGGGACAGGCCGCGCTGGCGGCTGAACTCGACGAACGCCGCCGGGCTCGGCAGTACGGTGGCGCCGCCGGCGAGCGCGAGCGAGCACTCCTCCGCCCGCAGCGCCTGCGCCGCGAGGTGCATGGCCACGAGCGACGAGGAACACGCCGTGTCCACCGTCACCGCGGGCCCCTCGAGACCGAAGACGTAGGAGACGCGGCCCGACACCACGCTGGGGAGGCTGCCGGTGACCGCGAAGCCTTCGGCGCTTTCGCTGGAGGTGATGCCCAGGGTGTAGTCCGAAGCCATGGCCCCGACGAACACGCCCACGGGTGAGCCCCGCTGCGCCATCGGGTCCATCTCGGCGCGTTCGAAGACCTCCCATGCGGACTCCAGCAGCAGCCGCTGCTGCGGATCCATCGCCAGCGCCTCGCGCGGCGAGATCCCGAACAGCGCGGCGTCGAACCCGCCGACGTCGTCCATGAACCCGCCGTGCCGCGTGTACGACTTCCCGAGGCTGTCCGGGTCCGGGTCGTACAGCCCGTCGAGGTCCCAGCCCCGGTCGGACGGGAACTCCGAGATGGCGTCGCGGCCCGCGGAGACCAACTGCCAGAGGTCTTCCGGTGTTTGCACCCCTCCCGGGTACCGGCAGCTCATGGCGACGATCGCGATCGGTTCCCTGGCTTGCTTCTCCAGCCGGCTCAGCCGCTCGCGCGTCTGCACGAGCTCGGTCATGAGCCGCTTGGAGTAGTCGAGGAGTTTGCCTTCTTCGGTAGCCATCTGGGGTGCACCTCCAACGTGAAAGACGGGCGGCGTGAGGTCGGGCGTGATCAGTTCAGGCCGAGTTCCTTCTCCATCAGGGCGAGCATTTCCGCGCTGTCCGCGGACTCGATGGCTGCCTTCTTGTCGGTGCTGTCCGCCTCGTCCGGCGCGTCGTCCAGCTTCCAGAGCAGGGCCTGCAACCGGGCGGTGAGTGCGGTTCGTGCCTCGCCTGTCGGCTGCACGCCGGCAAGTGCCGCCTCCAGCCGCGTCAGCTCTTGGTCGACGTGGGTTCCGGCGCCGGCAGCGCCGTTCCCGCCACCGGCACCCAGCTCCCGGCGGATGTGGTCGGCGAGTACGTCGGGGGTGGGGTAGTCGAAGATCAGCGTCGCGGGCAACCGCAGCCCGGTGGCCGCGTTGAGCCGGTTGCGCAGCTCGACGGCCGTCAGGGAGTCGAACCCGATGTCCTTGAACGCCTGCGCGCTGTCCAGCGACTCCGGTGAGGCGTGGCCCAGCACGGAGCCCGCTTGACCCCGGACCAGATCGCTGAGAAGCCGGCGCTGCTCCGCCTCGGACAGCGCGACCAGGCGCCGCACCAGCTCGGAGCTGTCCGCGGCGGCACTCGCGACCCGCCGCGACGGAACCCGGACCATCCCGCGCAGCATCGCAGGTACGCCGCCGGAAGCCCCCTGCCTGCGCAGCCGGGACAACTCCAGCCGGACGGCGATCGCCAGTGCCTCGTCGGTCTTGAGCGCCGCGTCGAACAGCGACAGCCCCTGGTCCGTCGAGAGGCCGACGAAGCCGGAGCGTCCCATACGGGCGATGTCCTGCTCGTCCAAATGCCCGGTCATCCCGCTGGCTTGGGTCCACAGGCCCCACGCCACGGACGTCGCGGTCAGGCCCTGGGCCCGCCGGTGGGCGGCGAGGCCGTCCAGGAAGGCGTTCGCCGCGGCGTAGTTGCCCTGCCCCGGCGCACCGAGGACACCCGCAGCCGAGGAGAAGAGCACGAAAGCCGACAGATCCATGTCCCGCGTCAGCTCGTGCAGATTCACCGCCGCATCGACCTTCGGCCGCAGCACGGCCTCCAGATGTTCTCCCGTCAAGGACCCGATCACGCCGTCGGCCAGGACACCCGCCGAATGCACCACCGCCGCCAGCGGATGCTCATCCGGAATCCCGGACAGCACCGAGGCCAGCGCGTCGCGGTCGGCCGCGTCGCACGCCACCACACTCGCCTGCGCGCCCAGGCCCGCCAGCTCGTCGACCAACTCCGCCGCGCCCGGCGCCGCCATGCCGCGCCGGCTGGTCAGCACCAGATGCCGTACACCGTAGGACTCGGCCAGATGCCGCGCCACGGCCGAGCCGACCACGCCGGTCCCGCCGGTCACCAGCACCGACCCGCTGCCGTCCAGCAGCGGCGGGATCGTCAGCACCACCTTGCCGACGTTGCGCGCCTGGCCCAGGTAGCGGAACGCCTCCCGGGCCCGGCTGACGTCGAACGTCGTCACCGGGATGTGCCGCAGCTCGCCGGCCTCGATCAGGCCCACGACCTCCGTCAGCATCTCCTGCATGCGATCCGGCCCCGACTGCATCAGGTCGTACGCCTCGTACTCCACTCCCGGGAAGGCGGCGGCGATGTCCTGGGGGTCGCGGATGTCGGTCTTGCCCATCTCCAGGAACCGGCCACCGCGCGGCAGGAGCCGCGCGGACGCCTCGACGTACTCTCCGGACAGGGAGTTGAGGACGACATCCACCCCGCGCCCTTCGGTGACCTCCAGGAAATGGCCCTCGAAGTCGAGGTCGCGGGACGAGGCGCGGTGCGCCTCGTCGAATCCCATCTCCTCCAGCACGGCGTGCTTGGGGAGGCTGGCGGTGCCGTAGACCTCGGCGCCCAGATAGCGGGCGATCTGCGTCGCCGCCGTGCCGACGCCGCCGGCCGCCGCGTGGATGAGGAGCGTTTCGCCCTTGCGCAGATCGCCGAGATCCACCAGCCCGTACCAGGCGGTCAGGAACACCGCGGGCACCGCGGCGGCCTCCTCGAAGGACCAGCCCGCGGGCATCTTCACCAGCGCCCGCTGGTCCGCCACCGCCAGCGGGCCGAACGCCTGCGGGACGAATCCCAGCACCCGGTCGCCGACGGCGAAGCCCTCCACGTCGGGCCCCACGGCGGTGACGACACCGGCGCCTTCGCCGCCGGTGAACACGCGGTTCGGGACCATCCCCAGGGCGACGAGCACGTCGCGAAAGTTCAGCCCGGCGGCGCGCATCGCGACGCGCACCTTGCCCGGGGGAAGCGGGTCGTAGACCTCGGGGCAGGGCAGCGGCACCAGACCTTCAAGGCCGATGTCCTTGCCCTGCACGTCCAGGCGCCAGGGCACGCCGTTCGGGGGCGAGAGGAGATCGGGGTGGGTCCGCGCGAGCCGGGGTGCGAGCACTTCTCCCGCCCGCACGGCGAGCTGGGGTTCGTCGCTGTCCAGGAGGGCGGGCAGCAGGCCGGCGGACGCCGGGTCGTCCAGGTCGACCAGGGTGATCCGGTCGCGGTTCTCCGACTGCGCGGAACGCACCAGGCCCCACACACCCGACTCGGTCAGATCCGGCACGTCCTCACCGCGGGCGGTCGACACCGCGGAACGGGTCAGCACCATCAACCGCGAGGACGCCCACCGCTCGTCGGCAAGCCACTCCTGGAGCTGCCCCAGCACCCGCGACACTTCCTGACGCACCGCAGCCGCCACCCCGTCGCCCGACTTCCCGGCTTCCGCGCAGACCAGCGCGACCACGTCGGGGACGGGAGTGCCGGTTTCGAGTGCGGTGCCGAGTGCCGCCATGTCGGCGTAGGTCTCCACGGCGGCACCGGCCGCGTGCAGACCGGCACCCACGCCGTGTACGTCGTCACCGACGATCCCCCACCGGCCGGGCGAACCCCCGGCCGGCGCGGAACCGACGCCGGACAGCGCGGTCCACTCCAGCCGCAGCAGCCCGTCGCCGTCACCGCCGCCCATCCGGGCCAACTGCTCCGGCTCCACCGGCCGTACAACCAGCGAACCGGCCACCGCCACCGGACGGCCCTCCGTGTCGGCGACCTCGACACCGATGCCGTCCGCACCCGTGCGCGACAGCCGCACCCGCAACGCGGACGCACCGGAGGCGAAGAGCCGCACCGAACTCCACGCGAATGGCAACCGCACCTTGCTCTCGCCCGGGAAGAAGTCGCCCAGGCCGCTCGCCTGCACGGCGGCGTCCAGCAGCGCCGGATGCACGCCGAACCCGGCGGCCTGCTCGCGGACGGGCTCGGGCAGCGCGACCTCGGCGAAGACCTCGTCCCCGCGCAGCCACGCGGCCCGCAGCCCCTGGAAGGCGTCGCCATAGCCGTAGCCGGCTTCGGCCGCCCGCTCGTAGTGCCCCTCGATGTCGACGGGGGTGGCGCCCGCGGGCGGCCAGGCCGTGAGGTCACCGGCGACGGGCGCATCGCCGGCCGCCGAGCCGTCGGCCAGGCTGCCGCTCACGTGCTGCGTCCACTCGCCGGCCGCGTCCTCACCGTCGGGGCGGGAGTGCACGGTGAAGGTGCGGAGCCCGCTCTCGTCCTCCGGGGCGACCCGGACCTGGAGTGCCGCACCGCCGCGCTCGGGCAGGATCAGCGGCGCTTCCAGCGTCAGCTCCTCTACCCGGTCGCAGCCGACCTCGTCGCCGGCCCGAATCGCCAGCTCCACAAAGGCGGTACCGGGCATGAGGACCGTCCCGCCCACCGCGTGATCACCCAGCCACGGGTGCGACTGGAGCGACACCCGCCCGGTCAGCACCACACCGCCGTCGGCCAGCTCCACGGCGGCCGCCAGCAACGGGTGCTCCACGGAGCCCTGGCCCAGCTCCATCGGATCCCCGGAGCCGCCCGTGACGGACAGCCAGTAGGGCTCACGCTGGAACTGATAGGTCGGCAGCTCCACCCGCCGCGCCCCTGCGCCGGCGAACATCGCCGGCCAGTCGACGGGGGTGCCGTGGGTGAAGGCCTCCGCGACCGAGGTGGTGAAGCGGTCCAGGCCACCTTCGTCGCGGCGCAGCGACCCCAGGGCCGCGGCAGGCGCGTTGACGTCGTCGATGGTCTCCTGCACCCCGACCACGAGCACCGGATGCGGACTTGCCTCCACGAACACCCGGTGCCCCGCGTCCAGCAGCGCCCGGGTAGCCGCCTCGAACTCCACCGGCTCCCGCAGATTCCGGAACCAGTACGCGGCATCCAGCCCGGCTGTGTCCTCCCACTCCCCCGTCACCGTCGACAGGAAGGGGATCTCCGCGGCCTTCGGCCGGATGTCCGCCAGTGCCGCAAGCAGCTCCTCGCGGACTTCCTCGACGTGCGGCGAGTGCGAGGCGTAGTCCACCGGGACGCGCCGCGTACGGACACCTTCCTCACCGCACTCGGCAGCCAGCTCGTCCAGCGCGGCGTCCGCACCGGAAACGACCACCGACCGCGGCCCGTTGACGGCAGCCACCGACAACGCACCGTCCCAGCGGCCCAGCCGCTCCTCGATCGCTTCCCGGCCCAGCGCGACGGACATCATCCCGCCGCTGCCCGCCAAAGCGACCAGTGCCCGGCTCCGCAGCGCCACCACCTTCGCCGCGTCCGGCAGCGACAAACCACCCGCGACACACACGGCGGCGATCTCTCCCTGCGAGTGCCCGTACACCGCCGCGGGCTCTACTCCGTGCGCCCGCCACAGGTGCGCCAGCGAGACCAGCACCGCGAAAAGCACCGGCTGTACCACGTCCACGCGGTCCAGCCCCGGCGCGCCCTCCTCGCCGTGCAGCACCGCGAGCAGGTCCCAGTCCACGTACGGGGCAAGGGCATCCGCGCACGCCCGCAACTGCTCCGCGAAGGCGGGCGACTCCTCGAAGAGACGCACCGCCATCCCGGCCCATTGCGATCCCTGACCGGGGAACATCAGCACCGCCGGGCCACTCGTGCCACGGGCAACGCCCGTCACCACGCCCGCGGCGCTCTCACCCCGCGCCAACCCCTCCAGGCCGGCAAGCAGACCTTCGTGCTCGCCCGCGAGTACGACTGCCCGGTGCTCCAGGGCAGCGCGGCTCGTGGCCAGCGAGTAGGCCACATCGGTCGCCCGCAGGCCGGGGGCGGCCGCCAGGTGCCGGTGCAAGTGTGCGGCCTGCGCACGCAGCGCCGCCTCGGAACCGGCCGAGACGAGCCAGGGCACGACCGGCATCCCGGGCGCCTCGCCGACGTTGTCACCGTCTTCCGCGCCGGTCCCGGCTTCGTCCGCGGGTGCGGGCGCCTGTTCCAGTACGACGTGGGCGTTGGTGCCGCTGATCCCGAAGGAGGACACCGCGGACCTGCGCGGCTGGCCCGTCTCCGGCCACGGCCGGTTCTCGGTCAGCAGCGACACCGACCCCGTCGACCAGTCGACGTGCGGCGACGGCTGGTCCACGTGCAGCGTGCGGGGCAACTCACCGTGCCGCATCGCCATCACCATCTTGATCACACCGGCCACACCCGCCGCAGCCTGCGTATGCCCGATGTTCGACTTGATCGACCCCAGCCACAACGGCCGGTCGTCGGTACGTTCCTGGCCGTAGGTCGCGAGCAGCGACTGCGCCTCGATCGGGTCACCCAGCGTCGTCCCCGTACCGTGCGCCTCCACCGCATCGACGTCGGCGGGCGTCAGCCGCGAGCTGGCCAGCGCCTGCCGGATGACGCGCTGCTGCGACGGGCCGTTCGGCGCCGTCAGCCCGCTGCTGGCACCGTCCTGGTTCACGGCGCTGCCACGCAGCACCGCGAGCACCGGATGCCCGTTGCGCTCGGCGTCCGACAACCGCTCCAGCAGCAGCAGTCCGACACCTTCGCCCCAGCCGGTGCCGTCGGCCGAGGAACTGAACGACTTGCACCGCCCGTCGGCCGCCAGCCCGCGCTGCCGGCTGAACTCCACGAAGGCGATCGGGCTGGACATGACCGTGGCGCCGCCGGCGAGCGCGAGCGAGCACTCGCCCGATCGCAGCGCCTGCGCCGCGAGGTGCATGGCCACGAGCGACGAGGAACACGCCGTGTCCACCGTCACCGCGGGACCTTCGAGACCGAAGGTGTACGACACGCGGCCCGACACCACGCTGCCCGCGCTGCCGGTGCCGAAGTGGCCCTCGAGCCCTTCCGGGGTACGCGGGAGCCGGGAAAGGTAGTCGTTGTACATGACGCCGGCGAACACGCCGGTCGGGGTACCGCGCAGCGACTGCGGATCGATGCCGGCCCGCTCGAAGACCTCCCACGTGGACTCCAGCAGCAGCCGCTGCTGCGGATCCATCGTCAGTGCCTCGCGCGGCGAGATCCCGAAGAATCCGGCGTCGAAGTGTTCGGCGTCGTGGACGAATCCGCCCTCGCGGGAGTACGTCTTGCCGACCCGCTCGGGGTCCGGGTCGTACAAGCCGTCGACGTCCCAGCCGCGGCCGGTCGGGAACTCGCTGATCGCGTCCCCGCCTTCGGCGACAAGACGCCACAGGGCTTCCGGCGTGTCCACGCCTCCCGGGTAGCGGCAGCTCATCGCGACGATCGCGATGGGCTCGTCCGCCGCCGCCGCGACCGGAACAACCTGCCCGGCCGGTGCCTCCGCCACGCCCACCGACTCCCCGCGTATGTACTCGGCGAGCGCGTCGGGGGTGGGGTAGTCGAAGATCAGCGTCGCGGGCAGCCGCAGGCCGGTGGCCGCGTTGAGCCGGTTGCGCAGCTCGACGGCCATCAGGGAGTCGAGGCCGAGTTCCAGGAAGCCCCGCCTGGCCTCGATGTCGTGTGCCGAGGCGTGGCCGAGCACGGTGGCGGTGTGCGACCGCACCAGCTCCAGTACGCGCCGCCCCTGCTCCGCCGCGGACAGGCCAGCCAATTGCTCGGCCAGCGCGGACGAGGCGTGGGCCGACGTGCCGCCGCGGCTCGGCCGCTGGGCCGGGACGCGTACCAGCTTCCGCAGCAGCGGAGGCATCGTACCTTCGCGGGCCGCCGCACGTGCCGCAGCGAAGTCGAGCCGCATGGGCACAGTCATCGGTGCGTGCAGCGAGAGCGCGGCGTCGAAGAGGGCCAGCCCTTCGGCCGGCGCCATCGGCACCATGCCGCCGCGGGACAGGCGGGCGTTGTGGGCCTGGTCCAGCCGGGCGGTGATGCCTCCGGTCTGATCCCACAGCCCCCATGCCAGCGAGACGGCGGGGAGGCCGGAGTTCCTGCGGTACGCCGCGAGCGCGTCCAGGTACGCGTTGGCCGCGCTGTAGTTGCCCTGCCCCGGCGCACCCAGGACCCCGGCCGCCGAGGAGAACAGCACGAACGCCGACAGGTCCTGCCCGGCGGTCAACTCGTGGAGGTGCCACGCGGCATCCGCCTTCGGGCCGAAGACCCGGTCCAAGTGCCCGGGGGTGAGCGAGGACATCACGCCGTCGTCCAGCACACCTGCAGTGTGGACAACCGCGGTGAGCGGGTGTTCCGCGGGGACCTCGGCCAGCAGTGCGGCCACGGCGTCGCGGTCGGCGACGTCGCACGCGGCGACCGTCGCCGCGGCGCCGAGTTCCGCCAGCTCCGCGGCCAGTTCCTGCGCGCCGGGCGCGTCCATGCCGCGCCGGCTGGTCAGCAGCAGGTGCCGGGCTCCGTGCTCGGCCACCAGATGCCGGGCCACAAGACCGCCGAGCCCGCCGGTGCCGCCGGTGATCAGCACCGTGCCGTCGGGGTCCAGGGCGCGGGGGCCACTGCCGTCGTCGGCCGGGGCTGCGGCCCGTACCAGCCGGGGCGCGTAGAGGGACCCTCCGCGCACGGCGAGTTGGGGCTCGCCCGCGGCGAGCGCCGCGGACAGGGCGGGCCATGGGGCGTCGTGCGCGTCGAGGTCGAGGAGCGCGAAGCGGTCCGGGTGCTCCGACTGCGCGGAGCGGATCAGGCCCCAGAGTGCGGCCCCGGACAGGTCGGCGGGGACGGCGTCGGCCGCGTCCGGTGCCGCCGCGACGGCACCCCGCGTGACGACGACCAGCCGGGCGGAGTCGAAGCGGCGGTCGGCGAGCCAGGTCTGTACGACGCCGAGGATGTCGCCCGCCCTGCCGTGGACCGCGGCGGGATCGCCGGTGACGGCGTCCTGATCCGGTACGTGCCACAGGAGTACGGTCCCGGGGTCGGCCGAGCCCGCCTCGACGGCCTCTGCCAGGCCGGCGAGGTCGGGGAAGGCGGTGACGTCGCCGAGTGCGGAGAGGTCGGGCGCGGCGCCGACAGCCGCCCAGCTTCCCGCGGGTGCCGGGACGTCGGACGCGGCGGGCACCGGTGTCCACTCCAGTGCGAACAGCGACTCGTGCGAGGAGGTCCGCGCGCTGCGCAGTTGCTCCGGGTCGACCGACCGGACCGCGAGCGACTCGACCGCCGCAACGGGCTGTCCTGACGTGTCGGCGATCGTCAGGGAAATGCTGCCGGAGTCGCCGGCGCCGAGCTTGACCCGCAGCGCCGCCAGGTCACCGGCGTACACGGACACGCCGGTCCACGCGAACGGCAGCGCGGGCCCCGCGGCTTCCCGGTCCGCGCCGTCCTGGCGCGAGAGCGCGATCGTGTGGAGCGCCGCGTCCAGCAGCGCGGGGTGCAGGACGAAGCGCGAGCCAGCGGCTTCGTCCGCGAGGGCGACCTCGGCGAAGACGTCGTCGCCGCGTCGCCACGCGGCCTGTAGACCCTGGAAGAGCGGACCGTAGTCGAGGCCGATACCGGCCAGGTCCGTGTAGAGGGCGTCGACGTCGATCGGGGTGGCGTCCGGGGGCGGCCAAGCGGCCAGATCCGTCACGGGCGGGGTCTCCGGTGCGCCGGCCGTCAGGCTGCCGCTGGCGTGCCGCGTCCACTCCGTGGCCGTGTCGTCGGCGTCACCGCGGGAGTGGACGCTGAACGTACGCCGCCCGCCTTCGTCTTCCGGGGCGACCCGGACCTGGAGGGCGACACCGCCGCGGTCGGGGAGCACCAGGGGTGATTCCAGGGTCAGTTCCTCGACGTGGTCGCAGCCGGTCTCGTCACCTGCGCGTATCGCCAGCTCCACGAAAGCGGTGCCCGGCATCAGGACAGTGCCACCCACAACGTGGTCGGCCAGCCACGGCTGCGACTGGACCGACACCCGCCCGGTCAGCACCACACCGCCGTCAGCCACCTCGACAGC
>NZ_BMMV01000048.1 GCF_014646115.1 Streptomyces camponoticapitis | reverse complement strand
TACCAAGCCATGGTCACCCTCGCCTGCCTACAACTCTGGCTCCCATGACTTTGCGGACAGGCCCTAGGGGGCTGGAGGCTGCCTTCCGCGAGGGAGCTCGCCCCGATCGAGTGTCTGGCCGGTCTGGTGCCGGGCATGGGTGGGGCCGGGGCATGGGCCGGGCGGCGGCAGCGGTGGCGGGATCGTGGTCTCCGGTGTGGGGTTGCCATGGGAGGGCACCCGTGAGGTGTCCCACGAGCCCTCAGGTAAGGGGTCGGTATTCAGAGAGGGAGTCACCGGTGAAGAAGAAGCAGAAGCTGCCACTCGCCTACAAGCCCGTCGGATTCGTCCTCGGATGGGTGGGCGGATCGCTGGCCGGGCTCGCCTTCCAGAAGACGTGGAAGGTGATCCGGCACGAGGACGACGCACCCGACGCCCTGGACCGCGACCGCGGGTGGGGCGAGGTGCTGTTCGCCGCGGCCGTGCAGGGTGCCATCTTCGCCGTAGTACGCAGTGCGGTGGACCGGTCGGGCGCCAAGGCCATCGAACGGGCCACCGGCACGTGGCCGGCCCCGGACAAGGGCGGCCGCGACTGACGGCGTCCGCTGTCATGCTCGTCCCCCAGACGCATGATGGCGGCGCTCCAATGAGCCGCTGGAGAGGGTGGATGCGGGAGCCGCATCCACCCCTCGTCGTTTGCGGCCGGCCGGGGTCAACTCGTCTGCCCAGTACGACCTGTTCCTCAACGGCGCGGCACCGAGCTCCGCCCAGCCTCCGCAGGCTGCTCCTTCGGCCAGGCCAACCCCGGTTCCAGGAGCGCGCGGGGATCTGGACCGGGCGCGGCGGATCGAGCAGGGGAGCTGCCAGGCTCAGTCGCCTCGGACGCGGGCATGGAGATGCATGTCGTGTCGTCCGTCGTCGTGCACGGCGGCGCTGCGCTTGGTGCCTTCCAGGAGGTAGCCGGACTTTGTGGCGACCCTGCACGAGGCGGGGTTTCGGGTCGAGTGGTCCAGCTCCAGGCGGTGGAAACCGATCTCGTCCAGGGCCCAGGTGGTGACCGCCAACAGAGAGCGCGAGGCCACACCAGCGCCGCGGGCGGCCGAGAGTACCCAGTATGCCGCGCTCGCCATGCCGTCGTCGAAGTCGAACCCGCGCAGTGCGATCCGGCCCAGCACCTCGACGCCGTCACGGGTGATCGCCCAGTGGCCGCCCTTCTCGTGCTTCCAGTCCTGGCGGTATGCGTCGAACCATTCCCGGACCTGCGGCTCGGTGGCGGGCCGACGCGTGTGCCAGCGGCGGATTCCATCATCCTGGTACGCGGAAAGGAACGCCGGCGCGTCGGCTTCTTCCCAAGGGCGCAGCAGCAGGCCCCCGGTGGTGGCGAGCACGGGTTGGGGGGAACCACCGAGCGAGCCGGAGGCGATGACGGGCGGCGTCGACAATGCGCGAGTCATGCACCATGATCGCCCGACGCTGGTCGCACTCGTCAAGAACGAGCCGTTCGCCCATGCTCACGGCCGCCGCGCCACCATGTCACGGGCTGCACCAGGAAGAGGTACCCGCGGGCCGACTGCACGGCGCGTGTACGCCTTCCCCGTCCGGGCGACACTGGTTGCGTGATTATTGAACGTGCGTACGCCCATCTCTCCTCGTACGACGAGAAAACCTGGCCCTGGTCGGTGCCCTGCGTCCGACAACTGCTCGACGAAGGGCTGCGGTTCACCGCGCCGGTGACTTTTCTGGTCGGTGAGAACGGCTCGGGGAAGTCGACCCTCGTCGAGGCGCTGGCGGAGGGGTTCGGCCTGGACTCCTACGGTGGCTCCCACGACTGGCGCTACGCCTCCCCGCGCGGCAAGTCGCCCCTCGGCGAACGTATGAGATTTGACGCCGCCTCGGGGCGCGGGCGCCGTATGGTCACCAGCTGGTCGGCCCGCAAGGGCTTCTTCCTCCGTGCCGAGACCGCGCTGGACGCCTTGGGCAGGGAGGGGTTCTCGCCGGACCATGTCAGCCATGGTGAGGGCTTTCTCGCGGCATTCCGCGGGAAGTTCCTTGACGCCGGGCTCTACGTTCTCGACGAGCCGGAGGCAGCGCTCTCCTTCTCTTCGTGCCTCGAACTGATCGGGCACATCGACCGGTTGGCCAAGGAGGGGGGCCAGGTCATCTGTGCCACGCACTCCCCGTTGCTGACCGCACTGCCGGGCGCGGACATCATCGAGGTCGGTGAGCACGGTATGCGGAGGGTCGCCTGGCAGGAGCTCGGCGTCGTGGATCACTGGCGCCGCTATCTCGCCGACCCGCACGCCTATCTGCGGCACATCGTCGAACCGTAGGCGGGTCCCCTCCCGGGTCCAAGGGCTGTCCCAATACCCCACCGGGTCCGTACGCGGGGGACCGACCTGCGCGCAAAGGCACATGGGCGCGGTACCAGGCCCGCACGGTGCCCGCTCGCTCAGCATCCGTGCAGCCGGGCCCGGAAGGCGCCTGACCGTGGACATACGCATGCCTGCTGGTCACTCTGGGGGGAAAGGGCCGGCATGTCTGTCGTGTGTGGTGGGCGCTGAGACCGAGAGCCTCATCCCGTAGCGACCCTGCAGCAGGGGGAATGATGAGCGAGGACTACGACTGGGACGACGGCGGCACCGGTGGGGGCGACGCGTCCCCGAGGTCGGAAGGAGGCGGGGGGTATGCGGCTTCCCAGGCGGCCGGGGGACGGATCCATGCCGGGGATCTCCCTGCCACCGGTGCTGACTCCCAAGTGTCGGCCACCGATGGTGAATCGGAAGATGGCTGGACCACTCTTCGGGTCGCCGCCGCGGCAGGGGGCGGGATACTGGTCTCGGCGTTCCTGGGCGCGGTCGGAGCTCGCCTCGGCGAGCACAGTGTTCAGGGCACACGGGACCGGCTCGCGCAGCGGCGTGGGCGGGCGGGCACGAGGGAGGGTGAAGCGGCCGCCCACTCGGCCTTTCTGAACGCTGTGGGGGTGCTTTCCGCAGCCCGCGCCTCTGACGGTGGAGTGCTGCGCCTGTCGGGTGCCAACGGCACTGTGATCCTGATGCATCCATCTCTGCCACCGAAGGCCATTGCCCAGTTCGCCCGCCTGGACCTGGCGGATCCGGAGATCGCCGGCTTGAGGATCAGTTGGGAAGGCCCCGTTGGCGGCTACGACGTCCACGGTGTCTGGGCGGAATCCCGCGATGTGTGGGCCACGTCGTACAAGCGAGTACGAGTGGAGGACAGCGGACAGGAGCGGGCGCTTCGCTACGTCTGGAACGACCGGGTTCAGTTGTGGCGGCGCCGCAGCGACGAGCCATTCAGGCCCGGCGACGACGGGGGAACCGGCACGTCTGGAAGCTCCACCCCATAGATCGCGCGGCAACAGTTCTGTGCCGGCCGACTCGGGCCCGTAGCCTTGCCACTTGTGAGCTGCATACGTACGGGGTGGGAACGCGCGCGGCGCGGGCGGGCCAGGGGGAGGGCGGCCTCTTCGCAGCGGGTGGTCCTGGGCCGTATCCAGGATCTCCTTGAGGCGGGCGAATTCGAGCAGGCCGAGGCCGAGGCGCGGGCTCTCGCCGCTTCGCCGCGCGCCCGGGGCGGCGACCCCGCGCTGGTCTCGTGGCTGGCCCGATCCCTCGCCGCCGGGGCGGCCGTCGCCCACGGCCGGGGGACGGAGCTGCTGCCCGAGCTCGCGACCCTGATCACGGAGTTGGAGCAGACAGCCGGCGCCGACCGGCAACTGCTGCTCGCGGTCCGGTCGAACCGTGCGGCGGTCCTCGTGCAACAGGACCGGCACATCGAGGCCGAGGCCGAGGCGCGGGACATCCTGCGCGGCACAACCCGAATCGCACATCTCGCGAAGATGTGGAGGATCGAGCTGAGCGCGTTGACCAGCCTGGCTGCCGCACTGAACGGACAGGGCCGGTACGGAGAAGCGGAGGCCATCGCCCGCGGGAACCTGCCGCAGGCGGACGGGCCCGCCGCCGCCTTCCTGCATCGTGCGCTGGTGGGCAGCCTGAACGGGCAGAGCCGGTATGAGGAGGCGTTGGCGGAGGCCCGCCGGTACACACCGGCCGGGGGTCGCACGGCGAGCGGGACTCTGGAGATCGTGACAGCCAGGGCCCTGCACGGCCTGGGCCGTCGCGACGAGGCGGAGGCCACCGCCCGCCAGGCACTGGCCGCCTGCGAAGAGTTCCTGCATCCGGCCCACCCCCGCATCAAGGAGGCCCGTACGCTGCTGACCCGTGTCATCGCCGAGGACCCAGCCCCGGAATGAGACCTTCACCAAGCCCCTCGGCGGTCGCCCCTGGAAGCCGAGGACTCCACCGGCCGATCACCGGTCGTGGGCGTTTGATGGGGACTCCCCTCCCCGCGTCTGGGAGCGGATTTGCCGCCCGTGAGGATCACCGGGGTGCCCGTCGCCGGGCACCCCGGTGACCTCAGTTGTCCGACTCCTGCCAGCCGTCGGACTCCAGGCGCCTGACGTCGAAGACGTCGTGGCCCCCGCTCGTGACACGGATTCCGTCGACGTACACCCCGCGGCCCTGGTAGGCCCCATCGGTGCGGTACCTCCAGCGCAGGTGGGTGGTGTCGGCGGTGACCTCGGCCGACGCCTTGAGCCATTGCCTGCCCGAGTAACCGTCGAACGTCCCCCCGGTACTCCAGCGCCAGCCCTTGGCTCTCAGGTCCAGCGGGACCGGGCCCCAGGTGGAGCCGCCGTCCGTGGATGCCTCCAGGCTGCCGCTGTCGGACTTCGGCTCGGTGTCGTACCAGAGATGGAACGAGACCCTGCCCGTCGTGCGCATCCTGCTCAGCGGGGCGGTGAGTGTCACGTCGGCGGCGTCCGGCATGCCGGAGAACCACGCGGTCCTCCCGGTGGCGGGCTTCACCGGCACGGAGCGGGCGAAGGCCCGTGCGGGCGCCCGGCGGTAGTCGCTGTCCGTGCCCCAGTCTCGGGTGGGGTGGACGCGGTTGGCCAGGAAGACGAACACGGTGCGGTCGACCGGGTCGACGGTGATGCAGGGACCGGTGTAGCCGGTGTGGCCGGCGGTCACGGGGGACGTCAGCGCGTCCATGTAGAACCGCTGGTCGACCTGCCAGCCGAGTCCGCGTGGCGAAGCGCCGATGTCCGCGCTGTAGTTGACGAGTATCTTTCTGACCGTCGCCTCGGACAGGACGCGGGTGCCCGCGTAGTGCCCGCCGTTGGCGAGCATCTGACCGAAGACCGCCATGTCGGTGGCTGTCGAGAAGATGCCCGCGTGGCCCGCGACACCGCCCAGGTACCAGGCGTTCTCGTCGTGCACGGTGCCGTGGACCATGCCCCGGCCCGTCCCCGGTTGGTACTCGGTCGCCGCGATCCGCGGCAGCAGGCTCCGCGGCGGGTTGAACATCGTCTCGGTCATGCCGAGCGGCCCGGTGACCCGGTCGGCGATCAGGTCGTCCAACGCCTCTCCCGTCACGCGGTGCAGCAACTGCCCCAGTGTGATCAGGTTCAGGTCGGAGTACTCGTAGCCGCTCCCCGGCTCCCGCCGCAGTACCGACGCGTAAATGGCCGCCATCCGCGCGTCGTTGTCGGGAAAGTCGGCCAGGTTCATCCATGAGACGAGGCCCGAGCGGTGTGTCAGAAGATGACGCAGGGTGATGGCGGCCTTGGCCGGATCTGCTGCCGCGAACTCGGGCAGATACCTCGCCACCGGCTCGTCCAGGTCGATGACGCCTTGTTCCCACAACTGCGTCGCGACCGTCGAGGTGAACAGTTTGCTCACCGACGCCATGTCGAAGAGGGTGTCCTTCGCCATGGACACCCACTGGTCGGGGGGCAGCTCGACCGGGGTTTTGGCAGCCGCGTCCCAACTCTCGTACCGGACGGCATGGCCGCGCGCCTCGTGGGTGACGATCACGCTGTCGCGCGCCGCGATCAGCACGAAGCCGGGGTGCGAGGGGTTGGGACGGCCGGGTCCCGGCTCCATGTAGCGCGCCGCCTCGTCGGCCATCCGGTCGACGTGCTCGGCGATCAGCCCGGCCCGGCCGGGGGAGCCGGGGCGCAGCCGGCGCGAGACGGTCGGGAATCGGATGTCGTCAGGGGTGATGGTCGGCGGTCCCGTCAGGGCCCCCGTGGGCGGGGCGGCGTACGCCGTGGTGCCGAGCGGGAGGGCCGACCCGGCGCCGGCCACCGCAGCCGCCGCGTGGAGGAAGTTCCTGCGTCTCATGCGTCAACTCTGCTTTCTCACCGGTTGGTCAGGACAGACTCAGCGATAGATCAGGAACTCTCCGCGCAGTTTCCGGAACCGCTTGAGGTCGTCGTACCAGACCTCGGGGATGTCGGCCGCGTCCGTACCGCTCTCGATCGCCTCGCGCACCCGGGTGTCGCCGCTCAGCTTGTCCATCCAGAAGCTGGTGACGTCCTGCGACCGCCAGCGGTACTCGGGGAAGAGCCGCCACTGTTCGGTGATCATGGCGAGTGCGGTGGGGATCGGTTCGAACCGGTCGACGTCCGTGACCAGCACCTCGACGCCACCGCAGGTCTTGTCCTGCTGCTTGGAGAACACCGGCTTGAAGTACGCCTCGCGGAAACGGACCCCCGGCATCTCGCGTGCGTTGAGCGCCTTCTCCCAGCGGTGATCGATGCCGGGAGCGCCGATGAGCTGGAACGGCTGAGTGGTGCCGCGGCCCTCGGACAGTGCCGACGCCTCGAAGAGGCAGGTGCCGACGTAGATGTCGGCGGTGGCGAGCGTGGGCATGTTGGGTGAGGGCGCCACCCAGGGCAACCCGGTGTCCGTGTACCGCATCCGCCGGTCCCAGCCCGACAGCCGCTGGACATGCAGGTCTGCCCGCTTGCCCCCGGTGGCGGCCGGTACGAACACCTCGTTGTAGAGCCGGGCCAGCTCTCCCGGCGTCATGCCGTGCTGCTGAGCGATGGCCTTGAGCCCGACGAAGGTGGAGTGCTCGGGGTGAAGTACCGGCCCGTACGCGTCCTTTCCCGACAACGGGGTGGGCCGGTCGAGGACGACGAACTTCACACCGAGTCTCGCCGCGGCCTCCAGCGCCAGATACATCGTCCAGATGTAGGTGTAGAAGCGGGCGCCGACCTCCTGGATGTCGAAGACGACGGTGTCCAGTTCGAGGTCGGAGAACAGCCGCTCCATCGTGGCGGAGTTGTTGTAGGCGTTGTAGACGGGAAGTCCGGTCTTCTCGTCGATGAAGAACTCCTCGCCCTCGCCGGCCTGCCCGATGCCGCGGAACCCGTGTTCCGGACCGAAGATCGCGACCAGGTTGACGGCCGCGTCCGCGACCATCACATCGACGATGTGGTTCAACTCGCGGTCGATGCCCGTGGGGTTGGAGATGATGCCGACCCGCTGCCCGGTCACGGACGCGTAGCCGCTCCGACGCAGCGTTTCGAAGCCGGTGCGCACCCCGCCTTTCGAGCCGTGCCCCTTGCCCTGGGCACTGGCGGGGCCCGCGGCTGCCAGCCCGGTCGTGCCCGCGGCCACGGCCGAGGTCGCCGCTGCCGTCAGTAGATCTCTGCGTCGCATGGTGGTGATGTCCTTTGTTCGTTCGTGTCGGTGGTTCGTCAGTGCCGGTAGCTCAGTCCGTGGCCGAGCGGGAACAGGGGCTGGTCGGGATCGTCCGCCGTGGGGATCGTCACCGGCAGCGTGCCGCGCGGGCGGACTTCGCCGAACAGCACCCGGGTCGCCGACTCCAGGGCGCCTTCGCGGGAGGAGTACGTGGCCAGGTGGGTGCCCGCCTCCGGGTAGCGGGCGATGTCGTACGGCGTGCCGACGGCGACGGTGACGACCGGCTTGCCGGTCTCGGTCAGGGCGTTCACCAGGGCGGACTGTCCCGGGTTGGCCCCGGCGCCGCTGGTGACGACCACGACGGAATCGTGCCCGCGGGCCTCGGCCACGGCGGCGGCGATGGTGGCGGCGCCGGGGTTGGTCCCGGTGTAGTGCGACGTGGCTGCCACATCGCGTTTGCCGATGAGCGCGGTCAGCTGGGATGTCGTGCCCTCGCCCCAGCCGGTGACCAGTACGCTCTGCCCGTCGTCCGCGAGCGGCAGCACCCGGTCGTCGTTCTTGACGAGCGTGGTGGTCCGGTCGGTGATGCGCTGGGCGGCCCGCAGGTGTGCGGGCGATCCGACGGTCTTGTCTACTCCGTACGGGTTGGCGAAAGGCCGCTTCACGATGCCCTGCTGGTGCTTCAGGGTCAGGATCCGGCGCACGGACCTGTCGATGCGCTTCTCGGTCAGCTCGCCCTCGGCGACGGCCTGCAGCACCGCGTTGTACGCCGTGTCCAGGTTCGGGGGCATCAGCAGTATGTCCACGCCGGCCTGCAGCGCCTTGACCGGTACGTCCTCTTCCGGATAGGTCTCCTGGACCCCCGCCATGGAGAGGGAGTCGGTGACGACCACGCCGTCGTAGCCGATCTCGTCGCGGAGCAGCCCGGTCATGATCGGCTTCGACAGGGTGGCAGGGGCGCCGGAGGGGTCGAGCTCGGGGAACTGGATGTGACCGGTCATGATGGCGCCGATTCCGGTGTCGGCGGCCCGACGGAAGGGGGGCGCGTCGATCTCCCGCCACTGTTCGAGGGTGTGGGTGATGACCGGCAGACCGACGTGGCTGTCCACATCGGTGTCGCCGTGCCCGGGGAAGTGCTTGGCGGTCGCGGCCACGCCCGCACTCCCGCTCTGGTAGCCGCGGACCTGTGCCTCGGTCAGATCGGCGGCCAGTCGCGGATCACTGCTGAAGGACCGCACGCCGATCACCGGGTTGGCGGGATTGACGTTCACATCGGCGACCGGGGCGAAGTTCTGGTTGATGCCGACCGCCCGCAGTTCCTCTCCGGCGATCTTCCCGGCCTCACGCGCGTCCCGCTCGCTGCCGGAGGCGCCCAGCGCCATGTTCCCCGCGAACTGCGTCGCGGGCGGGCCGAGCCGCTGGACGATGCCGTGTTCCTGGTCGGTGCTGACCAGCAGTGGCACTTCGGCCGGCTGTCGGAGCGCGGCCTGCTGCAACCCGTTGGAGAGCGCGGCCACTTGCTTCGGGTTCTGGAGGTTGTCGGACCAGGCGAAGTAGATCACGCCGCCGAGGTGGTACTTGTCGATCGCCTGCTGCGCGTTGTCGACGCCGAGCCAGTTCTGGTTCCTCGTGACGTCGGCGGCCTTGTCGGTGTCGGCCGACGTCCCGTAGGCGTACGTGGTGAACAGTTGGCCGACCTTCTCCTCCAGTGTCATCCGGGCCATGGTCTTCTCCACCCACCCCCGCTCCACCGGCGCCTTGGCCGACACAGCGGTCGGCATGGACAGCAGCAGACCGCACACGGTCGCCGTGACCGTGATCTGTCTGCGGAAGCGTCGGTCTCGGCGTATCGCGTGAACCATCGCGCACTCCTTTTGCCGTTGGGCGGGTTGGCGTGGACTCGACAGGCCTGTGTGCTCGTGTCTATGGCTCAATCGCACCTCAGGTCAAGAGGGCGAGCGCTCCTTGATGAGAGGCATTCGCGCAGGTCAGCGGTACTACAGTGGTATAGACCACTGATTGTTCGCCCCGTCTCGGGCCGATCGCGCTCTCAGAGCAGGACGCCGGTCAACCTGTCGTAGCGCATCACGCTCACACGGCTCTCCGACGCGTCCCGCAGACCGAGCACCTGGACGATCAGCACTCCGATCCTGTACCGGTCCTCCGTCGTGACGCGCAGCCAGGGCTCGCCGCCACGCAGGACGGTGACTTCCTCGACGAGCGTGCCGTCGCGCCCTGCCGCGACGGCGTAGCCCGGGCCTGAGGGGGGTGCGATGTCGAGACCGCCGTCCGTACGGATGGTGACGGTGGCGACGAGGTCGCCCCGGCCGTCGTTGGCGTCTCCCACGAAGTCGTAGATCCTTGCCGGGTCGCCCACGTAGTGCTTCAGCCGGCCGAGACCCGTGACGTCCATGCCGTTGTAGAAGTTCTCGGCTCCGCTGTTCAGCCAGAAGTGGGTGTTGTGCGTCGGGGAGTCGAAATCGGCGCCGGAGTTGTACGAGAGGTGCCAGTGCGGCGGATTGTCGGTGTGCAGGGTGTTGTTGGTCTCGAAACCCGCGAGGAACCAGCGGTGGCCCTTCGCGGCAGCCGTGTCCTTGAGGCCGGAGTCGAGCAGGACGGCGTGCGCGGCGATGAGCTGGTGGAGCTGCGAGCGTGCCGCGTTCCCCGGCCACGGCACGGTCAGCCACGGTCCGGCGACCCGGTCGGGGTCGTTGTGGTCGAGTTTGAGGTGCATGCCCTCCGACCGGTCGGGGTGGCTCCAGATCTGGATCGTCGGCTGGTTGGCGTCGGCCGTCGGCAAGGTGACGGGGAGTACGAAGGTGAACCGGCTCCGGTCGGAGGGGTCCCGCTCGACCCTCAAGCGGGTGTCCATGTGCACCACGTCGCTCACCGCGACGCCCGGCCAGTGCACGGCGACGACGATCCCCGCGGCGTTCGCCGGGCCGCGCACGAAGGAGTAGTACTCGGCTCGGCTGCCGGCGTGGTACTTGGCGCCGGGGACGAACTCGTACCCCTCGGGCAGCGTGATCTCGGGCTGACCGGGCTCACCGGGGCGCGCCCGGACGAGACGGAAGGCCGCGTACGCGACCTCCTGCGCACCCGCGGTGGAAGGCAGGGTGAGGGCCAGCGCGGTGCCGGAGGCTCCGGCCAGGAGCGCGCGGCGGGACAGCGGACTCATACGGGACCTCTCGGGAGGGGATGGCGGGGATCGGCGGGTCATGCCTCATCCACGGGACGGGGCCCCGCGGATGAGGCATGCACCTGGTGCTCCGGCGACGCGTTCCGGCGCTCGCCGTCCCCGTGTACGGCCGGTGGGGATCGGGCCTTCGCCGGGCTCTGACGCCCCTCGCGCGGCTCCGCTACCTGCCGTCCTGGAGGGCGCCCCAGGTGGCCGGACCGACGATGCCGTCGACACCCAGTGCCCTGGACGACTGGTAGGTACGGACGGCCTGACCGGTCTCCGGACCGAAGGAACCGTCGATGCCGACCGTGCTGCCGAGCGCCGCGGTCAGCGCGCGTTGCAGCCTGCTGACGTCCGCACCGCTGGAGCCGCTCTGCAGCGTCGGGGTGGAGCCGTACGACAGCAGCGCCGTCCAGGTCTTCGCACCGATGACGCCATCGACGCTCAGCCCCACATCGGTCTGGAAAGCCCGGGTCGCGCTCTGCACATTCGGACCGAACGCGCCGTCGGGCGCACCCGGGTCGTTGCCGGAGTCCTTCAGTCGGCACTGCGCGGCCCTCACCAGATCACCGCTGGAGCCGCTGCGGATCGTCGCGTACGCGGAGAAGTCCAGGTTGACCCCGGAGCAGCTGGTGGGCGGAGTGCCGCCGCAGTCCCGGGCGACGTTGCGCCAGGTCCGACCGTTCGACTGACCGTATTCGACCCCGTCGAACCAGGGCCTGACCCTTTCGGAGGTCGATGTGCCCCAACTCGCCTCCCCGTTGCCGTTGGCGTCGTAGCCGAGCTCGAAGTGGAGATGGGGATGGCCGTTGGAGGTCGGACCCGTCTTCCCGACCCTCCCGATCGTCTGACCCTGCTTCACGGCGGTGCCCACGGCGACGGAGCGCGACTGGAGATGCAGATGGGTGGTGAAGTAACCGTTGCCGTGATTGATCTGGATGACGTTCCCGGCGTTGGCGTGCGAGAAGGACATGTTGACGACGCCGTCCGCCGCCGCGACGAGCACGGCTCCTTCGGTGCCGACCTGGTCGGGTTCGCGCACCATGTCCAGGGCCGGCGCGTGCGCCCAGGTGTCGAGCCGCCACTGCTGTCCGCATGTGAAGGGCAGCTGGAAGTCGACGGGCGGCGCCGACCGGGCGCGAACGTCATCGGCGGAAGCCGGCGCACCCGCCTGGAAGGCGAGTACGGCGGAAGCTGCGACGGCCACGAACAGCTTCCCTAAGCGAAGCAGTCGTTTCATCTTTCCTCCTCGGTGCGCCGGCTTCCGGCCGGCGTGCAGGGCTGCGCTCAGGACTGGCCCACATGCGCTCGGGCACGCTCGGCCGAGGTGTGGCGGCGACGGGTGCCCGCGCTGCCGCACTGCGAACGCGAGGACGCCGGGTGACGACCGATCACTGGGTGGACAGCGTGCGGGCAGGCTCAGCTGACGGGCTTTTCGAGAATGGCACAGGAGAGCCGCAGGTCAAGATGCGAGCCCAAAGTGTCAGAGGTGGCACCAATGAGCGGCCGGGCGGCGGCAGTCGGATCGGTTCACCCACGACCGAGTCCGACCCGGTCGCCGCGCCTCAGGGTCGGAGACGGAGACCTCCGTGCGGTGAGTTCCCCTACGGCTCCCACCACCCGGAGGTCTTCGCGATGATCAGGACCCGCGAGCCCGGCAAGATCCAAACGACAGACCCTAGGGCGTGTCCGCAAAGTCTGTTGGTCGTTGGTAAGTCGTGGTGAGACGTCATGAGTTGACT
>NZ_BMMV01000047.1 GCF_014646115.1 Streptomyces camponoticapitis | reverse complement strand
TCGGCCGCCCACGCGATATCCGATGTGAGGATGTCGGCCTTCGACGGCTGGACCACCTTCGCCGCGCCGGGCTCCGGCGCGGGCGCCGCGCCGGCCGGCATCGAGGCCCCGGCTATGAGCGCGGTCTCGACGACCAGGAGCAGCGCGGCCCCGGCCGCGAAACGCGCCCGGCGCCTTGGTGCTTGATGTCTGTGTGAAGACACGGAAGCGTGTGTCCTTCCCTGTAGAGAAATACGACACATGTACGAACGCAGGACACTACTCAGACGAACCAAGGGTGCACAGGCAGTTATCTGCCGTGGCTCATAACTGCCCCAGCAGGCCCGCGAGTTGAAGCGGAACCCTGCCTGCAAACGCGTTAATGATCACACCAGCCGTCCCGCACGCTCAGGCGAAACGCCGCACTGCAGGGCCACGGAGACCGAGCTCCTGCCCGCGCACCAGGACGCCGATCCCGACCGGCCGGAGCCGGACGACGAGCCCCGTACGGCGATCGACCTGTCGGCGGTGCGGGCCCTGAAGCAGTCGCGCACGGACGTGGAGCCTTGGACTTCACCAATGAGCGGCTGCGCCACCTCCAAATGGCGTACGTTTTCGGGCGGGCCCTGGCCGCGCTGGAGGCCGTCGTCGGAGACAACGACGACGCCCTGGCGGTCCTGGCGGGCGGTGCGGGCGAGCGCCCGCTGCCAACCCTGCTGGCCGCGTACGGGCAGCACACGCTCCACCGCATCCTGATCTCCGCATTCGGCATCGACGCCACCACGGACCACGACGAAACCGGCCGTCTGGTCGCGGAGATCAACAGTGATCCGATGGCCCGCATGGTCTTCCTCCTGACCGACGCCCTGCACAATCAGGCCGCTCTCGCCGGCGACGACCCCGCCACCGCCAAGCGGATCGGCGGGTCGATCCTGGGCGCGATCCACGCGTTCACCGACGCTGACAACCACGACGCCCTGACCCTGCTGCGCGCACTTCGCAACGAGGTCCTCCGGGTCGACTGAACCGGACGCCGTCGCTGAAGGCCCGGACGGCGCGCCCCCGGGTCCAACTGAGCTTCTTATAGCCCCGGTCCGCAGGCGTCCGGGCGGCCGGCCGGGGTAGACGGCTGACCGGGCCCGCCCATCGGCACGGCCAAACTCAGGAGAGGACACGATCAGCGTGAGCGACGCCGAGCACCGGAAGCAGACCCCCGACGGAGCGGCCGAACTCCTGGTTCGCTGCCTGGAGAACGAGGGCGTCGAGGTGGTGTTCGGCGTGCCCGGCGAGGAGAACATCCGTTTCACCAACGCCCTCGCCCGCTCGGAGAAGATCCGCTATGTCCTCACCCGGCACGAGCAGGCCGCGTCTTTCATGGCGGAGATGCACGGCCGGCTCACCGGCTCGGCGGGTGTGATGTCCGCGACGCTGGGGCCCGGGGCGATCAACCTGATGCTGGGCGTCGCCGACGCTATGACGAACAGCACGCCCGTTGTCGCGATCACCGCGCAGGTCGGCAAGGAGCGCAACTACAAGGAGTCCCACCAGTTCGTGGACCTGGTGAGCATGTTCGCCCCGGTCACGAAGTGGTCGGCGGAGGTCCCGGCTACCCAGGCCATCCCCGAGATGGTGCGGCGCGCGTTCAAGACCGCGGAGTCCGAGCGGCCCGGCGCCGTCTACCTCGCCGTGCCCGAGGACGTCGACGAGGCGACGGACGGCTCGAACCTGCGCCCGCTGCACAGGAACGTCGTGCAGCCCGAGGCACCGTCCCCGAAGCAGATCAAGCGGGCGGTGGAGCTGCTGCGGGAGGCCCGCCGGCCGGTGATCCTCGCCGGACACGGCGCGGCGCGCGGCGGCGCCGAGGAGTCGCTGGCGGCGTTCGCCACCGCACTCGACGTGTCGACGGCGACCACCTTCCACGGCAAGGGCGTCCTGCCCGACGACCACCCGTGCGCGACCGGCACGTTCGGCTTCATGCGGCGCGACTACACCAACTTCGGGTTCGAGGAGGCCGACGTCGTCATCGCCGTCGGCTACGAGCTGCAGGAGTTCGACCCGTCCCGGATAAACCCGGACGGTGACAAGAAGATCGTCCACATCCACCGCGTCCCGGCGGAGGTGGACGACAGCTACTCGGTCGACGTCGGCATCATCGGCGACATCTCCGCCTCCCTCGACGCCCTCGCCACCGAACTCGACGGCCTGCGCTGGACCATCGACGACGAGGACACCGCGGCCACCCGCACGCTGCTGGCCAAGGAACTCGAGCAGGGCGCCGCGGACGAGCGCTACCCGCTCGCCCCGCAGCGCGTCATCGCCGACACCCGCGCCGCGCTCGGTCGCGACGACATCGTGCTGGTCGACACCGGCGCGCTGAAGATGTGGATGGCCCGGCTCTACCCGACGTACGCGCCGAACACCTGCCTCATCTCCAACGGCTTGTCCACCATGGGCTTCTCGCTGCCCGGCGCGCTCGCGGTTCAGCTCGCCAGGCCGCAGACGAAGGTGCTGGCGGCGGTCGGCGACGGCTCGTTCCTCATGCACTCCCAGGAGATCGAGACGGCGGTTCGCGAGAACATCCCGCTGACCGTGCTGATCTGGGAGGACAACGGCTACGGGCTCATCAAGTGGAAGATGGACCTGGAGGTCGGGGGACACTCCAACACCGACTTCGGCAACCCGGACATCGTCCAGTACGCCCGCAGCTTCGGCGCGAAGGGCTACGACATCGAGTCCGCTGGGGACCTGCTGCCGACGCTCCGTGAGGCACTGGCGGACCCGGGCGTGTCGATCATCAACTGCCCGGTGGACTACGCCGAGAACATGAACCTCATCGAGCACCTCGGGCACCTCGACTCGGCGCTCTGACCCGCCCGCGGCGCGGCCCGATCCCCGTACGGGCCGCGCGGCGGCCCTCCCGCGGGGGCGGTGCCCTCGGATCTGCGGCATCGCGTGGCATTTCCGCGGCGCGGGGTAGATGGCCACCGTGAGGTTCGGCCAGTTGAGGAGGGGAACTTTTGTCATGCGTGCTCGGAGTATAGGTGCGGCAGCCGCCGCGGGGTTGGCGCTGGTGGCCGCCCGCGACCTCGTGCAGAAGAAGCACGCGCTGCTGAGGAACTTCCCCCTGGTGGGACACGCCAGGTATGTGCTGGAGACGATCGGCCCCGAGCTACGGCAGTACATCGTGACGTCCAACGACGAGGAGCGTCCCTTCAGCCGTGACCAGCGCAGCTGGATCTACGCGTCGGCGAAGGGGGAGAACAACTACTTCGGGTTCGGCACCGACAACGACATCGAGCACGTGCAGGGTCATGCATACGTGAAGCAGCGTACGTTCGCCGGTGCGCTGCCCGATCTGAGCGACCCGCAGGCGGCGTTGCCCTCGGCCAAGGTGCTCGGCGGACCGCGCGGCCGCGCGAAGGCGTTCCGCCCGGCGAGCGTCATCAACATCTCGGCGATGAGCTTCGGCTCGCTGTCCGGCGCGGCCGTCACGGCGCTCAACAAGGGCGCGGCGCTGGCCGGGACGATGCAGAACACCGGCGAGGGCGGCCTGTCGCCCTACCACCTCAACGGCGGGGACCTCGTCCTCCAGATCGGTACGTCGTACTTCGGCTGCCGCAACGAGGACGGGACGTTCAACCTCGACAAGCTCAAGTCCATGGTCGCGGGCGTGCCTGTCAAGGCGATCGAGATCAAGCTCTCGCAGGGCGCGAAGCCGGGGCTCGGCGGCATGCTGCCGGGCGCAAAGGTGACCGACGAGATTGCCGGGATCCGCGACATTCCCGCAGGCAAGGACTGCGCTTCGCCGTCGCGGCACACCGCGTTCCACGACGTGGACTCGATGCTCGACTTCGTGGAACTGTTGGCCACGGAGACCGGATTGCCTGTCGGGATCAAGAGCGCCATCGGGGAGATGGACTTCTGGGAGGAACTCGCCACCCTGATGGAGCGGGGCGAGCGAGGGGTCGACTTCGTGACCGTCGACGGTGGCGAGGGCGGCACCGGGGCGGCTCCCCTGATCTTCGCCGACTCGGTGTCCTTGCCGTTCCGCGTGGGCTTCTCCCGCGTCTACGGCGTGTTCGCCGAGCGGGGCCTGACCGACGACATCACCTTCATCGGCTCCGGCAAGCTCGGCCTGCCCGAGAACGCCGTCGTCGCGTTCGCCCTCGGCGTCGACATGATCAACGTGGGCCGTGAGGCGATGCTGTCCATCGGCTGCATCCAGGCCCAGAAGTGCCACACCGACAAGTGCCCCACCGGCATCGCCACCCAGGACCCGTGGCTGACGCGCGGCATCGACGCGCCCTCGAAGGGCATCCGGGCCGCGATGTACCTGCGCACCCTGCGCAGGGAGTTGCTGAAGGTCTCGGGCGCCGTCGGTGTCCCCCACCCGTCGCTCATCACCCCCACCGACATAGACATCCTGAACGGCGACTACGACGCCCGCAGCCTGGGGAGTGTGTACGGCTACAAGGATGGCTGGGGCTCGCTCGGCCCGGAGCTCGCCCATGAGATCGCCGAACTGCTCACCATCTGAGCCAGCTACTCGGCCACCTGTCTTCAACCGTCATGCCCTGCGCAGCACGCCCACCGAGTGGACGGTGGTGCGCATCGCGGTGCGCACCGGATGGACTCGGTGCGCACCGGGTGCGGAGTGCACCGAGTGCGCGAGCACCAGGTGCTCATCGCACATCGCCTCCAGGGTGTCGGCGGTGTCCGGGTTCCCGGGGTCCGGGATCACGTTCACGGTGAACCGGATGATGCTGCGGGCGATGCCCGGCACCGCCGTGACAGGGGAGTCCCGCGCCCAGTCCCGCACCACGGACAGCAGCGCGCACCCGACCTCGTCCAGCGCGAAGGAGTCCGCGGACAGCTCTGCCTCCCCGTCCACGGCCGTGGCGGGCCCGACGATGTCCTCGGCAAGCCGCAGCAGGACGAACGCCAGCTCCGGGTCCGCTTCCGCCCGCCCGGCGACAGCAGCACCGCCACCCATCTGCAGCGCCAGCAGGTAGTCGAAGCCGAGCTCCACCTGCTCGGGCGTCAGCGGGGTCCGGGGCGGGATCAGGTACGGCATGGAGGTCTCCTCAGACGGGTGGCGCCGCGCTGATCGCGACGACTCCCCGCAGCCTCGGTCGGTCACCCTGTGGACAGAGACCAGAGATCTCTCCCTGCCGTCCGGGGTGGCCGGCCCGACCACGAACCCGACCGCCGAAGCCCACGGCAGCCAGATCCCTGACCGAACTCCGCGACAGTTGGAGGGAGTCGGCGACCGGGGCGTACGGCGCCGACGTCGTCTCCCGGCTCGCGGTCCGGGCGAGGGCGGCTGCCGCGGCGGTGTGGGCCCGGGTGCGGCCGGTGGTCGACATCATGCTGGCCGCCGTCGACACCGTCGCCGTGGTGTACGTGATGCGCGGCGCGTTCAAGCGCCACCACCTGCTCGCCGAAGCCCGACGGCACCTCTCCTACGTCCTGCGCGGCCGACCCCACCAGCCCGGCCTGGACGAACAGATCGTGCAGGCGGTCGTCGACTACTACACCCGACCTGTCGGGCGGGGCCGGATGATGACCGCCGACCTGCGCGCCCTGTACCCGCGCGACACCGAGGACCAGGCCGTGCTGCGCCCGCTGACACGTAAGCGCACCGCGCCCCCGTACGAGCGGGCCCGTCTCGCCGCCGGCGCCCTGGCTGCCCGGGTCAACGCATCGCGGCGCGCGCAGCGCCTGGGCTCGCGCTCCCGGCCGTACGCCGTCGCGGTGCCCGCCGCCTCGAGGTCGCACCCGCGGCCGTTCCGCACCGGCCGGAAAGACGGCCGCCTCCTGGAGCCGGAGGCCGGCGTCGACGACGACACGGTGGAGCAGTCCCGCCGGACCTTCGGGGCCGCCGCGAAGGTGGCCGCCACGCTCCAGGACAGCAAGCGGACACGCGAAGCCGCCCACGGCCTGCGTCCGCAGCCCGCCCCGGCGCCGGGGCCCCAGCAGCCCGGCATCCAGCACGCGCCGGGCCGGACCACAGGAGGAGTCGTGTGAGCACCCCGGAAGAACAGCCCGACCATGAAGAGGTCCGCGCCCGCGCCCGCGCTGCCCGCGCGGAGATGGCCGCCGTGCTCGACGAGGACCAGGAGTCCGAGCTTGGTGAACCCCTGGGGTGGCAGCCGGTCTGGAAGCGGCCCCGGACGCCGAAGTCAAAGGCGGACAAGAAGAAGGAGCTGCGCAAGCAGCGGCGGCGGCTCCAGGACGCCGGGAAACGCCGCTTCGCCGCCGGGCAGTCGCGCCGGCCCCGCTCCCGGCAGAACCGGATCGGCAACGCGGCCGCGCGCCGGGACGCCCGCGCCCTGTCCCGGGTGCGGCACTCCAACGCCTGGCTGTGGTGACGATGCCGGGCATCGTCCACCGAGTGGACTCCACCCGATGGACGCCCCTCGGTGCGCACCGCGATGTTCGCCACCCCACCCGGTGCGCACCATCCGACGATGTCCGGCAAGCATGCGCCGCACCCGATGTCCCGCACCGTCGGTCCGCCCCCTTGTCCAGGTTTCGGCGGGCGCACGTCCTTCCGGTACCAGGTTCGCTACCGGGACGTTTTCCCTTGTCAGCGCTGGTCTGGGCTGGCGATCAGGTCGCGGACAAGGGGGTGTGTGATATAGGAGGCCGCTCTGCCGTGGCGCGCGCTCGGTGCGGTGTCTCGGGGCCTGTGGTGCGTACGCGATGGACGGTGTGGTGCGCCGGTGCGCGCACCACCGATGCCGTCACCGCACCTGGTGCGCACCGGCCGGTACGGGGTGCGCATCGAGGGCCTGGCCCACACCGACGGCCTCCAGTTGGCGCAGGGTGTCGGCGACGTCCTCGTGGTCCTCGGTGAGGAACTGCGCGGCGAAGTCGATGACCGCGCGGGCGATGCCCTGTGCCGCGTCCGGCCCGGATCGCGCCCAGATCCGGAGCGAGGTCACGAAGACGCGGCCGAGGGCCTCCAGTGCGAAGGTGTCCTCGCACGGCTCGCCCGCGTCCGCGCCGGGCAGCGCGGTGACCGGGACGACGATCCGGGTGGCGACGTCGGCGAGCAGGTCGGGCATCCGCGGTTCGGCGCCGGCGAACTCGCGGGCCGCGTCGACGTCGTCGGCCTGGACGGCGCGGAGGTAGTTGAAGGCGCTGATGGCCGCGTGGGGGGTCATCGGGGCGAGCGGCGTGGTGTCGGGCATGGTGGGCTCCTGAACTCGGGCCGCCCCGCTGGTCGCGGCGGCCTCGAAGCCACCTTCGAACTCGGGCTCTGTGGACAGAGTCAGGCCGCTGACGGGGGAGAACTCTCCCCTCCCGGTGGATCACGATGCGGTCACGGCGGAGGGGTTTCTGCAAGATCGGCGTCACACGGGAGCCGGAAACCGCACCTGTAGTAGGTGAACGGCGGGACAGGCCCGCCCCACCCCCAGGAGCACCCTGTGGCGAGCACCGACGGCCCCGAGCAGCCCCTTGACTACACTGAAGGGGCCCCCTCCGCGGGCCCCTCCATCACCCCCTCCGCGCCCCGACGCCAGAAGCCGGGCGTTTCCGCAGGTCAGGCCCGCCGAACAGGGGGCCGCCGCAGGTCCGACAACCAGCATGTAGATGTAGCAAGGCAACCCAAGCACCGGAGTACTTCGACCGAGCCTCGACGCCGAGAACTCCTACAAGTACTGGGAATCTTCCAGAGGGCTACGCCCGATCAGCTGTGGAAGCTGACCCGCCCCGACAACCAGCACGACAAGCTCGTACGGGACACCCTCCTGGATCTGGAGGAGCACCAGCTGGTGAGGATCGAGTTGGTACGGGAGGACCAGCGGCAGGTGTGGGTGCTGACCAGGCGCGGACACGGCGAGTCGAAGAAGCTGCTGGAGCCGAAGGGCATACGGGTCTCGGCACTGCGCGAAGAGAAGTACGACCCGGTGACCGGGAAGCTGCTCGGGGCCAGCTATGACGACCACGCCGCGGCGGTCACCTCGACGGCCGCCGAACTCCACCGCGCCGGGATCGGTCACCGGCTTGGTTTCCAGACGGAGATCGGGCACCGGCTCGGCAACGGCTTCGTACAGCGGACGGACCTGGTGGTGCGGGCGCCGGAGGCCGGGGTGCCGGCGATGCTGCTGGAGATCGACCGTCGCAGCGAGGACGCGCACGACCTGGTGGTCAAGCTGCGCCGGTACTGGGAGTGGGGCCGGCTGCTGCCGAAGGGAGCGGACAAGCGCACCGTGGACCTGGCGCGCTCTCGTCCGGACGCGATCGAGCACGTCGACCACGAGAAGCGGCTGTGGCGCCGGGTCTACCCGCCGACCGACTGGGAGGGCCTGGCCCCGGTGGCGTTCGTGTTCGCGGACACCACCGAGGCGAAGGTCACCAACACGGTCGCCGTGCTGGAGGAGGCCGCCCGCGACTACTGGGCGCCGCGCCGTACGACACCTACCACCGGGGGATCACGGCGAAGGACTACGGCCAGGCGGTGCCCGTCGTCGTCACCACCCTGGAGCAGCTGACGGAGCACGGCGCGGACGCGGCGGTGTGGCGGCGGCTGGGACGCACGGGCGAGCAGAAGCTGACGGCCGCGCTCGACAACCCCGACGGCGACGTCCTCTACCGCGACCAGGCCGCCCGCGCCGACGCGGCAGAGGAGCGGCGCCGCGCCGCCGCGCGGGAGGCGCAGCGCCCCGTGTGCAAGCGGTGCGGGCAGAAGTTCACCGACCAGCGCTGGGAGGAGACCACCGCCCGCGGCGGCCCCTGGACGGCCGGGGACGCATCCGTGTGCGGCACCTGCCGTGCCGACGATGTCGCCCGGAAGGAAGCCGCCTCCGAAGCCGCCCGCCTCCAGGCCACAGCCTCGCCCGAGCCGGAGGACGACCAGGAGCCGGACAAGGGCCGCGGCTGGTTCCGCCGGCGGCCCTGACCCGCCCGATCTTCGTCCCCGTCTTCACGAAAGGGGCTTCGCACTGAAAGACGCCAACAACGACAGTCCTCTCGCCTACGCCTCGGGGCGACGGCAAGAAGTGGGTCTACGGCGGAACGTTCGGCTTCGGCTCCCGCAACGTCGCCTACTTCCGCACCCAGGCACAGGCATAGTCACCCCGGCACCGCAGTAGTGGCGGCAGACGCCTGACCGACTGCCAGCTTCCTGCCGCCCGCCCCGAGAAGGCGCCCCCGCCCCCCACGGCGAGGCCGCCTTCGACGGTTTCGACCTTGGGGACCAACGGGATAGTGGTTAGCGGTAGCGGGCCTTCCGTTTAGGGCCTGGTGGTTCTGACACTTCGGGCCGCCGGGAGTGAACCGGGCGCTAGTTACGGCCGCCCGGAGCGTATCCCTGCAGGAAAGCGGGCGCGACCATGCGCTGCCGCTCCAGCAGTTGAGGAAGCTCGCGGGCGAGGTCCGGGTGGCTCTTGGCCCAGTCCGGGGCGTGCGCCACGAACTCACGGCTGTTGAAGACGCTGTAGCGGTTGATGTCCGCGACGCGCAGCCGCGAGGCGTCCTGGGGGTCACGGGAGATGATCACGGCGAGGCTGCTGCCCAGCGGCAAAGTCAGGCGCCGGAAGTTTTGGAATCCGATCCCGACGCCGTGGTCAAAGAAGCCGGGCGGCACGTCCTCCGGCGGAGGGCCCACCACGCCGGAGAAGCAGACGGGGTTGTCGCCGACCAGGAGCCCGCCTTTGCGGGGGCGGTAGCAGGACCAGTGCATGTCGCTGGACAGCAGAGTGGAGACCAGGTGGTTCCACTGATCCTTGTAGTACGCGTCGTCGTCGTGGCGGAGCCGCCACGGATCGATCACGCGCATCGATATAGACCTCATCATGCTGGTCTGGACCTCTTCGTCGGATAGCCCGCTGTCTTCGACCCCGCTCGCCTTGCCCGTCACGTGCATCAGAAAGCGGCTGCGCTGCCACTGGAGGGCCAAGAGCCAAGCCAGGGCACTGCGGGCGTGGGCAGGTACAGCGCGCTCCCGTCCCTGTACCAGCTCCCTGACGACGGTGGCGGCCTCGTTCTCGATCTTCTCCATGGCCGCCTCCATCGATACGTGGTCGGGTTCGTGTCCCGGCCGGTAGATCGAGTGGCCGAAGTTGCGGTGGCCCAGGTCGCGGACGGCCGAGCCGAATCGCCGCTCGCTCATCACCTGGTGAGCGACCAGTTTGCCCTTGGGGCCAGCGAAGTGATGGAGCAGGAACTGGGGAATGAAGTGATGCTTCTTGGCGTGCTGCGGCATGGGGCGACTGTAGTGAGGTCGGACATGTCGCCGCCCGGTATTACCGGCCCTCGGGGCCAGCGGACGGCTCGTGGCTGATTCGCGAGAGAGACGGAAAGCGGACGGGATGCTACCGCTATCCAGGTGCGACTATCCGCACCTGTGCGACGCATGCAAATGCCAGGCAGTCACGGCCGACGAACACGCACGCGAACAGCAGTCGACGGCGGCAGCGGCGGCCGAAGAGGCCCGCGACCTGGAGGGGTTCCACCGGAAGGCGGACGAGAAAGCCGAAGCCGAACGGAAGGCACGCCGGTTCCCGTTCCCCGTCCGTCCGCGCATCCTGGGCATGTCATCACCGGCTGGCCGCAAAGCGCTCATCACCATCGTTGCCCGTCTCGACCGCCAGATTGACGGCGAGACAGTCATCGGTGTCGCAGACCACGGCCACTCCTGTAGGCATCCGTTCTCCTCCCCAACTCAGCAGCCGCAGCGGTGACTTCAGCCTGCGGTCTGCCTTCCGATCGTGCCCAACCCTGACCATCCTGTGGCAGCGGCATGCCCGGGCACAGAGAATCCGCAGCACTCACAGGACAAGGCCGGTGGCTTCCCCGCACGTGAGGCGCGCGTGCAGCCCCCTTGACGCTGATCAGCCGACGGGCGGATCGTGGCCGTCCCGCGTCACGCTCCACCCCGAGAGAGGGCCTGTATGTCGTTCACCTGGCGCTCCGTGGTGCGCCTTGACGGTTCCTTCTGCCGGTTCGGCAACGTCGACGGCAGCCTCGACAACGTCAGCGACGAAGAACTGGCCCGGCTGCAGTCCGTCGGCCGGGACCAAGCCGAGGCGCCGGATCGGCCCTGTTCTCGCTGCGGCGGTGACCTTCTGCTGCGCTGGCACGGGGCGTCGATGACCGGCGTCTGGATGGAGCTCTGTCCGGCCTGCGACGCTCGTCGTCCCGCCGGACGCGCGTTCATCCAGTGGTACCGCGACCAGGACCGAGAACCGAAGGCACTGCCCCAGTTGTTCGAGGACTGGGAGACCGAGACCATGCACGCTCACGGCTGGGCCCGCGCCCCGCAGCCCGAAGCGACACCCGGCCCAACCGCCCACCCCAGCCTCGTACCGCGCGGACAAGGCTGAGACCGGGGCGCCGGCGTCACACGAACTGTGTGCGCTGCCTCGATCCGCCAGGAGAGCTAACGACGTGGCGGGGCCAGGCCTGCCATTGGGCATCGCCCACAGCGACAACAGGTGCCACACATTCACAGGCTCCGGCACAGGATCGAGGCTGCTCGGAACCATGCTTTGTCAGTGGCGAGTTCTACGCTTATGAGTTCTGCTGCACCGAGCAAGGAGCGGGTCCATGGCCATCGACTTTGTTGCCCTACATGAGCCGCTTGTGGAGTGGGTCCACGAACAGACGGTCGCAGACTCGGCGGAGTACGTGACGATCACCGCCTTCGGCGAACAGCATGGTCTCGACGAACGACAGTCCTTCCGCCTCTTGCTGACATGCAAGGACTGGGGCCTGCTGAGCGATCGTTGGGCCACGATGGGTGATCCAGCGGCCAACCTGACGCCACGGGGGCTGCAGTGGGTGCAGGAACGCCAGCGGCGGCGTGCTGACCCCCGAGCGCGCAGTGCCGCTGCACGCAAGGGCCTGCTGACCTGGTTGTGGGAGCAGAAGAACGATGGCGTGGGCTACCCCAACATGGAGAGCGTCCTCCAGTCCCCGCACTCGCTCTTTGAGGGTGCCCGACTGACACCGGAGGAGATCGACCGTGCTGGCGCCTACCTGCTCGCCAAGGAACTGATCACAGGAACCAAGACTGGGCAGACCGAGGGGCCCGTACGGGCCGAGATCACTGCAGAAGGGCAGGACTGCGTGGAACACTTCGAAGGCGACGTGAGCGCGTACGAGCGTCGGAACAGCAGCGGCAATACGACGTTCCACATCAGGGAGAACACGGGCAACATCGCTGCTAACAGCCGTGAGTTCACCATGAACGCCACGACGAACAGAGACGGGATCGACGCCGCGGCGGTTGTCATGCTCGCCCGCGCTCTGCGTCAGGCGGCGCCTGCCCTGGAGCTGCCGGAAGACGACGCTCTCGAGTTCACCCAGCTCGCCACACGTCTCGAAACCGAAGCCGCCAACGGATCTCCCGACCCTGGCAAGCTCCAGCGCTGGGGTGGATCCGTCGTTGGCATCCTCAACTCCCCCGTCGTCAGCGGAGCCCTGGGAAGCGTGCTCGCCGCGTACACCGGGACGGTGCTTCCGGGCCTGCCTCCCGCGTGATAGCTCAGAATGACCCACGAGACCGGCTGCAACCCATTCGGCCGCCGTAGCCTCAGGAACAGCCTGAGGCGGTGCGGCTCGTCGGGAGCAGCGGAAGACCTCCGGGCCGCACCGCGCGCCCGAGGAGTTCCCACAGTGTCAGGGCTGCTCCGAACGCTCGCGATGCCCATCTGAATCCTGGAATTGGCTGTCGGTCGCTACACTCGACGTCAGTGACCACTTAGATATCAACTAAATGGTCACTCGGCAGCCGCTCCGCAGAAGCGAGCCCAGCCCGGCTGTCACCAGGCTGGGCTCTGTGTGCGGATTCAGCGGGTGAGTCCGGCCGAGTAGATGGCGGCCGGACTCACATGCTTCCGGTCTTTGTCGAGCGGACTCACTATTCCTCCTTCATCAGCGAGCAAGCTGATCCACACACGTAGTGATCGATACAAGGAGACCGAGTACCGACAGGACCACTTGGATCCGGTCGGCTCGACGACGAAGCCGCTTCGGCCTCTTCGTTGATCGACGTACCACGTTGCGCTCCTCCTGTTGTGCCCCCGGTGCACGAGGCGGCTGCCTCCCCGGTGGGCGGGGTGCACAGCGAACGACCGGCGCTGTGCACCCCGCCCACCGGGGGAGCTGAGGAACGGTCAGAGCCTAGCGCGCGTACGGGACACCGCGCGGGGGCCCACTAATTGGGCGCGGATTAGAGAACGGATTATCGGGATTCTGGTGCACTAAGTCTTCGTAATCTCTTTGGTTTGGGCCTAGTGATTAGGCTCCCGGATCCAGAGAGGCCGTCAGAACGTCACACAGCGATTCTGGGCCGTCGTGGGAAGTGTGACCCAGATCACCATCCCGTTATTGTTGGAACAGAGCCGTGGGCCGTACGAAGCAATCACGGACCCTGGGATGCGACGCCGCCGATTTCGGTCAGGAGAAGGCCCGTTCGGCTGCGGCTGACCACACAGCGGCGGGGCCGGACAGGACCGTCCTGCCCGGCCCCGCTGCTCGTTCCCGGCTGCTCACCGGCTGAGGCGGATGCGCGGCCCCCGCGCGAACTCGAGGTCGTCCAGGAAGACGGTCCTCTCCTCCTTCTCCCACAGCCCGCGCAGGAGCATCGGAACGGCCTCCATCCGCTCCAGGATGACCAGGCTCTCGGGCTGTCCGACCAGCGCGTACCGGCCGTGCGAGGCGTGCCTCTGCCCGGCCCGCACCAGCGCAGCATCTTCTTCAGAGGGCGTTTCGTCCCGTTGTTTCATCCCGGATTGCTGGGTTGTGCATGGTTCATGCGTCGCGCC
>NZ_BMMV01000046.1 GCF_014646115.1 Streptomyces camponoticapitis | reverse complement strand
AAGCCATGGTCACCCTCGCCTGCCTACAACTCTGGCTCCCATGACTTTGCGGACAGGCCCTAGGCCGCGACACCTTCGTAGCGGGGGGTCAGTACCTCGGAAAGCTGTGGTTGCGGGACGCCGAGACGTCTGCCTGGCATGTCCTGCTTGCTGGCCGTCGGACGTACGAGACTGAGGACGACCGCAAGCGATTTCTTCAGGCGTGGCGCGACGCCTGATCAGCCACCTCAACAGCCCCTTCTTCTGATCTGTGAAGAGGGAGTAGCGGGCCCTTCATGACCGGCTAGCGCCAGCCGATTCCTCTGCCCCGCCGACGGGTTGTAGACCCAAGTGGGCTGATGACGACCCGCGACAACAGCGGGAGACTTTGGTGATCACGAGTCGTCATCGGCCCCTGGGCCGGCTACTGGCAGCCTCCGATAAAGATCATGCGCGTGCTGGTATCGGGAAGGAGCTGGCCGACGTGGCGGGTGGGCGCTGGATCCGATACTGCATAGGGCGCCGCTTTTCGCGGGAGTGCGTCAGGGCAGGTAGGTCTTCTGCCATTCCACCGATGTCATGTTCAACGCGGCTTCGGCGAGTTCTTGGGCAGACGCGGTCTTGAGCTTCTGCAGGCTGCTGTCGATCCAGCCTTGGACGTTCGAGTAGCCCTGTTCCCGGTACTCGACGCCTTGGATGAGACATTCGAGCTTGTCCGCGTCGTGGGCGCAGATCACTTCGAGCGAGTCGCCGTTCTCGTATTCCTCGACGATGCGCTGGGCGCCCTCCCGTACCGCCGGGTGGGCCGCGGAGACCTGGTCCGCGGTGACTTTCTCGTTTGAGGCGGCGTCCAGGTAGCGGCGGCCGATGTGAGGGATGTCGCTGACGCGGGTCTCCTGCGTGTCGTGCCACAGGCCAAGGAGGGCCGTCTTCGCCGGGTCGGCGCCCTCCATCATGGCGAGTACCGAGCCGATGAGGGCGACGCGGAAGCTGTGTTCAGCGATCGTCTCGGGGTCCCTGACTCCGGCGATCCACCAACCACTCCGCTTGGCACGCTTGAGCATGCCCATCTCCAGCAGGAAGCCCGCGGTGCCCTTCGCCTGCCCTGCGTCATCGGCCATGTGGTGTGCCCTCCGGTCTGTCACGTTCGGTTCTCACCTAAAGCATGATGCTCGGCCGTCGGTTTCTACCTTGCTGTGAGGAGATCGGGCCTCGATCGAGGAGGAACACGTCCACCTCGGCTTCCGCCCACCTCGCCCGGCTTGGCACTTCTCATTCACGAATGGAGTGGGCTTGATCAAGAAGGTTCCTCTGGCCACTCGCGTTCGAGGATCGTATGTACGACGGAGTCGCGCCAAACACCGTTCTTCTGGATGTGTTCGCGGATCGTGTAGTCCTCACTCATCCCTGCGGTGAGCATGGTCTTCGCGGAGGCGGCATTAAGCGGTGAGCGTGCGCCCCAAATGCGGTGGAGGTTCAGGTCGTTGAATCCGAGGCCAAGGAGGAGTCGCACGGTCTCTACGCCGTAGCCGACGCCCCACTGGTCGGGGCGCAGCGCGAAGCCGATGGTGGCGGCGCGCTGTTGGTGGGGGTCGGTTGCGAGGCGTGCGAATCCGATTAGTTCGCTGCCGTCGCGTTCGACGACGGCGAGGGCGTACTCGGTGCGCGGCTCTGCGGTAGCCGATGCGATGGAGCGTTCGAGGATCTGGCCGACCTCGTCGCGAGAGCGCGGCTCGAACGACAGGTGCTCCGTCGCTTCACGGCTTCCGTAGATCGCGAAGACGGCGTCCGCGTCGTTGGTGGTGAACTCGCGGAGTTCCAGGCGTTCGAGGTGGCGACTGACCGGATACATGCCAGGTGACATTACTCGTAGCCTCCTAGCGGAGAAGTGCTGGTCGCACGGGCTGGAACATGGCGATCTCGGTGCTCAGGTCCCGCGCCACGGTGGCGTCGCGGCCGGCACTGCGGACGAGGGCGTCCCGTACGCGTTCGGCCGAGACCACGATGCCGTTGTTCCGGTGGCTGGGTGCCAGGTCGAGAACAGGGCGGATTGCCTCCGCCGCCCCGTCGAGGTCATCGGCGAACAGGCGGACGAGGGCCAGGTTGCACTGGGACCCGGCCTGATCGCCGAAGGCCCAGCCAGGGTCTTCGCGGTTGCTGAATCGCCGGACCGTCTCCTCGGCCTGGACGGCGAGTTGCGCGTCTCCGCGCCCGAGCAGCACCGCCGACTCGACCGTGTAGTAGCTCTGCTTGGCTTCCGGGTAGGTGAACAAGCCTCCCAGGGAGTCGAGATCGTCGAGGACGACCTGCTCCCGCAAGGTCTCCGCCCGCTCGTTCGCCGAGCGCACTGTTTGCTCGTCGCCGAGCAGGGCCGCCGCTCGCGCTTCGAGGCCCGGCAGCCAGACACAGACCGTTCCCCGCAGGGTGGCACTTTCGTGCATGCCTTTCCGCGCGTAGTGCAGCGCGTCCTCCGGCCTGTTCGCCCAGTACGAGATGAACGACTGGAGCCCGTCGACCAAGGCGACGAGTCCCGTGTGCTCGGACTGGCGCGCGCAGAAGCCGGCTGCCCGTGCCTGCATCATGGCGGTCCTCGCGTCCCCCATGTCGTGCGAGCCCTTGGCCATGAGGAAGGACAACACCGTGGCCATGAAGTGCAGGTCGCGAGTCTGCGACGGGCGAGCACGACCGCTCTCCATCAGCCGGAACGCCTCGTCCTGGGCTTGAGCCAGGTCCGCCCAGATCTCCGACAGGGGAACTCGCGGGTACGCCTCGGCGATTCGCTTCACCTCGTCGCTGAGGAAGCCGAGGGTTTCTTCTCCTACCTGGTCTCGTTCCGATCCCATGGCGAATTCCATCGCGCGGCGTGCGGCCATTGCACCCGTCCTTCTCATCTCGCGCAGCCCCGTGCCGATATCGGCACGGGTTTCGGTGTGTGGAGTGCCGGCCGGTGATACGAGGGCAGGCGTCTGCTCGTCAGGAGGGCCGGACCATAGCCGGTCGATACTGAGCCCGAACATGTGGACCAGTACCCGGCGCGGATCGACCTGCGGCTGCCGGGTCCCGTAGTACCAAGCCTGAAAGGTCTTGAGCGCCGGTTCAAGGGTCGCAAGCGACGGGTCCCCTTCGAGCTGGGACAACTCCTTGGCAGCCTGCTTGAACCGTGGCAGGAAGGCTCGGTAGTCCTGCCACTCCCTCTCATCGAGCAGGTGCCGGAATAGCGTGCGCATCGTGCCTCCCTATCCCGTACGTCCAGCACGTCACGGTGACCGACGGTAGAGCGTCTCCACCCTCAACATGCCCCTTTCCGGAGGTACTTAGCGGCATCGAGGTGATGCCGAGGAAAAGCCGAGAAATCTCCTCACTCTCGCGCCGAGGTCCGAGGAAGGAATGGGGCTAGAGCCGCGCCCGCCATGGTTGCCACGCTCTAAAACTCCTCGCTGCGAGTGCTCATCCGAACACTTAAAGCAAGATCGCCTTGCCGTCTTCGACGATGCCGGAGGATCCCCCGTGACGCCTGAGCACGATGCCCTGGCCTGTGCCGGTGTGGACGAGGGGGTTGTCCTGGCGCGGGCGACGTCGCGCGGTGTGATCCGGGCGCCGGGTTTACCGCAGTCCGGTGAGCCCGTGGGCCGGCCAGGCACTCGGGTGGTGCTCTACGCGTGCCATGAGCTGGGTGATCCGGTCGCGACGCTGCGGTTGCTGCGTACCCGTGCGCTGGACCGGGGGTGGGTGGTGCACGCGGAGCTGTACGACCTGTGCCCGTTGGCGGCGCGGAGTACGCAGCGGCCTCAGTGGCAGTTGGTGATGAAGCTCCTGACGCAGGGGGATGCGCAGGCGGTGCTGGTGCTCAAGGAGGCTCAGATAGAGCTGGAGCGCAGGCACCAGCTGGAGGTGCGCCGGCGGCTTGAGGTGGTCGGCGCCACGGCGCATTTCCTGCTGGAGCCGAGGAGGTCCCGCAGGGAGGTGCTCCGTCGTGGCGGGGGCTGAGGCGCCGGCCGAGGCGGGGGCGCGGTTCGTCCAGATGGCGTTCGCCGCCGAGGCCGCCCAGGTGCGTCTCGTGCGGGCCGCGGTCCGTGAACGGCTCGGCGCCTGGGGGCTGGAGGGCTTCGTCGATATGGCTCTGCTGGTCGCCGACGAGTTGGTGGCGAACGCCATTCAGCACGGGTGTGGGAGCAGCGACGACACGGTCACCGTGTCCGCCTGGTGCACGGTCGACGAGCTGCTGATCGAGGTCGGTGACCCGTCGCCGGTCCGGCCGCGCCGCAGGTGCGCGGGCGAGCGGGACGAGTCCGGTCGCGGACTTGAGCTTGTCGCGGCCGTGGTCGACCGGTGGGGCAGCGAAGCCGCCCCCGGCCGCCGTGGGAAGCGCGTGTGGATCGCATTCCGTACGACTCCGAAGGAGGCAGAGGCATGAATGCACCGGACACATCCACCGCACTCGTCCACCAGCCGGCCTGCCACGAGGGCGAGTTGGACAGTCCGGGCCGCTTCTCCGTCGATTCGTGTTCCGTCGGACGCCTCCTCGCGCGGCTGCATACGTCGTTCGTCGAGGATGAGGAGCTCGACGATGTGCTGAACGCGGTTCTCGACCCCGGTACGGCGCTGTCGATGGACGAGATGGAGAGGCTCGCTCCCCGGCTGCGGAAGATGTTCGGGCAGTTGGTGAGCATCGCGACGCAGTGCAACACCGCCCGTTCCGCTCATGAGTTGGCCGGTGTGGTGGGGCGCGTGCGGCAGCTCGGCGATCCGGAGCCCGGTGGTCTGGGTTCGGCACGGGGGCAGTTGCGGCTCTTGGCGCTGGCCGTCCTGGACGTGCTGGAGCTGGTGAGCGACGACGAACGGCACGTCGGTTCGGGGCCGGCCGCTCTGGGCGGGGTGCGCCCATGACGGAGCTGTTGCCCCGTACGTACTGGTGCCACCGCGGCTACCAGGGCCCGGTGCGCTTCAGGATCGCGCCGACCGGTATCACCGCTCCGTATCCGGGCCTGGCCGTCGACTGGATGCGGGAATCGGTCCGGGCGGCACTGCCCGGTCTGGGCCGGGAGAGCTTCGGCGCGGCCTGGGCCTGGCTCGGTGATCACCGGGCCGTGGCGCTGGCGGTGCAGGAGCTGCGCTGCGGCCGGCCGTATGCGTTCACGCTGCCCACCGAGGCGGGCTGCTGGAGCTGGACGGTGAGGGTCGTCTCCGTCCTGCCGCTCAGGGACCCCTGCCTCGCGTCCATCACACCGTCACTGCTGGCTACTTAGCCGCGTAAGGACCTCTTATGTGTATGCATCAGCCGCCGTGCCCGGCGGCCGTCGACTCCGACCGGGAGGCCGCGCACACGCTGTCCGTTCGCGCGGAGCAGGGGTGGAGCCTGCTATGCAACGGCGTCCTGCTGTTCGAGGACACCGGTGAACTGCTGCCCGACGGGCAGGTCATCGCCCCGCACCGGCCTCTTCCTTCGCCCCCTTCGACGCAGGTGAAGGGATTGGTCGCGGCATGACCGGGCGCTCTCACCCCCATCTCGCCGGCCCTGCGGGGCGGCGTACCCCATAGGCCCCGGCCTCGTCCGCCGCGCTGGTGCAGGAAGGGCATCGCGCGGTCGGGCGGGGCCGGATCAGAGGTCCGTCCGGCTGGACCCCATCGGTGGGGACGGTCGGCAGCCGGACGGGCCTCACCCCCATGGCGACCGAATCGGGTCAGGGTCGCACCCACCACCAGCCGGCAGGAGCAAGGATGCGCGCACGACGGAACGTGAAGAAGGGGAGCGCCTGGCGGCGCCGGACGTCGCACGCTCGGGATCTCGTCGTCGTGGCGTACGACGAGACCCGTGTCGGGGTGTTGCGGGCGCTGTCCCCGCGTCGTCGGCGCAGGGACCGCCTCCGGCACGCGGTACTCCTCGGGGTGCTCGCCGAGAACGCCACCCCGGACGCCGAGTCCGCCTTGTACGAGCGGATCTTCGGCGTCCCGGAGCCTGGCGCCTATGCGCCCCGCCACGGGCCTCTGCCGGACCAGACTCCCGCCCCCGGCCGCGCTGAAACCCCGTCGCGCGGCCGGGGCGCGAGCTCCACTCATCCGTTCACTCTTGAAAGGAAGCTCGCAGTGGAAATCAACGAATCCGACCTCTCCTCATTGAGGGGGTGCTCGCCGACGCGGTGGACTCCGCCGGCGTTACGGGGGCCGTGAGCCGGCGTCGCGATGATGAAGGCGAGTTTCTGGAGCTGCGGCTGATGGGCAGCAGACGGCTGCCGTTCGCCCTGACGACCGAAGCAGCCGCCGCGTGGCTGGAGGCGGCGGGAATTGACGCGACCGTCGACTACAGGGACGTCTACCTGGTGATCTCGCTGCGCGACGAGCGGACCGTGGATCAGTTGGTGGAGTGGCTGTTGAGGCCCTTGATGTACGCGGAGTCGGTGTGCGAGCGGCTGGGCGACGCGCTCGCCCCGCACCGGCTTCATCCGCAGTTGTCGCTCCCGGATTCGGGATCGATGGTTCTGGCTCTCCGTGACTCAGAGGCCCTCGGAGCAGCTGTCCGGCTGGGCGCGCTGCTGGGGGCCGGGGACATCGGCGAGGGTCTGAAGCTGCACCGGCCGGCGGGATGCGCAAGCTGGCCGCCCGGATGCGGCTCCTGTTGACCGGGGCCCTGGGGCGGGGTGTTCGCGTGCTGGCCGAGCCCGGCTGCGCGCATGAGCAGGACGAGCTCAGCATCTACCTGACGGTCGAGCAGGGCCTGCGGCTCGCCGGGAGGATTGCGGCCGAACCTGTCCGTGCAGAGCAGGAGGAACCCCCGTTCCCTATCGAAGAGACCCGCATCCCGCCGATCTGGATCTCGTCGGACCCGTGATCCGGTTGACGCTCGCAGGCGTCGCCCTCGGTATCGACCAGTTCGCCGCGCAGAACGCCGCGGCCTGGAGCACCGTCCGACTGATCACCCGCCGCCCGCTGGCGGGACTATCCCATCTGAGAGAGCTACGCACCCACGTCTGCATTCCGATGCCCCCGCGATTGCGGCGCCGCCCGCAAGGACTACCAGCCGCACTCCCTCATTGATTCGCTCATCGCCGCCGACGAACACCTCGGCTCCGGCCGGCCAGTCAGCGTGTCGCCCCTGGAGATCTCCCTCCTCGGCTTCCGCGCGCGGTCCAGCGGCAAGACCGGCTTTGCCGCGCTGGAGGCGATGCGCCGCGACCACCCCGTGCTGGTCCACGGCCTCTACACCTACCTCAGCGTCATGGCACTCGTCCCCGCCCTCATCACTGCCACCGCGATCGGTGGATGAACAGTCTCGACCACGCACATGAAGGAGGAACCAGTGTTAACTCCGCCTGTCTATCCGGACTTTGAGCACGCGTACCTGGATGTGCTCGGCCACCTCGTGGATGGGTCCGAGTACCGGAACGCGCCACGGGGGAACGCCGCCCGTGAGCGCATCGGGCTCAGCTTTCAGATCGCCGATCCGCGTGCGCGTCTTCCGTATCTGGCCGAGCGGAAGGTCAATCCGGTCTGGCACTTCGCCGAGGCCCTGTGGTACCTCGCCGGCCGCAACGACGTGGAGATGCTGGCGTACTACGCGCCGCATGTCCGGCAGTTCTCGCGTGACGGTCGGACGATGGGCGGCTCCGCGTACGGCTCGCGCATGTTCAACCCGGCCACGGCCGGCGACACCTCACCGTTCGACCGGGTCCTGGAGCTGCTGCGTACGGAGCAGGACAGCAAGCGGGGCCTGCTGCCGATCTTCACGGCCGATGAGCTGGCCGTGGTCGACAACCCCGACATGTCCTGCGTGGTCGCGCTGCATCTTCTCGTCCGGGAGGGCCAGCTGCACATGGTCTGCTACATGCGGGCCAACGACTGCGACCGTGGGCTGCTGTCCGACACGTTCTCCTTCACGATGATCCAGGAGTTCGCCGCCGTACAGCTCGGTCTCGAACTGGGCACCTACACCCATCACATCGGCTCGGCTCACGTCGGCGAGCGGGATGTCCCACGTATCAGGCGCGTGATCACGGAGGCCGAGCTGCGCACGCCGCGGCGACGGTTCCCGTTCCCGAAGATGCCGACCGGTACGTCGTCCTCGACCGTGGCCGACCTGCTCGTGCACGAGGAGCGGCTGCGTACGGGGCAGGGCCGGTTGACGCCGGTGGAGATCGTGACCCTGGGCTTCGACCCGTACTGGCAGCAGGTGCTGCTGCTGTTCGAGGTGCACCGGCAGATCCGCCACTGCCCGGCGGACCCGGTCGACGAGAGCGTGCTAGCCGCCCTGGACCCCGGGTTTCGTTGGCTGGTGGGTCACCGCTGGCCCAAGCGCATGCCAGATACGGGAGCGCGGTCATGACGTCGCCCCGGAGGCCGTCGTGGAGCGGCGGTGTGGTCGACGGCGTCGACTGGGACCGGTGGACGGTGATTCTCTGCAAGCCGGACTGCGCGGAGACCGGCCTCACGGACCAGGTCTTTGAGCGGATCGCCGCGTGCGGCGTCACTGTCCTCGGCAGGCTCGACCTGACCGCGAGGGCATGGCAGGCACACGTGCACTACTGGGACCTGCTGGTGGACGCCGACTGGTTCACCGGCCGCGACATCCCCGCCGCGCTCGATGCCCTGTACGCGGACAAGCCGGTGACCGTCGCCCTCGCCCACGGTGATGCCGGTATCCACGGCAGGGTGAGGGACCTGCTCGGTCATTTCGACCCCACGCAGGCCGCCAGGGGCACCATCCGCGGGGACCTGGGCCGCGACAGCCTGGAGGAGGCGCTCGCCGGCGGCCGGCTGGTGAACAACCTCGTGCACACCTCGGACGACCCCGACGCCGCGCGCCGGGACTTCGGGACCTGGTACGGCGCCCGCCGCCGGGGGCTGCTCACCCCGCCGGACCACCGCCCGCCCCACCAGCGTGCGGCAGCCGAGCACCCGCTCCGTCACACCCCCGACTGGAGGTCCACATGACCACTCCTGATGCCCCGTTACGCCGTGCTCTGCCCATCCTGTCCACCGAGAAGATCGGCGGACTCAAGCCGGAACTCGCCGATGTGATCGAGTACCGCAAGTCGGGGCTGTCGCTGAACTGGATCGTCGGCTGCCCGCTGGAGTGCGGGTACTGCGTCCGGCACCTCTTCGACAACTTCGAGATGAAGGTCCCACGGCGCCTGATGTCGGACGAGGAGGCCGTCGCCCGCCTCGTCGGACACCCGTACTTCCGGCCGCACAAGACGCCCGTCCAGCTCCTGAACCGGGCCACGGACCCCATGCTCCCCATCGTCAAGCCGCACGTGTTCAACGTGCTGCGGGCACTGGACGAACAGGGCCTGACCAACCACGTACTGATCATCACCCGGTGGCGCGTGACGCCCGAGGACTGCGCGATCCTCAACAGCTTCACCCACCTGCGCCTGACCGTCCTCGTCACCCACTCCAACATCGCCAACCCCGCGATCGAACCCGTCGACTCGACCATCGCCGCGCGCAGCCTGCGCACCCTGTACGAGCACGCCGAGCGCTACCGCACCGTCCTGTACTGGCGTCCGATCGTGCCCGGCCTCAACGACTCCACGGCCGACATCGAACGGGCACGGGAGTTGTCCCGGCACGCGCACGCGACCGTCTTCACCGGACTGTTCTTCCGCGAGGAGATCGCCTCCTACTACAAGGCGCACGGGCTGCCGATCCCTTATGACGAGACGGCGCGGCGGAAGATCATGCCCGAGGTCGCCGAGCAGCGGATCCTCGACGCCTTCCAACAGGACGGCACGTGGGGGGCGTTGTTCCGCAAGACGAGCTGCGGGGTCGCGTACGCGCACGGAGAGGCCGACTACAACGGTCACTTCGGTGTCCGGGAGTTGTGCGACATCTGCCCCGAGGACCAGATCGCACGATGCCAGGCGGCCTGGGTCAAGCCGGATCCGGTCATTGTCACGGCCGAAGCCCGAGCACTCGGTGCGACGGGTGTGGTGGAGGTCAACGACCGTGCCATCGTCGTGGAAGGACTGGACGAGCCGCCGCGCTACTTCCTCCAGCACGGCTTCGGCTACCAGTGCCACGACCGCACCAAACCCCATCACCACCGCCGGCACGGCCGGGCCCCCATCGGCTGGACGGCGGAGAACGGACCCACCCCCGCATGAACTTCTCCTCCTGGCCCCCGCTGCTCGTGGTCGACGTCGAGGGCAACGGCGCCAACCCGCCCGACCTCGTGGAGGTCGCCGCCCTCCCCGTACGCGAGGGACAGCCGGACACCGGCACGGCGGGTGCGTGGCTGACCAAACCCCGGCGCCCCGTGACCCCGTTCGCCGCCCGCGTCCATGGCCTGACGAACGAGCGCCTGGAAAACGAGCCGGGGTGGGAGGAGATCGCCGACCAGGTCCACTCGCTCATGGGCACCTCGTGGATCTGCGCGCACAACGCACATGTGGACCACCGGGTGCTGTCCGCGCACCTCCCGACGTGGCGGCCGGCCGGAGTTTTGGACACACTCCGCCTCGCCAAGGCCACCCGTCCCGGCCTGCCCAGGTACTCCCTTGATGCCCTGATCGAACATCTGCGGCCGGACCTGACCGCGGCGCCCGCACACCGGCACCGCGCGACGTTCGACGCCTACGCCACGGCCCAGCTCCTGATCCTCATGGCCGACCACTACGACACCTGGGACCAGCTCGTCGCCGCGGCCGTGCCGCCCGGCCTGCCTGGAGCCCCGGAACCAGATAAGGACCCCACCCTGTGGTGACCACCCCTCAGCCCATCCGGATCGGCGTCATGGGCACCCATTCCACCGGCAAGACCACTCTGCTCAGGCGCATCGAGATGGAGCTGCGCGGTCACGGAATCCCCGTGGCCCGTACCGGCCGCCTCGGGAAACGAGCCGCATTCGCCGGCCTGCCGAAGATGCAGCACCACACGGCTGCCTCCACCGAGTGGGTCATCGCCCAGGGCATCGCCGACGAGATCGCGGCCACCCGCCCCAACCCCGAACCGATCCAGGTCGTCCTCGCCGACCGGGCAGTCTGGGACGCCCTCGCTTACTTCCACGCCGCCGAGCAGTGGCGCCAGGAGACCCCTGACCCGCCGGAGCGTGAGCGGTTGCGGCTCCTGGCTTCCACTCAGGCGCCGAAGTACGACGTGCTTCTGGCCACGGTCCTCGACGAGACACTGCCGGTCGAGAACAAGCACGACTACGACGCCCGGTACCGCGCCCTGGTCGATCACCACACGCACGCGCTCCTCGCCGAAGACGAGATCCCGCACCAGCGCGTCACCAGCGACCCCGACAACCAGGCCCGTGCCGTCGAGCACGCGCTCCAGCTCTGCCTCAACCAGACGACAGCGTGAGCGCTCCGACGCCGGCAAGGTGGCCGCTTCCGAAGGAGACGGGCAGTGAGTGACCGAACCCGCCAGGTCCTGTACGTGGCGATGCTCGCCGGTCTGATGGCCGTGTTGTGCGTCGGCATCTTGACGCGGTAGGCGAAGGTGGACCGGACGTGGAACCGCGGCCTGTGCTGGCGCTGCGAGGACGATGGAGTGCCCGTGCTGTGGCTCGGCCCCGTACAGAGCGCGGAAGCCGGCGACGCCCCGTTCTTCTGCTGCGCGCCCTGCGTGCGGCGCCTGGAAGCGCTGGTGAGTTCGTACAACCGCCGTGGTGTCGTCGTGGATGAGAACCCGGTCACGTCGATGTTCGCCCGGACGTACGGAGCGTAGGCGCGCGATCCGGCCACCACGCCGAAGCGCTGGCGCTCGTCCCTCTTTTGGAAGCGACGAAGAACGGGCGGGTCACTGGGGGCAGGGAGGAGCCCGACCGGCTGCGGCGCCGCACAAGTTCGCCGGGGGCAGACGGGAAAGCTGCGGAACGACTGGCCAACGGTTTCAGAAGCATGTCAACGTAGACGACCTTCCCTCAAACTCCCAAGTTGGAGGGGTGGTTGCTCGTGACCATAGTTCCGGATGTCCCTGGCCGTTGAACTCTGCAGCCATCCCGTTCCGTTTCGGAACACGAAGGGCGTTCCGTCTCGGAACACCGAGTGAACGGTGTGGCCGTTCACTGAGTGAACGGTAGAGAGCCTCAATAGGCACGAGGGAAATGCGCCACCGTCCACTTGCGCGCCAATCGGAAATGGGTGGCGGTGATCTCCACAAACACGTTCAGAATCTGAACGGTCGCCGCGCTCAGCCACTGAGCACACCTCCCGTTCAGATTCTGAACAGGGAGGTCCGTCCCTGGAGCCAGGCACATGGTGCTGCGGCATGCCTCGCACGTGAGATCCGACTCGGCCATCTGCGGCAGGAGATCCCGAGTCGGGCGACTGGGCCGTCATTGGCGCGCTGCGCCGCCGGCGTCATCTACGTCCGTACACCTAGCCCTGGAGGCGCCCCCTGCACCCCGAGTTCCCGCTCGAACCGCCCACCCCGCCGGGCGACTTGGCCGCGTTCTGGGTCGGTCCCCGGTATCTGGCCGGTGACGACGGAAAGCTCTACGAAACGGTGGCCGACACGCTCAACAGCCTCGGCTGGGCGAGCCTGACGGTCGTCCGAGGACGGCAGGAGCCGGACGAGGCGCCACAGGACCGCCAAGTTCTACGCAGTACCGTCCTGCACATCAGCCACGTTGCGCTGGGCCCAGTGGGTCCTGGCGGACGAGCCGTTTCTCCTGGGAGATCTTCCGGTCGCCTGGCAGATCTCCGCCCGTACGGACACCGGCTGCGCGCTTGCGGAGTGGTCGGCCTACTTCACTCCGGACGTTCCCGGGGAAGCCGTGGCCGACTTCCTCGTCGCACTCGACGCGCTCGACCAGCCCGCCATTACGCTCGGCGGCCCCGAGCTGGTCCTCGACGCCGTCACCGAGCACGGCTGGCTCCGGGACATCGACCACCCCCGTGCCGGAGCGACGGACCCGATGTTCACCACGTGCCTCGGCCTCGGTGAGGTGCCGCCCCTCATCCAGGACGGTGACCCGCGTGCGCTCACCGTCGCGGAGGACGAAGCAGGTGCGACCGGGTGGCAGGCGTGGGCCGAACCCGCGCTCGGCGCACCGTACTTGTGGGCAGCGTCTTTCTCGGCGAGCGTGCCGCACGACCTCGTCGCGGCCTTCGCCGCCTCTCTCAGCTCCACCGCGCCGGTCCTACGCCACGTGCTGCCCGAAAGCACCAAGGACCGGCTCCTACGCGCCCCCGCTGATTGAGGGGCGGGCGCCCAACGAGGGACGAGGGGACCGGTGCCAGCCGTTCTCCTCCGCCAGCCTCACACTTGGGAGTCGCCCCTCGTCAGCTTGGACTGAACTGCCCACCAGGCTAGGCACGTTCACGCTCGAAGGCGTTCGGCATCCGCCCCGACGAGGAGTGCCCAGCGCCCTGTCGCCGTCGGCCGATCCGGCGGGACCCAGACCCGTCCGCGCGCGAGCACGGCCCTTCTCTCAACTGAGGCTCAGATCCCTGTAACGATCACGCTCAGTGGGCCCGTGGGCACCGTAATTAGGCCCGGCCTTGTGACGCTCGTCACCAAAGAGCGAGCAAAGAGCATGGTAGGACTGCACAAATCCGTTTCCCGGAAGTTCACTTTCCGGCGGCGGTTTCACCGGTGCGCACCGGTACGTATCACAGGGTGAGTCCGGTCCGGGTCCGCGGACCGGACTCACCCTTGACGGTCCCGGACATGGCTGTCTCCCCCTTGCCTGCCCCCACCCGGCGTGCCCTTCCGCGCCGGCCTGCGCTCCCGAGGTAGCCAGATGTCTCTTGATTCATTCACCGAGTCGGTCGACGACTCCGTCAGCGGTTTCTTCGAACCGATCGCCTCCTGGCTCGGGGAGGTCGTGTTCTACGCGGTTCCCGTCGGGGGCACGGATCTGCCGTTGATCGTTGCCTGGCTGGTGATCGCGGGTCTCGTCTTCACCGGCTGGTTCGGGTTCGTACAGTTCCGCCGGTTCCGGCTCGCCGTCAATGTGGTGCGAGGTAAGTACGACGACAAGTCGGCGGCCGGTGAGGTGAACCACTTCCAGGCGCTGACGGCGGCCGTCTCCGGCACCGTGGGGCTGGGGAACATAGCCGGCGTCGCGGTCGCGGTCAGCATCGGCGGTCCCGGGGCGACGTTCTGGATGATCCTCTGCGGGCTGCTCGGCATGGCCAGCAAGTTCGTCGAGGTCACCCTCGGCGTGAAGTACCGGGAGGTGCACGCCGACGGCACTGTCTCCGGCGGGCCCATGCACTACCTGCCCAAGGGCTTCGCGGAACGGTTCGGCAGCCGCGGCGCGCGGTTCGGCAAGGTCCTCGCGGTTCTCGCCTCGGCGATGATCCTCTTCTTCGGCCTCTTCGGCGGCAACCTGTTCCAGGTCAACCAGAGCTACGCGCAGCTGGTGTCGGTCACCGGCGGCGAGGACGGCGCCATGGGTTCCTCGGCGGGCGCCCTGTTCTTCGGCGTACTAGTGGCGGCGCTCGTCGGAATCGTCCTGCTCGGCGGTATCCGCTCGATCGCCTCGGTCACCAGCCGACTGGTCCCCGCCATGGCCGGCATCTACATCGCCGCCTGCCTCGTCGTCATCCTCGTCCATGTCGGTGAGGTGCCCTCCGCCGTCGCCACCATCGTCGAGGGTGCCTTCAACCCCGAGGGAGTCGCGGGCGGCGTGCTTGGCGCGCTCATCATCGGTTTCAAGCGTGCCGCGTTCTCCAACGAGGCCGGTCTGGGGTCCGCGCCGATCGCCCACTCGGCCGTCAAGACGAAGCACCCCGCCAGCGAGGGCCTGGTCGCCCTGCTGGAGCCGTTCATCGACACCGTGATCATCTGCACCATGACGGCCCTCACGATCGTGATCGCCAACCCCGCGAGCTGGGCCGAGGCCCGCACCGGCGAGGAGATCGGCGGCGTGACGATCACCTCCGACGCCTTCGAGACCGTGCTGCCCTGGTTCCCGTACATCCTCACCGTCGCGGTGATGCTCTTCGCGATCTCTACGGTCCTGACCTGGGGCTACTACGGCCTCAAGGCGTGGTCGTACCTCTTCGGCCGCAGCAGGACCAGTGAGATCACGTACAAGGTGATCTACACCCTGTTCGCCGTCGCCGGCTCGCTGCTCACCCTGCAGACCCTGATCGACATGGCCGACGCCGTGCTGTTCACGCTGGCCGTCATCAACATCATTGGTCTGTACTTCCTCGCCCCGGTCGTGAAGAAGGAACTGGAGACGTTCCTGGCCTACGTACGCCGGCACGACAGCGGTGCGGAGCCGGACAGGGACGAAGCGAAGACGCCGGCCGTCTCCGAATCCTGACCCTCACCGTCTTCCGGCGCGGTCGGCCCCTGGCAGGGTGCCGGCCGCGCCTTGTCTGTTCTCCAGGAGCCGCCGTGGCTCCTACCGGCCGGTTGTGCCGCGGCGGACGGCTTCGGCCACCAGGGTGCTGATGCGCTGGGGGGCCTCGTCCGTTGCCAGGTGTCCGGTGCCGGGCAGGACGTGCACACGGGTGTGAAGGCCGCGGGTGGTGGGGATGCGCAGGCGTGCGGGCGGGAGGAAGATGTCGTGCTCTCCGGTGGCGACGAGGTTGACCGTGTTCCTGGCCTGTGCGACGGCATGGGGCGGCAGTGGTGCGGGGGCAAGGCTGGAGCGGCAGTTTCTGGCGACCAGGGTCATCCATGCGGCGAGTTCCGCTCCCGGCGTGCTGTGCGGCCCCGACATCATCCGCAGCAGGCGCGTGGAGCGGTTGTCGGTGGGGCGCAACAGCCAGGGCAGGGTTGCCGACAGGACGCGCCTGTCGACTGAAAGCCGTGCCAGGCCGGCGGGGGATATCAGGACTCTGCCACGGACCAGCGGGGAGTCGCAGGCCAGGGCGATACCGCCGCCGAGTGAGTGCCCGACCAGAATGGCGGGCCGGCCCACGGCCTGGTCCAGGATGTCGCCCAGCCACTGCCCGTAGAAGGGGAGACGGTGTCGGGACGGCCGGTTCGGGGAGCTGAGGCCGGGCTGTCCGGGCACGTCGAGGAGGTAGGTGGTCCAGTGCCGGGCGAGTTCGGTCGCCAGGACGAGACTGGTCGCGGCGTTGAAGTTCGTGCCGGGTAACAGGACCACCGCCGGGGCGCCGGAGGGCCGTTGGGCGTCTTCGTTCGCCACTACGAGGTGGGTCGGGCCGGCTCGGGTGCTGATCTCCGCCGTGCGGTGCACGGCCGGCCACTGACTGATGCGGGTCGTGCACCAGTCGCGGATTTCTTGATGGGCTTCGGCACTGCGGTATAGGGAGGCCACCGTGTCATCGTCCCAGACGGCTTCTTGACGGTACGGATCCACGGCTCGCTCCACCACCGTCACTGGGCCGACTGCACGGGGTGCACGGATCAGCGGGTGCGGATAGCGTGTCAGTAACGCGTCAAGAGATGCGCTGGAGTGCCGGGAAGTCTGGTCGGCGACACGGGAGAACTGTGTCCGCTCGCTGGCCGACTCCGGAGGTCTCCCGAATGCGCCGTACCCCTGATGAGGGTTCACCGTTTCTCGGAGTGCTGCCTTGGCGCGAGCGGAAGGCAGTGGCCCAAGCGCTGCGGACCGAGACGGTCGGCGGCATGGTGCTTCTGACGGCGGCGCTGGCCGCGCTCCTGTGGGCGAACTCCCCATGGAGCGAGAGCTACATGTCGGTGCGCGAGGCGCACTTCGGAATCGGCGCGCTGGGCCTGGACCTTTCAGTGGGGCACTGGACGGCGGACGGGCTGCTCACCGTGTTCTTCCTCGTGGCGGGCATCGAGCTGAAGCGTGAGCTGGTGGCCGGTGAACTGCGTACACCCGCCGCGGCGGCACTGCCGGTGGTGGCAGCGGTGTGCGGGATGGCGGTACCCGCCGCTCTGTACGTCGCGGTCGCCTCCGCGGGGGGCGGCTCCCTGTCCGGCTGGGCGGTGCCGATGGCGACGGACATCGCGTTCGCACTGGCGGTCCTGGCCGTCCTCAGTACCCATCTGCCGTCCGCGATGCGGGCGTTCCTGCTCACGCTGGCCGTGGTCGACGATCTCGGCGCGATCCTCGTCATCGCGGTCTTCTTCACCAGCGACCTCAACCTGCTCGCGCTGGGCGGGTCGGCGGCCGGGCTGGTCCTGTTCTACGTACTGCAACGCCTGCGGGTGCGCGGCTGGTGGTGGTACGTCCCCCTGGGCATAGCCATCTGGGCGCTGATGTACAACGGCGGCGTCCACGCGACCGTGGCTGGAGTGGCGATGGGACTCATCCTGCGCGCCACCCCCGACGACGGCACCGGGGGCCACGAGCAGGAGCCGACCTCACCAGGGGCACGCACCGAGCACCTGCTGCGCCCCTTCTCCGCCGGCGTCGCAGTCCCCTTGTTCGCCCTGTTCGCCGCCGGGGTCAGCGTGTCGGTCTCCTCGATGGGGGAGGTGTTCACCCGGCCCGAGCCGCTGGGCGTCATCGTGGGCCTGGTCGTCGGCAAGATCGTGGGGATCTTCGCCGGCACGTACCTCGCCGTGCGCTTTACCCGGGCCCGCCTCAACCCCGACCTCGCCTGGGCGGATGTATTCGCGCTCGCCGCGCTGGCAGGGATCGGGTTCACCGTGTCGCTGCTGATCGGGGAACTCGCCTTCCCCGACCCCGCACAAGCCGGGCATGCCAAGACCGCCGTCCTGGTCGGCTCCCTGATCGCCGCCCTTTTCGCAGTGCTGCTGGTCAAGCGGCGCGACCGCATCTACCGACGGCTGTGCGAGGAGGAGAACCGTGACGACGACCTGGACGGTATCCCCGACATCTACCAGCGCGAACCGGACGGTACGACATGAGGTGGCGTAGCGGCCGTCTGCCCGTAGCCGGTGCCTGGCTGCTGGTCGCGGCCGTGGCCGTCGGCGCCGGAGTGTGGCCTGAACCCGTCTGGCTGAAGATCGTGCTCCTGATCGCAGCTGCCGCCGCGCTGCGTCTGGCCCTGACAGGTATCTGGCCGAAGATGCGCAGCACACAGTCCTCCGTCCCGGTTCCCGGCGGGAGACGGGTGCGTGTCCGGCTGTACGGCGAGATCGACGCCGTCAACGCCGAGCGCTACGCCCGCGACATGAAGGAGGCGCTGGGCCCGGACACCGCGGTTCTGGAGATCGACATGTCCCGAGTCGATCACGTCAGCCGCACCGGCACCCCGGCACTGTTCGACACCGTCTCCGCGGCCCGCCGGGCAGACGTGCGGGTCATCGTCAGCCATGCCAGCCAACCGGTGCGCACCATGCTGCACAGCGTCGGCCTCGACCGATTCGTCGAATACAACGGCTCACCTCTCCCGTGAACCGCGCGAGCATCACGACGGGCCGCTGGATCTGAGGGCGTCACGCTGCGCGCGACGGACAACACCGGGGCGGAGGAACACGTGGGTGCGCAGGAATCATCCGAGGGGCACCTCGACCGCTATGCCCGGCTGCTGCCGGACATAGCGGCCACCGGGCGCCGACTCACCCGCGACGAACACGAATCCCATAGGGCCGCAGGGAAACAGGTCGCCGATGCGCACGGCCATCATGCTGACGGTGACGATGGCGTCCGACCGCCCCGGCCACCATGCCGGGAACCAGAGTCGCGGTCAGGGCCGCAGCCCAGTCAGGTACAGGCGGGACGCCGGTCAGGGCGAGGTGTCAGGATGCCTGTCCATGAGCGCACCGAACGCAACATCCGCCAGTGGCAGCCGGCTTCTCGTCGTGGACGACGAGCCGGCCATGCTCAGGTCCTCGTCGGCATCGTCGAGGGCGCGCTCGCCGAGGCCGCCCAGTACACGCGCGAGCGCTCGCGCCCCTGGCCGGCGAGCGGGCTAACCGTCGACGACCCGCACATCCTCGCCGGGTACGGGGAGCTCGACGCGACACTCCGCGCGACACGCCTCCTGGCCGACGACGCGACCCGCGCCTTCGCGGACGCCGACGCCCGAGGTCTCGCCCTGACCTCGGCCGAACGCGGCCGTGCCGCGCTGACGATCTCAGCCGCGAAGGTGATGTCCTCCCGTACAGCGACCGAGGCGACCAGCCGTATCTTCGAACTCACCGGCGCCCGGGCGACGACACGATCCTCCGGCCTCGACCGGTTCTGGCGCGACGCCCGCACCCTCACCCTGCACGACCCCCTCGTATACAAGGCCCAGGAACTCGGCACCTCCCTCCTCACCGGCGAGGTCCCACCGATAACGGCGTACAGCTGAGGCTGGCGGGGCCGTGCGGAGGGCTCACCGACGGCAAGTTACGCGCAGTGGGGTGCCCGGCCGAGAGCGGCCAGTCCGCCGCTCTGGATCTCATCGACCGAAACCCCGGCGGAGAGGCGCCTCCGGCACTTTGAACGCCCGGTAACGCATGTCGTCGATATCTGGTGGCAACCCGTCAACCGGCCGTAGCATGAGGGTGCTTCGGAGTGTTCGAAGCGACAACCGAATACGTGCGTGCCTGGGGGAAGCCGGTGGGAATCCGGCGCTGACCTGCAACCGTGTGCGGCCCGTCCGGGCCGCGAGTCGGGGAACCCGGGTGCGCGACGTGAACTGCTTCCCACTGTCATGGCCTACAGCGCGAAGCCCGCAGCACACCGAACTGCTTGCCCCCGCCGCGCGTCGCGCGGACGGACGGGACAGCGGGCGGCCGGCGGCGGCGCGGGCGGCAGACCGTCCCGTACCAGGAAGGCACCTCCGTGTACCTGAAGGCCGCCCGCCGCACCCTCGTTCCCGTCGCCGTACTCGGCCTCGGTCTCACCTCCGCCCCCGCCGTCGCACAGCAGCAGCCGCACAGCGCGGCCTCGACGAACACCGCCGTCAAGGTGACCACGCGGTCATCACACTGGAGCTGCTGTGGCGGGGGCACCTCCAGGCGCTGGGTGAGATGAACGGTGCGCAGCGGCCGACGTATCAGCGGGTGTTCGGGGATCCGCTGAACTGGGTGCGGATCCGGTTGGGGCACCGTTCGGCGACTACGACGGCCCTTTACCTGCACACGCTTCAGGAGCTGGAGATGCGTACGCGGCTGGAGCTGGTGCCCGAGGGGGCGTGGGAGCCGGCCGGGTTCAGTCCGGAGGACTGGTCCGAGGCCGGGGCGGTGGCAGCGTGAGTGACCGGCCTGAGCGGGGGCGCGGTGCCGCGGTCCCTGGGGGGGGCTACGAGCCGCCGCCCACCGTTGCTCTGCCGCAGGACGGCGGCAGTCCGGTGGTGCGGTTTGTCGGGGAGGACGGGCGTGAGCGTGACTTCCGGTTTTGCGAGCTGCCGCTACAGGGGGATCGGCCCGGCCGGGGGACGGCGCACTCAGCGGGCCGCGACCGGTCACTGGCAGACGATCCGCAGGTTCCTCCGTGTGCTGGAGCGGCTCGCGGAGGCTGGAGGAGCCGCGGGTGCGGCATGTCGAGCGCTACCGGATGGTCCGTTTGGAGACGGTGGGTCCCAAGACGGCGCGTAAGAGCGTGCAGGACGTCCTTCTGCTGCTGCGCGATGTTCCCGGCCAGGATCGCCTGGAGCGCACGCTGCACGAGTTCATGGGGCAGCGAGGGCACGGGATCGACGCTCAGGAGACCAGCCCGCCGGGGTACTCCGACCGGGAGTTCGCGGCCATCATGGCGGCGGCGCGGTCCGATGTCGTCGCGATTCGCGACCGGATCTCGGCCGGAGAGAGGCTGCTTGCCCTTTCCCGCGAGGACCCGGAGCTCCTGGAGACGACGGAGCGCGAGCGCGCGCGACGGCTGGAGACCATGGCCCGGACCGGGCGGGCCCAGGTGGACTACAGCGGCCTCCTTGTGGGCGAGTATCCGGCGGCCGGTTACGCGCAGGCCGGGCAACTGTTCGTGGTGGACAGGGACCTCGCCCCTCTGATGGTCTATGCGGCCGGGCTGAGCGGCCGGAACCCGGAGACGATCAAAGAGCTACCGGCCGAACACCGCGTGCTGGAGGAGAAGGCGGTCGTGGTGACGCTGACGAAGCGGCGCCGGGGAAAGGCCAACTCCTGTACCACGGTGCACTGGAGCGTCGCCCCCGACCCGGCGCGCCGGCTACGGGCGACCGGCAGTTTCTACCTGCTGCTGCACCGGATGATGGAGCGGAGCAGGGCGTTCTCCGGCACGTCGTCCCTGTGGTCGATCTGGGCCGGCAACGGGCGTGGCGCCGCCGCGAACGCGAGCACCGCCGGGCACATCGGGCCGTTCGACGCGGAGCTCGCACGCAAGCTGGGGCTCGGGTCGTGGGCGGCCGGCCACCACCTCGTCGACGACGAGGGAGGTCCGTTGCAGATGCGGCTGACGCGGATGAAGAAGACCGTCGAGGTCCGCACGGCCAAACAGACGGGCGGTCATCTGCCCTCGTTGCGGCTGACCAAAACCGCGCAGACGTCGTTCGCGCACTACCTGCGCGGAGATCCGTTCGTCGCCGAGTGGGCGGCCGAGGTCCTCACCGAAGCGATCACCGAGGCGGAGGAGAGCGCCCGCGACATTGTTCTGTGGCCCGCGGGTGCAGTCGCGCCGGTGGATGACCAGGTCCGCCGGCGGGCGGAGACAGGTGACCTGGTCACGCTCGCCAGCTCCTGTCTGGACATCGACCACCACCCGGAACACGGCGGGCGCTGCCGGGAGTCGTCCCTGACCTGCCTGCGGTGTCCGAACGCGCTGGTCCTGGAGCGGCATCTGCCGATGCTGCTGGCCCTGGCCGAAGCACTGCGGGCCGATCTGGACAAGCGTGACGCGGCCCAGTGGGCCGCCCGCCACGGCGTGATCTGGCAGATCATCACCCACGGCATCCTGCCCCGCTTCAGCCCGGGCGCGACCTTGAGGTAGCGGAGGCTTCCAGGTCGTGCTGGGTACGCAAGAGTTCGCTGGGCGGGCGGTTGCCCGATCGTGATGAACAAGGCCGGTGACGGCGAGTTCGCGGGTGGCCCTGCTGAAGACGCCCCCCGGACGATGGCGCCGAGCATCACACCGTCCTGCTTAAACGCGGCGATCTCGGTGTCGAAGGCGAAGGAGATCTCGAACGCCGACGTCTCGCCTCCGCGGCAGGCGAGACGAAGGCGCCCAGGAGGTCGGGTTGAGGTCGGGCGAGAACTTCAGCAGCAACTCGCCCCGTCCTCACCGGCCCTCGGGACCAGCGGTACAGCCGCCGGTGTCCAGCACTTGATCCCTGCCGGCGGCTGCGGATCTCAACACCCGGAAGGGGCCGGAACTGGAGCCGTTCACGAAGAGGGGCGGACACCGCGCACCAACCCACTCGCCAACCGCGTCCCCATCCTTACCGGGTAATACAGTTGACCAGCGTTGCGTCTTCCTGCACGCCGGGACGGACATGTCACAGCTCCTGGGGGAGGAACTTGTCCAGGGTGATGGGCAGGTCGCGGACGCGTACGCCTGTTGCGTGGTAGACCGCGTTGGCGATGGCGGCGGCCGCGCCGACTACGCAGACCTCTCCGAGTCCCTTGGTGCCGAGCGGGTTGGTATAGGGGTCGACCGAGTCGATCCAGTGGGCTTCGACGGAGCCGATGTCGGCGTTCGCGGCGAAGTGGTAGCTGGCCAGGTCGTGGTTGACGATCTGGCCGATCCGGTTGTCGACCACGCCTGCTTCGTGCAGGGCCATCGAGATGCCCTGGGTCATGCCGCCGATGAGTTGCGACCTGGCAGTCTTGGGGTTCACGATGCGGCCCGCGTCGAAGACGCCGACCATGCGGGGGACGCGGACCGTCCCGGTTTCCTCGTGAATCCGTACCTCCGCGAAGTGGGCCGCGAAGGAGTACATCTCGTACCGTGAGGCATAAGGGTTGGCGGGCGAGTCCACCGTGATGTCCAGTCCCTGTTCCGGGATCGTGCCACGGTGCTCCTGTTCGAGGAGTCGTCGCGCCTCCCGCGTCGCCGCGACGATGGACGCGCCCCAGCTGCTGATTCCCGAAGAGAAGCCGGCGGCCGAGGCCGACGGCGCGTCGGTGTCGCCGATCCGCATCGTCACCGCTTCGATGTCGGCTTCGAGACCGTCGGCCGCGATCTGGGTGAGGGCGGTCCAGGTTCCGGTGCCGATGTCGGCGGCTGCGATCGACACGGTGTATCGGCCGTCGGGGGTGGCCTGGATCCGAGTGGCGTTGCCCGGCAGCTGGGGTGCCATGTGCAATCCGGCTGCCACCCCGGTGCCGATGAGCCAGCCGTTCTCCCGCCGGGACCTCGGCTCGGGGTCGCGGTAGTCCCAGTCCACGATCCGGGCCCCCTCGCGCAGGCACTCCACGACGCGGCGGCTGGAGAACGGCTTGCCGGATTCGGGGTGCGCCTGCGGCTCGTTGAGGATCCGGAACTCCACCGGGTCCATGCCGAGTTCGATCGCCATCTCGTCCATCGCGGACTCCAGGGCGAACATGCCCTGCGTCTCGCCGGGGCCTCGCATGATGGTCGGCACGGAGAAGTCGAGCGGCAGGAGCCGGTGCGTGGTGCGCCGGTGCGGCGCGGCCCACATCGTGCGCGAGCACACGGCGATCTGCTCGGCGTATTTCTTGCTACGGGCGGTCTGCTGCACGGAGTCGTGGGCGATCGCGGTGAGCCGTCCGTCCCGGTCGGCGCCCAGTTGCAAGCGGTGCCGGCTGGGGGCCCGGTATCCGGTCATGAAGAACATCTGCTGACGGGCGAGCGCGAGCTTGACCGGGCGGCCAACAACCTTCGCGGCCAGCGCGGGCAGGACGGCGTAAAACTGAGGGAACGTCTTCGAGCCGAAAGCGCCGCCGACGTGCGGGGAGATGACCCTGACGTTCTCCGGCGGTAGTCCGAG
>NZ_BMMV01000045.1:3112-23662 GCF_014646115.1 Streptomyces camponoticapitis | reverse complement strand
GCGGCGGAGCGGCGTCCCTCGGCGCGGGAGAGGTGGTGCAGGTCCGCCATGAGGAGCATGTTCTCCTCACCGGTGATCAGACCGTCGACGGCGGAGAACTGCCCGGTGACCCCGATCGCGGCACGCACCGCCTGCGGATCGGCGGCCAGGTCGTGCCCGCCGACACGCAGGTCGCCGGCGTCGGCGGTGATGAGCGTGGACAGGATCTTCACGGCGGTGGTCTTGCCGGCGCCGTTCGGACCGAGCAGGGCGAAGACCGTGCCCGTCGGCACTGTCAGGTCGATGCCTTCGAGGACCGTCTTGTCCCCGTAGGCCTTGCGCAGCCCCTTGGCCGCGATGGCGAGTGAGTGCGAAGTCGTTGTCGTCATGCCGCAGAGACTGCGGCACGGCGCCTTCAACGCTGTTTCACACTGCCCTCAGGGCTCTGAAACAGGGCCAGTCCCGGGTCGCCGCCTTCGTCCGCTGGTCAGGGCTTTCTGGCGACCGCCCCGTACATGGCGATGTCGCGGCCGTCGATGCCGGCCTGTTCAGGCCCGGGGTGCCAGGTGTGCACCTGGGTGACTCCCGGCTCCTGCAGTTCCAGTCCCTCGAAGAACGAGGTGGCGGTGGGGAGATCGCGCAGCGCCATGGGCATGTTCTGCTGCCGGTATTCCTCCGCCACCCGGTTGACTTCCTCGGGTGCGAAGTCGGCGGTGCCGATGGTCATCGCCAGATAGCTGCCGGACGGCAGCGGTTCCAGGAGCCGCTTGATCAGGCGCCGGTCGTCCGGAGGCAGGATGAAGTGCAGGATGCCGATCAGCATCAGGCCGACGGGCCGCTCCAGATCGATGAGGTCACGGAACTCGGGGCTGCCCAGAATGGTGTCGGGGTCGTGCATGTCGCCGTCCACATACGCGGTGGCCCCTTCGGCCGAGCTCTGCAGCAGGGCGCGGGCATGGGCGAGGACGACGGGGTCGTTGTCGACGTAGACCACATGTGATTCCGGCGCCACCTCCTGCACGACCTCGTGCAGGTTGGGGGAGGTCGGCAGACCGGTCCCCACGTCGAGGAACTGGCGGATGCCTCGCTCCTCGGCGAGGAAGCGCCCGGCGCGGTGCATGAATCGGCGGTTTTCCCTCATATGGACGGGCAGCGCGGGCCAGTGCCGGCACATGGCGTCACCCGCTTCGACATCAACGGGATAGTGATCCTTGCCGCCGAGAATGTAGTCGTACACCCGGGCGGAGTGGGCGCGCGAGGTGGCAAGTCCGCTCTGTCGGTCGTGCGGAGCATTCATGCGGCGCCTCTTTCGGTCGAGGACGGCTCACCAACGGTATGAACACGGTGCTCCGGTCGCAAGCGAAACAGCGGGAACAGCGGGAACAGCGCCATTAGCGGGAGCCGCGGGAGCCGCGGGACGAGGACGCGTCCGGCAATCCGGCCGGGCCGGCCGGACGCTCCGCGTGTCCCCGGAACCGTGGGGAAGACCCTCGGCAGGGCGGGGTCTCACTGCTCTCACCGCTCTCTCCGGGCTTGCAGGGCGATGACGGCGATGTCGTCCCAGCGGTTCTGGACGGGCGGCAGGAGCCCCCGGATCAGGGACATCTGGGAGACCCCCTTCCGGACCAGTGCGTCGGTGTGCTCACGCAGGTGCCGGAGACCGTCACCGATGTCCGTGCCCGGCACCTCCACGAGTCCGTCGGTGTAGAGCACCAAGGTGTCGCCTTCCCGGATGACCGCGTGGAGGTCGGTACGGGGAAGGGCCTCGTCGACGCACAGCGGTGGGTCCGCGGCCGTGAGGTCGTGCAGGTACCGCGATGGCGCGTCGGCCGGGATCAGCAGGGGTGGCGGGTGGCCGGCGTTGGACAGGGCGATGTGCCAGGCATCGTCCGCCTGCCGGTGCAGGACCGCGTGCACCGCCGTGACCATCGCCGGGCTGTCGAGCGCCTGCACGATGCGGTCGAGCCGGCTCAAGGTGGCCGACGGGCTGGCGGCCGGGCCGCTGTCGTAGGCGAGCCCCCTCAGCATGCTGTTGACACGCCCCATCGCGGTGGCCGCGTCCACGTCGTGACCCGCGATGTCGCCGATGGACAGCGCGAGTGAGTCGGCCGAGAGCCGGACGGCGTCGTACCAGTCCCCGCCGACCTCGGCGGCCGAGTCGGCCGGATGGTAGAGCGCCGTGATGACGAGACCCTCGACTGACGGCGGGTCGGCCAGGAAGGACTGCTGCAGTACGAGGGCCATGTCGCGGATGCTCTGCAGTTCCATCGTCCGGCGCAGGGGCTCGCTCATCTGCTGAAAGACGTCCTGCAGCAGGTACAGGTCGGCCTTGTCCGAGGGTGGGTTGCCCCGGCAGGTCGCTGTTGTCGCCAGCGCGACGGTCCGGCCGTCCACCACGACGGGCAGCAGGGCCACGCTCGTCGCGCCGGCCTCGCGCAGCCACCGGACGGAGACCTTGGAAAGGCTGCCTTCGGGCGGCTCTCCCGGCGGGAAGGTCAGCAGGCCCGCCTCCTGGCTCTCGATGGCCTCCTGTACGGCCGGCCCCAGCAGGAAATCCGCGTCCAACGGATGCATGGGAGGCAGCCCGGGGGCCAGCCCCACCCGCTCCGCCGACGCCGCGGCCGGTACGCCCTCGGTGTTCCGAAAAGCCGCTTCGGCGTCGCCCTGTACGTGGAAGACGGCGACGGCGTCGGCAAGTTCAGGCACGACGGCCGCCGCGGTGGTCAGAAAGGCCTCGGACAGGTTGTGCGCGGCCGGTACGGGTGCCATACGAGCCAGCAGCTTCTCCCGCATGCGGGTGCGCCAGTGGTCCTCGGCATCGGTGGCGGTACCGACCCACTCCGGTTCGCCGTTCCGGTCCATGACAGGTGCGGCGATGATCTTGATGTGGCGGAAGCGGTCGGGGGCTTCCTCAAGCCGTACTCGTACGATCGTGTCGAGGGGGGACCGCTGCTGGGTGGCCTTGCGCCACGCCCGCTGGAACCAGTCCCGGTCCTTCGGATGCACGGCATCCATCCATGAGCTCTCACCGTCGGGGTGCCACAGCCTCTCCGGCATCCCGCTGCCCATCAGCACCGTGACGACTCCGTCGGCCGACAACGCCCAGACCGACTGCGGTACGGCGCCCAGGAGCGCTTCGTACCGTCTGAGGAGGGATTCTTCATTCACCGCCCCCTCCACCGCCGCGGGGCCGACGACCGCACGGAGCCGCCATGATCGTCGGCTTTTTCGGCCGGACCCCGCCGGACAGGCCCCGTCACCGCCTCCTCACAGCTCCGTGAGCCCAGCTCCGCACCGAAAACCAGCGGATCATCGCCTCTCATGCCTCGATCATCCCTTGTTTACGGGACAACAGCACGCTCTGCCCCTTCGTGCCAGGCACGAACGTCCGCTGCCCCGGCGCCGCGGCCCGCTGCTGTCACAGCGTCGTCAGCGGGAGACCCGCAGGTCCGGCACACGCGGGAAACGCGTGTACGGCCGCGTCGACCAGGGAGGGGTTGAACAGTTCCCGGATGCACAGAAGCGGTCGGCCGTCACTGTCGAGGGTGTAGGTCTTGACCGCACACGGGGTGCCGTCCGGCCAGGTGGCCCGGCCGACGTGCACGATGCGCCTGCGCAGGACCACTTCCGCTTCGGCGAGCGCGAATCCGACCGGCTGCGAGGGGTCGGTGACGGCGCTGTCGACGCGCGGATCCACTCCCGAGCGGGCCGCGACCGTGTTCTCCGACACGGTCTGTCCCGTGACCGTCAGCAGGCGGGAGCGGCGCAGGAGGCAGTTGTCGCGGATGTCGGGGCGCAGGGCTTCGCCGATGCCGGGCGGGAGAACGGTCGGCCCGACGGTCCGTACGCCGTCTGCCCGCGCCCGCAGGGGGCCGTGCACGAGCGCCTGCAGAAGAGGGGTGGTCATGCCGTCACCGCTCAGCAGCATGCGTGTCGCCGCGGAGGAGAAGACCATCGCGGCAGGATTCAGGCCGCGCGGCGCCGACTCGGTTCCAGGCTGGAGAGTGAAGGAAGACACGAACATCCTCGGTCTGGTCGACAACCGTCGTCGGCGGTACAGAAGCGGACGGCAACGATCGCGCGCGCCGGCCAGGCGGGTCGGATCGTCACCGAACAGGGACTTGCCCCGGAAGTGCGCGGAGCGGTCGGAGTCGCCGTGAATGCCGACGGCTCCCGGTCCGCGCCCCTCGAAGTGCCCTGCGACAGAAGGGCCCGTGGACCCCTTTCCGCAGGCGCGTTTGCCAGAGCGTCCGGCGCCAGGATACTGCTGTCCGTGACGGAACAGTCACCATGTGTAGCGCGCGGCGATGGTCGTGCGAGGCGAATCGAGGACCACGTGAACAGAACACCGGCCGCCGTACGCGACGTGGATCCTCCGGCAGCCGCCGACTATCTGCTCGGGTCCTCCTCCGCCGAGCGTGAACGTCTTCTCGCCCAGTGCGCACTCCTGCGACCGGCCTCCGCCGCCTTACTGGACACGATTCCCCTGCTGCCGGGCGCGGACGCACTGGACCTGGGCTGCGGCCCCCTGGGCATCCTCGACCTTCTCGGCGAACGAGTCGGCCCCACCGGATCGGTCACCGGCCTCGACACCGACCACCGGATGACCGGCTGGGCCCGCGAGTCCGTCAGCCAACTCGGCCTGGGCAACGTGGAGATCCGCCACGAAGCCTTGCCGCCCGTCGCGGAGGCGCACGCCCGGTACGACCTGGCCCACTGCCGGCTGCTGCTGATCAACACGACCGGCCCCCGCGGGATTCTGGACTCCATGGCTGCCGTCGTCAGGCCCGGCGGATGGGTCGCGGTCCAGGAGTTCGACTGGGCGACGTGGCAGTGCGACCCGCCCCACCCCGCGTGGACCCGCCTCAAGGACCTGCTCGCCGGGGTCTTCGGAGGCGACGTCCACATCGGCGCCCGGCTGCCCGGTCTCCTGCGCGAAGCCGGCCTCACCGATGTCCAGGCCACCGCCCACACCTACTACTGGCGTCCGGGCGACCGCTACCAGACCCTGCTCCTCTCCTTCGCCCACCTCTTCCGCGACCGCCTCCTGCAGCACACCCCGCTCACCGTCGGGGAATTCGACTCCCTCACCAGCACACTCCACGACCACCTCGACCAACGCCACACCACCGTCCGCGAAAGCCTCCTCGTCCAGGCGCGGGCCCGCAAACCCTGACCCCACCGGCCTGGACGGGCGGTGGGGTCAGGGGGCGTAGATCGTCTGAGGTCCGGACAGCGACGGACTCCCTGGTGCGGGCCGAACGCCGGAAGGCTGCGGCCAAGTCCGACGACCAGGCAGCCGCCCTTCGGCATGCCGGCTCTCACCGCGGGTGTTGCGCCACGTGCCCTTGACAGCGACCGCAGTGTCGATTCGGAGCGAGAGCTCAGCCCCGTCGGCATAAATCGTTTCACTTCTACCTCGGTCGTTTCTTTCGTCCAATCTGTTGACCCGCTTTTTGGGCAGCCCTAGCCTCCCAGCACCCGAATGAAACCTTTCATCCACTGGGGCTGCCCATGTCCAGACACCCGACGCGCAGAACTGCCCTGCGGCTGGGGGCCGCCGCGTCCGCCTCTGTCGTGTTCACCGGACCCCGGGCGTCCGCCGCCGCGCAGGGCAGAGGCAAGGGCACGCCCCCCGCGCCCACCGGCCTGCTGACCGACCTGCTGCCGCGGGCTCTGGGTACCACCGCCGGACAACGGCCCCGGTTCAGCTGGCAGGTCCCCGACCTCGGCCCCCGTACCCGCCAGCGCGCCTACCAGCTGGAGGTCGCCACCACCCCGGCCGGGTTCAAGAACCACCGACTGGTCTGGAGCAGCGGCAGGGTGGCCACCGCCGCGTCCACCGCCGTGGCCTACGGCGGTCCGGCGCTGAAACCGCGTACCGCCTACTGGTGGCGGGTCCGCAACTGGGCGGACAAGGCGTCGTCGTGGTCGGAGCCCGTGCTGATGGCGACCGCGGTGGAGGACGAGTGGCAGGCCGAGCCCATCTGGGCCCCGAGCGGGCCCACCATGACGGACGGCGCCTTCGCCGCTCGCCTCAAAATCACCGCGGTGGCCGCCGGTCTGTGGTTCCGGGCCACCGACACCGCCAACAACTACATGTGGCAACTGCGCGCCGGCGTCACCGCCGGAGTGCTGCGCAAGCACGTGTGCGTGAACGGTACGTACAGCGTCCTCGGCGAGGTGACTCTGCCCTTCCCGGTCGCGACCGGTGAGTGGGTGGACCTCTCGGTCACCATGACCGGCTCCGCCTTCACCACCAGCGTCAACGGCACCGTCATCGACACCACCACCCACACCCGCTACACGGCGGGCAACATCGGCCTGCGCAACGGCCGCACCGAGTCGCAGGTGTACGACAGCGTCCGCTTCACCGCGGCCGACGGCACCGTGCTGCTCCAGGACGACTTCGCCTCCGACAACGGCACGTTCTCCGCGGGCACCGTCGCGAACGGTGTCCTCACCTTCCCCACCGACGCCTCCTCGCTCTCCTCCTACGGCGCCGACAACACCTGGGCGCTGCTGCGGCACGAGTACGACCTGGCGTCCGGCAAGAAGGTCGCCGCCGCCGTGCTGCACGTTGCCGCCACCTCCGCCAACCCGGCCAGGCAGTACGTGGCCAAGGTCTGGAGCAACGCCAGTCTGGTCGGCTACGCCTCCGTACGCTCCGGTTCCGGGGCCGCGTACCAGTCCTTCGACATCACCGACACCCTGCGCCCCGGCGAGGCCAACGCTCTGGCCGCGCTGTGTCACACCCCCTCGGAGCAGAAGTTCCTGGCCCAGCTGGAGATCACCTACACCGACGGCAGCCGGGCCACCATCGGCTCGGGCGGCGATTGGAGAGCCCGCGGCCAGGACGGTCTGCTCCCGGCCGGGGGCAGCGCGGGCAGCACCTTCTTCACCGTGCCCCAGGAGTACTGGGATCTGCGCAACGAGCCCGTCGGCTGGACCGAGCCCGGCTTCGACGACACGGACTGGCTCACCCCTGCCTCCCGCTCCGCCATCGACGGCCTGGTCCCGGCGCTCGTCGAGCCCGTACGGTCGCACGACGTCACCCCGGCCTCGGTGACCGAGGTGGCTGACGGCCGCTGGCTGGTGGACCTCGGCCGGGAGATCGTCGGCGGGCTGGCCCTGGAGGTCACCGGGAACGCGGGCGACACCGTGGAGGTGCGCCTCGGCGAGGAACTCAACGCCGATGACACCGTGAAACATCAGTTGCGGGCCACCAACCTCTACCGCGAGGTCTGGACTCTGCGCGACGGTCCCCAGCGCTTCGAGCACTGGGGCTACCGCGGCTTCCGCTGGGCCGAGCTGCGCACCTCCGTCGACCTGTCCCGGGCGACCGTCAGGGGCCGCGCCTGGAAGCTCGACTGGGACGACTCCGACTCCCGCTTCAGCAGCTCCGACCCCGATCTGGACCAGGTCTGGGACCTGTGCCGCTACTCCGTCGAGGCGACCCGCGGCGACCTCTACCAGGACACCCCGACCCGCGAGCGAGGCCCCTACGAGGGCGACGCGCTGATCAATCAGCTGTCCGAGTACGGCGTGCAGCGCTCGTACGCGCTCGCCCGGTGGTCCAACGACTTCCTGGTCCGTCAGGGCACCTGGCCCACCGAGTACCGGCTGATGTGCGCGATCTCCGCCTGGGAGGACTATCTCGCCACCGGCGACGACCGGCAGCTCGCCAAGGACTATGCCCTGCTCGCCGCCAAGAACCTCACTTCCTATCTGGGTTCCGACGGTCTGGTTCACAAGTCGCCCGGCAGCTCCAGCCAGGATCTGGGCGACTTGGTCGACTGGCCCGCCACCAGCCGGGACGGCTACGTCTTCACCAGTGTCAACACCGTCGTCAACGCCTTCCAGTACGCGGCCTTCGACGCTCTCGCCAAGTGCGCCGCCGCCCTCGGCAAGAGCGATGAGAAAGCGTTGATGCGGGAGCGGGCCGACACCCTCGCCGCCGCCATGCGCGACACCCTGCTCGACACCTCGGCGGGCCTGTTCCGCGATGGCGCGGGCACCACCCACAGTGCCCAGCACGCCACCGCCTTCCCGGTCGCGCTCGGTGTCGCCGCCGCCCTCGACGGCGAGGTGCTGACCAGGATGGGCGACACTCTCGCCGCAGGCGGTATGAAGATGAGCGTGTACGGGGCGCAGTTCCTGCTCGACGCGTTGTTCCGACTCGGCCGCGCCGACGCCGCGCTCGCGTTGCTCACCTCCAGGGCCACCAACTCATGGCTGCACATGATCGACGACCTGAAGGCCACCATTGTCACGGAGGCGTGGGACCCGTCGCTGAAGCCCAACATGACCTTCTCCCACGCCTGGGCGTCCGCCCCCGCCAACGCCGTGGCCCGGCACGTACTGGGCGTCCAGGTCACGGAACCGGGCGCGGCCGGGTTCCGCGTCCGGCCCAGGACAGGGAAGCTGACCCGGGTCGACGGAACGGTCCCGTCCCTGCGCGGCCCCGTCTCGGTCTCCCTCCGCCGTTCCGAGGGCACGCACTCCCTCAAGGTGACCGTGCCGCCCAACTCCCGGGCGGTGGTGGAACTGGAGATCGGCGACGCCGACCCGGCGGCGTACCGGCTGGCCATGTCGTCCGCGGACGCGCACGGAGGCATCAGGATGACGTCGTTCACCGACCTGACCGGCACCGTCCTGAGGGCGGGCCCGGTCGGCTCCGGCACCACGGTGATCTCGCTGCGTGCGTAAGCGATGCGCTCTGCCGCTCCGGCGCGGGACAGCCTCTCTTGCGCTGGCCGCCGCCCATGCCCGAGGGGTTGAGGGGCTTACCGGCCTTCAACGCGTGACGGTCCCCGGGGCGGGTGCCCGGCCGGGCCGCGGGACGGCTGGGGGGAGGCCCGCGCTGGTAAGGTCGGGTCACGCTTGCAGAGAGCCTGGGCCCGTGCCGGACAAGGCACGGGCCCAGGTCCGTTCAGGGCGCCGAGACGAGGAACCCCAATGAAGTCGAAGCAGTCGGCCTCCGGTCGCTCCGGACCCGGCAGGTCCGACCAGGGGAGGGCCCCACGGGGCGAGCTCTCGGTGCCGGGGACAGCGGCGCCCGGCCTCCCGCCGGCCGGCTCCTTCGCGGAGCTGGAACTGCCGGTCGAGCTGATGGGAGTGCTGGCGGGGCTCGGGATACGGGAGCCGTTCCCGATCCAGGCGGCCACCCTGCCGAGCGCGCTGGCCGGCCGCGATGTCCTCGGCCGCGCGCGGACCGGCTCGGGAAAGACCCTCGCCTTCGGGCTTGCGCTCCTCGCACGTACGGCGGGTCGGCGCGCCGAACCGAAGCGCCCTCTCGCGCTCGTCCTGGTGCCGACAAGGGAACTCGCGCAGCAGGTGAGCGAGGCGCTGGCTCCCTACGCGAAGTCGCTCGGGCTACGTTCGGTGACTGTGGTCGGCGGGCTGTCGATCGGCCGGCAGGTGGCGGCGCTCCGGGCGGGTGCCGAGGTCGTGGTGGCGACGCCGGGACGGCTGGCCGATCTCGTCGCCCGGCGGGACTGTCACCTGGACCGGGTGCGGATCACGGTGTTGGACGAGGCGGACCAGATGTGCGACATGGGTTTCCTGCCGCAGGTCTCGGAGGCCCTGGACCGGACGCCCCCCGGCGGGCAGCGGATGCTGTTCTCCGCGACGCTCGACCGCAACGTGGATCAACTGGTCAGGCAATATCTGAATGAGCCGGTGTTCGCCGCGGTCGATCGGGCGGAGGGCTCGGTCGCGACGATGGAGCACCATGTACTGAACGTCCATCCCGCCGACAAGTACGTGACAGCCACCGAGATCGCGGCTCGGGACGGGCGGGTGCTGATGTTCCTGGACACCAAGCACGGTGTGGACCAGTTCACCCGTCACTTGCGGAGCAGCGGGATAACGGCGGGTGCTCTGCACAGCGGGAAGTCGCAGCCGCAGCGCACGCACACGCTGGCCCAGTTCAAGGACGGGGCCATCACGGTGCTGGTGGCCACCAACGTCGCCGCCCGTGGCATCGACATTGAGCATTTGGACCTCGTGGTCAACGTGGATCCGCCCTCCGACCCCAAGGACTACCTCCACCGCGGCGGGCGCACCGCGCGTGCCGGGGAGTCCGGCAGCGTGGTCACGCTGGTCACGCCCGGCCAGCGCCGGGACGTGAACAGGATGATGTCGGATGCCGGGATCCGCCCCACGGTCGCTCAGGTTCGCTCCGGCGAGGAGAGGCTGACCAGCATCACAGGGGCGAAGCGCCCGCCGGTGCAGGACGGCGCGAAGGCCGGCAACGCGGCGTTCCGAGGTCTGGGCACCCGCGCGGGTCGCCCGCCGAAGGAATCCCGCAAGGCCGCGGAGGCGCGCACGATGGCGGAGGCCCGCAAGGCCGCCCGAGCACGCAGGGCCCACTGACGGGCAGTACGGCCGTCGGGGTCGGGAGACACAAGGAGGCGCCCACTGCCTCGCATCGAGTGGAGCGACAAGGAGTGCCGATGGCGAACAGGGTCCAACGACCTTATGAGGAAGCCGAGTTCGAGTTCATCCTGGCGAGGGCGGACGTGCCGGTGCTCGCGTACTTCCACGGGGTGTGGCCCAAGGCCGCGGCAGCGTGCAAGGAAATGGACGCCCTGGTGCGGGAGTTGGCCGACGTCTACCAGGGCCGACTGATCGTCGTACGGGCCGACATCGCGAGGTGCCCCGGCCCCGTACGGCGGTACGGCGTCACCGGCGCGCCCTCCTTCGTGCTGATCGATCGGGGTGAGGCGAAGGCGGCCGGGAGCGGTCCGGTGTCCAGGACAGCGCTCGGGGAGTTCCTGGACGCCCACCTGTGAGCAGGCCGCATACCCGTCGTGGCTGGAAGTCTGCTCATCGAACGAAGACGGGTTCAAGCTCAGTAGCGGAACGGGCCTGAGTGACCGCAACTTCCGGTGCTGATTGTGTCCTCTGACGTCGCCGGCGTGATCGCTCGCGACAGCAGGAACCCGCTCGGTGGGACCGCCGGCCATACGCGGCAGGGATGGCGACTGCACTGGCCGAGACCCACCCGAGAAGTCCAGACAACAAGGAAGCCCCGGGCGCTGGCTCGGACCATCCCTCGGACCCTGAGCCCTCTCAGTGCTGCCTGGGCGGAGCCTGCGGGGGCATCTGGGTCGGCCACGGGCTGGGCGCGGCAGCGGGCGTGTGGGGCGGCTGCCCCGGACCGACGGGGGCCGAGGGGAAGGAGACCGGGACGACGGATGCCGAATCCAGGAAGGGGTCCCGGCGACGGGCCCCCACCGCAACGGAGACGCCCGCGATCTCGAGAGCGAGCCCACTCATGCCGAGGAGGACCGGGGTCTGCATGCCGTCCTCGGTGTCGCAGGTCTGCACCGGCTCCGTCCCGATTTCTATGGCCCGGCACTGCCACCCGGTGGCGTCGTCCATGTCCCACAGGAGGGCATAGCCAAGTACGAGAAAGCCGGAAACCATCAGGACGATCTGCAAGGTGCGAGCTATCGGCGACATGGTGCGTCACCATAGCGGTCAGGTGCGCACTTTGCAGCCGAGCAGCCGAGCAGCCGTAGCCGTACACGGACAACGACCGCCTCTCGCCCGGGCCTCGGCCGAGCTCCTTCAGTCAGGGACGGAAGGTACGGCGGTAGGTGTCGGGCGGGACGCCGACGCTGCGGTGGAAGTGGCGGCGCAAGGTGGTGGCGGTGCCCATGCCGGTGGCCGCGGCGATGGTGTCCACGGTGGCGTCGGTGGTCTCCAGCAGTTCCTGGGCGTGGCGAATGCGCTGGGTGTGGAGCCATTGCAGCGGCGTGGTGCCGGTGAGGTGCTTGAAGTGGCGGCCGAGGTGGCGTGAGCTCATACGGGCCCGGCGGGCCAGGTCCTCCACGGTGAGCGGCTGGTCCAGCCGCTCCAGCGCCCAGGGGAAGAGCTCGCCCAGGGGGTGGTTGCCTGGGGCGGGGAGGGGGGTGGCGATGAACTGGGCCTGGCCGCCGTCGCGGTGGGGTGGGATGACCAGGCGTCGGGCGATCTTGTTGGCGTTGGCCGAGCCGTGGTCGAGGCGGACCAGGTGCAGGCACAGGTCCATGGCGGCGGCCTTGCCCGCGGAGGTGAGGACGTCGCCGTCGTCGACGTAGAGGACGTCCGGATCGACGGTGGCCGCCGGGTGGCGCCGGGCCAGTTCCCGCGTGTGGGCCCAGTGTGTGGTGGCGCGCCTGCCGTTGAGCAGTCCTGCCGCGCCCAGGACGAAGGCGCCCGTGCACAGTGAGGCCACGCGGGCACCGGCCGCGTGGGCCGCACGCACCGCCTCGACCAGCTCGGCGGGCGGGTCGCGGTCGGTGTCGGCCCAGCCAGGGACGATCACTGTGTCCGCGTGCGCGAGGTGGTCGAGTCCGTGGTCGGGTTCCAGGCGGAAGCGGCCGACGTGCACCGGACCGCTCCCGCAGAGGGAGAAGTCGTACCAGGGGTCCACGATGTGGGTCAGGTCGGATCCGAAGACCTCGACGGCCACGGACAGTTCGTAGTGGAGCATGCCGTCGGTGACGGCCAGTGCAACAGCGGGCATGTCTGAAACTGTACGCGGCATGTCGTTTCCGACACTCACGCGGGGTGCTGCCGGACGGACAGGATGTGGGTGTCAGGCCGCAGCGGATGGACCTCGCAGCGGGCGTTCGAGTCAGGGAGCAGTCTCATGGGGTCAGGTCAGCTGGTGACGGTGTTCGGCGCATACGGTCACACCGGACGGTTCGTGGTCGCGGAACTGGCCGCGCGTGGGTTCGTCCCGGTGCTGTCCGGGCGCAATGCGGGGGCCTTGGAGAAGTTGGCCCACGAGCACGGGATGGAGGCCCGGGTGGCGTCGGTCGACGACCCGGCCTCGCTGGACCGGGCCCTGGCGGGAACGGCGGCGGTCATCAACTGCGCCGGCCCTTTCGCATCGACCGTCGGCCCCGTGATCGAGGCAGCGCTCCGCGCGAAGATCCCCTACCTGGATGTGGCCGCCGAGCTTGAGGCCAACCTCGACACCTTCTCCCACTACCGCGAGCGGGCCCGGGACGCGGGAGCGGTGATCGTCCCGGCCATGGCCTTCTTCGGCGGCCTCGGCGACCTGCTGGCCACCGCGGCGATGGGCGACTGGACCGAGGCCGACGAGGCGCACATCGCCTATGGGCTCAGCAACTGGCACCCCACCGCCGGTACCCGGCTCTCGGGCGCGGTCTCCCGCGAGCGACGCGGCGAGCACCGCCTGCGCTACAGCGGCGGACAGTGGGAGCACCGCACCGACGCCGCGCCCACCCTGGAGTGGACCTTCCCCGAACCGATGGGAACCCGGCCGGTGATCGGGGAGTTCACGATGGCGGACGTCGTCACCGTCCCCCAGCACCTCTCCATCCCCGACGTGACCACCTACATGTCCGCCGAGGCGGCCCGAGACGTCGCCGCCCCCCACACGCCGGCCCCGACCGCCACCGACGAGAGCGGGCGCTCGAACCAGACCTTCCTCGTCGACGTCGTCGTCCGCTCCGGCGGAGCCGAACGCCGGGCCACGGCCAGCGGCCAGGACATCTACGCCGTCACCGCGCCCCTCGTCACCGAGGCCCTCGAACGCGTCCTGACCGGCCGCACCAAGACCGTCGGCGTCGCCTCCGCGGGCGAGATCTTCGACGCCCCCGACTTCCTGCACGCGCTCAGCCCGCACATCACACTCGACCTGCACCCGCAGAAGCAGAACGCCTGACCCGACCCATCCGCCCGGCCGTCGGCGTCCTCGTTCGATTCCCTCACCTTCAAGGGTGCTGCCCGAAGTCCTGAACTAAGCCGGCCCGCGCATCGCGCGGGAGGTCACCGAGACTGGCCTTCTGTCAGCAGAAAGGGCTGGCGGGAAGAAATGGTCTAGACAACAAAGGAGGCCCAAGTCGCTGACTTGGGCCTTCGTCGTGGAGCGGGTGACGAGAATCGAACTCGCGCTCTGAGCTTGGGAATCAACCAGCATATGACGGCCAAGGGGAGCTCTGACCAGCGGAAAGTCTGTGCGGATGTGCTGTCGCCGGTGGGCGTATGACGTCCGTAGTGACCTCTGTTTGCCCCTACGAATGGCACGTAGTGGCACGCGGCATCTGGAACGGTCCGAGGTGGAGCAGTCTGTTGCGAGGGGCAAGTCACCGAGGCTGGCCCTTTGGCATTGATTTGCTCCGGCAGCAGTTCTGGATGAGCGCAGTCAACTCGTAAGGCTTGCGAGCCCACCGTCCCACCGTCCTCGAGTCCACGCGAATCTGTATCTACGACCAGGGCAGTCATGCGGGACTGGCGAAAGCCACCGCAGTTTCGAGTTCCTGGCCGGTAGCGTGGAGATCACCGAGTTTGTACCGGCGCTGCTCGCGGTCGAGCTGGGCGACACCGGCCCGGTGGACAGGCTCTCCGTCGCTACCGCCGACCTGGTCGGCCTCCCCCGGCATAGGCCAGACGAAGAACAGCTCAGCGACAGTTAGGTCTGTGGGCCCCACGGGGTCAACCCCCGATTGCCGTCGGGCAGTTCCATGCCGTGTCGGGTGTCGTGCAGTTCCTCCAGGGGCGGGAGGACTTCGTCGCGGGCGTCGGCGGCCGCGACGCTGGCGGGCAGCTCGGTGCCGTCGGAGTCGAGGATGTGGCGCAGCGACTTCAGCCGGGCGGGGGGGCCAGCCTCCCCGAACTGCGCTGCTGATTTACCAGGACCCGTGAAGTCCAACATGCTCCGTCAGCGAATCGAGCACGGAGCCTTCGCGTGCTCGGAGCCGACAACCTTGCAGCGGAAAGACGGAGGTAATGCAGTCCTTCCGCCCGGCAGAATCGGGTGATCGACACACCCTTGGGGGAGCTATGCAGGAACTCCGCTTCGAAGACAACATTCGGTTCACCATCGCGGTCGGCGACAGCGACCAGACATCGCTGCGGCGTGCGCTCGGCGGCCATGAACTGTGCGTCCAGCTCGCCGTCGGGGTGTCACCGTTCGACGAGGCCGGGAAGCTCCTCGCTCTGGAGGCGGATCTGTTCGGCTCCGGTACCGTGCCGTCGCGCCGGGACCGGCTCGGGCGGACCACGGCGAACCTGGCGTACACCCCGAAAGTCACCGTTCACAGGAGGACCCTGTCGTTCCCGCTGACCTCGTTGCAGGTCCACGCCATCGAGGAAGCCCGGGCCGGCGATGTGCGGTTCGAGATCGACTTCAACGCGACCCTGCCGCAGGCGGTCGGGTACCCGGGGTGCGCGCAGGACACTGTGCACATCAGCATCGCCAAGAGCCGGTGGGAGGAGCAGATCGCCCAGCTGGGGCCGTCCGCAGCGTTCGAGATGGCCGTGCCCTACCCGCTCGGAGATCCCGAGCGAGCCGAGGTCGGCCGGACCCTGCGGGAGGCACAGCGGCTGCTGACCGTGGGAGAGGTCCGCGCGTCGATCCTGGAGATCAGGCGGGCGCTGGAGTGGATCCAGCTGAACGTGGACTGGCACAACCCCGGATCGAAGAAGCTCGGCAACCAGTGCAGCCAGACCGAACGGTGGTGGCGAATCCAGGACGCCCTGTACAGCCAGACGTGCGGCGCCCTGCACAACGACGCGGTGACCAAGAGCTTCGACTACGACCGAGTAGAGGCGGAGACGCTCCTGGCGCTGACCGCCGCACTGCTCCGGAACGTGTCCAGCACCAGCACATGACACGACGGCCCGGCGTCGAGCATTAGGACGACGAGGACCCTCACGAAGGCGTTGGCCCCGGCGTACTCACCGGGGCCAACGCCATTCGCGTGCCCCGCGTCGGGAGAAGAACCATCAGCGGCTCGGCGTTCCGACCGTCGGCCTCGCGGACCCGGCTTCGAAGGGCGCCGTGGATCCGCTCGACCGTCCCGTCGTCGTGCCACCAGGTGAAGTACCAATACACGGTGGGCCAAGGCGCGAAGTCCTTTGGCAACTGCCGCCAGGCACAACCAGTCCGCACGACGTAGAAGATCGCGTCCACGATCCGCGGACGTGGAGCCGATGCTCCCGCCGTCCACCCTTCGGCCCCACCCGCGCCGGCGGGAGCATCGGCTCCACCAAAGCCATTGTTCGTCCGTCAGGTCGGACGGATACTCACCCCGAGAATCACTCACGAAGGGCTCAACAACCGCCCCCGAACAGGGGCACGCGAGATCTCAAACGCGGTCTCTGACCTAGCTAGACGGCCCGATGATGAGGAAGATCAGGATGGACATCACTCGCGGCGTGACGAATCGGTGAGTTCTACAGTGGGCCCGCCGTGAGAGCTGCGGGGCTGATGGGGTGGTGCGGGGCGATCTGGTGGGGCCGGTGCCGGGCTCGCCGGAGGGGGTGATCGCGGTGCCGGAGCGGCGGGCGCAGCCGTTTCTCGGTGAGGGTGCGGGGTTTGTGTTGGGATGTGCAGAGGAACGTGAGAAGGGGGTGTGCGGTGGCGGTCGTGGTGGGTGTGCACGGAATCGGGCAGAGACAGTTGGGGCGTGCGCAGTTGGTGGGTGCTTGGGGTCCTTCGCTGCTGGACGGCCTGGAGGCCACCGCTGGGAGGCCCTTACCTGGTCTTCCGTTCGCCTTCGACCTTGCCTACTACGGGCGTTTGTTCCTGGACGCGAGCCGACCGAGTAGGGCCGCTACAAAGAGCGGTGGGGACGACGACGTGTCGGCCGGTCTTATGCCAGAGGACGCGGCGGAGTTGGCGCAGGCAGCCGGGGAGGCGGCGGGGGAAGAGGCGCTGGCGGCCGTGGAGCGGGAGACGGTGAAGGGATACACGCGGATCCCCTTTGCGCTGCGGGTGGCGTTTCGCGGGCTGGACTGGCGTTTCGGGCCGGGTGCCGCCCTGGTGTTCGCGGGTGCCTTCCGTGAGGTGCGGCGTTATCTGCGGGATCCGGGGCTGAAGGCGGCTGTCGACGCGATCGTGGATGCGGCGGTCGGTGGTGATACGCGGGTGCTGGTGGGGCATTCGCTGGGGTCGGTGGTGGCGTTGGAGTTCGTGCGGCGGAACCCCGGGTGCCGACTGGATCTGCTGGTGACGCTCGGATCGCCGCTGGGTGCCAGGTTCGTACGGGCGCTGATGCCCGACCCCGGTTATGGCAAAGAGGGCCTGCCGCTGGGCTTGGGGGCGTGGGTGAACGTACGTGATCCGCACGATCCGGTGGCGTTCGCCGGGGATCTGACGCGGTATTGGCCGCGGATCAGTGACGAGAAGGTCGACAACCAGGGCGACGCCCACGCGGTGAGCCGCTATCTGAGCAAGAGGCAGACCGGTGCCGCGCTGCTGGCGGTGCTGCCGCTGGCCGCCCGGTGACCGGGGCGACCGGGCCGGAGGAAGGGTTCGGGATTACGCGCCGCCACTTCGTGGCGATCGCAACCTCCCAGTACGACGACCCGCACTTCGGGCCGCTGCCGGTGGACGCCGAGGTCCAGGCGCTCACCGACTGGCTGTGCGCGCTGGGCCTGGGGGCGCGGGCTTTCACGCCTGCGTATCCGGAACTTGCTCACAACCCGAGCGAGCGCGCGATCACCGACGCGCTGAAGAACCCGGAGCCCTACGCGCGGTGGCGGGCGGGGGACGCCGCAGTAGTGTTCGTGACCGGTCACGGCGAGACCAGCGACAACGTGCACTGGACGGTCTTGAAAGCCAGCGAGTCGCTGCGGCTGCCAGCGACCGCGCTGCGCACGGCGGATTTGATCATGTGGCTGAAGACGACAGAGATCCGTCACCTGTTCCTGATGCTGGACCTGTGCTTCGCCGGGAAGACGATCACCGAGGTCGCCGCGTTCGAGAAGGACATCCCCGGCACCTGGCTGGTGCTGCCCAGCGCGACCCGGGACCGGGAGGCGATCACCGGAGCCCTGACCGCTGCGGTCACCGCGTTCCTCGCCGAACTGGGCTCACGGGAGGGCGAATCCTGGGCCGGGCAGAAGATCGAGTACCTCGACGTCCAGGCGTTCCTGGAGGGGGTGCGTGCCCACCTCGGCCCACACCAACGGCTGGAGCCGCTCCAGGGCAGCCAGACATACGGACCGCACCCGTGCCTGCCCAACCCGCACTACCGCGCCCAGGACGCCACCACCGTCCAAGCTCCGCGCAGCGACCTGGCCATTCCGCAGGCCGATGTGGAAGCGCACTGGGGACCCAAGTCCCGCGGATCCACAACGGACGGCCACACCAACTGGCTGTTTACCGGCCGCCGGCAGCTGATGCTAGACCTGATCGACGCTTCTACCGGTGATCCGGGGGCGACGATGGTCACCGGAAGCGCGGGCAGCGGGAAATCCGCCGTACTGTCCCGACTAGTGACCCTCAGCGACCCCGCCTTCCGCACGCGATACGCCGCACACCTCGGTGACATCCCGCCAGACCTGTGCCCGACCGAAGGCGCGGTGGACGTCGCGGTCTTGGCCACCGGCAAAAACCCCTCCGACGTGATCGCGCAGATCGCCACCGCCCTGCATGTGCCCCCGCCCGGCACAAACGGCGGGCAGCCGACGCTGGAGGAATGGGTGGCCGCCTGGCAGAACTGGCTCACCACCGGCACGGACAAGATCACTGTAGTCGTCGACGCCCTCGACGAAACGGCCCACGCGATGACCATCCTGAATGGCGAACTAGCCCGGCTGGATCCCGGACGCACCCGGCTCCGGCTGATCGTGGGCGTACGCTCACCCGGCGGTGACGACCCCGCCTCCCCGGACCTGCACCCTACGCGCGGCGTCCCGCTCGCCGACCAGGCAGAACACATCCTGACCGCCCGCCGCATCCGGGTCGACGAACAGCCCTGGTGGGCGCCCGGCGACCTGGCCGACTACGCCGCCGCCATGCTGACCACCACACCCGCCAGCCCCTACCAGCAGCGCGAGACGCCTGATATCGCCGGTGCGGTGGCGCGCGCCCTGGCAGCGCGCGCCGGCACCAGCTTTCTCGTCACCCGCATCGCCGCCGCAAACCTCGCCCACCGGTCCGAATCGGTCTCACCCACCGACGAATCCTGGCTCAAAGCCGTCGACGAAGGGGTTCAGGGCGTCCTGCGCCAGGACCTGGACACCTACTGCCACAACGACACAGAAAAACGCCTCCAAACGGTGCATCTGCTACGCGCACTCGCCTTCGCCCGAGGTCGCGGCATCCCCTGGCGCCGCATCTGGCCCGCGTTCGCCAACGCTGTCGCCGACGACCCCGACCGCACCTACGGAGACCGCGACATCGCCGACCTCCTGCACTCACCCTTCGGCGGCTACCTCACCACCGACATCACCGACGGCACCACCGTCTACCGCCTCTTCCACGACGCCCTCAACACCACTCTGCGCGACCAGTGGCGCGCCCTCCTCGAACCCGACCCCATCACCCCGGCACCATGAACAGATCGGATGAAAATACCTCCACCGAGGCTCGGATCACCGCCCACCTCCTGGCCCTGGCCGGAGTAGCCCTCACCCACGACCATCCCGACCTGCCCGCCTACATCCGCCGGCATCTGGCCGAACACGCCCGCGCCGCTGGGGCGCTGGACCGGCAGATCCTCAACCCCCGGCTGCTGCCCCATCTGGATGCCGCACGCCTGCGTACCCTCACCGGCTGGGACCCGGTCGATGCCACCACAGGCTTATGGGACGCCTTCCGACGTGCCACCCATCGGTGGGACTTTGACCGTCCCGCCCTCAACGCCACCCAGCTCGAACTCCAGGCCGCCTCCCTCGGAAACCTCCTGACCGAGCCCACCACACCCACCGGCTGGCACGTCCACTGGACCACCCCAGGTCTCCTCGGTGCCGAAATCCTCGGCACCCACACCAGCCCCGTCAGAGCAGGGACCACCGCGGTGATCCACGGCCGGACAGTCTCGGTCACGGGCGATGACGACGGCACGGTGCGGATCTGGGATCTGGCCAGCGGGCTGCCTGTCGGTGAACCCCTGACCGGCCACACCGGCACCGTGGAGGTGATGGCGGCCGTGGTGCTTGACGACAGGCCGGTCGTCGTCACCGGCGGCAGCGACGGCACGGTGTGGACATGGGATCTGGCCACCCGGCAGCCTGTCGGTGAACCCCTCACCGGCCACACCGGCACGGTGAGGGCGATGGCGGCCGTGGTGCTTGACGACAGGCCGGTCGTCGTCACCGGCGGCAGCGACGGCACGGTGCGGACATGGGATCTGGCCACCCGGCAGCCTGTCGGTGAACCCCTCACCGGCCACACCGGCACCGTGAGGGCGATGGCGGCCGTGGTGTTGGGCGGCCGGATGGTGGCGGTCACCGGTAGCGGCGACGGCACGGTGCGGATCTGGGATCTGGCCAGCGGGCTGCCGCTCGGTGAACCCCTCACCGGCCACACCGGCGCGGTAGGGACGGTGGCGGTCGTGGTGTTGGGCGGCCGGATGGTGGCGGTCACCGGTGGCATCGACGGCACGGTGCGGATCTGGGATCTGGCCACCCGGCAGCGGGTCGGTGAACCCCTCACCGGCCATACTGGCGCGGTGTTGGCGGTGGCGACCGTGGTGCTGGACGGCAGGACGGTCGTCGTCACTGGCGGCAGCGACGGCACGGTGCGGACATGGGATCTGGCCACCCGGCAGCCTGTCGGTGAACCCCTCACCGGCCACACCAGCCGGGTGAGGGCGG
>NZ_BMMV01000045.1:0-3018 GCF_014646115.1 Streptomyces camponoticapitis | reverse complement strand
TGAACCCCTCACCGGCCATACCGGCGCGGTGGAGGCGGTGGCGGTCGTGGCGTTGGGCGATCGGATGGTGGCGGTCACGGGCTGCCGCGACGGCACGGTGCGGATCTGGGGTCTGGTCAGCGGGTTGCCTGTCGGTGGACCCCTCACCGGCCATACTGGCGCGGTGTTGGCGGTGGCGACCGTGGTGCTGGACGGCAGGACGGTCGTCGTCACCGGAGGCATCGACGGCACGGTGCGGATCTGGGATCTGGTCAGCGGGTTGCCTGTCGGTGAACCCCTCACCGGCCACACCGGCACGGTGAGGGCGGTAGCGACCACGATGCTGAACGGCCAGCCGGTCGCCGTCACCGGTAGCGGCGACGGCACCCTAAGGATCTGGGATCTGGTCAGCGGGCTGCCTGTCGGTGAACCCCTCACCGGCCACACCGGCGCGGTGTTGGCAGTGGCGGCCGTGGTGCAGGACGGCAGGACGGTCGCCGTCACCGGTGGCATCGACGGCACGGTGCGGATCTGGGATCTGGTCAGCGGGTTGCCTGTCGGTGAACCCCTCACCGGCCACACCGGCACGGTGAGGGCGGTAGCGACCACGATGCTGGACGGCAGGACGGTCGTCGTCACCGGTAGCGGCGACGGCACGGTGCGGATCTGGGATCTGGTCAGCGGGCTGCCTGTCGGTGAACCCCTTACCGGCCATACCGGCGCGGTGTTGGCGGTGGCGGCCGTGGTGCTGGACGGCAGGACGGTCGCCGTCACCGGAGGCAGCGAAACAGGGCAAGTCTGGGACCTGGCCAAGTGGGAACGGGTCGGTGAACCCCTCATTACCCACATGACGGTGTTGGGTGTTGCCGCAGGCGGAACAGTCAATGACCTGCCCGTTGCCGTGATCACCGGAACGCAGGGGCTTGTTGTAGCCCAACTGCCAACCCGCTGAATGAGGGCTGGCATGCCAACTTCGAGCGGACTACTCACCCGGCTGGGACTGGCCACCTCTCCTGGCCTGGCTGCCCGTCGAACCGAGTCCGTACCCGCCCACCTCGTCGTGTTCGACGTGATGGTCCTCGGCGCCGACAGCCTGTCGGAGTGGCTCTACACCGGGGAGAGGAGGCACTGAGCTTGTGCTCGGGCTGCGACCGCTCGTACCCCATCGTCGGCTGGTGCGGGCTCTGCCGTCGCTGGGTCGCCGCTCCAGGTGGAGCACCCGCAGCGAAGCGAGGACCTGCGACCTGGACGGGCGGCGCGCGGCGGCCACAGTCGGCCCGCGAGGAACTGGGTCGGTGCCCGGCGCGGGGGTCTGCCGGCGCGGCACCGTGCTGGACCAGGCACAGGAGAAGGCCCGGGAGGCGGCCGATAAGAGCCAGCGCACGGCGGGCCCGGCCGAACAGACCCGCCGGGCCGACATCGCCAAGAAGCATTGCCAGTGGTCGGCCGAGTGGCAGGACCCGCTGGCCGAGCCGTATGAGGGACTCGAACCCGCGACCTTGCATCACGAGCTGACTGATCTTCGGCCGTGACCATTCAGCTATGCGGCATGCCAACCCCGATGTCGGTGCCCGCCTCTATGGTCCCTAGGAGACGTACCGACTCGAGGAGGACCCATGGCCGAGGAGCTTCACAGGAAGTATGACAACACTACGATTGCCGCGCTCATGACATTAGCGAGGGGTGGCTGCTACGCCCCCCGCTGTGGCGCACCGACGGTGCGCATCATCGACGGCAAGCCCGTTCTCAACCTGGATATCGCCCACATTCGTGCGCTGAAGGCGGGCGGGAAGCGGTACGACGCCTCGTGGAGCCTGGACGACAGGAATAGCTTCGCCAACCTCCTGTTGCTGTGCAATGTGCACCACAAGCGCGTCGATGGCGTGGACGGCGAGAAGTACACCGTGGGCATCCTTGAAGGATGGAAGCGTGCTCGCGAAGCCGAGGGACAGGACGCGCTCGCAGGGCTGAGCGGGCTGACTGAAGCCCGACTGGTCACGATGATCCAAGAAGCACAGGAGCAGTACGTCGATCGGATTGCTCCGATGCTGGGGGTTCTCGCTGAGCGAATGCCGGAGTTGTCCTCGCTCCTCAAGGTTCTCAAGTCGGATCTTGAGCGCTCGCATGGGCGGATGCCTGGTATTTCGGAGGACACGGCCTGGATGGTTTACCAGGCCAGCCGAGACTTGGCGCATCTCCAGGACAATGCGCCTCTGCTGATGGGTGCGGGGGACGACCTAGCGCATTTGCAAGACAACGTTCCCCTGCTAGCTTCCACAGCTCGGGCTTTGGCGCGCATGGCAGACCTGCCGTCGTCCCTCAGCAGCGCAGCCGACGACATCCGGAGCGCTGCGGCTTCCCTCTCGGATGCGAGGAGGTACTGAGTAGGGAAAGCATCTGAAGTCGGCTGCGCAGAAAACTGCGTTAGACCGGCCGGCATGAACTCTTTCCGGACGTTGTTCACACGCTCCAGTGGATCGCCGCCTGGTTGGGCAGACTGACGGATGAGAAGAGGCCACCTTGAGCGCCATCTGGCCCTGAACTGGGGGAACTTGTGATCGTCCAACATCATCTAGGCGAGGATGACGAACTTGCCAGGCATCTAACCCACCAGCTCAACACTCCGCTGGACTGGCCTGGGGGCGCGGGGCTCAACACTGAGCATGTTGCGAAGATCGCGGTCGCGGCAGCTTGCGATATCTCGTACAACCAAGCGGCTAACGGCCATCTGGTCGACCTCTTTGCCGCGCTCCCTCTGCCAGGTACGCATGAAGGGCACGAGTTCTGGGATGCGTTGGGGCGCGCCGGAGGTGATGCCGCCCTTTACATTGATCCCGCCAACGCGGGTGGCCCCTTCTTCAACTACCTGCTCAACGGGAATGAAGGGGGCATCGCCGGCCGCGTGCTCAGCTTCTTCGAGAAGCTGGACGATCACCAACGCGACGCCGTGGCTGATGTGATCGGGGGCGCACTAGGGCGTGTCCGCAAAGTCTGTTGGTCGTTGGTAAGTCGTGGTGAGACGTCATGAGTTGACTGATG
>NZ_BMMV01000044.1 GCF_014646115.1 Streptomyces camponoticapitis | reverse complement strand
CTTCGCTTCCCCGTGAACCCCGTTGCTTCGCAACGGGGTTGCCTCCGCTTCGCGGAGGCCGGCCCTTCGGGCCGTCAGATCCCGCGCTTCGCTTGGGATCTGAGGAAGAGACTGCGGGCGCTGCGCGCCCTTGGGGCAGGTCCGCTTCGCTCCCCTGCCTGGTCTTTCCGGCTTCGCCTCCAAGCCCGGATGGCCCGCTCCGCGGGCCGGGCTGGCTACGGGGGTGGCCGGTCCGTGCGGTAGCGGTGGACCACAGGACCGGCCACGGGAGTCACGTCTGCTGGGGGTGACCGCCGTCGCCCTCGACGACAAGTCGGTCCGTGCCAGGCTCCTCGCCTCCTTCGACCACCGTGACGTCGATCTCCCCATCACCGGTGGTGTCGAACTGGTAGACGTCCGCCTTGCCGTCGCCGGTCGTGTCTGTCATCCAGACATCAGGTTTTCCGTCACCGTTGGTGTCGGCGCTGAGGACGACATGATGTTCGTCCCCCTGGGTCGGGATCGCTTCTTCGGTGCCCTCGCTGGTTTCCATGACAGGCCGGTTGCCCCCGGAGGGTGGTTCGAAACCGTGTCGCAACCGGGGTTTGCGTGAAGGAGATGCTTCAAAATTTATTTGAGATAGAGTCTGGACTGGGATACGAGCACCTGAAGAGGGAACGGTGGCCTATTTTCCGGTCCTGCTGTATCGCCAGCTCACGCGGTGCGCGGGCTGCCGGGCGGGGTGTGTTGCCTCGTGATTCGTAACTGCCCCTGTTTCTCCGGACATTCGAGGTGGCCTGCGAACGTGAGTGCCAGAAGGAAGTGGGAGTGGAAGTGACGGCCAGAAAGCTGAGGCCTCATCAGCGTGAAGCGGTCGACGCGGTGCGCAGTGTGCTCGAATTCCCTGCAAGATCACGTGTGCCCGGGCGGGGCCTTCGTACACAAGTGATCATGGCGACCGGGTCCGGGAAGACACTCGTGGCGGTCCGCAGCGCGGAGGAGCTCCGTGCGGGTCGGGTGCTGGTGCTCGTGCCCTCGCTGGACCTGCTTGTCCAGACCGAGGCTGCATGGCGGGAGGGCGGGCGCAGGGGGCGGATGATCGGGGTGTCCTCGCTGGGGGGTGAGGAGGCGGGCTTCCCCAACACCACGGATGTGGGGGAACTGACCGACTGGGTGCGGCCGTTCGACGAGGTCACCGTGTTCGCCACGTACGCCTCGCTCGGGCTGGGCACCCTGGAACGCGCGCACGGCGCCGGCCTTCCTGGGTGGGACCTGATCGTGGTCGATGAGGCGCACCGGACTTCAGGTCGGCTGGGCAAGGCATGGGCGGTCGTCCACGACAACACCCGGATCCCGTCCCTGCGCCGTCTGTACATGACGGCGACGCCCCGGCTGTGGCAGCTGGACGAGGACCAGGCGCAGGGCGCGCCGGGTGAGCTGGTGGCGAGCATGGATGATGACCCCGAGGGTCCCTTCGGCAGCAGGGCGTTCACTTTGACGCTCTCGGAGGCCATCGACCGGGGGATCTGTGCCCCTTACCAGGTCGTATGCGTAGACGTCACCGACACCGCGCTCCAGGCCGCGCAGCTCTTGGGCGCCGAAGGCCGCTCGGACCAGGTGCGCGGGGCGCGGCTCGCCGCGTTGCAGACCGCGCTGGTGAAGGCGTCCGCGGAGGAAGGCTTCCGCCGCACGCTGGTCTTCCACCACGTGGTGAGGGAGGCGGAGGCTTTCGCGGCTGGCCTTCCCGGTGTCGCCGCGCAGTTGTACGCCGGTGATCCTGAGTTGTATCCGAGGACCGTGTGGGCGGACTGGCTGTGCGGCGAACACGAGCCGCTGCATCGCCGGCGCGTGCTGGGTGAGTTCGCGGACGGGATCGCCATGGACGGCAGCGTCGTGGAGAAGGGCTACCTGGGGTCCGTGAAAGTTCTCGGTGAAGGCGTCGACACCAGGAACTGTGACTCCGTGTACTGGGCGGACGTGCGCGGTTCGATGCCGGACCTGGTCCAGGCCGTCGGCCGTGCGCTGCGCATGCAGCCCGGCGAGGGCAAGACGGCCTCGCTCGTGGTGCCGGTGCTGCTCGGGCCCGGCGAGACGGCGGACAGCATGCTCACGAGCCGGGCGTACGGCGGGTTGGCGAAGCTGCTGGAGGCGCTGCGGGCACATGACGCCCGGGTCGTGGAGCAGTTGGCGGAGCAGCAGGCGCCGAGCCGCTACAAGCCCGTTGAGAAGGACGACAGTGGGAGAAGCACCGGCGGCAGCGGCGTGGGATCCGGTGGCGTCAGTGCTCCCGCCAGGGCCCTGCTGAAGTTCTCCACGCCCCGTGACCCGGCGGCGCTCGCCGCGTTCATCAACCTGCGCGTCCTCAACCCGGAACACGAACACTGGCGGCGCGGGATCGAGGCCGCCGTCATCTACACGCGCGAACACGGCGAGCTGAAGGTGCCGTTCATGTTCCGCGTGCCCGCCGTAGACGACCAGGAGGCGGAAGCCGGGGAGTGGCCGGCCTCGCTCGCCGACTTCCCGTTGGGTCAGTGGATCGCCGATGCCCGGCGCTTCTACGCCCGCGGGGACACGGACGAGGGCCGCGTCGAGCAGCTGGAGAAGCTCGGGATGGTCTGGAGCCATCTCGATGTCGCGTGGGAGGAGGGCCTGGATGTCGCCCGGGGGTGGGCGGCCGCACACGGGCACCTCCTGGCGCCGCTGGACGCCACCTTCCAGGGCGCGAAGGTGGGCATCTGGCTGAAGAACGCGCGGGCCGCCGCCCGGAATGCCATCGAGAACGAGAAACGGCGTGCCGAGGGGCTGCCGGTGAAGTCGTCGGTATGGGCCATGCCGGAATGGCGACGTGAGCAGCTGGAGGAGATCGACCCGTCCTGGTGCCCACCTTGGCCGGTGGAATGGCAGCGCGCCTTCCACCTCGTCCGGCACCACTTGGACGAGGGCGGGACGTTGCCCACCACGCCGGGCGGGGTCGTACGCCAGGGCGAGGACCTCGGACGATGGGTACGGTCCGTGCGGTACGGATGGGACAAACTCACCACCGTCCAGCAGTGGCTGTGCGAACAGGTCCTCGGGATCGAACCTGCCACCGAGGACGAGAAACCGAAACCCCGCCGCACGCAGGCCGACACATGGGCGGCGCACTACCAGGCCGCGAAGCAGTACTACGAGCGCGAGGGGCACCTCCGGGTGCCGCGGAAGCACATCGAGCGGATCGTCGGCGAAGGCCAGGAGGAGCGGGATCACAAGCTGGGGGCCTGGATCGGGAATCAGCGGAGCAGGGCCGCGACACTGACGCCGGAGCGGATGGAGCAGCTGTCCGCGATCGGGATGCGGTGGTCGTGATGGCCCCCATCCTCTTTCGGGGAAGGCGACCGCGAGGGCGTGGGACCGGCTGCACCCGCGGCTGACCCGTCGGGCAGCATGGCTCGGTCATGACGGACCGCTGCCGATCATCGAGGGCACCGTCGTCCGCCTGGTCGTCGAGAAGCTGCCCCTCCGGGGTCAACAAGCCGGTCTGGCTGTGGTGGTCGGAAACCGGGCCCACCTCCGACGACGTGGACCGCTGCTGGCGGTCCTTCCTCCGCCGTTTCGACCTGGAGCACACGTTTCGCCTGTTCAAGCAGGCGCTCGGCTGGACGAAGCCCCGGCTTCGCAGTTTCGCGCCGTCTTCGGTCACCAGCCGCCGATGGTGACGACGCCGTGGCCGCCGGCGGCGGCCTGCTCGAGCAGTGTGATGTGCGAGAGCGTGAATCGGTGGAAGTCGTGGTACCACAGCACCGCTCCGTGCGGTGGTTCGCGCTGCTCCAGCGGTATCGCGTCGCATTCTTCACCGAGGCGGGTCAGGAGATCCCATGGCAGCCGGTGGGCCGCGTCGAGCAACTCGCGCACACCTGCTGGGCGCAAGGTGTAGTTCAGCAGGTATCGCCAGTCCTCCGGCACCGGCTGAGCGTGAGGTCCCGCGTCTGACGCCAGGTCATCGCGGCGCTTCGGTTCCCACTCTTCGCTGAAGACATAGCCGGTGGTCAGCGTGCCGAGCACGGTATCGGTGAGTGTTCGGGCCTCTGGGGTGAGCTGTGGGCGCAGGCAGTCGCCGTAGTACCAGAGGCTGTTCCAATGGCCTTTGGTGCCGGGCATGTCGTCCACGGACAGGAACGGAGCCATTGGCTCGCACGTCTCGTCCCACAGCCACACCTGCCCCCACTCGGGTTCACGGGTGAGGGCGATCAATGGATCCCACTCGACCACAGCTCCATAGGCGTCGTATCCCATGGGGCGAGTATCGCCGAACCACGACGCTCTACGTAAAGCACAAACGGCCGTTACACCCTGGTCGGCCGGCCCGAGAGCCTGATCATCTGCGAACGGATGGAGACCGTTCCGTTCCTTCTGTACGACAAGTGAGAGAATGAGCTGGAGATCGTCGTGCTGGCCGACCTTGAGTTCGCATGGGGACCGCGCCACCGTCTGAGCCGGTGAACCTCAGAAGAGAAAAGCTCCGGGCTCCCGCCCGGAGCGCGAGGGCGTGGAGGCCCTGCCGACGTGCCAGAGAAGAACTCCACCGCTCAATCCCCGCCGCGCGCCCCGCACGACCACGCCCGCCGTTTTTCTCTTTTCTTCGTCGGGCACGGGAGCAGGGGCAGCAGAGGGGATGTCAGACCCCCGACCACGGGCGGAAACATGTGGTGACCTGCGCCGACGCAGAGCGGGCCACGAGCAGAACGGGCCGGTTGTCGGCGGGGTTGTCGGACCGGTGGTCGGGGGTGGTGTTGTCGCATCGTGACCAGATTCCGCTCTGGTGGTCAGAGCTGTGGTCGGGGGTGGCTGCTGCGCGCGTACGGGCGGGGCAGCAAGTCCGCCTCACACGGCCGGTAGGCGCTGATTGGGCAGCCCGAGATCCTGGTCATCCTGGAGTGGATGGAGACTAACCTGTTCGGTTTGCGCGGCCAATGGGAGAAAGAGATGGAGGAGGTCCTTCTGGACGACCTCGAGTTCGTGTGGGGGCCGCGCATCCGCCTCAGCCGGTAAACAGCCAGAAACTATCAGCGGGGTCTGGCCCAATTTCTGTGGTCCGGTTATTGAGCGTCACACCAGGAGTCCCGGCTCCGCAGCCTCACTCTGTCAGACCCTCTGGTCCGCTGGGCCTGTGAACCGAGCCATCTGGCAATTTCCCAGGGAGAAAATCTGGGCGCAGAGGGCGGGAAACCCCTGGCCAGCAGAGGGATTTCCGCAGGCAGTCCTGCGGTGTAATTGGCTGGCATGCGCCTTTTAAGTAGGGCTTCAATTGAACAGGATGGACCCGTCCGGTTGCGGTGGACGGACCACCGGCCGGACGGGGGATCATAATGAGAATCAGCTCGGCTCTGGCTGCAGTCTCCCTGACCATAGGACTCAGCCTGGCCGCCACCGTCCCTGCGGGAGCCGCCGACACCGTGACTTCCGGCCTCCGGCCCGCAGTCGTAGGCAAGGGCGAAGGCGATGTCTCCGTCAAGCGTGCCTTCACCACCTGGGCCACGAATGTGAACGTGCGCCACAACAACAGCAACTTCGCCACCTGCAACAACTCGCCGTCCGCGGCCAACTGCCCGAACGTCAGGGGGCAGGTGAACCCGGGCGTCTCGTTCGAGGCTTGGTGTCAGAAGATCGGCAGCCAGACAGTGGGCGGCAACCCGTACTGGGTCTATGTCATTCTGCCCAGCTTCGAAGGCTGGATGGCTAGTTACTACGTCGACTACCCAGACAACGTGCTCCCGGACACCCCGTTCTGCTAGCGACCGCTGGACCGCGACCAACGAGGGGTCCCGTCACCGCCGGGGGCCCCTTTGGCCGTCTCTGCATCCGATGTCTGGGACCGCTCAGGTGAGTCGAGGACCCCGCTGACCTTCACGAAGCTGCCCTGGGCGCCGGCCGGATCGGTGCGGATCTCGATGTCGGGGAAGGGTAGGTGGAACCTCGTGGTCTTGATCCCGTGGGTATCGAGGCGCCAGTCCTCGCCCTTGGGGGACCAGGCGGTTGCCGTGATGGCGCGTCCGGCCTGGCTGAGGCCGTAGAAGGCCAGGACCGGGCTCGTGGCGGGGCGGCCCGTCTAGGTGCGCACCTGACGGCGCAGCTACGCACGCACGGCTGGCGTCCGCAGCCGGGCGTGATCACCTCGGCGGTGAGCAGGGGAAGCCTCCTGCGACGATGCGATCTGTTTTGTCATTGGCTGTAAGGAGGCCGAAGCGTTCGCGGCCGGTCTCCCCGGCGTCGCCGGGCGGCTGCACGTATCCGACCCGGAGCTCTACCCGGCCACGATCTGGGCGGACTGGCTCTACGACGACCACAAGGTCCTCCACCGCCGCCGACTCCTTGGCGAGTTCGCCGTGGGGATCGCCTTGGACAGCAGCGTCGTGGAGAAGTGCTTCCTGTGCTCGGTGAAGGCGTCGACACCAAGTACTGCGACTCCGTCTACTGGGCGGACGTACGCACGCGGTTCCATGTCCGACCTGGTCCAGGCCGTCGGCCGTGCGCTGCGGATGCAGCCCGGCGAGGGGAAGATGGCCGGCCTGGTCGTGCCGGTGCTGCTCGGGCCGGGCGAGACGGCGGACAGCATGCTCACCTCCCGGGCGTTCGGCGGGTTGGCGAAGCTGCTGGAGGCGCTGCGGGCGCACGACGCGCGGATCGTGGAGACCCTCGCGGAGCAGCAGGCCCCGAGCCGCTACAAGCCCGTCAGCAAGGACGAGAGCGGGAGGAGCACGGGGGCGGGAGCAGCGAGGGCTCCGCGGGCGTCAGCGCCCCCGCCAGGGCCCTGCTGAAGTTCTCCACGCCCCGCAACCCGGCCGCCCTCGCGGCGTTCATCAACCTGCGCGTCCTCAACCCCGAACACGAACACTGGCGACGCAGCGTGGAAGCGGCCGTGATCTACGCCCGCGAGCACGGCGACCTGCGCGTCCCGTTCACGTTCCGGGTGCCCGCCGTCGACGGCCAGGAGGCGGAAACCGCCGGGTGGCCGGCCTCGCTCGCGAACTTCCCCCTCGGGCAGTGGACCGCCGACAACCGGCGCTTCTACGCCCGCGGCAACATGGACGAAGACCGCGTCACCCAGCTGGAGAAGCTCGGCATGATCTGGTCCCACTACGACGTCGCCTGGGAGGAAGGCCTGTCCGCCGCGCGCGGGTGGGCCGCCGAGAACGGGCACCTCCTGGCACCGCTCAACGCCACGTAGCAGGGGTACCGCGTGGGTATCTGGCTGAAGAACGCGAGGGCCGCCTGCCGAGATCGAGCAGCGGCGCGCGGAGGGGCTGCCGGTGGAATCCTCGGCCGGTGCGCTGTCGGAGATGCGGCGTGAGCAGTTGGAGGAGAGCGCCCCGTCCTGGTGCCCGAGCTGGCCGATCACCTGGCAGCGCAGCTTCCACCTCGTGCGGATGCACCTGGACGCGGGCGGGACGCTGCCCACCGAGGCGTCCGAGGTCCTGCGCCAGGGCGAGGACCTCGGACGGTGGGTGACGTCGGTGCGGGTGGGACCGGCTCACCGGCGTACAGCAGTGGATGTGTGAGCAGATCCTCGGGATCACACCCGCGACCGAGGACGAGAAGCCGAAGCGGCCCCGTACGCAGGCCGACAAATGGACCGCCAACCTCGCCGCCGCACGCCAGTTCTTCGAACGCGAGGGCCACCTCCAGTCCCCCGCAAGCATGTCGAGACCGTGCTGTCCGAGGACGGCCGGGAGGACCAGTTCCGTCTGGGGGCATGGGTCAGCAGCCAGCGCGCCGGGCCGCAACGCTATCCCCGGGACGGGTGGAGCGGCTGTCCCGGGTCGGGATGCGGTGGTCGTGATGGGCGTCGTCGTCACCGTGGCCGCCGCCCTCGCCGGTCTCGTGCTGGACTGGGCGACGTGAGGGGTGGTGCTGACCAGTGCCGTGTCAAGCAACGTTCGCCCGGTCTACGGCGGCGGGTGGGCGCCGGTGGTCTGCGTGGCGGTTTCGCCAGATGATGGAGCGGCGGATCATGCTGCCCTGTTCCTTTGTGGTCCGCTTGGTCGGTGCTGTCGGGGGTGAAGTAGCGCAGTCCGGCGGCTTGGCCGGACTCCACGTGGAGAACGGCAGGTCGTGTTCGGTCGGCTTGGACTTGGCGGTCTTCTTGATCTCGCGGCGCTCGGGCGGCGTGAACGTCCTGGGCCGGCCGGGTATTTGGGATGGAGCGAGTCGAAGCCATCGGTGTTGAAGTTGCGGTTCACATCCCGGAGCCGGTCGTCACTGGTGATCGACACCTCGGCGATCCTCGCTGCCGGCATCCCCTGCGCGGGCAGCAGCACCATCTGAGCCGCCGCCAGGTCACCACCGACCCGGTGCTGCTGCGGATGACCCGCAGCAGCCGCCTGCCCTCGTCGTCATCGATTCGCGAGCCCGTACACGATCTGGCATCCGCAGAGGATCTCGCTCATTGCGCGGTCACATGGGAGCTCCAGACGGCGCGTAGTGATTCAGGTAATCTTGCAGTTGCGGCTCGAGGCGTGGCAGATCACGGTCGTTGACCGCATGCCAGAGGCGGTTCTCGACCCAGAACCGATAGGCGAACTCCTCGAACGACGGCGCGCACCACAGGATCGCGGCCCTCTGTTCCTCCGCATCCTCGAGATCGGTCTGTGTCTCTTCCCCGTCGCGCCGCGTCTCGTACTCGTACTCGTAGTCGAGGGCGGAGTACACCACGAACGCCTCGCTCGTCGGACGGAGGTAGAGGTACCAGATGACGCAATCCTGCTGGTCCCGGAAGAACCGCACCAGGAAGGTACCGGGCTCGACCGGACTGGGCAGCGGCTTTGAAAGATTCGTCCAACAACCGGTTACCGAGACCTCGTCCAGTGAGCCGTGCAGATTCTCGCTCGTCTGGAACGTGACGAAATCCCGCGGCAAGGTGAGTCCCCCGGCGGAAAGATCCCTAGCCAGGCCGTTGAGCTTCACGACCTGCCGCGGGATGGGGTCGCCGGCGTCCCCGAGCCATCGAAAGGCGCCCTCGAACTGGTTGGAATCCAGCGGCGGCAGACTCTCGAGGGAGTAGTCCTCGTAGGTGTAACGACAGGCACGGTACTTCCCGAGGTCGGTGGCGCACCAAGCGGCCTCGAAGCCGGACGGAGACAGGACGGACCCTGGCTGTTCACTCATCGGAACCCCCGGTTGATCAGTGCGAGCGGAGTTGTCGGCGCGAGCATCGCATCCGCCGCCGACAACGCCTGCCGGGCGGCGGGCCTGGACAGTTCCTCATGGCTCGGTCGGGGGGGGGCGAACGTTGCCTGGTACGGCACGAGTACGGCACGGCACCACCCCCGCAGTGGTCAGGAGGGGTTGTCGACGGTCACGAAGTCCGCATTGCTGGCCGGGCGCGGGGCCGGCACCGCGTCGTAGGAGGCGCCGGGCACGGGCTGCACCCGGCTGCTGGGCCGTCCCGGGGCGGTGCGGCGGCGCCCTCATCGCGGTGCAGGCCCGATCCGATTGCCCAGGCCTGCGGCGTGTGCGGGGCACTGGCCGGCGGCGAGTGGTCGTCTGCCCCGGGCGGGGTCCGTGTGTCGCACACCCTCCTTTATTCGAACAGGCGTACCATTCTGGTTGTGGCCATGTACGACTTTCCCGACGATCTCCGTGACGCCCAGCTGCGTCTTCACCGGACCAGTGCCGCGTACCGCACGTTGTGCCGGACCCTGCCCCGGTCGGTCGAGCCGGCCTCCGGCCGGACCGAGCAGCAGAAGGCCGACGAAGCCCGGTTGCGCGGCGAGGTCCTGGCGCTCTCGGTCACCGTCTCCACCCATCCGTACTGGAAGACACGGGAGGCCGGCACCGCGGTCGATGCCCGGATGGCGCTCAAGCACATCCACGACCAGGACCCGGCACCCGCCGACACCGACCGGGGCGAAGGGCCGCCGCGCACTTGAGGCAAGCCGCACGGGAGCGCGGGGAATCAGGCCAGGGCCCGGGCGGCGTACAGCGCGCCGAGGGCGGCGGCGAGGGTGCCGAGCAGGAGGCGGAGCGCGGTCTCGGGCAGGCGGGGCTGGAGGCGGGCGCCGAGGTAGCCGCCGATCAGTCCGCCCAGACCGCAGGCCAGGCCCAGCCACCAGTCGGGCGCGACGGGCCCGGGGCTCACCAGAGCCAGTACGGCGTAGGCCGCGGCCCCGGCGAGGGAGGTGGTGAAGGTCGCGGCGAGAGTGGCCGGTGCGAGGCGGGCCATGGGCATGCCGCGCGCGGCGAGGACGGGCCCGAGGAGGGAACCGCCGCCGATCCCGTAGATCCCACCGACCATTCCGACTGTCAGCGCGATGGCGGCGAGCGCGGGCGGCGACGGCTCGGGCGGGGCGGGACGCCGCCGGGCGGGGCGCAGTGTGCGCAGGCACAGCCACGTTCCGAGCGGCAGGAGGAAGGCCGCGACCAGGATGCGGAAGGTGTCGGGGCCGGGGAGGGCGAAGACGCGGACGGCGGCGCCGGCGATGACGCCGGGCAGCGTCCAGGCGGCCAGGCGCCGGGCCAGTGCGCCGTGCAGAGCGGCGTCGCGGCGGTAGCGCCAGAGTGCTCCCGGCCCGGCCACCACGTTGAACAGCAGGTTCGTCGGTGTGACCGCAGGGCTCGGCACGCCGAGGACGCTGAGCTGGACCGGCAGGAGAAAGACCGCCCCGGACACACCCACCGGAGCGGTCACCGTCGAGATCAGCAGGCCGGCCGCGAGCCCTGCCCAGATCGTCCAGTCCACCGCCGCCCCCGCCGCTCCTTGATCGCCCGGTCAGTATCGGCGGAGCGGGTGGTGAAGGAGCGGCCGGGCAACGAGATGTTCACGAGCAGCAGCCGCATCCAAGCCCGCGGCCGCGCGTGTCCGCCTCGGCCGCGGCGGTTGTGACGGGGGCCGGTGCGGGCGCGTGGGCGGTGGGCGCGCAGCAGCCTTTGCCCCGCCAGGCGTCGCGGCCTTCCCTGACGGCGACAGCGGCGATGGCCAGGGCGGCGACGGGGCCGGCCCAGGACCAGCCGAGGGTGGCGTTGAGGACCAGGCCCGCCAGCAGGACGGCCGACAGGCAGGTGCACAGCAGGGTCTGCCGGGAGTCCGCGACCGTGCTCGCGGAGCCGAGTTCGCGGCCCGCTCGGCGCTGGGCGGCGGACAGGAACGGCATGATCGCCAGTGACAGGGCAGCGAGGGCGATGCCGGTCACCCACAGTTGGTTGGGGGCGTCGGCGGTGAACTGGCGGTTGACCAGGCCGCGGGGCCGGTCGGTCTCGGGAGCGGGCCGTGTGGTGCGCGGACTCTTGGCCCGGGAGACCCCGCGCAGTCCGTCGGCACGCATCAGCCGTTCGACGGTGCAGCGGGCGACCGCCATCCTTGTCGCACGCTCGCGCAGTTCGTCGGAGTACTTACGGGAGCAGCCATGCTCGGCATCCTTCCGGGTCTTCGATGTCTCCATCAAACCCGGGGCGGTTCAACTGCAACGGCCACCCAGATCCGCGTCGTCCATCAAGCGGTCACCGTCGGCGGCGAAGACGGCCTGCGTATCTTCCTTCCTCTCGATCGCTGAAGTGTCCACGACGACCTGGGAAGGTACCCGGCCGGTCGTGCAGCTCTTCGAGGGCGGCCACCGCGGGGCCACGAGCGCATGCTGACGCACCGTCGACAGTCCCGCGCTCACCGCGACGCCGACCTGCCGGTCGGCGCCAGCGCGTCCCTATCCGGCCAGGCCACCCCACGCTCCAAGGCGAAGGCCTCGGCGCATGGGTCCAGGCACGACGGCTCGGCTGGGACCAGCTCCTGCCCGCACAGCCTGGATACTGGTGAATCAGACGGGGCTGGACGAAGCGTTCTCGGCGAAGACGGACAAGGCGACCTGGTATGTCTCGAAGGCGCGGGCCGCTCCTGCGTAGGCGGCGAGGTGGATGAAGAGGTCGACGATCTCGTCTTGAGTGACGTTGTTGTTGAGCGCGATGCGCAGCTGCCCGCGCAGCGGCTCGAACGCGCCCAGCGTCGCGGCGATGGCCACGGAGACCAGGGACCGGTCGTGCGTCGACAGTGCGGTACGGGTCCATGAGTCCCCGAAGGTGTGCACAGTCGCGACCTTGCGGAAGTCGGCTCCGGAGGCCGGTTCGCCGGGGCTCATCGGGAGTTCCAGGCGCTGTCCCAGGAGTTCGCTTGCAGTGTCCAGCGCCTGCTCGTAGACGTCGTCGGTACTCATCCCTGCTCCTTGCCGGTCGGTTGTGCGGGGTGGTGGGCCGCCGGTCCCGGCCACCATGCGCCGCTCAGGGTTCGGTTGCGGGGCGGGTCATGGTGTTTCCCCACTCGCCGGGGGTTGCTGCCCACCGGGACGGCTGTTCGTCGCACGAGGCTGATTTCCACGCTCGCACCGTGTGCAATCGGTCTGCTCGGTCGGGTGAACCGTCCGGGCTACGGGGCGTGGATCGAATGTCCCGCCCGGACTGCGACGGCGGGGCTCAGCTCGTGGGCGGATCGGGGAGCCGTGCGGGACGGGCCCTTCGTTCTCCGGCAGTCCGTCCAGCTGGGGTGTGACTACCGGGTGCGGGTGATCGACTTGTGCTCGACGTAGCCGGTGAGACCGGCCTCGCCGTACTCACGGCCGAGGCCGCTGGCCTTGTAGCCGCCGAAGGGGCCGTCGAAGCTGATCGGCGATCCGTTCAGCGTGACGGTGCCGGTGCGCAGCCGGCGGGCGGTCGCCAGGGCGCGGTCGGGATCAGAGGTCCAGATACCGCCGGACAGGCCGTACTGGGAGTCGTTGGCGATGCGGACGGCGTCGTCATCGTCGTCGTAGGCGATGACGACCAGGACCGGGCCGAAGATCTCCTCCTGCGCGATGCGCATGCCGTTGTCGACGTCGGCGAACACGGTGGGGGTGACGTAGTTGCCTTTCTCCAGGCCCTCGGGGACGTGCGGGCCGCCGGTCACCAGGCGCGCGCCGTCCTCGATACCGATGTTGATGTAGTCGATGACGCGCTGCTGCTGGTCGCGGCGGATCATCGGGCCGATGAAGGTGTCGGGGGCGGAGGGGTCGCCGACCTTCAGCGACTCGACCATCTCCTTCACCGCGGTCACGACCTCCTCATAACGGCTGCGAGGTGCCAGGATGCGGGTCTGCAGAATGCACGCCTCGCCGTTGTTGCCCAGGGAGCCGAACCGCAGACCTTGCATAGCGGCCGTAAGGTCCGCGTCGTCCAGGATGAGTGCGGCGGACTTGCCGCCCAGCTCCAGACCCACTCGTTTCAGCTGCTCGCCGGCGATGCAGGCGATACGGCGGCCGGCCCGCGTCGAACCGGTGAAGGAGATCTTGTCCACCCCGGCGTGCGAGACGAGGTACTCGCTGGTCTGACGGTCTGCAGGAAGGACGCTGAGCACGCCCTCGGGCAGGCCGGCCTCGTGCCAGAGGTCCGCAAGCAGAGCCATGCTCAGCGAGTTCTCCGGGGAGACCTTCAGCACGACGGTGTTGCCGGCCAGCAGGGCCGGGATCAGCTTGGCTGTGGCGGCGGAGAACGGCGAGTTCCAGGGTATGACCGCGGCGACCACACCGATCGCCTCACGGCGCACGATGGTATCGAAGGCCACCAACGGGTCGGACGGCGCGACGACCTCTTCCCAGCCGAACCCCTCGGCCGCTTTGACGTAGGCGTTCACCTGGCGGGTCAGGAAGGGCTGGCCGACCTTGGTGAACCAGCCGGCAGAACCGTTCTCCGCGGAGATCGCCGCGGCGATCTCGTCGGCGCGGGCGGTACGCAGCGCGTCGTAACGACGCACGACTTCCTGACGTTCTGCCGGCGTGGTGTGTGGCCACGGACCGTGGTCGAAGGCGGCGCGGGCCGCGGCGACGGCCTTGTCCACGTCGGCCGGCGCGGCCTGCGCCACGCGGCCGAGCACCGACTGGTCGTGCGGGGAGAGGATGTCGAGCGTCAGCTCCGGGGCGCTGGGAGCAACCCAGGAACCACCGATGTACAGATCGTTACGCACAGTCATGTCTGTCATTCCTTCAAGTCCAGTGTCGGGTGAGGAAGGGGGAGGGAGATGGAGAGGCCGCAGCGCAGGGGCGCGCCCCGATCGGTGCTGCGCCGGCAGACGAGCTGCGGGTACGGCCGGGGAATACGCTGTCGTCGGCCGTGGCCGCACGCTCTGGGGCGTGCGCCCGGCAGCTCGCGGAAGGTCGTCGTGGTGATGTCGCCGGCAGTCGGGCAGGGGCTGACACGGCCCGGGATCGGGCTGGCAGGCGGATCGCTCCCGGTCAGCCCTTCTTGGGCGGGCGGACCATCTGGGCGACCGCGGAGTCGGCGAAATCACCGAGTCCGTCGCGATCGGTGGACACGCTGAGCTCATGCCACTCCGCGTCCTCCACAGCGCGTGCCCGGGCGATCTGCGGGGCGAGCCAGGCCGCGTCGGAGCCCAGAAGAAGCCGCGTCGGCGGAGCCGGCTCCTCGGTGAGGCGCAGGATCACGACGGCCATCTTGGTCGGGTCACCACGCTGTACGTCGGGGTTGTTGTTGTAGGTTCGAGCGAAGGCGCCGACTGTTTCCTCGTACTCGTCGTGGATGTCCGGTACCGGCATCGGGGCGGCCGCCCAGGGGGTGCGGATGCCGCCCGGCTCCACCAGCGTGACGCGGATCCCGATGGGGCCGACCTCACGCGAGAGGATCTCGGTGAACCCGCCCAGCGCCCACTTCGACGACTGGTAGGCGCCCAGACCGGGCTGGTTGCGCCGGCCCCCGATGGTGGAGAGGTTGATGATGCTGCCCGAACGGCGCGGGCGCATCACCGGAAGCACGGCGCGGACCGTGTTGACCGCGCCGAAGAAATTGACGTTCACATCGCGGTGGAACTCGTCCTCGGGCATGTCCTCGATCGAGCCGACACTTCGGGCGCCGGCGCTGTTCACGAGCACGTCGACAGCTCCGAACTCGGCGACCGCGTGGGCGACCGCGTCACGCGCGGAGGCCGGGTCGGTCACGTCCAGGGCGCGCACGCGCAGCCGGTCACGGTGCTCCTGGGGGACAGGCACCGCGTCGGGCACCAGGTCGGTCGCCACCACGTTGTGGCCGGCGGCGAGCGCCACCGTGACGACACGGCCGCCCAGGCCCCCGGCGGCACCAGCTATCAGAAAGGTCTTGGTCATTGTTTCTCGCTCCTCCTGGGGATCGGTGGCCGGCCCGGAGGGGCGGGGCGGTCGCTCGGCGCGGCGGCCCGGGGATCCGGCGCTTCGACCAGCCCGCCGCCGCGCCCGCACAGTGCCGTCAGGTGGTGGGGTAGTCCGTGGAACGGCTGACCTCGGCCCACTTGCTGGCCTCGGCCAGACGGCCTTCCTCCGAGCTGATCGCGATCCCCAGGGCGTCGCTGCCGAGCAGCAGCCTGCGCGGGGGCTCCTCGGCGTCCACGGCGCCGATGATCGCGCGGGCCATACGGTCCGGGTCACCGGGCTCGTTGCCGGCGTAGTCCGCGAACCGGGCCAGCCACAGGCCCACGGTCTCCTCGTAGTCGGGGGTCACGGGACCGGAAGGCTCCGCGGCACCCGTGGCCCAGCCGGTGCGGATGCCGCCCGGCTCGACGATGGTGACCTTGACACCGAACGATGCCACCTCTTTCGCCAATGCCTCGGAGAACCCCTCGACGGCGAACTTCGCGGCCTGGTAGGCGCTCAGACCCGGCGTACCACCCACACGTCCGCCGATTGAGGAGATCTGCACGATGTGCCCGGACCGCTGGCGGCGCATGACGGGAAGGACCGCCCGGGTCATGTTGACCACGCCGTACAAGTTGGTATCGACTTGCGCGCGGAACTCGTCCTCGGGAAAGTCCTCGATCGAGCCGCTGGTGGCGTAGCCGGCGTTGTTGACGACGACGTCAACCGATCCGAACCGCTCCACCGCCGCGGCCACCACGCCCCGGGACTGGGACGCGGAGGTGACGTCCAGCGCCACCGCCTCCATCTGGTCCGGGTGCTTGGCCCTCAGGGAAGCCAGCGCCTCAGGTTTGCGGGAAGTCACCACAACGTTGTCGCCGGCCCTCAGGGCCGCGCGGACCAAGGCCCTGCCCAGGCCCTGCGAGCCCCCCGTGATCAGCCAGGTCCGTGCCATGACGCGTGCCTCGTTTCGTCACCTGCTTCACCGTCCCGAACGGGACAGCAACTCCACTGTAGACAAAATCGGCCTAAATGCAACGTCTATGATGCAGTAATTTCTGGTGTCACATCTCACTTCGTGAGGTTAGTCAGCCAAGTGAAGCCCGCGCGTAGAATGACCGGATCATGAGAGCTGACGCCGCGCGAAACCTGACTGCTGTCCTCCATGCCGGAGCTCGACTCCTGGCGGAGGACCCGGGCGCCTCCATGGCGGCCATCGCCGCCGCCGCCGGGGTGGACCGGACGACCCTCCACCGCCGCTTCGCAAACCGTGAAGCCCTGCTCAGCGCCGTTTTCCAGGCCAAGCTCGACTCCGCCGAACGCGTTCTGGACGAAGCCCGCCTGGTCGAGTCCCCCCTGCCGGTCGCCCTCCACCGCTACCTGGAGGGGATCATCCCCGTCAGCCGCGAATGGCCGGTCGACATGCGCCTGATGATGCAGAAAGACCCCGCCGCCCTGGCCCGCCGGGAGGAGCAGAGTGCGCGCCTCGACGCCTTCATCCTCCGCGCGCTGGACGAGGGCTACCTCCGAGCCGACGTCCACGCGGCCTGGGCACGGACGATCCTGGACGAACTCGTCGACACCGTCGCCCACCGGTTCCCCGACCTGGAACCCCCGCAGGCCGCCGATCTTGTCGCCGACACCCTCCTGAACGGCCTCGGCGCGACCTGACATCATCACCCACCACGGAACAGGGCAAGCCTGACGACCGCGACATCAGCATCATGCTTCCCGCGTCCGACGGCGGCTCTGTACGTTCACGTGTACGCCGACACCAGAATCATCAATCCCAAGGAGGACCGTGCCGTCCTCCCGACTATTGATGGCGGCGTTTTCGCTGGTCGTGTGTCACGAACGGTGAAGGAGACGTGCAGCTCGAAGCGGTCGTAGCTGAGGTTGCCCCGCGCCTCATCGTCAACGCGACGAGCGGCGGATCAGATTGGGCGGTCACGGCCGAAGGCCCGATCCGCCTGGCGATGGCTGCGGAGACGTTCGGATGCCGCCTGGTCCATGTATCCAGCGACGCGGTGTTCTCCGGCGCCCCAGTCCACTACGACGAGTCCTGCCTTCCCCGACCCTGTCACCCCCTACGGCGCGGCGAAGGCCGCTGCGGAGACGGGAATTCGCCTTGTGGCCCCGAAAGCCGTCATCGCTCGCACTTCGCTGATCATCGACGACCTTCAGTCTCCGCATGTGCGGCTGCTCGCAGCCCGTGCGCGAGGTGAACCTCCCCGGTGGTTCCTTGACCAACCGGCCCCGTTCCGCCATCCGAGCCGCCTTCGACCGCACCCTCGCGACCTTCGCCGGCACTCTCCCGGCCGGGGGCCGAAGCGATCTGCCCGCAGGCCAGCGCCGCCGCAGAGGCGGCAGGACCCCGACGCTCCGCTGACACTCCGGCGACAGCGCCGACGCCTGACGCCTTCACCCCTGACCGGCACCACCGATGCCGGCCCTGGGCGGCGAGGCAGCTCCGCGTCGCGCAGCTCGGAACCCGGTCCGCTTCCTCACGCAACACCTCAACTTGCTGCCGGGCGCCCCGTTCCCGCTCCCCCAGCAACCCGACCAGCGATGGCACCCCCGAACCTCCACGATCAGACCGAAACGACGTGCCCTGTCTGCCGCAGAACCCACCCACACCATGCCTGAACAGCAGAAAGTCAGATATCACGTACGGAAACACAACAGCCTCTCATCTTGGCGTTTAACCTCGATGGGCTTGGTGTTGCTTAATCGATTCGGCGCGTTTGACGGCCTTGCCGACGTTGTGGCGCCTGGCCCGTTGCTTGTTCTTCGAGCCGAGAGGCCGTCCGGGACCTGGTCGGGACGGTTCGGTGCGCTTGCCGGGCGGGCTGCTGTCGCGCGGACGTTGCGAAACCCCCGGCGGACCCGGGCAGGGGTGAGGCGGCGGGGCTCGCTGCGCCGTTCCCAGGGGCGACGCAGGTCCTCGGCGAGGGGCCGGGCGAGGCGGAGCTGGTTGTGGGCGGCGATGATCATCTAGGTCCATAGGTCGGCCGTGTCGGGATTCCTGATCTTTGGGGCGGTCCAGCCCAGGGTCTGTTTCATCAGCCGGAAGGTGTGCTCCAGGTCCAAGCGGCGGAGGAAGGACTGCCACCAGCGGTCCACGTCCGCCGGTGCGGCGGCGGTGGCCAAGCACCACAGCCAGACCGGTTTCGGGTCACGGTCACCAGGCAGGCGCTCGACCTCCAGGCAGATCAACGTGCCGTGCAGGACGGGGAGTTCTTCCTTGGCGTGGTTCAGCCAGGGTCTGCGGTGTGTGAGCCGGGGGTGCATCCGATTCCAGGCCGTCGCGGTGGCCGTGCCATATCGGGTGGTGTCCGTGGCGGTCGTGACGTCGGGCTCGTGCCAGCTGTCGGGCTTCTTGAACGTGAGGACGCCGCCATGCCGACGGGGACGGCCACCCCGGGGACCCGCCTGCGCTCGGACCGGGTCATGCTCCGCGATCCCGACCCCGCCCGGTCTCGATCGTGAGGAAGCACCGCGCGGGATGGCCGGGCGGCCGGGCGGCGCCAGGCGCTTCCGCCTGGGGGCCGGGGGATCGCTGAGACGTGCGGGGCCGGCTCCGGCCCCCGCGCCGTCGCGTGGATGGCTCCGAAACCTGCACCGGTACCCGTAGGGCTCGGTGGCCTAGCACGATGGCCCGACCTTCCCGCGCCGACCCCTGGTTTCCCGATCCGTCGACCGTGAGGGGACGCACGTGACGATCGCCGATTCCGTCCTCGCCCATGGCCCGGAGCGCTATCTGGTGGAGGAACTGCGCACCTCGACGGTGCAGGCCGACTGGATCGCCGGCCAGGGGCGGGCCCCTGGCCGGCGTGCGGTACGCGTCGCTGGCGGCCCTCCTCCTCGACGTCGGCCGCGTGTTCACACCCGCGCCGTGGCCCGGGAGACCTGCCGCCGAGTGCGGAAGGGCGGTGCTACGCCGGGTCCGCGTGGCCGGCGCGGGAGTCCGGCCAGGCGCTGGCTACGTGGAGGGCCCTCTACGGGGGCCACCGGTTCCAGGTGGCGCACGCGTGGCTCTCTGACGCCGAGGGGCGCGCGCTGGATCCGACCTGGTGGCCGCCGGGCACCGCCTACGTGGGTCTGCCCGTGCGCGGGGACGTCGCCGCGGCCTTGATGGACGAGCGGGGGTTCGCTCTGCTGCACGGGCACGGGCCGGACGGGCTCGTGGCCGCGCACGCGGTCGAGTGGCTGTGGGACGGCGTTCCCGCCGACGTCCTCACCGACGTGGGACGCGATTTGACACCACGTCTCCCGGCCTCGGCCCACCAGGTCGTGGGCCGGGGGGCTGAGGGGGCGAACCAGGTCAGTTGAGGGCCTTGTGAGCGGGCGGGACCGGCAGGCGTTCCCACCCGCCCGCCTCAGAAATCACAGGCCCCATTCGACGGGCTTGTCGCCGGGGGAGGGGGTGAGGGTCTTCCAGAGCGGAGTGGGCCGGCCGTGGACGAACTCGCGGAACTCCCGCCAGTAGCCCTCCTTGCCAAGGATCTGCTTGGCGCGAGGAATGGCCGTGGAGTCGGGTGCGGAGTAGTAGTGGACCTTCACCGGGTCGGCATCGACGACGGCCTGGTGGATGACATCTGCGGTTACCGACGGGTCCGAGCCCGTGGGCGCGTTGTTCCCGAAGAACTCCTCGATCCCGGCACGATACGGGTCCAATGCCTCACCCTCCGCCATGTCGATCTTGGTGAAGATGCGGGTGGCGTGCTGTCCGGGCAGCACGGTGCGAACGCTGATGCCGAACTGGGCCAACTCCAGACTGAGCCCTTCGCTCAGGGTGACGACCGCGGCCTTGCTGGCGGCGTAGACGGCGCTGTAGGGGTAACCCTGCTCAGCGGTCAGTGAAGCGATGTTCACGATCACGCCGGAGCGCTGTTCACGGAGGAACGGGATGACAGCTCGAGTGACAGCGATCAGGCCGAAGACGTTGGTCTGGAACTGCTGGTGGATCTGCTCCATCGACGAGGCTTCGACGGGGCCCATCTGGTAGGAGCCGGCATTGTTGACCAGCGCGTCCACCCGCCCGAACTGTTCCACGGCGGTCCGAGCGAACGACTCGGCAGCGCCTTCGTCGTCGACGTCCAGCAGCAGGGTCCGTACGTTCGGCAGGTCCGCGTGAACCTGCAGGTCGGAGTCCTTACGGACGGTGGCCACCACGTTCCAGCCCTCGGCAGCGAACTTCGCGACAGTCGCCTTGCCCATGCCAGTGGAGGTACCCGTCACAACAACGGTGTTAGACATCTCTGTCTCCTATAGTCTGCACTTGTCTACGATGATGCCTCTCTTGGGTCATCAAATGCAACACTAGCATGGCATTTAATAGTAAGTACTGCAACCCCTCTGTCCGTCGCTGCGAGGAGCCCCTATGCGCGCTGATGCCAACCGGAACCTGCAGAACCTGCCGCAGGCGACAGCCCGACTCCTGGCCGACAACCCGGCGACCCGGCGACCCCCATGAGCGAAATCGCACGCGAAGCTGGAGTGGACCGCTCCACGCTCTACCGCCGTTTTCCGACGCGCGAGGACCTCCTGTCAGCCGTTCACCAGGCCAAACTCGACGACGCTGCCAGGGCTCTGGACGAGGCCAGACCCGACACGGCCCCCTTCGCCATCGCCGTCCACCGCTTCGTGGAGAACACCGTCGCCGTCGGCCGGCGCTGGCCCGTCGACCTGCGAGTCCTCCTCGCCGACAGCAGTCACCGCAACCGCCACGAAGAACTCACCAACCGCGTCGGTGACCTCGTCGACCGCGGTGTGAGGTCCGGCGCCATCCGATCGGACCTGCCCACGAACTGGGCCCGGGACGTCCTGATCACCCTGCTGAACCTCGCAACCCACAACTACGAGGACTTGCCTCCGGGTCCCAGCGCCGACTTGATCACCGACGCCTTCATCCAGGCCACCGGCAACAAACCTTGATGCCGCACCTCGCCAGCACTTCCTGCTGAGCTGTAGGCCTGCCAAGCGGCATGGACCCCGATGTCCGCGACCGACGGGAACAACAGCTCCTTCAGCTGGAGCACGACCTCCCCCGGCCCCGAACTCTCACCCACCGCATCGAGCGTCTATTGGAGCCGCTGTGGATTCTCGACGGCGGCCTGGAGTTGGCGCCGGCCTGCGCGCCGCCCTGCTCGTCCTGTGCGCACGGCGTGCACCACACCGGTCCTGGTCGCCGACGACCTCTCGGCGGCGGACTTGCGTGTGGTGTGCGAGGTGATCGATTACACCATTGCGACGTCGCCCGCCCCGGCCGGTCCCGCGGGCTGAATCCTTGCCGGGAAGCCTCCGTGGAGGTGGGTTCAGTGGCAGGTGCTCCTGGGGAAGGAGCTGTTATGACGGGAAATCAGAACAGTGCACGGAATACCAACTCGCCTACCGGACCGAACGACTTAGACGTCGTTTCTTTTGGGGCGGTAGGGTCAAGGGCATGGCGAGGGGGCTGTGGCAATCGGGGTTGGCTGACTGGTACGGACCCGGGACTCCGGTTGTTCAACGCGTGCGGGGTTACCGGCCGAACCGGCGAGGCCAGATCAAGCTGGGACGCTGGATGCGTGTAGGGCTTCTCAGGGGGGTGTCCGGCGTTGCCGCCTGTGTCGCCCTGATCGTGGGGGTGAATCCGTCGGTCGACGGTGTGGACCGCGCCTTGGTGTGCGCCCTCGCCCTGATTTGGGCGTCGCTCCTGTGGCGTTGCTCGCTGATCAGAGTGGTGCTCCGTCCGGGAGAGATTGTGCGTCATGGCGTATGGCGGCACGTAGTGGTGCCCTGCTCTGACGTGAACGTGCTGCACCGCGACTCGTGGCGGGGTGGCCTTGTCCTGGAGACTCACACCGGGGAGACGATCGACTTTCTTTGGTTCGACAAGTCCTTGTGGGACGTGCTGTATGACTTCTCCGACGTCTGTACTGATGCCATGAGGTCTCATGCGCGGGTCGCGTCAATGGGCGGGCAGACTGAGATGCCCGCCGGACTTCAGCGGCGCTTCACCTGGTCGGTAGGTGCTGACCCGCTGGCGGCCGCTGCTGCGATCTGTCTCGGTCTCGCCCTTCTCGCAGCGGTTCGCGGCTGACCAGCCTGGTGATGTGCCAGCCGGCGGTGACAGATGAGCGCTGCGGCTATACCGACGAAGGCCAAGAAATGTTCGGCCTTGCGCTCGTATCGTCGGTGGAGACGGCGACAGCCGGCCAGCCACGACACCGTTCGTTCAACCACCCAGCGGTATCGCCCGAGTCGCTGCGAGGACTCCACACCCTTGCGCGCGATGCGGTGGCAGATGCCGCGCTCACGGAGCCACCAGCGCAGGTGGTCGTAGTCGTAGCCCTTGTCAGCATGGAGCCTGGCGGGCCGTCGGCGGCGCGGGCCGCGGTGGGAACGGATGGGCGGGATGCCGCGCACGAGCGGCTCGAGGCCGTGGCTGTCGTGCGTGTTGGCGCCGGAGATGCCCAGCGACAGTGGCAGTCCGTTCCGGTCGGTGATCAGGTGGATCTTCGATCCCAACTTGCGGCGATCGGTCGGACTCGGTCCGGTCAGTGGCCCCCTTTTGCCGCCCGCACGCTTACGGAGTCGATCGCGCACCTCGACCAGTCCAGCTCGCCGCGGGCACCGAGTTCATCGAGGACAACGCGGTGGAGCCGGCCCCACACGCGCTCCCGACTCCACTGCGCGCAGCGCCGGTAGACAGTGGACCAGGCCGGACCGAACACCGGCGGAAGTTGCCGCCACGTGCAGCCCGACGTCGCCACGAACAGGATCGCCGCCAGCACTTCACGATCACCCGCCCGAGCCCGGCCACCACCCTGCGGACGTATCACCTCCGTCGGCGGCACAACCCGACGGAACAACACCCACAACTCATCCGGCACCAACCGCTCAACCAGGTCCCTCACGCACTGCCCAACGAGCGATCGCACCATAAGAAACGACGTCTTACGAGTTGGTGCGTGATAGCGGGTGAGGTGTCGTGCCTGGTCGGTGGCACGATCTGCCTGTGGCGATCATGATCAATCGGGCGGTGCTGGCGCATCGGCTGTTCACGGGGCTCTCTCGGCGTCATCTCGCTTGCCTGGTCGAGGAGTTGGCGATGCCGTGGCAGGCCGGGGTCGAGGGGCGTCGCCATGCTGCGCGCGGTGGAGCCAGGAAGCGGGCCGCGGGAGCCGGCGCCCGCCACCAGTTGGTCTTCGTCGACCGGCTGGCGGCCACGCTGATCCATCTGCGGCACGATCTGCCGCACTCGGTACTGGGGCTGCTGTTCGGCGTCGACCGCTCCACCATCACTCGTGCGATCACAGAGATACGTACCCTCCTGGCCGAGCGGGGATGCGCGGTCCCCGACCGCCCTGACCTGCGCCTTCGGACACTGGCGGACGTGTTCGCCTACGCCCAGGCCGAGGACATCGAGCTGCGGCTGGATGCCACCGAGATCCAGGTCCGCAGGCCACCGGCCAGCCGCGGCGGACGGCGCGCGTTCGTTTCCGGGAAGAAGAAGCAGAACACCATGAAGGCCACCGTCATTGCTGACTGGCGGGGCCGCACGTTATGGACCGACACCCTGCGGCCTGGTCGTATGCACGATGCCACGGCCGCCCGCAACGAGGGCATCGCCATCTGCTTCCAGCACTTCCCCGACGTCGAGGTCCTCCTGGACGACGGCTACCTCGGCCTGAGCCGCGACCACCGCGGGCAAGCAATCACACCACCAAGAAAACCGCGTCCGGGAGCACTGCCCGGCAGAGTCCAGCAGTGGGAACGCGACCGCCACGAGCACTCTCCGACCGGATCACGGTCGAGCACGCCCTCGCCGACCACAAACGCTGGAAGCAACTGACGCGCTGGACCCACCGCCGCGACCGCCTGCCCGACACCTACCGAGCCATCGCTGGTCTCGTCTCAGACCGCACCGTCCCCCGACCAGGCCAAACACACCTCACCCGCTATCACGCACCAACTCGTTATCCGGAGGAGAGCGCCCCTTCTTACAGCGCCCTCAGGGGGTGATCGCGGTAGCCGGCGGTGTGGCGGACGCGCAGCCGAAGCCCAAGCCCGAGCCCGTGCCGGGGGTGGAGCTGGTGGATTTTGATCTTGCGAAGGAGGAAGAGATCCAGGCGGACTGGACAGCCCGGATGGTGACCTGAGAGGTTCCGGGGATTCGGGGGTCATACAGGACTTGAAAGCGTCGCTGGTCACCGTGATCCTCAGGAACAGCGGCGACAATCCCGCCCTGGGGTCCGAGGCGGAGTTCAACTTCAGCTCGATCACCGAGGTGGGCTGCCCCTACGGGGCAGGGGGCACGCAGGTGAAAGCCCGGTACGACATCAAAGTCCCCGTGGAGGCGCAGGCGCCTCTCAAGCAGGTCCGCAAGATGAAGTACACCCCTTCCGCCCCACGAGCAGGAGCGAGTGGCCTTCACGGTTGGACCGGAATCGGCCGTCACCGGTGCGCTGCCCCAGGTCTACACGTTCACGATCACCCTTCATCTCGATGACAAGACCCGTATCGAGATCCCCGAGATGACCTACATGGACCCCTCCAACGGCGAGACGGTTCTCGACTCTGCGGAACAGGCGATGAGGGACGGCGAAAGGTTCCTCTTCACCTCCGTGGACTGTGTCAGGGAGCAAGACCGCAAAGCCCGGGAGCTCGTCTGAGGATCCAAGAACACATCCGCGGAGTTGAAGCGCTTCAGCGCGGAGCTGACCCGGATTGTCGGGCTTCCCCCGTCGGCTGGCTGATGCTAGGGCGCAAATCTACCCAGAACCCGGGATCGAAAACAGCTACTGAGCTTGTTCTTTATCTACCAAGATCTTCCGGGCTTGCCGATGGCCCTGAGGGTCTCGGGGCGTTTGACG
>NZ_BMMV01000043.1 GCF_014646115.1 Streptomyces camponoticapitis | reverse complement strand
GCGAAAATCGCCGGCTGAGTGAACTCCGTACGACTCAACGCCTCCTCATCACCCCACATCACCTCACGCACCGCAGGATCAAGAACCCCACACACCTCATCGAACGCCGAGGCAAACACCGGGAACGACCCATACAACTCACGCCCCATCCCCAGACGCTGACTCCCCTGCCCCGTGAACAGAAACGCCACCTTGCCCACAGAGGTCTCACCCGTGACCGTCTCGGACCCGACGAGCACCGCGCGGTGTTCGAGTGCGGCCCGGCCGGTCGCGGCGGAGAACGCCACGTCGAGCGCGTTCCCCTCCTCCACCAGCGCGCCGTAGCGCGCGATCTGCGTCTCCAGGGCCGCCGGGCTCTTCGCCGTGACGACCACCGGCGCGACCGGCAACTCCCGCCGCTCGACCGGCTCTTCCTCGACCGGTGCGACTTCTTCGACAATGACGTGGGCGTTCGTTCCGCTGATGCCGAAGGACGACACGGCGGCGCGGCGCGGACGGCCCTCGCTGGGCCACTCGCGTGCCTCGGTCAGCAGCCGTACGTCACCGGCCTCCCAGTCGACCTGCCGTGTCGGCTCGTCGATGTGCAGCGTCTGGGGAAGCTTGCCGTGACGCATCGCCTGGACCATCTTGATGATGCCCGCGACACCCGCCGCCGCCTGCGTGTGACCGATGTTGGACTTGATCGACCCCAGCCACAACGGCTTCCCGTCGGGGCGGCCTTGGCCATAGGTGGAGAGCAGGGCCTGGGCCTCGATCGGGTCGCCCAAGGTGGTGCCCGTGCCGTGGGCCTCGACCGCGTCCACATCCGCCGCCGACAGACCCGCGTTCGCCAACGCCTGCTTGATCACACGCTGTTGGGAGGGGCCGTTGGGGGCGGTCAGACCGTTGCTGGCACCGTCCTGGTTCAGCGCACTCCCCCGCACCACCGCGAGCACCGGATGCCCCAGACGACGCGCGTCGGAGAGACGCTCGACCACGAGGACGCCCGCGCCCTCGCCCCAGCCCGTGCCGTCGGTGGAGGACGAGAAGGACTTGCAGCGCCCGTCGGCGGCCAGACCGCGCTGCTCACTGAAATCGATGAACGACTGCGGTGTTCCCATGACGGTCACGCCACCGACGAGTGCGAGTGAGCACTCGCCCGAACGCAGCGCCTGCGCCGCCCAGTGCAGGGCGACCAGCGACGACGAGCACGCCGTGTCCACGCTCACCGCGGGGCCTTCGAGGCCGAGGGTGTAGGACACCCGGCCGGAGACGATGCTTCCGCCGCCGGTACCACCGGGATAGTCGTGGTACATCACCCCGGCGTACACACCGGTCGCGCTGCCCTTCAGCGTGGTGGGAGCGATGCCCGCCCGCTCCAGCGCCTCCCACGACGTCTCAAGCAGCAGCCGCTGCTGCGGGTCCATGTCGAGCGCTTCACGCGGGCTGATGCCGAAGAAGTCCGGGTCGAAGTCGCCCGCGTCGTGCAGGAATCCGCCGTCGCGTACGTATGTCTTGCCCGGGATGCCGGGCTCGGGGTCGTAGATGTCCTCCACGCCCCAGCCACGGTCGGCGGGGAACTCCGATATCGCGTCGACGCCTTCGTCGACGAGCCGCCACAGTCCCTCGGGCGAGTCGACGCCACCTGGGTAGCGGCACGCCATCGAGACGATGGCGATCGGCTCGTCGTCCGACGCGCTCGCGACGGTCGCGGCCGGAGCCTTCTCCACCGCTCCGGACAGCTCCTCCAGGAGGTGTCCGGCCAGCACGCCGGGGGTGGGGTAGTCGAAGACGAGAGTGGCGGGCAGACGGAGTCCGGTGGCTCCGCCGAGCAGGTTCCGGAGTTCGATCGCGGTGAGCGAGTCGAATCCCAGGTCGCGGAAGGCCCGGTCGGGATCGACGGACTCGGCGCCGGCGTGCCGGAGGACCATGGCGGCCTGGGCGCGGACGAGGCCGAGGAGTTCGGCGGCGCGTTCCGCCTCGCCGAGTCCGGCGAGGCGCTGCCGCAGTACGGCGGTCGCCGACGCGTCGGTGTCGAGGACGCGGCGCGACCGCCCTCGGACGAGGCCGCGCATGATGGGCGGCGGTGTGTCGAAGGCGGCCAGGTCGAACCGGACCGGTACCAGTACGGGCTCGGCCGCACCGGTGGCGGCGTCGAGCAGGGCGAGGCCCTCCTCCGGAGCCAGGGACCGCATGCCGGCCGGGGCGAGCCCGCCCGCCATGCCTTCTCCGGCCCAGGGACCCCAGGCCAGTGACAGCGCGGGGAGTCCGTGGGCGTGCCGGTGCCGCGCGAGGCCGTCGAGGAGGGTGCTGGCCGCCGCGTAGTTGCCCTGTCCGGGGGCGCCGAGGACGCCCGCGACGGACGAGAAGAGCACGAAGGCGGTCAGCCCCATGTCGCGGGTGAGCTCGTGGAGATGCCATGCCGCGTCGGCCTTCGGGCGCAGCACTCGGTCGACGCGTTCGGGTGTCTGGGAGAGGATCACGCCGTCGTCCAGGACGCCCGCGGCGTGTACGACGCCACCGATGGTCCGGCCGTCGAGCAGTGCGGCCAGGGCGTCGCGGTCGCCGGAGTCGCACGCGACGACCTCGACTTCGGCGCCCAACTCGACGAGTTCCTGGGCTAGTTCGGAGGCTCCGGGAGCGTCGATGCCCCGGCGGCTGGTCAGCAGCAGCCGGCGGACCTCGTGGCGGGTGACCAGATGGCGGGCGACGGCGGCCCCGAGAGCACCGGTCCCGCCCGTGATCAGGACGGTGCGTGCGGTGTCCCAGACGGCGTCGGCCGGCTCGAACGGTACGCCCGCCAGTCGCGGCACCAGCGACTCGTCGCCGTGGACGCGCAGTTCGGGCTCGCCGGCCGCGACGACCCGCCGGGGCTCGACCGGGGCGTCGGTGTCGACGAGGAAGAAGTGGCCGGGGTGCTCTCCCTCGGCGGCGCGTACGAGTCCCCATACGGCGGCGTGGCCGAGGTCGGAGCCGTCGAGGGCGCCGTTGGTGACGACGACGAGGGAGGTGTCGCCCTCGACGGCCGCCTGGACAGCCTCCAGTACGCCGGTGGTCACCGCTCGTACGGCGGCCAGGGTGTCGCCGGTCGTCGGCGGGCAGTGGTGGACGCTCACCACGGTGTCGTCGGACCCGGGCCGGGCTTCGCCGGCCGGGACCCAGTCCACCCGGAAGAGGGCGTTCGCGACGCGGGCCGCAGCCGGCGAGAGGCCGTCCGCGGTGACGGGGCGCAGTGTCAGCGACCCGACCGATGCGACGGGCCGTCCCATGGCGTCGGCCAGTTCCAGGGAGACCGACTTGTCGGCCCGGACGGCGAGGCGGACCCGTGCGGCGAGGGCGCCCTCGGCGTGCAGGGTGACGTCGGACCAGGAGAACGGCAGTACCGTCGCGTCCTCGCCCGCCAGGTCGAGGACGTGCAACGCCGAGTCGAGCAGGGCGGGGTGGAGGCCGAAGCCTCCGGCGTCGACACCCTCGGGCAGGGCCGTCTCGGCGAACAGCTCGTCGCCGCGCCGCCAGGCGGCGCGCAGGCCGTGGAACGTGGGGCCGTATTCCAGCCGCTCGTAGAGCCCTTCGACGGCGAGGGGCTCGGCGTCCCGCGGCGGCCATGCCACGAGGTCGGTGGAGGGTTCGCCCGCGTCGGGCGCCAGGAACCCCTCGGCGTGCAGGACCCATTCGCGGTCGAGCGGGGCGTCGTCGGCGCGCGAGAACACGCTCACCGGGCGGAGCCCGGAAGCGTCGGGCGCGTCGACGGCGACCTGGATGTGGACGCCGCCGTGCTCGGGCAGGAACAGGGGCGCCGCGACGTTGAGTTCCTCGACCCGGTTCCAGCCCACCTGGTCCCCGGCGCGTACGGCGAGTTCCACGTACGCGGTGCCGGGCAGCAGGACGGAGCCCATCACGGTGTGGTCGGAGAGCCAGGGGTGGGCCCCGGTGGACAGCCGTCCGGTGAACACCACGCCGTCGGAGCCGGGCAGGTGCACCATCGCGCCGAGCAGCGGGTGGTCGGGCCGGTCGAGGCCGGCGGACGTGACGTCGCCGCCCAGACCGCGCTTGTCGAACCAGTAACGGGCGCGCTGGAAGGGGTAGGTGGGCAGGTCGACGCGGCGGGCGCCGCGGCCATCGAACACGCTCGTCCAGTCGACCTTCAGGCCCGCCGCCTGCAGTGCGCCGAGCGCCGTGAGGACGGCGGCGGTTCCGGATTCCTTGCGGCGCAGGGCCGGGACGAGCACGGCGGTCTCGGCGCTGGTCGTGAGGCTCTGGCGGGCCATTGCGGTGAGGATGCCGTCGGGCCCGAGTTCGACGTACCGGGTGACGCCTTCGGCTTCCAGCCGGGTCACCGCGTCGGCGAAGCGGACGGTGTCCCGGACATGGCCGACCCAGTACGCGGCGGTGGTGACATCGCCGCTCGCCATGACGGGGACGGCGGGCTCCGCGTACGTGACGCCCTCGGCGACACGGCGGAAGTCGTCCAGCATCGGGTCCATCAGCGGCGAGTGGAAGGCGTGCGAGACGGTGAGGCGGTTCGTCCTGCGCGCGCCGAGCTTCCCGACGACGGCGTCCACGGCTTCCGTGGTGCCCGAAAGCACCACGGACGTGGGGCCGTTGACGGCGGCGATACCGACACCGTCCAGGAGCAGAGGGGCGACCTCGTCCTCGGTGGCCTCGACCGCCACCATCGCACCGCCCGTCGGCAGCGCCCCCATCAGCCGCGCCCTGGCGGTGATGAGCGTGGCGGCGTCGGCAAGGGAGAACACCCCGGCCACATGGGCGGCGGCGAGCTCGCCGATCGAGTGACCGGCGACGAAGTCGGGCCGTACACCCCATGATTCGAAGAGCCGGAACAGCGCCACTTCGAGCGCGAAGATCGCGGGCTGGGTGAACTCGGTTCGGCCCAGGGTCTCTTCGTCGTTCCACATCACCTCGCGCACGGCGGGGTCGAGGAGGGCGCACACCTCGTCGAAGGCGCGGGCGAACACGGGGAACGCGGCGTGCAGGTCGCGGCCCATGCCGAGCCGCTGGCTGCCCTGCCCGGTGAAGAGGAAAGCGGTCAGTCCGGTCGTCCGCGCGGCGCCTCCGACGGGGGCGCCGTCGGCCAACGCGGTCAGCGCGCCGAGGATTTCCTCGCGGTCGCGGCCGACCACGACGGCGCGGCGGCTCAGCGCGGCGCGCGCGGTGGCGAGGGAGAAGCCCATGTCGACGGGGTCGAGGCCGGGTGTGTTCCGCAGGTGATCGGCCAACTGCCGGGCCTGGGCCCGCAGGGCGGTCTCCGTGCCGGCCGACAGCGCCAGCGGCACGGGCACGTCCGAGGACGGCCGCGGTGCGGCGGGCTCGGACCGGGACTCGGGGTCGGCCTCCGCCTGCTCGATGATCACGTGGGCGTTGGTGCCGCTGACGCCGAACGAGGACACCGCGGCGCGGCGCGGCCGGTCGGCGTCGGGCCAGGCCCGGGACTCGGTGAGGAGGCGGACGTTGCCGGCTTCCCAGTCCACCTGCGGCGACGCCTCGTCGGCGTGCAGTGTCTTCGGCAGTGTGCCGCGACGGATGGCCTCGACCATCTTGATGACACCGGCGACTCCGGCGGCGGCCTGGGTGTGGCCGATGTTCGACTTGATCGATCCGAGCCACAGCGGCTCTTCGCGGTTCTGTCCGTACGTGGCGAGAAGCGCCTGTGCCTCGATGGGGTCGCCGAGGGAGGTGCCGGTGCCGTGGCCCTCCATGACGTCGACGTCGGCGGGGGTCAGTCCGGCGGCGGTGAGCGCCTGCTGGATGACACGGCGCTGGGAGGGCCCGTTGGGCGCGCTGAAGCCGTTGGACGCGCCGTCCTGGTTGACGGCCGTGCCGCGCACGACGGCCAGTACGGGGTGCCCGTTGCGGCGCGCGTCGGACAGCGTCTCCAGGAGCAGGACGCCCGCGCCCTCGGCCCAGCCGGTGCCGTCGGCCTCGGCGGCGAAGGAGCGGCAGCGGCCGTCGGCGGAGAGCCCGCGCTGCTCGCTGAACTCGATGAATGTCTCGGGTGTGGCCATGACGCTGACGCCACCGGCCAGTGCCAGGGTGCACTCCCCCGAGCGCAGTGCCTGCGAGGCCCACTGGAGCGCGACGAGCGAGGACGAGCAGGCCGTGTCGACGGTGACCGCCGGGCCCTCCAGGCCGAGGGTGTAGGCGACGCGACCGGAGACCAGGCTGCCGTCGCTGCTGGTGATGCCGTAGTCGTGGTACATCGCGCCGGCGAAGACACCGGTGCGGCTGCCACGCAGGGACGCCGGGTCTAGCCCGGCCCGTTCCATCGACTCCCAGGTGATCTCCAGCAGAAGCCGCTGCTGGGGGTCCATGGTGAGGGCCTCACGCGGGCTGATCCCGAAGAACTCGGGGTCGAACTGGGCCGCGTCGTGCAGGAATCCGCCCTCGCGCGCGTACGTCTTGCCGGGCTTTCCGGGCTCGGGGTCGTACAGCGCGCTCATGTCCCAGCCACGGTCGCCGGGGAACGGTCCGATGGCGTCACGGCCCTCGTCGACCAGCTCCCACAGCTCCTCCGGGGAACCGACGCCGCCGGGGAACCGGCAGGCCATGCCGATGATCGCGATGGGCTCGGTGGCCACGCTCGCGGCGGCGCGCAGGCTCTCGTTGTCCTGTCGCAGCCGCTCGTTCTCGACGAGCGAGCCGCGCAGCGCCTCGACGATCTCCTCGACCTGGGCGTCCATCTACGTCTCAGCCTCCGCTCACCGTTGTGGTCTGCGCGTCGCGTGCGCCGACCGTGTCAAGAAATGAGCCGAGCACCTCGTAGAACCGTTCCGGCTCCTCGAAGTGCGGGGCGTGGCTGGAGTCTTCGAAGATCTCCCAGCGGGCGTCCGGTATCAGTTCCTCGAAGGGGCGCACCGTGACCGGGGTGGCCTCGTCGTAACGGCCCGACAGGACGAGGGTGGGCACGTCGATGCTGGGCAGATGGTCGATGACCGACCAGTCGCGCAGGCTGCCGATGACATGGAACTCGTTGGGACCGTTCATCGTGCGGTAGACCGTCGGGTCGCTGACGGCCTCCATGTACGAGGCCATGAGCTCACCGGGCCACGGCTGGACGCGGCAGACGTGCCGGGCGTAGAAGACCAGCATCGCCTCGATGTACTCGTCGCTGTCGGTGGTGCCGGCGGCCTCGTGCTTGCGCAGTGTGTCGTCGACGCCCGGTGGCAGCTGGGAGCGCAGTACGTCCATCTCGGAGAGCCACAGCGGGTAGGAGGCCGGTGAGTTGGCGATGACCAGGCCGCGCAGCCCGGCGGGGCGGGCCGAGGCGTGCCAGGCGGCCAGCATCCCGCCCCACGACTGTCCGAACAGGACGTAGTCGTCGGCGATGCCGAGCCGGGTCAGCAGATTCTCCAGCTCGTCCCGGAACAGCTGCGGGGTCCAGAAACCGGGGTCGGCGTCCGGCAGATGGGTCGAGCCGCCGTTGCCGAGCTGGTCGTAGTGGACCACCGTCCAGCCGTGTTCGGCGTAGACGGACAGACCGTTCAGGTAGTCGTGGGTGGAGCCGGGGCCTCCGTGCACGACGACGAGGGCGGGGCGGCCCGCTCCGGTCTCTCCGGTGACGCGGTACCAGGTCTTGAACTCCCGGAAGGGAACAGTTCCCTTGGCCGTGGGCGTGGACGCCATTTCTCAACCACCTAATTTCGGGACGTACTCGGCAGGTGCCGCGTCCCCGCACGCGGCGTGCACTTCTTCCGGGGGTTCTGACGTCGGCCACGGCTCAGTCGAGCGTCTCCAGCCACTCCTCGATGGCTCGGGCGGTCGCCGGGGCGTGCTCCTGTCCGAGAGAGAAGTGGTTGCCTTCGACGGTGCGCAGGGTGTGCTCGGTATCCCAGGGCTGGGCCCGCATCTCGGCCACGTCGACGCCCTCCGGGGGCTGCACGAACGGTTCGGACGCCTGGACGAAGAGGGTGGGCGCGGCGAGCCGTACGGGGTCGAAGCCCGCCAGCACCTGGAAGTAGTAGGGCATCGCGGACAGCCGGGCCGTGTCGAAACTGCCGACCGTCGTCTCGACGGTGAGCAGCTCGCCCATGAGATGGCCGAAGCCGACGTTCATGGCGGTGTCCTCGACACGGAAGGTGTCGATGAGGACGAGCCCGGCGGGCGGGACGCCGACCGTCTCCTCCAGGTGGCGCGCGAGGACGTGGCCGATGATGCCGCCGGAGGAGTAGCCGAGCAGGACGTACGGATCGCCGTCCGCCGCCGCGAGTACGGCCTCGCCGAGGACCTGTGACAGCACCTCGACGGACTGGGGCAGCGGCTCGCCCCGCTGGAATCCGGGCAGGGCCAGCGCGGACACGGGCCGGACGTCCCGGAATTCGGAGCCGAGTCGGGCGTGCTGGTGCACGCCGCCGCCGGCCATGGGGGTGGAGAGACAGATGAGGCGGGGGCGGCGCGCCCCGTCGGCGAGTTGGACGGTCTTCGGGGGGCGGCCGAGTTCGGCGGGCGTGGTGAACTTGGGCCGCAGCGCCGCGACCGCCGAGGCCAGTGCCAGCGCTCCTGCCGAGTCACCGGCCCGCACAGCGCCCCGGAACAGCTCGGTCACGGTCTCGTCCTGGCCGGGCGACGGCTCGTCGGACGCGTCCGGGCGGGTGAGACCCGACTCCATCTCGTCCACGAGGAGACGGGCGAGGTTGGACGGGTTCTTGCTGTCGAACACGGCCATCGTGGGCAGCTTCACCCCGGTCGCGGCGCTCAGCGCGGTGCGCAGTTCCATCGCGGTGAGCGAGTCGAAGCCGGACTCCAGGAAGTCGCGCGCGGGGTCGACCGCCTCGGGGCCGGAGTGTCCGAGGACGGAGGCCGCGAGGTTCAGCACCAGGTCGCTCAGGGCCCGTTCGCGCTGGTCGGCGGGCATCGCCGCCAGTTCGTGGCGCAGCGCGGCCGGGTCGGCGGTCGCCGCGCGGCGGCGGGTGGACGGGACCAGGCCGCGCAGTACGGCGGGCACCTCGCCGCCGGCGCCGCTGCGCAGCACCCGCAGGTCCAGGCTCATCGGTACGAGCGCGGGCTCCGGCCTGGTGGCGGCGGCGTCGAACAGGGCAAGTCCCTCGGGCGACGTCAGCGCGGGCATGCCCTGGCGGCGCAGCCGCTGGAGGTCCGCCTCGCCGAGCCCGCCGGCCATGCCGCCGGTGTCGGCCCACAGCCCCCAGGCGAGGGACCGGGCGGGCAGCCCCTCGTCGTGGCGGCGCTGGGCGAGAGCGTCGAGGAAGGTGTTGGCCGCCGCGTAGTTGCCCTGGCCGGGCGAGCCGAACACGCCCGCGGCCGACGAGAACAGGACGAAGGCGCCGAGTTCCTGGCCGCGGGTGAGGTCGTGCAGGTTCAGCGCGCCGTCCACCTTCGGCCGCAGCACCTGTTCGAGACCGTGCGGCGTCAGATTGGCGATCATGCTGTCGGCCAGCACGCCGGCGGTGTGCACGACCGCGCCGAGGGTGCGGCCGGTCAGCAGCGTCTCCAGGGCGTCCCGGTCGGCAACGTCGCAGGCGGCGATCTCGGCCGTCGCGCCGAGGGCCGCCAGCTCCTGCCGGAATTCGGCCGCGCCGTTCGCCTGGACACCGCGGCGGCTGGTCAGCAGCAGATCCCGGACGCCGTGCTCGGTGACCAGGTGGCGGGCGACGAGTGCGCCGAGTCCGCCCGTACCGCCGGTGATCAGCACCGTTCCGGGCCGGCTCCAGGGTGACTCCCCGTCGGACGGACCGTCGGAAGCCCCCGCGGTGGCGGCCGCCGCCGGGACGCGTGCCAGCCGGGGAACCAGGATCTCCTCGTCCTGGACGCGCAGGTCCGCCTCGCCCGACGCAACGGCCCGGGCGATGGTCTCCGGGTCGTCGCTGTCGGTGTCGAGCAGCGCGAACCGCTCGGGGTCCTCGGAGTGGGCGGCGCGGACCAGGCCCCAGGCGGCGGCGTGCGCGAGATCGTCGCCCCCGTGTGTCACCACCATGAGCCTGCTGTCGGCGAACCGTTCGTCCCCGAGCCAGGTCTGGAGGGCCGTGAGCGTGTTCCCGGTGACCGTCCTGACGTCCTCGGCGATCCGGCCGGTGCCGGCGGGGAGGATCAGGGCGACGGTCGCGGGCACCCGGCCGGTGAGCTCCGTCAGGTCCTCGACCGTCGTCCAGTCGGCCTCGGCGGCGGAGACCGCGGCCGAGGAGGCCGCGGCAGGTGTCCACGCGAGGTGGAAGAGGGAGTCGCCGGGCCCGGCGGTCGCCGGTGCGAGCTGTTCGGCCGAGACCTCCCGGGAGATCAGGGACCCCACGGTCGCGACGGGACGCCCCTGCGTGTCGGCGACGTGGATGGTCGTCCCGCCGTCGTCGTTGGGGGTGAACCGGACGCGCGCGGCGGTGGCGCCGAAGGCGTGCAGCCGGACGCCCTTCCAGGCGAACGGCAGCGAGGTGGCGTCGTCCTCGCCCGCGCTCAGGATCACCGCGTGCAGGGCGGAGTCGAGCAGGGCCGGGTGGAGCACGAACCGTTCCGCGTCGGTCGCCTCCTCCGCGAGCGCCACCTCGGCGAAGATCTCGCCGCCGACCCGCCAGGCGGCCTTGAGCGCCTGGAAGGCCGGGCCGTACGCGTAACCGAGCTCCCGGAACCGCTCGTACGCGCCCTCGGTGGTGATCCTCGCCGTCTCCTCCGGCGGCCACCGGGTCAGGTCGAACGACGCCGGTACGGCGGAGTCCTCGGTCGCCAGGGCCCCTTCCGCGTGCAGGACCCAGGGCGCGTCCCCGTCGGCGTCCTCGGCGAGCGAGTGGATCGTGAGGGGGCGCCGCCCCGGTTCGCCGGCCGGCTCACCGACCGTCAGCCGAAGCCATACGCCTCCTGTTTCGGGCAGGGCGAGCGGCGCGTGGAGCGTCAACTCGTCGAGGACTCCGTGGCCGACCTGGTCTCCCGCGCGCACGGCCAGTTCGACGAAGGCGGTACCGGGCAGCAGCGTCGCGCCCAGGACCTCGTGGTCCGCCAGCCAGGGGTGGGTGTCCGTGGACAGCCGCCCGGTGAAGACGACGGTGTCCGAGCCGGGCACGGCGATCTCGGCGCTCAGCAGGGGATGGTCGAGCGCGGTGAGGCCCATGGAGGCCGCGTTGCCGCCTCCGGTCACGGGCTCCGAGAGCCAGTAGCGGCCGCGCTGGAAGGAGTAGGTGGGCAGATCGACCCGGCGTGCCCGGCGGCCCGCGAAGAGGGCCGTCCAGTCGGGAGAGGCGCCGGTGGTGTGCAGGTGCGCGACCGCCGTCAACAGCGTTCCGGCCTCGGACCGTTCGCGGCGCAGGGCGGCGGCCGTGACGGCGTCGGGTGCTGTCTGCCGGGCCATGGAGGTCAGGGCGCCGTCGGGGCCGATCTCCAGGAAGCGCGTCACGCCCTCGTCCTGGAGGCGGCGTACGTCGTCGGCGAACCGGACGGCGTCGCGTACGTGCCGTACCCAGTACTCGGCGGACGCCATGTCCTTCACCAGCCGGATGCGCGGCCGGTCGTAGGTGACGCTCTCCGCGACCTTCCGGAAGTCGTCCAGCATCGGTTCCATCAGCGGCGAGTGGAACGCGTGCGAGACGCTCAGGCGGCTCGTCCTGCGGTCGGTGAAGTGCTCGGTGACCGCCGTCACCGCGGACTCGGCGCCCGAGACGACCACCGATGTGGGGCTGTTGACGGCGGCGATCCCCACCTCGTCGGTGAGCAGCGGGGCGACTTCCTCCTCCGTGGCCTCGACGGCCACCATCGCACCGCCCGCCGGCAGCGCCTGCATCAGCCGTCCGCGCTCGGCGACCAGCCGCGCCGCGTCCCCCAGACCGATTACGCCCGCGACATGGGCCGCGGCCAGCTCACCGATGGAGTGCCCGGCCAGATAGTCGGGCTTGATCCCCCAGGACTCGACCAGTCGGAAGAGGGCGACTTCGAGGGCGAAGATCGCTGGCTGTGCGGACTCCGTACGGTGGAGCGCCGCCTCGTCGCTCCACATCACGTCCTTGAGCGGCAGGCCCGTGGCCTCGCACACCTCGTCGAACGCGGCCGCGAAGGCCGGGAATGTGTCGTACAACTCCCTTCCCATGCCGAGGCGTTGGCTGCCCTGGCCGGTGAAGAGGAACGCCACCTTGCCCTCGCGGCGCTTGCCCGTGACGACGGACGGCGACGAGGTTCCCCCGGCGAGCGCGGTGAGTCCGCCGAGGAGGGCGGTGCGGTCCTCGGCGACGATCGCCGCACGGTGTTCGAGGGCGGCGCGGCCGGTGGCGAGGGACAGGCCCACATCGGCGGGCGCCAGCTCCGGCCGCTCCCGCAGGTAGGAGTGGAGTCGTTCGGCCTGTGCGCCCAGTGCCTGTTCGGTCCTGGCCGACAGGGTCCACAGGACCGGTCCCCGGACGGCCGGGGCCTGCGGCGCCTCCTCCTCCTCCTCGACGGGCGGCGCCTCCTCGATGATGACGTGGGCGTTGGTGCCGCTGATGCCGAAGGACGAGACGCCCGCGCGGCGCGGGTGTTCCTGGTCGGGCCACTCCCGTGTCTCGGTGAGCAGCCTGACGTCACCCGTCTCCCAGTCCACCTGGGGCGTCGGCTCGTCCACGTGCAGCGTCGGCGGCATGACGCCGTGCCGGATCGCCTCGACCACCTTGATGATGCCGGCCACACCCGCGGCGGCCTGCGTGTGACCGATGTTCGACTTGATGGAGCCCAGCCAGAGCGGCCGGTCGTCGGGGCGGTCCTGCCCGTAGGTGGCGAGCAGCGCCTGGGCCTCGATCGGGTCGCCGAGTGTCGTGCCGGTGCCGTGGCCCTCGATCAGGTCGACGCCGTCGGCGGATATCCGGGCGTTGGCCAGCGCCTGCTTGATGACACGCTGCTGGGACGGCCCGTTGGGGGCCGTCATGCCGTTGCTCGCGCCGTCCTGGTTGATCGCCGTGCCGCGCACCACTCCGAGTACGGGGTGGCCGTTGCGCCGCGCGTCCGACAGCCGCTCCACAAGGATCATGCCGACGCCCTCGCCCCAGCCGGTGCCGTCGGCGGCGGCCGCGTACGACTTGCAGCGGCCGTCGGTCGCCAGCCCGCGCTGGTGGCTGAACTCGATGAAGGTCTCGGGCGTCGCCATCACCGTGACACCGCCGGCCAGGGCGAGGGTGCACTCCCCCGACCGCAGCGCCTGGACCGCCCAGTGCAGCGCGACCAGCGAGGACGAGCAGGCCGTGTCGATCGTCACCGCCGGACCCTCCAGGCCCAGCGTGTACGCGACCCGGCCGGAGGCGATGGCGCCCGTGCTGCTGTTGTACGTGTAGTCGTGGTACATCATTCCGGCGAAGACACCGGTCGGGCTGCCCTTGAGCGTCGTCGGGTCGATCCCCGCGCGCTCCAGCACCTCCCAGGACGCCTCCAGCAGCAGCCGCTGCTGCGGGTCCATGACCATCGCCTCGTTCGGCGCGATCCCGAAGAAGGCGGGATCGAACTCGGCGGCGTCGTACAGGAATCCGCCTTCACGCGAGTACGTCTTGCCGGGCTTGCCGGGCTCGGGGTCGTAGATGCCCGCCTCGTCCCAGCCGCGGTCGGTGGGGAACCGCGAGACGGCGTCCGTCCCGTCGGCGACCAGCCGCCACAGCTCCTCGGGCGAGGTCGCGCCGGGGTAGCGGCAGCTCATCGCCACGATCGCGATCGGTTCGCGGGAGGCGGCCTGCAGGGCGCGGTTGCGCGTGCGCAGGCTCTCGGACTCCTTGAGCGACGCGCGCAGCGCCGCCACGAGCTTCTGGTCGGTGTCGGCCATCGTGTCCTCAGACTTCCCGCGTCGCTTCGTCCAGATCGGTGTCCTGCAGCGCCATGCTGATCAGGGCTTCGGCGTCCATCGCGTCGATCGACTCCTCCTCCGGCACGGCCGGGGCCGTCCCTGGGGCGGCGCCGACGCCGGCGAGTTCGAGCAGGGCGTCCATGAGTCCCGCGTCGTGCAGCTTGCTGAGCGGTATCGACCCGAGGAGGCGGCGGACCGTCTCGTCGTCGGTGCCCGCCCCGTCGCCGTCGGGCGCCAGTTCCGCGGCGATGTGCTCGGCGAGCACCCGGGCGGTGGGGTGGTCGAAGATCATCGTGGCGGGCAGGCGGAGTCCGGCGGCGGCGTTGAGGGTGTTGCGGAACTCGACGGCTCCCAGGGAGTCGAACCCCAGGTCGCCGAAGGCCCGCTCGGGTTCGACGGCCTCCGGCCCCGCGTGGCCCAGCACGGCCGCCGCGTGGGTGCGGACGAGGTCGAGGACTTCGTCGTACCGCTCGTCGGCGGGCAGCGCCGCCAGGCGCTGCCGCAGCGCGGCGGCCCCGCCCGCGTGGTCCGCCGAGACGACACGCCGTGACGTGCCGCGTATCAGGCCGCGCAGGATCGGCGGTACGTCGGCCGCGTTCATGGACCTGGTGTCCAGGCTCATGGGGACCAGCGCCGGGGTGGCCAACGCGCCCGCCACATCGAGGAGTTCGAGACCCTGCTCGGGCGAGAGTCCCGCGAGGCCCGAGCGGTCGATGCGCTGCCGGTCCGCGTCGGCCAGTTCACCGGCCATGCCGGAGTCGGTCGTCCACAGGCCCCAGGCGAGCGACTGGGCGGCGAGCCCGTTGGCGCGGCGGTGCGCGGCGAGGGCGTCCAGATAGGCGTTGGCCGCCGCGTAGTTGCCCTGTCCCGGTGTGCCGATGACGCCGGCCGCGGAGGAGAACAGGACGAACGCGCCCAGGTCCATGTCCCGGGTCAGCTCGTGCAGATTCAGGGCGGCCAGGGCCTTCGGAGCCACGACCCTGTCCAGGCGCCCGGGTGTCAGCGAGGCGATCACACCGTCGTCCAGGACACCGGCCGCGTGTACGACGCCGGTGAGGGAGCGTCCGGCGAGCAGCGCGGCCAGCGCGTCGCGGTCGGCGACGTCGCAGGCGGCGACCTCGACCTCGGCCCCCAGCCCGCCGAGTTCCCTCATCAGCTCGGTCGTCCCCGGGGCGTCCAGGCCCCGGCGGCTGGTCAGCAGCAGCCGGCGTACGCCGTGCGCGGTGACCAGGTGGCGTGCGACCAGTCCGCCGAGGGCGCCGGAGGCGCCCGTGATCAGTACCTCGTCGCCGAAGACCGACGACGGCTCGGACTCGGCGACCGACGCGGCCCGCAGCCGGGGGACGTAGACCTTCCCGTCCCGGACGGCCACCTGGGGCTCTCCGGCCGCCAGGGCCAGGGCGATGTCCGCCTTGTCGTCCTCACCGGCCACGTCGACCAGGACGAACCGGTCCGGCTCCTCCGACTGGGCGCTGCGCACCAGGCCCCACGCGGCGGCGCCGGCCAGGTCGGTGACGTCCTCACCGGCCACGGACACCGCGCCGCGCGTGACCACCGCGAGGGTGTCGGTCTCCGCCTGGACGGCCTTGAGGAGCGGGTGCAGGGTGGAGAGCACGTCGTCGCCCTCGGTCCGCCACACCTTCATGTCCCGGGCGGCGTCCTCGCGTACGGCGACGGGCGTCCACTCGACCTGGAAGAGCGAGTCGACGCGGGTGAGCGAACCGGCGGCCATCGGACGCAGGGTCAGCGCGTCGATGGAGACGACCGGCTGCCCGGCGCCGTCCACGGCGTGGATGGCCACCCGGTCCTGGCCCGAGGGCGTCATCCGGACCCGGAGCGCGGTGGCGCCGGAGGCGTGCAGTTCCACTCCGGCCCAGGAGAACGGCAGCACGACGCGGTCGTCCTCCGACAGCAGCGGGACCGTGTGCAGGGCCGAGTCCAGCAGTGCCGGGTGGATCCCGAAGCGGTCGGCCGCCGCGGACAGCGCGATCTCGGCGTACACCTCCTGGCCGTCGCGCCAGGCGGCCTTCAGGCCCTGGAACGCCGGCCCGTACTCGATTCCGGCCTCGGCCAGGCTCTCGTACAGTCCCGCCGGGTCGACGGGCTCCGCGCCGGGCGGCGGCCACTGGGTCATCGCCGCGGCCGGGGCTCCGGCGGCCGGGGCCAGGGTTCCGGCGGCGTGCCGGGCCCAGGGCAGATGGAGTTCGTCCGCGCCGCGGGCGTAGATCTCGACCGGCCGGCGGCCGGCTCCGTCGTCCTCGCCGACGACGATCTGTACGGCCGTGGCGGTGTGTTCGGTGAGGACCAGGGGTGCCTCGAGGTTGAGATCCTCGATCCGGCCGAGTCCGACCTCGTCGCCCGCGCGGACGGCCAGTTCGACAAAGCCCGTACCGGGGAAGAGCAGGGTTCCCGCGACCGCGTGTTCGGCGAGCCACGGCTGCGAGCCGAGCGACAGACGCCCGGTCAGTACGGTGCGGTCCGCGCCCGCGATCGCGACCGCCTGGTCCAGCAGCGGGTGGTCGGACGCGTCCGCGCCGCGCCCGGACTCGATCCAGAAAGACTGGCGCTGGAAGGGGTAGGTGGGCAGTTCGACCCGGCGCGCCCCGCGCCCGTCGAAGACGGCGTTCCAGTCGACCCGGACTCCGGCGGCGAACAGCCGGCCCACGGCGGTGAAGAGGGTCTCCGTGCCGGGGTGGTCGCGGCGCTGGGTGGCCGCGGCCGTGCCGTCGACGCTCCCCCGCACCATCGCGGTGAGCACGCTGTCCGGTCCGATCTCCAGGAACCGGTTGACGCCCTGGTCCTGGAGGTGACGCACGTCGTCGGCGAAACGCACCGCCTCGCGCACATGGCGTACCCAGTAGTCGGCCGACGCGACGTCCTTGGTCAGCTGGATCACGGGCTCGCGGTACGTGACGCTCTCCGCGACCTTCCGGAACTCCTGAAGCATCGGGTCCATCAGCGGCGAGTGGAAGGCGTGCGACACCTTCAGCCGGGTCGACTTGCGGTCGGCGAAGTGCTCTCCGATCCCGGCGACGGCCGCCTCGGTGCCCGAAACGACCACGGAGTCAGGGGTGTTGATCGCCGCGATGCTCACCTGTTCGCCGAGAAGCGGTGCGACTTCCTCCTCGGTGGCCCGGATCGCCAGCATCGCCCCGCCGGACGGGAGTTCCTGGATCAGCCGTCCGCGCGCGGTGATCAGGCGGGCGGCGTCCTCCAGTCCGAACACCCCGGCGACGTGCGCCGCCGCCAGTTCACCGATGGAGTGGCCGGTCATGAGGTCCGGCCTGATGCCCCAGGACTCCACGAGGCGGAAGAGGGCGACCTGGAGGGCGAAGATCGCGGGCTGGGTGAACTCGGTGCGGCCCAGGGCCTCTTCGTCGCTCCACATGACCTCGCGCACGGCGGGGTCGAGAAGGGCGCACACCTCGTCGAAGGCCGCGGCGAAGACGGGGAACGTGTCGTACAGCTCCTGGCCCATCCCGGCCCACTGGCTGCCCTGTCCGGTGAACAGGAACGCCAGCCTGCCCTCGGTGACGGAGTCGATCACGGTCTCGGAGCCGACGCGTACGGCGCGGTGTTCCAGAGCGGCGCGGCCGGTCGCGGCGGAGTACGCCACGTCCAGCTCATCGGCGTCGAGGGAGGTGATCCGGTCGAGCTGGGTCTGGAGCGCCGTTCGTGTCCGGGCGGACAGCACCAGGGGTACGACGGGCAACTCCCGCCGCTCGACGGGCTCTTCCTCGGCCGGTGCGGCCTCCTCGATGATGACGTGGGCGTTGGTGCCGCTGATGCCGAAGGAGGACACCCCGGCGCGGCGCGGGCGGCCGTCGTTCGGCCACTCCCTCGACTCGGTGAGCAGTTGTACGTCGCCGGCCTCCCAGTCCACCTGGGGTGTCGGCTCGTCCACGTGCAGCGTCCGGGGAAGCCTGGCGTGGCGCATCGCCTCGACCATCTTGATGATGCCCGCGACGCCGGCCGCGGCCTGTGCGTGTCCGATGTTCGACTTGATGGAGCCCAGCCAGAGCGGCCGGTCGTCGGGGCGGCCCTGGCCGTAGGTGGCGAGCAGCGCCTGGGCCTCGATCGGGTCACCGAGGGTGGTTCCCGTGCCGTGCGCCTCGACGGTGTCCACATCGGCTCCGGCGAGTCCCGCGTTGGCCAGCGCCTGCTTGATCACTCGTTGCTGGGACGGGCCGTTGGGGGCGGTCAGACCGTTGCTCGCGCCGTCCTGGTTGGTCGCCGTGCCGCGTACGAGGGCCAGCACCGGGTGCCCGTTGCGGCGGGCGTCCGACAGGCGCTCCACCAGGAGCATGCCGACGCCCTCGCTCCAGCTCGCGCCGTCCGCGGCGGCGGCGAAGGACTTGCAGCGGCCGTCGGTGGCCAGGCCCCGCTGCTCGCTGAACTCGACGAAGTTGTCGGGCGCGGCCATCACCGTGACGCCGCCGGCCAGGGCGAGCGTGCACTCGCCCGACCGCAGGGCCTGGGCCGCCAGGTGCAGCGCGACCAGGGAGGACGAGCAGGCGGTGTCGACGGTCACCGCGGGGCCTTCCAGCCCCAGGGTGTAGGAGACGCGTCCGGAGGCGATGGCGCCGGTGCTGCTGTTGTGGGTGTAGTCGTGGTACATCATTCCGGCGAACACACCGGTCGGGCTGCCCTTGAGTGTGGTGGGGTCGATCCCGGCGCGCTCCAGCGCCTCCCAGGACGCCTCCAGCAGGAGCCGCTGCTGCGGGTCCATGACCAGGGCCTCGTTCGGGGCGATCCCGAAGAAGCCGGGGTCGAACTCGGCGGCGTCGTAGAGGAATCCGCCCTTGTCGACGTAGCTGGTGCGGGGGCGGGTGCCTGTGGGGTCGTAGATCCGCTCCAGGTTCCAGCCCCGGTCGGTGGGGAAGTCTGAGATCGCGTCCGTGCCGCTGTCGACCAGGTGCCACAGGTCCTCGGGCGAGGTCACGCCTCCGGGGTAGCGGCAGGCCATGGCGACGATCGCGATCGGGTCGTCGCCGACCGGGGTCGCGACGGAGGCGACGCGGGTCTCGTGCACCGTTCCCGAGACCTCGTCGAGCAGATGGCGCGCGAGGACGGTCGGGTTCGGGTAGTCGAAGACCAGCGTGACCGGAAGGCGCAGGCCGGTCGACTGGCCGAGCCCGTTGCGCAGTTCCATCGCCGCGAGCGAGTCGACGCCCAGATCGCGGAAGGCCCGCTCCGGGTCGACGGCGTGCGGTCCGGCGTAGCCGAGTGTGGTGGCGGCCTGCGCGCGGACCAGATTCAGCAGCAGGTCGAGGCGCTGGTCCTCGGAGAGCCCGGCGAGCCGCTCACGGAGCCCGTCCGCGTCGGCGCGGGTGCGGGCGGTGCCACGGGTGACGACCGGTATCAGACCGCGCAGCAGGTCCGGTACGGAGCCGCTCGCGCGGACGGAGGGCAGGTCGAGCTTGACGGGGACGAGCGCGGCGGGTTCGGCCGCCCGCGCGGCCGCGTCGAAGAGCGCCAGACCCTCGCTGTGGGACAGCGAGAGGATGCCGCCGCGTTCGATGCGGGACTTGTCGGTGTCCGTCAGCGTCCCGGCCATGCCGGTGCTGGTCTGCCACACGCCCCAGGCGAGGGACTGGGCGGGAAGGCCGGCCGCGCGGCGGTGCTCGGCCAGGGCGTCCAGGTAGGCGTTGGCCGCCGCGTAGTTGCCCTGCCCCGGCGAGCCGATCACACCGGCCGCGGAGGAGAACAGGACGAAGGCGCTCAGGTCCATGTCGCGGGTCAGCTCGTGCAGATACAGGGCCGCGTCCACCTTCGGGCGCATCACCCGGTCCACCCGCTCGGGCGTCAGCGAACCGATCACACCGTCGTCCAGGACACCGGCGGCGTGTACGACGCCGGTGAGCGAGCGCCCGGCAAGCAGCGCCGCCAGCGCGTCGCGGTCGCCGACGTCGCAGGCGGCGACCTCGACCTGGGCCCCCAGGCCGGTCAGCTCCTCGACCAGTTCGGCCGCGCCGGGCGTCTCCACGCCCCGGCGGCCGGTCAGCAGCAGCCGTGACACGCCGTACTCGGTGACGAGATGCCGGGCCATCAGTGCGCCCAGGACTCCCACGCCACCGGTGATCAGCACCTCGTCGCCGAACGCCGGCGCCGGCTCGTCCCCGGTCTCCGGCGCCGCGCCCACGCGGGCCAGACGGGGCGCATGGGCGACGCCCTCGCGCAGGACCACACGGGGCTCGCCGGTCGAAAGTGCCGCCGCGAGCACGGGGTTGTCCGCGCCTTCGGCGCCGTCGCCGTCCAGGTCGATCAGGAAGAACCGGTCGGGGTCCTCGGTCTGGGCGGTGCGGACCAGGCCCCAGACAGCCGCGGCGGCCAGATCACCGACGTCACCGCCGTTCACGGAGACCGCGCCGCGCGTGACGACCACCAGGCGGGACTCGGCGGACTGCAGCGCCTCCAGGGTCAGGTTCACCGCCGTGCGCACGTCGAGTCCGCCGGGGAGGCGGAACACCTCGGCGCCGGTGGGCGGTTCGGCCTGCGTCGCGCCGGTGGGGACCGGGGTGAGGGCGACGTGGTACAGCGATTCCGTACGGGGCTTGGTCTTGACGTCCGTGAGGGGCCGCAGCACCAGGGAGTCGACCGTCGCGACGGGACGGCCGGTCGCGTCGGCGATCGCCAGGGCCGCCACACCATCCTGCACGGCGGTGATGCGTACGCGCAGCGCGTTCGCGCCGGAGGCGTGCAGTTCCACTCCCGACCAGGCGAACGGCAGCATGGCCGAGTCACCGGTTCCGGCCGGGGAGAGTCCGATGGCGTGCAGGCCCGCGTCGAAGAGGGCCGGGTGCAGACCGAAGGCGTCCGCCTTGGCGTCGTCGGGCAGGGCGATGTCGGCGAACACCTCGTCGCCGGACCGCCAGGCCGCGCGCAGACCGCGGAAGGTCGGCCCGTACGCCAGGCCCATGCCGACCAACTCCTCGTAGAGAGTGTCGACATCGAGGTCCAGCGGCTCGGCCCCGGGCGGAGGCCACTCGGTCAGGTCGCTTCCGCCGGCCGAGGTGCTCGCGGTGAGCAGACCGGTGGCATGCCTGTTCCAGGGCAGGTCCGTCGCGTCCTGGTCACGGGAGTACACCTGGACCTCGCGGCGGCCCGCGTCGTCCGCCGCTCCGACGACGACCTGCACGGCGACGCCGCCGCGCTCGGCGAGGACCAGCGGGGCCTCGATCGTCAGCTCCTCGACGCGGCCGCAGCCCACCTCGTCGCCGGCCCGTACCACCAGCTCCACGAATCCGGTGCCGGGGAAGAGGATCGATCCCTCGACGACATGGTCCGTGAGCCAGGGCAGTGACCCGGTCGACAGCCGTCCGGTGAGCACCACCTCGTCCGAGCCCGCGAGCATGACCATGGCACCCAGCAGCGGGTGGCCCAGGGAGCCCAGGCCCATGGACGCGGCGTCGGCGTTCGCGATCTCGTCGGTCAGCCAGAAACGGCGGTGCTGGAAGGCGTACGCCGGAACCTCGGCCTGTCCGGCGCCGGTTCCCTCGAACACCTTCTCCCAGTCGACGCCCACACCGTGGGTGTGGGCCTGGGCCAGCACGGTCAGCAGCCGGTCGAGGCCGCCGTCGTTGCGGCGCAGTGTGCCGATCGTGGTCTGTTCCATGCTCGGGGCCAGCACCGGATGCGGACTGGCCTCGATGAACACCCCCACGCCCTGCTCGGTCAGATTGCGGATGGTCTGGTCGAACTCCACGGTCTGCCGCAGATTCCGGTACCAGTACCCGGCGTCCAGTCCGGTGGTGTCCAGCAGTCCGCCGGTCACGGTGGAGTAGAAGGGGATCTGAGCGGCGCGGGGCTCGATGGGTGCCAGCACGTCGAGCAGTTCCCGCTCGATGCGCTCGACCTGCGCCGAGTGCGAGGCGTAGTCCACCTGGATCCGGCGGGCCCGCACACCGTCCGCCTCGCAGGAGGCGATCAGTTCGTCCAGCGCCTCGACCTCGCCCGAGACCACGGTCGAGGTACCGCCGTTGACGACCGCGATGCCCGTGCGGGTGCCCCAGCGGGAGATCAGCCGCTCGGTCTCCTCCCGGGGGAGGGCGACCGACACCATTCCGCCCTGGCCGGACAGTGCCAGCAGCGCCTTGCTCCGCAGCGCCACGACCCGGGCGCCGTCCTCCAGCGAGAGCGCTCCGGCCACGCTCGCCGCGGCGATCTCACCCTGAGAGTGACCGACCACACCGACGGGCTCGACGCCGTAGTGCCGCCACAGACCCGCGAGCGACACCATGACCGCCCACAGGACGGGCTGCACCACGTCGACGCGCTCCAGCAGCGCCTCGTCGCCGAGCGCCTCGCTCAACGACCAGTCCACGAAAGGCGCCAGCGCCTTCTCGCACGCGGCCATCCGGTCCGCGAAGACGGGGGACGACCCCATCAGCTCGACGGCCATGCCCACCCACTGGGACCCCTGGCCGGGGAACACCATGACCGCGCCGGTCCCGGGCCGGGCCGTCGCCACTGGTGCCTCACCCCGCACCAGGGCTTCGAGCCCCTGGGCGAAACCCTCTTGGTCGGGAGCCAGCACGGCGGCCCGGTACTCGTACGCCGCGCGCTGTGTGGCCAGCGACAAGCCGACGTCCAGCGGTCTGGCGTCCGGCACCGCGTCGCGCAGCCGCTCGGCGTAGGCGCGTACGGCGGCCTCGGTCTTCCCCGAGATCAGCCAGGGCACGACGGGCAGTTCAAGGTCCTGCCGCCGCTCCGGCGCGGGATCGCCCGGCGCGTCCCCGGCCGGTACGCCGCCGACGCGCGGGGCCTCCTCCAGGACGACATGCGCGTTCGTACCACTGGCCCCGAACGACGACACGGCGGCGCGGCGCGGGCCGTCGCCCTCCGGCCAGTCCTGGGTCTCGGTGAGCAGCCGTACGTTCCCGGCCGTCCAGTCAACCTGGTTGGTCGGCTCGTCCACGTGCAGCGTCTTGGGCAGTGTGCCGTGACGGAGCGCCTGGACCATCTTGATGACGCCGGCGACACCCGCCGCGGCCTGCGTGTGACCGATGTTCGACTTCACCGAGCCCAGCCAGAGCGGCCGGTCGTCGGCGCGGTCCTGCCCGTAGGTCGCCAGGAGCGCCTGAGCCTCGATCGGGTCACCCAGGGTGGTGGCCGTGCCGTGCGCCTCCACGACGTCGACGTCGGCCGTCGTCAGGTCCGCGTTGGCCAGGGCCGCCTGGATCACCCGGCGCTGGGAGGGACCGTTCGGCGCGGTGATGCCGTTGCTGGCGCCGTCCTGGTTGACGGCGCTGCCGCGTACGACCGCGAGAATCGGGTGGCCGTTGCGGCGGGCGTCCGACAGCCGCTCCACCACGAGCATGCCGACGCCCTCGCCCCAGCCGGTGCCGTCGGCCGACGCGGCGAACGCCCGGCAGCGGCCGTCCGTCGACAGACCGCGCTGGCGGCTGAACTCCACAAAGGTGACCGGGGTCGACATGACCGTCACACCGCCGGCCAGCGCGAGGGAGCACTCCCCGCTGCGCAGAGCCTTGACGGCCATGTCGAGGGCGACCAGCGAGGACGAGCAGGCGGTGTCGACCGTGACCGCGGGGCCCTCAAGACCCATGGTGTAGGCGACACGGCCGGAGACCAGCGCACCGGTCACACTGCTGCTCGGATAGTCGTGGTAGACGAGCCCGGCGAACACACCGGTGGAACTGCCCTTCAGCGAGGGCGGGTCGATACCGGCCCGCTCCACCGCCTCCCAGGACGTCTCCAGCAGCAGCCGCTGCTGCGGGTCCATCGCGATCGCCTCAAGAGGGCTGATGCCGAAGAACTCGGGGTCGAAGTCACCGGCGCCCTCAAGGAAGCTGCCCTTGTTGACATAGCTGGTGTCCTCGCTCGTGCCGTCCGGGTCGTACAGCCTGTCCAGGTCCCAGCCCCGGTCGGTGGGGAACTCCCCCACCGTGTCCAGGCCGTCGGCGACCAGGTTCCACAGGCCTTCCGGCGAGGCCGCGCCACCGGGGAAACGGCATGCCATTCCCACGATCGCGATCGGCTCCCGCTCCCGGTCCTCCACCTCACGCAGACGGCGCCGAGTCTGCTGCAACTCGCCGGTGGCAAGCCGCAGATACTCGCGAAGCCGGTCGTCGTTGGAGTCCTTCGACATCGTCATCAACCAATCCGTGAAAGTTCACAAAGCAGAGAGGCGGGAGCCGTCAGGACAGTCCCAGTTCCTTGTTCAGCACCGCGAACAACTCGTCATCGGATTCGGCCTCCAGGCCGCCGACGGGCTCGTCCGCCACCCCGCTCCGGGCGTCCCGCGCCCGCCGCGACATGGCTTCGAGCCGGGCCGTCACCTTGGCGTGGGCCTCACCGTCGTCCGACGCCAGCTCGGTCAGAACGCCTTCGAGCCGGTTCAGTTCGGCCAGCAGCGAGGCCGCCCGATCGGCTTCGGCCGGCCGCAGCCCCTCGTGCACGAGCTCGGCGATGGCCAGGGGGGTCGGGTAGTCGAAGGCCAGGGTCGGGGGCAGGGACAGCCCCGTCTCGGTGTTGAGCGCGTTGCGCAGTTCGACGGCGCCCAGGGAGGTGAGGCCGAGTTCGTTGAAGGCGCGGTCCGGCGGCACCTCGTCGCCACCACCGTGTCCGAGCACCTGGGCGACATGGCCCCGGACCAGTTCCAGGAGGAACTTCTCGCGCTCCGGTACGGACATGTCGGACAGCCGCTCCCACGACGCCCGGCCGACCGGCGCGCGACGGTTCTGTACGCGTACGAGTCCACCGAACATCGCGGGCAGCGCGCCCGTCTCGGCGTGGGACCGCATCAGCGCCAGGTCGAAGCGGACCGGCAGTGACATCGCCGGGCGTCCGGGCAGGGTCGCCGCGTCCAGCAGCGCCAGCCCTTCCTCCGGCGACAGCGGCGGCATTCCCGTACGCCGCAGACGCGCCAGTTCGGCGTCGTCCAGGCGGTCGGCCATGCCCCCGACCTCGATCCAGGGTCCCCAGCCGAGGGTCACCGCGGGCAGGCCCTTGGCGGCCCGGTGCCGGGCGAGCGCGTCCAGCCAGGCGTTCGCCGCCGCGTAGTTGGCCTGTCCGGCGCCACCGAGCGTGCCGGCGACGGACGAGAAGATCACGAAGGACGAGAGGTCGTGGTCCTGGGTGAGTTCGTGCAGATACCAGGCGGCGTCGACCTTCGGCCGCATGACCGTGTCGAGCCGCTCGGGCGTCAGTGCCCCGATGAGCCCGTCGTCCAGCACACCGGCGGAGTGGACCACGCCCGTCAGGGGCCGTTCGGCCAACAGGGCGGCCAGGGCGTCCCGGTCGGTCACGTCGCAGGTGACGACCTCCACCTCGGCGCCAGATCCGGTCAGTTCCGCGACCAGTGCGGCCGCGCCCGGCGTGTCCATGCCCCGTCGGCTGGTGAGCAGCAGGCTCTTCGCGCCGTGCCGCGCGGCCAAGTGCCGTGCGGCGAGGGCGCCGAGACCGTTCAGACCACCGGTGATCAGGATCGTGCCGTGCGAGCCCCACGAGGGAACACGCCCGTCGACCGCGGGAACGCGGGCCAGCCTGGGTACCCGGATCTCACCGTTCCGCACGGCGATCTCGGGCTCGGCGAGGCGCAGCACCTCAGCGGGAAGTTCGGCGTCGGCGTCCAGGTCCACGAGGACGAACCGGCCCGGGTGCTCCGACTCGGCCGCGCGCACCAGGCCCCACACCGAGGCGTGCCCGAGGTCGCTGCCGTCGGTCGCGCCACGCGTGACGACCACGAGCTTGGAGGTCGCGGCCTGTTCGTCGTTCAGCCACCGCTGGAGGACGGGGAGCACCTCATGCGTGATCGCCCGGAAGCCTTCCGGTGCGGACTCCTTGACCGGCGGGCACTCGTAGACCACATGCGCGGCTGCCTCCGCCGCGGCGGGTGCCGGGGCGGCGACCCACTCGACGTGGAAGAGGGATTCGCGGCCGCCGGTGTGCGCGCGTACCTCGTCCGTGGAGATGGCGCGTGTCTCGACCGACTCCACCGACAGGACAGGAAGCCCCTGCTCGTCGACGCGTACGGAGGCTCCGCGCCACACATGGGCGAGGACCGGCTCACCGGCGGGGAGGGCGTCTGAGTGGAGTCCGGCGGCGCGTGAGGCGGCTTCGAGCAGCGCGGCGTACGTCGCGTCGTCGCGGGTCCAGGAGCCCACGCCCGCCCCGTCGGCCCCGTCGGCCCCGTCGGCCCCGGAGGTCAGTACGCCGGTGGCGTGTTTCACCCAGGCCGCCTGCTCGTCGCGGCGCGAGTACACGCCGAAGGACCCGGCGTCGTCGACCATGACGCGCAGCGTCAAGTCGTCCTCGGTGCCGGCCATGACGAGCGGCGCGTCCAGGGCCAGTTCTTCGACACGACCGCGGTCCGTGTGCTCGGCGAGGGTGAGCGCCAGCTCCAGGAACACCTCGCCGGGCACCACCACCGCGCCGAAGGCGTCGTGGTCGCTGAGCCAGGGGTGGGTGTCGAGGGAGAGACGCCCGGTGAAGACCATGCCGCCCGTGTCGGGGAGAACGATCCCCGAGCTGAGGAAGGGGTGGTCCACCGCGTCGGCACCGGCGAAGGTGTTCGGCTGGTCGACGACCCAGTAGCGCTTGCGCTGGAAGGGATACGTCGGCAGGTCCACCCGGCGGGCACCACGACCGTCGAACACCCTGTCCCAGTCCACCGGCACACCCGCCGCGAACAGACGCCCCACACCCGCGAAGAGACTCTCCACCTCGGGACGGTCCCGACGCAGCGTCGCCGCCAGCGTCCCCTCCACGCTCTGACCCGCCATCGCCGTCAGCACACCGTCCGGCCCGATCTCCAGGAACCGCGACACACCCCCGGCCCCCACCTCACGCACATCGTCCGCGAACCGCACCGCACCACGCACATGCGCCACCCAGTAGTCCGCCGACGCCACATCCCGCACCAGACGAATCACCGGCTCGCTGTACGTGACGCTCTCCGCGACCTTCCGGAAATCGTCCAGCATCGGATCCATCAACGGCGAATGAAACGCGTGCGACACCGTCAGACGGCTCCGCTTACGGTCCGTGAAATACTCCGCGACCGCCTCCACCTCATC
>NZ_BMMV01000042.1 GCF_014646115.1 Streptomyces camponoticapitis | reverse complement strand
CGTCAAACGCCCCGAGACCCTCAGGGCCATCGGCAAGCCCGGAAGATCTTGGTAGATAAAGAACAAGCTTAGAGTGCGAAGGCTGGGCGGGGATCCTGTTGCCATGCTCGCATCCAAGAGTGGCAGTATCGTCGGAAGCCTCGCGCTGCCCTGGCCCTGAACACTGCGATGAATTCTCCGGCACGTTGCGTCGAGGGAGCGGTCTGCGAACCGTGGCAACACGCCCCGCAGGCCGGCAACTGGTTCTCAAACACCTCGGCAGCCGAGACCAAGATGCCCTCAGAGTTGGCCTTACCTGCAACGGAGCCACTTGCGTCATCGTTCGGACAGGGGAGCTGCGAAGCCGACGGGAGGCTGCGGGCGCTCTCGCGACTACCAGGGGCCGATTAGCGGGCTCTGCCGCACACGACCACTGGACGACCCCGCACTCGGCTGATGGCCGCCCGGAGGAAGTGCTCGCTCTGATGAATCTGGACAAGAACGGGCTTGTCGTACGCCACTGTCGGCAAAAGCTGCACCTTCTGGCCAAATCACACCGCATTCCCCTTGGCGCCATCAATCTGACAACGACTTGAGCAGGCCGCACCTGCCTATCAGCGGTGGCCTGGAGCGCACACCTCAGGAGACCGCCGTCTCCATCAATGCCAGAGGTGTACTCGGTGTGCGTTCTGCCATTGGTGCAGACACACGGACCGGTCCACTGCGGTTGTAGAACCCGTGACAGCCAAACGTACTTGCCTAAACGGTTGCTCCCCCGGTCATGTCCGTTCGCCTGTCCGTTCACTCCGGCCCGAAGGCCCCTCCGAGTGGAGTCTGCTCCACAGTCTCGGCTGGAGGTGCCGGGCCGCCTTGACGTAATCAGCGGTCCACAGGATCCGGACCGCCGTGGCGTGGGACCGCGTGTCGGTTTCTGCCATCTCGAAGCGCAGAAAACGGACGATGGGTTCTTCGACCGCACTGTCACGCGGGAGCGGATCTGGCGGGGCGGCTCGATGTCCACCGCGATGGCAAAATCCTCATACCAAGTGCCGATCCGGTCGGCGGCTGCGCTTACGCCAGCGACTGCTGCGACCCCGTCTGCCGATGAGAAATGGTCTTCAGAATGACGGCAGAGGCCGACCACGGCATCTGCTGACATGCGCACCTCAGCGACCCCGGCCACCAGCGTGGTCATGCCAGCCAGCGAGAGCGTTTTACCTCCGCGCTCGGCGAGGTAGGTGCGGAAAGCGTCGTCAAGCCTGAGCGACACAGCCGCGGCTTCGCGAGCCTCTTGCAGTGGGGGAGGGACGGGATCTCCTGTGCTGCAGCGACTGGCAGCATAGGAGACGGCTTGCACCAGGTACCGTGCGGTGATCTCGTACGCCTGCGCCAGAGACCGGTTCACCGCCGCTGCGGCGCCACCCGGCCAGAAGATCAGTCCTGCCACCACACTCACCGCGCAGCCGAGGGCGATGTCCTCCACCCGCAGGAGAGCGACGTGCCAGTTCGGGGCTTGGCCCACGTTGAAGAAAGTGACCAGCGTGATGGTGAAGGCGGCCTGACCCACACTGAAGGAGATGGTGGTTGTGATGCCGGCGGCCAGGATCGCCAGCGGCAGCAGCACCCACAGCAGCCCGCCATGAGTACCGACCAGGCTGAGCAGGCCAGCGCCGATGACTGAGCCAGCTACGGTGCCTACCAGCCCACGGACGACCTTGTGGCCCGTAGCGATGGCGCTCGAACTGAGCACCGACAAGATGCCCAGCAGTACCCAGAAAGAATGCTGCACTTCAACGATCCTGACGACGCCCACCGCGAGGCCCAGACCGACCGCCCCACGGACGCTGTTGTGCAGCCAAACGACTGCAAGCGGAAGTGAGAAGCTGCACGTTCCCAAGCGGAGGCCAGAGGACGCTGCAAGCTCCCAGGCGTATGCCCCAGGAGTTGCTCCAGCCAAAGACGCCGATCTGCGGCTGCGGCTACCTCCACGTTCTCCGCGAGCCGGAGCGTGGCAAAGCACAACTCGTGAGCGCGGAAGGATGCGTCCCAACGCTCCATGAGCATCCGGTTTGGATCCGCAGATCCTGTCGGCTGCCCGGAAGAAGGGCGTAAAGCCAGCCCGGCTTGGGCACTGTGGTCCAGCTGGTCCATAACCCGCCGCAGCTCGCTGACCGCCAACAGGAATTCGACGGTGGTAGTGCCCCGTAGGTCGTCGAGCAGACAGGCTGCACGCTCCAGGACCGCGGTCGCACAGTCACGCGCGACACTGCTCTCCAGCGTGCTGCCAGTACCGTCCGTCGCCGTGCAGTACTCGTCCGCGATGGAGTGAATCCAGGTCAGTCCATCCACTAACCGCACAAGGGAGCGTGAACTGGTGGACAGCCCCGTAGGCCGGTAGGGGGTGGCATCGAAGGCACGGCGCAGATCGTCTGCCGCCTTCTGCATGCCCTCACGCCGCAAGCGTGAGTGCTGAACGTGCCCAGGTGGCCCCGACACGCAGCTGCGCAGGGCAGTTGCGCTTGCACGGCACATACGGGCTGTGGGCGGGGCAAGCGGATTCCTTGCCGGCCGAGGCCACAGCAGAACTACCGCGGGAATTGCCACAGCCGATGCCAAACCGGCCCCGGCGAGTCGGGCGGGAAGTTCCTGTAGGGGAGCTGGAACCGTCAGCGGCAGAATAAAAGCCAGCAGAAGGGGAGTAGAGGCACCCGCAAGTACAGAGCTGACCACCCCTGAGAACAGCACCAGGAATCCGACCACCACCATGGCACCGATCGCGAGCCAGGTCTGCTGCGCTGCCAGGGTACCGAGACAGATAAGCACCATCCACGCTGCCGCCATCCCAGCCTGTGCTCGCAGCCGCTGTACCAGTGAACCGGAGAAGTCTGTAAGCAGCAGCATCGAGAACGAGCCGAACGCGGCGAACAGGGCCATGGTGATCGAACCGATCACCTGGCTACACACGGCGTACAGAGAAGGCATAACAAGGGCCGTACGGAAAGCTCTGCGGGTGGCGCTCAGATCTGAGTCGCGCCTGGCCAGCCATCGAACAGCGGGCAGATCCCCCCAGCGATCTGATAAGCGCATGCCTCCCGGTCCTCCCGCCGATCGTGATCCAGGGCTCGACTCCCCACGCCCTGCATCAAATTATTCGCACGTTGTGGTCATCCGGCGCGTCGGTGGCGTGTCGCGCTCTGCCACCTGGTCACTCGGGTGGCGGGAAGACGGTGGCGATGCGCAAGCGCGAGTAAAACAGCTCCCATTCCACACAAGCCAAGTCGGCGGCAGCATGGCAGGGGCATTGCGGGGCGCGCCAGCCCAATTACTCGGTGCACGACAGGACACCGAGGTCGTAGAGCGCTGGAAGAATGTCGGGGTGGGAAAATCCTCATCTTCCCATCCTTATGTGCAGATCCCCTGTCCCTCCGGATCTGCCCCACCTGCTTAACGTCATACAGCAGCCACCCTCTGAGCGGCTTTGAGCCGCAGTGCCCGCGCCGTCGTAGGGACAGCCTTCTCCGCAGCTATTCAAACGAGTTACCCGTGATCTTCACTCTCGCTCCGATTTGATGAGCAGGAGCGCAATGTCATCCCCACCCCGGAAGGATTGCCGGGTTCGCTCAGCACAGCGAACCAGAGTCTCCGAGAGCGATTCCAGGGAGCGCGGATCCCCTTCCCCCAACTGCGCGGCGAGTTCATCGATCGACCTACCCAGGTCGATGCCAGGCACTTCGACGAGGCCGTCCGTGTAGAAGGCGAGCACGGAGCCGGGGGGCAGTGAGACGTCCACCGTCCTGTACTCCGGCTGCGGCTCGACGCCGAGGAGGATTCCAGTCGGAACATCCAAAATCTCCGTATGGCCGTCAGGATGGAGCAGGATCGGCGGCAGATGCCCGGCCGTTGCGAGCCGGGCACGGTTGTCCCGCAGGTCGAGGTGGGCGTAGAGGCAACTGGTGAACAGGGTGGAACACGAGTCGATCAGCAAGCGGTTGGTGCGCGCGAGTACCTCGTCCGGCGAAGCCCCGGCGCTGGCGTACGCGTGGACGGCAGTCCGGACCTGACCCATTAGCGCGGCGGCGTTTACATTGTGGCCCTGTACATCACCGATGACGGCGCCGGCCGAGGTGTCGTCCAGACGGATGAGGTCGTAGAAGTCGCCTCCGATGTCCAAGCCATCGGTCGCCGGGAGATAGCGCACGACGACCTGAAGGCTGGGGATCTTCGGCAACTCTTGGGGCAGCAGGGCTGCCTGGAGGCCAAGTGCGACCTGGTTCTTGCTGTCGTACAGCCGGGCCCGTTCGAGAGCCTGCGCGATTACGCCGGCCAGCGAGGTGAGGACGGCGCGCTCGTCCAGCGAGAACGTGTGCCGCCGGTCGTACCCCAGGACGCAGCAGCCGATCGTCCGGCCGGAGGCGAACATCGGCAAGTAGGCGAAAGAGCTTTTGTCCGGGTCCATTCGAACGCTCGGGGAGGTGCGTCTGAGTTCGTCGCCGTCCGTGGAGAAAAGGGGTTCGCCACTCAGGATTGTCCGGACGACTGGGGTATCCGCAGTCACGGGGAGGCGATCGAAGCCGGCCGCAATGTCCCCTCGGAAACCGCGCCAACCGAGGACGTGCAGCCGACCCTCATCAGCGGTTACCAGCGCCAGCGCTTGGGCGTTGATGACCGGCATGATCTGGTTGGTAACCGCCTCGGTCACGTCCTCCACCCCGACAGCGTCGGTGAGGGTAGATGACAGGTGCAGCAAGCGGAAGAGGTTGCCGGGGCGGGCGGGCTCCTCGGTTGGCATCAGTACCGGATCAACGTCGTCGCGGGGCGCCTCACAGGGCGTGATACGAACGCTAATCCCGGTGGCGTCGGGGTAAAGGTGAAAGGCCAGCCAGCGGTCGGGGGGGCGCAGGGCGGTGAAAGACGCGGGCAGACGGCTGAAAAGTGCCCCAAGGTAGGAATTTTCGTAGCCCGGATCATTCAGCCAGGGCAACGCTTCCCAGAGCCGGGCCCCCAGCAGTCCCTCGCGGCTGCTGCCAAGCAGGTCGACGGCGTGCTTGGTGAGGAAGGTGATGCGGCCATCGAGGTCCAGGGCGCACGTGCCTTCCGGGAAGCGCTCGGTAAGTTCGGCTCCGGGCTCCGCGTGCCGGGCGAGCGGCGGACTCACTGTGCGCAACTCCGTGGGTCGCAGCGGATGCCCTTCCTGCATGGCCCGCAGCAGAAGGCCGCTGATGCGGCTAGCGCCGTCGTCGATCGCCCACGTTTCCTGGTCGGAGAGATCCGGCGCGTGTGTAGCGGGCCACATCTGGAGCAGCGCCCCCCATCTGGTGCCGCCGGAAGCCAGGGGTACCGCGCTCATGGCGACGTGGTACGGCAGAGCGAGTGCTGTACGAGGGAAGCGGCGGGCCAGTTCCGCGTGGTTGGCTACCCATACCGGCCGCCCACGTGCTGCCTCGGCTACCGGGACCGTTGCCGCGAGCGCTACTTGCGACCAGGGCATAGCGATCCTTTGTGACACGCCGGTCACAAAGGCCATGCGTACGGTCTGGTCCTCGGGCTTCAGTAGATACACCACGCCGATGTGCGCACCGGTGGCCCGTACCAACTCCGCCAGGGCCCGTTCCACCTCTGCTGTGGTGGAGGCTCCCTCCTCCGCGCTCACGCCATCCCTGGTATCGCAGGACCGCCAGGTTCCCCCAGGGGGGCTGGGAAGCCGAACCAGCTAAATCGAATATCACCCATATGTGGATATTAGTCCCTCGCTCGGGGTGGCGACATCTCAAGCTAAGGGCCCATCTACTGGGGAGGCCCATGCTTACCAGGCGAATCCACGATCAGGCTCTTGGGTTCGCCTGCCCCTTGCGGATCAAGATCAAAACGGTGGGCCGGCTGAGCCGGTACGTCCGCCTGACTGACCGTGCGCATCCGCTATCACGCTTGCCGGCCAAGCGCGACCTTGCGGACTGTCCCCCGCACGGGAAGGCAAGCTTCATCATCGCGACCTTCCGAGCCTGCGCAAGCAGCCAACGCGCGAGAGATCGCCTATCTCCGGGACCGGGAAAACTAGCAACCTAGCAGCCCCGACAGCGAAACTTGTCCTCACCATCCAGGCGCTCACGGTGCGCTCGCCGAGCGCTCCGCTCGTCCCGGGCTGCGGCCGAGCGGTTCGCCGGGGCAACCTACGGGTGGACGTGTTCATCGGCAAGACGAAGGCCCCTTTGAGACACCTCTAGAGACCTCTCTGGCTTGGAGATCATTCGACCTGAGCTGCACGTTTGCAGTCTGTCGGCGTTTCCCCAGCACACCTCGTTGATTCCAGGTTGGCCGAGATGAGGGTGCCGAGGCATGCCTGAGTCGACATCCGCGGGCGGCGTGGCCTGGTCGGCGACTGGCTGTCACGGCTGGGTACCGAAACCCCCAGCTCTACCCGTGGACATGTGGTGGTGGGCATTCTCGTCGTATCGGGACGGGCGACAGGGGTGGGGGTTGCGGGTGTGGTGGGTGGGCATGTGGGGCGGGGCCGGTGGCGGTGGGTGCTTGGCCGACTGCTGTGGGCAGCAGCAGGAGCCACAGCACTCGGCGGGATCGCGTGTGCGGTCGCGCGGGTCGGGCTGGAGACGGCGGATCAGCTTTCCAGCGTGATCGGTGGGACCGTCGGCCTGCTCGGTCTCGCCGTCTCGCTGGTCGCGCAGCGTTCTCCCGCTCCGGCTACGTCACCCGTTGCGGGTGGTGGGGCGGGTGGGCGTTGGGTGCGGGCGGCTGCCGCTCGCCCCTCCTACCGTGCTCCCGCTGTCCAGGCCCCCGTCTGCGGCCGTGACAGCCAACTCGCCGACCTCCAGACTCTGGCAGCCGGCCGGGACGACGGACTCGTCGTGGTCTGTGGAACAGGCGGGCTGGGCAAGACCACCCTCGCCGCCCAGGCCGCCCGACAGGCCGAGACCCAAGGGCGGGCGGTGTTCTGGGTGCGGTGGCAGGACGATGCCGCCCGCCTCGCCCACGACCTCACCCGCATCGCCCAGGAACTGGGACTCCCCGAAACCCGGCTCCACGACGCCCAGAACGGCCGGGCCCGCTCTGGTCGACGTGGTGTGGGAGCGACTGGCCTCAGTGCGGGGGTGGGTGATCGTGATCGACAACGTCGACACCCCCGCAACCTCGGGCCTGGCAGCGAGCCGGTGGGCTCCTACCGTGGCTGGGTGCGCCCCGACGGTGCCGGTCTTCTCCTGGTCACCACCCGCGACACCGCGCCCACCACCTGGGGGCCGCGGGCTCACCTCGTCCCCCTCGAACCCCTGGCAGCTGACCCCTCGGGCGCGGTGCTGCGCGATGCCGCACCCGCCGCCGGCACCACGGAGGAAGCCGCCGCGCTTGGGGAGCGGCTCGGCGGCCTCCCCCTTGCCCTGGAAACCGCGGGCCGCTAGGGCCTGTGTGGAGTTGTGATCAAGGCTGCGATCCGAGGTGTCGGATCCAGAGGAGGCCGGCGCATAATTCGAGTCCGGCCTGGTAGCTTTCAGGCTTTTTGTCGTAGCGGACGGCGAGGCCGCGCCAGTCCTTGATCTTGTTGATGGTGCGTTCGACACTGTTGCGGAGCTTGTACAGCTGCTTGTCGCAGGTGACAGGCCGTCCGCCGCGTGAGCCGCGGTTCTTGCGGTGGGCGGCCTGATCCTTCTTCTCGGGGATGACCGCTTTGATCCCACGTTTACGCAGGTGGGAGCGGTTCTTGCGGGACGAGTACGCCTTGTCGCCGGCGACTGCGTCGCGCCGGGTGCGGGGCGGCCGACCGGGCCGGGGACGCGGATCTCGTCCAGGACTGGGATGAACTGCGGACTGTCTCCCGCCTGCCCCGCGGTGATCTTGAGCGAGAGGGGCAGGCATTGCGGCACGCAGGACAGGTGCATCTTGGTGGTCAGTCCGCCACCGGAACGCCCCACGCCAGCGGCGGCGAGCCGGGCCCTGCGGCGACGCCTCACACGTCGTCGTTCCTCCCGCTCCGGGTCCAGCTGCCCGTATTGTTCCTCGCTGGTGCCCCTTTTTCCGCGGCGGCCTTCTCCACCGCCTCCAGAGTCTCGGGCTCCACGATCATCCCTGCGGCATCATGATGGGCCCGGACCGTGGTCGAGTCCACGCTGACCAGCGACACGTCCACCAGGCCCCGCTTCGCCGCCTCGGCGATCGCACACTGGAACACCGCGGTGAACACCCCGACATCCCGCCACTGCCGAAACCGGCCGTAAACGGTGGACCAGTGCCCGAATCGTTCGGGCAGCTCCCGCCATTTCGCCCCGTTCCTGAACCGCCACACGACACCCTCGAAGTGCGCCCGCAGGTTCTCCGGGTACGGCCCGTACTCACCGACCGGCAGGAACGGGGAGATGAACTCCCACTCGGTATCGGAAAGTTGAAGTCGAGGCACCCCACCGTTCTACCTCAAGGGCCCCGACCTTCCCGGGCCGGAACCCCAAGAGATCACAACCCCACATAGGCCCTAGGACTGCACCGCACAGGAGGTCTTCGCGTCCCACCGTAATGCCCGGTTGACCGTTCATGGCAGGCGGTTGCTGGTCGACCGCGTCCGTTCCGGGCGGCCGGTGGCGCATGTCGCCGCCGAGCTGGGTGTTTCACGGCCCACCGCTCACAAGTGGGTGCGCCGGTGGCGGGCCGAGGGCGAAGCCGGCCTGGCAGACCGCTCCAGCCGGCCGCTGATGACTCCGCACCGCACCCCCGCCACCGTCGAAGAACAGGTCTGCGAGCTGAGGCGGTCCCGCAAGCTCGGGCCCGCCCGGATCGGCCCGGTCCTGGGCCTGCCCGCCTCCACCGTCCACCGCATCCTGACCCGCCACGGCCTGCACCGCCTCGCCCGGCTCGACCGGCCCACCGGCACCGTGATCCAACGCCACGAACGCGACCGCCCCGGCGAACCGATCCACATCGATGCGAAGAAACCCGGCCGGATCCCCGACGGCGGCGGCCACAAAGCCCTGGGACGGCACGCCGGCCGACCGATCCGCGGGATGGGCTTCGACTACGTCCACTCCGCTGTCGACGACCACACCCGCCTCGCCTACAGCGAGATCCACCCGGACGAGAAAGTCACGACCTGCGCCGGCTTCCTCACCCGCGCCGCCGCCTTCTTCCACACCCACGGCATCACCCGCATCGAACGCGTCCTCACCGACAACGCCTGGTCCTACCGCAAGTGCCTGACCTGGAAGCAGACCCTCAACGAGCTCGGCGCGACCGGCAAACTCACCCGCCCCTACCGGCCCCAGACCAACGGCAAGGCCGAACACTTCAACCGCACCCTGCTCGACGAATGGGCCTACCCGCGGCCCTACACCTCCAACACCGAGCGGACCGAAGCCCTGACAGACTTCCTCCACACCTACAACCACCACCACTGCCACACCGCACTCGGAGGCAAGCCACCCAACACCCGCGTCAACAACCCCCAGGTCAATACACCTAGGCCCTGTTCAGAGCGCCCGACAGGCCGGGCTTTCCAGGACCAAAAGGTTCACCCATGCGCTACCAGCCACTGAGAAAGCGAATTGATCCTTGTCCACGGACTACCCGGTGCAGGCTGCAGCCGAGGCCAGCACGCTGACAGAACTGAAAACGCGCCTGGTGCGGTGCCGCGCCTGCCCGCGCCTCGTGGCGTGGCGTGAGGAGACCGCCCTCGCCAAACGTCCCGCTTTCGCTGATTGGGAGTACTGGGGGCGACCCGTGCCCGGGTTCGGGCCTGCGGACGCAACCATGCTGATTACGGGGCTGGCGCCCGCCGCGCACGGCGCAAATCGGACGGGCCGGATGTTCACCGGTGACCGGGCAGGCGACCTCCTGTACGCAACACTGTACGAGCTCGGCCTAGCCTCCCAGGCCACGGCGACGGGATTGGATGACGGGCTGGAACTGTACGGAGTCAGGGTCACCGCGCCTGTGCACTGCGCTCCCCCCGCCAATCGCCCCACAACTCGCGAGAGGGACACCTGCCGCGTGTGGCTGGCCCGGGAGGCACAGCTGATGCAGACGACCATGCGCTCCGTCGTCGTGCTGGGTGCCTTCGGCTGGCAGGCCGCGCTCCCTGCCATGCAGGACGCCGGCTGGAGCGTGTCACGGCCGCGCCCGGCGTTCGGCCACGGCGTACGAACGACGTTGGCTCCCGCGGGCGGGGCGGGCGCCGAGGTGACAGTGTTCGGCTGCTACCACGTGAGTCAGCGCAACGTATTCACCGGCAGACTGACCCCAGCGATGCTGCGGCGGGTACTCGCCGAGGCCGCGCACAACGCCGGCCTCCGTGTCGAACGTCCCGGACCCGGATGATCACCCAGGCACGTAGGCAAACGTCCGGCAGCCGGCCGCTACTGGAGCCAGCACTCGAAGGCCTCGTCGCGAAGAGGCTGGACGGGCGTATCCGCGAGGCCGCACGGGCGGATTGCTGAAGATCCGAAACGCGATGAATTGCATCAGGTGCAACACTGTGCGCGGCTGACCAGGGCAAGGGAGTGGACACATCAATGTTGCGTTTGATAGGGCATCGGCCATGATCGCTGAGGCACCGGGTTCGGTGCGTCTTGTCCTGGCGCCGAACGTCGTCCATCTGGCCCCGGAGCCAGCCGTCTTCGCCGCGATGAAGGAGGGTGGGCCAAGCAGCAGTCCGCCCGGTTCCTCCAGGCGTCGACAATTCAGCCCCGGCTGCGTCTGATTGAGCGGTTCGAGCAGACGGTGAGGCCGCGCCAGTCCTTGATCTTGTTGATGGTGCGCTCGACGTTGCGGCCGCCGCGGGATCGGCCCCAGGTCGGCGGCGGCGAGCCGCGCCTTGTGGCGACGTCTCACGCGTCGTCGTTCTTCCCGCTCCGGGTCGAGTTGCCCGTCCTGTTCCTCGCCGGCGCCCCGTTTTCCGCCGCGGCCTTCTCCAACGTGTCCAGGCTCTCGGACTCCACAATCATCCCCGCGGCATCATGATGAGCCCGGACTGTGGTCGAGTCCACGCTGACCAGCGACAAGTCCGCCAAGCCCCACTTCGCCGCCCAACCGTTCTACCCCAGGGGCCCCGGCCCTCCCGGGCCGGAGCCCCACGAGACCACGACTCCGTACGGACCCAGAACCCGAGTTCGCTGAGGCTCGGGTGGTCGTCAGGTCGTCGGCCGAGCGGCCAATGGTACTGGCGCTCGGCTTCGGTGATAGGCACATCATTGATGCAGGCGTGCCGCACGGCCAAGAGGCCGTCCGCATCGAATGCCGAAAGAACGCCACCGGTTCCCGTCAGCATCGAGGCACTCATAGGCGAAGCGCACAGCTATCCGATTGTCACCGAATGCCCAAAGCTCCTTTATCAGTCGGTATTCGAGTTCTCGTGACTATTTCCGAGTAAGGAACGCCACGATCTCCTGACGTCCGGTGACCCACTCGCTGCGGTTTCGCCAACGCGAATCCAGACTGGAGCGCGGTTGCGGGGGGCCGTGCCGCCTCGCTGACGGGGGTGCCCCTATCTCCTTGGTCAAGGTGGATAGGCGCTCTTCCGGAGTCTGGATCGATCCGCCTGCGCATTCCCGATGACAGGTTGGCGAGGGCGTCTCTGCGGAGTTCTCGGCGTTTCTGCGAAACACCGACGAAGACGTCAATGGTGCCGATGTCATCACGCGCAGGCTCCTCCACGACGCTTTTGTCCGGCCTCGCCTCGGCCGGAGCCAGCCGGGTCTCGCACCCGTGACTGGGGACGGTGGAATGCGGACTACGTGGCTCTGACCTCTACCATCTGGCAGCTGCGGACCCCGCGGGCCCACACCGAGTAGAAGTCGAAGGCGACCATGTAGTCCTTGCCGACGTAGCGAAGATGCCTCTGGGTACATGCGGAGTCTGCGGCAGCCCCAGGGGCACGTGGTCGCGGACCGCCCGCAGACCGGTAACCCTGCCTTCAGCAGCGGACCGGAGCACAGGCGAGGCCAGGTGCTACAACCCGGCCCATTCTCGTCGGTGACCCGCATACCGCTGACGCGTACCCCATCAACCTGATGTCAGTTCGAGGAGGGTATGCAGCCATGGGTCAACAGCGAGACCGACCGAACCTCTTCCTCCGCTTTCCAGTAGCGGTAATCCCGTTGCTCATCAAGCGTTTCCCTGATGAGGAGTTACGTCCAAGCCTGGGTGAGTCCCGTCAGACTCGAAGTTCAGAAGACGCCAGACCCATACACCTTGCGGGCATGAGAGGCGAAGGCGCGCGGGCCCACAATGGGCATGATCAGGCGCGGCACGAGCGGGGCGGTGACAGCATCAGGGTGATAACCGCAGGCTCGGCAAGGGAGGCCAGCATGCCGAAGATGATGGGAAGCTTCTTTTTCGAAAGGCGGTTGATGGCGTGGTTCCCCAGTTCATGTCACTCCGCCTCCGTGAGGTACTGGTCGACGATGGACAGTACTTCAGCCTCTTCCACTGCCAGGTGTTCCGTCAATTTTTTTTGCCCAGCGTCTCCAAAGCCGCAGCAAGGTCGTCGCGATCGGACGCGTTGGCATCGATTCTCCATCGTGCTAGCGAGACAGACGACGCAGCGATCAGGGCGTCGATTTCGGTGTGATGCTCCTCCCCTTCGCCACCCGGCCCGTCCCGTGACGGCCGATGTACCGCGTGACCTCGCCGCCCCCGTTGAGTGGCCGACCAAGATTACGTCCTGCAGGTCAAGAGTCTCGATCAATGCCGCTAGATCGTCCGCGTAGGTGTCCAGGTTGTTGCCGTTCCACGGCTGCCCATGAAGGCCACTGCCCCGCAGACTCTGGTTGTGGCCGGATGAGGCGGCTCGTCGGGTGGTCCTCGCACTGAACCGTTCCGGACTGGTGGGGACTCCGCAGTCTCCGGCCGTGCCTGAGCGCCGAGATGCTCATGGAGCGTCTGTCGCCGTCCGGGACAGCCGGCCCACACCCCTGGGGTGTCACTGGGCAGGGAGCCCCGGGTGCGACCGGGTACCAGGTCTACGCCTCGGGCTTGTGGCGGTGGTCGCCGCCTTCCCAGGCGGTGTAGGTGTACGGGTTGGAGATCCGCTCGGTGTGGGGAAGTTCGGGCTCGCGCGCCGCCTTCCACTCCTTGTCGCCCATGGAGGTGCGGAAGTGCTCGACGGTCTGGGCGACAGCCTCTCGGGCGGCGTTCAGAGGAACGCTGTCGAGGAGTGCGTGGTCGTACTTGACGATCCTGCCGTTGACCATGACGGTGTGGACGTCGCCGCGGCCCGCCTGGAAGACGACATGTCCGTAGGGGTGGATGATCGGGTACATGGCCGGTGACCGGTCGTTCTTGATCAGCACCAGGTCGGCCTTCTTGCCGGGAGTGATGCTGCCGACGACCGAGGACAGCCCAAGAGCGTGTGCACCGCCCAGGGTGGCCCATCGCACCACATCCGCGGCCCTAAGGTGGTTGTGGACCACGGTCTCGTCACGACCGTGAGCCTGGAGGTGCTCGCGGGCGCGGTCCGCGCTCAGGGTGGAGCGCATGGCGGAGAAGAGGTCGGCACTCCACCACATACTGGAGTCCATGGACAGCGAGACCGGAATGCCGTGCTTGCGCAGGTGCTGGGTGGGCGGGTAGCCCTGCCCCGCGTTGAGTTCGCTCTCCGAGGAGACCGAGACGGAGCCGCCCGTGGCCGCGATGCGGTGGTAGGAGTCCTGGGACAGAGAGGCCGCGTGGACGTAGGTGACCTCACGTGTCATGAAGCCGTGTTCCCACATCAGGCGGATGCTGTCGTCGTTGGTGGCGCCCCATACCCCGGCGTGGGTGGTGACGCGCAGCCCCAGGTCGCGGGCCGCCTCGAAAGCCTTGCGCTCGGGGAAGGCAGGGTCCGCGGTGACGTCAAAGGCCAACTGGAGACTGAGCATGTCCCCGCCGGCGGTGAACCGGCGGGCCGCGAACGCCCTGAAGTCGCGGCTGGAGGCCCAGTCCCAGGGGGCACTGAGCAAGTTGCCGTAGCCGAGTACGAAACGGCCGGGGGTGGCCTGGAGGGCATCGACGGCGGCGTCGGCGTGCTCCGGGGTCTGCAGACCGTGCGACCAGTCCAGGGTCGTCGTCACTCCCGCGTCGAGCGCTTCGACCGCGGCGAGGACATTGCCGGCGTAGATGTCCTGAGGCCGGAAGAGTTTGCCCCAATTCAGGTAGCAGAACACGAAGTACTGGCTGAGGGTCCAGTCGGCGCCGATGCCGCGCAGCGCCGTCTGGTACATGTGGCGGTGGGAGTCGATCATGCCGGGCATCAGGATGCCGCCGGCGGCGTCGATCTCGGCCGTCCCCTCGGGCACGGCCAGATCGTGGCCGATCGCCTCGACGCTGTCCCCGATGACCAGGACGTCCCCATTTTCGATGGCGTCCTGTGTGTCCATGGTCAACACGGTGGCGTGGCGGAAGACAACAGGGCGACCGGGGACGAAATCGTGCGGACCTGTGACGGCCGAAGGCGAAGGGCGGTTGTAAGAGGCTGAGTTCATGATGTGTGCTGCTCCTTGTGGCAGTGATCCGGAAGGATCGGGACGGCCTGCGCGATGACCGCGCAGTGGTGCGGCGGGCCGATGGCCCGTGCTGCGGGGTCAGGTATCGGCGCGTGCGGCGAGTCGATGCGAGGCGCGGACCGCGATGAGCGCACCCAGGGAGAGCGCGGCAGCGAAGCCGATCATCGAAGGGCGCAGACCGAACTGGCGCGCGGCAAGGCTGAAGCCGATCGAGGGCAGTCCCATTCCGGCATAGGCGATGGCGAAGAACACGGCGAGCACACCGGCACGTGACGCGGGTAGTGCGGCCGCCACGCTCTGGCCCACGGAGACCTTGAACAGCAGCCCCGCGCCGGCCCCGGTCAGCGCCGCGGCGACGAGGAACAGCGCCAGTACCGGATGGAAGAGTGACAGCGCGGTCAGCGCCAGGCCGGCCGGGAACAGCACCACGCCCGTCGTCAGCATGCTGGCGGCGGGCAGCCGTGCGAGCGCCAGCTGGGCCACGGCGGAGGCGGCGAACACAGCGAAGGCTGCGAGTCCCGCGATGAATGGTGCCGAGATGCCCAGCTCGTCACGGACCATGACCGCACCGAGCGAGGAGAAGAAGCCCATCACGGCGAAGGCGAAGAAGCCGATGCCCGCCGCGGCGGCGAAGACCGCGCCGCCGCCCGGGCGCAGCCCGAACCGGGCGGCGGACTCTCCCGCCTTCTGCCGGTCCACGGTCTCCGGGCCGGTGAGCACAAGGGCGGCCAGGGCCACGAGCACCACGCCGAACAGCACGAAAGGAGTGGTCAAGGGGGCCGGCGCCCACTGAGCGAGTGCTCCGGCGACCAGCGGCCCCAGGGAAAGGCCGCCGAGATTGGCCACGGCCGCCACCAGACCGGGCCTGGGGGATCCGGTCCGCTTCGGATGGGCCCGGGAGTAGAGGTCGCTCAGGTAGGCGGTGGCTGTCGAGGCCATCAGCCCCGTGCCGATCCCTGTCACCACGCGAGCGACGAGCAGCCCCGTCACTCCGTGCCAGGTCACCAGCAACAGGGCGGCGAGGGCGGACGTCAGCAGCGCCGGGACGATGATGCGCCGACGGCCCAGCCGGTCAGAGAGGTGTCCCAGCAGGAGAAACCCCACCGCGGCGCCCACGACCATCGCCGCGAAGGCCACAGTGACCATCGTGGAGCCAAATCCGTCACGGCCCGCGAACAGCGGCCACAGAGGCGTCGGCACCGTACCGAAGGCCATCAGCGCTCCCAAGGCGATCGCCACGGTCCAGAAACTCCGCGCGGGCGCGATCCCCCCGGATGGCTCGTTCAGCGCCCCGCCGGAACGGTTGTAGAGAAGGGAAGACAACGAAACAGCTCCACTCGTGCGACGAACATGATGAGAACGCGCGGGCATTGGTTGACCTGCGCTTCCCTTCCAACCCACTCGGACATCCGCATGATTTCCGCTGGAGGGCAGCGGAAAGAGATGATCCACATCTCTGTGAGAGATTGACTCCGTGGAGCTTCGTCATCTGCGGCATTTCGTCGCGCTCGCCGAGGAGCACAGCTTCACGCACGCCGCCGCGAGGGAGCTGATCGTCCAGTCCGGACTGTCCTCCTCCGTGCGCGCTCTGGAAGCCGCGGCGGCGGCGAGCCAGGCGGTGCCGGAGGTACGAGGCCTGCTGGCCGGACATCTGCGCATCGACACCTACCCGGCCAACCCCCGCGTCCTGCCACTGCCCCCTTGGCCGGCCGGACCCACCCGCGCCCACCCGGCACTCGAGATCACCGTGCGCCAAACCGACGGCCCGGCCATGACACGGATGGTCACGGACTAGCGACTCGACTGCGCTGTGGTCGACCCGGTCGCGGGCCCACCGGACGGCCTTCGCGCTCTGGCCCTGCGCCATATTCGACCGAGCTCGCTCGACTCCCGCCGACCCTGAGGATGGGGCGCTACGGCCGTCATGGCGGTACAACGCGCTGGAGCTCAAGGCCGCCGATAGACTGACAGTGACGAGCCCCGCCTCGTCGCGAGTGGCTTGGGCGAGGCCTCGCGGCCGATGGGAAGGGTGGCGACGGCCATGGCCGGACGGTTCGACTACCAGAGAATCTATGAGGACACTTCGTCGCGGGACGACAAGCGAGTGCTCGTGGACCGGTTGTGGCCTCGTGGAATGAGCAAGGAGCGAGCGCATCTGGATGAGTGGCTCCGCGATGTGGCGCCGTCGAACGGCCTGCGCCATTGGTACCAGCACGACCGCGCGCGCTTCGCGGACTTCCGCGACCGCTACATCGCCGAGCTGAAGGACGCCGATCACCAGCAGGCCGTCGAGCACCTGCGTGACCTAGCCGTCCAGAACAAGGTCACCTTGCTCACCGCCACGAAGGACCTCGATCACAGTGAGGCCGCCGTGCTCGCTCAGTGGCTCGACGGCGTCGGCACCCCCAGATCTTGATCGCGTGCTGGGAGGCGGCGACACTGCGGCCCGGCGCGGATGACCGTACAACGCGGGAGCGATAGTCCGCCCGATTACGCCGGTCGGAGACGGGGTGGACGTCTTGTTCGGTGAACCTACGCACTCCGGAAAGAGAGAAGGGTGAGATGAAGGCTGTGGGCGTCTACCACTATGGCGAGCCCGAAGTGCTTGAGGTCGTCGATCTCCCAGTCCCGGAGGTTGGGCCCGGGCAGATCCGCGTGCGCGTGTACGCGGCGGCGGTAAATCCCTCAGATGTCCTGCTGCGCCAAGGATGCATCGACCCGATGCTCGCAGGACGCCTGACCCCGCCATACCGGCCAGGTATGGACGTGGGGGGCGTGGTGGACGCGATCGGCCCCGATACCGTCAGCGACCTGCGGATCGGGGACCGTGTGATGGCGATGGTCATCCCCATCGACCCCTCCGGCGGTGCCTACGCGCAGTTCATCGTCCTCGACGCCCGGCAAATCGTCCGAGCTCCAGCGGGCACAACGCACGCCGAGGCCGCTTCCCTTCCGACGAACGGGCTGACCGCACGCCTTGCCCTCGACCTGCTCAGCATGGCCCCAGGCGAATGGATCGCTGTGACTGGCGCCGCGGGCGCTGTAGGCGGATACGCCGTGGAGCTGGCCAAGACAGACGAACTGCGCGTCGTGGCGGACGCGGCGCCGACGGACGAGGACCTGGTGCGCTCGTTGGGCGCCGATCGGATCGTCACCCGGGGACCGGGCGTTACCGAGCGCATACGCGAGGTCGTTCCCGGCGGCGTGGGCGCCGTCGTGGACGCCGCGCTCATGGGGCCCGGGGTGCTGCCCGCCATCCGGCCCGGTGGCCAGATCGCCCTGGTACGCAGCCAGGGAGAACCCGGCACCACTTCCCTCGGCGAGCACAAGGAAGTGACAGTCCGGAACGTGTTCGTACCTGAGTACCGCTATGCCGAGGACAAGCTCGACTCCCTGCGCGTGCTCGCGGAGGAGGGCCGGATCTCGCTGCGGGTCGCGGAGAAGTTCCCGGCCGACCAGGCGGCCGAGGCACATCGCCGTCTGGAAGCGGGCGGTGTACGCGGCAGGCTCATTCTCGACTTCTGAGCCATGGCGAGTCTCCCCGGACTTTCGAACCACGCGCCTGCCGCTCGGGCAGACGATCACCGTCCGCTTACACGGGTGCCCGGATGGGTGCCGCACTCATAAGGAGGCCGGATCAATGAGTGATCTCGACGAGGTCGTGCGAAGGCTGGATGCGATCGAGAGCATCGAAAGCATCAAGCAGCTCAAGGCCCGCTATTTTCGCTTCGTGGACGAGAAGAAGCACGACGAGCTGGCCGCACTGTTCACGCCCGACGCCAGAATCGTGACGGATGGGATCACATGGGGCTCGCCGGCAGAGTTCGCGGACACGATTCGTGATCTCATCGGCGCCGCACCGACAGTCCATCACGGTCACATGCCGGAGATCGAGATCACAGGGCAGGACGCGGCGTCCGGGATCTGGGCGATGGAGGATCTGCTGACCTTCCCGGCCGGAGAGAACGCTCCGGAGGGCCACGACGGCTACGGACAGTACAGGGAGACCTACCTGAGAGTCGGTGGGCGCTGGCTGATCGACTCGCTGCTGCTGACCCGCTTCCGGATGGACCCGCTGGAGAACTGGAATCCGGATGCCTGACCCGGACACTGTGCCGGCGCCCGCGTGGATACGCGTGGTAAGCGGCGTTGGCGCTGGACATCGTGAGGCGACAGGCGTCGAGCCGTCAAAGCTGCCTGGCGTCGAAGGCCGTGCGTGAGTCCAGAATTCCGTCGGCGTTATTCTCCGCCCACCGGGCCAGCCCCAGGACGATGTCCTACAGACTGAGTCCGCGCGGGGTAAGGGCATAGTCGACGCCTGGGGGCTTGGTGGTGTGGACGGTGCGGGTGACAAGCCCGTCGCGCTCCAGCCTGTGCAGTGTGGCGCTGAGCATCCGCTGGGTGATGGGGTCGCTGAGGCGGCGCAGTTCGTTGAACCCGCGTGTGGTGTCCGCGAGCTTGCCGATCACGACCACGGACCACTTGTCACCCACCCGTTCCAGCACGCTGCGGATGAGGTCATGGCCCTGTTCGCACAGAGCGGGACCTATGCCGTCCGGCTCGGTGATCTGCTGCGTCATGGTGGTGAGTATACGAGCGTAACCGGGTACGGCATGGGTATCCGGGGCTGTGAAGCCGGCCTTGGTTCTGGGGTGGTTCCCTCGGGTATACCTGCGCATTTCAAAGTGCCCTCTTGCCGGTTTGCCGAGGGTTCCGGAGACTCGAAACCAAGTATGTGAGGCGAATCCAGTATCCATTTGACACTGCCCTAGGGGTTGTTTTACGTGCGAGCCGTGGGGCTGTACGAGTTCGGTGAACCGGACGTATTGCAGATTATCGATCTGCCGGATCAGCATGCTGGACCCGGTGAGATCCGGGTGCGCGTGCACGCGGCCGCGGTGAATCCGGCAGATGTGCTCATGCGAGCGGGCGTTCACGCGCAGATGCTCGCGGGAACTCCGGGCCCGTACGTTCCCGGGATGGACATCGCCGGTGTGGTCGACGAGATCGGCCCAGGAACTGCGACCGACCTGCGCGTCGGCGACCCCGTGATGGCGGTGGTCATGCCGATGGGAACCGCCGCCGGTGGCTACGCCGAACACAAGGTGCTGCCGGCCGACTGGGTGGCACGCGCGCCACGGGGCTTCGACCACGCGAGTGCGGCGACCCTGCCGATGAACGGGCTCACCGCCCTCTTGACAGTCGACGAGCTGGCCCTGCCCGCAGGATCGGTCCTCGCCGTCGTCGGAGCAGCCGGGATGCTCGGCAGCTACCTGGTCCAACTGGCCAAGAAAGCGGGACTCACCGTGATCGCCGATGCGGCACCCGGCGACGAGGAACGGGTCCGCGGTTTCGGCGCGGACCAGGTCGTGGCCAGAGGGTCCGAAGTCGTCGAACATCTCCGCGCCCGGTATCCCGACGGCGTAGACGCGGTCGCCGACGTCGCGATCCACGGCCCCCGACTGTCGGAGGCCGTCCGCGATGGCGGAATCTTCGTCCGTTTCCGCAGCGCCGAAGAACCCGGCGGTTACGAGTACGACGACGGCGGCCGAGTCACAGTTCACACCACCTTCGTCCCCGACTACTTCGGGCGCACGGACAAACTGAACCGTATTAGGGAACTCGCCGAGGCGGGCGTCCTCGCCCCACGGGTCGCTCAGACCTATTCCCCGGCCCAGGCCGGGGACGCTCACCGGCGATTCGCGGCAGGCGGCGTCCGCGGGCGACTCGTCATCACCTTCTGAGTCCATTCAGTTCGAGCACGCTCATTTTCAAGCACACACAGGAGTACTCAGCCATGCCCGCACGCTTCACCGACAAGGTCGTCCTCATCACGGGCGCCACCTCCGGCATGGGCCGTGCCGCATCCGAGCGGATCGCCTCCGAGGGCGCAAAAGTGGTCCTCGCGGCCCGCGGCAAGGAAGCAGGCGACGCCCTGGCCGCAGAACTCCAGACCGCCGGAGCGGACGCCGTCTTCGTACGCACCGACGTGACCGTGGAGGCCGAGGTCGCGGATCTGGTCCAGCAGGTGGTCGACCGGCACGGACGTCTCGACGCAGCCTTCAACAACGTCGGCGCGGCCACCGCCGTCGGCCCGCTTCCCGACATCGACGGCGAGGCCTGGAACGCTGATCTGACGCTCAACCTCAGCAGCGTCTTCTTCAGCCTGAAGTACCAAATTCCCGTGCTGCAAGCGTCCGGCGGCGGCGCGATCGTGAACAACGCCTCCAACCTCGCGGTCACCGGAGCCGCCAACATGGCCTCCTACAGCGCAGCCAAGCACGGCGTTGTCGGACTCACACGGTCGGCCGCCCTCGACACGGCGGCTGCCGGCATACGCATCAACGCGCTCGTCACCGGCGGCGTCGACACCCCCTTGCTCCGCGGCAACATGGGCATGCCCCCGGAAGAAGCCGTCCGGGTGGCCGGAGCGATGCACCCGATCGGGCGGATAGCCCAGCCAGCCGAAATCGCGGCGTTCGCAGCTTTCCTCCTCAGCGACGAAGCGAAGTTCATCACCGGTGCCGCACTCGCCATCGACGGCGGCATGACCGCCGCATAACCGCCGCATCACAGACGCGCGGCGCAACTGCGGGCAGAGCCGGTGGGAAGGCGAGCGGCTCACCAGCGCGTACGAAGCCGAGCCGCGAAGGCATCACATCTGATGCTGCATGCGCTGAGACTTCCTCTGAATGGCGATCAAGAAGGTAACAAGCATGGGCAGCACCAGGTTCGCCCGAACCGCTCGGCGCACGGGAGGCGGCCGGTCGCACAGCGGAGCTGACGGGTGTTCGGCGCCGATCCCGACGCGCGGGTGACCGGCGTGGCCGCTCCGACCGGCGCCGGCGAACGCGTCCCAGGCGGATGGCTGTGAACGGCCGCCGACCCTACAACTCCGGTGCGCCGTACGGCACCTGGGTGGCGGTCGGCGTCCTGCTCAAGGACGAACGAGGCGAGGTCATCGACCAGGCCCTGGTCCTGATCCCGGCTGCCGACCTCACCGTGGTGGACACATGGCACACCGCGGGCATGCGGGGCACCGCCAGCTACACCCTGGTCGGTCACGACGTCTTCGTTCCCGAACACCGGGTCCTCTCGGTACCGGCCGCCGAGATCAAGACAGCCCGGCCGCACATCTACCGCGCGGCCGACGAGGACAAGTCCCCTCCAACGCCTCTGGAGCGACGCGAACACCGCAGCCCGCCACGCCGGCCTGGTCCCCGCCGTCGGACTGGACGTCCGCGGAAAGACCCTGGTCGGTGTGAACGACCGCGTCAGCCTGATGGTCTGACCGCTCGATGGTTGTGAGGAGGGCGTGGCACGCACTGTAGGTCGGCTGCGTGCGCGCTCACCCACGCGGAAACGTTGGTTGAGCAACCCTTCGCCAACGAGCCAGGTCGCCAGAAGCGCGATCAGGACAGTGGACTGCCATGTGATCGACAGGAGCGAACAATGACAACTCGCACCACACTCATCAGGGGTGGGCACGTCGTCACAGGTGACCCGGCTCTCGGTGAGCTTCCGGGCGCTGACGTGCTGGTGAACGGCAACACCATCACCGCCATCGGGCGTGGGCTTCGGGCTGAAGGCGCCGAAGTAATCGATGCCTCCGGCCACGTCGTCATGCCAGGTTTGATCGATTCGCACCGACACGTGTGGCAGGGCGCGATCGGCGGCGCCGGGGCCAAGCTCTCCCTCGGCGGCTACTTCCAGGTGGTGCTGGCAGGCCTCCTCGACAAGTACGAGCCGCGCGATGTCTACGCCGGGGTGCTGTGGGGCGCCCTGCAGGCGGTCAATGCGGGCGTCACGACAGTCGCCGACTGGTCCCACATCGTCACCACCCCCGAGCATGCCGACGAAAACATCCGCGCCCTGCGTGACTCGGGCATTCGCGCGGTGTTTCTCTACGGTCCGCCCGTGGGCGATGGCGTAATGAAGTGGTTCGTCGAGAGTTCTGAGCGGCACCCCTCTGATGCCCGCCGGGTGCGCACCGAAGTGCTCTCAGACGACGACGCCCGAGTCACGATGGGCCTGGCGCTGCGCGGCCCCGAGTTCTCCACCGCGGACGCCACCGCCGACGACATCCGGCTGGCCCGCGGACTCGCCGTCCCCATGAGCATGCACTCCGGGATCCCGGGCTACCTCTCCAAGTACCGCACCGTAGAGGTGCTCGAAGAACTGGGCTTGCTGGGTCCGGACGTGCATCACGCGCACGGGGCCGCATTCAGTGACGAGGACCTGAGGCGGATCGCGGCCACCGGTGGCCACATCACCCCCTGCCCGACCGTGGACATGCAGATGGCCCTCGGCACCTTCCCCATCACGGGCCGAGCCCTTGCCCATGGGATCCGGCCGGCGTTGGGTGCCGACACGATCGCCGGCACCGGGACCGACCTGTTCAGCGAAATGCGGCTGACCCTTGCCGCCGAGCGGGCGCGCGCCAACGCAGCCGCACTCGAGCGCGACGAGCCACCGATGGAGGTGGAGCTGGACCACCACGACGTCCTCGGATTCGCCACCACCGCGGGAGCCGCGACGTGGGGAATGAGTGACCGTGTCGGCTCGCTTACCCCTGGCAAGCGGGCGGACATCATCCTCGTCGACGCGCGCCGTCCGCACCTGAGCCCGCTGAACGACGCCGTCACCACCGTGCTGATGAACGCCGGCCCCGCAGACGTGGACACCGTCCTCGTAGATGGTCGGATCCTCAAGCGCCATGGCGTGCTTACCGGGCAGGCTGCTCAGGCACAGGAGCAACTGGAGGAGTCCCGCCGCCGACTGTTCGCCGCCGCCGGGCTGAAGGACATCCTGGGCCCGGTCTGGGCGTGAGCCCCACGCCCCCTCCGACGAGACGACCGCACGCATGAGGTGGTCTTCGTGGCGTCCTGTTCCAGGATGCCGTGTCTCAGGTCAGCCCTGAATCGCCCACCAGGCAAATGCTCCCCGAGGCAGCAGGGATTCAGTCACTGGAGCCTGTCCGCCCATTCCCACATCCATGGAGGTACGTATGAAGGTCGAGCACTATACGGTCGACGGGGTGTTCGTCGAGCACGCGGCACCCGATGGCATTGCCACGGCTCCCCCCATCGTGTTCGTGCACGGTGGAAGCCACGGCAGCTGGCTGTGGGAGAACTGGCTGCCCTACTTCGCCGGGAAGGGCCGCCACTGTTATGCCTTCAGCTGGTTCAACCACACCGGTTCCCGTGCTCTGCCCACCGGGGAATTCGTCCAGCGCGGCATGCTCGATGCGACAAGGGAGCTGGACATCGTCGTTTCCCACATCAACGAGACCCCCGTGCTCATGGCACACAGCATGGGTGCGGCGGTGACACAGAAGTACTCCGAGGACCATTCCGTTCTGGCGCAGGTACTTCTGGCGCCCGTGCCCAGCACGGAGAGCAAGGGGGAACCGATACCCCTGCCGGTGGACTGGTCGGCGCCCTTCCCGCCAATGCCCTATGACATGGCCGTGGAATGGTTTCTCGCCGGTTGCCCGGAGGAGGACGCACGTCGCTATTACGGATTGATGCCAGACGAATCACCCAAAGCCGTGTGGGAAGCCGCGCAGCGCGGAGCCGCCATCGAGCTGGACCGGACCCGAATCGGCGGGCCCACGCTTATGGTCGCCGGCGGCAAGGACATCGTTTCTCCTGCGGACTTGGTGCGGAGACATGCCGCACACTTCGGCGCCGACTACCTCTACCTTGCCGACCGTGCCCACAGCCTGATACTCGAACCGCGGTGGCACGACGTTGCAGACCGAGTCAATTCATGGCTCAGCCGCACCTGTTGGTGACCTCAATGGGGGTGTTGGCAACACATGCCGGAGCGTGGGGCGAAGACGCAACCCCGCTCGTTGCCGACACTGCTCCTCCGGGCTACCACGCGGCCGGTGCCCGCCGAACCGCGTGGCCTCGTGCCGGCCATCGAAGAACCGGTCCGGACGTTGTACGGCGTTGTGCCGCGCGAAGTCCACCGGCTGTCCAGTCACCACTCACCGTTCCTGTCCATGCCCGTGGAGTGCGCGACGCTTCTTACGACCCACTCGATCTAAAGCGGTGGGCCGTGACGCTTGGTCGGACATGGGGTGTGACGCGAAAAAAGACCTCCGCGTGGGGTGGGGACTCGAACACCTCACCGCACCGGAGGTCTTGGCGATGATCAGGACTTACGACTGTCGGCAACACTAAGTGCACTGGGGCTGGGAGGGTGGAGAAGCGGCCCTCGTCTTGGAAAGGGGCGGCGGGCCCGGCAATTCCGGTGCGTCGCACGCCTGCATGCTGTCGAAGACCAGGTGGAGGTAGCGCCGCCACAGATGCGGCTGTGTCGCCACCACCGGGGAAACCGTCTGGTAGATGCCGCTGATCAGCAGCATGACGTCCTGCCCGGTGATGTCCTGGCGGACGCCTCCTCGCCGGCGGGCGCGGTCGGTCAGGGCCTCGGTGACCTCGTCCAGCATCTCCTGGCCTTTGCGTACCTCGGGGTGGTGGCGAGCTTCCCCCTGGGCGACCTGGCAGAAGGCTCGGTCCTTGACCTGGAGCTCAATGGCGGCGCTCATGAATGCGCGCAGCCCCTCTGTCGGGTCCTCGGACTGAACCAGCCGCTTGCCCACAGCGACGAGGAGGAACATGTTCTCGTAGACGATCGCCGCCAGAAGGTCTTCCTTCGTGGCGAAGTGCCGGAACACCGTTCCCTTGCCAATCCCGGCTCGCTCCGCGATCTGAGCGACGGACACCTCACTGCCGAGTTCGGCGAATGCCTCGCCCGCCGCCTTGACCAGGAGCTTCCTGGTCCGCACGGCATCGCTTCGCAGCGGCTTGATCACTGGCGGGTTTTCCATGGCGACTGCCTCCCTCGTCCATGCATGAGTGTACGGGAACCGGACCCCCTGGTCAGTTTCCACCTCCCAATGTGACCGGCGGGTCAGGTTTGTGAGATTCAACATGACCGCCCGGTCCGCTTTGGGTGGTACGGTCAACATGACCGCCCGGTCCGGTTGGGTGAGCCGCAGGGTCCCCAGCCTCTTCCGCGTCCGGACGTCGCATCGCCCCGAGACCATCCACGGGCGCTTCCTCCACCCCGTACGAAGAACGGCCTTCCCCATGCCTGCACCAACGCATCCTCATCCTCGTCGCTGGGCGGCGCTGCTCTTCATCTCCATCGCCCAGCTGATGGTGTTCCTGGACAGCGCAATCATGAACATCGCCCTGCCATCGGCCCAGGAGGCACTCCACTTCTCCGACGGCGGCCGCCAGTGGGTCATCACCGCCTACGGCCTGGCCTTCGGCGGTCTGCTCATCCTGGGCGGCCGTCTGGGCGACTTGATCGGGCGCAAGCGGGCCTTCACCATCGGTCTGATCGGCTTCGCCCTGGCCTCCGCCCTGGGCGGAGCCGCCAACAGCCTGGGCGTTCTGCTGATCGCCCGGGCCGGACAGGGCGTCTTCGGCGCACTGCTCGCCCCGGCCGCGCTCGCCCTGATCTCCCTGACCTTCACCGATGCCAGGGAGCGAGCCAAGGCATTCGGCATCTACGGCGCCATCGCCACCGCGGGCGGCGTCCTCGGACTGCTCCTGGGCGGAATACTCACCGAGTACCTGAACTGGCGCTGGTCGATGCTCGTCAACATCCCCATCGCCGTCGTCGGCATCATCGGCGCCATCACCGTGGTGCACGACATACCCACCAAGGACAAGCGCACCCGCATCGACATACCCGGCGCGATCCTCGCCACCACCGGCCTAGTCGCCCTGGTCTTCGGCTTCTCCGAAGCCGAGAGCCGCGGCTGGGACTCCGCCCTCACCATCACCCTGCTCATCGCGAGCGTGGTACTGCTGCTGACCTTCCTGAGAGTGGAAGGCAAGATCAAGGCGCCCCTGCTCCCGCTGCACGTCCTCACCGAACGCAACCGGGCCGGCGCCTACCTCTCGGTCGGACTCGCCGTGATCAGCATGTTCGGCATGTTCCTCTTCCTCAGCTACTACCTGCAGCTCGTCAAGGGCTACTCCCCCGTCGAGGCCGGTCTCGCGTTCGTGCCGCTGGGAGCCGCACAGGCATTCGGCTCCATGGTCATCGGCACCCGACTGTCCGCCAGGATGCGTCCCGGACTGCTGATGAGCGGCGGCTACCTCGCCACCGCGGGCGGCGTCCTCCTGCTCGTCCTGCTGCAGGCAGACAGCTCCTACGGCCTGCTCGCCGTCGCCGAGATCATCACCGGCCTCGGCATCGGCACCGCTTTCATGCCCGCCATGAGCCTGGGCACCCACGGCGTCAACCCACGGGACGCCGGCATCGCCTCCGCCATGGTCGGCACCTCCCAGCAGGTCGGCGGATCGGTCGGCACCGCCCTGCTCAACACCATCGCCGCCAGCTCCACCACTGCCTACCTCCTCTCCCACGGACACGGGAAAACCGACACCGACGTCGCACTCGTTCACGGATTCAGCACGGCCTACTGGTGGGCCGTCGGCTTCCTCGTCCTTTCCGCGCTGTTCTCCCTCGTCATGGTCAACGCCCCCCGCCCGGACCTCAGCGCACCCTCCGACGAGACGTCCCAAGCACGACCCGCCCCGGTGCACTAGACCCCTAGCTACGTTTGTGGGTTGCCCGGTTGCCAGCTTTTGGTAGTGCCCGGCGTCGCCCAGAGGGTCTTCCCTGCCCTGCGGCATTCCGGCCGTGCGTGCGACAACCGCGACGACGCAGATCGCGCCGTGACCCGCACATCACTGATCCTCCGCACCGGCAGCCGACGGCTCGTCATGTCTCTGACGCGCGCGGCACCGGCATCCCGCGGAAACGAAAGGAACCACGTCATGAACGAGCAGAATGCCCGCAAGGGCCCCGCCTGGCGCTTGCGAATCGTCGGATCGGCCCTGGCCGCCGGACTGCTGGTCGGCGGCGGAGCCGCCGCCGTCGCGTTCAGCTCCACTTCCGCCAGCGCCGACGCCCAGCCGCGGACCTCTTACCAGTCGAACTCTTCTTACCGGGAGCTCGAGGCCAAGGTCCAGCGGCTGAACGACATCGAGGACATCCACCAGCTCAAAGCCCGCTATTTCCGCTTCGTGGACGAGAAGAAGACGGGCCAACTGGCCTCACTGTTCACTCGCGACGCCAAGATTGTTACCGATGGCACGGCGTTCGCATCACCGCAGGAGTTCGCGCAGGTGATCCATGACGTCATCGGTGCCGCACCGACCGCCCACTCGGGCTACATGCCGGAAATCGCGATCACGGGACCGCACACGGCGACCGGCATCTGGTCCATGCAGGACATTCTGAATATCCCGGCCGACACGAAGGGCGTCGAGGGACATCACGGCTACGGTCAGTACCGCGAAACCTACGAGAAGGTCAACGGCAAGTGGCTCATCAGCTCGGTGAACCTGACCCGCTTCTGGATGGAGTCGCTGCCCGCATGGTCCCCGCCGGCCACTCCGGCCGCCAAGTAAGGACCGTGGCATGCCATGCCGGGCGGCATGGCATGCCACTCTCGCTCCGGAACACCGACCCCACGGTTAAGACCAGAGCCAGGGCCGGCCAGACAAGGCGCTGACGTGCGTTGTCGGGGCTCTCGCCGTGAACCGTTGACACATGCAGGGCCCTGCGGCACATGGTCAACCGGATACTCGGCCAGGACGTGTGGGGGCCATCTACAGGGCGGCCTCAGCATCCTGCACGGCCACGCCGCCCCCGGCCAGGTGCCTCGCTGTTCACCGAACTATTTCGGGGGCACGGGAGCTGTTGGTGTCGCCCTCGCGCGCCTCCTGATGGAAGCCACGCCGCCGGACGGCGATTCAGGACCGCGACTCTGCGGTGTGCCTCGCACACGACCCGGGCCGGGAGTTCCCCACTGGAGTAACCGGTAGCTACCGAGGGGGAATCGGATGAGCGAGGACGAGCAGTCCGAGCCCAACCGTGACGCGGAGCCGACGCTGGCGCCCGTGCCCGCGCGGGGCGGCAACAAGGCAGCGCGCCCCTCCGCGCGGCCGGACGTGTCCTTCACCCCCGTGAGCAACGGCATGGACTACCTAAGGGCTGTCCCGTGAACGGCGATGCCCGGTTCAGGCTCGGGCGGGGAAGTCAGGATGGTCGGCGTAGGGCGAGGCGAGGTCACGCAAGTTGTGACATGGCCAGGGGTCGCGCGCGTGACGGGTCGGGATTCGCCGCTTGGCCTCGATCTCGCGCTGGACGCGGGCCGGGTCGTGCAGAGCCACATGCGGAGCAATCGTGGGGTCGAATCCGGGGAGGTCAACCTGACAGAAGTCGACCGTGTGTCCCTGGGCAGACGACTCCCCGCATCCGTCACCGTCGCAGCGCCGGGCCAAGTCCGCCTCCTCGTCCAGCCGCGACTCAAGGAACGTCACCAGTTCTTCAGTCATAGGAGCATTCTCGGCATTGCGTTGGGCACCATGAAACGATCTTGTGGTGGCTGGTGTGATCACGGTGGCGGAGCCGTCCTGGACAGCTCCGTTCACCGGGCTGAGCCCGTGGCAGTTCGGGAGGCTGGTGACGGTTCTCCTGCGCGAGGGTGCGGATGCGATTCGCAGGGGCCGGCCGTGGTGTCTGGCAGGAGGACCGGGCGCTGCTGGTCCGGGCCTACTGGCGCACGAACCTGTGCATGCTGCCCCAACTGGTGCCGCCGTTCGGGGTTTCCAGATCGGCGGCGGAACCGAATCATCGATCACCTCGGGCCGATGCTCGCCTCCAGCCCCGCAAGCGGTTCGCGAAAGACACCGTGCTGATCGTGGACGGCACCCTGCCGCCCATCCGCGATCACAGCACCGCGGAGTCCAAGAACTACCGGTACTCCACCAACCACCAGGTCGTCGTCAACGCCGATACCCGCCTGATCGTTGCGGTCGGCCGGCCCCTGCCCGGCAACCACAACGACTGCAGGGCATGGGAGGAATCCGGCGCCAAGGCCGCCGTCGGTAAGACCATGACGATCGCGGACGGCGGCCATCCCGGCACCGGACTCGTGATGCCCCACCGACGCCGTAAAGGGGAAGAACTGTCCGGCTGGAAACAAGCCCACAACAAGTCTCACAAGCAGGTCCACGCCCGCGTCGAGCGCGTCTTCGCCCGCATGAAGACCTGGAAGATCCTCCGCGACTGCCGCCACAAAGGCGACGGCGTCCACCACGCGATGCTCGGCATCGCACCGATGCACAACCTCGCACTCGCCGGATAGGCCACCAAGCCGTACAACAGCTCGCCGTCCCTGAGGCGTCTCAGAGATCATTTACGGGACAGCCCTCAGCCTCGGGCTTTCATGAGCGTGCCCGTCCATGACTTGATCAAATAAGCGGAGAGTGCTCCTGACCTGCAACGATGGGACTTGTCTAGGGTCCTGTCTAGGGCGGTGGCCGTGGGGTGGTCTCGCTAGCCGGGGCGGTGCTGCCTGTGGAGTCGGTCCGCAAGTCCGACCTGGACGACGCGATATCGGTGGCATTGACTCCGTGGCGCAAGCCGCGGGCAGTGCACGACCCGGGCAAGGTCCTGCTGGATGCCGCGCTCGGAGTCGCTCTGGGCGGGGACTGCCTCGCCGATGTCGCCATGCTGCGGGCCGAGCCCGACGTGTTCGGCCCGGTGGCCTCCGATCCCACGGTCTCCCGGCTCATCGACGCCCTCGCCGCAGCCGGACCGAAGGCGCTCACCACGATCCGGTCGGCGCGGGCCGAAGTACGCTCGCGGGTCCGGGAGTTGGCCGGGGCGAACGGTCCGGCCGCCGATGGTCACGTGATCGTCGACATCGACGGCGTGCTGGTCCTCGCGCACTCCGAGAAGCAGGACGCGACCGCGACCTGGAAGGAAGACCTTCGGCCATCATCCGCTCGTCGCGTTCGTCGACCACGGCCAGGCAGGTTCCGGAGAGCCGGTGGCCGCGCTGCTGCGGCCCGGCAACGCAGACTCCAACACCGCCACCGACCACATCGAAACCGCCCAACTCGTCCTGGCCCAGCTCCCCGGACACCTGCGACGGGGACGGGGCGGGCAGACACCGATCCGCACCGACTCCGCATGCGGCACCACGCCTTCCTCGACTGGCTCTCCCGCCGGGGCCGGTGGCTGTCGTATTCCGTCGGAATGACCATCACCGACGCCATCCACCACGCCGTCCTGAACATCCCGGAGAAGGCGTGGACGCCGGCCTACGACGCAGGCGGCACCGAGCGTCCCGGCGCCCGGGTCGCAGAGATCACCGACATGCCCGACCTCTCCTCCTGGCCCACGGGGACGCGGCTCATCGTCCGCAAGGAACGGCTCCACCCCGGAGCACAGTTGCGCTTCACCGACGTCGACGGCAACCGTCTGACCCGCTTCGCGACCGACACGAAGGGCGGCCGGCTCGCCACTCTGGAACTGCGTCACCGAAGGCGGGCCCGCTGCGAGGACCGCATCCGAAACGCCCGCGACACCGGTCTGCCAAAACCTGCCCCTGCACGACACTGCCCAGAACCGGATCTGGCTGGAGAACGTCTCCCTCGCGCTGGACCTCCTGGCCTGGATGCCGATGCTCGCTCTGACCGGCGACCCCGCCGCTGGGAACCCAAGAAGCTCCGCCTGCGGCTGTTCTCCGCCGCCGCCCAACTCATCAACACGGGCCGCCGCCGGTGTGGGACCCGGCGCCCACCCGACACGACAACCGGGCCCTCAGCCTGCCCCGCACCCGGAAAGACCGCACCGCGCAAACACAGAGTCCCCGCCAGCGAACCGACGAGGGCTCATGAACGATCGAGGTTAGTCACTCTTTCCCCTGCTGTGTCGTCGAGTTGTCAGCTCCAGTAAAAGGTAGGAATGAGCGATACATATTGCCAACGGCGGCAGGGAACAGCAGGTGCCGCACGGGGAGGCCGATCATGGTTGACGACGGTGTCGTAGCCGTAAATCCTCTTTTTGCCCGTCCGGGTGAAGCCAGGGTTGTAGACAAGTACCGGATGCCGACCGAGTCGATGCTTCCCGAGACGGCCTACCAGATCGTCCATGACGAGATCATGCTTGACGGAAACTCACGTCTTAATCAGGCGACGTTCGTCGGCACGTGGATGGACTCGTACGCTTCGAAGCTGTATTCCGAGTCCTTTGACAAGAACATGATTGATAAGGATGAGTACCCTCAAACCGCCGACATCGAGGGCCGCTGTTGGAAAATCCTCGCGGAATTGTGGCATGCGCCCGAGCCGACCGCCACCATGGGCACGTCCACCATCGGCTCGTCCGAGGCTTGCATGCTCGGCGGGCTGGCGTTCAAGCGGCGTTGGCAGTTGGCGCGGCGGGCAGCCGGGAAGTCGACTGACCGGCCGAATCTGGTGATGACGTCCGCAGTTCAGGTCGTCTGGGAGAAGTTCTGCAATTACTGGGACGTCGAGCCGAGGTTCGTGCCCATCAGCGAAGAGCACAAGTGCCTCGACGGGCACGACCTTTCCTCCTACGTGGATGAGAACACGATCGGTGTTGTGGCCATCCTCGGCGTCACCTACACCGGCATGTACGAACCGGTCGACAAAATCGCCGCTGCTCTAGATGCGGTGCACCACGACACCGGCCTCGACATCCCCATCCACATTGACGGAGCGTCCGGCGCAATGATTGCCCCGTTTCTCCAGCCGGACCTGGTGTGGGACTTTCGACTGGAGCGAGTTCACTCGATCAGCGTCTCGGGCCACAAGTACGGACTCGTCTACCCGGGCTTGGGGTGGGTGGTGTGGCGAAGCAGCGATCTGCTGCCCGAAGACCTGATCTTCAGGGTCAGTTACCTCGGCGGAGCCATGCCCACGTTCGCGCTCAACTTCTCCCGGCCCGGCGCGCAGGTGCTTCTGCAGTACTACCAGTTCCTGCGGCAGGGCAAGGCCGGCTACTACAGCGTGCAAAAGGCCAGCCAGGACGTCGCTCGTTTCCTCGCGCAGGGCATCGGCGTCCTGGACGCCTTCGATCTGTGGAACGACGGCTCGGACATCCCAGTTTTTGCCTGGCGGCAGACGGCCGGCCATACGGAGAACTGGAGTCTGTACGACCTGTCCGACCGGCTACGGCTGAAGGGCTGGCAGGTTCCCGCCTACCCTCTGCCCGACAACCTCAGCAACGTGACTGTCCAGCGCATCGTCGTGCGCAATGGACTGAGCATGGATCTCGCCCGGTCGCTGCTGGACGATATCCGTGAGGCGGTCGGCTTTCTCGACCGGCTCCGGGGACCGATGCCCTCAGAGGGCCAGACCCCTGGGTTCCATCACTGATGAGCGACTGCCTGGCCAGACTGTTTCCTCCGGATCATCTGATCGTTGGTCGTTGTCTGATGCGGAGTGGGCACGCGTCTAGGGCGTGTTTTGAAAGTGGCGTCGTCCGCCCGTAGGGCGGGGCTCACGGCGTCTGGTGCGTGCGATCGCAAGGCGGAGGATCGCCCTCGTACCGGGCGTACTCGGGCGACCCGACAACGCGGCGAGCGTGCGTGCCAGGCGCCGTGAGCCAGACGGGACTTTCAAAACACGCCCTAGCCGTTGCTGCCGGACCGGCACGCCGGTGGATGGACCCGCCCGAGCACTTCGGGTCTTGGAGAACGCCCACAACCGGTTGTTGCGGATGTGCGCCGTCGACGGCACCTGGCGGCGGGGCTTCACCGCGTTGATGGCCCAGGCCGACGCCGATGAGGACCTGAACTGGGCGATCTCGGTGAACTCCGTGATCGTGCGCGCGCATCAGCACGCGGCTGGGCCCGTAAAAGGGGACCCGGCCGGCGAGCCGCAACGACCATGCCATCGGCCGGTCCCGCGGCGGGCTGAGCACGAAGGTCCACCCGCGCGCGGCCGACGACCGGTGCAGGCCGCTGGCCTTCGGCCCGACCGCCGGGCAGGCCTGGCGCAAACGCCTTGGTACGTGCCCGTCCGAGGTCCTGCGGTCGGTGACCGCAGGGCTGGCGTGGGAGACACCTCTGCTCGGGTGTCCGCCGTAGCTGGGCCTTGTAGTCCTGCTGGGGCCAGATGCGGGGCGGTTTCATGGGTGGCCGGTTGGGGCACGGCCCGCAGCCCGGCCAGGGCGGCGACAGCGCCGGATCTCTGGTCTCCTTCTGCCCGCGGGCGTCGGCAGCGGCGGAGATTTCCGACCGCCAAATGCATCCCAAAATGCAGCACATGCGGCAATTTCATTACACACAGTGCATAATTTCTCTCCGGAGAGTCTTCTAACCGCGGAGGGGCCGGGTCGATGGTCCATCGGACTGTGAGCCATCGGATCCGCCAGGAGATCGCGGACCTGCACCCGGGCTACGCGGCCGTGGTGATGGCGACGGGGATCGTCTCCACGGGCCTGGACCTCTTCGGGGCAGACGTGCTGTCCGCGGTGCTGCTGGTGCTGGCGGCGTGCGCCTTCGCGGTGCTGCTGGTGGCGTATGCCTGGCGTGCCGTCGTCTTTCCGGGGCGGGTCGCCGCGGACGTACGAGATCCCGCGCGTGGCTTCGGTTACTTCACCCTGGTGGCAGCCCCCAATGTGGTGGGGCTGCGGCTGGCCGACGACCATCCGCTCGTCTGTGCGGTACTGGGGCTGGCCAGTGTCCCGGTCTGGCTGGTGCTCACCTATGCCGTTCCAGGCGCGATGGTGGTGGGCCGCCGCCAAGGCCCGGTGCTGCCAAGGGCCGACGGCAGTTGGTTCATGTGGGTTGTCGGCACGCAGTCGCTGGCCGCCGTGGCCGCGACCGTGGCCGCGGCGGAACCGGGTGTCACGTCCTCGCTGGCGCCGCTGGCGGTGGCCTTCTGGGGGATGGCGGTGGTCTTCTATCTGATGCTGGTCGGCCTGGTCACCGTCCGTCTGCTCGACGAACCGATCGCCCCACACGCCCTCAGCCCCACCTACTGGGTCTACATGGGAGCCACGGCCATCAGCGTGCTGGCAGGAGCCAAGATCCTGGACCTCCCGCCCACGCTGCCCATCATGATCGCGGCTCGGCAGGTGGTGTCCGGGTTGTCGTTCGTGCTGTGGGCTTTCGGGACCTGGTGGATCCCGCTCCTTCTGGCGTTCGCGGTGCGCCGCCATTTGGTGGCCCGGGAGCGGGTGGGATACGAGCCGGCGCTGTGGAGCATGGTCTTCCCCCTCGGCATGTACGCGGCGGCGAGTGTCTCTTACGGCCGGACCGCGGGACTTGCGTTCATGGTCGACATCGCACGGGTCGAGGTGTGGTTCGGCTTCGCCGCGTGGGTCGCGGTTGCCATCGCCATGTGCAGATCCTTCCTCCCGCGACGAAGCAGCGGAGGAAAGCCCGCAGTCGGAGCCCGACCGTCCGGCTGACCGAAGGACTGCGGTGACCGCCGGTCAGCGCATTGAAAAGGCACGGTACGAGAGGACAGTGGGACATGGAAACCGATCGCATCGCGGACATCTGGGGGAGCCGCACTCCGCATCCTGCGGGCAGCTCGTGGCCGAAGCGCGTCGACCAGTTCCTCTTGGACGGCGTCGATGAATCCGACGTCCAGAAGTGGGTGCGGGGTGCCTGCCTGCTGTGCTCCAACGGCTGCGGTCTGGAGGTAGCGGTCCGCGACGGGCAGATGGTCGGAGTCAGGGGCCGGGCCGAGGACCGGATCAACCACGGGCGGCTGGGCCCCAAAGGGCTCTACGGGTGGCAGGGCCAGCAGCGCGACCGACTGACCACACCCTTGATCCGTGAGGGCGGTCGACTGGTCGAGACCGACTGGGACACCGCCATGGGGCGGGTGGTCGAGCGATCACGGTCTCTACTGGATACCAAGGGACCCCTGAGCCACGGCTTCTACACCTCCGGCCAGTTGATGATCGAGGAGTACTACACCCTGGCGGTGATCGGCAAGGGAGGCATCGGCACCCCGCACATGGACGGCAACACCCGCCTGTGCACGGCCACAGCGGCAGCGGCGTTTCAGGAAACGTTCGGATCGGACGGCCAGCCCGGCTCCTACACGGACATCGACAGCTGCGACACGATTTTCCTCTTCGGCCACAACGTCGCCGAGACCCAGACGGTGCTGTGGGCGCGCATGCTGGACCGTCTCGACGCTTCCGATCCGCCTCGGCTTGTCTGTGTGGACCCACGGCGTACCAAGGTGGCCGAACGGGCCACGATCCACCTGCCAATCCGCAACGGCACCAATCTGGCGCTGATGAACGCCCTGGTGCATGAGCTGATCGCGCACGGCTGGGTGGACACCGATTACGTGAACGCCCACACCGTGGGCTTCGACCAGCTGGACCGCAGTACCCGTGAGACGACTCCGGAGTGGGCCGCCGAGATCTGCGGTGTGCCCGCCAAGGACATCCGGGCGGCAGCGGAGATCTTCGGATCGAGCAGCAACATCGTGTCCACCTGCTCGATGGGCTTCTACCAGTCGCATCAGGCCACCGCGTCCGCCTGCCAGGTCAACAACATTCACCTGCTGCGCGGCATGCTCGGCCGCCCCGGGGCAGGGATCCTGCAGATGAACGGGCAGCCCTCGGCCCAGAACAACCGGGAGGCCGGCTGCGGTCCCGCACTGCCCGGCTTCCGCAACTGGGACAACCCGAATCACGTAAGTGAGTTGGCCGAGTTGTGGAACGTCGACCCGATCATGATTCCACACTGGGCCGAACCCACCGACTCCAACGCGATCTTCCGCTACGCGGAACAGGGGTCCATCGGATTCATGTGGATCGTCGCCACCAACCCTGCTGTATCCATGCCGGACCTCGCACGCATCCGCCGCATCCTCTCTGGTGACCAGTGCTTCGTCGTGGTCTCCGACGGCTACCGCACCGAGACCACCGAACTGGCCGACGTGGTACTGCCCGCGGCGCTGTGGGCAGAGAAGACCGGAACGTACACCAACGTCGACAGGACGGTGCACCTGCAGGAGCAAGCCGTCGAACCGCCCGGTGAGGCGCGTGGTGACATGGCGATCTTTCTCGACTACGCCCGCCGGATGGGACTGACCGACAAAGACGGTCAGCCGCTGCCCGCATGGGACACACCAGAGCGGGCCTTCGAGGCGTGGAAAGCGGCCAGTGCTGGACGGCCGTGCGACTACACGGGGCTCAGTTACGCGAAGCTGCACGATGTCGGCGGTATTCAGTGGCCCTGTACCAGCGCGGCGCCGGAGGGGACCGAACGGCTCTACACCGGCGGGGTGTTCAACACCGACTTGGACACCTGTGAGTCCTACGGGCACGACCTGGCCACCGGCGCACCCCTCGGAGAGGTGGCGTATCGCGCGCGCAGGGCGGACGGACGCGCCGTCCTGAAGACCACCGAATACGAGCATCCCTTCGAAGAGCCGGATGACACCTATCCGCTGCGGCTCACCACCGGTCGCACGGTCTACCACTGGCACACCCGGACCAAGACCAGTCGTAGCCCACAACTCAACGCGGCCGCGCCCGCGATGTGGGTGGAGCTTTCCGAGCCCGATGCCCAGCGGCTTGGCATCAGCGAGGGTGACATCGTGCGCGTCACCTCCCGGCGGGGCAGCATCCAGGCCCCGGCCCGCGTCTCCCACCCCCGTGAAGGGGTGGTGTTCGCCCCCTGGCACTACGGGGGCGCCGACACCGCGGCCAATGAGCTCACCCTCGCCGGATGGGACCCGGTCTCCAAGCAGCCGGAGTTCAAAGTCGCCGCAGTCTCGGTCGAACGGATCGGCCCCGGCCAGGGCCCCGCGCCGGCTCCCACAACCACAGCATCCGCACCGGTACGCCCATTCGACGAGACGGCACGGAAGTAGAGACCCCATGCACCTCATCACCTATCTGGACTTCCTGCAGACGGCCGAGCAGACCCTCGGACACAGCTACCAGCTGGTCTCCGACGGCCATGTGCCCGACGCCGACGTGCACTGGACGACCGCCCGTTTCGGCGGTCAGTGCACCGAGCACGCGGCGGCGCTGGAGCCAATCCGATCGCGCTCCGAGACTCCGAACGAACCCGCCCCCGAGCGCCTTCACGCACCAGGACTGACCACGACGAGAACAGGTCCCGCCGGTCTGCTGCGCGACCTGCAAGACCTCTATCAGTTGGCCACTCTGATCGACATCACCTGGGAACTCATCGGCCAGGCCGGACAAGCCGTCCGCGACCGCGACCTACTCCGAGTTGTCGAAGACTGCGCTTCCGAAACCAGCGCCCAACTCGCCTGGCTGCGCATGCGCATGAAGGCTGTCGCCCCGCAGACCCTGATTGTGGCCAGCTGACGTCTCCCGTCACAGCGGCCGTCGGGCCGTCGGAATGTGATGCCTACACAGTTCGCCTTCGCCGGCGCCGGCCTGCCTTAACACCGTAGGTGATGTTGGTCTGTTGGCCCGTGGTGTTACGTGAGTCAGGCGGCCCCGGGGCCGCACGACCTCGTCGCGCGGTTTCTGCATCTCGGGCTTTTGGCGGTCGTTGCCAAGCTGCCAGGAGGTGCAGGTGCACGGCTTGAACAGACGGCTCGGTGTGGGGGAGGAGTTCAGGCTCGCGAGGCACTTGCCATTCCTTGCCGCCCCGAAGCCGCCGGCGCCGGCTCGGAGTTGAGGCGATGCGCGGACGAGTGCGCCCAGCGAGAGTGCGGCAGCGAAGCCGATCATCGAGGGCGCTAGGCAGTGTCTTCAAATGATCACCGCTGGTGGATCATGGTGTCGTGATACGTCG
>NZ_BMMV01000041.1 GCF_014646115.1 Streptomyces camponoticapitis | reverse complement strand
CAAGTCTGAACCGAGATCAACCTGCGTCGGTACGGGACGGCCGGAGGTTAAAGAACAAGCTAGGCGCGCAGCCTCAGAACCGCCCTGCGCAGCCGTCTCGCCCGGCGCACCACACGCTGCGCCGCCGCGTTCTGCGGGATACGGACGAGCTGCGGGCCGACCGCGCCCGGCAGGCCGAGTGTCGTCAGCCGGCGCCGCTTGAAGTACCGCAGCGTGTGCGGGTCCAGCCGCGCGGCCAGGAACTTCTCGGCGCCCGACCGCAGTTCGGGATGCATCTGCGGCTGCATGACGAAGCCGACGGCCGCGACCAGCTCCGCCGGGTGCTCCTCCGGACGGTACGTACCGTCGTCGTCCAGCGGCGGGACCAGCGCGTCCACCAGCGTGACCGGCACCCGGTTGCTGTTCTGGAACGGGGAGAGCCGGTCGAGCAGCATGTCCGTGCCCGTGCGGGCCACCGGTACGCCGTAGAACGCCGACGCCGTGAACAGGGCCGTGGAGAAACAGCCCACGACCAGGGCCGGCTTCAGCCGCTGGTACAGCACCTCGGCGAGCACCGGGCTGTCCAGCACGGTCAGTTCGGCGCCGAGCCTCGACGCCTCCTCCTCCAGCCGCCGGGACCAGATCGCCGGCGCGGTGGGGTGCGGCTTGAACACCACGTTCCTGTGGCCGAGTTCGACCACGCCCCGCACCATCCGGATGTGCAGCTCCTCCTCCTCGCGCTCGGTGATGATGCCCAGCGTGGAGAGGTACTGCCCCAGCAGCAGCGCGGGCGCCACGTCCGGAGTCTCGAAATCCCTTGCCGCGTCCGCCAGTTGGTCCAGCACCCGCAGGAAGTCCGGCGTCGGCACCGTCTCGGCAGGAACGCCGAACTCGGTGAGCAGCAGCGGTACGAGACCCGGTACGAGGTCGAGATGCAGCAGCCTTCGGATACGCGCGCCGACCTGGAGGTCGAGCCGGTTGCGGGTGGGGCCGTAGCTCATCAGCCCGTCCGCGTACACCTCGATCCGGGCGGCCGTGAAGATCTCCGCGAGCGTCAGCGCGGGGCTGACCTGGATCGATTCGAGGACCAGCTCCACCGTGTCGTCGCCCAGGCCCCAGGCGAGCCGCAGATGGCGCTCCCAGATCGGCAGGTCGTCCTCGCGGGGGACCCAGCCACCGGGATGGAACGGCGCGATCGTCTCGTTCCAGGACAGGATGTCGTCGAACCGGTGGCGAAGCCGCTGGAAACCGGGCATCTCATCGACGGCCGGGGTCAGTTCGGGCGTACCGGCGTTGTTGCTCACGACCAGGACGGTCCGGTCGACGGCCGGGAAGAGCCCGGCGTCGACCGCGGCGCTCAGCGTGGCGGCGCCGTACAGCGTGGAGGCGTAGAAGACCCGCGTCGTACGGGAGCCGGTGCGGGAGAGGGAGCCGGTCATCAGGCCGCCGCCTTCCCGGTCGCGCCCTGGCGCCTGCGCAGCCTGCGCAACTGGGTCGAGCGGTCCAGGTCCATCGAGTTCAGCGCTTCCTTCAGTACGTCCTGCGGCAGCCGTCTCATGGCGGCGGCGCTCATCGTGCGCAACTTCCGTGCCACCGCCGGTTCGAACCGGTCCTTCGCCGCCAAGTGGTGGGAAATGATGGCCAGATAGGTACGCACGGCCTTCAGCAGGAACCGCTCGCCCTCCGGGTCGGCCGCGGTCTCCTCGATGACCTGGTCGAACGCGCGGATGAAGTCCAGTTGCCGTACGTCGCCGATCTGGGTGAGTGACGAGGCGACGCCGCGCCGGTAGAAGAGCCCCAGCAGCCCCACGGCGGCGAAGGACTCGGCCTCCCGGTGCAGCCGCCAGATCCACGGACGGTCCTCGGCGGTCCGCAGCCCGTCGGTGAAGTGCAGCAGCCCCCGGTCGGCGAGGCGGCGGTGGTACACGCCGGCCCAGGCGTACGCGTAGTCCACGGACGTCGTCCTGTCGGCGGGCAGGATCGTCTCGCGCGGCTTCAGGACCTCGCCGCGGGGGCCGACCGGCACCCGGTGCACCGTACGGACCCGGCCCGTGAACTGGACGTGGTCGGTGCGGACGAAGTCGCAGCCCAACTCCTCGATGGCGGCGAGCAGTTGCCCGAAGTAGCCCGGCGCCACCCAGTCGTCGCCGTCGAGGTAGGTGAGGTACTCGCCGCGCGCCGCTTCGAGACCGGTGTTGCGCGCGGTGGCCAGCCCGCCGTTCTTCTCGTGTCTCAACAGGACCGCGCCGGGGAGATCTCGCTCCGCCCGCCGCAGAAGTTCAGCGGTCCCGTCGGTCGAGCAGTCGTCGACGAGTAGGAACTCGAAGTCTTCCCGCTTGTTCGCCGAGAGGCTTCGGAGGGTTTCTGGGACGTATGTCTGCACGTTGTAGAACGGCACGACGACAGAGAGCTTGACCACCCCGGTGACGCTAGGCGGCGGCCCGTCATTCGTTCCGACATCCATGGGTATGCGAGGTGAACGAAGGATGGCGGGATGGTTAACCCACGCCGTTCCTGGGCCATTTCGCTCGCTGTCGACCCTCTGTTAACCCTTTATTGCTGTTCCGTTGGGCCGCCAAACGGAATGCCTTCCTAACGTCCAACACGTGCCATCACCTACCAGCAACGCGGTCCGGGTCGCCGTGCTCGCCGACTCCGACACACGGTGGAAGTGGGGCGCGCTGACCGCGCGCCGCATCACCCCCGAAGGCCGCGACATCGAGCTCAGTGGGTTCCTGCTGCGCGGACGAGCGACGCCCACCGCCCGCCAGCTGGAGGAGGTGGGGGCGGAGGCCGACGCGCTGCGCGAGATGACCGGGACGGAGTTCCTGGAGCTGCTGCGCGCGGAGTCGTACGACGTCGTCGTCCTCGCCCTCGTCGGTGGTGCCGTACAGGCGATGCTCCACGGGATATCCGCCCTCGGTCTGCCCGACCGGCCGGCGCTCGTCACCGGCTATGTGGGCGTCGTCTACGAGAAGCTGTCCGACGGACTCCTGCTGCGCCACGGCGCGGACATCGTCCTCGCCAACTCCCGCCACGACGCGGGGCGTTTCCGCGCCGTGTACGAGGGCGTGGGCGCCGGATCCGACTCGGTGACCGAGGCCGCGCTGCCCTTTCTCGGCGGCGCCAGGTACACCCCCGAGGAGGGCCGGGACACGGTCGTCTTCGCGGCCCAGCCGTCCGTCCCGCTGACCCGCGCCGACCGTATGTACCTGCTGCGGCGGCTGGTCGAGCACGCGCGACTGCACCCGCGCCGCGAGGTCCTGCTCAAGCTGCGCAGCCGTGTGGGGGAGCAGACCACGCACGTCGAGGAGTACCCCTACCAGCGCCTCGCCGAGAAGCTGCCCGGCGGACTGCCGCCCAACTTCCGCCTGGTGTACGGGAACATGGGCGAGGTCCTGGACGGCACCGACCTGCTGGTCACCGTCTCCTCGACGGCGGCGCTGGAGTCCCTGCACCGCCGGATCCCCACCGCGATCCTCACCGACCTCGGGATCCGCGAACCGCTCGGCAACCACCACTTCATCGGCTCCGGCTGCCTCGCCTCCTGGGACCAGCTCGACGGCGGGCAGCGGCCGAAGGCCGACCCCGTCTGGGCCGACCGGCAGGGCGTCGCCGCCGACGGCTCGTACGCCTCGGCCTTCGACCTGGCCCGCGCGCGCGTCGCGAAGCTGCTGGCCGACAGGGATCTGCCGCCGATCACCCCGTACTACACGGCGACCACCGCGCCCGGCTATCTGCCCGGCCTCCTCGCCCGCTACCACCTGGCGCCCGACGGCCACCCGCTCACCGCCTCGAACCGCACGGCGGCGGCCGGCGCGACCGGCGTACGCCGCGTGGTCCGCGACACCGTGCGCGCCGCCGCCCGCGGCGCCTACCGCCACGGAGTCCAGCGCGTGGCCCCGGTGATCCGCCGGATGGGCGAGCTGTGACCGCGGGCCGGCCGGTCCCGGGCGCGGCGCCCGGCCCCCGGGTACGCCGCCGCCCCCTGCCGGCCGACGTGCTCGCCGGTTACGGCTGGACCGGCTGGACCGCCGAGACCCCCAACGCCGTGTCGGGGGAGCGCCCGACGGGCGGGCCCGGCGCGGAGAACCAGCAGGACGCAGTGAACCAAGGAGAACCGTCCATGACCGTCCTCGCCGTGATCCCCGCCCGCGGTGGATCCAAGGGCGTCCCCGCCAAGAACCTCGCCCAGGTCGGCGGTGTGCCGCTCGTCGTAAGGGCCGTGCGCGCCTGCCGCGCCGCCCGGCTGGTGACCGACGTCGTCGTCTCCACGGACGACGCGGCCATCGCCGACGCCGCCCGCGCGGCCGGGGCCGAGGTCGTGCTGCGGCCGGCCGCCATCGCGGGCGACACCGCGACCAGCGAGGCCGCCGTCCTGCACGCCATGGACGCCTACGGCGCGATGCGCCCTGCCGCCCACCGGACCGAGGTGGTCCTGCTCGTCCAGTGCACCAGCCCCTTCATCACCCCGGGCGACCTCGACGGCGTCGTGTCCGCCGTGACGGAGAAGGGCGCGGACAGCGCGCTGACCGTCGCCCCGACCCACGGCTTCATCTGGCGCTCGGAGAGCGACGGCTTCGGCGTCAACCACGACAAGTCGAACCGTCCCCGCAGGCAGGACCGCCCCCAGGAGTTCCTGGAGACGGGCGCCGCCTACGCGATGCGCGCCGAGGGCTTCCGCGAGGCGGGCCACCGCTTCTTCGGGCGTACGGAGCTGGTGACCACCGACCCCGAGCGGGTGCTGGAGATCGACGACCCGCACGACCTGGAGCGCGCCCGCGCCCTCGCGCCGCTCCTCGACACCCCCGCGCTCCCCGGCCGCGCCGACATCGACGCGGTCGTCCTGGACTTCGACGGCACCCAGACGGACGACCGGGTGCTCGTCGACTCGGAGGGCCGCGAGACCGTCGCCGTACACCGCGGTGACGGCCTCGGTATCGCCGCCCTCCGTCGCGCCGGCCTGGAACTGCTCATCCTCTCCACCGAGCAGAACCCGGTCGTCGCCGCACGCGCCCGCAAGCTGCGCGTGCCGGTGCTCCACGGCATCGACCGCAAGGACCTCGCACTGAAGCAGTGGTGCGACGAGCACGGAGTCACACCCGAGCGGGTGCTGTACGTCGGCAACGACGTCAACGACCTCCCGTGCTTCGCGCTCGCCGGCTGGCCGGTGGCCGTCGCGAGCGCACACGACGCCGTACGCGCGGCGGCGCGTGCCGTCACCACGACCCCCGGCGGCGCCGGCGCGATCCGCGAGATCGCCACCTGGCTCCTCGGACCCGGTCTGGACGTCAACACCCCCACCGCCCCCCATGGCACCACCGCCGACATCTCGACCAGTTAAGGAACCCTCTGATGAGCACCAACTCCCGCCTGCGTACCCTCGGCACCCGTACCGCGGGTCCCGGCCGCCCCGTCTACGTGACCGGTGAGATCGGCATCAACCACAACGGTGACATCGACAACGCGCTCGCGCTGATCGACGTCGCCGCGGAGGCCGGCTGCGACGCGGTCAAGTTCCAGAAGCGCACCCCGGAGATCTGCACCCCGCGCGACCAGTGGGACATCGAGCGGGACACCCCCTGGGGCCGGATGACGTACATCGACTACCGTCACCGCGTCGAGTTCGGCGAGGACGAGTACGCGACGATCGACGCGCACTGCAAGAAGCGCGGCATCGACTGGTTCGCCTCCCCGTGGGACACCGAGGCCGTCGCCTTCCTGGAGAAGTTCGACGTGCCGGCCCACAAGGTCGCCTCCGCGTCGCTCACCGACGACGAGCTGCTGCGCGCCCTGCGCGCCACCGGCCGCACGGTCATCCTCTCCACGGGCATGTCGACGCCGAAGCAGATCCGCCACGCGGTCGAGGTCCTGGGCAGCGAGAACATCCTCCTCTGCCACGCCACTTCGACGTACCCGGCCAAGGCCGAGGAGCTCAACCTGCGGGTCATCAACACCCTCCAGGCCGAGTTCCCGAACGTGCCGATCGGCTACAGCGGCCACGAGACCGGTCTCCAGACGACCCTCGCCGCCGTCGCCCTCGGTGCCGCGTTCGTCGAGCGCCACATCACCCTCGACCGCGCCATGTGGGGCTCCGACCAGGCCGCGTCCGTCGAGCCGCAGGGCCTCACCCGCCTCGTCCGCGACATCCGCACCATCGAGGCCTCCCTCGGTGACGGTGTCAAGAAGGTCTACGAGTCGGAGCTCGGCCCGATGAAGAAGCTCCGCCGCGTCGCCGGTGTCATCGCCGACTCCGCGGACGGCGCGCAGCCCGTGGCGGTCTGACAGCCATGAGCCGTCCCTCCGGGGTGCGCACCCCGTCCCCTCGCACCATCGCATTCGTGGAGAGCCCGGTCCAACTCCTGAACGTGCTGGAGTGGGCGCGGGCGAGCGCGGCCGGTGAGGAACTCACCGTGGTCGTCCTGTCGCCCACCGACCCCATGTCGCGCGGCCAGCTCAGGCGGATGGCCGAGCTGGCCCGCGACGCGGGTTTCACGGTGCGCTGGCAGGAGGCCCGCGGCGGCGCGAGCGCGCCGCTGCGGACGATACGGGAGCTGGCTCCGCTGCTTCGCAAGGCGGAGCGGATCGTCATCGGGGATCCGTTCTCCCGCTACGTACAGCTGCTGCTGACCCTCGTCAGCAGCAAGGAGCTGACCGTCGTGGACGACGGGACGGCGACGATGGAGTTCATCGCGCAGCTCGTGCACGGCGAACCGCTGGTGCGCTGGCACCGGCGGGGCGGCAGGCGCGGGCCGCGCGAGCTGGCGCTCGCGCCGGTCTCCGCCGTGGCGCGGCGCCGGCTCACGCCGTCGCGCACCCGCAGCGTCGAGGTCTTCACCTCGATGCCCGTGGAGGCACCGCCGAACATCACGGTGACGGCCAACACCTTCGAGTGGACCAAGGCGACCTTCGGGCCGCCGCGGATCGCGAAGGGCGCCGACATGGTCGGCACCTCGCTCGTCGAGACGGGCGTGGTCGACCTGGAGAGTTATGTGACGGCGGTCGGCTCGCTCGCGCGCACCCACGGCGCGACGCGGTACTTCGCGCACCGCAGGGAGAGCGTGGAGAAACTGCACCGCCTCGCCACGGAGACCGGTCTGGAGATCGTCCGGCCCGATCTGCCGCTGGAGCTGATCGCACGGCGCGGCCCGATCGGGTCGACCGTGCTGAGCTTCCCTTCGACGGTCGTGCACACGCTGCCGCTCGCGCTCGCCGGTACGGGCGTACGGGTGGCCGTGTGGGACATCGCACCGGAGTGGCTGAAGGACAACGCCTCCCCGCGCGCGCACGGCTTCCTGTCCGGAGTCACGGGCACGGCCAGGGACGTACACAGGCTGCCGAGGCTGCCCGCCTCCGCGTGAGGTGGCGGGCAGCCGCAGCCGGAACCACAGCCACGGCCCGGACCACGTACCAGGAATCTCACCATCCGGTAATCGCCGGAGGTAACTTTCCGTTGCCGCTCCGCGACGGAGGGCAGAGCTTACCCATCCGGACATGCGGCTATTCGTTCGCCGCCCGGTTTTCTTACGCCTTTCGGGCTGAAGTTTTGTTGATCGTCGGGCAGTTGCCCCCTCCGGGGGCCTACCCTTCAACAGGTGAACCAGTTGATGTCCCGTGAGTCCCAGGCCGACCTGTCCGGTGAGCCCAGCGCGACGGCGCTGCCCGGCACGCTGTCCGAAAACCTGCGTACCGAGCTGATCGCCTTCCGCCGCGACATGCACATGCACCCGGAGCTCGGCAACCAGGAGTTCCGTACCACCGCCGCGCTGAAGCACCGCCTGGAGCGGGCCGGCCTCTCGCCGCGGGTACTGACCGCGGGCACCGGACTCTTCTGTGACATCGGCGTCCGCGAAGGCGCCACGGGCGTACGCCCCATGCTCGCCCTCCGCGCGGACATCGACGCGCTGCCCATCCCGGACACCAAGGCCGGTGTGGCCTACCGCTCCACCGTGCCCGACCGCGCGCACGCCTGCGGCCACGACGTCCACACCACCGCCGTCCTCGGCGCCGGTCTGGTCCTGGCCGAACTCGACCGCGAGGGCCTGCTGCCCCAGCCGGTGCGGCTGATCTTCCAGCCCGCCGAGGAGGTGCTGCCCGGCGGCGCCCTCGACGCCATCGAGTCCGGCGTCCTGGAGGGTGTCGGCAGGATCATCGCGGTGCACTGCGACCCGCGCGTGGACGTCGGCACCATCGGCCTGCGCACCGGCCCGATCACCTCCGCCTGCGACCGGCTGGAGGTCGCCCTCGACGGCCCCGGCGGTCACACCGCCCGCCCGCATCTGACCACCGACCTGGTCACCGCCGCCGCGAAGGTCGCCACCGAGGTGCCCGCGCTGCTGGCCCGCCGCGTCGACGCCCGCTCCGGCCTCGCGCTCACCTGGGGCCGTATCGCCGCCGGCCACGCCTGCAACGTCATCCCGCAGCACGCCGAACTGTCCGGCACCGTCCGCTGCCTGGACCTGAAGTCCTGGCGCGAGGCGCCGGACCTGGTGCACGCGGCGATCGACGAGATCTCCGCGCTCTACCACGCCAAGTCGCAGATCAACTATGTGCGCGGCGTGCCGCCGGTCGTCAACGACCTGGTGATCGCGGAGCTGCTGCGGGACGCCCAGACCGCGCGACGCGGCCCGCAGTCGATCGAGGACACCGAGCAGAGCCTCGGCGGCGAGGACTTCTCCTGGTATCTGGAGCAGGTCCCCGGCGCGATGGCGAGGCTCGGCGTGCGGACACCGGGCGACACCGCCCGGCACGATCTGCACAGGGGTGATTTCGACGTGGACGAAAGGGCGATTCAGGTCGGTGTGGAGCTTTTCACCGCGGCCGCGCTCATCGACGGCGACCGTTCGTAACCGGGGGTGCCCCTTCCCGTAATCGGACGTCACACCTCCTGTTCGCGACGATCCGATAACAGCTTCCGTACGGGGCTTTATCTGACATCTACGCGCGTTACGATCGCGGCGAAACCAGCGCCGGAAGAGGCGCTTAGGTCGCTTTGAAGGAGCCTCCCTTGCGCCGGATCACCAGGATCGCAACCGTGGGCGTCGCGTCCGCGGCGCTCGCGCTCACCGCCACCGCGTGTGGCAACACCTCCTCGTCGGACGCCGCGTCCGACTCGAAGGAGAAGAGCGTCGCCATCGCCTACGACATCGGCGGCCGCGGTGACCAGTCCTTCAACGACGCCGCGTACGCGGGTCTGGCGAAGGCCGAGAAGGACCTCAAGATAAAGGGCAACGACGCCGAGCCGTCCGACGGCGAGGCCGACGCGGACAAGATCCAGCGTCTGACCGAGCTGGCCCGCTCCGGCAACAACCCGGTGATCGGCGTCGGCTTCGCCTACGCGCCGGCCATCAAGAAGGTCGCCCCGAAGTTCCCGAAGACGACCTTCGGCATAATCGACGACTCCTCGGTGACCGGCGACAACATCGCCAACATGGTCTTCAACGAGGAGCAGGGCTCCTACCTCGCCGGTGTCGCCGCGGCCAAGACCACCAAGTCCAAGACCGTCGGTTTCATCGGTGGCGTCGAGACCCCGCTGATCAAGAAGTTCGAGGCGGGCTACGCCCAGGGCGTCAAGGACACCGACCCGTCGGTGAAGGTGCTCTCGCAGTACCTGACCCAGCCGCCGAACTTCGAGGGCTTCTCCAAGCCCGACCTCGGCAAGGCCGCCGCCCAGGGCCAACTCGACAAGAAGGCCGACGTGATCTACGCGGCGGCCGGTCTGGCGGGCTCCGGCTCGATCGAGGCGGTCTCGACCGCGGGCGCCGGTAAGTGGAGCATCGGTGTCGACTCCGACCAGTACGCGCAGGCCGGTCTCGCCCAGTACAAGGACAGCATCCTGACGTCGGCCACCAAGGACGTCTCCGACGCGGTCTACAACCTGATCAAGTCGGTCGCCGACGGCAAGCCGCAGGGCGGTGAGATCCGGTACGGCCTGGACAAGGAGGGTGTCGGCCTCACCGACACCAACCCGGCCTACGTCAAGATGACCGAAGTGACCGCCGCCGTGGACAAGGCCAAGCAGGAAATCATCGACGGCAAGATCACCGTCAAGACCACCCCGTAACACCACGGGCCCGGAGCGGCGGCGCGAGCCGCCGCTCCCGGTTCCGGTCACCGGAACCGGCCCCCTTCTCCCCAAGTTCTACGCTCACGATTCGGCAGCGCTACGCGTGTAGACGCCCCTCCGGCGCGATAGCTTCACCCCCGCCCTGCCCTCCGCCCCGCCTCCGGTCCTTTTCCGGCCAAGGAGAGTGCGTCATCAACGCGTCCAGCAGTCCGCCCGCCGTAGAGCTGCGCGGCATCACCAAGCGGTTCCCCGGTGTCATCGCCAACCACGACATCGGCATCACCATCAACAAGGGCACCGTGCACGCCCTCGTCGGCGAGAACGGTGCCGGCAAGTCGACCCTGATGAAGATCCTCTACGGCATGCAGAAGCCGGACGAGGGGACCATCACCGTCGACGGCGACCAGGTCACCTTCAACAGCCCGGCCGACGCCATCGCGCGCGGCATCGGCATGGTGCACCAGCACTTCATGCTGGCCGACAACCTGACCGTCCTGGAGAACGTCGTTCTCGGGGCCGAGAAGCTGTACGGCATCGGGCAGGCGGCGCGGAACAAGATAGGCGAGATCTCGGAGGCGTACGGCCTCGGCGTCCGCCCCGATGCCTACGTCGAAGACCTCGGCGTCGCCGACCGCCAGCGCGTGGAGATCCTCAAGGTCCTCTACCGGGGCGCCCGCATACTCATCCTCGACGAGCCCACCGCGGTCCTCGTCCCGCAGGAGGTCGACGCCCTCTTCGACAACCTGCGTGAACTCAAGGCAGAGGGCCTCACCGTCATCTTCATCTCGCACAAGCTCGGTGAGGTGCTGTCCGTCGCCGACGACATCACCGTCATACGACGCGGTACGACCGTGGGCACGGCCGACCCCGCCAGCACCACCACCAAGCAGCTCGCCGAGCTGATGGTCGGCAGTGAACTCCCCTCGCCCGAGACCCGCGAGTCGACCGTCACCGACGTGCCGGTCCTCAAGGTCGCGGACCTGAGGCTGACCGCCACCGACTCGGACGGCGTCGTACGCGAGGTCCTTTCCGAGATCGGCTTCACCATCCACCGCGGCGAGGTCCTGGGCATCGCGGGCGTCGAGGGCAACGGCCAGACCGAGCTGATCGAGACGCTGATGGGTCTGCGCGACCCGGACGGCGGCGTCATCACCCTCGACACCGCCGACATCTCGCACGCGCCCACCCGTGAGCGCCGCGAGAGCGGCATCGGCTACATCCCCGAGGACCGGCACCGGCACGGACTGCTGCTTGAGTCGCCGCTGTGGGAGAACCGCATCCTCGGCCATGTCACCGAGCGCCCCAACAGCCGGCGCGGACTCCTCGACCCCAAGGCCGCCCGCGCCGACACCCGGCGCATCGTGGTCGAGTACGACGTCCGTACACCCGGCATCGACGTCACGGCCTCGTCCCTCTCCGGCGGCAACCAGCAGAAGCTGATCGTCGGCCGCGAGATGAGCCACCTCCCGAAGCTGCTGATCGCCGCCCACCCGACGCGCGGCGTCGATGTCGGCGCGCAGGCCCAGATCTGGGACCAGATCAAGGCCGCGCGCAGCGACGGGCTCGCGGTGCTGCTGATCTCCGCCGACCTGGACGAGCTGATCGGGCTCTCCGACACCCTGCGCGTGATGTACCGCGGCCGGCTCGTCGCCGACGCCGATCCCGCCACCATCACCCCGGAGGAGCTGGGCACCGCCATGACCGGCGCCGCGACCGGCCATCTTGAGGCAGCCCCGGAGGACGAGGCCCGATGAAGAAGTTCGACAAGGACCGGCTGATCCTGGGCCTGGCCGGCCCGGTGCTCGCCCTGGTCGTCGCCATAGTCCTCACCACGGTGGTGCTGCTCGCCTCGGGCACCAATCCGTGGGAGCCGTACCGGATCATGTTCGAGTCGGCGAGCTACGTCGACGTACAGGTCCTGATCGTCAACCAGGCCGGCACGTACTATCTCGCCGCGCTCGCCGTCGCCGTCGGTTTCCGGATGAACCTTTTCAACATCGGGGTCGACGGCCAGTACCGCCTCGCCGCGATGATGGCGGCGCTCGTCGGTGCCAGCGTGAATCTGCCCGGACCGTTCCAGATCGCCCTCATCGTCCTCACGGCGATGCTCGTCGGCGCCTTCTGGTCCGGCATCGCGGGCATCCTCAAGACCACGCGCGGGGTGAGCGAGGTCGTCTCCACGATCATGCTCAACTCGATCGCCACCAGCCTCGTGGCCTGGCTGATCCTGCCGAAGAACTTCGGTGAGCAGCCCGCCGGCTCCAACAACCTGACGACCGGCGAGATCCCGAAGTCCGGCTGGTTCCCGGGACTGTCCATGGGCGCCGAGGCCGGTGAGATCTACGGCTTCACCTTCGTCGCCGCGCTCTGCGGTGTCATCTACTGGTTCGTCCTCGGCCGCACCCGCTTCGGCTTCGACCTGCGCGCCACCGGCGCCAGCGAGAGCGCCGCGCAGGCGTCCGGCGTCGACGCCAAGAAGATGATCCTCACCTCGATGCTGATCTCCGGCGCGGTCGCGGGTCTCGTCGGTATGCCGACCCTGCTGGGCGACAGCCACACGTATAGCCTCGACTTCCCGACCGGCCTCGGCTTCACCGGTATCACGATCGCGCTGCTGGGCCGCAACCATCCGCTCGGCATCGCGTTCAGCGCGCTGCTGATCGCCTTCCTCGACAAGTCGTCCGCCTCCCTCGACCAGTACGGGTACGAGAAGGAGATCGCGACGATCATGCAGGGCCTGATCGTGATCTCGGTCGTGGTCAGTTACGAGCTGGTCCGCCGCTACGGGCTCCGCCGCCAACAGCAGAAGGTCGGCGAGGAACTCGCCGCCGGCGGCGCGATCAAGACCGACGCCGACGCCGAATCCACGAGTGACAAGGGGGCTGCCTTGTGAGTACCAGCACCGTTACCGCAGCGAGTGCGGCTCCCAAGAAGGGCGGCGGCCGGCGCAAGCTCACGCTGCCCGTCGTTCTGCTGATCATCGCCGGCGGACTGGCCCTGATCTCCCTGGTCCGGCTCATCAGCGGCGCCGAGGACATCACCTCCGTAGGACAGGTGGCCGGGGCGCTCGAACTCGCCGTACCCATCGGTCTCGCCGGACTCGGCGGCCTGTGGGCCGAACGGGCGGGCGTCATCAACATCGGGCTCGAAGGGATGATGGTCCTCGGCACATGGTTCGGCGCCTGGGCCGGATTCCAGTGGGGTCCCTGGGTCGGTGTCCTGTTCGGCATACTCGGCGGGGCGCTCGGCGGCCTGCTGCACGCGATCGTCACCGTCACCTTCGGCGTCAACCACATCGTCTCCGGTGTGGCCATCAACATCCTCGCCGTCGGCGTGACCCGCTACCTCTCCAACTTCACCTTCGCCAACGAACCGGGCGGCTCCTCCAAGCAGTCCCCACGCATCGACTCGATCACCGAGATCACCGTTCCAGGGCTCGCCGACTTCCTGACCGATCTCCAACAGAAACACTGGTTCCTGATCTCCGACATCGCCGGCGTGCTCGGCGGTCTGGTGACGGGCCTGTCCCTGCTGACGATCGTCGCCCTGCTGCTGATCCCGGGCACCTGGTGGGTGCTGTGGCGTACGTCCTTCGGGCTGCGGCTGCGCTCCTGCGGCGAGAACCCGATCGCCGCCGAGACGCTCGGCGTGAACGTCTACAAGTACAAGTACATCGCCGTCACCGTCTCCGGCGGACTCGCGGGACTCGGCGGCGCCTTCCTGGCGATCGTCGCCACCGGCATCTACCAGGAGAACCAGACCGGCGGACGTGGCTACATCGGTCTCGCCGCGATGATCTTCGGCAACTGGATGCCGGGCGGCATGGCGATGGGCGCCGGTCTGTTCGGCTTCACCGACAGCCTGAAGCTGCGCGGCGGCGCCGAGAACGTGCACGCGATGCTGCTTCTGCTGGCGATCCTGCTGGTGCTCGTCGTGGGCTGGCAGCTCTACAAGCGCAAGTACGTCTCCGCCGTGATCTCGGCGGCCGTCTCCGCGCTGCTCTTCATCTGGTACGCCCTGACGGACCAGGTGCCGAGCCAGTTCGTCGACGCGGCCCCCTATGTGACGACGCTGCTGGTCCTGGCCCTGTCCGCGCAACGACTGCGGATGCCCAAGGCCAACGGCATGACCTATCGAAGAGGCCAGGGAACATGACGGACACCGGTGACGGCAGCGGCAGCGTCGACTGGGAGACCCTGCGCTCGGCGGCCCGGGACGCCATGTCTCGTGCGTACGCGCCGTATTCGGGCTACCCGGTCGGCGCCGCCGCCCTGGCGGACGACGGCCGCACCGTCACCGGCTGCAACGTCGAGAACGCCTCGTACGGCCTCGGGCTGTGCGCCGAGTGCGGGCTCGTCTCGGAGCTGCACGCCACGGGCGGCGGCCGGCTCACGCACTTCAGCTGCGTGGACGGCGCGGGCGCGCTCCTGGTGCCGTGCGGCCGGTGCCGTCAGCTGCTGTACGAGTTCGGCGGCCCCGGGCTGCTGCTCGACACCCCGGCGGGGGTTCTCCCGCTCTCCGAGATGCTGCCCCAGGCCTTCGGCCCGCAGCACCTCTCGTAACACCCACCCGCACCCGCTGTAAGGAAAACCATGGACGTCATCTCCGTCATCCGCGCCAAGCGGGACCGCGGCGAGCTGAGCCCCGAGCAGATCGACTGGGTCATCGACGCCTACACGCGCGGTGACGTCGCCGACGAGCAGATGTCGGCCCTGGCCATGGCGATCCTGCTCAACGGCATGAACCGCACGGAGATCGCCCGCTGGACCGCAGCCATGATCGCCTCCGGCGAGCGCATGGACTTCTCCTCGCTCTCCCGCCCCACCGCCGACAAGCACTCCACGGGCGGCGTCGGCGACAAGATCACGCTGCCGCTCGCGCCGCTGGTGGCCGCGTGCGGCGCGGCCGTACCGCAGCTCAGCGGGCGCGGCCTCGGCCACACCGGCGGCACCCTCGACAAGCTGGAGTCCATCCCCGGCTGGCGCGCCCGGATCTCCAACGCCGAGATGCTGGACGTGCTGGAGTCCACCGGCGCGGTGATCTGCGCCGCCGGTGACGGCCTGGCCCCGGCCGACAAGAAGCTGTACGCGCTGCGCGACGTCACCGGCACCGTCGAGGCGATCCCGCTCATCGCCTCCTCGATCATGTCCAAGAAGATCGCCGAGGGCACCGGCTCGCTGGTCCTGGACGTCAAGGTTGGCTCCGGCGCCTTCATGAAGACCGTCGAGGACGCGCGCGAACTGGCGGCGACGATGGTCGGACTCGGCACCGACCACGGGGTACGCACCGTGGCGCTGCTCACCGACATGGCGACCCCGCTCGGTCTGACCGCGGGCAACGCCCTGGAGGTACGGGAATCGGTCGAGGTCCTCGCGGGCGGCGGCCCCGCCGACGTGGTCGAACTGACGCTGGCCCTGGCCCGCGAGATGCTGACCGCGGCGGGCCTGCCGGACGCCGACCCGGCGAAGGCGCTGGCCGACGGCTCGGCGATGGACGTCTGGCGGCGGATGATCGCGGCCCAGGGCGGCGACTCGGACGCGGCGCTCCCGGTGGCGCGCGAGCAGCAGGTCGTCACCGCGCCGGCCTCGGGGGTGCTGACCCGGCTCGACGCGTACGACGTCGGCGTCGCCGCCTGGCGCCTGGGCGCGGGCCGCGCCCGCAAGGAGGACGTGGTGCAGGCGGGCGCGGGCGTGGAACTGCACGCCAAGCCGGGCGATACCGTGACGGCGGGGCAGCCGCTGCTCACGCTGCACACGGACACCCCGGACAAGTTCGACTACGCGCTCGAATCGCTGACGGCGTCGTACGACATCGCCCCGGCCGGCACCGAGTTCACCCCGGCCCCGATCGTGCTGGACCGCGTCGGCTGACACGCCGCGTGGGGTGCTCTCACGGGCCGGGCGGGTTCAACTGAGCCCGCCCGGCGGGCATTTCAAGCCTGCCCGCGATTGAGGACGAACCGGCCACCGGCGGACCGTGTCCTGTGGGCCGCGATGAGTTCCGTCCCGCGCGCCGGTCTCAACGGGTGTGGAAGCCACCAAGACGATCCTCCTCGCCCTGCGCGGACCGATCACCGCCGCCGATGTCCCGCAGCTCTGCGACCAGCTGGCCGCACGGCTGAGGGACAGCGGCGCCACCGACGCGGTCTGCGACGTCGGCGAGCTCGGCCGGCCGACCGTGGCCACCGTGAACGCCCTGGCCCGACTGCAACTCGTCGCCCGCGGACACGGCTGCCGGATCCGGCTGCGGGACGCGGGGCCCGAGCTGCTCCTGCTGCTGGAGCTCGTCGGACTGACGGATGTCATCCGGTCCGACCAACCCCGGGGCGGCTCGGTGGAGACGGGCCCCGATCCCCCTGGAGGGTGTCCTGTCGATCAGGCCTGCGAGATCGGCCGGACACCCCCTACGCCCCGGCCTGTCGCCCGTCTTTCTCCAGCCGCGCCGGGAGATCGAACAGCGGGAACCAACGCTCCGTGTCCAGGAACGAGTTGATGCCCGTGATCCTGCCCTCCTCGATCTCGATGACCATGAGCGCCCACGGCGTGTACCCGTCGCCGTCCGGGCTCGGGTGGTAGTGCGCGAACGCGGGTGTGCCGTTGGCGACCGTCGGCACCAGGCGGGAGCCCCGGCAGACCTCGCCGACACCGAGCATCCAGCCCACGATGTTCTCGTGACCGCGCAGCCACAGGTCGTACGGGGGCATGGAGAGGGTCGCGTCCTCATGGAGGAGCGCGGTCAGCGCCTTCATGTCATAGCCCTCGAACGCGGCCACATACCGCTCCAGGAGCTCTTTCTGCTCCTCGTCCAGCGGGTCCGACGCGTCGGTCGCCGACGGTTCCGACTCGGCGATCGTCGCGCGGGCCCGCTGGAGCGCGCTGTTGACGGAGGCGACCGTCGTCTCCAGCAGCTCGGCGACCTCGCTCGCCTTCCACGCCAGCACCTCGCGCAGGATCAGCACGGCCCGCTGCTTCGGCGGCAGATGCTGGAGCGCGGCGACGAAGGCGAGCCGGATCGTCTCCCGCTCCACCGCCGTCTCGGCGGGGTCGACCACGGAAGGCAGCACCCGGCCGTCCGGGACCGGCTCCAGCCACGTGACCTCCGGACGTGAGTTCAGCTTCGCCTGGGACACCGGGGTCGCCTCCGAAAGATCCATCGGCCGGGCCCGTCGATTGCCCGCGTTCAGCATGTCCAGGCACACGTTCGTCGCGATGCGGTAGAGCCACGAGCGCAGCGACGAGCGGCCCTCGAACTTGTCGAAGCTCCGCCAGGCACGCACCATCGTGTCCTGCACGGCGTCCTCGGCCTCGAAGGCGGAGCCCAGCATCCGGTAGCAGTACCCGGTCAGCTCCGTCCGGTGCTTCTCCAGCCGCGCGTCAAGATCTTCCGTTGTTGCCAGATCACTCATCGGGTCACCCCAGTCGCCCCCTTGGAACCAGTCCCCCGGAAGCTACCGCAGCCCACTGACAATCGCCGCGCTACGGGGAAAAGTGCCTGGTCCCGCCCAGGGTGCGCAGCCCCGTGTTCGAGGGTGCCCGGCGTTCCGCGACCGGGTGTTCCCCCGGCCCCCGGTGTTCCGCGGCGGCGCCTAACGGCCCGACGCCACCGCGAGGGCCCGCCGCTCCGTACGGGCCGCGTGCGTCCCGTACAGCGTCACCGAGACCACGCCGAGCACGGCGAGCAGCCCGAGCGCCACCGTCGCCCCCCAGCCGCCCGCGTGGAACGCCACGGCGCCCAGCGTGCCGCCGGCGCTGCTGCCCACGTAGTACGCGCTCTGGTAGAGCGCCGACGCCTGGGCGCGGCCCGTCTTCGCGGTCCGGCTCACGGCCGACGAGGCGACCGCGTGGCCCGCGAAGAAGCCCGCCGTGATCAGGACCAGGCCGAGCAGTACGGCGCCGAGCGAGTCGGCCAGCGACAGCAGCAGACCCGCCGCCGTCGTACCGACCGCCAGATAGAGCGCGCCGCGCCGGCCCAGTCGGCCCACCAGCCTCCCGGCCGCGGCCGAGGAGACCGTACCGACCAGATAGACCAGGAAGATCGAACCGATCACGCCCTGCGGGAGGTTGAACGGCTCCTCCACGAGCCGGAATCCGATCGCCGTGTAGACCGCGCCGAACACGGTCATGAAGAGCGCGCCGATCGCGTACAGCCTGCGCAGCAGCGGATCGCCGAGATGACGGCCGACGGTCGTCGCCAGCGCGCGCGGGTTCAGCGTCGCGGGCGTGAAGTTGCGGGCCCTGGGGAGCAGCAGGCGGAAGACCACCGCGCACACCAGGGCGATGAGTCCGACCGTCGCGAGCGCGGCGCGCCAGCCCCACAGCTGGCTGATCCAGCCGGCCACGATCCGGCCGCTCATGCCGCCGATGCTGTTGCCCGCGACGAACAGCCCGATCGCCCCGACCAGCGCCTTGGGCCGTACCTCTTCCGCGAGATACGCCATCGCCGACGCGGGCAGCCCGGCCAGCGCCGCGCCCTGGACCGCGCGCAGCGCGATCAGCCACTCCAGACTCGGCGCGAACGGCACGAGCAGTCCGACGGCCACCGCGACCGTCAGCGACACCGTCATCAGCGTGCGCCGGCCGAAGCGCTCGGACAGCGCGCTGAGCGGCAGTACGAAGAGCGCGAGGGCGCCCGTGGCGGCCGACACCGTCCAACTGGCCTGCCCCGCGCTCACACCGAGACCGGTGGAGATGGCGGGCAGCAGCGCCTGCGTGGAGTAGAGCAGCGCGAAGGCCGCGACCCCGGCGGCGAAGAGGGCGAAGCTCATCCGGCGGTAGCCGGGGCGGCCGGGGGTCAGAGGACCGGGGGTCCCGGATTCGTCGTTCGGAGGTTCGGCGGGCGCGGAGGCGAGGGCACCCGTACGGACGGGCGCCTCTGTACTGAGGTCGGGCATACGACGAACGTACGGACGCCGATCTCATGCGTCCAATGCATGGAATGACCATAATCGTTCCCATGGCGCATCAACGCAGGTCCGAGCCCCGCCTGTCATCAAGCAGTTACGCACAAGACACGGCACCGTCGATCCCGGCACCCGCCGCCGGTCTCGACCCCGAGTCGTGGTCCGCGCTGCTGGCGCCCCGGCTCGCCCAGTTCGCGGGCGTCGCCCGCCACGAGCACGTCACCCGCGCCGCGCACGAGATGAACGTCCCGCAGTCGACCCTCTCGCGCGCGATGGTCCGGCTCGAACAGGACCTGGGAGTCGCCCTGTTCGCCCGCAGGGGCCGCACGGTCTCGCTCACCCCCGCCGGCCGCGCCTTCCTCACCTCCGTGGAAGGCGCGCTCGCCGAGGTGGAACGGGCGGCCGAATCCGTACGCGCCGACGCCGACCCCGCTTCGGGCAAGGTCGCCTTCGGCTTTCTGCACACCATGGGCTCCGAAACCGTCCCCGAACTGATCCGCGCCTTCCGCGCCGATCATCCCCGCGTCCGCTTCCAACTCGTCCAGAACTACGGCGAGGCGATGATCGAACGCCTCCGCGCGGGCGAGCTGGACCTCTGCCTCACCTCCCCGATCCCCGAGGCCCCCGACCTGGTGGCCCGCCGCCTGGACGAACAGCGGCTGCGCCTCGTCGTCCCCGACGACCACCGTCTGGCAGACCGCAGACGCATCCGTCTCGCCGAGGCGTCCGACGAGACGTTCGTGACGCTGGAACCCGGTTACGGGCTGCGCCGTATCACCGACGATCTCTGCGAGGCCGCCGGATTCCGTCCGCGCGTCGCCTTCGAGGGCGAGGAGGCCGAGACCTTGCGGGGGCTGGTCGCGGCCGGCCTCGGCGTCGCGCTGCTGCCGCCCCCGGCGGTGGCGCGCCCCGGCGTCGTGGAGCTGACCGTCACCGCGCCCCGCGCGGTGCGCGAGGTCGGCGTCGCCTGGCTCGACGGCCATCCCGACACCCCGCCGGTGGCGGCCTTCAAGCGCTTCCTGCTCTCCCGCCGGGGTCATCTGCTCCCCGACTGAGGCCAGTTCGGCCTCCTACGGACGCAGTGACCGTCCGAACCCCGCCGCCAGCGGCATCCGCAGCCCCAGGGGCGGCGGCGCGGCCAGCGCGTCGGCGACGGGCCGTGAGTACGTCCGTGTGAACAGGGCCCCCAGGACGAAGTCCGCCGCGAGCGCGAGGACTTCACCGTGATGCTGGCGAAGCGCGTGCCCGTCCGAGTGGACCTCGAAGCGGCAGGTGTGCCGGTTGGCCTTCCTGGCCCGCTCCGCCAGCCGGTACGACAGCTCGGGGTCGCTGCGCTCGTCGTTGGTGCCGTGCACGATCAGCACCTGCCTGCCCGCGAGCTGGGTCACCGGCTCCGGCTCGTCGCCCGCCGTCCCGTCCGGCAGCCAGGGAGCCATCGCCAGCACCGAGCCGACGGCCGGGTGTCCGGCGGCCCGCAGCGCGGCCCGTCCGCCCATGCCGTGCCCGGCCAGACAGACCGGCACGTCGCCGTAGCGCCGTACGACCTCCTCCGCCGCCCACCCGGCGTCCGCCGAGAGCTGCGCGGCGGCGCCGTTCCAGCCGCGCGAGCGGTAGCGGACCATGTGCACCAGCAGCCCCTCACGCGCGCCCGCGCGGGCCAGCGTCCGCGCCAGCGGCAGCATCGACGCGTAGGCGACGGCCGATGGCCCACGTGCGGATACGAGTTCGCCCGGCGGCAGTACGAGAACGACTCCGCCTACCTCCGGTGGCGCGGTCGGCGCGGAGACCGCCCGCCCCAGCCGTGCCTGCGACCGCGTACGACGCCCGCGCATTCCTGCGCCGCGCCCCGGCGCGCGCCCGCCGGGGCCGGGAACCTCCTGCTGTCCCATAGCAGAACAGTCTCAGAAGGTGAGGTGTACGGAGCCCCTACGCACGGTCACTGTTAGGTATCGGCAACAGGTCTTCTACGCGCGTAGGAGATAGGCTGCGCAGATGACGAGCCAGACCTACCGATCGCCTACGGCCGACCAGATCCGCCGCGCCCCCAAGGTGCTCCTCCACGACCATCTCGACGGAGGCCTGCGCCCGGGCACGATCGTCGAACTCGCCCGTGAGACGGGCTACGACGGCCTTCCCGAGACGGAGCCCGACAAGCTCGGCCTCTGGTTCCGCGAGGCGGCCGACTCCGGCTCGCTGGAACGGTATCTGGAGACGTTCGCGCACACCTGTGCCGTCATGCAGACCCGCGACGCCCTCTTCCGGGTCGCCGCCGAGTGCGCCGAGGACCTGGCGTCGGACGGTGTCGTGTACGCGGAGGTGCGGTACGCCCCCGAGCAGCACCTGGAGGGCGGCCTCAGCCTCGAAGAGGTCGTGGAGGCCGTCAACGAGGGCTTCAAGGAGGGTGAGCGCCGCGCCCGCCAGGCCGGCCGCCGTATCCGCGTCGGCGCCCTGCTGACCGCGATGCGGCACGCGGCCCGCGCCCTGGAGATCGCCGAACTGGCCAACCGCTACCGGGACTCGGGCGTCGTCGGCTTCGACATCGCCGGCGCGGAGGCGGGCTTCCCGCCCACCCGCCACCTCGACGCGTTTGAGTTCCTGAAACGCGAGAACAACCACTTCACCATCCACGCGGGCGAGGCGTTCGGCCTCCCGTCGATCTGGCAGGCCCTCCAGTGGTGCGGCGCCGACCGGCTCGGCCACGGCGTGCGCATCATCGACGACATCGAGGTCGCCGAGGACGGCTCGGTGACCCTCGGGCGGCTCGCCTCCTACGTACGCGACAAGCGCGTCCCGCTGGAGCTCTGCCCGAGTTCCAACCTCCAGACGGGCGCCGCCGCGTCGATCGCCGAACACCCCATCGGCCTGCTGCGCAAACTGCATTTCCGGGCGACCGTGAACACCGACAACCGGCTCATGAGCGGTACGAGCATGAGCCGTGAATTCGAGCTGCTGGTCGATGCGTTCGACTACACGCTCGACGACATGCAGTGGTTCACGGTCAATGCGATGAAATCAGCATTCATTCCTTTCGATGAACGACTGGCCATGATCAATGACGTGATCAAGCCCGGATACGCCGAGTTGAAATCCGAATGGCTGTTCACGCAAACCGCCACGACCAGCGAGTCTCTCGGCTGAGCGGGTCGTTCACCCTCGTACCGAAGCGGGCCGGGACACGAAGTCCGCTCCGCTTCGAGGTGTTTGCGGGCGGCGCGCGACGATGGCTAACTTGCGGAGCCGCTCACATTCCCCATTCCCCAAGGGACGAAATCTCCTATGAAGCAGTCCGCTGCCAAGACACTCGGCGTCGCCGCTCTCGGTGCCGCCTTCGCCGCCACCGCCGCCGGTAGCGCATCCGCCGCCGCGCCCGTCGCCCCGGACACCGCCGGCGCTCTGGACAGCGTCACGAAGAACCTGCCGACGGAGTCCCTCACCGGCGGTCTCCCCGACGGCACCGGCGATGGCCTGACCGCCGCCCGCAGCGCGATCGGCAGCGGCCTCGGTACGGTCCAGCAGAGCGCCCCCACGGCCCTCTCCGCCCTCACCGCCGCCAACCCCCTCACGGGCCTGCTGGGCGGCCTCCCGGTCGGCACGCTGCCCCTCGGCTAGGGCGACGGTCCCTAGGGCGTGTTTTGAAAGTCCCGTCTGGCTCACGGCGCCTGGCACGCACGCTCGCCGCGTTGTCGGGTCGCCCGAGTACGCCCGGTACGAGGGCGATCCTCCGCCTTGCGATCGCACGCACCAGACGCCGTGAGCCCCGCCCTGCGGGCGGACGACGCCACTTTCAAAACACGCCCTAGCACCTGGACAGGACAGAGAACGGCGGGGCCCCGCCCGGCAATCCGGGTGGGGCCCCGCCGTTGCGTCCTGCCGGCGGTCCTACCAGGCCGTGTCGCTCGCGGTCTTCCGGCTCGGCAGGAACACCCACAGCGCCAGGTAGAGCAGGAACTGCGGCCCCGGCAGCAGACACGAGGCCAGGAAGATCACACGCATGGTGTTCGCGGAGGTGCCGAAGCGCCGTGCCAGCGCCGCGCACACTCCACCGATCATGCGACCCTCACGGGGGCGGGCAATCGCAGACATGATGGGCTCCTTCGCGAGTCCGTGGGGGGAGCGCTCTGTGTGCTCCCGATGACTCGATGGTGGCTCGGGAGCACCGGACAAAGCGTCGCTCTACGGGGCGATGCCGACCCTGGTAATCGTCGGGGGCGTCCCCTGAGGAGCCTCCTGCGCCGGGTCCCCCTTGGGTAGTACGGCCGCGTCCCGCGGCGCGCGCGCCCGCACCGGCCCTCGTCGGCGGCCGCCCGCACGCCGCAGCTTCGCCCGGCCCGCCGGGACGACCAGCAGATGCGCGAGCCCGACCCCCACCGTGTTGAGCAGCAGTGAGTCCACGTCGACGACCTGCCCGGGGATACCGGTCTGGAGCAGTTCGATCCCCAGCGAGATGAACGCCCCCGCGGCCATCGTGCGGGCCAGCGAGGCCAGCGGCGAGACGGCCAGTTTTCCCCCCGCCATGGGGAGGAGGACCCCGAGAGGGGCCAGCAGCAGCAGTCCCTCGCCGATCCGTCGGATGGCCTGGGGCGCCCCGAGCGCGAGATCGGCTTTGATGCCGGCGAGCGGTTCGAGGTTCGCCGCGGTCACCCACACCACGTCCAGCGGGCGCAACGTCAGCCACGCGACGAGCAGCAGATGCGCGAGGAGGAGGATGACCCCCGCCACGCGGAAGCGGAAAGCGGCACTGCCGCTCTGACCTTGGCGCTGCACGAATCACAAGACGCGGCCACCGCCGGGATCGGTTCCGGCGAGTTCCAAAAGGAGGGCCACGTGAGACGGGTGTCACCCGGAAGGCTTCGGAGGGCTCCGTACACGCGAGCCCCCGGCGCCGCCGCGCCCGCCTCCTCAGGAAGCGGACGGCAGCGGCCCCGTCGTCGGGACGGCCACGTCGGGACGGCGCCTGGTGTCGTCGTCGCACCGGTACCCGCGCGCGCCGTACGCCCCCGGCCCGCCCAGCACCACCGAACCGTCCGTCGCCGCGCCCTCGATGAGTGTGCACACGATCTGCGCCAGCGCGGCCGTCGGCAGGTCCTCCGGCTGGCGGCTGAGGCGCAGCGTGCCGAGCGGATCGCCCGCGCGCGCCTCGGAGACGGTCAGCGGTCCGCGTACGTACGTCGTGAAGCCCGCCTCCTCCTCCGTGGACGAGGGCCGCTCGTCCAGCTCGTCCAGCAGCGCCCGGGCCACCTGCAGGCGGTCGGTGCGCGTCTTGTCGGCCGGGATGGCCGCGGCGCGCTCCACCGGCACCAGCTCCGACCCGCACACCAGATAGACCCTGACCGCGGTTCCCGGCTGTGCCTGGGTCGTCAGATTGCCCTCGGAGACCTCGCACGGCACCCGTGAGGGCGCGGCGCCCGCGTCCACGGGCACCGTGGTCGTTCTGATCCCGCAGCCGCTCGCCGCGCCCGCCAGCGCGAGTGTCCCCGCGAGTACGGCGAAGGACCGGCCGGCCGGTGTTCTCGACCTCACTGCGCCTCGCCTCCCTCTCCTCGCGCGTCCTCGTGCCCGTCCTCGTCGCCGATGTCCTCCGAGTCGTCGCGCGGCAGCCGCAGGACGAACACCGCACCGCCGTCGGGGGCGTTGGCCGCGGTGATGTCGCCTCCGTGGATGTGCGCGTTCTCCATCGCGATGGACAGCCCCAGACCGCTGCCCTCGGACCGCGGCCGTGACGCGCTCGCCTTGTAGAAGCGGTCGAACACGTGCGGCAGTACGTCCTCCGGAATGCCCGGCCCGTTGTCCCGTACCTCGATGACCAGCTCCCGGCCGACGGTGCGCACCGAGACCCGCACCGGCGAACCGCCGTGCTTGAGCGCGTTGCCGATCAGATTCGCCAGGATCACATCGAGCCGGCGCGGATCGAGGCGGGCCATCATGCCGCGCTCGGCGTCCAGCTCCACCGCGTCCAGCCAGGCCCGCGCGTCGATACAGGCGGTGACCTGGTCGGCGACGTCGACGTCGTCGAGGACGAGCCGGGCGGTGCCCGCGTCGAAGCGGGTCACCTCCATCAGGTTCTCCACGAGGTCGTTGAGCCTGCGGGTCTCGCTCACCACCAGTGTCACGGCGGGGGCGATCATCGGGTCGAGCGTGTCCGCCTCGTCCTCCAGCACCTCGGTCACCGCCGTCAGGGCGGTCAGCGGGGTGCGCAGCTCGTGCGACATGTCGGCGACGAAGCGGCGGCTCGACTCCTCACGCGCGCTCATGTCGTCGATCTTCTTCTGGAGGGAGGCGGCCGCGTTGTTGAACGTCCGCGACAGATCGGCCAGTTCGTCCGTCCCCGACACCCGCAGCCGGGTGTCGAGCTTGCCCTCGCCGAGCCGCCGCGCGGCGTCACCGAGCCGCTGCACCGGCTTCAGTACGGTGGTGGCCGCCGCCTGCGCGAGCAGCGCGGACCCGACGAGGGCCAGGCCCGTCGCGATCGCCAGCGACCACGCCAGCGCGTTGAGGTCCTCCCGCTCCTGTTCGAGCGAGAGGAAGACGTAACCGGTCGGCCCGCCGCCGACGATCCGGGTGCCGCCGACCAGATACGGCGTCTCTCCGCGCTGGGTGCGCTGCCAGAAGACGTGGTACGGCGATTTGTTGCCGGATGTCACCTTCTGCCGGTCGTTCACCGCGGTCTGCAACGACTTCGGCACGTCGTCCAGCGTGAACGCGTCCTGGTCGGAGACCCCGGCCACCGGCTTGTCCTCGGCGCGCTCACCGATCAGCAGCACACTGAACCCGGCGCTGCTGTTGGCCATCTGCTGGGCCGTGTACTCGAGTTCGGGCTGGGTCGGCCGCAGGGGCAGCTCCGCCGCCTTGTCCCGCATCTCCTGCTTGAACTCCTTGAGCGCGGCAGTCTGCGTACGGGAGAGCACCGACTCGCGGTTGAGCCAGTACGCGATCCCCGACGCCGAGACGGCGGCGGTCAGCGCGACGGCCCCGAAGACGACGACCAGCCTCAGCCGCAGACTCGTCCAGCGCAGCCCGGCCAGGAACGCCCTCTTGCGCGTACGCCGCCCGGCCGTTCCGTCCGCACCTGCCCCCTCGGATCCGTTCGCTATCTCAGGACTGTCCGATCCGTCCGGGCTGTCCGCGGAGCTGGCCGGCGTGGGTTCCTGGCTGCTCACGAAGGCGCGTCCAGCCGGTAGCCCACGCCTCGTACGGTACGGATCAGCGTCGGCGAGGAGGGCACGTCCTCGACCTTCGCGCGCAGCCGCTGCACACAGGCGTCGACCAGCCGGGAGTCGCCCAGATAGTCGTGCTCCCACACCAGCCGCAGCAACTGCTGCCGCGACAGCGCCTGGCCGGGCCGCCGGCTCAGCTCCAGGAGCAGCCGCAGCTCGGTCGGCGTGAGCTGGAGATCGTCACCGTTCTTCGTGACCGTCATCGCGGAACGGTCGATGACCAGGCTGCCGAAGGTCGCCGAATCGGTCGACTCCCGCTCCCCGCGTCGCAGGACGGCACGGATACGGGCGTCGAGCACCCGGCCCTGCACGGGCTTGACCACATAGTCGTCCGCGCCGGATTCGAGCCCGACGACCACATCGATGTCGTCGCTGCGCGCGGTCAGCAGGATGATCGGCAACTGGTCGGTCCGCCTGATCCGACGGCACACCTCGAAACCGTCGATACCGGGCAGCATCACGTCCAGAACGATCAGGTCTGGCCGCTGTTCTCGCAGCAGATTCAGGCCGTCCTCTCCCGTCGCCGCAGTGGCCACTCGGTGGCCCTGGCGTGACAACGAGAGTTCGAGGGCCGTGCGGATGGCGTCGTCGTCCTCGATCAGCAACAGGAAAGGCACAGAGGTCATTCTGGCCCATGGGGGGACCACAGTTCGACAGTCGGAGCGCTCCCACAGTTCCACCACATCTCCCGCCAAGATCCAGAACCCCTGTGACAGGCCTGTGACAGTCGGCGGACAGGCCCATGAAACTGGCCCGGCAATCTCTTTGGCAGACGGAAAGCAACAGACTCCAGCCGACGGGGGGCGCGAGATGAACGCACTGCACAGCACGACCTCAAGCGCAGTAATCACGCGTCTCCACGACGTCGCACGGAGCACCGAGAAGTCCGGCGCCGTGAACGGGCGGGGGTGCGTTCGCGGCGCCGGGCGTCAGCATCGGCCGCCGTACATCGCGGTGGTCGACGCGGCGCGAAAGTCCACGGCGGAAGAGGCCAAGGGCCGAGGGAACGAAGGCGAAGCGTACGGAGAGGCCACGGGGGAGCGCACCGTGCGGACGGAGGCCACGGATGCCGAGACGGCGTTCACCGCCTACGTCCAGGAGCGCCGGGCCTCTCTGTACGCGACCGCCTACCACCTGACCGGCGACCGCTTCGAGGCCGAGGACCTGCTCCAGAGCGCGCTGTTCTCCACCTACCGCGCCTGGGACCGGATCAGCGACAAGGCGGCCGTCGGCGGCTATCTCCGCCGCACGATGACCAACCTGCACATCAGCGCGTGGCGCAGGCGCAAGCTCAACGAGTACCCGACGGAGGAGCTGCCGGAGACGGTCGGCGACACCGACGCGATGCGCGGCACGGAGCTGCGCACGGTGCTCTGGCAGGCGCTCTCGCGCCTCCCCGAGACGCAGCGCACGATGCTGGTGCTGCGCTACTACGAGGGCCGCACCGATCCCGAGATCGCGGAGATCCTCAACATCAGTGTCGGCACGGTGAAGTCGAGCATCTGGCGGTCGCTCCGCCGGCTGCGCGAGGACGAGGTCCTCAGCTTCGGACGTGACGAGGAAGAGTCCTTCGGCGAGCTGGTGGCCTGAAGGCGGCGGGGGGATGTAACACCCGGGGGGAGCAACACCAGGGGGAACGGGGGAGGGACTGCCGTCTCGGGGGAGACGGCAGGAGCAGGGCACGGGGGCACGGGGGTGCACCGAGCAGGACCGGACAGGCTGGGGGGCCTGTCCGGTCTTCGCGCGTTGCGGGCCCCCCGGGCCGGGCGTCGCCGGACCGTTAGAGACCGCTGTTCGCGGGCCGCGCCGGCATGGACGGATGGGCGGCCGGCGTACGGGGACGGGCACCGCCCGCCGCCGCGTCGGCGATCCGGGTGAGCGCCTCCGCCTTCGCGCAGGGATACGCCCCCAGCGCCGTCTGACGGGCGACGATGCCGCGCTCCGCGCGCATCAGCCGCCAGCCGCGCCGCAGCAGGAACGCCACCGACTTCCGGCCCTCGCGCAGATCCCGCAGCAGCCTTCGGCGGAACGTCGTCGACGGGCGCCCGCGCAGACACAGCGCGTCGGCCAGGACGCCCAACTCCTCGCAGCGCGCCACGACATCGGCCGCGAAGATGCCCTCGGCGACGAACAGTCCGGCGCCGCCGATGCCCAGCTCCTCGGTGTCGACGCGGGAGCTGGTGGCGATGGAGTACACGGGGACGGTCGTACGGCCCGTACGGCACAGCTCCTGGATCGCGGCGACCGCCGCGTCCGCGTCCCAGGACAGCGCGGAGTCCCAGTCGATGTCCGCGCTTCCGGCGACCAGCGGCAGCGTCGGGTCGTCGCCCTCCTTGTAGAAGTCGTCGAGACGGAGCACGGGCAGGCCCGCGCGGGCGGCGAGCGACGACTTGCCGGAGCCGGAGGGGCCCGCGAGCAGGACGACACGCGCGGAGGCGGTTCGGTGGGGACTCACGGGACACCAGTCTGAGGCATACACCCGCGCAGGGGATCCCTGGCCGGGGTGTTGGTATCGAGCGTCACATCTCAACTACTGTGCGTGTCATTCCCCTTACTCGGCACTTCCGCGCAGTCAGGAATCCCATGGCACGTCATTCAGCTTCCACTTCCCGGCGCCGCGCGTTGCTGCGCGCCGGGCTGACGATCACCGCGGCGGGCGCCGTGATCGGGCTCGGCGGCGCCGCGGCGCAGGCGGCGCCGGCCGCGCCCGTGCCCGCGTCGGGTCCCGACAGCGAGCTCGCGGAGGCCGGGAAGGCGGCCGGCGAGGGACTGGGGGGCGCTCTCGGGCACTCCATGGCCGGGGGCCTCGGCCCGGTCAAGAACCTTCAGCTCAACCCGCTGGCCAACACGGGCGTCGACCCGCTGGACAACGCGGTCGGCACGCAGATCGCCGACTTCAAGCCGCTGTCCACGGCGACACTGACGGACCCGGTCACCAAGGGCGGCGGGCTGGCGGACCTGCCGCTCGTCGGGCCGGTGACGGGGCTGCTGCCCGGCTGAGCACCGGTGCTCTCGTTCTGCGTAAGGAGGCCCGGCCGTCATCGCGACGGCCGGGCCTCCTTACGCAGGCGGTTGAAAACGGCTCAGTAGCCGGAGCCCGACGCGCCCAGGCCCCCCGTGGGGTGCCAGACGGTCTTCGTCTCCAGGAAGGCCGTCAGTCTGCCGGTGCCGGGGTCGGCGGAGAAGTCCACCGGGTGCGGGCGCACCACGCGCTTGAGGTTGTCCGCCGCCGCGATCTCCAGCTCCTTGGCCAGGGTCTCGTCGGCGCCGTACAGATCGATGCCGTTGACGTCCTGGTGCGAGGCGAGCGGCGCGGCCAGTTCGGCCGTACGGCCCGAGAGGACGTTGACGACGCCGCCCGGCAGGTCGGAGGTGGCCAGCACCTCACCCAGCGACAGGGCGGGCAGCGGAGAGCGCTCGCTCGCCACGACGACCGCCGTGTTGCCGGTGGCGATCACCGGGGCGACGACCGAGACCAGGCCGAGGAACGACGAGTCCTGTGGGGCGAGGACCGTCACGACCCCGGTGGGCTCGGGCGTGGACAGGTTGAAGAACGGGCCGGCCACGGGGTTGGCGCCGCCCGTCACCTGACCGATCTTGTCCGTCCAGCCCGCGTACCAGACCCAGCGGTCCACGGTCGCGTCCACGACGGCCGCCGCCCTCGACTTGGAGATGCCCTCCGAGGCGGCCACCTCGGCGGTGAACTGGCCGCGGCGCCCCTCCAGCATCTCGGCGACGCGGTAGAGCACCTGGCCCCTGTTGTACGCGGTCGCGCCCGACCAGCCGCCGAACGCCTTGCGGGCGGCGGAGACCGCGTCACGGGCGTCCTTGCGCGACGCCTGCGGCGCGTTCGCGAGCCACCTGTCCTTCTGGTCGGTCACCTCGTACACCCGGCCGCTCTCGGAGCGGGGGAACTTGCCCCCGACGTACAGCTTGTAGGTCTTGAAGACCGACAGTCGCTCGGACTCAGACATCGAGATACGCCTCCAGGCCGTGGCGACCGCCCTCGCGGCCGTAGCCCGACTCCTTGTAGCCGCCGAAGGGCGAGGTCGGGTCGAACTTGTTGAACGTGTTGGCCCACACCACGCCCGCGCGGAGCCTGTTCGCGACGGCGAGGATGCGGGAGCCCTTCTCCGTCCAGATGCCGGCGGAGAGGCCGTACTGGGTGTTGTTGGCCTTGGCGACCGCCTCTTCCGGGGTGCGGAAGGTCAGTACGGAGAGCACCGGGCCGAAGATCTCGTCGCGCGCCACGGTGTGCGCCTGCGTGACATTGGTGAAGAGGGTCGGCGCGAACCAGTAGCCGGAGGCGGGGAGTTCGCACTCCGGCGACCAGCGCTCGGCGCCCTCGGCCTCGCCCGCGTCGGCCAGCGTCCTGATACGGGCCAGCTGCTCGGCGGAGTTGATCGCGCCGAGGTCCGTGTTCTTGTCCAGCGGGTCGCCGACACGCAGCGTGGAGAGCCGGCGCTTCAGCGAGTCCAGCAGCTCGTCCTGGACCGACTCCTGGACCAGCAGCCGCGATCCGGCACAGCAGACCTGGCCCTGGTTGAAGAAGATGCCCGTGACGATGCCCTCGACGGCCTGGTCGACCGGGGCGTCGTCGAAGACGATGTTGGCGCCCTTGCCGCCGAGTTCGAGCGTGGCCTTCTTGCCGGTGCCCGCGATCTGCCGGGCGATGGCCTTGCCGACGGCGGTCGAGCCGGTGAAGGCGATCTTGTCGACGTCCTCGTGCTCGACGAGGGCGGCGCCCGTGTCGCCGTATCCGGGAAGGATGTTGACGACGCCGCGCGGCAGACCTGCCTGGCGGCAGATGTCAGCGAAGAACAGAGCGCTCAGCGGGGTGGTCTCGGCGGGCTTCAGGACCACCGTGTTGCCCGTCGCGAGCGCCGGGGCGATCTTCCACGCGAGCATCAGCAGCGGGAAGTTCCACGGGATGACCTGGCCCGCGACACCGAGCGGGCGCGGGTTCGCCCCGTAGCCGGCGTGGTCGAGCTTGTCGGCCCAGCCCGCGTAGTAGAAGAAGTGCGCGGCGACCAGCGGGAGGTCCGCGTCGCGGGTCTCCCGGATCGGCTTGCCGTTGTCGAGGGTCTCCAGGACGGCCAGTTCGCGCGAGCGCTCCTGGATGATCCGGGCGATCCTGAAAAGGTACTTGGCGCGCTCGGCGCCCGGCAGCGCGGACCACTTCGCGAACGCCCCGCGGGCCGCCTTCACGGCCCGGTCCACGTCCTCCGCGCCCGCTCGCGCGACCTCGGACAGCACTTCCTCGGTGGCGGGGGAGACCGTCTTGAAGACCTTGCCGTCGGCGGCGTCGGTGAACTCACCGTCGATGAACAGGCCGTAGCTCGGCGCGATGTCGACGACCGAGCGTGACTCGGGGGCAGGTGCGTATTCGAAAGCCATGGTGTATCAGTCCACCGTCACGTAGTCGGGGCCGGAGTAGCGGCCGGTGGAGAGCTTCTGGCGCTGCATCAGCAGGTCGTTGAGGAGGCTGGAGGCGCCGAACCGGAACCAGTGGCTGTCCAGCCAGTCCTCGCCGACGGTCTCGTTGACCAGCACGAGGAACTTGATCGCGTCCTTGCTGGTCCGGATGCCGCCGGCCGGCTTCACACCGACCCGCACACCGGTCTGGGCACGGAAGTCGCGTACGGCCTCCAGCATCAGCAGCGTGTTGGCCGGGGTGGCGTTGACGGCCACCTTGCCCGTCGACGTCTTGATGAAGTCCGCGCCCGCGACCATGCCGAGCCAGGAGGCGCGGCGGATGTTGTCGTACGTGGACAGCTCGCCGGTCTCGAAGATGACCTTGAGGCGGGCGGCGCCGCACTCGGCCTTCACGGCCACGATCTCCTCGTAGACCTTCAGATAGTGGCCCGCGAGGAACGCGCCCCGGTCGATCACCATGTCGATCTCGTCGGCACCCGCGGCGACCGCGTCCCGTACGTCGGCGAGCTTCACGGCCAGGGCGGTGCGGCCGGCCGGGAAGGCGGTCGCGACGGAGGCGACCTTCACGTCGCTCCCGGCGAGCGAGGCGACGGCCGTCTCCACCATGTCCGGATAGACGCAGAGCGCGGCCGTCGTCGGGACGGTGCGGTCGGTCGGGTCCGGGTGCAGGGCCTTGGCGGCGAGCGACCGGACCTTGCCCGGTGTGTCGGCGCCTTCGAGGGTCGTCAGGTCGATCATCGAGATGGCCAGGTCGATGGCGTACGCCTTGGCCGTCGTCTTGATCGAGCGCGTACCGAGCGATGCGGCGCGCGCCTCCAGGCCGACGGCATCGACGCCGGGCAGCCCGTGGAGGAACCGGCGCAGCGAGCCGTCGGACGCGGTCACGTCAGCGAGGGGGGCACCGCCCACGGCGGAGCCTGTGGGCGAGGGTGCAGTCGTGGGCATGGTCACCACATGAGCATATCTACGCGCGTAGCGGCATGTACAGGGGGTGCGGTACCGGGCTGCCCGCCCGGTGCGCGGGCGCGCACGGCGGGTGCGGGGGTGGTGCGGGACGGGATCCGTGCCGAGAGTGTCGGCCGCGTACGGCAGAATCGAAAGCATGACGAGTCCCGAGCAGCCCACCGAGCCGGCCTACGCAGAGCGCGTCTTCCGGTCGCCCGCCGCCATCGCGGGCGGTGTGCTGCTGCTCGCGCTCGGCGCCTGGATCGGGATCGACGCGGTGGTCCGGGGCCATGGCAGGACGCCGTGGCTCGCGCTCGCGGGCCTGCTGCTCGCCGTGCCGCTCGTGGTGGCCTTCACGATCCGTCCGGCGGTGTTCGCCAACGACGACCGGCTGCGGATCAGGAACCCGTTCCGCACGATCGTCGTGCCGTGGGCGTCCGTGGCGGACGTGCGGGCCGGGTATTCGAGCGAGGTGTTCACCGAGGCCGGTGCCAAGTACCAGCTCTGGGCGGTGCCGGTCTCGCTGCGCAAGCGCAAGCGCGCGGCGCGACGGCAGTCGCAGAGCGCGCACGACGACCCGCACAGCAGGACGTCGGTGAGCGCGGACGTGACGGATACGCGCGCGCGGACCGCCGACGCGGACCACACGGTCGCGGGCCTGCGCGAACAGGCCGAGCGCTGCGCGTCGCGCCCCGAGGCGCAGGGGGAGCCGCAGGCGCGCTGGGCGTACGAGGTGATGGGCCCGGCACTGGCGGGCCTGCTGGTGCTGGTGGTGCTGCTCGCGACGGGGTGACGCCCGGCGAGCGGGCCGGCTCCACCGGAGGTCCGGCGACCGGCCGGTCCGTCCCCGAAGGCCGGACGCCCCGGGAACAACCCGTCCCACGGATCGAGGACGGTCCGCCGTTGAGGCCGGGCGCGCGGATTCCGAGGCGGAGGACCGGGCCTCGTACCGGGCGTCCTCGCCCAACTCGGCAACGACGCGGTGCGGTCGCGGGACCATGAGGAGCCGGGAGCGCGGAGCCGGCCCCGAACCGCCTCCGCCCGGTGGCCCCGGCGAGGGCGGCGGGAGCGCCGGGCACGGCATGGCGACGATGATCGGCACCCCGTCCCCGGAGACGGCACCCCCGCAGCCGACAGCGCCGCGAGCGCGCCGCCTCAGATGCCCGCCGCCTCCGACACGTCCCGCTTCAGGGATGCCAGCAGCTCCGCCCCCCGGGCCCGCGCCGACGGCAGGTCCGCCGCCGTGGGGACCGGGATCACGGCCTCCAGGTAGCACTTGAGCTTCGGTTCCGTACCGCTCGGGCGGACGATCACCCGGGCCCGGTACGCGCCGTCCAGGTGATAGCGCAGGCCGTCCGTCGGCGGGAGGCCCGACGCGCCCTCGGAGAGATCCTCGGCCGAGGTGACCGTGAGGCCCGCCAGGGCCGTCGGCGGGTGGTCGCGCAGACGGTCCATGGCCGCCGAGATCAGCGACAGGTCCTCCACGCGCGCCGAGAGCTGGTCCGTGGCGTGCAGGCCGTGCGCCAGCGCCAGATCGTCCAGCAGGTCGGCCAGCCCCCGCCCCCGCTCCTTCAGCTCCGACGCCAGCTCGGCCACGAGCAGCGCCGCCGTGATGCCGTCCTTGTCGCGTACGCCGTCGGGGTCGGCGCAGTAGCCGAGGGCTTCCTCGTAGCCGTACCGCAGGCCATCGACCCGGGCGATCCACTTGAAGCCGGTGAGCGTCTCCTCGTAACCGACACCCGCCGCCTCCGCGATCCGGCCGAGCAGGGACGACGACACGATCGACTCGGCGAAGACGCCGGTGGCGCCCTTGTTCACCAGGTGCGCGGCCAGCAGCGCGCCCACCTCGTCGCCGCGCAGCATCCGCCAGCCGCTCTCCGCGTCCACGTCCGGGACGGCCACCGCGCAGCGGTCCGCGTCCGGGTCGTTGGCGATGACGATGTCGGGGGCGGCGCGACGGGCCGTGGCGAAGGCCAGGTCCATCGCGCCCGGCTCCTCCGGGTTCGGGAAAGCGACGGTGGGGAAGTCCGGGTCGGGCTCGGCCTGTTCGGCCACCGGTACGGGCGCGGGGAAGCCGGCCCGCGCGAAGGCGGCGTTGAGGGTCTCCGTACCGACGCCGTGCAGCGCCGTGTGGACGACGCGCGCGGTACGGGGCGAACCGGGGCTCAGGACGGCGTCCGTGCGCTCCAGATACGCCGTCAGCACCTCGTCGCCGAGGACCTTCCAGCCGCCCTCCGGGCGCGCCACGGAGCTCAGCGCTCCGACGGCGGCGATCTCGGCCGCGATCTCGCCGTCCGTGGGAGGCACGATCTGGGAGCCGTCGCCGAGGTAGACCTTGTAGCCGTTGTCGCGCGGCGGGTTGTGGCTGGCGGTGACCTCCACACCGGCCACGGCGCCCAGATGCCGTATGGCGAAGGCCAGCAGCGGGGTCGGCAGCGGACGCGGCAGCACGGCGGCGCGCAGCCCCGCGCCGGTCATCACCGCGGCGGTGTCACGCGCGAAGTCGGCCGACTTGTGGCGGGCGTCGTATCCGATGACGACGAGGCCGCCGCCCTGGCCCGTGGCCTTGAGATACGCCGCCAGCCCGGCGGCGGCGCGGATGACCACCGAGCGGTTCATCCGCATCGGCCCGGCGCCCAGCTCGCCGCGGAGCCCGGCCGTACCGAACTGGAGCGTGCCGCCGAACCGTTCGGCCAGCGCGTCCGCGTCACCGGAGTCGATGAGCGTCCGCAGTTCGTCCCGGGTGTCGCTGTCCGGGTCCTCGGCCAGCCACGCCTCGGCGCGCGCGATGAGGTCCTGCTGCACTGTGCGTTTCCCTTCCCTACGCCCGGGGCGGCGCGAAAACGGCGCGCGCGACACCCGGGGTGGACCGTGTCGGCCGGATCCGTGCCCGGCCCCGGCCGGATCCGTCCCCGGCCGCGAAGCCGGATCGTGCCCCGGCTCGGATGCCCCGCCTCAGATGCGTTCAAGCACCCGTGCGAGCAGGGCACCCATCTGCGTGGCCGAATCACGGCCCGCCCGGAGGACTTCCTCGTGGTTCAGCGGTTCGCCCGACAGGCCCGCCGCCAGATTCGTCACCAGCGAGATGCCCAGCACCTCGGCGCCGGCCTCGCGCGCGGCGATCGCCTCCAGCACGGTGGACATGCCGACCAGGTCGCCGCCCATCACCCGGACCATGTTGATCTCGGCGGGAGTCTCGTAGTGCGGGCCGGGGAACTGGACGTACACGCCCTCTTCGAGAGCGGGGTCCACCTCCTTGCACAGGGCGCGCAGCCGGGGTGAGTAGAGGTCCGTGAGGTCCACGAAGTTCGCACCGACGATCGGCGACGCCGCCGTCAGATTGATGTGATCACTGATCAGCACCGGCTGTCCCGGGCGCATGCCCTCGCGCAGCCCGCCGCAGCCGTTCGTCAGGACGACGGTCTTGCAGCCGGCGGCGACCGCCGTACGGACCCCGTGCGCCACGGCAGCGACGCCGCGCCCCTCGTAGTAGTGCGTACGGCCCAGGAAGACCAGTGCGCGCTTCTCGGCGATCGCGTAGGAGCGGATCGACCCGCCGTGGCCGGCGACGGCCGGCGGGGGGAAGCCTGGCAGCTCGGTCACCGGGAACTCGACCTCGGGTGCTCCCAGCGCGGCGACGGCGGGTGCCCAGCCGGAGCCCATCACCAGGGCTACGTCATGGGTCTCGGCGCCGGTGAGTTCGCGCAGGCGCACCGCGGCGGCGGAGGCTGCGGCGTGGGGGTCGGCGGATCCGTCGGCCGTGGCCGGGATAACAGATGCGTTCACGCCGAAGAGCGTAACCGGTCCGGCCCTACGCGCGTAGATGATCGAGCGTACGGTCTTCGGATCGTTGTGTTGTCGTTTCCGACGAACGCGCGGGTCAGCTGCCTGTCACGGCCGTTCCGGCCCTGTCCGTGCGAGCGGCCTGCCGGTTCAGCACGCCCGCTTCCGCAGTTCCATCACATAGTCGTGCGGCGCCCCGGCCGACTCCGCCGCCTCGGCCAGCTCGCCGAGATAGCGCGCTGAGGGCAGCCCGCCCTCGTACCCGTTCAGGACGTACAGCCAGGCCGGCTCCTTGCCGTCCAGGGTGTCCACCCGTACCCGCATCCGCCGGTATATGTCGAGACCGACACCCTCCCAGCGGTCCATCGAGTCCTCGTCCATCGGCGCGATGTCGTAGAGCGCCACGAAGACCTGCGAGCGGGGCGCCTCCACGAGGGTGACCAGCGCGCCCTCCCAGCCCATCTGCTCGCCGCCGAAGGTGAGCCGCCAGCCGTTGAGCCAGCCGGTGCCGCGCAGCGGGGAGTGCGGGGCGCGGCGGGACATCAGCCGCGCGTCGAGGTTGCCGGCGTACGCGGCGTAGAGCGACATGGGGACGAGGGTACGGGAGGGACGCGCGTGCCCGGCGAATCCCGTGGACGCGGCCCGTTCGCGGCTCGCCCCCGGCTCGCCCGCGTCCCTTCCCGGCGCCCGGGGGAGGGACCCGGGGCGAAGCGACTTGAAGAGTGCGGGACAATGGCGTACGTACTGCATCCTCCGGGGACCCCCCGGACTCCCGGCCGGGACGGCAGACGGGTCGGGTCGACAACGCGAGGCGGATTTTTTCGTGACCCGGATCGTGATCATCGGCGGCGGACCCGGCGGATACGAGGCGGCCCTGGTGGCCGCGCAGCTCGGCGCCGAGGTGAGCGTCGTGGACTGCGACGGCCTCGGCGGAGCCTCGGTCCTCACCGACTGCGTACCGTCCAAGACCCTCATCGCGACGGCGGAGGTGATGACCACCTTCGACTCCTCTTACGAAGAGCTGGGCATCATCGTCGCCGACGACACCCCGCCCCTCGAACAGGCCGCCCGCGTCGTCGGCGTGGACCTCGGCAAGGTCAACCGACGGGTGAAGCGCCTCGCGCTCGCCCAGTCGCACGACATCACCGCCTCCGTCACCCGGGCCGGGGCCCGCGTCCTGCGCGGCCGGGGCCGGCTCGACGGCCGGCAGGCCACCGACGGCTCCCGCCAGGTGATCGTGACCTCGGCCGACGGCTCGGAGGAGTCGCTGACCGCCGACGCCGTGCTGATCGCGACCGGCGCGCACCCGCGCGAGATCCCCGACGCGCTCCCCGACGGCAAGCGCATCCTCAACTGGACGCAGGTCTACGACCTCACCGAGCTCCCCGAAGAGCTGATCGTGGTCGGATCCGGCGTCACCGGCGCCGAGTTCGCCGGCGCCTACCAGGCGCTCGGCTCGCGCGTCACACTCGTCTCCTCCCGCGACCGCGTGCTGCCCGGCGAGGACCCGGACGCCGCCGCCGTGCTGGAGGACGTCTTCCGGCGCCGCGGCATGAACGTGATGTCGCGCTCCCGCGCCTCGTCCGCCAAGCGGGTCGGCGACCGCGTCGAGGTGACGCTCGCCGACGGCCGGGTCATCTCCGGTACGCACTGCCTGATGGCGGTCGGCGCGATCCCGAACGCCGAGGGCATGGGCCTGGAGGAGGCCGGGGTCCGGGTGAAGGACTCGGGCCACATCTGGACCGACCGGGTGTCGCGTACGTCGGCTCCCGGCGTCTACGCGGCGGGCGACGTGACCGGCATCTTCGCGCTCGCCTCGGTCGCCGCCATGCAGGGCCGTATCGCGATGTACCACTTCCTCGGCGACGCGGTCGCCCCGCTCGACCTGAAGACCGTCTCGTCGAACGTCTTCACCGACCCGGAGATCGCGACCGTCGGCTACAGCCAGGCGGACGTGGACAGCGGGAAGATCGACGCACGGGTCGTCAAGCTGCCGCTGCTGCGCAACCCGCGCGCCAAGATGCAGGGCATCAGGGACGGCTTCGTCAAGATCCTCTGCCGGCCGGGCACCGGGATCGTCGTCGGCGGTGTGGTCGTGGCGCCGCGCGCCAGTGAACTGATTCACCCCATTTCGATCGCGGTCGACAACAATATGACCGTCGAACAGATCGCAAACGCTTTCACTGTGTACCCCTCTCTGTCGGGCTCGATCGCCGAGGTCGCGCGGCAGTTGCACAGCCGTAAGCACGAGGACGAGGGTTGACCCAGGTCATGGGCGTACGCGGGCCTCGGGGCGGCGCTCCCATACCACTTGGCGCGCCCCCGCGCGTACACCTTCCCTATTTCGGCGCGAACCGCTGAAAGCAGACGGATGTTGGGGTTACTGTCAGTTTCGTGTTCGCTGCAGAACGTCGCCAGTTAATCCTCGAAATGGTGCGCGCCAACGGAGCCGTGTCGCTCCGTGAGCTCGCCCGCGTCGTCCAGACCTCCGAAGTGACCGTACGGCGGGACGTGCGGGCGCTGGAGGCCGAAGGACTCCTCGACCGCCGGCACGGCGGTGCGGTACTGCCGGGCGGATTCACGCGAGAATCCGGCTTTCCGCAAAAATCCCATCTCGCCACGGCGGAGAAGACGGCCATCGCCGATCTCGCCGCGAGCCTCGTCGAAGAAGGCGAGGCCGTGGTGGTCGGCGCCGGTACGACCACGCAGGAGCTGGCCCGCCGGCTCGCGCGGATCCCCGGTCTGACCGTCGTCACCAACTCCCTGCTGGTCGCACAGGCGTTGGCCCACGCCAACAGGGTCGAAGTCGTCATGACCGGCGGCACGCTGCGCGGGTCCAACTACGCGCTGGTCGGCAGCGGCGCCGAGCAGTCGCTCCAAGGGCTGCGGGTCTCCCGCGCGTTCCTGTCCGGGAGCGGGCTCACCGCGGAGCGGGGTCTGTCGACCTCCAACATGCTCTCGGCCAGTGTGGACCGCGCGCTGGTGCAGGCGGCGGCCGAGGTCGTGGTGCTCGCCGACCACACCAAGCTGGGGACCGACACGATGTTCCAGACGGTGCCGACCGACGTGATCACCCGGCTGGTCACCGACGACCCGCCCCCGCACGACGACCGCGCGGCGACCGAACTCCAGGCCCTCGCCGACCAGGGCGTACAGATCACGGTGGCGGGCACCACCGGATCGGGGTCCGGCGGTCCGGGGAACGGCGAAGCGGTCCCGCCGGGGCGCCAGCCCCGGCGGGACACCCCGCTGCCGGGCCAGCGCCGTACGCACGGCGGCGCCGGGCCCGGACCGGGGGCTCTGCGCGGCGCGGCGCCGGCCGGGGCGCTCGCCGAGCAGCCGGGGGAGCGCGCGCGGGTGGCGGACCTGCGCCGCCGCTGAGGGGGCGCGGGGCCGCTCACACGGTGTGTTCGGCGGCGCCGTTCTCGTGGGGCCCCTTCAGGCCGGTCAGCGTCAGCGTGAGCAGCCGGTCGGCCAACTCCGGGTCGTCCGGCGCCTGTTCGGCGGCGAGCGCGATGGCGTTCGTCAGCTGCATGAGGTCGTCGATGGACGTGTCCGTCCGTACGGCGCCGCTCACCTGCGCCCGTACGAGCAGCTGCTCGCCCGCCGTACGGAGCCCCGCGCTGCACTGCGTCAGGGCCGAACTCGTGTCCCGCGAGGCCGACATGAGCGCGCGGGAGAGGCCTCGGTACTCACCCGCATGAGTGATCAGCGCGCGCAGCCAGTCCACCAGCGCGCGGCAGGGCCGGTCGGAGCCGGCGAGTTCGCGCGAGCGGTCGAGCAGATCGGCGAGCGCCTCCTGGAAGACCGCGTTCATCAGGGCCTGGCGGGTCGGGAAGTGCCGGTACAGCGTGCCGATGCCGACCCCGGCGCGGCGGGCGACATCCTCCAGCGAGGCATCGGTTCCGTGCGCGGCGAACGCGGAGCGCGCCTCGCCGAGCACCCGCTCGTAATTCCGTCGCGCGTCGGCGCGCATGGGCCGGGGCGGCGCGTCACTGCTGCTCGCCATCGCGGTCCTTCCTGTCGCTACGAGGCACTCGGCGGCCGTGCGCGGTGAGCTCGGTCCGCGCGGGCGGTGGGGCCCGTGCGCTCTGTGCGGTCTGTGTGGTTCTCCAGGATGCCACTGCGGGCCGGGTCTCTCGGGCCGATCGCCGGTTCGGTCACCATCGGCCGGTTCACCCCGGCGCACATCGCACAACGGCCCCGCCGGTTCTGCCCGGCGGGGCCGTTGGGACGAGCGAGGGTCAGTCCTTGATCTCGCAGATGGTGGCGCCCGAGGTGAGTGAGGCGCCGATCTCGGCGGTGAGGCCCTTGACGGTGCCGGAGCGGTGGGCGTTGAGGGGCTGTTCCATCTTCATGGCTTCGAGTACGACGACGAGGTCGCCCTCCTCGACCTGCTGGCCCTCCTCGACCGCCACCTTCACGATCGTGCCCTGCATCGGGGACGCGAGCGTGTCGCCGGACGCGGCCGAGCCGGCCTTCTTCGTGGCGCGGCGCTTGGGGCGGGCGCCGGCGGCGAGGCCCGTGCGGGCCAGGCTCATCCCGAGGCTGGAGGGCAGCGAGACCTCCAGGCGCTTGCCTCCGACCTCCACGACGACCGTCTCGCGTCCGGGTTCGTCGTCGGTGTCGGTGTCGCCGGGGGTGGTGAAGGCGGGGATGGTGTTGACGAACTCGGTCTCGATCC
>NZ_BMMV01000040.1 GCF_014646115.1 Streptomyces camponoticapitis | reverse complement strand
GGTGGTGGTCATCGCTGCTCCTCAGCCAGTTCGTTCAGCATGCCGACGATGACGTTGCGGGCCAGTGGCAGCTTGAAGCCGTTGCCCGACAGGGGTCTCGCTGAGGTGAGTTCGGCCTCGGCGGCCGCGCGGACCGCACGAGTGACTCAGAGCTGACCCTGGCCGAACGGCTGCGCATCGAACGCGCCGTGTGGACGCTCGACTCACACCTCGACAACCTGCCCCTTCGGTCCAAGCGCGCCAAGCGGCGCGAGACGCGGGCCAACCTGCACGCCGCGGCGGCCGACGTCGGTACCGCCGAGGCCATCCTCGGGCTGGGCGACCTGCGGAGCCTTGCCGCCGGCTACCTGGCCGCCGAGTACGGGGAGCACGGTCCCCGGCCCTCATACACCATGGGCGCCGTCTGGCTGATCATGGTGCATGTGATCGCCGGGCTCCTCGCGGTGGCCGGGAAGGCCGCCTTCACCGCCGGCGTCCGCGCCGCCGAACCCCGAGCCACCGGAGACTTCCACTGGCCCGGCGTGCGCTACGTGATCAACGAGGCCACCATCACCCTCCGCGACGGCGCCACAGGCGCCACGGCCGGCGGTTCCTGGACGCCGCTCTTCTACCTGCTCTCGGTGATCGCCTTCGTCGTCGGCGGACAGCTCTGGCGACTGCTGCCGCAGTGGCGACGCCGGTACCCCCGGGCCGCGCCCCAGGAGTGACCCGACCAGCGTCCCTGGCCCGTCCCGATCCGAGACGGGCCAGGGACCCGGTCCCATTCGCACTCTCGTTCCAAACAGCATGACTACGTGACGACACGTCCTGGGATGGGGCCGACACACCGTGCATCCGGCGCCGATGAGGGCGGTGATGAAGCGGTGGTCGGTGTTCATGGGTCCTCCCTAGTGAGAAAAGTCCTGCTGCCCCGGACGGTTGCCACGGTGGAGGGGCAGAGGGTTAGCGCCGCGCAAGTGCCGTGGCGCTAACTGGGTTATGGGGTGGGTGTGACGCCGCGCCGGGACGGCGGGGACGAGGACCAGCACCCACGTCGGCGGAATTCACCGCATCCCCGCCGTTAAGCGCTTGCGTCCCGCATGACGGACAGTCATGTGGCTTCGTTCACTTCAAGCAGCAGCGTTTGTCTGCTGCTTTGACAGGCAGTTGCGGATCCTGGGACCCGTGGATGTTCGCGAGAGATAGCAGCAGGCGGCCCGGCACGATCGGGCGGTCGACGACGTCCAAGCCTGTCCTGGCTCCTCAGGACAGGGAGCGCCGGTGTGACTGAGCGGCATGGTTGGCACCGAAGAAGCGGTGGCCGGCGCTTCATTCGGCCGATCAGTGCTTGAACTGTCCGGGGTGCGTTTCAATTGGCGGGGCTGTGCCTTGGTCATGAGCGTGCCGAGTTTGGAACCGTACTCCTTGAACGCTGCGGCCTGGCATGGGGTGAAGTTCACGGCGAGCTCATTTTCTGCGCCAGAACCTGCCCCAATCCCAGTAGTGGGCTAACGGGGCGATGGCTATCGGGCCACGCCGCATCTGGCGGCCGCTGTCGACGTCCATAAACGGTTCCCAGCGACCGTACATAACGTGCCAATCCAGGCCGCAGACCGGGCAGTACTGCATCGACTGCCCCCCGTTGTACCTGGCCTCCCAAGGATCTGGTAACGCCTTGCGGCAACGGTGCCCGGTGCGGATGTACAGCATCATCCGCATCAGCTCATCGTCCACCATCGGCGTGCCCTTCCTGAGGCGTGAAGGTGTGATCTTGTGGTGGCTGTTGATCACGGCGAACCGAGCCGTCTGGGGCAGGCCGCCGACGTTTGAGTGCCATCTGCTGGCTGGTCCAGCTGGATTGTCCAGGCTGCAACTGTGCGACCACACGGGCCCGGGATTCGATCTCCGGCGTACCCACCGAACCTTCTCGGAACAGCCTGTTCAAGTAGCTACCCATGTGACTTCACTCGAACCCCTTCTCGCAGGTAACACGCTGACCACTACCTTGCGGGCCAACAACGACGCTCGGCCGGGCCAACTCAGACGCTCAGTCTCAGCCGGACGGGAGGACGCGAGCGAGCATGGGGAGAGCTGCCCTCAGGATCCGCCGCTGTCATTGCCGGGAGCGATCACAGCCATCACGATGAATACGAGCGCAAATATTGCACCTGCTGCGAGAAGGCCGTACCCCACGCCGAGGTAGGCCCACGCCACGGCCTTGACCAGGCTGAGGTGGAGGATGCCGACCGTGCCCAGTATTGCCAGCACGGCCACGGCCAGAGCAGCCGCGCCAGCGATCCTGACTAGGGGCTTACCCACCGGGCCCACGGGAGGGCTGACCTCTGAGCGGTGGTTCGGATGAAGGCGTGTGGGGTTCAGGAAAAATGCCCCCAACAGAGTGACGCCGACGCTCGCGGCGAGCAGGAGGAGGAATGCGCTGGTGTCGGCTGGAGGTCCGCTTGGTGCCTCGTAGACGATCTTCGTTGCGCCCCAGAAGGTGGTACACAACCCTGTGCCCCCGGCGAGGCCGATGAAGAAGCTGCCTGTTTCGAGGCCAGGAGCGACCCGTCGGCAGGAAGCCCAGTACAGGGCGCTGCTCAGCACGAGCGTGATCACTGTGCCTGCGCTACCGCCGACTAGCAGCCACCAGTGCAAGCTACCGGGCGAGCCATCAGGCACCGCTTGCGACACTGCCGATGCGGCTGCGGTGGCAAGCTGACCCATCTCAGCAGGATAGGGCGCGGGCCGCCGACCGGGAACAAGACGTTCGAAGAGAGTAGCCGGAGGCTACAGGTGCGACTGGTCGAGCCTGAGGCCGCGCGGAAGTCGCCGGTGATCCCGCCCGGCGGTCCGTCTCCAGTGGGTGCGCACCGATCTCGCCGTGCGTGCAGGAGGTGCCGCTGTGCAGCGACGAACGGTAACCGCCAGTATCGCTGTTCCGTCCGCAGCATCTCGTCGATCACCGGCTTGAACGGGCAGTCGGCGGCAAGCTCACGCATCTTCATGCCGGCACGGTGATCACGCCGGATCGCCGCGTACAGCTCGACCTTGGACATCCGCGGCATGACCAGGACCTTTCACCAGGAGCACCCTGATGCTGCCCTGGCAAGTACCCCCAGCGCTGTCAAAATTCGGGCTCTGGCTCAGGTTCTGTGGTCCGTGACTGTGAGTCACCGATTAGATCTCGAACAGGGCTTCCTCTTGTGGCGGGATCGGAGGGTCAAGGACGTCGCGGAGGCGGTTGATGTCCTGGCGCCACTTCGACCAGTTCGCGGCTTCGGCCCACAGCTCGGCGAGTTCAGACCGGTTGGAGACCACCTGATCCAGGGCGTCGACGGCGAGCATTCGAAGGTCTGCAGGCAACTCCGGTAGCGGCTCTGAAGGGCCATAGTTCGAACACGCCCGATCGTCGTCAGAATGCTGGGCAACGACCAGAGCCGCCGCGCCCACGGCTCGCTCGCCGTCGTAGATACCCAGGAAGTCCGCGGGCCCGGCGGCACGCTTGAGCACGCCCCGGATCATGGCTTCGCGCTCTTCCAGTGCTGCCTCGTCCAGGTCACCGGCGAAGTCGGCGGCGGTGTCGTTGTCGAAGGGGCCGATGTCCCAGGTGCCCATGTCTCTCCTCGCGCGGCCGTCTGGGGATCGTCGCACTGGCCACTGACAGTGCGCTCAGGAGGCAAGCAGTACCCGCTTGCGCAGGAGGTTGAAGCCCGCGCGTCCATACATCTGCCGCTTGATCATTTTGATGCGGTTGACGTGGCCTTCGACTGCGCCCGAGCTCCAGGGCAGGGTGAGACCGGCGATGACGGCATCGCGGTCGCGGTCGATGCCGGCGGCAAGGGTATGGAGACTGGGCAGATCGTCCTGCCGAACGGCGACGAGCCAGTCCGGGAGACGCTCGCCCTGGCGCTCGGTCAGCATGACGGCGAAGGCGCGGACGTGTCGGGTGAGCGCGTCGATCTCGGGGCAGTGGGTGCACACGGTTTTGAGCAGCAGTTGTTCGGGCTCGGGAAGGGTTTCCGGTCGCCGAGAATCCATCCGGCGACCGTTCGGGGTGAGGGCGGCCGGGCGACTACCGGTCGTGGGGAGGTTCGCTTCTTGTGCAGGTAGGCGCGGACGCGCTGGTAGCTGCCCTTGTAGCCGAGCGGCACGATCTCTTCCCACAGCTTCCAGGTGTTGGTGCAGCCCTCGTTCCACCGGTCGTCCAGGTAGGGCTTGTAGTCATCGAGGACCGAGGGCCGGTTCTGCCACTGGCCGGTGAACAGCTCCTCCGGAGTCTTGGCCTCGGCGAGCTGCTTGACGGTTCGCCAGGTCATGCCGAGCTGCCGCTGGACCGAGCGACGGCTGTGCCCGTCTTCCAGCAGTGCGTGGACGTCGGCGTGCCGGGCCCTGGTGCGGTCGGCGAAACGATGGCCGGTCGGCCATGGCGAGCCAGAGGAATCCTTCTCCGGCGCAGGCTCCGGATCGGGACCGGGGGCGGCCGTGACAAGGGCGCGGAGGCAGCGGCGGTGCTGAGCGACGGCCCGTTCGGCAGCCTCGCTCACGTTGTGCCAGAGGTGCCAGCGGTCCGCGACCTGGACCGCCTGTGGAGCGCCGACGGTGGCACCTTCGGCGAAGAACGGCGCCCGGTCACGGCAGATCACCTCAACGCCCGGCCGCGCGGTGAGCCAGGCCGCCAGGCTGGACGCCTCCCGGTCGGGCAGCAGGTCGATGGGGCGGCGGGTCTCGATGTTGATGAGGACGGTGCCGTAGTGGCGGCCCTTCCGGGTCGCGTACTCGTCAACGCCGACAACCCGTGGTGCGGCCACCTCGGGCTCGGGAAGCGCGTCCACCAGACGAAGCACCGTGCTGCGGCTGACGGAAACGCCGAGAACACCGGCGATGCGGGCCCCGGCCCTGCCCCCGAGCGCCAAGCCGACCGACGCCAGGGTCGAGCGCAACCGTTCGGTCCGCTGACTGTGCCGGCGCGTCAGACCATGTATCTGCTCGACGAAGGTGCGGCGTGCGCAGTCCGAATGTCCACGGGTGAACCGCCGGACCTTCAATTGAAGGACGACCCGTCGGCCTCCGCTGGGAACGTCAGCAGGAAACCGCAGGTAGGAACCGTGAACCTGGTTCGACCAGGTGCCACAGACCGGGCACGCGGCGCCGCCGGCGGTGCATTGCGCGTCAACGCGCACTATCGCGATGTTCACGTCCACCGACAGCACCGCGACGTTCGCGATCGACGGGAACAACAACCCCTTGAGCCGGAGCAGGACCTCTTCCACGGCCCTGAACATGCAGCCCAACTGCGTTGCCCAGGGATCATTTTCAGGCGACTTCACCCACAGCTCGAAGGGGCCGAGTGATCACTGACAGTGACCGGGTCACAGAACTTGAGCCAGAGCCACTACTCGTGAATAAAGCCAGTCATGGGTAAGCGGGAACCCGTGGGCCCGCTTCGGTGTCCCGAGGTACATGAACAGCGAACTGATGACCATGGGAGGCGGTGCGGTCATCACCACCGCGCTCCTGTACCTGGGCGCGTCAGAGAACGAGCGCCGCAACCGCAGGACAGAGGCCCGGAAGGACGCGGCGGCGGACCGGGCCGCCCTTGAGGCCCAGGCGGACGAGTTGGTGGCGTCGCTCCTCGCGTTGAAGGTGGCGGCGAACACGCACGACACGGCGGCGGCGGCGCCCGGGGGGTGACCCTGGGCCGGCTTGGACACCGCGGTATCAGCGGGCGCTGGCTGGCGCCACCCCGAGGCGACACTCGGACCCTCGGGCCTACACAGCCTCACCCCACGAAAACGGTCCACCGACTCCGTCGGCGGACCGTCACGAAACTTCGAGGCTAAAGCAGGCGCCAAAGTGACACGCCTCGAACGTGACACGGCGAATGCACGGATAACGCGCGGAATTTGTGTACTCATGTCACTTTCGCAGCGACATGAACGCTACGTCAGCCAGCCGTGCCGGCCTGGCGCCTTCAGCACGGGGTCGGTGGCACAGCGGCTCACCTCGAAGCTCCAACGGCGGTCAGAGACCGGGAACCAGCTCCACCGAAGCGCCCGCCGAGAAGTGGTAGCGCAGATTGCCGAACACGGTTTCCGGGCGTGACCCCGTGTCGCCGTGGTGGTAGTCGAGTACAGCGCTGGTCAGGTATTCCCGGGTCCGGTGCCAGTCCAGCAGCTCGCCCTTGGCCACCGACACGGCCCATTCGGGGAGGTCCGGAGCGGCCTGGACTACCGATTCAAGCGAGTGGTCCAGAGCGTCATACCACTCGGAGAGCTGAGGACGGTGGTTCCGTACCAGCTTGTCGACGGCCCCGGCTCCCCCCTTGCCCGGTACCGCACGCAGGTCGTCGCCCTGGAGGCAGCATTCGCGCGCCGCGTGCCTGCGGTCCACGTACGTCGCGTACGGAGGCCATCGCTTCTCGTCGACTACACCACATGCTGTGCCCGGCGGCTCACAGCATCCCGGACATCTCCGTGCGGTACGTCGTCAGGTCGTGCTCAACTTGGCCGGATGGCTGGTCACGGCAGTTGTCACCTGGAACGATCGGTGCAACTGCCCGTGAACCGCCGCTGGATGGAGAACTGTGCGAAGCCGTCCCAGACTGACGAAGACCTGTACGGCACTCGTGGCCCTTCTTGCCGCGATGATGTGCGCCCCCGCCTCCACGGCGAGCGCCGCCGGTCCAGCAGAGGTGGGCCTTCGAATCTACGCATCCCACAGCGAGAAATGCATGTCGATTCCCGGCGGTTCGAAAACCCCGGGTATCCAGGCCACCCAGTTCGACTGCAACCCGAACTCGTGGGCGAAGCGCTTCTACGTCGAGACTCAGAATCTCGATGGGTGGGGCAACCCCGTCGTGTGGCTGAGGAGCGAGTCGAGCGGGCTCTGCCTCGCCGTGGCAGGGATCCCCGAAGCAGGTAAACCGGTGGTCCAGGCGCCCTGTTCGCAGACTCACCAGTGGTCGTGGGACAAGGCCGGGCGTCTGGTGTACGACACCCTCACCAACACGTGCCTCGCCGTTCCGCACGGATGGAAAGGCAACAACGTGAAACTCATCCTGTGGACATGCAACTTCGGCCGTGAACAGTCATGGGGCGAATACTGATCCGCAACCAACTGTCCAGCACCGCGTGGGCGCTCGTAGCCGTGCGTGCCGAACACCTGTGCGCCCTCAGTACGTTGTCGGACCGCAGGGTGCTGGTAGCAGGCCCCGTCGGCCGACTGACCGTAGTCACCACGGACGTGGCTGGTGCCGGATGCGTCGCAGGTGCACCGCGTCTGCTGGCCACACGTGCCGGCCTGCTCGATAGCGGGCTTCGCGAGTCCGGAGGACGGGACGCCTCACCGAACCCGTGGCCGAGGTGTGCAAGCGGGAGGCCGCCGAGATCGCTGCCGCCGAGCAGGAGGCCAGGCTCGTAGCGTAGCGGCCACGCGAGGTGAGAAGGTCCCGCCATCTGGGGCCGTTACTCACGCGACGCGGAGCCGTCCTCCACCCCAAGTGTCAAAGTGACACGTCCCGAACGTGACACGGCGAGTGCACGAATAACGCGCGGAATTTGGGTACTAATGTCGCTTTCATGACAAAAAGACTTCTACTTGAAAGGGCAGGGGCGGGTTCTGTGGGAAACCACAACGTTCCCTCTCCGGAGCTCTCGCCCGTCGGCAACCATGAGCCAATGGACTGGATATCGCCCCTCACTGGCCATCTCGGCGTATTCATCGGCGCCGCCATCTCACTGATCGGTTCGAAAAGGGTGGCGGACCAACAGCCCACCGATGCCCAGGCGGCCCGTGACGCGACAGAACGGATTGCGGTAGCGAGCGCTCTGTCGACCACGCTCGCGGCACTGTTCGCCAAAGCGCGACAGGTTCCCCACGACGCGTTCCCATACAGGTCGCCCCGGGGTGACAGCGAGGAGCAGCAGTACGCACGGCAGCGGGCGGCTGAGAAGGTCTGGGAGGAGGAGTGGTGGCCTCTTCTGCGCGATACGCGGATGGCGGCCTTGGAGGTCCGGGACCACGGGCTCCGTGAACTGCTCGCTGACGCGGTGCGCTACAGGGAGGACCTCGATGTCATGGAAGTCGCGCTCCACGGGCGCCATCGTGCCTTGGTGGTGAGTCGCACCGTGGACCACGTGATCGAGTGCGTCTTCGCCTGGCGCCGAGGCGAGAACTTGCCGGCCCAGACGGAGGACTTCGAGGCGATGAAGGGGTCATGGCAGGTCTGGGCGGACACCAACGAGGCACTCGCGCAGCATCAACAGCTGGAGGAGGAGCGGCGTCGCCGACGTGCTGGGACGGACGACCGTGGGAGCGGCTCATGAAAGGTCTGTCGATGTCGTCCCTCCTCGTCCTGGCTGCCAAGAGATCCAGCGGCACAGACCGCCTCGTCGACGGCCGGGGTCGGTGCGGTGCCGTGGCCCGGCCGCTGGATGACTAGTTCTCCCGAATCTGCCCGTGACACTGGATGGCTAAGACGCCTCACTCGGCGGCGCCGCGTTCACGTCCGGCAGTACCACCGTTGACACCCCCGCCGGTGAAAATAGGTGTCAACGCCTTCAGAAACGGGCGAAGACGTTGTCGGAGCCCTGTGAAACAGTCAGGCCCTCATCCAAGGGGGGAACGTGATGGTGCTGCCGGAGATCGTTGGACGTGATGCATTCGCCGCTCTGATCATCAGAACCGACTACGCCGACGAGACGGCGTGGCAGATGATCGTGGCAGAGGTCTCCCAGCCATCGGGGGCCGGCGGGGAGTACGAAGCCCGCGTCCACCTGGTCGATGACCCGGTCTGGGCCGGGTCGACACCCGCCGCCGTCCGTGCAGCGGTACGGCAGGACGACCAGCTCAGCGTGGTGTTCGTAGCTGACAGGACAACGATGCAGTCCGCCCAGCACCCTCTCCTAGCTCTCAACATCTCGGACGAGGACAAGGATCTCGACCCGATGTACTACCAGGAGCTCATCGACTCTCCACCGGCGCAGGAATTCAGGACCACGCCGGGCGCTGTGCACGACGTCCACGCGAACCTGTCGCTCGCGAACCTGGATTTCGACGGCTTCGCCGAGGCGGCGCTCGCCGACTCCGAAGGCATCCTGCGCCCCCTGTGAAGAAACAGCGGTCCCGGCAGACGAGGAACTCGCAGACCCGTCCGGTACCCGAAGGGCCAGCAACCGCCCAGTAGGCTGTGTCATCGCACCACCCCTGCCCTCTCAGCAGCGGGTGCTCCTGGCCATCTCGGGCCCCCTTCACCGCCTCTACCGACAGGAGTTGCTGGAAGTTCGGCCACTACCAGGCACCCGCGCAGAACTGGTCAGGCTGGCCGACCGTGAGTGGCTAGCTTTGCGGCGGCACCGCGTAGGGGAGTTCGAACACCGAGCGGTGCTCGTTGATGAAATCCTCGACCGTCTGGAGAGGCCGGTCGGTAATGCGCCTTGCAGTGTCCGTGACGCCGGCCAGGCGGCCTTCGCGCTGGTCGATGGCGAACGCCTCGAAATGCTTGAGCTTGGCGGTGTCGTCCGGCATGCCAATCAGCTCCAGGAACGTCGTCACAGTCACCTGCTCGAACGGAAGGCCACGGCCAAGGACCCTGCTGACCTCGACGGCGAGTTCCTCATGGCTGTACTCGACCGAACCGGTGACGCGCAGTGCATGCCCGGCGTGCTCGTCGGGCTCGGTGAACAGCTTCGCCGCGGTCAGAGCGATATCGCTGGCGGTGATGGGCGCGAAGCGGCTGTCGGGATCGAAGGGCATGGCGTAGCGGCCGTAGCGAATCAATCCTGAGATGTAGAGCAGCCACTGCGTGAAGACGGAGACACGCAGGTACGTCGCGGGTACTCCGGACCGGGTAAAGACCTGCTCCGCCAGCCAGTGGTTCTGCGTAGCCTTGCTGCGCGCGTCGGGGCGAGCTTGGAAGTGCGAGATGCTCACGATGTACTCAAGACTCTGCTCGTTCGCTGCCTGCGCGAACATCACCGCGGCCTCGACCAAGCCGTCGCCGACCGGGTACCCGAAATAGGCCCGCTGCGCACCGTTCAGGGCCGCGCGTACATCCCGCAAGTTGAGCAGATCCCCGAAGACGACCTCGGCACCTCTGTCCCGTAGCCGCTGTGCCCGCTCGTCATCGCTGCGGACCATCGCCCGCACTCGAAAGCCCTCGTTCAACAGGTGGTCGACCATCGGCCGGCCGACCTCGCCGTTCGCCGCCGTAACCAGAATCGTGGTCATTGCCTCACCTCTTCGATTCATTCACAGGGTCCGCACGCGAGGTCGGCGGTGCTGGACCGCCACGGAAGACGGCCGCTCTGGACGCCGCAGCACTCACGTCATGGATCCCGCTGGAACAAGGATTCGAGCGTCGGTTGCGCCTGGCGCACCGGCAGCCCCCATCTCCAGTCGCACGTGCTGCCCGCACCTTGCGCTAACGGGCGTATAAGCCTCCGACCAGCTGATTTTCCCGCGCCGCCTCTGGCGCCCACCAGAAACCATCGTAGAGGCTCCATGCCACGAGTGATCAGTCGATCTTGTACGTGATGCTTCCACTGCCTGGTTCCAAGCCCGCCAGCGGTCGCCCCGCCTCCGCTACTCGCAGAGCTCGTCGGAGAAGGAAACCTCGGCTCTGGGCGACGGGGCGGCCGTCGGTCTGTGCGCTGGTCCGCGGCATCGTCAGCGAAGTGGAGACATCGGTCGGTACGTCAGCGGCCTGCGGAAAACGTCGAGGTCGTTCCTGAACCTGGGGTCTCGGACTCAAAGGGCCGTCCAGCCTTCTCGCAGACGTGAGCACCGTCCTAGCCGTCGTCGCATACTTCGCCAGCAACGACCTCCTCGACCGCAACTGTTGGTGATCGCCCCTCGCCTTGCTGCTAGCCAGGCATATATGCGAGGGATCCTCGCTGTGCCTCGGGTCCACATCAGGTCTGGCAGAGCATCCTGTAATTCGATCCTCCTGAGGTCAGGAGGATCTACTCACGTACGTCATTGTCTGGAGGGCTTGTGGCGGCGGGTCAGGCGCCGGCTGGCACCGTTTCCTTGTCAGCCGGGGTAGTGGTGCTCTCGGAGTTGTTCGCCTTGACGGCTGTGTAGTGGACGGTGGAACCCTGCTTGGACCGTTCTGCTTGGCTCCGGGCCACCAGTCGCTCCGTCGCGGCTCGTACGTAGGTGTCGCTGATGTTGCGCTGCGGGTGCTCAGCGCTCATTGCGCTCGCGATCTCGCCAGCTGTCAGTGGCCCTGACTGCTTGCTCAGGTGCTGGTGGATCAGGTCGCCGAGCGAGGGGGTTTTCTCCACTGTGTCCGGCGTCTTGGTCCCCGCTGCCGCTTTGCGCCTGGCCGTCTTCTTCGCAGAAGATGCCTTCACGACGGGTGTCCTGTCGGCGGCTTTCTTGGTGATCGCATTCTTCCCCGCGCGGCGCGGGCGGGGAACGGTGGTGGCCTCGCCGAGCGCAGCCTTCATGCCCACCAGCAGTTCATGGTCGTGTTCCAGACCACTCAACTTTTCCTGCAAGGAGACAATCTCCCTGCGGATTCGCTCCTGCTCAGCCGTGTTCTGCTCAAGATCCGTGGAGACGTTCTGCTGGTATCGCGACTTGAGGGTGTCGTTCTCCTGCACGGGCACAAGGACTCCTTGGTTGGGGGTATTGGGTGGGGACTCTACCGAGCCGGGCTGTGGAGGGTTCCATCCGAGCCATGACGAACACCTGTGCGGCGTCGGTAGGCTCGACCTCTTCGTGAGCTGGGTGTGCGTCGTCGGTGGCGGGAACGAGTGATCCGGGAAGGCGATCCGGGGACAGCACGGCGGATAGTGGGCCCAGTAGGGTCGGGGGCCGGAAACGGAGCGGAAGCCGCCGCGCCAGCCCCCGGCGCCACTCAGGCAGCTGGCCGGGGGTGCCGCGCGTCTTCGGCGTCGACTCAGGTCGATACGTCACTCCTGACCAGATCACCGCGACTTGCCTTGAGGTGCCGGACCGGTGACGCCCACAACAGGCTGACCGGGACCAGGCAGAGCAGGGTTCCTGTCAGCAGGGCGGCCTCGACCCCGAAAACGCGGCGATGGCGCCGGCGGTGAGAGCCGCGATGGGCCGACTGCCCGCGACCAGCCAGACCGCGGTTTGCTGCGCGCGGGACTGCAGTTGCGGCGGGCACAGTTGCTGGCGTAGCGAGCGCTGTGTGGTCCCGGCGGCGACGCCTCCCGCTGTTTTCACGAATCCGGCGGTGGCCAGTATGCCCAGCCACGCGAGCCCTGGCTGGGCAAAAAGAAGGGGTGGTGCCCGGGATCGCCGGGGCACTCGGTGGGACTCATTTTCCTCCCGGCAGGTTCTTCGACCGTCGGCGTGTGGCTGCCTTGCGGGCAGCCGGAGCCGATGGATATGCGGAGGGGACGGCCGACGGGGTCCTCTTCGGCATCCTGCTGTACGAGGCCGCGGTCTTCCCGTTCACCCCTGAGGGGGTCGGTGAGGAAGAGCGGCACGCCCGTCGCGCCGCTGCCTATCGGATCGCCGCCTACGACGGCCTGCCCCGTGCGGTCCGGTTGTCGGCGGCCGAGGCCCTGGAAGCACTCGATACGGGCCTGGACGCCGACCGCGCCCGGGCAGCGGTGAAAACGCTCACGCTCGCGGTCTATACCAGCCGCACCGGCCGCCACTGATCCCAACTGGCAGACTACGCAAAGGCGTTCCACGGCGTCGCGAAGATAGTGCGCTGCGATACCGCCACTGCCCTCCTCCGGGCCGCACCGACGCGTTGGGCGAGGTTACTCCGCAATTCCGCAGAAGCACGATGGGCGTTAACGACTGCCCCGAACTCTGCGGAGTGCCAGCCACGGCGTGGTGCCCAAGCGTGCACCCACGACCACCCGCCCGAAGAGCGGCCCCGGACCTGACGCGGGTCAGGGCCGTTTGGCGCGTCCTGTGCGCATGCGAGAATCGAGACTGCCTCGGGGTGACCGGCTGGCCACGACGGTCAGTGACAGAGCGGATCGCCCCGAGGCTCTGCCATGCACCGCCCCAGAGTGCTCGCGGCACCCGGAAGCTCCCGCGCGTAATCCTGGAGATGGGGCTGCGAGCAGTTCCATCTGGGGAGGATGGACGAGGCCGCCGCGGGAAGACATGCGCGGATGCGCACGGAATTCCCGGGCGGAGAGCGGCACAGCATCACCTCAACATGACCCCGCCCCCGCACGAAGAGCGGCGCACCCCAGCGCCGCGAACACGGCAGCCGCGCCGGCGCCTGTCTCCTCCGCCACGGTGGAGCGGTCTCTTTCTCCCGCCCCAGTTCGCCAGCCCGGATACCCCACCGGAGTGGGAAGGGGAATTCGACGACGGCGCCGGGCGCGACGGGCGCCCATCCGCACGCCGAACCGCCTTCAGAGCGGCACCTTGTCAGCTCCGCTGCGCGGGGCTGAGCTTCACCGTGCTCGTACCGAGCCGCACGCAGGGACGCAGGACATTTTCACGCCAGGTGCGTCAACTGGAGGCGACAGGTCAGTCCTTGGGAGAGAAACGTGCGAGGAGCCCGGCGCGCTGTCCGGAGCCGAGACCCTGGACACGGCGCTGCTCAGAGATGCTCAGATCGGCGAGCAGCTGACCGGCACGGATGGTGCCGATGCCGGGGAGCGATTCGAGGACGCGGCGCACCCGGAGCTTGCAGGGTGGCGAGCAGGCCGGAGCCGCAGTGGATCATCCGGCATCGGCCACCCCCTGGGCGAGCCATGCGGCCGCTGCTTGATCATCCGGAACGGTGTGTCGTTCTTTTGCGGATTGGAGGACTCGTCGGCAACGGCCCGGGCATTCTGATCCTGCTAGGGGTCGCGGCCGGGCGGCCCGAGCCGTCGACCGGCACAGGGGTGTGCCTACGGCGCGGGTGCCTACAGGGGGGCGCATGCTTGTTTCTCTCCCGTCGCAAACAGCGATCATTTATCTCGCTGCGGCGGTCGTTGTGCTGGGATTGCTCGCTTTTGCTGGTTTGACTAACGACCGGTTCGTCAGGTTCATGGCGTGGGCCATCCAGAAACATGGCGAAGTCGCCAGCAGGCGCATGGAGGGTCTTCTAGAAGATATGCGTGAGCATGTTTCCCCTCTGGTAGGGGACGTGTTCATGGGTGAAGAAAAGAATGCCCCGGGTTGGACTTTACGATGGCTTCGAGCCGTTCAGCTCGGCATCATTCTCCAGGCACTCGCGACGCTCAGCCTCGGCTTTGTTGCAATTCTATGGCTGCTTTTCCTCTCAGGCAGATTGCCGATTAAGTTAACGCCGAAGGGAATGGATGGCCATGACAATCTACTGGAATGGGCGAAGGAGGGGTTCAGCAAACTCCCCGAATGGGGGCGGAGCAATGGAGTTTTAGAGCGCTACACCGAAGATCCGGTCATGATTGCTTCCCTGACTGTGGTGATGCTCACCGTCCTTGCTCTGATCATGATTTCCATGCAGGCCGGCAGGCGTGTCAGCAGGGCCAGAATCTCTGAATATCACGTGGCCCCAACCAGCCCTACCGTCCGACCCGATCCATCCCCTTTTGCAAACCTCTCCCTTTTCTCTGACTACGCCAAGTGCTGGCCTGTCGCTGTCCTCTGGGTGGCCGCACTGGAATGCGCGAAGGCGCATCACGCAATATCCGAAGGGGAGAGCAGGGGAGGTGTCGATTCCAGCACTCTCAAGAACGCGGAGCGAACGATTTGGAATCTGCATAGACTGCGGTACGGAGCCCTGGCGGTCAGACGTCATCGTAAGCGCGCTTTGAAGGAACATGCGGAGCGGGTTGTCGGAGTGTTGAGAGCCCTGGAAATAAAGCAGGACACCGAGCCTCTCGACGCTCTGAAAGAGCTCATCGAGACGCTCCTCAAAATAGCCGAGAGATATACCGAAGGGCGAATAGGAGCATTACTCTCGCCGGAGGAACTCGTAGGAGTAAAACCCGCACCACCCAGAGAGGCCGTGCGCTTCGCTCTCGCGTCGTGTGTGCTCCTGGCGGTGATGACGATTGCCTCGATTCTCGGCCTGCCGGATGCTGCTCTCGGGGCACTACTGCCGGTCGCGGTGATCGTCCTGGTGACGATGTTCACGCGCGGTCGCCTACCGGGACCGAATCAGATGGTCGATCTCATTATTCCGCGGTAACGGTAGACGGCCACGCTGGCATCGGCCGGGAGGGTGCTGCGGGCGGAAATCGAACCGTTCCCTAACGGTTCGGTCGCGAGCCGGCGCATGCCATCGTCGACCCTGGTGCGGGTCTACGCGCCCATGAGCCGTGCCGGGTGACACCTTCCCTGGAGAACCCGGGCTTCGGGCGCTGCAGGGTGTGCACCGTGCACCGTCGCCTTGCCGGGAGAACGCGGGCTCAGCCCTTCGCCACCAGCCGGAGAACCTCCCGGGCGTGCTCGACGGAGCCGTCGACGGTGTCCACGTCGTACATCGAGTCGACCATGAAGTGGTCGATGCCCGTCCTTTCGTGGATTTCCTTGACCGTGTCGGCGACCCGTGCCGTACTCGTGCCGGCGTCGATGTTCACCCTCAGCACCGTGTCGATCTTCCCGGGGTCACGGCCGTCCTGCCGGGCCAGCTCGTCCAGCAGCGCACGCTGCGCGACGAGGCCGTCGATGTCGACGTAGCTGGGGACCACGACCAACGGCAGCCAGCCGTCTGCACGCCGGGCAACGCGGCGCAGCGCAGGCTCGGACATGGCGCCCAGGTAGAAGGGGGGCCGTGGGCGCCGCGCCGGCTTGAGCGGCGAGTGGTGCTCGGGTACGGAGAGCTGCGCGCCCTCGTACTGTGCCGGGTCGGTGGTCCAGATCGCGTCGAGTGCGTCGAGCAGTTCCTCCATGCGGGCGCCGCGGCGGGTGAAGTCCAGGCCGGCCGCCCGGTACTCCTCGGGGGACCAGCCGATCCCGAAGCCGGGCAGCAGGCGTCCGCCGCTGATCAGGTCGATTGTCGTGAGCGACCGGGCGAGCTGGACGGGAGGATAGAGAGGGGCGACCAGGACGTGGGAGCCGAGCAGGACTGTGCTGGTCGCGGAGGCGGCGACACCGAGCAGGACGAAGGGGTCCGCGGAGGCGTTGAGTTCCGGCGGGATGGTGGTGCCCTGCCCGCCGTAGCCCACAACAGGCCGGACCGCGGCCAGGTTCCGGTCGCCCACCCACAGACTGGCGCCGCCGGCCTCCTCGATCGCGGAGGCGAACGAGGCCGTGTGGACGACCCCGTACGCCTGGTTGTTGAACTGGGGCAGGGCGAAACCTATCTTCATGACGTCCTTCACACTGTGCCACTGCCGGACAGTGCGCTTCGGCTCCGACCAGCATGATCTCCATCGGGCGGGACCTCACCCTACAAGCAGGCCACCCTCTCAACCACCGCCCGAACCGGGGCTGTTGGTCCGTGATCGCGCCCCGCCGGCGAGCGGTACGTCTCCGGGCCCAGGCCGCCCCGTGCTCCGCAGCACCTCCACCGCGGCGCCGAGCGACTCCGCGCCGCGGCCAGGCCGGTGAAACTCTGATCAGCTACTGGAGGCGGCGTCCTGACGCTGCCACAGCGAAAGCACCACCAAGCTCGCGAAGATCTGAAGGGACAGCGGTACATCGGTGAGTTCGGCGGTCAACCCAGAGCCGAACCGACCACGCCGGAACTCTCCGAGGACGCGCTCTTCGTGGACCAGCCGCCGTTTTCCACGCAGGGCCGACTGGCGCGTCAGCTCGTAGTCGCCGTTTTCACTGGTGATGTACCACCGACCGCCGGAACGGTGCGCCTCAGCTCGGAGCACCCCTCCCTCGAGCATCTCGAACGACCTCCCCCAGTTCGCGGAACGAAGGTCGAGGGTCTGACCGGCCACCTCGACGCGCCCGCCGGACTTCCAAGTGCGGGCAGACCAGCGCGCGACAGGCGTGCCCTCCGACAGGACTTGGTAGGTACGTCCGAAGAGGCGTTCCTGTTTGATTTCGAGCATGGTCCACTCCCTGGCCGACGCGGGACGCAATTCTGATCCGTCGTCTTCCCACGCGACGCCCATAAACGCCCGGCATCGGCGGGCAGATGACACGGCCCGCACAGCAAGTTGAGCCCTTATCAGCAGACACCAGCGAACCGCGGAAATGGTCAGGAACCCCGGCCTCCTCGATCGGCACTACTGCCGCTACGCGGGAAAACAGGCTGAGCGCATGGCCTGGTGCCTGAGCGAGAGCGGCGTCCCCGTGCTCCCATACCGTAGAACGTTTAACAGCGTCGGACTCCCCCACGGGATGGAAACGCTGTGAACGCCGTCGAACTGGAGCGAACAGGGAGCCTGCCGAACCCTCGCCCCCGACGCCCTCTTCGTCCAGGGACAGGAGCAGAACCGGGCCAAGTCCGTCTGCCTCGACTGCCACGTGCAGACCGAGTGCCTGGCCTACGCGCTCGACAACCGTGAGGACCCGACGCCCCCCGCGTCGCTGTCCGCCCCGAACCCCGAGCCCCGGGCCCCCGCGAGGCGACCACTGCCGCACCCCGGCGTGTCCGGCCGAGCGCATCAGGTACCACGGGCAATGAGCCGCTGCCTCCGGCCGCAGATGGGTGGTGTCACGTCCGGCGACGTGCGGCGGCATACCGTGCGACCGCGCCGACGCCGGAACGGGCGTGCCACTCCAAGGAGCGGACAGAGACGTGCCGGGAGTGAGCCAGCAGGATCGGGGCGGGGTGCCGTCCTCGGCGTCGTGCGTCAGGGCACTGTGGCGGGGGCCGGTGGAGCGTCCACCCGTCCAAGGCTTCGATGTCCCCGGGTGAGGAGAGGGAATTGGCCAGCAGCCGCGTGCTCTCCTCGAAGACCTCATCAGCCCGGCGGTAGAAAAGCCGGGCCCGGCCGGTCTCCGGACACACGTCCAACGTCGGCATTCCAGCCGGGGCCCTGTGAGCAGTCCAGCCCCTCTGAGTATCCTGCCTCCGGTTTCCACCCATTCATGAGGTAGGGGCCGCAAGGCCCGCCGCCATATGAACGACGGACCAAGCCCAGCCTTCGTAGGGATCAAAGTGCTCCGTTCCGGGGGGCGGGTCAGTGTTCTGCGAGGACGCCGGTGCGGAGCTTGATCAGGGTGCGGGTGAGGAGGCGGGAGATGTGCATCTGGGAGAAGCCGAGTTCGGCGGCGATTGTGGATCACGTGACGTGTGATCCAGCCGGTCACGCCGCGTCGTAGCAGAGGCAGAAGGGGTGGCCGGCGGGGTCGAAGAGCACTCGGACGTTCTCCTGCGGCTGGATTTCCGCGATCGTGGCGCCCAGGGCGACCGCCTCGGCGACCGCCGAGTCCAGGTCGCCGACCTGGAAGTCGAAGTGCATCATCGGGCGTTGGTCCCCGTCGGCCGGAGGCCAGACCGGAGCCCGATAGTCGTCCGCCTGCTGGAATACGAAGAAGGGTCCTTGCGGTGAGGCGGCGACGATGGCCGTTCCCGGCTCCTCGTGACCGATGTGCCAGCCAAGCAGTTCGGCATAGAACCTCGCCAGACCGCTGGGGTCCGGCGCCTCGATCGCCGTTCCCCACCACATACCATCAGTTCGAGATTTCATTCCGGCAGCCTGCCTTATGATCCCGTGCTTGTCGTGCGTGAGGTGTGATCAGGCAGCGGCGGCATCCTCGCGCTCGACCAGCACGCCGTTCTCGAAGCGGGAAGGTGGGCGCCCAGTGATCGCCCGCCAGCGTTCGGGCGGACTCGACCAGCTTGAAGACCATCGCCAGGGCGGCGGCGGAACTGCCAGCGCCGCGGGTGACCTTGGTGCGGAGTTTGACCGTGGCGAAGTTGGACTCGATGGGATTTGTCTCCGCAGGTGGATCCAGTGCTCAGCGCGGAAGTCGTAGAACGCCGGCAGTTCCCCGGCGTCGTCACTGATCTCCGCGACGGCCCCAGGGAACTTCGGCCCGTAGGTCTTCGCGAACACCTCGATCGCCTTCTGGGCGTGGTCGCGGTCCTCGGCGTTGCAGATCTCCTGCATCGGATTCGTCGCCCCGGGCCGGGCGGACTTCGGCAGGGAGTGCGTGACTTTGCGGGCCTTGTGCACCCAGCACCGCTGATGGCGGGCGGTGGGGAACACCTCCGCCAGGGCTCTCCACAGCCCCATCGAACCAGGTGACAAGTAACCCGCCAGTAGCTTTCGGATCGAAGGGCGCATGAGCTGGTCCGTCCGTGACGTCCGGGCACTGCACTTGCCCGGCTGATTCGCCGGGTTCCGCACCCGTACGCTCCAGAGCCATGACCACGACCGTCACCGCCCTGCCCACCGCCGGGCAGGTAAGCGCCCTCGCCGAGTTCGCCGCGGACCATGTGCAGCTGGCCGCCGACAAGCTCAAGCAGCGCCTTGGCCCGCTGTTCCTCACCGACCGCAAGGCTCCGGCCGGAACACCGGCGCTCGACGGGTGCCCGGAGACCGGCCGGCCCGGCTCTCCTACCGCCGCGCTGAGGAGATCTGTGAGGAGAACACCCCACTGCTGGCCAACCCCCTCGCCTCAACCGACGATATCGAGGATCTGGACGGCTGGACCCTGCACCGGCTCCGGCACAGTGCCCTCACGCACGACGCGGAAGACGGCACCTCCACTTCGATGCTGCCGGCCCGCTCCCGCCACGCCTCCGTCCGCTCCCTGGAGCGATACGCACGGCCCGGTGTCGACTCGGTCGCCCGGCGCGTCGCCGCACGTAGATCCGAGCGGATCGGGGCTTCAAGATCATTTCGTTGCCCGTTTGGCGCGTATCTCTCACACACCCACCAGGGCACATAGCTGCGTTGCGACACCGCATAGTCTCGTGTTGCGTGGGTGACTGACTGTCAGGGGGTCGCAATGAGGGATAGAGACAGGCCGCGGAGCACTGCTGGCCAGCGCGCTGGCATGAGGACCGCACGAAGGCGCAACGAGCTGCGCGCCGAGGACGCCCGGATTCAGGCAGAGCGACAGACTTTGGGGAGGACCCGTACTCGCGCCGAGAGCTGGGCGCTCATCGTCGCGGCGCTGGTGGGTGCCGCCAGTCTGTCAGTCACCGCATGGGGCACCTACTGGACTGCCCAGGTCGCGGGAGACCAGCTCGCGCAGTCCAAGGAGCAGAACGAGGACAAGGCGAGGGTGCAGGCATCAAAGGTCACGTTCTGGCTGGAGCGGCCCAAGGGTGAGAGCCGTGACGAGTTGGTTATCGTCAACCGGTCACTGGATCCGGTGAACCAACTGGTCGTGAACATCCACATCCGCGACGATGCCACGCTGATGCTGCTTCCCCCCAACACTTTCAGCATGCTTCCGCCCTGCTCGGAGATTCGCATAGCGGCTTCCGACCCGCGCCTGGACTTCGGCGAATCAAAGGACCTCCGCGTGAGCATGGAGTTCATTGACTCCGCGGGCATGAGGTGGCACCGAGACTCCCGCGGTGTTCTCCAGGCCGACCCTGGCTTCCTTTCCCTCCCGCAGGACGGTCCGCCGCTCGAGAACACCCCTGTGAGACCGCTCAAGGAGTGCGGCTCGGATCAGTGACCCCTGGGACTGTCCGATGAGTCGTGCGAGCCGATCAGGACTGTGGCCTGGTGTTCGCTGAACGAAGGGGGCGCATGTCGCGCCGTACAGCCGAGGCAGCGTCACGCGACCCTTCGGACACGGCCTCGCTCCGACTCCTGAACCGCCCCTTTACCAGGCCCGCCGCCGCGCCGGGGCACTTCGCCGACACCCGCGCGACAGCCCGTGCAGGTAGAGCATAGGCAGCACCTCGGAGATCTTCCGCGACTTGTGGCACCATTGCGGAAGGATCTTGGACGAGAACCGCTTGCGGTCGCCGGTGTCGGCATCGACCCGTATGTTCGGTGGAGCCGATGGCCGCCCTCCTGGGCGAGGACGGCAACCGGCAGGCCCTGGCGAACTTCATCACCACCAGCCCGGTGCCGGGCACCAGCACCCGGCGCACGCTTTCTCGCCCCGCCCCTCGCCTGGAACCGGCAGCTCTCCAGGCCAACTACCCACGGCCTGGCCAACTCCGCAATCAACGCGGACAAATGAGCTGTTGAGATCCCCGTTGTCGGCGTACACACGATCGTCCTCGGTCGCGTACGAGTGAAAGGGACGCTTGATGGTGCGGTGAATCGTGGTGCCCGGCACTCTTCTGCTCGTCCGGTGAAGGGTCTCGGAGGGTGGTGACGCGGTGGTTTTGGACCCGCAGCGCTGGCTGGAACTGCGGCGGTTCCGTGCTCTGGTCGAGTCAGGGGCGGTCAGTCTGACCGAGGTGGCCAAGGAGACTGGGCTGGACCGCAAGACGGTCCGCAAGTATCTGTCGAGCACGGCGGCGTCTGTCCGCCTCAGCGGAGCAGGCTCCTGGTCTACCTGAGGGTCGACCCGAAAGACGTCGGTCTCGTTCCCGGGTTCACCCGCGATGTGACCGGCCTCGGCCATCATGGGACGGACGACCTGGAGGTGCAGCTCCGCATCCCGGGGGATGTGGAGCGGGCGCTGGCTGGTCTTTGCGGACCGCTTGGTGGCCACGCTCATCCACCTCAGGCATGACCTGCCGCACGCGGTCCTGGCCCTTCTATACGGCGTGGACCGCTCCACTGTTACGCGAGCGGTCGGTGAACTGCGACCGCTACTGGCTAGCCGAGGGTTCGCCGTCCCGGACCGCCCTGGGTTACGGCTGCGCACGCTTGAGGACGTCTTCGCCTATGCCCAGTCCGAAGGCATTCAGCTGCGGCTGGACGCCACCGAGACCCAGGTCCGCCTGCCCGCCGCAGGCCGGGGCGGCCGCCGTTCGTTCGTGTCGGGCAAGCAGAAACAGAACACGATGAAGGCCACCGTCATCGCCGACGACCAGGGCCGCACCCTGTGGGCCGACACCCTCAGGCCAGGGCGCATGCACGACGTGACCGCCGCCCGCACCGCTGGCATCGGCCCATGCTTCGACCACTTCGACCGGGTCCAGGTTCTCCTCGACGACGGCTACCTCGGCCTCAGCCGTGACCACCGAGGCCAGGCCCTGACCCCACCACGCAAACTGCGACCGGGAGCGATAGCGCCCTTCGTCGAACACCGAGAACGCAAGCGACACGACCACTCATCAAGGCGGATCACCGTCGAACACGCCCTCGCCGACCACAAACGCTGCAAACAACTCCAGCGTTGGACCCACCGCCGCGACCGCAACCCCGACACCTACCAGGCCATCGCCACCCTGGTATCCGACCGCACCACCACAGCCTGACAAGCACCTGGACCAGGAGAAGCACGCCTCACCCGCCATCACGCACCAACTCGTAAGCCGCCACCTCCCTCACTCGTTCAGGCCGGGGCCCGCTTGGACAACGCCAACGCGGGGGTCTGCAGAGTCAGTTCACTGATACGAGCGTGAGTAGGGATACTCATGTGCCGGGTGCCGGGTGCCGGCATTGTTCAGGTCGTCAGCAGAACAATCCCCGCACCGGGCATACCGACTTTCCAGGAGATCCAACATGGCCAAGACCTCGCGTTCGCTGCCGCAGACCCTCCGCCACTACCTGGCGAACCCTCTGGCTCTGGGCTACCTGGGCGTTGTACTCGCGGTGTGCCTGTGGGTCGCTGCGGACGGCTTCTTCACCTCCTCCTCCGGAGACGCCGGCTTCGCCGGAGTGTGGGCCTTCCTGGTGACCGCCCCGACCTCGCTGCTGGTCCCCTTCACCGGCCCCGTGGGCCTGATAGCAATCCCGATCGGTGCCGTCGTCCAGGCCCTCGCGCTCGGTGCCATGTACCGCTACGTCACCGAGCGGCGCGCCCACGGCACCGAGCACGGCGTCAGCAGCGCCTGAACCCCGCACACCCTCAGTGCTGTCCGGCGGCCTCATGGTGGATGCTGTCGCTGCCGCAGGTGTACTTCCTGGGGTTGCCCTGAGTTGGGGTGGTCAGGCTTGTCTGGGGCTTCTGGCACCCCGGAGGTGGCGTACCGGGGTGCCATGGGAAGGGAGTGGTGTTCGGGGATGATGTCCCGGTTGGTTCACGGCGTTGTCCCGGTTGGGACCTGGCAACTCGCGTAACGCCTGGTAGCGGCTAACGTTCCTGGTCGCAGGCGTGCACAGGTGCGGCATCGGCCTGCGGATTTCTGTTCTTACGACTCCACGGGGGTATGGCGAGATGGCGATGGGAAACGGTATGTCCGTTGGGGGCGCGTCGGTTGGCAGATTTTCCCGGCGGCGAGTACTGCGGCTGGTCGGGGGCGGTCTCACCCTGGCAGTCCTGACGGCGGGGGCGGCCGGCTGCCGCGAGGACGCGGCGGACGGCGGGGGAGCCGGGGGTGACAAGCCGTCCGCCGCCGGCACTCCCTCCGGGGGCGGCGGGCGCGAGGAGGGACGGGGCCCCAAGCCGGCGTGGTCAAAGTCGACCTCGGCGCAGACCTACGGTGACAACGACGAACTCGTGGCCGTGGGAGGCGTGGTGATCGCGAGCGGCGATCCGCTCACCGCCCTCGGCGCGGCGACCGGCGAGGAGCGGTGGTCGCTGCAGGGTGGTGCGGTCCCCGGTGCGCCGATGCTGGTAGGCGACGGCGCCCTGTATCTGGCGAGCGGCAAGTACGACGGCGCGGTTACCGGTCACGACCCGGCTTCGGGCAAGGAGATCTGGAGCAGCCGCCTGGGCAAGGAATACCGGCAGCCGAGGCCGATCGCGGCGGACGAGAAGCAGGTGTACGTCATCGCCGAGATACTTGAGGCAGACGGCTCGTCCCGGACCAACGTGATCGCCGCGCTGGACAGCAGCACGGGCAAGGTGGCGTGGAGTGAACAGCGCGATCTCGGCACCATGCAGATGGGGATCCACGCCTCCGTCAAGCGCGGCTATCTCGTGTACACCGACTTCAAGAAGAACCTCACGGTGCGCGACACCGCCACCGGCAGGCAGGTGTGGACACAGAAGACGACAAAGACGACCTACGGCCTCTTCGCTGTCCACCAGAATCTTGTGATTGTTCCCCAGGGGGAGAGACTTCAGGCCTTCAACCTCTCCGACGGCGCCGAGAAGTGGTCGATGGACTCCGAGCACCTCACCACGTTCAGCGAGCCGAACGTCCTGGAGGGCGTGCTCTACATCGCCGACAGCAGCAGGACGGTGCGGGCCGTCGAGCCGAAGACCGGCAGGAAGATCTGGCATTCCAAGGCCCTCGCGGACGCGGAGGTCCAGGTGCCCCGGCAGTTCGTCAAGGTGGGGGGCGTCCTCTACGGAGCAACGGACCTCGACAAGCGGGGCGGTGTCGTCGCCCTCGACGCGAAGACTGGTGAACTGCTCTGGACGTTCAACGACAACTCCGGCGACTCTCACGCGTGGCTGGTGGCTACCGACGGCAAGCGCGTCTTCGCCCTGCATGGCAAACAACTGCATGCCCTGCCCGTGTAGCGGGTACACCTGACCGCGCCAGGATGCGGGCGGTGCGGCCGGACGTCATCGCCGCCCGCTGGGGTTCGGCAACCTGACGCGTTTCAGGGGCGTTTTCGAGGCCGTCTACGGGATACCCCCGTGGGACTACCGAACCCTCCTCCACAAACGTTTCGCGAATCGTCAACATCGCCGCGCGAAATGACAGGGCCGGAAGCTATCGCCCCTGGCGTCCTGAGTGCCGAGCCCGTGACCACGCTTGTGTCCGAATCCTCGAACTGGCTACGGGGCCGCGTGACCGAACGTGTCACCCGAGCTGACAGGTGCCTCTGCGGGGCGGGGCTACTCGTCGGGTGGCGAGTGAGGCCAGCGTGGGATGGCCTGGGTACGATCACTAATTGGAGCATGTCGAATGAGTAGCAACGTACTGACCATGTACGGCGGGCCGAGACTCGTCGACGGCCAGGGTCAGGCGAAGGTGACACACATGGTCAGCTTCTCCGACGGGTCGGGGGCGGCGCCGTCGGCCGTGTACGTGGAGCGTGAACTGCCGCCGGGAGGCACGTCCGCGTACCTTGCGGCCCGGGGCGGTGGGGCTCGTTCCTTCGCCCTGTGGGCCGACGATCGACGCCGGGAGCGGGTGGCCACCGTGGTAACGGTATCGGTCGGCGGCGGCGTCGCGAAATTTCAGGTGCTCGGTGCACACGGCGAGGTCATCGGCATGCTCACGCGCGAGAAGGCGCTCCGCGGCAGGGGCGTGCGCACCCGCTGGACCGTGCACCAGACCGGCGGCTTTGAAGCGGTCGGCTTCAAGGGGAGGATCCTATGGTGGTGGATGTGGTGGCTCTTGCTGCCCCTGATGACGGTGGTCCTCGTGTTCAGCGTCTTCGACAGCGTCCCCGGCAACGAGGGCGGCTTCGCACGCGCACCCCGGCGCATCCGGTGGCGGGCGAACGGGCAGTCACCGCTGGAGTTCAAGTCCAAGGGCGACAAACTGCACGTACACGCACCCGGTGTGGACTGGCGACTCGGAGCCGCGCTGATCGCCCTTCTGCGCAGCTTCAACGCCGGCGCGTGGGACTCGGTGAAGAAGTGACCCACGGGACGACGCTCCGGCGCGGTGCGGGCCGTGACGGCGGAAGTCGCTGTCACGGGGCCGCGCACTGTAGAACTGGACCTCATGTCTGATCAGCGGCCGGCCCAACGCCCGGCACCAAGACCCCTGCCCGGTCCGCCCGGTGAGTACGGCCCGCCACGGTTCCAGGAGGTCAGCGCCGGTTACCGGCATTGGGCCCGCGTCCTGCTCTGGCTGGCGATCGCCGTCGCGAGTCTCATGGTGGTCGCTTTCGTGGCCAGCGTCCTCTTCCTGGTGAAGGCCGACGGGGACGACGCCGCCTACGGCTATCTTGCGATCATTCTCTGGTTCGCGATCGCCGCCGCGATCCCGGTGCTGCTGGCGCTCGGTATCCCAGGGATCATCATGACGCGGCGCGTACGGCAGCAGGAGCGGCTGAGCCACCATGCTGTGTACCGAGGGGCTCAAACCGGGGAACGGTAGTCGAGCGAGCCACGGCGGCCGGCACTGATCTCGAACGGCTCGCACCACCCTGCAACCACGCAAACGGGTGGCCGGCCTGACGCCAGCCAGAGCTCGTATCTCTGGTCGGCCTCGAACGATGTGCCGAATGTGCTCGCTCGTACGAGAATTCTGGGGACATGAGCACGGCATTCGTCTGATCCTGCGCTCCGACGAGACCGAGGCCCGATCCACGGTCTGCGTCGCTTTCCCGGACGCCCAGCAGCCCTGGCATGGAGCACGCCTTCATGCCAGGGCTGCGAGGTCCTGAATGATGTCGGTTTTCGCCAGATCGGACAGGTTCTTCGCCGTGTTCTCAAGCCCTTGCACGATCAGATCCGCAACGGTGATCGGCATAGAGCCGCTCCCTGTCTCCCCTTAGACGGTGTCCTATGTGGTGAGTCGGACGAGTCGTCTGTAGCAGCAGAGGGCGGCGGCGAGGCCGAGAAAGGCCAGGTAGTTGCGGGGGTGGCGTTCGTAGCGGTGGTTGAGTCTGCGGTAGCCGGTCAGCCAGGACATGGTCCGCTCGATGACCCAACGCCGGCGTCCTAACCGCTCGCTGGACTCAACTCCTTTGCGGGCGATGCGCACGCCGATACGCTTGCCCCATAACCATTTCCGCAGGCGAGGGACGTCGTACGCTTCGTCCGCATGCAGGCGCTGGGGCTTGAGGTAGCGGCCACGATGGGGATCGTGTCTCGTTTGGTGGCCCTCGATCATGGGCTTCAGCGCGAGGCTGTCGTGGGTGTTCGCCGCGGAGAGGCCGACGAGGAGGGGCAGTCCGTTCGCGTCCGACAGGACGTGCATCTTGGAACCCGGTTTGCTCCTGTCCACGGGGCTCGGACCTGTGAGTTCGCCCCTTTTTTAGCCCTCACGTGCGCGGAGTCGAGGACCGCCCGGGAGAGATCGAGCAGGCTGGCGTCGTCCAGGCGGTGCAGGATCTCTTCGTGGAGCCGACCCCAGACGCCGGCTCTCGGCCAGAGACCGTACGGCGCGACCTCAAGGCGCTCGACCGCGCCGGTCTCGTACGCAGGGTGCACGGCGGCGCCATCCCCGCCGGCCGCCTCGGCTTCGAGCCCGACCTCGCCGAGCGCGAGTCCACCGCCGCGGACGAGAAGGACCGCATCGCGCACGCCGCGCTCGCCGAACTGCCCACGACCGGCAGCGTGATCCTCGACGCGGGCTCGACCGTCGCGCGGCTCGCCGCCGAGCTGCCGCTGGACAGCGAACTCACCGTCGTCACCCACGCGCTGCCCGTCGCCGCGCGCCTCGCCGACCACCCCGGCATCGACCTGCACCTCGTCGGGGGCAGGGTCCGGCACCGTACGCGCGCCGCCGTCGACGCCTGGGCGCTGCGCGCGTACGGCGAGATCCGCGCCGACATCGTGTTCCTCGGCACCAACGGCTTCTCGCCGGACGGCGGCCTCACCACCCCCGATCTCGCCGAGGCGGCCGTCAAGCGCACCCTGGTCGCGGCGGCCCGCCGCGTCGTACTGCTGGCGGACTCCGCCAAGCACGGCCAGGAACACTTCGCCCGCTTCGGCCGCCTCGCCGACATCGACCTGCTGATCACGGACACCGGGATCGCCCCGGGCGCGCGAGCGGCGATCGAGGCGGCGGGCACGGAGGTGCTGAGTGTCTGACCACGTGGCGAACGACGCGGCTTCGCCGGCCGTCAGGACCCGGAAGGCACCCGCATGATCCTCACCGTCACCCCGAACCCCAGCCTGGACCGTACGTACGAGATACCCGCCCTGGACCGCGGCGCGGTCCTGCGCGCGACCGTCGAGCGGATGGACCCCGGCGCCAAGGGCGTCAACGTCTCGCGGGCGGTCGCGGCCGCCGGGCACCGTACCGTCGCCGTGCTGCCCCTCGGCGGCGCCCCCGGCGCGCTCGTCGCCCAACTCCTCGCCGGCCAGGGCATCGACGTCGCACCCGTGCCGATCGCCGGCGCGACCCGCTCGAACATCGCCCTCGCCGAACCGGACGGCACGCTGACGAAGATCAACGCGCCCGGCCCCGAACTCACCCCGGCCGAGTCGGAGGCGCTGCTGTCCGCCCTCGACGACCGTGCTGTGGCGGCCGGCGACTGGATCGCCTACCGCGGCAGCCTGCCGCGCGGACTCGACCCCCCGCTGGTACGCCCAACTCGTTGAACGCGCCCACGCGGCCGGCGCCCGCATCGCGCTCGACACCTCCGGCGCCTCGCTGCTGGCCGCGCTCAAGGAACGACCGGACGTCGTGAAGCCCAACTCCGAGGAACTGGCCACCGCCGTCAGCCGCCCGCTCGCCACCGTCGGCGACGCGCTCAAGGCGGCGGAGGAACTGCTCACGTACGGCGCCGGAGCCGGTAATCATCCCACTGATCTCCTCCGCCGTCGTCGGTTTTCTGATGTTCCTGGTGGTCGGCAAGCCGATAGCCGAGCTGCAGAAGGCCCTCACTGACTGGCTGTCGGGACTCTCCGGCACCAACGCGATCATCCTCGGTGTCGTCCTCGGCCTGATGATGTGCTTCGACCTGGGCGGACCGCTCAACAAGGTCGCCTACGCCTTCGCGGTCGGCGGCCTCGCCAACCCCAACGATGGCAGCCTGAAGGTGATGGCGGCCGTGATGGCGGCCGGCATGGTCCCGCCGCTCGCCATGGCGCTGGCCACCGTCGTACGCGGTGGCCTCTTCACCCGCACCGAACGCGAGAACGGCAAGGCCGCGTGGGTGCTCTGCTCCTCGTTCATCACCGAGGGCGCGATCCCGTTCGCCGCGGCCGACCCGCTGCGCGTCATCCCGTCCGCCATGGCGGGCGGCGCGGTCACCGGCGCGCTGTCGATGCTCTTCGAGTGCACCCTGCGGGCCCCGCACGGCGGGATCTTCGTACTCCCACTGATCGGCAACCCGGTGCTCTACCTGATCGCGATCCTGGCCGGTACGGCGGTCAGCGCCGCTCTGGTCATCCTCCTCAAGGGCATGGGCGGACGCGGGGAGAAGGACGCCGACCAGGACGCCACCCCCGGCACGGAGTCCGGGACCGCGCCCAAGGTCCCGGCCACCGTCTGAGCGTCCTCACCCAGTCATCTGCCGTCACCAGTCGGCCGCCGAAGGCGACATTGTCCGCGATCTCGGCCGGGCCCGTTGGATCAAGTTCCTGGCGGGACGGGGAAACGTACTCACTCGTGAGGTCTTCTCGCCCCTGTGGTCGGGCGAACTGTCCCCAGGGTCCGTCCAGGTGCTGCTGCCCGGCACTCGTACGCCGGGCGACTCCTGGCTAGACCGGCGCTCACACGACCTGCGCCTGTTCGATCCCGGCTTCACGCCCGACCTGCTCAAGAACCAGGTCCGGGCGAACAAGGACTACGTCGCACCAGGCGACCCGCGCCCCAGCCCCGGAGCCGCCGGTCACCCTCGCCATGCCGGCAAGGTCGCCGACTTCCTCCGCACGACCGAGCCGGCCGACGCCGAGCGGGCCGCGCTCGAACGGCATCCTGAAGCCCGGAGTGACGTAATTCCCCGCCCGGGAATGAAAAGACGTGGCAGACCGGCAGCAACGGCTCGGACGGTGTCACCGGCTCACCGGCGCCCCGGTAGCCCTTGTCGGCCCAGCACTCCACGCCGCGAGGGCCGGGGGTTCGCCCTACGCGTGAGCGTCAGCCGGCTCGGGGTGCGCTCGACCGCGCCCGTGACGTGCCACGACCACGGAGCTCACCGAAACCGGAGAACTGGCGCTGGTCGCCCGAATCGCAGCCCCAGACCGCGCGTCCAAGGTCACGCGAAGCGCGGCCGCGTGGGGACCATCACGCCGAGGAGCGGGGGTGGTTCTGGTCGCGCCAGGTCCGGGGGGAGATTCCGTAGGTCTGTTTGAACACCTTGCTGAAGTGGGTGGCGTCCATGAAGCCCCAGCTCCGTGCTATCGCCGCGATGGTCCGCAGCTGCCCGTTCGGGCCGGCCAGCTCCCGCCTGCATTCGGCCAGGCGGCGGGTACGGATCCAGTCTCCGAGGCTGATGCCCGACCGGGACAGCACCGCGTAGAGATGGCGTACGGAGATGTCGTGCGCGGCGGCTATCCGCGCCGCCGACAGATCACGATCAGCCAGATGCTGCCGGATGTAATGAGTGACCCGCAGGCTGAGCGTCGCCTCCAACGGCGCCCTGGCCAGGCCGGTGTTGCCGTGCTGGGACGTCAGGACGGCACGGAGGAGTTCGACGCTGGGTGCCACGACGGCGTCGGCGTGCACACCCTGGTGCAATTCGTCGCTGACGGCCAGGTGGGAGAAGTAGGTGAAGGCGAGACGCGCGATGGGGTTGTCGGGTCCCAGAGGGACCGCGGCGATGTCCCGCAGCAGCCGGTCGGGGAGCGCGAGTGCCGCGCGGGGGAAACGGATGAAGCGGTAGTCGACTCCCTCGTCGTAAAGCAGTGTGTAGGGAGTGATCGATTCGAAGACGGCGCAGTCTCCCGGCCTCAGCAGGCACTGGCGGCCGTTCTGTACCACCATGCTGCTGCCCGTCATCTGAACACCGAGAGTGACGGCCGGCTCCTCGTCCTTCCGGGCGAGCCGCTCCGTCCGGCGGAGGGTGACCGCGGTCGCCTGCGCCGAACAGATCCTGAGGGGCCCGACGGCGCCGAGCCCGATGCGGACGGAGATGTCCTCAGCCGGCGGACGGTGGTCGATGTCGACCGCCACCATGGACTTCCACACCGCGTTGCGGACCACTTCCTCCCGGTCCCGCGGCGGTATGAACGCGGTGTCCAGGACCGGGCTCATGCGGCGGACCCTCGTCCGCCGCAGTCATGGTGCCGGCCCGTCGGCACCTCGGCCCATTCCCCCACAAGACCCCCCTCGACACGAACGGTTCCCGACATCAGTCTGGCGGGATCACCTCTTGTTGTGCAACGGCTTCGACGGGTAGAGGCAGAGCCTTCTCGCCTGAAGCGGCGCGACCTTGAGGCGGTGCACCACTGACAAAGCTTCCTGCACGGGTGACAAAGTCCGAAGCCCACAATGTGCCTATGGTCCATGAACGAGGCCAGAAAGGGGGTGTCACACACCCCCATCACGAGCCTTGTCCAGGCCATCCTCTGCCTGCATCACCCCAGCTCAGACCAAGGATGGAAAAGGCTCCGTGTACCACTCGACAGCTTCCTGGATCCGAGCGGGAAGCGGCACAACTCGGTATTCACCTACCTTACGGTGTTCAGGCCACCCATCTTGAAGTTCCCTACCCACCCCAAGCCACATGGCGGCAAGGATAGTTGACCGATGAGCGAGGCAAAGCACCTGTCGGGGGCGGCAAATGACCTGGTGGTGTGCGCGGCGGCCGTTCCGTGCGGGTCAACCGACCGGCACACTCGGCGACCGGGCTGCGTTACGGTCCCCACCGTAGGGCTGAAACCGGACTTGGCGGGCGCGCATACCCACCTTTATTGTCACTTTCCCGCTCTGAATCCCGGCGGTCGGCGCGTGGAACACGGGGCCAGGTTCAAAGTACCGGACTCTGCTGCCGCGCCGCGGGGCTGCGTCCTTGATTGCCGCAGCGCGTTCCGCGTCGGCTCATAGGGGTTGGGTGATACGGAGCGTCGGTGCACTGACCATGAAAAGCCCTTCGGGAGACCCGCCGTTCGGCTGTTCGGCAGTGCCGCGGAGTCGGTTGGAAGTTGGGGCGGTAATTCCACGGGTCGGGGCCGCCGCGAGTGGCGGCTGATGCGGAACGTGAGCTGCTTCCGGAGCCGTACCCGCCTGTCCGGCTTTTCCAAAGATCTCGATAGCTTTGCGCCCGAGTCGGCGTTAGATCCTGATAGCGAGGGTGTCAAACATGTCTGTGCGGTTTGAGGTACTTGGACCTCTTAGGGCGTACCAGGATGACCGCCCGGTCGGCCTCGGATCGGTCAAACAACGTCTTCTGCTTGCCACCCTGCTCGCCAAGGCAGACGAATTGGTCACCTCGGAACAACTGATCGACGTGCTGTGGAGTCACGAGCCTCCCGCGTCAGCTGCGTCAAACCTGCGGTCCTACGCCCGTGGGTTGCGGACGGTGCTGCACAGTGACTCCTGGGACGGCCTGCCTCCCACCCGCGGCGGCTACATCTTGCGTCTGCTGCCAGGCCAGCTCGATCTGGAAGTATTCGACAGGGCCATCACCCGGGCACAAGCGGCGGCCGCCGACGGTGACTCGGTCGTCGCCAAGGCCGAATGGACGCGTGCGCTCAGCCTGCGGCGGGGAAGCCCTCTGGCCGGCTTGCCTCACCATTCGCCGTTGGCCGAGTGGGTCGCGCGTATCGAGGAAAGGTATCTTGCCGCGGAAGAGGACTACGGCGAACTGCTCCTCGGCGCCGAGAATTGGATGGACGTAGTTCATCGAATGCGTCAGCTGCTCGACCGTGCTCCCCTCAGAGAGCGAGCCTGGTGTCAGTTACTCACAGGACTCTACGAGATGGGCAATACTACCGACGCTCTGGCTGCTTTCCGCCAGGCCCGGAAGATATTCGTGACGGAGACCGGTCTTGAACCCGGTCCCCGACTTGCGCAGTTGCACGACAACATTCTGAACCGCCGCCCGCTCGCCGCGAGAAGGGAAGAGATTAGGCCCAACGAGAGCCAGCGGAAGTTTCCTCATACGCATGTGATACCCCGGCAGCTTCCGCCACTCACACATGTTTTCGTCGGGCGGCGAAAGGAGATCGCACAGCTCGACGCGAGGCTCGATTCTTCGCCGCAAGGCGCCGAATTGACAGCGATCACCGTGGTGTGCGGAATGGCCGGCGTCGGCAAGACGACCTTGGCTCTGCAGTGGGCGCACCAGATGTCCGCTTCCTTCCCCGACGGCCAGCTCTATGTGAATCTGCGCGGCTACGACAAGGACTCCAAGCTTTCGCCCTTCGAGGTTCTCAGAGACTTTCTGGATGCACTCGGTGTAGCACAGACCAGGATCCCCGCCTCTTTGGAGGGGCGCACCGCTCTGTTCCGGAGTCTGCTCGCCTCCCGACGGATACTGCTGCTCCTTGACAACGCGGGTGACGCCGAGCAGGTTCGTCCCCTTCTACCCGGCGCCGGACGCATCGCCGTGGTGGTGACCAGCCGCGACCAGTTGCACGGCTTGATCGTTTCGGAAGGCGCCCACGCCCTTCCTGTACCGGCCCTGTCCCACGACGAGTCCCGGACGATGCTGCGACTCCGACTCGGCGAGAAGCGAATCTCCGATGATCAGGAATCGCTGGACGGCATCGCCAAGGCGACCGGCGGACTTCCCTTGGCACTGTCCGTGGTGGCCGCACGTCTGGCGAGTGACTCCCAAGTCTCGCTGGAGAGCGTTGCGGCGGACCTTCGACGGAGCCAGAACCGTCTCGACGCCTTGGCCGTCGGTGACGTGCGGGGGGCCTTCGGGTGGTCCTACCGAAGCCTGTCGCCCGATGCCGCGCGTGCTTTCCGGCTGCTCGGGCTGCACCCGGGTCCGGAGGTCGGCGAGGAGGCCGCCTCTGCTCTCATCGGCAGTCCCGTTCACGTGGTCAGGCAGCATATGCGTGAGCTGACGAGCCTTCACCTGCTGGACGAGGGCTTTCCGGGCCGGTACACCGCCCATGACTTGCTGTGGGGCTACGCGGTCGAACTGTTGCGGTCCTCCGAACCACACGACAGCCAGAGAGCCGCTCGCGAGCGGATGTACGACTATTACCTTCACCGCTCCCACTCCGCTGCCGTGTGTCTGCAGCCTCAGTGGCTGACTTTTACCCCTCATCCGCCAAGCAGCCCCGACTCCTACGCGCCGCCGAGTGATCAGGCCGAGGCGCTGGCCTGGTTCGGAACGGAGTTGGATGTACTCACCCGGCTGGTCCGCCAGGAGACGGAGAACGGTTACGGGACGCATGCCTGGCAGTTGGCCTGGGCACTCACCGCCTTTCTTGCCCCCAAGGGTCTGTGGCAGATCCAGTTCACCGTCCAGCGTCTGGCGCTCTCTGCCGCTGAGCGGAGCGAGTCCATGACCGGGCAGGCGACGGCCCACCGGCTGCTGGGCCGGGCGATGACCCGTCTGGGGATGTTCGCGGAGGCCGACGATCATCTCAAACATGCCCAACTCAGGTATGAACAGGCTCGCGATGTGCGAGGAGCAGCACAGTCCTTGCACAACAGGACCGAGGTGTCCTTCGTCACCGGAGACTTGCAAGCGGCTCTCGTCCACGCGAGGGAAGCACTGCGGCTCCATCGGCTTGCGGGGCACGCCCCTGGTGAGGCGCGGACACTCAATGCGATCGGCTGGGTCTCGGCCACGACCGGCAACTTCACCCAGGCCGTGGACAGTTGTGAGCAAGCTCTGGAGATCCAGAGGCAGATCAACGATGTCAACGGCCAGGCTGCCACGCTCGACACCCTGGGTTACGCCTTTCATGGCCTGGGTCGCTGGGATGAGGCGGTTAGCAGCTATCGGCAGTCGGTGGCTCTTTTCCGCGGTTCCGCGGACCGTTATCACGAGGCCGAGACGTGCGTCCGTCTGGGAGAGACTCTCGAAGAGATGGGGGAGAGCCTAGCTGCGGTGGCGGAGTGGCTGGTCGCTGCCGAGATCTTCGACGAGTTGCAGGACCCCGCCGCCGAAGACGTACGACGTCATCTCGCCCGGGTCGACGGCGCCTCGGAGGCGCCGGGTCAGCGCTTCGACGTTCTCCGCTGACGGCCCGTCGATCACCGGCTTTTTCACTCCCGGTCCCGTGCGGGTGGGCTGGCGGCGACGGGCAGGGCTCCTGCAGCGTTGAGTGAGGTACCAGGCGACTCAACTCGCCCGCTCGGGAGCCCTGCCGGCCGGGATCTCGAAACGCTCGATGAGGTGCTCGAGGATCTGATGCTCCAGCAGTGCGCCGCTCAGGCTCATTGCATGTGCTCCTACGGTGTTCGTGGTGGGTGATCGGGAAGCTCACAGCGGCGTGATGTCGGGCCAGGTAAGGGCTGCGGAGCCCCAGGTCAGCCCGCCGCCGAAGGCGGTCATGAGGATGCGGTCGCCGGGGGTGAGCCGACCTTGCCGGGCGGCGTGGGCGAGGGCGAGGGGGACGGAGGCCGCGGACGTGTTGCCGACCCGGTCGATGTTGACGACGGTGCGTTCGACGGGGATATCCAGCTGTCCGGCGAGTGCGGTGAGGATGCGGGCGTTGGCCTGGTGGCCGACGAGGTGGTCGACCTTTTCGGCCACCCAGCCGATGCGGTGAAGAAGGGTGGTGGCGGATTCACCCATCCGGACGACGGCCTGCCGGAAGACCTTCGGTCCTTCCATGGTGAAGTAACGGTCAGCCTCGGGCGTGTACGCGGTGGTGGGGTAACGGGAGCCGCCGGCGGGGATGCGGATGAGGTCCTTGTGCGCACCGTCGGAGCCGAGGTGGGTACCCAGCAGGGCACCGGGCCGGTCGGTGTCTTCCCGGGCGGCAAGGACGACAGCGCCGGCACCGTCGCCGAAGATGACGCTGGTGGTGCGGTCGTCGGGGTTGAGGATGGTCGAGTAGGTCTCGGCGCCGATGACCAGCACCGTGCCGGCCTGTTGGGCGGCGATCTGGGCCTGGCCGATGGCCAGGGCGTAGAGGAAGCCGGAACACACGGCTGCGATGTCGTAGGCGGGTACCGGTCCGAGTCCGAGGCGTGAGGCGACGTCGGGGGCGGTGGCGGGGCACGGGTGATCTGGCGTGGTCGTCGCCAGAACCACGACGTCGATGTCGCCGGGGGCCAGACCGGCGGACTTCAGCGCGCGCAGGCCGGCCTCGGTGGCGAGATCGCCTGTGGCGGTGCCGGGCTCGGCCCAGTGCCGGGTACGGATACCGGTGCGGGAGGTGATCCACTCGTCGCTGGTGTCGAACCGCGCTGCGAGCTCCCCGTTGGTGACCAGGCGTGGAGGGAGATGGGTGCCGAGTCCGATCACTGCGGCGTGCATACTGTGCTCCTCTCACGCGTGGCGACGGTGAGGAACGCGTCGTTGTCCTGGGCCGAGCCGACCGATACCCGTACGCCCTCGTGGGCATAGGTCCGCACGGCGATTCCCGCGGAGGTGCACAGGTCACCGAAGGCGGCCGACGCGTCGCCGAGGGGCAGCCACAGGAAATTTCCCTGACTGTCGGGTACGTCGAAGCCCCCGGCCAGCAAGGCGTCTCGCATCCGGGCGCGTTCCGCGACCGTCGCGTCGACGTGCCGCAGGAGTTCGTCCTCCAGCCGGAGTGCGGCCAGCGCGGCCTGCTGGGCGACGGTACTCACGGAGTAGGCGAGGCGGACCTTGCGCAGCTGTCCGACGCTGTGCGGGGCGCCGAGGAGGTAGCCGACGCGAAGACCGGCGAGTCCGTAGGCTTTGGAGAAGGTGCGGGTCACCACGAGGTTGGGGTGGGCGTCGAGCAGGGCGATGCCGCTGCACGCGGCCTCGTCACGGACGTATTCGAAGTACGCCTCGTCGATGACCACCAGGCAGGTCGCCGGTACCCGGGCCAGGAATTCCTTGAGTTCCGGCAGGCCGAGGACGGTGCCGGTGGGGTTGTTGGGGTTGCAGACCAGGACGAGTCGAGTGGCGTCGGTGATTCGATCGGCCAGGGCGTGCAGGTCATTGCGGCCTCTGGTCAGAGGGACGGGTACCGACCGGATTCCGGCGAGTTCGGCGAGGACGGGGTAGAGCTCGAAGGAGCGCCAGGGATGGACGACCTCCGCACCCGGTTCCGCGACGGCCTGAAGGATGGCCTGCAGCAGGGAGACGGATCCGGCGCCGACGAGTACCCGATCAGGATCGATGCCATATCGACGGGCGATCGCCCGGGTGAGTTCGGCAGATTCGGGGTCGGGATAGCGGTTGACCGCGTCACCCGCCGCCGCGATCGCCGCGATCAGACCAGGCAGGGGATCGTGCGGGGATTCGTTGGCGGACAGGGGACGAGCGGGCACCGCGGCGTAGATGCCCTCGGTGGGCCGGTAGCCGGGGATCGAATCGAGGACGGCGCGGAGTCTGGGGCCGGGCGCGGTATTCCTAGGCATGCCGCTCCTGGTCTCGTGCGGCCGACCGCAGAGCGGCCACCACGTCCACGATCAGGTCCTCCTGCCCGGCCACCGCCTGACGGCGGCCCAGCTCGAAGAACACGTCGCGCGGGTCGACACCCTCCCGCCCGGAGATCTCCAGCACCCGGGTCTTGAACCCGGAGAACACCCCCGACAGACCGCTGACGACCCCCAGGGAGTCGATGGTCGGAGGAACCTTCATCAACTCGCGCCCGGCGAAGTCGGTGGCGTCCAGCAGCCGGTACAGGTCGATGCCGGTGGTGTGTCCCAGCCGCTCCAGGACCGGCACCACCACCTCGAGCTGCGTATTGCCGGCGCCCGCGCCGAAACCGCGCGCACAGGCGTCGATGATCTCCGCGCCAGCTTCCACGGCCGCCACCGAATTCGCGACGGCCATACCGAGGTTGTTGTGCCCGTGGAACATCACCGGCACATCGACCGCCGCCCGGATCGCGGCGACGCGCGCGGTGACGTCGGCGGGAAGAAAGTGGCCGGAGGAATCCAGGATCCCCACCCCACACGCCCCGAACTCCACCAGTCGGGCGCACTGCTCGGCCAGTTGCTCGGGACCGGCCATGTGGCTCATCAGGAGCACACCATGGGCCTCGACACCCCGCTCGCTCAGGTGGCCCAGGTGCCGTTCCGCGAGATCGGCCTCGGTGCAGTGGGTGCCGATCCGCACCACGTCGGCACCGTGGGCGATCGCCTTGTCCAAGTCCTGGGCACGACCCCAGCCGGGCAGCATGAAGACACCCATCCGACTGTGCGTCAGGGCCTCCCTGACCACCGACAGCATCTCGTCGTCACTGAGCCGTGCCCGTCCCACCTGGAGTGACGAGGCGCCCAGACCGTTGCCGTGTCCCACCTCGACCACAGGTATCCCCGCCGCGTCCGCCGCGGCCGCATAGGCACGCAGTTGCGCCGCGTCGAGCTGGTGGCCAACGGCGTGGTGGCCGTCCCGCAGCGTCGGATCGTGAATCAGCACATGGCTCATGACGTCTCCGCGTACGCGCTGGACAGTTGGACGGCCGCGTACTGTTCGGCGACATGCAGTGCGGCGGAGTTGATGATGTCGAGGTTGCCGGCGTAACGCGGGATCCGGTCGCCGGAGGCGTCGACCTCGACGGCAATGAATGCCTTGCCGCCATTGACGGTGCAGGCGGTCACGGTGTAGCCGCCTACGAATGCGCGCATCTCCTGCGCCGCCGAATCCACCGCGGCGCGGACCGATTCCTGCGACAACTCCTCCCCGAGCAGGGAAATGGCGACCCGGAAGGTCACGGGGGGTCGGGCCGGGCTCAGGTTGACCATTACCTTGACGTCCTCGATTCCGCTGAACTCCCGGACCGCGTCCTGGGTGGTCTCGATGTACTCGTCGAGGTTCAGCCGGGTGGAGCGGCCGATGCTCGGGCCGGCGGCGGTGGTCACCACCTCCGCGTACTCGATCGGGTGGTTGCGCGCGACGGCATGCAGCACCGGAATCGCGGCCTGTCCGCCGCAGCTGACCATGTTCACGTTCCGGTGGGACAGCGCGTCCAGCCCGTTGACGGTCGGAATCACCATTCGCCCCACCTGACTGGGAGTCAGGTCGACCAGCAAGGCGCTGAACGGGCTCAGCAGCTTCGCGTGTTCGGGGTGCGCCAGCGCGTTGGTGGCGTCGAACACCACGTCGAACGGTGTGTCTCGCTCGATCAGGGAGCGGATGCCGTTCGCCGCGACCGGCAGGCCCTCCTTTGCCAGGCGCCTCAGGCCCGGAGTGCTCTCGTCACGGCCCACGACCAACTCCAGGCCGAGTCGGTCCGAGCGTGAGATCTTGGTCGCGAGATCGACGCCGATCAGTCCGGCGCCGATCACCGCGACGGACAGCCGTCCTTTCTGGTTCATGCCCCCGCCGCCTCCGCTTCGGCGCAACCGCCGGCCGATTCCCCTACAGTGAGCGACACCGAGCCCAGGGCCGCGAAGGACGCCTCGACCGCGAGCCCGGGCACCAGGTCGACGGCCTCGGCCCAGGAACCCGCAAGCACCAGGTCGCCTGCCCCGATCCCCTCGCCGAAGGTGTCGAGGATCCGCACCAGGAAGGCCACGGACTCGGCCGGATGTCCCATCACCGCCGAGCCGTACGCCGTCTGCGTCCGCTCCCCCGTTTGGAAGATCAGGTGCTCGGCTGCCAGATCGACCCTTTCGGCGGGGCCGAAAGGCACCTCGGGACCTACCACGACCATCGCGGAGGACGTGTTGTCGGCAACCGTGTCCACCAGCTTGATCCGCCAGTCGGCGATCCGGCTGTCCAGCACCTCGAGCACCGGACGGACCGCAAGGGTCGCGTCCAGGACGTCCGCCGCGGTTACCGAACCGCCCCGCAGATCCTCCCCGACCCGGAACGCGATCTCCGCCTCGACCTTGGGGGCGATGAACCGCGCCGCGTCCAGACAGGCCCCGTCCGGCAGCAGCATCCGGTCTGTCAGATGACCGAAGTCCGGGTGATCGATCGCGAACGCCTTCTGCATCGCCTCACTCGTGACACCGATCTTGTACCCGACCAGCTTCGCGCCGTCGGCGACCTCCATGGCGCGCAGTTCGCGCTGCACCTCGTAGGCGTCCGCAAGGGTCAGCTCCGGGTGGCGTGCCGAGAGCGGCTCCACCGGCTTGCGCTCCTGGGTGGAGGCCCACAACTGCGCCGCGAGCTCCTGGTACATAGAACGTGTGGCCGACACCGTCATCAGCTCGGCTCCTTTCGTCGGGTCCGCCACTACTTGGCCGCGATGAACAGACGGCTGCCGGGCATGGGCTGCGGCACAGACGTCACCGACGAGAACCCCGCGGCTTCGAACTTCTGCAGCCACTCGCGCTCCGCGGGCAGTCGGATGTCCATGAAGTTTGCGTGAAGATACGTGAACAGCGCGCTGAACTTCCGCTCCGTGCCCGGTGCGTAGGAGACCGCGTCCACGACGGCCATGCAGCCGCCGGGCGCCAGCCCTTCGCGGCAGCCGGCCAGTACCTTCCGGAACACCGTGTCGTCCTCGACGACGTCGTGCATGACAAAGCACGCTTGGACGGCGTCGGCCCCGTCCACCGGGGAGAGGTCGTCCATGAGCGACTCGATCGGGCGCTCGGTAACCTCCAGCCGGTCCTCCACACCCGCCTGGACAGCGGCCTCCTTGGCCGCGGCGCAGGCCGCTCCGCTGATGTCGAGGGCGACACCGGTGCGAGCCGGATCCTCCAGCAAGAGTTTGATCAGCAGGCGCCCCGCCCCGGCGCCGAGGTCGGTGATTCGACGCGCGCCTGAGGCCCGGACATGCTCGTACACCCCCTGATAGAAGCCCCGTTCACCCACCCAGCGGGAGCTGACGGCGACCCTTCGGCCGTCACGGTGATGCACCCGTCCGGCTCCGTCCCGGTCCGACAGGAACGACCGGGCGTTCTCTATGAACGGATAGTTCGCACCGACCGACCAGGACACATACCCTGCCTCGTACCGTCGGTCCGCGTAGTCGTCAGCAGGCCGGTACTGCCCCGCGGCACCCGTCTCCACGACCAGGCCGGCCGCCACCAGTGCGGTCAGATATTCCTTGAGGCCGGGCGCCGGCAGGTCGGTGTGCCGGGCAAGTTCATTGATGCCGAACACGGCGCCGACGTCGAGCATCTGATCCACGCCCAGCTCGGCGCCGATCTGGAGCAGAGCCGCGGTAGCCGCGATGTCGGCGGCTCTGTCCAACGGGGACTCGAGTGGGGAATTGAGTGCCGACGGCCGACTCATGTCTTCTCCTCTACGGGGGTGTCGGCAACGCCGACGAGCGACTTGCGGTGCGAATCCGGAAGCGAGCAGACGCCCTTCTGTCGCGTTCCGTCGACCGGCTGCCCAGGCAGGCTGAATGTCCTGCACGGTCCGCAGGGCCCCGTACTGTGGGCCGGTCCGCAATTGCAGCCGTCTACTTATTCGCTTTCAGTGTTCTCTGTGCTTCGTTGAAGGTACATGCGGCCCCGATCGGGCGGCGCATGACGCAGATACAATTGCCGTACAACAAAAAGGACAGGTGCTGATCAGGGTCTCGGGCCGACGGCGTTCCCCACCACACCCAGAAGGGCCCCGACGCTCCCACGACCTCCCGTTCGTGGGAGCGCAGGAAGAAGTGGTACCCGGGGGAAGCGACGGAGGCGGAACGCTCCTGAAGTCGGTTCACGCCAATGGTGCATGGAATCACCGATGGAAAGGTGGTCCGAGCCCGACGACAGCCGGCAGGCCGCAGGCGCGCGGGTGGGCGGCCCCGAAATCTTCGACGAGCTGCTGGACTCCGCGGCGGAGGAGATGCGCCGCCACATCTCTCGGGCCGATGGAGAGAACGCCTTTCCGGGGGCGGCCGGGAGCTACTGAGCCGGCGCGCCGAAGACCGTCACGGCCGCCGCCCGGACAGGTTCCCTCTCGGAGTCCGGTCACCGGTCCCCCCGTACCGCCCAGAAGAGCCTGTTGTCCAGGACGTGCTCGAGATAGGGCACACCCTCGGTGTAACCGGTGCCCGGCGAACCCCCGAGCATTCTCGACGCCAGCCGGAAATGGGTGGTCTTCCACTGCTGATGCGCCTTTTCCAGACCGTCAACGGCGTTGTCGAGATCCTCCCACTCGGCTGTGGTGAACAGCTTGTCCGCCCGGGCCCGGTGATACGCGTGGGTCACCGTGTCCGGGTTTTCGCGAGCCTCTGTCTGGAGCGACGGAACGTTGTCGAAGGCAGCCGACCCGAGCCGCTCCGGACGGGGCACGCCGCAGAGCAGTTCGAACCGCTTGTAGTGCTCGGACTGGATGGCGCTGGCGCCTTCGGTGAAGGTCCGGAACCGCCGGAACGCTTCGGCGCTCATGGTCGCCAGCACGCTGAACAGGCGGCCTGCCAGCAGAATGCAGTCGGCGGCCTCCGTCAACGCTTCACGGGCCGTCTCCGCTCGGCCCGTCATCAGGCCACGGACAGCGGTCTGCAGGAGCCCGACCAGCGCCGTGAACACCGTCTCGTAACTCTGCAGCACGCGGATGAAGAGGTATTCGTCGTGCAGCACGTCCACGGGAAGCACCGATGCGGAGATCCGCATCGCGGTGTCCGGGTCGTGGCTCCGCGGCAGCGCCGCCAGCAGCTGGCGGGCGTTCTCCAGGTTCTGGGGCGCCCGGGCGAGCGCCATCAGGTCCGCCTGGTCCGTCCCGCCCGGTCCGGCTGAGGACCGGGACAACAGGAAGCGGACGCCCAGGGTGACCCGCTTGCGCACCATGGCCGGGGAGGGCCTGCCGTCGGGCATCAGGTCGTGCAGGCCGTGTAGGGCCCGCAGTTCGAAACGGAGCAGGTCCGCCATCAGGTACGCCGTGAGGTCACCGGCCCTCAGCCGCGGCCGCGGGCCGCTCAGGACGGGCATGAGCACCGGTAGCGCCAGGTACGTCGTGTAGCTGTAGGTGCCGTCGTACTTGTCGAGGAGGCAGTCCAGATACGCGTCGGCGAGTTTGTCCGTCCCCGCCCACTTTGCCCTCGCCGCGACCAGATCGGACACCACACCGGCATCGAGGAAGTGCTTGCCGACCCGCTGAACGTGTTCTGTTGTCCGCAGGCAGGAAAAGCCCGCATCCAGGTCGGCCCCTCCGGTCTTGGCGTCGGAGGCGGTCTCAGGCACTGGAGACACCCTTGGAGACCAGAAGTGCGGCTATCCCCGCAACGTTGCTGGCCTCCTTCAGCTCCACGTCGTCCACTTGGACGGCGTACTTCTTCTCCAGCACGAGGCTGAGTTCGACCAGTGCCAGCGAGTCGAAGCCGAAGTCCTCCCAGCCGGTGCCCGGGGTGGTGTCGTCAGGAACCGCGAACTTTTCCACGATGTGGTCGAGAATCTGCCGCTCCAGCAGCAGAATGGTCATGCTCATCGCTATTCACTCCTCAGATGTCCGGAACGTTCAGCACGGTGCGGCCGCTCACAGGGGTGTGATGTCAGGCCAGGTGACGGCTGCGGAGGCCCAGGCCGGCCCGCCGCCGAAAGCGGTCATGAGGACGCGGTCGCCGGGTGCGAACCGCCCCTTCCCGGCGCCATGGGTGAGGGCCAGGGGGATGGATGCGGCAGAGGTGTTTCCGACGCTGTCGATGTTGACGACGGCGCGTTCGATGGGGACGTCCAGGTGGCCGGCCGAGCGCGCCGAGAATGCGCGCGTTGGCCTGACGACCAACCAGATGGTCGATCTCGCCGCGCTGCCAGCCGATCCGGCTCAGGAGCGTGGTGGCGGACTCGCCCGTACGGCGAACGGCTTGAAGGAAGACTTTGGTCCCTTCGATGGTGAAGTAGCGGTCGTCGCTCGCGGTGAGAACCATGGCGCCCGCGCCTTCACCGAAGGTGACACCGGTGGCGCGGTACCTGGTCCACGCCCAGCTCGGCGCCGATCTGCAGCAGGGCCGCGGTGGCCGCGAGGTCGGATGCCTTCCCCACCATGGACTCCTGCGCTTCCGAGTGGGCCATACGAGAGGGCGACGGGCTCATTCCTCATCCCTCACCCACCTTCTTTTTCCGGTGCTCCGGGACGGTACCGGCAGCCCTGATCCGGCCGCGTACGACGCGGATACAATCGCTGTGCAACGCGCGGATCCGGGAGACCGGACCGGAGCGCGACCCGTGAGTCCAGGCGTAAACGCCCTGGGGGCGACCCGTGACCGGACCGCCCCCGCATGGGACTGTTTCTCGCCGTCATCCGACCTCTCGGCTCAGCGCGGCAGAGCTCTTCTCCTGACGCCGTCGAGGAGATCCCCGACCTCCTCGACGACCTCCCGTTCACTGGAGTGCAGGAAGAAGTGGTCCCCGGCGAATAGCCGTGAGTAGAACGCGCCCGATGTCAGGTCCCACCAGGAGTTCATGGCGTCATCCGCCGTGAGGCCGTCGACGGACCCCGCGAAAGCTGTCACGGGGCAGGTGAGTCCGGCACGCCTCCACCACACATAGGTGTCGTAGAGCCAGATGTCGTATCGCATCATTGGATACAGCAGGTCCCGCAGCTCCTGACTGTCCCGGATGCTCTCGGCAAGTTCCATGGAGGCGTTCCAGGCCGCGAAGAACTCCTCCTGCCCCAGATGGCTCAAGGGCGCCGACTTCTCGCTCCGGTGCGGTGCCGCGCACCCCGACACCACCAGGTGCTCAACAGGCACGCCGCGCAGGGTGAGTTCGACGGCCACTTCGTAGGCGAGCAGCGCGCCGAGACTGTGCCCGAACAGGACGGTGGGGAGGCGGGGCAGAGCGGCGATCTCCGCGGCCATGACCGCCGCCACCTCTGACAACCCACCCGGGGTCTGCCTGCCGGCCGGGGCTGGCGCCCGGCCCGGCGGGTCGGCCCCCAGGATGTCCACCCCGGCCGGCAGCCGGGCCGGCCAGCCCCGGTAGACCATGGTGCTGGCTCCGGCGTACGGCAGACACACCAGCCTCAGGCCTGCCGCGTCGTTTCCCGCGATGCGTGTCAGCCGTGACGACACCCGGGTGTTCCGGTTTCGCACCGCCATGTTCCCCTCCCTCCCTCCGTGCCCGACGGCGACCGGTCAGCGCAGGCTCTTGGGCGTCATGTCGGTCCAGATCTTCTCGATGTGCTCGAGGCATTCGGGCTTCTCGCCGGAGAAACCGACGGCGTGCCATCCGGCCGGCTCGTGGCGATGCTCCGGCCAGATCGAGTACTGCTCCTCGTCGTTGACGACGACCTTGTAGCGATCCATGGTGTCGGACATTCTTGTTCCCTTTCCGGTGTGTCTGCTCGGGCTCGGTTGTTGATGGAATCAGGTTTCCGCGGAACCGGCCGCACGGCTCAGTGGCCTCGGCCGAGCCAGTTCCTCAGCACCTCACCCAGGGCTTCACTGCGCTCGGCGGCCAGCAACTCGCCGTGGGTGGAGCGAACGGGTGCCACGGTGAGTTCGCCTGTGACGTAGGGCGCCCAACGGCTCCGAGGTCCGCCGGGAACGGGTTCCAGACCAGCCGGGACCAGCAGGGCGTCCCCGTGGAAGACCCCAGGGCGGTGCCCGCCGAGCAACTGAAGGTTGTTGGTCACCACCCGCCGCAGTACGGCTTCGGCGCGCCCGTCGCCATCCTCCCCGCCCCTTCCCAGCAGCTGGCCTGCGGTGAGGCCGGGGCCGATCGCCTCGGCCGTCAACGCCTCGATGTCGGCGAAGTCCCCCACCGCGGCCCTCACGTCGGCTCCGAGGTCCGGCGCCGGATAGCTGTCCAGCATGATCAGGGCTCCGACCTCCCAGCCCCGTCGCTGGGCCTCAACCGCCATGGCGTGTGCCACGACGCCACCCAGCGACCAGCCCAGCAGATGGAGCGGTCCTGTCGGCTGAAGCTCGCGGGCGTGGCCCAGGTAGTCGGCGGCCATCTCCCCCAGCGTGCCGGGAAGGATCGCGTCCGGCCTGCCGTCGAGCCCGCGTGCCTGGAAGGCATGGACCGGACGGCCGGCGCCCAGCATGCGCGGCACACCTGCGTAGCACCATCCGAAACCACCTCCCGGATGGACGCAGAACAACGGCGGGCGCGCCCCGCCGGTCCGCAGCGGCAGCACCACCGAGGCAGTGTTCTCTCCGTCCCCGTTCGTCATCGTGGTGGCCAGGAGTTCGGGGGTGGGCCGGTCGAAGAGGTCGGTG
>NZ_BMMV01000039.1 GCF_014646115.1 Streptomyces camponoticapitis | reverse complement strand
TCGGCCGCCCACGCGATATCCGATGTGAGGATGTCGGCCTTCGACGGCTGGACCACCTTCGCCGCGCCAGGCTCCGGCGCGGGCGCCGCGCCGGCCGGCATCGAGGCCCCGGCTATGAGCGCCGCCTCGGCGACCAGGAGCAGCGCGGCCCCGGCCGCGAAACGCGCCCGGCGCCGTGGCGCTTGATGTCTGTGTGAAGACACGAAAGCGTGTGTCCTTCCCTGCAGAGAAATGCGACACGCGTACGAACGCAGGACACTACGCAGACACAGCAGACGGACACAGGCAGTTATCGGCCGTGGCTCACATCTGACCCAGCGGATCGCCGAGATGAAGCGGAGCCCGGCCTGTAAACGCGTGAATGTTCACACCAGCCGCCCCAGACACATGGGCGCTCGCCGTCCCGGCGCTGGCCTCACGCGCCGTCGCCCCGCGCCGTTCTCCCGGCCTCGCACGAATCGGGGCTCACCGCACTGGAGAGCGCGTGCATTCAGGTGTATCCGGCGTGGCTCTCCTGGAATTCGGCGTTTATGATCTTCAGACTGGCAGCAGCTCAGTCCGACTCATCTGAGAAGTTCATCTGAGAAAGGCAACTGCCATGCGTCGTCAGATCGCCACTGTCCTGCTCGGGGCCTTCGCCCTCGTCACCGCCCTTGCCGCTCCCGCTTCGGCGATCGGGATCGACCTCGGTGGCGGCCTCACCTTCTGAGCCCTCGCGAACACGAGGCCCGGCTGGGGATGCCCCAGCCGGGCCTTTCGCGCTCGCTCCCGCCCGCCTCCGGCTCCCCGCCCGGCGGCGCGGCACCCTGACCGTCCCTGTCGGGCGCTACAGCAGATGCTGCAGGTCGAGGTTGTTGATCAGAGGGCCCTCGATCGTGAGCCCGTCCTTCAGGAGGGACTCAGCGGCGGGAGGCACCGGGGAGGGATTGGCCGCTGCCTGGGCCGGGGCGGTGTACGCGGCCGTCAGAGCGACCGTCGCGAGTACGAGTGCGGCGAAGCCATGACGCATCACCGGCTCCTTTCAGGGGGCGAAGTGGATCGCGATGATCAACGCCGGATCCGCTCATCCGTCACTGATCGCCCGGAAGCGACGTCGAGGGCGTGCACCACGGTGAAATAGCGGTGCGGACCGTGCAGCGGGCGCCTTCCCTTCGGTGCACTTCGGCAGGGGCTGAACGCCGGGGCGGGCGCGGCCCGCGCCCGCCCTTCACGGCCGTGAGGCGGGGCTGTTCGGAGTGGCCCCGCATCTGATGCGGGGCGGTCGCACCTGTTGTTTCATGAGCGGGAAGGAACAAAGCATCACTGATGCGGACTTCGACGCCCATACGGGTCCGCGCAGGGCGACCACCACTTCGAAAGGCGCGATCCAGTTGGCTGTCCCCGCTTCCGACGAAGGTCCGCCCCAGGGCGTCTCCGCCGAGGACATCGCCGCTCTCGCGGCCGGCGTGACGGGAGAGGTTCTCCGGCCCGGCGACGGCGGTTACGCCGCCGAGTGCGCCACCTTCAACCTGGCGATCACGCACAAGCCGGCCGTTGTGGTGGGCGCGGCCGAGCCGGCCGATGTGCAGGCCGCCGTCCGGTTCGCGACCGCCCACGGCCTCGCTGTCGCCGTGCTCGCCACGGGCCACCAGGCCATTGTCCCGGCCGACGGGGCGGTACTGATCACCACACGTCGGATGTCGGGCATCACCGTTGACGAGGCCAGTCACCGGGCCGTCGTGCAGGCAGGGGCGACCGCCCAGCAAGTGGTCGACGCGGCTGAGCCGTTCGGTCTGGCGCCGATCGTCGGCTCCTCACCGTCGGTCGGCGTCGTGGGATTCACCCTCGGCGGAGGTCTCAGCCCCACATTCGGCAGACCGTTCGGCTGGGCCGCCGACTATGTGCACGCGATCGAAGTGGTCACCGCCGACGGGCTGCTGAGGCGTGCCACCGCGCAGGAGGAGCCGGAGCTGTTCTGGGCCCTGCGCGGCAGCAGAAGCAACATGGGTGTGGTGACCGCGCTGGAGTTGGACCTGCACGATGTGACACGGCTGTACGGAGGCGGGCTGTTCTTCTCGGGCGAGGACACCGCCTCGGTGATGCACGCCTACCAGCGTTTCACCGCTTCCGTACCCGAGGAGCTCACCTCCTCGATCGCCCTGCTGCGCCTGGCGGACGCTCCGTCCGTCCCGAAGCTGCTGCGCGGTACGTTCACCCTCCACGTACGGATCGCCTACCTCGGAACCACGGCGGAGGGGGAACGTCTGCTCGCGCCGCTCAGGCAGGCCGCTCCCGTGCTGCTCGACACGGTCGGCGACATGCCACTGACGGACTTCGCCTCGATCCACCAGGACCCGGCCGACCCGATGCTGTTCCGCGAGTGGACGACGATGCTGGACCAGTTCTCCCCCGAGACGGTCGACGCGATCGTCGAACTCGCCGGACCGCGGGCCGATCAGCCGGTGGAGTACGTCGAGGTGCGCCATCTCGGGGGCGCCCTGGGGCGTCGGACGGGCCCGCCGAGCGCGGTGGGCAACCGTGATGCCACCTTCGCCGTCTGGCTCATGAACCTCGGTCCACCCACCGAGGGCGACCCGCAACAGGCCTACGCGCAGCGGGTGTTGGAGAGAGTCCAGCCATGGAGCACCGGACACACCTATCTGAACTTCACCTCGTCCGATCCCACTCCGGCACGGGTGCGGCAGGCGTACTCGCCCGAGACCTACACACGGCTGCGCGCGGCGAAATCCGTTTACGACCCCGGAAACGTGTTCCGCCTCAACCAGAACATTCCGCCCGGCGGCGACGCATGAGAGGTTCTGCCCGGTGGAGCGCCTGTCCCCCGGCACCGGGGGAGGCCGGCTTCAGACGGCCGCCACTTTGATGAGCAGCAGGGCGATGTCGTCGTTGCCCCAGGAGCGCCGCCCGGCCTGTGCGGCACGCCGGACAAGTGTCTCCGTGAGCTCTTCCAGGGACTGCGAGTCCGCCTCCGCCAGGTGACCGGCGAATTCCGCGATGGACTCGTCAAGATCGGTGCCGGGCACTTCGACCAGGCCGTCGGTGAAGAGGGCGAGGATCGCGCCCGGTGGAAGGGGCACGTCGAAGGTCCGGTACTGGGCCTCCGGCTCGATTCCCAGGAGGATTCCGGACGGTCCGTCGATGATCTCCGTACGGCCGTCGGGATGGAGCAGTACGGGTGGCAGGTGGCCGGCCGTCGCCAGATGGGCCCGGTGGTTCCTCAGGTCGAGGTGGGCGTACAGGCAGCTCGTGAACAGGTTCGAGCGCAGGTCGACCAGCAGCCGGTTGGTGCGCGCCAGAATCTCACCCGGAATGGCTCCGGCGCTGGCGTGGGTGTGGACGGCGGTGCGGACCTGTCCCATCAGGGCGGCGGCGTTCACGTTGTGGCCCTGCACATCACCGATGACGGCGGCGACCGAGGTGTCGTCCAGGCGGATGAGGTCGTAGAAGTCGCCTCCGATGTCCATGCCGGTGGTCGCCGGAATGTAGCGGGCGGCGACCTCGATACCCGGGACGTCCGGCAGGACGCCGGGGAGCAGCGCGGCCTGGAGACCCAGTGCGACCTGGTTCTTGGTGTCGTAGAGCCGGGCCCGTTCGAGAGCCTGTGCGATCACTCCGGCCAGTGAGGTGAGACCGGCGCGTTCGTCCGGCGGGAAGAAGTGCGGACGGTTGTAGCCCAGTACGACCGCGCCGATCGTCCGGCCGGAAGCGAACATCGGCAGATGTGCGCACGCGGCCGTGTCCGGGCTCACCGCGATGTTCGGGTAGATGCGCCGGAGGTCCTCGATATGCGGGTGGAACGTGGGGATGCCGGTCATGATGGCCCGGACCTCCGGGGAGTCCGCGCTCAGCGAGCGGTCCTGGAGACCGTCCACGATCTCCTGCGGAAAGCCGCGCGAGCCGACGACCTGGAGTCGCCCCCCGTCGACGGTGACCATGGCCAGGCTCTGTACGTCGATGACGGGCAGGATCTGGTTGGTGACCGCGTCGGTCACGTCCTGGACCCCGACCGACTCGGTGAGGGCCGAGGACAGGTGCAGCAGCTGGTAGAGGGCGCCCGGCCGGGTCCGTTCGGTGACGGTCGGGGCCGCGACCGGATCATCGCCGCTCTCCGCGGCCAGGCCCGGCGATGCGGGCCCCTCGAAGGACAACGCGGGTGGCTCCTCGGCGGGCACGGCGGACCCCTCGGGGGCCGGAGCCGGCTCCTCGTCGGGCACAGCCGCCTCCTCGGTGGGCACGATACGGACGCTGATGCCGGTGGCGTCGGGGTAGAGGTAGAAGGCCAGCAGGCGGTCGGGGGGCCGCAAGGCCGTGAAGGACCTGGGCAGGCGGCTGAAGAGGGCCGCCAGGTAGGCGTTCTCGTACACCGGGTCGAGCAGCCAGGGCAGGATCTCCCAGAGCCGGGCGCCCAGGAGTTCGCTCTCGTCGACGCCCAGCAGCTCGGTGGCCCTCCTGTTGTAGAAGGTGATACGGCCTTCGAGGTCCAGGGCGCACATGCCTTCGGGGAGACGCTCGGTGATTTCGGCGCCGGGCTCCTCGTACCGCGCGGGGGGCGGCTCCACGACGCGCAGCTCTCCGGGTGGCAGCGGATTCCCCTCCTCCGCGGCCTGCCGCAGGAGCTCACCGATCAGGCGGGCACCCGTGTCGGTCGCTTCCTCTTCCTGACGGGAGGGATCAGGGTCGCGGGTGCCGGGCCAGAGCTGCAGCAGCGCGCCCCAGCAGGTGTCTCCGGTGGACAGGGGCACGACGAGCATGGCGACGTCGTAAGGCAGGGCGAGTGCTGTACGGGGGAAGCGGCGGGCCAGTTCCACATGGGAACCCACCCACACCGGATGGCCCTCACGCGCCGCCTCCGCCACCGGGACCGGCGCCGCGAGCGCCACCATCGACCACGGCCTGGCCACCCTCAGGGACACACCGATCACCCGGACCATGCGCAGGAGCTGGTCTTCGGGCACTTTCAGATAGACGGCCCCGAGATGCGCCCCGGTGGTTTTCACGATGTCCGCCAGGGCTTGTTCGATCTGCGCCGAGGCGTCGGTTCTGTCCTCAGCCACGCTCAGGCCAACCCGTGAAGCCATTCACATACGAAAGTACTCATATGTGGATAATAGCTACCTAACGAGAGCGGTGACATCAGGGGCGGCCCGGGCACCTGCCGGAGGGCGTCGCGGAAGCCGGCGCACCCCGACCGGCGTGATCACCGCCGCCGGTGGCTCAGCCTCGGTAGGTCTCCAGAAGACGAAGCCAGACCTCACTGATGGTGGGGAAGGCCGGCACGGCGTGCCAGAGTCTCTCCACGTGCGTCTCACCCGCGACGACGACCGTCGCGGAGTGGAGAAGTTCCGCGACGCCCGGCCCGACGAAGGTGACGCCCACGACGATGTCGCGATCGCGGTCCACCAGCATGCGGGCCCGGCCCCGGTAGCCCTCCCCGTACTGGGTGGCCCCCGCGACGTTTGCGATGTCGTAGTCGACCACCTTGACCTCGCGTCCCGCGCGCTCGGCGTCGATCGTCGTCAGTCCCACGGTGGCGACCTCGGGGTCGGTGAAGACCACCTGGGGTACCGCGACCGTGTCAGCCCTGGCCGTGTGAGGGCCCCACGGGCGTGCGTCCAGAGTGCGGCCGTCGGCACGGGCGCCGATGACGGCGCCCGCGATGCGGGCCTGGTACTTGCCCTGATGCGTCAGCAGGGCGCGGTGGTTGACGTCTCCCACCCCGTACAGCCAGCCCTCGGAGACGGCTGTCACGGTGCAGCTGTCGTCCACGCCGAGCCAGTCCCCCGGGGTCAGCCCGACGGTCTCCAGGCCGATGTCGTCGGTCCGCGGTGCCCGGCCGGTGGCGAAGAGAACCTCGTCCACCGCCAGGACGTCGCCGTCGTCGAGCGTGAGACGCACCTCGTCGTCCGGCCCTCCCCGGCGTTCCGCCGAGGTGACGACGCGTCCGAACCGGATGTCGACACCGGCTTCGCGCAGCCCCGTCGCGACCAGTTCGCCGGCGAAGGGTTCCATGCGCGGCAGCAGCCGCGCGCCGCGGACCAGCATGGTCACCTGCGCTCCGAGGGCCCTGAACGCGGTCGACATCTCGACGGCGACGGGACCTCCTCCCACCACCGCGAGCCGTCCGGGCACCTGACGGGCGCTGGTCGCCTCGCGGTTGGTCCAGGGGCGTGCCGCCGCCAGATCCGGAAGGTCCGGCAGGGCGGGACGGGTACCGGTGCAGACCGCCACGGCGTGGCGGGCCTCCAGCACGGTCCTCGCGCCCTCGGCGGATGTCACCGTCACCCGGCGGGGCCCGTCCAGGCGCCCCTGGCCACGTACGAGGTCGACGCCGGCCCCGGCCAGCCATTCCACCTGGTCGTCGTCCTTCCAGTGGGCGGCCATCTCGTCGCGGTGGGCGAACACGGCGGCAGCGTCCAGGGGGCGCGCCACCGCCGGGTCGAGTCCGGGCATCCGGGTCGCGTCGGCGCGGGTGAGCACCGGTCTCAGCAGCCCCTTGCTCGGCTCGCAGGCCCAGAACGAGCACTCGCCGCCGATCAGCTCGTTCTCCACGACGACCGTGCTCAGCCCGGCGGCGCGGGTACGGTCGGCCACGTTCTCGCCGACAGGTCCGGCGCCGATCACCACCACGTCGTAGGTGCGCCCGGATTCCTTCATCACGCGTCCTCATCCTGCCTGTTCGGTCCGGCGTCGGACATGACGGATCAGCGGCCCGGAAGCCGTTCGGTGATCTCCTGGAGGAGCCAGCCGTTGCCGTCGGGGTCGGCGAAGGAGGCGAAGGAGCCGTAGCTCGCCCGCCCGGCCGCCAGTCCTGGTACGCGGTCCACCTCACCCGCGTGGTGGAAGAGGCCGGTGGCGTCGTGGAAGATCTCGCTCACATCGACACCGCCCTCGATCAGTTGGTCGCGCGCCCGTTCGATGTCGGTCACCACGAGTTGCAGCCCCTGGACGGAGCCGGGCTCCGCGGTGGTCACTCCGACGCCGAAGGCGATGGAACATCCGGACCCGGGGGGCGTCAGGTGCACCACGCGGTAGTCGTCCTTGACGGGCTTGTCGACATCGAGGCGGAACCCCATCCGCTGGGCGTAGAACTGCTTCGCGCGGTCGACGTCGGCGACCGGGAGCAGTACGACTTCGAGCCTCATATCCATGGCGCTGTCCAATCCTCAACAATCGACGAATCAACCCCGGTCGCATTCTGGCGGTCATATCGTCAGAAAAGGTGCAGGCGCGCAGGTCGCACACCCTCGGCACGCCGGAACGAGACGCCGTGCGCCGCTCCGTACGGTGCGGATCTACTCAGCCGCCCCGCCGGGGGATTCATCCGATCTCATGAGCTGTCACGAGTGCGCCATTGACGATCGAGTGCCACAGAGACTGGCAAATGGGGCTCAAAGCGATCGAGCGGCTCGCAGAGATCGGATGCCTGCGTGCGCAAACCCTTGACTCGTTCCTCGTATTTTATGAATAGTTGCCGACGACACTCTGCGTGAAGCCCGTTGGAAGGGACCCCAACTGTGCCCGCCTCCTCTCGTCGCGATTTTCTCCGCATCACCGGAACAGCCGCGGGTGGCGGCCTCGCCCTCGCCGGTGGCCTCCGCCCGTTCGCCGCGCATGCCGCCCCCGTCCGCCCCTCCGGCGTGGATCTCGTACCGGAGAACAGGGCCACGGCAATCTGGTACACCACGCCCGCTGTTGAGGCGAGCATCATGCAAGAGGCCCTGCCGGTCGGCAATGGCCGGCTCGGCGCGCTGTCCGGGTGCGACCCGGTGGATGACTACCTGTACCTCACCGACGGCGCCTTCTGGACCGGCGGCCGTAACGACATACTGACCGACGACGGCCAACTTCCCTACGGCGCCGACGACTTCGGCAGCTTCGGTCTGCTGGCCAAGCTCCGCGTCAAGCTGCCCGGCCACTCGGGTGACGCGGTGAGCGACTACCGCCGCCAACTCGACCTGAGCAATGGTGTGGTGTCGGCGCGGTATCGACACCGCGGCGTCCGGTATCGCCGCGAGATCTACGCCAGCCACCCCGACGACGTGATCGTCGTCCGCCTCACCGGTGACGGCCCGCACACCGGCACGATCTCCCTGTCCGGCACGCACGACGAGACCACGTCCGGCGAGAAGGGACAGTTGTCGTTCACCGGGAAGCTGGGCAACGACCTGCGGTACGCCGCGGCCGTGACCGCGGTCAGTGCCACCGGCCGGGTCCGCGTGGAGGATGACGAGATCACCTTCGCCGGCTGCCGTGAACTGCTGATCGTGGTCTGCGCGGGCACCGACTACTCCCCCGATGCCGCGAAGAACTTCCGCGACACGGCCAACGCCCCCCTCGCCGTCGCCCGCGCCAAGGTGGCGGCCGCGGCGAAGGTCTCCGGTGACACGTTGTTGAACACCCACGTCGCCGACTATCAGCGCCTCTACAACCGGTTCAGCATCGACCTGGGCGACTCGTCGCCGGTCCAGCGCTCGCTGGACTCCTGGTCGCGCCTCGCGGTACGGCACACCGACCGGTCGAAGCCGGACCCCGAACTGGAGGCCACGTACGTCCAGTACGGCCGCTACCTCACGATCACCGGATCCCGCGACTGGCTCCCGATGAACCTCCAGGGCATCTGGGTGCACAACAACAAACCCGACTGGTACGCCGATTACCACACCGACATCAACGTCCAGATGAACTACTGGCTGGCCGACCCCGCCGGACTGGGCGAGAACTCCCTCGCGTTCGCCAAGTACTGCGTGTCCCAGCTGCCGGTGTGGACCGATGTGACCAAGCGGCTCTACAACAACGAGAAGAACAGATTCCGTAACAGCACCGGGGACATCGCCGGCTGGGCGGTGGCGTTCTCCACCAACATCCACGGCGGCAGCGGCTGGGTCTGGCATCCGTCGGGCAACGCCTGGCTCTGCAATTCGCTCTGGCGCCACTACGAGTACAGCCAGGACCGGGACTACCTGGAGCTGATCTACCCCGTTCTCAAGGGCGCGGCGGAGTTCTGGCAGGCCCGGCTGATCACCGAGACGGTCACCGATCCGGACGGGACGTCGCGTGAGGTGCTGATCGACGACAGCTCCTGGTCACCGGAGCACGGCCCGGACCGCAAGGGCAACACGTACGGCCAGGAACTGGTGTGGGAGCTCTTCGAGGAGTTCGGGACGGCGGCCGCGGTGCTTGGCCGGGACGAGAAGCTGGCGGCCGAGCTGGCCGCGATGCAGGCCAGGCTCTATCTGCCGCGGGTCAGCCCGAAGACCGGCTGGCTCGAGGAGTGGATGACTCCGGACAACCTCGGTGAGACCACGCACCGTCACCTCTCCCCGCTGATCGGTTTCTACCCCGGCGACAGGATCGCCGCCGACACGAGCCCGGAGCCGCTCCTCGACGGTGTCCGCGAACTGCTCGTCGCGCGGGGGATGGACAGCTACGGCTGGGCCTGCGCATGGCGGTCGTTGTGCTGGTCGCGCCTGAAGGACGCGGAGAAGGCGTACCAGCTCTATCTGACGATTCTGCGCCCCTCGATGAACAACGGGAACGGCACCTCGGCCAACTGGTTCGACATGTACAGCCAGGGCAGTTACACGATCTTCCAGATCGACGCGAACCTGGGCGGCGGCGCCGCCGCCCTGGAGATGATCCTCTACTCCCGCCCAGGCGTGATCGAGTTGCTGCCGGCCCTCCCCGGCGCGTGGGCCGACAAGGGCTCGGTGAGCGGCGTCGGCGCTCGCGGCGGCTTCGAGGTGGATCTGTCCTGGCGCGACGGCAGGGCGACCACGGCAACCGTCCGCAGCGTCGGCGGGCGAACGACCGAGCTGCGCGCCGGGGACTTCCGCAAGCGGATCACCCTGAAGCCCGGCGAGTCCACCACGGTGCGTATCCGCTGAGCTTGTCGTCCAAGACGGGTGGCGGTTCGAAGTGACGTCCGATCACCGGTCGGCGCCGGGGATGTGCGCGGTCTTCTCCGTGATCGCCGCGTCGTCGGCGGCCGGCCGGTGTGGACGGTCAGCGGCGGACCGCCCCGTTCGGTGGGCCTTTGGCCGCCCGCGGGCCCCTCAGCGTTTGCGGGCGATGGTCAGGCCGTCCGCGATCGGCAGGAGAAGCGACTCGACGCGGTCGTCGGCCCGGACGTACGCGTTGAACTCCCGGATCGCCAGTGCGTTGCCCTCCGCGTCGGCGCTGGCCGCCGCCCCGCCGTACAGCACGTTGTCGGCGAGGAGGAGGCCGCCCGGACGTACGCGCGGTACGAGTTCGTCCCAGTAGGCGCGGTAGCCCGGCTTGTCCGCGTCGAGGAAGACGAGGTCGATGAGCGGCTTCGCCGGCAGGGAGCCCAGGGTGTCGAGGGCCGGGGCGATGCGGAGCTCGATCCGGTCCTGGAGGCCCGCCTTCTTCCATGCCTCCTGGGCGATGGCGGTCCAGTCCGTGGAGATGTCGCAGGTGAGGACATGGCCCCCGGGGGCCAGTCCTGCCGCCAGGGCGAGGGTCGAGTAACCGGTGAAGGTGCCCACCTCGACGATGCGGCGGGCGTCGGTGAGCCGGGCCAGCAGGGTGAGCAGGACGCCCTGTTCGTGCGGGACCTGCATTCCGGCGGGCCCGCCGAGCGCCCGGGTGCGGGTGATCAGCTCTCGCTGGACGGGGGTGGGCGGTTCCGCCTGGGCCACGATGTAGTCGTACAGGTCCGGGGTGAGGGGAACCGACTTGATCCGGTCCGGGTGGCTGCTCATGTGATGGGTTCCTTCGGGAGGAGTGGAGTCGGCGCCCGCTGTGCCGGGAGGCGAGGAGGGCCGAGACGGTCGTGCGTGAAGCCGTCGTACAGCCCGTGTCCGGCTGCCGCAAGGACATCGGCGGGAACGGGCCGGGCACCGGCCCGCCGTACGCCTGAACGAATGATCACTTGATGGGGTATCCGGCGCGTGTCGGCGGCGGTCGCCAGGCACTCTGCTGTCAGGGGCGGGCACATACGTGACCTGCCGTCGGGCAGAGGGGTGGGGACCGTGCACGTACCGAAGGACGTCCATCAAGAAGGTGACGGCGGCGGCCGTCCTGTTCTCCTGCTGGCCGGTCTGGCGGATCTGGCGCTGAGCACCTGCGGGTCGGCTCTGAAGGCCGTACGCGCTCTCGCGGGCCGCTCGGACGTCGGCTCGCTCGCGGCGCAGGGCCGGCGGGACCTCCAGGCACGCGGCCGACTGGCCCTCGACCGCCTCGGCGCCAACGGAACGGGCACCGGCCCCGAGTTGTCGGGCCGCGGCCTCTTCGGCACCGGGGGCGAGGCGCACATGGAAGTCCTCGCGCGGCACGCACAGCTTCGCGCGGCCGCCGCCGGCGGCACCGGTGGCTGAGCCCTCCGAGCGGACGGCGCTCAAGTCCCGCGTCGACCGGGAGCTCGAAGAGTTCGTGGCGACGGAGGCGGACGCTCTCCTCGCGCTGGACGCCGAACTCGCGCCCCTCGTCGATGTCCTGACATCGGTGACCGCCCGCGGGAAACGCCTGCGGTCGGCCTTCTGCTACTGGGGCTGGCGCGCGGCGGGACAACCGGACAGCGACGCGATGGTGCGGGCGGCGGCGAGCATGGAACTCGTCCACGCCGCCGCCGTGGTCCATGACGACATCATCGACGACAGCGCCCTGCGGCACGGCCTGCCGACCGCCCATGTGGCCCTGCGGGACGCGTTCACGGACGGCCCGCGCCGCAAGGAGCGGGCCCGGTCGATGGCGATGCTGGCCGGAGACCTGCTGATGTCGTGGGCCGGGCAGATGTTCACCGGCTGCGGGCTGCCCGCGGCCTATCTGGCCCAGGCCCGTGGCCTCTGGGCAGTGCTGGCACGTGAGTTGATCGCCGGGGAGGCGCTGGAGCTGCTGCACACCGAGGGCGATTCCGACGTACGGCGATCGCTGAAGGTGATCCGTTACAAGACGGCCAAGTACACCGTCGAGCACCCCCTGCACATCGGTGCCGCGGTCGCCGGCGCCGAACCCGCCCTCCTGGAGATGTTCACCGACTACGGCCTCCCGCTGGGTGAGGCGTTCCAGCTGCGGGACGATCTCATCGGTCTGTTCGGCGACCCCGCGACCACGGGCAAGTCGAACACCGACGACGTCTCCGCCGCCCGTCCCACCGCGCTCATCGCCCTCACCAAGCAGTCGGCCACACCCGCCGAGCGGCGCGAGCTGAAGAAACTCCTCGGTCGCCGCACCCTCACCGCCGAGCAGTTGGAGCGGGTACGCGCGGTCGTGGAGCGCACCGGCGCGCGCCAACGCGTCGAGGAGATGATCACCGAAAGGGTCGGAGCGGCGGTCGGCGCGCTGGGCGGCGCCGGGCTTCCGCGGATCGCCCACCGGTCCCTGACCCAGCTGGCCACCGCGGCCACCAGCCGGCCGGACTGACCGGACGGACAAGGCCGGGCGAGATCGATCGACACCGTCCACCACCGGTTCCGGAGCCCCCACCTCTCGAAAGGTTCGTCCGTGGCCTACACCGAAGACTCCCTCAACTCCCTGCGCCTGTCGGGCGACGAGCTGGCCGACGCCACCGTCGCGACGCTCTTCGAGCGCGGCGAGGTCGGCAAGTTCAACTCCCTGATGCGGTACGTCTCCACCGTCGGGCAGGAACTCCCCGACGGTCTGCCGGAGGTGGCCCGTGAGTATCTCGCCCAGACCGCCGGGCCGCCGGCCTGGGTGGACTGGGACGAGATGGAGAAGGCGCGGATGTTCTTCATCGACAACAACGTGCACATCTCCACCGCGCTGTCCTTCGCCTCCATGCCCGCGTGTTATGTCGTCCCGCACATCGCGAAGCTGCTGTCGGCGACCCACTCGCTCAAGTACCCCTCCAAGCGGATGGCCGAGACCGGGCAGTTCACCGTCTATCTCATGCAGCCGAACGCCTTCGAGGCGGGCAGCCGGTTCATCCCCGCCGCCCAGAAGGTCCGGCTCCTGCACGCGTCCATCCGCCACCATCTCGCGCGCGAGGGGCGCTGGGACGTGGAGCGGCTGGGGACGCCGATCTGTCAGGAGGACATGATCGGCGGCCAGATGATGTTCTCGATCCAGGTCCTGGACGCCCTGCACCGCCTCGGCATCCATATGAGCGTGGACGGGGCGGAGTCGTACTTCTACGCCTGGCGGGTGGTGGGCGCCATGCTCGGCATCGACCAGCAGCACGCGCCCGCGGACCTGGACGAGGCGCGCCACTTCTCGGACCTGTACATGTCGCGCCATATGGGTCCGAGCCCCGAAGGCGCAGATCTCACACGGCAGTTGATCGATCTGTACGAGGAGGTGGTGCCGGGCACCCTTCTCGACCCCGTCGTGTCCGCGCTCATCCGCCATCTGATCGGCGACACCAGCGCCGATTGGCTGGAGGTGCCGCGCACCCACTGGGACACCCTCGTCAAGGCCGTGCCCGTACTGCTGAACGTGCTGGAAACCGTCGAGGACCACTCACCGTTCGGCGCCTGGGCCCTGGACCGCCTCGGCCATCTCACCACCGTGCTCGAACTGTCCTCGCTCACGCGGGGCCGCGTCATGCACTACGCCATCCCGGAGCAGCTGAAGAAGGAGTACGGCCTCTCCTCCGACGTCCCGCGCAACCGCCGCTGGACTCCCCCGGGCCCCGTCCTCTCCGCGCGGAAGGGGGAGACTGCGGACGCCGCCGGTTCCTGAGAAACCGATCCACCTGATCATTCGTCTTGATGAGCACGGTCAAGGGGATGGGAAGCCATGGTGGAGCAGGTGCGGCAGGACGTGGAGCCGGCGGACTCGGCGGAGGCGCGGGGCCGGTCGGCCGGGGGGCGGTCCGCATGGATCCGGGAGCGGGTCGCCTGGACCCGGGAGCGGTCGGCCTGGCGCCGGGGCCGGGTGCTCGCCGCGCTCGCGGTGCTGACGGCGGCGCTGCTGGCCTTCCACCGGGCCGTGCCCAACTTCCCTGGCCGCCTGGGCAGTTCACTGGAGGCGTTCCTGCCGTGGCTGGGCCTGATGGTCGTGGTGGTGTTCGTCCTGGCGCTGCTGCGCCGTTCGGTCGTCGCGCTGGTGGCCCTGCTGCTGCCGGTGGCGGCCTGGACGTATCTCTTCGGCGGGCTGCTCCTGCCGGCCGACGCGCGGGCCGATACGTACGACCTGGTCGTGGTGCAGCACAACGTCAGTGACACCAACACCGACCCGGCGGGCACCGCCCGCGCGCTGGCGGACGCGGGACCCGACCTCATCGCGCTCCAGGAGCTGGTGCCCCCGGCGCTCACGACGTACGAGAAGACGCTCGCCCCCGGCTACCCGTACCACGCGGTCCGGGGCACCGTCGGGCTCTGGTCGAAGCATCCGCTGACCGGCAGCCGGCTGCTGGACATCAAGCCCCGGGGGATCCCGGAAGGGTGGAATCGCGGGCTGCGCACCGTGGTCAGCACCCCGCACGGCGAGATCGCGGCGTACGTCGCCCACCTGCCGTCGGTCCGCTTCGGGGCGAGCGGCCTCACGTCGTCCTCGCGCGACGAGAGCGCCGGGCTGCTGGGCGAGGCGCTCGCCGCCGAGAGTGTGGAGCGGGTCATTCTGCTGGGCGACCTCAACGGCACGGTGGAGGACCGGGGGCTGACCCCGCTGACCTCACGGATGAATGTGGCCGAACGGGGCTTCGCCCTCAGCTTCCCCACCGCCTTCCCGCTGGCCCGGATCGACCAGGTCATGACCCGCTCGGCGACGGTCGCCCATATCCGCACCCTGCCCGCGACCGGCAGCGACCACTTGCCGGTCACCGCCGGAATCACCGGGCTGAGGGCTGCCCAGTAATCCCGGCGGGCGCACGTGCCAGGGGCCGCGAGCCCGGCAGGACCCAAACGACAGACCCTAGCTCTCCCGGACGCTTCCCGCGGGCTCACGGGCCGGTGTGGTGCCCGCCCTGTCGACGACGCCGCGCGCGATCTCGGCCCTGCTCGACAGGAGGGTGCCGGACTTCCCGTACGCGGTGTCCCTGATCAGATAGCTGCGGGAACCGAGGAAGGTGAGATCCTCCGTGTCGAAGACCCATTCGGTACGGGTGCCGAACCGGGTGTCGTCGCGGGCGATGCCGACGCCCCGCCGGCCGATCGCGTCGTGGGCCTCCGGCGCCTCGGTGACACCGGGCATGGTGGCCGCGGCCCGGTAGAGGGCCGAGGCGGTACGCGGCGGCATCACGCCGCCGAGCAGCGCGCCGATCTGGTCGAACACGGTCTGCGCGCGTTCCTGGCCCGGGACCTCGGGCGTGTGGGCGTACAGGTGGTTCAGCAGGCGGTCGGGGTCGGTGGGGAGTGCGGCGAGCCAGCGGTACGTGGGCCTGCTCAGCCCGGCCGGGGTGCCGCCCTCGTCCCCCAACTCGGCGTTGATCGGGAGGGTTTCGCCGTCGACCCGGAGGAGTCCGAGCTTCCGGAGGGGGCCCTGCTCCTGCGCCGTCCAGGTCTCGCGGTCCGACAGCGGGCCGACGACCGCCCTGCCGCTGGTCACGTCGGCGTCGCGGACCTTGGACCGGGTGTAGAGGAACTGGTCGTCCCGCACGGTGGGTGCGTCGTTCTTGAGGGCGACGTCGGAGATCTGGTGCAGCAGGGCGGCGGCCGGCGGCGCGGTGTCGGTCGTCGGGGCCTGGGACACCGCCGCGTCGGGCCGGTGGTCGTCGGCGCTCAGCGCGATGCCCGCGGTGAGCGCCCCGGCCCCTGCCAGCGCCGTCACGGGAATGAGGAGGGCGGGGCGGAGGAGGCGCCGGGCGGGCCGGGTCGTGGCTGCCCCGGAGGCCGCGGGCTCACGGTGGCGCTCGCTGTCACGGTCGATGCGGTCCATCAGTCGTTCCTTGTGGTGGAGGTACTGCTCGCGCGGCAGGTCCGCGGTGGCCGGGGCGGGCAGCAGCCGGGCGATCCGCCGGGCGTCGTCCTGCCGGTCCCGGGACGGGACGTCTTCGCGGTTCATGTGGTTTCCTCCCGCACGGGCAGGGCCGCGAGTGCGGCCGTACTTGTCACCTCTCCGCGACCGGCGCGCGGTTCCGCTTTCTCTTCGACGAGCCGGGCGAGCTTCTTGCGGGCGCGCGAGAGCCGGGAGCGCACCGTCCCGACGGGTACGCCCAGGGCCTCGGCGGTCTGCTGGTAGTCGAGCCCGGACCACACGCACAGGGACAGCACTTCGCGCTCCTGACGTCGCAGATGGCCCAGGGCGTCCTGGACGACGGCCAGGCGCCGTGCGTCGTCGATGCGTCCGGCGGTCTCGGGCGCGAAGTCGGCCACGACCGGGGGGCGTGGCTGGCGGGCCAGGAAGGCAAGCCGCCGGCGCAGCCCGCGTCGGGCGTTCTCGCACTTGTGGGTGGCGATCCCCAGCAGCCAGGGCAGCGGCGAGCCCTCCCCCTCCGACAGGCGCTCCCGCCCTCGCCAGGCGGCCAGGAAGGTGTCCGACATGACCTCTTCGGCCGTCGACCAGTCCCCGGTGAGTCTCAGCGCGTGCCGGTAGACGATTCGGGCGCACTGCTCGTACAACTCGGCGAACGCTTCGCGTTCCCCCGCGCGCAGGCGCCCGCGCAGGTCATCTTCTGGTTCCCTCACACCTGTTGTCTCTCCGCGGCCCCTGTGGGGTTCCTGTGACCTGCGTCATGTGCGCGGCAGCAGTACCGCGCACAGGTTCCCGGGGCGACGCCGCTCGGATGTCCCCCGGGAGTCCTTGAAACTTTGAGAAAGTCGTCCGGGGCTTGAACACCGCGCCGCACTGGTGCGTACCCCCTTGAGAACCGGCCGCCGGAGCCGGGCACGGACAGGGAGCAGACATGACGGGAACGCAGGGCACCGCGCGGACGGCCACGGGTCGGACGGTGGCGCGCCGTACGGTCGTGGCGGCGGCGGGCGCCGTCGGCCTCGGCGCGGCACTCGTCGCCTGCGGCTCGGACGACGACGCGTCGGACGCCGCCGCTGAGACGCCGGCGGGCGACGGCGGGGCGGACGACGGCGCCAACGGGGACAGCGGGGCCGCGGGCAAGGGAGAGGTGCTCGCCAAGACCTCCGACATCCCGGAGGGCGGCGGCAAGGTCTTCGAGGACAAGGGCGTCGTGGTCACCCAGCCGACGGCCGGTGAGTTCAAGGCCTTCTCCTCCGTGTGCACCCACTCGGGATGCACCGTGGGCGACATCTCCAACGGCACCATCACCTGCCCCTGCCACGGCAGTCAGTTCGACGCGGCGAACGGCAGCGTGAAGAAGGGCCCCGCGAACAAGCCGCTGGGCGCCGCCTCGATCACCGTCGAGGGGGACTCGATCACCCTCGCCTGAGGGGCGGTCGGCATGGTCAGTCCCTGACATCCGCCGTCTCCACGGCCTTCACCACCCGCGCCGCTTCGTCCAGCGCCTCGACCGCCGCCCGGATCGACGGGCGGCGGTCGGCGTCGGCGCGCCACACCGCGTACACGTGCCGGAACATCTTCTGCCGTACGGGGACGGCCACCACACCGTCGGGCAGCCGCCCGCGCCCCATCCGCGGCGCGACACAGACCCCCAACCCCCCGCCGACCAGCTCCAGTTGGGTGTGCTGCTCACCGGCCATGTGCTCGATGCGCGGCTCGATCCCCTTCGAGCGCAGCGTGAACACGAGCCACTCGTGGCAGAACTCGCCGGTCGGCCAGGACACCCACGAGTCGTCGGCGAACTCCTCCAGTTCGACTTCCCGCCGGCCCGCCAGCGGATGATCGGCCGGCATCGCCACATCGGCCGCGTCCTCCAGGAGGGAGGCCGTGGCCAGCCCGCCCGGCACCGGCAGCCGCTTGTTGTTCCAGTCCAGTACGACGGCGAGATCGAGATCGCCCCGCAGGACCTGGCGGAGAGCGCCGTCCGGCTCCAACTCCATCGAGCGCACCCGCAGATCGGGGTGCGCCTTGCGCAGTGAGGCGAGCGCGACGGGGAACAGACCACGGGCCGCCGTGGGGAACGCCGACAGCCGCACCTCGCCGACCACCTCGCCCCGGCGCGCCTCGATGTCCGACTGGGCGAGCTCCACCTGGGAGATGATCCGCGCGGCGTGGTCGGCGAGCAGCCGCCCCGCGTCGGTGAGCCGTACGCCGCGCCCGTGCTTGGTCAGCAGTTGCTGGCCGACCTCCCGCTCCAGCTTGGCCATCTGCTGCGAGACGGCCGACGTGGTCACATGGAGACCGTCGGCGGCGCCGCTCACGGAGCCGTGCCGGGCGAGCGCGTCAAGGATCCGCAGCCTCTCCAGGTTCAACATGTAAGCGATACTACGCAGACGGGTGGAGATATTCTCGCTTGTTCTAAGGGGTTGGGGCCCTCATCGTTGCCGTATGAGCACAGCGACCCCGCCCCGCGGCGGGCCCACCGGATCCGCTTCGACGACCTCGACCATTTCGTCCGCTTCGGCCGCTTCGCCCCGCCGCAACGCGATCGACTGGCGCATCCGGTTCGGCGTGCTCTCGCTGATCTGGGGCTTCAGCTTTCTGCTCATCAAGGTGGGCACCGACGGCTACGCGCCGTTCCAGGTGACGTTCGGCCGGCTGTTCTTCGGTACGGCGGTCCTGGCCGTCGCGATCGCGGTACGGCGCGAGCGGCTTCCCCGGGGGCTGCGCACCTGGGGCCATCTCACCGTCGCGGCGCTCATCCTCAACGCCGTGCCCTTCTCGCTCTTCTCCTACGCCGAGCTGACGATCCCCTCGACCCTGGCCGGCATCTGCAACGCCACCTCACCGCTGTGGGGCATGCTGCTGTCGCTCGTGGCGCTCTCCGAGGACCGTCCCACCCGGCGCCGGGTCGGCGGCCTGGGCCTCGGCTTCATCGGCGTACTGACCGCGCTCGGCGCCTGGCAGGGTTTCTCCGGGCTGGACTTCACCGGTACGGCCATGGCGCTGCTGGCCTCGCTCAGCTACGCCGTCGGCTGGATCTACGTACGCCGCACACTGGCCGGCAGCAGCGGCTCGCATCTCTCGCTCATCGGTGCCCAGTTGTTCATGGCGACCCTCCAACTGGCCGTGGTGACCCCGCTGTTCACCGATCTTCCGACGTCCTTCCCGGTGGTGCCGCTGCTCGCCGTGGTCGCGCTCGGCAGTCTGGGTACGGGGCTTGCCCTGCTGATCCAGTACGGTCTCGTCGCCGAAGTCGGCCCGACGACCGGTCAGATGGTCACGTACTTCGTCCCCGTCATCGCGACCGCCGCCGGTGTCGCGGTCCTCGACGAGCCGCTGCACTGGAACACCCCGGTCGGCGCGGTGGTCGTGCTCGTCGGCGCCGCACTGACCCAGCAGCGGGCCGGCGGTTCGCGCACCGCGCGAAAGTCCCACCCGAAGCCCGAGCAGACGTCGGCGCCCTCTCCGACTCCGGCGCCCGCGCGAGCACCCGCACCCGCGGCCCCCGCCCCGATCCCCGTCGATCAGCCGTAACTGCGCGCCGGCGCGGCCCCCGCCGCGTCGGCCACCGCGTCCGCGACCGCCTCGATGTCCTTTCCCGTCAGGCCCGACACCGTCAGCCGGACGCCGGGCCCGGCGGTCAACCGGAAGCGCGCCCCGGGCGCGACCGCCCAGCCCGCGTGCAGCAGCCGCGCCACCGCACCGGTCTCCTCGGCCACCGGCACCCACACGTTCATCCCGCTCCGCCCGTGCGCCTCGACGCCCCGTTCCGCGAGCGCCCGGACCAGGGCGTCACGCCGCTCGCCGTACGCGCGCGCCACCGCACGGGGGTCCACCGCGTCCGTCGCCCACAGCTCCACGACCGCCCGTTGCAGCAGTCTGCTCACCCAGCCGGGGCCCAGTCGCTGACGGCCCGTCACCCGGTCGACGGTGACGGCGTCCCCCGTCAGCACGGCGAGCCGCAGATCGGGGCCGTACGCCTTGGCCGTCGACCGCACGAGCGCCCAGCTGTCGGTGACTCCGGCCAGCGGATGAAGCGGCACGTCGACGATCCGGTGCCCGTGGTCGTCCTCGATGAGCAGTACGTGGGGATGGGCCGCCAGCACCGTACGCAGCTCCCGCGCGCGGGCCGCGCCCACCACGGCGCCCGTCGGATTCTGCGCACGGTCGGTGACGACGACCGCCCGCGCCCCGGCCCGCAGTGCCCGCTCCAGCTCCCCCGGCAGCGGCCCGTCGTCGTCCAGCGCCACCGGCAGGGGCCGCAGCCCCAGAGCGGGCACCAGATCGAGGAGGCTGCCCCAGCCGGGGTCCTCGACGGCGACGGCGTCCCCCGGCCGCAGATGCGCGGCCAGCACACGCTCGATCGCGTCCAGCGAGCCCGAGGTGACGGCGACCGGCCCGTCGGGCACCCCGTCCTCGTCCAGCCCGGCACGGGCGAGCCGCGCGAACTCGGGGAGGACGGCCGCGTCGCCGTACCGCCCCGGACGCTCCGCCTGCTCCCGCGCCGCCGCCGCGAACGCGTCGTGCAGCGGCGGCAGCAGGGCGGGATCCGGATTGCCGTCGGACACCTCCCGTACGCCGGCGGGCACGTCGACCCGGATCGAGCCGCGCGACGTGCTCGACGGGCGCGCCCGCACCCGGCTGCCCCTCCGGCCCGCCGTCTCGATGACACCCCGGTCGCGCAGCGTGCGGTACGCGGCGGCCACCGTGTTCGGGTTGACGCCCAGCTCCAGTGCCAACTCCCGCAGCGGAGGCAGCGGTTGGCCGGGCGCCAGTTCTCCCGCGCCGATCCCCCGCTCCACGCTCGCGGCAATCTCGGCGGCGCGCCGCCCTTCGATCCGATACTCTCCTAGCACAAAGAAGACTATGCACTAGTACATAGGAGAGTGCAATGCCCAAGCCTCCCTCCTCGCCCGCCGACGCCTACCGCCCCACCGACCGCACCGTCCCCACCCGGTCCGCCGACCGCGCCTCGTACGACCGCGAGTTGGTCCACGGGATACTCGACGAGACCTATCTGTGCCATCTCGGCTTCGTCCGCGACGGCGCGCCCGTGGTCCTCCCCACCCTTTACGCCCGGGTCGGCGAGCGGCTCTACGTCCACGGGTCGACCGGCTCCCGCCCCCTGCGGACGGCGGGCGACACGGCGGACCCGGGGCTCGCGGTCTGTCTCACGGTCACCCATGTCGACGGTCTGGTGCTGGCGCGGTCGGCCTTCCACCACTCGATCAACTACCGCTCCGTCGTGGTGCACGGCACCGCGTACCAGGTGACCGACCCCGGCGAACGGCGCGCCGCGCTCGACGCCGTGGTCGACCATGTCGTGCCCGGCCGCTCCTACGACTCACGGCCGGCCAACGCGAAGGAACTGGCCGCGACCGCCGTACTGAGCCTCGATCTCGACGAGGTGTCCGCCAAGGTCCGTACCGGCGGCCCGAACGACGAGCCCGAGGACCTGTCGCTCCCCCACTGGACCGGTGTGGTGCCCGTCGTACGCGGATACGGCACACCGGTCCCGGCCGACGACCTGGACCCGGCCGTCGGCCTGCCCGACTACCTCACCGTGCTCTGACCCCGGCGGACGCTGTACGCCGGGGCCGCGCGAGGCGGCACGCGAGGGCTTACACGAGATCGGCCGTCTTCCGGCGGTCCGACGCGAGGCGCGCCTCGGCGGCGGCGAGACCCACCACGGCGGCGAGCAGCAGCAGCGTCCCCACCACGGTCGCGGCGGTGAGCCGCTCCCCCAGCAGACCGACCGCGATGACCGCCGCGCTCACCGGCTCCAGCAGCATGATCACGGAGACGGTGGCGGCGCGTACGACCGCCGCGCCCGCGAAGTACAGGGCGTAGGCGAGAGCGGTCGGTACGGCGGCGACGTACAGGAACAGCCAGAGCACCTGGGCCGGTTCGGCCGTGTGCGGCAGCAGTCCCTCGCCCGCGGCGATCGGCAGGACGCACAGTGCCGCGACGGCGAAGGCCCATGCGGTGGTGGCGAGCGAGCCGGCCTTGCCGCCGTCGCGGCCGAGCCGGCGCGTGAGCAGGGTGATCGCGGCGTAACCGGTCGCCGACAGCAGGGCGTACGCGATCCCCACCGGACGCACCGTCGCCCCGTCACCGCCGAGCACCAGGACGGCGAGGCCGGCGAGAGCGCCGACGACGGCGAGCAGGCCGCCGCCGCCGAGCCGTTCGCCCATCGTCAGCCGTGCGCCGAGGGCGATGAGGACGGGCCCGGCGCCGAGGGTGACCACGGTGCCGACGGCGAGTCCGGTCTCCTCGACGGCGGCGAAGTACGCGCTCTGGAAGACCGCGAGGCCGATGCCTGTTGCGAGGATCCGGATCAGCCGGCGGCGGCGCGGCTCGGTCGCGGTCGCGGTCGCGGTCACCGACGGGAGAGCCCTCGCCACGCGCCCGCGGCGCAGCGCCAGCGCGCCGAGCAGCAGAACGAGGCCGCCGACGCAGCGCCAGAAGGAGAGGGAGAGCGGACCGACGTCGCTGATGCGGTAGACCAGCGACGCGGCGGCGCCGGCGGTCCCCCAGGCGACCCCGGCGACGACGAGATAGAACAGGCTGCGCCCGACCGACGGGCCGGGGGCGGCGGACGCTGCGGAAGCGGCAGTTGTGGCAGCGGACGATGCGGAAATCGACACGTGACTTCTCCGTGTGCGGAACGGGTTGGTGGTCGCTCACTCCGTCTCGCGGGCAGCGACGAACCGCTCGGGGACTGCCCGAGCCCGGTCTACGTCAACGGATGGCCGCCCGCGCTCAGGCGGCGGGAGGCGGAAGTACGGTCTGCGGCATGATCGGCAGCCTATGTCGCGGCCCGGTCGGCGGACAACCCGTCCTCCTCACCGACCACTTCGGGTGCTTCGGGTGCTTCGGCGGCCACCATGGACCCCTCGCCCCCTCCTCCGGCCCGCGCCGCGGGCGTCGAGGTCTGAGCGATGAACGCACCGACAAGCACGACGAGGCCGCCCAGGATCTGCGGCGCCGACAGGTGTTCGCCCAGCAGGACCCAGGCCAGCACGGTCGCGATGACCGCCTCCAGACAGGCGACGACCCCCGCCACCTGAGGCGAGAGCCTTCGTACGCTGATCACGCCGGTGCCGTAGGCGAGCACGGTCGCCACGAGCACGATCCACCCGAGCAGCAGCGGCGCGGCGACCGGTGTCCCGTCCATGTCGGCGCTGCCGGCCAGCAGCGACCACTCCATGCCCCAGGGCCGGGCGATGACGGTGAGGACGACTGTGCCGATGAGCAGCCCGTACGCGATGACGCCCAGCGGGTCGACGGCGTCGGACGGGTCCGCCGCCGGGTCGCCGCCCTGGTCGGAGAGGAGGAAGTAGCCGACCTGGCAGCAGGCCGCGCCGAGCGCGAGCAGCAGCCCGATCACTTCGAAGGAGAGCCCGGCCCACACCTCGACGACGCAGGCGAGTCCGCCCACGGCCAGGACGACGCCGACGGCGGCGGCGCGGGTGACGGGCGTGCGGCGGACGAAGCGCACCCAGAGCAGCACCAGCGCGGGCGCCAGATACTCGACGAGCAGCGCGACCCCGACGGGTATCCGGGAGAGCGAGGCGAAGTAGAACGCCTGCACGCCGGCGACGGCGAACATGCCGTAGCCCGCGAGCAGCGCGGGCCTGCGGCGGACCAGATCGCGGTGGCGCCAGGCGAGGGGCAGCATCACGAGTGCGGCCCCGGCGACCCGGAGCCAGACCACATGGAGCGGATCGAGCCCCGCCTCGATCAGCGGCTTGGCCGCGACACCTGATCCACCGAACGCGAAGGCCGACAGGAGCGCGAGTCCCAGGCCGACGCTTCTCCCCTGAGACGCGTGCATGGACACATCATGTCAGTCGGCGTCAGGAGCATCGGCGCTTTCACGCCTGTCGAGACAGGCCGTCACTCTCCATTGACCAGGCGGTCACACTCCGTAGGACGCCTCGGCGATACGGCCGGTGAGGGCCCGCGCGTCCACTCCGGCCCGCTCCAGCACCTCGACCGCGCGGGAGGCGGGGTCGGACGCGAGCTCGGTGAGCAGATCGAGACCGCCCGCCTGTCGCTCGCCCCGCCGTCGGGCCCGTTCGACAGTGCTCTCCATGACGGTGACGGCCGACGGCGACCAGCCGGGGACCGCGGGCGTCGACACGACGGGGACCGCGCCGGAGTCCTCCACCATCCCCTGCCAGCGCAGCCCGTAGCCGATGCTCCGCTGGACGAGATAGCCGAGGACGCGGGCGACCTGCGGCCCGCCGTCGAACGCCGCGCGGACCTCGGAGTCCGACTCCAGGAGCGAGTGGAGGAGGTGGGCGGTGTCGATGTGCCGGTCTCCGTCGCGGTGCGCCCTCCTGCGGGCTCCCGACACGACGGCCGCGAGCTCGGCGGAGAGTCCGGCGTCGATGTCCGCGCGGATCGATACGGCGGAGACGACGGTCGAATCGGACTGTTCGGGCAACCACGGGGTAGGACTCTGCACTCTCCCACCTCATCAGGCGACCGGCCGGTAAGACATCCCCGGCGGGGAGCATTCGAGCATCCCACCGAAGTTGGGGACGGGAGTGCGACCTCTCCTCCTTACGAATGAGATCGGGCGTCGACAGACCCCTGGGGCGCGCGCCGTCTTGCCACCCGCCTCGTCCGCGACCGTCATGCCGGACTTTCAACGCGGCGGAGTTCCGGTAGCCGCTGCGGGCGGCCCGGACAGGGGAGAGGGCCCCGCGACGATCTCGCCGATCGTCACGGGGCCCACGTTGACAGGATTCGTTACGGGTCGCCGCCGCCCGGTCCTCGCCACTCGGCCGTCGTCGCTCTGCAGCCGTCGCTCAGTCGTCGTCGTTGGCGAGGATCAGATAAAGCTTCTTGCGGGCGTCGTTGATGACGGCGAGGGCCTTCTGACGCTGGTCGGCGGAGCCGGTCTTCCAGACCTGCCCGAACGCCTCCATCAGGCCGAAGCCGGCCTGCCGGATCTCGTTCATCGTCTCCCAGTCGACACCGCGCCCGGCCTCTTCCCAGGGCGCTTCGGGCCCGGATTCGGCCTCGGTGCGACCGGCCTCGGTCAGGGTGAAGAGGTTCTTGCCACCCTCGCTCCGGCTCTCGATGAGACCCTCGTCCTCCAGGAGCTGGAGGGTCGGGTAGACCGAACCGGGGCTGGGGCGCCAGGCGCCTCCGCTGCGCTCGCCGATCTCCTGGATCATCTCGTAGCCGTGCATCGGCCGGTCCTTCAGCAGCGCCAGGATCGACGCGCGTACATCGCCGCGCCGCGCCCTGCCCCTGCCTCCGCCGCGGCCTCGGCCGCCGCCTCCGAAGGGCCCGCCGAACGGCGGTCCGAAGTTCGGCCCGAACGGCCCGAAGGCCCCGCGCCGCCCCGCAGACTCGCCCCGGCCTCGATGGCCGGGCCCGCACTGCCCATGTCCCTGTTCCTGCTCGTGTCCATGTGAACGCATCGCTACGCTCCTTCCATCGATGATCAGTCGCGAATCTATCGCGATGCCTCAACGATATATCGGAACAGTTCGCTTGGCAACAACTTCCGAGGACGGCCCATGTGACCCGTGACACCGAATTCGGGACGCGTGTCACCGAAGTTGGGTGGATTGCTGTTTGTGACACCGAAGATGGGCCACTGTCCAGCTTCTGACAGCGAAGTTGGACCGACGTGTTACGTGTCGAGGTGGTGCGGACTGGGCAGATCGCCGTTTTCGTGGGCGCGTAGTCTCGCCGGATGCACTCCCATCTGCGCTTCGAGAACCCTCCGGCTCTGCCCCATGAGGAGGTGGCCGAGTTCCTGGAACGGGCTCTGCGTGACCCATCACTGGAGGGTGAGGCGGCGGTTGTACTGGTCGGAAGTGCGCTGAACGACGACGATCGGGAGTTCGTCGAGCACTGGTGTGTCCAGGTCGGAACGCGGGCCGTGTCAGGCAGCCCCCTGCTCGGGCTGGCTGGCCTGTGCCTGGGACATGCGGCTCGACGCTTCGGATGTCTCAGCGATGCGGCCCTCGCCCTGGCGGAGTCGCTGGCGGCGCGTGCGGAGGCGGATCCGACAGACGTGGATGGCCGGGCCGTCGACGGCTTTGACGACATCCGGAGTTTCCTTCACCTGTGGTGAGGCCGTCGGTCAGTCGTCGGATTGTGCGGCCCGGTCACGGAGTTCCGCTCGCCAACGGAACCCTCTCTGCTGGCAGGTGCCCGAGCACCACTTGCGGTTGGGGACCGGCTTTCGGTGAGCCATGGAGGTGCCGCAGGCAGCGCATTCCTGTTGGTGAGATCGTCGGAGGATCTCCTGGTCCAGGCACTGGTCCGAGCACCAGGGGTTGGGCCTGAGAGGCTGGTGGCTTCGGTTGCAGCCCCGACAGGTCGGCGTGCTGGGCTGCTGCGGCTCTGCCGGGCGTCCGCCGACGCTGATCATCAGCTGCACTCTGTCCCGAAATTCCTGGTTCCATCGGTTGGCTCGCTGGCGGCATGGCCTTGAGCACCAGATGCGGCCGGTGACGGGTTTGCGGTGGGCCATCGAGGACCCGCAGCCACCGCATTTCTGCTGTTCAGCACGTTTCAGCAGCTCTTGTTCTAGACAGCGGCGAGAGCACCACGGGTTAATCCTGAGTGGCCGGTAGTGCTGCTCGCAGCCCCGACAGGTCCTCGTGTCATAGAGGCTGGGGGGCTCGGGTCCTATCGGGCGGGGTTGCGCTTCCCCTGCCTGGGACGAGATGGCGGCCGCAATCAACTGTCGGCGTAGTTCTTGGGTTCTGCAGTCGTTCGAGCACCAGTCACGGGGTCGGCCGTCGGTTCTGGGGAGGAGTGGCTGATGACAGTGGCGGCAGGTCACGGGTGGTGGCAGCGGATTGCGGGTCCAGTGGGCCATCCTGCCGCCGCAGCTTCTTGAGCACGCTTTTCGCCTGGTGGCATTGGTTATCGGTCCTTCGCAGACCGGGCAAAGGGCGGTAAGTTCGTCCTCGTCAACGGACCCGCTGGCGGCTTGGAAGTTCGGTGGGCGTGGCAGTGGTTCGCCTCGCTGGCGGAACTGGAAGGCGACTCGGCGGCAGTGTGATGAGCACATGTAGCGACGTTGTCCGAGCCGGAACCTCATCGCTCGCCCGCAAACTCGGCAGGGGACTTTCGTCCACTCCTCCGCTGGGATGCGCCGGCGGTATCGCTTCTGCCGACAGGATCTGGAGCAGGTTCGCGGCTTGGCGCCGAAGCTCGTCATCGGCCGCATTGGCGCGCCGCATTCCTCGCACTCGATGGTCTCGAGGATCTGCCGCAGTTCGACCGGATCGCGTCCAGCGGCTGCGGCGATGCGGTCCCAGCGCGGAATACCGCGGTGCATGGGCGGCTCGGCGAGGTACTTTCGCAGGTAAGCGGGCGGGAGGCAGTTCGCCTGGGCGAGTCGGGTGATGAACGTGCTGGCTCCTTCACCGCTTTTCGGCCGGACCTGGAACGGCAGCCGGGCGACGGGGTGTCCGGGCGGAGACGTCATCGGTCTGTGCCCGGGCGCTTGCGGCGAGAGGCGATGTCCAGGTCGACGGCCAGCAGCCCGGCTTTGTTGATCTTTTCGCTGTGGCCGAGGATGGCGTCGACTGCGGCTCCGCGGATCTGGTGGGAGAGGGTGCCGATCATGCCGCCGGTGCGGGTGTGGATGAAGCGGTCCAGGCGGCTCAGGGTCCCGGGTTTGTGCTCGTGCAGCACGAGATTGGCTTCCATCTGAGCGACCAGCGCCTTCCACTCGGTGTTGTAGGGGAAGGGGTGGGTGGCCATTGGGGTGAAACGGGCGGCGATCTGGTCTCCCCGGGTGCCGGACAGCAGGCTGCCGTCCTCGATGTCGATGCCCGCGTAGGCGAAGGTCGCCGGGATGCGTTCGGAGAAGTACTTCAGCGTGTCCGATGCCTCGGCTCCGTGGCGGGTCGTCAAGGAGATGTTGTGGATCTCGTCCACCAGAATCAGACCGGTCCTGGCCTTGGTGCAGACGCCGACGACCGCCTCGGTGAGGTCGGTGATGTTCGAGCGCCGCAGGACTGGCAGGCCCAGGAAGCGGGCGAACTCGGCGGCGATCATGCGGGGTGTCGCGGCCGGCGGAACGGTGATGTAGATGACCGGGATGCGATCGTCCTGCCCTGCGTGCCGGCGGCGGTCCTGTAACTCGTGGGCCAGCCCGAGCTGGGTGAGAGCAATGGTCTTGCCGGTGTTGGCGGGCCCGGAGACGATCAGGCCGCGGCGAGCGCTGATCGCCCCGCGGTTGAGGATGATCAGGCGGCGCCCGCAGGTGACGGTGGAGCGGACCGTGGAGGTAGCGACCACCTGGAGGCGGGCATGGTGATCAAGCCGATCGTCGTCGTATGCGTCCTGGGCTTCCGCCTCCAGCGCGTCGTACTCGGCCTTCGCCAGCACGGCCATGGGCTTGCTCAGGGAGGCGCCGACGAACTGGCGCCAGCCAGGCAGTGTGGTCAGCTGCCGTCCGAAGTCCGCGTCCGGACCGTCGGCAAGCAGCGCGGTCACGGCCGCCTCCAAGGGTCTTCGAGCGGATCGAACAGTCCCAGCGGGATCACCTCGGCGAGATCGTCGTCCTCGGCGGGCGCTTCAACCTCAGGTTCCCGCGGCGGCTCTGGTGGCGGGGAGGGGACAGTGGGCGGGGCAGCCTTCGTGCGGGCGGCGACCTGCCGCTCGGCCTTGGCTGCTTTCGCCGACCGGGGTTTTCTCTTCGCTGCCGACCTGTCGGGGCCGGCATGCGCGCGGGTCAGCAGGTCGGCGACTGCCTGGGCGAGTTCTTCCTCGGTGGCCTTGGGCAGTTGATGTCTGACGTGGTCCCAGGCCAGATCGCCGAACGGGACCGGGGCCCGCTTCAGGTACTTCCAGGTCGCCTGGACCCAGCTGCCGTCGCCGCGGTGGTCGCGTACCCAGACATAGGAGACGTCGTAGGGGTCGCGGTGGACCTCCCAGAGCCCCCGCTTCGCGGTGACGCCGGAGTCCCGCAGGCGCATCGGCCCCAGGTCGGGGCTGTCGTAGGTCCGGTTGTTGATCCGGATTCCATAAGGATTAACGACGCGCCAGGCCGCGGGCAGCAGTTCCACGTAGTCCTGCCCGCTGAGCGCGACCGGAACGTAGCCGCATGCCTCGACCAGCGCGGCGTACTTCTGGTTCGGGGTGAACAGCCGTCCAGGATGGTCGGGGTCACGAAGGCCATCGTGGGGGCGGTTCTGCCACTTGGCGACGACCCATTCGTCCAGCAGGTCCTGCAATTCGGGCAGCGACCACAGGTTCTCGCGCTCGGGGTGGCGTCCGCGGTGGTCGGTGTTGCGGCCGGTGTATCCCGTCAGGAACTGGGCGAACATCGTGGCCACCGAGCCCAGCATCTTCTCAATGTGCCCCTTCTGGAAGGGCGAGCCCTTCCAAGTGGGCTGGAAGTCGATCTCCAGGAACCGGCAGGACGACCGGAAGTTGCGGGAGATGAACACCTTGCCGTGGTCGCAGACAATCGTCTCCGGGACGATGACCGGCTTGGCCGCCGCATGCTCAAGGCGTTCATCCAGGGACAGCAGCCTGCGATGCGGCAGCACCGACCGGGACATCTTCAGCGCGTCGACCCAACCCGGCCGCATCAGCTCGGGTGTGACCGTGCGGGCCAGCAGTAGGCTCGCGTCCACCGACTTCGTCGTCGGCCGCAGAACCGCCGCCGACAACGTCCTGGTCCCGACGTCGATCATGCCCGTGAGCTCGACCTTGCCGACCACCCCGTTGTCGAGACGGACCAGCACATCCATCGGGGTGGAGTCCATCTGCATGACCTCGCCGGGAGCCGACACCGTCAGCTCTCCGAACGGGGCCGCCGCCCCGTGGGCCTTCGAACGGCGTGTGACCGCCGAACCGGTCGCGTGGGTGCCCTTCGTCAACTTCGCAAGCAGCCGGTAGAGCGTCCGCTCGGTCGGCAGCTCGATGAGCTCATCGTCCGATTCCCGCAGGATCTCCCCCGTCCGCCAGATCAGGTAGGCCCCGTTGCGGGTCGAAGTGTCGACACCTTCCTTGATCGCCTTCCGCATCGCTTCGACGACCGGTTCGGGCACCGAGCCGAACTCGGAGCGCTTGCGGACCGGCCGGTGGTCGGCCAGCCCAACCAAGCCCATTTCCTGGTAGCGGCGACGCCGGTTGCCGATCGTCTTGGCCGCGACATCGTGGCCGGCAGCCGTCAGCTCCGCTGCCTTCGTCCGCTGCCGCGACGTCACCGACGAACCCGGCCCGTAGCCCGGCCGCGGACGCGAACCCGGCTCAGCGTCCGGAGCAAGCCCGTGGATGACCTCCAAGATGTGCCCCTCCCACCACAGAGCCTGTTTCACGACTTCGGGCGGGAATGCTTCCAGCAGTCCGACCGTCGGCAGCGGCATCCGCTCAGGCTGGAACAAGACCTCGAAATCCGCCGCTTCGAACAGGTCGATCAAAGCGACCACCCGGTGCTCAGCCTCGGCGTCCTCCACCACCGCAGCCTGGGCGGTGACTTCGAGAACCCCCCGGACCTGGCCCTCGAAGCGGATCTTGTGACCGACCGCCAACACCGGCGGCCGCCTCAGCAGGCTCAACGGCTTCCCTTCGTCCAGACCAGGCTGTCGGTCTGCATCAAGCTGCCCACCAGGTCTGTTTCCAAGGCGCCGGACCACAGCAGATGGAACAGCACCGGCAGGACCTGCAACCGGTCCCCGACCGAAACGGCGCCCTCCCACAGCCCCTTGGGCTCACGGAACACCTCGAGCAACCGGTCGGCCACCGCTTGAGGCCGGCCGCAACGCGTGCGCCGGTAGCGGGCAAGCCAACGGATGTTCGCCATGAACACCGGATCGGGTCGCCCCACCCAGTCGAACTCCCAGCCGACTGCCCGGCAAGCATGCTCGGTCGCGGTGAACGACTCCCGGGTGTCGTCGTCCAGGTCGTCCTCAGCACGGACATCGACGACACGGGCGTGTCCGTCGGCGAGCCGGACAAAGTAGTCGGGAGCGTGTCTGCGCTTTCGCACCCCGTCGTGCCAGTGCAGCCAGAAGGGCTGAGAGGCGATAGCTGTGACCTGCGGGTCCCGGTCGAGCAGGACCAGCCGGTCTCTCTCCAGCCATGATTCGTAGCCAACGTGATCTCGTACGGTCACCGAGTAGTACCAGCCTGCGAAGCCCCGGCCGTACTTGCGCCAGGAGAAACTGCGGACCGGCTCCACTGTCTCGAACCGCACGTCCCAGCTCGTCTGCAACAGGCGGCGCTTACGAACCCCCTCGAGAGAGAAGTCCAGCTCAAAGGCTGTGAGCGCAGACTGATCGACTGCTCGGGCTAACGCCCCCACCGCATCCCCCGTCCGCCCAATCCTCAAGCGACCCAACTTCGCTGTCACAAACTAGCGTTGGCCCAACTTCAGTGGCAAACGGCCCATCTTTGCTGTCACAGGTCAACGGCCCACGCGGGCCTCCGGGGCCAGCCGCACCGAATTGGCCTTGGCCCCCGGCTTCCGTCCTCTCCTACCGTCAGGGCATGCGAATCCGAATCGTCGACGCCTTCACCGACCACCCCTTCGCCGGGAATCCCGCGGGGGTGCTGATCCTTGAGTCCGGCCCGTTCCCCGACGACACCTGGCTCCAGCGGGTCGCCAGGGAGGTGAACCTGTCGGAGACGGCCTTCGCCCATCCCCTGCCGCCCGGCGGCGAGGCGGACTGGGCGCTGCGCTGGTTCACCCCGGCGGCCGAGGTCGACATGTGCGGGCACGCCACACTCGCCACCGCCCATGTCCTGCGCACCGACGGCCTCGCGACCGGCCCGATCCGCTTCGCGGCTCGCTGCGGCATCCTCGGAGCGACGGCGCACGACGACGGCGCCCTGACGCTCGACTTCCCGACATCGTCGCTGACCCCGCTCGCGCTGCCGGACGGCGTCGAGGCGGCCCTGGGCGCGGTCCCGGTCTCGGTGCACGACACCGCGGAGCACATCGGGGATCTGCTGGTGGAGCTGGCGGACGAGCGGACCGTACGGGAACTGACCCCGGACATCCGATCGCTCGCCGCCCTCTCGCGGCGCGGCATCATCGTCACCGCGGCGGCCGAGGACCCAGACAGCGGCTACGACTTCGTGTCGCGCGGCTTCTTCCCGGGCGTCGGCATCGACGAGGACCCCGTCACGGGCAGCGCGCACACGGCGCTCGCCCCGTTCTGGTCGGCGCGGCTCGGCCGCACCGAGCTGAGGGGCCTCCAGGGCTCCGCCCGTACCGGTCTCGTCGCCACGTCACTGCGGGGCGGGCGGACACTGCTCACGGGCCACGCGGTCACCGTGATCGACGGCGAACTCCTCGTGGCCCCCTGACCGCCCCGCGCCCGGTACCGATCCGTTACGGGGTCGGCAGCCAGCTCACATGCCCGGCGAGCAGCGCATACCCGACGAACGCCACGATGTCGAGCAGCGCGTGTGCCACCACCAGCGGCCCGACCCGCCCCCAGCGGCGGTAGGCCAGCACGAACACCACGCCCATCACCATGTTCCCGATGAAGCCGCCGATGCCCTGGTACAGGTGGTACGACCCGCGCAGCACCGAACTGGCCACCAGGGCGGCCATCGGTGTCCACCCCAACTGCCCCAGTCTGCGCAGCAGATACCCGACGACGATGACCTCTTCGAGTACGGAGTTCTGCACCGCGGACAGGATCAGCACCGGGAACTTCCACCACACGTCGGGCAGCGATTCCGGTACGACGGTCAGGTTGAACCCGGCCGCGCGCGAGCCGATGTAGAAGGCGAGGCCCGCGCTGCCGATGCCGGCGGCGATCAGCGTGCCGCGGCCGAGATCCGGCCACGGCCGACGCCGGTCGAACCCCAGATCGCGCAGTCCGCTGCCCTCACGGAGCAACAGGTGCGCCACCAGTACCACAGGCACCAGCGAGCTGGCGATGCCGAACAGTTGCCAGGCGAGATCCAGCCACGGGCGCCCCGGTGCCTGCGAACCGTTGAGCGTGGCCGCCTGATCGCTGAGCCCACCGGGCCTGGTGACCGACCCGACAAAGCTGATCAGCGCCGACACGCCGCTCGCCCCCAGCGAGAGCGCCAGGACGATCAGTACCTCGGACCGCAGCATCCTGCGCGACAGGCCTTCTTGGGGAAGGGAATCGGCCACGCGGCCCGCCTCCGTCTGCACAGTTGCCTCCAGTTGACCAATCGTGCCTCAACCCCCTTCCCGTCCCGCTAGGGTCTCGAATACGGGTACGAAGATCGCGCGCGACAGGCCGGGGGGCTGGCGTCATTCAGCGGACCGAGCCCCCCATTTTCCTTGTTCAGGTCAAGGAGGGGCACCACCGCCATGGAACGTCACAGCTTGCCCGACGACGAAACGACGGACAGCACCAGGGGCCGTCTCCCACGCCGTCGGAACGTCCTGATCGCCACGGCGGTCCTGCTGAGTCTGGCCGCGGGGACCGGCATCGCGGCGGCGAGCGGGATGCTGTCCTTCGCCGACGGCTGCGCGGGCTCCGCCGTACAGATCGATCTGGCCGCCTCGCCGGACATCGCCCCCGCCGTGACGGCCGTCGCCGACAGCGCCCGGCGCGACGACATCACCTCCGACGGTCGCTGCATCGACGTCCGGGTCGACGCCCGCGAGAACCACGAGATCGCCGACGACCTCGCCACCGGCACGGCCGCGGACGACTACGAGGCGTGGCTGCCGGACTCCGACGTCTGGGTCGAGCGCGCGCTGACCGCCGACACCGGCATCGCGCTGACACCCGCGGGCAACGCGGCGACCACGCCGGTGGCCCTGGCCGTGGTCCCCTCGGCCGGCACGAGACTCGGCTGGCCCCGGAAGACGTACACCTGGGCCGGGCTGACGAAGGCCGCCACCGGCAAGGGCGCGGTGCGGCTCGGCGGGGCCGACCCGGCTCGCAGCGCCACCGGACTGCTCGCGTTCAGCAGCGTCGTCACCTCCGCGCGGAAGACGGACGCGGACAGCGGCACCCTGATCGCCGCGACCGCGGAGGCGCTGGCCACGCGTGTGTCGGACTCCGACAGCCAGGTGATCCCGTCCCTGGCTCGGAGCGAGACGGACGGTGCCAAGGCCAACGAGGCGGTCTTCCTCACCGAACAGGCGGCGTTCACCCACAACTCCACCGACGGCGGCGCCACCGATCTCCAGCTGTTCTATCCGACGGACGCGGCCCCGGCCCTGGACTACCCCCTGAACCTCGTCAACGAGCCGGAGCTGACCACGGACGAGAGCCGCGCCGTGACCCGGTTCATGTCCCTCCTCAACGAGGAGGAGGCCCAGCGCGCCATGGCGGAGCACGGGTTCCGTACGGCCCACTCCACCGTGGGGGACGACCTGGTCCGGGCCGCGGGCGGCCGCGCGCCCCAGCCGTACGCCCTGACGAAGGCCCAGCCGCCGACCACCGACATGGTCGAGGAGACGCTCGGCATGTGGACGGTGATCCTCCAGCACGCCCGGCTGACCGTCGTCGTCGACACCTCGGCCTCGATGGCACAGCCCGTACCGGGCAGCGGCGGCGACTCCCGGCTGGAGGTCACGAAGGCCTCGGTGCTCCAGACACTCGACGGGTTCACTCCCGACGACGAGGTCGGCCTCTGGGACTTCGCCGCCGGTCTCGACGGCGACGAGGACTTCCGCAGACTCGCCGAGACCGCGCCGCTCGGCGAACGGGCCGAGGCCGGCGGCACCCACCGCGAGGACCTCTCGGCCGCCGTCACCGCACTGGCGCCGGTGGGGACGGGATCGGGTGCGACCGGGATGTACGACACGACGCTGGCCGCCTTCAAGGAGGCCCAGTCGTCGTACGTGAGCGGCAAGTGCAACGCGGTCGTCGTCCTCACCGGTGGAGTGGACCCGGACGGCGCGGCGCGCACGGCCCTGATGGACGAGCTGAGGAAGCTCGCCGACCCCAGGCGCCCGGTCCCGCTGATCACGATCGCGGTGGGCCCGGACGCGGACCCCGCGGCGATGGACGAGGTCGCGCGGATCACGGGCGGCGCGGGTTACGAGGTGAGTGACCCGGCGGACATCCGGTCGGTGATGACCGAGGCGATCCTGTCGGTGGGGGCAAGGCGGTAGCCGGCCCTCGCGACGGCCGCGGCGCCCGCCGCCCCGCGTCAGCCGGAGAGGTCCGGCATCCGCGACGGGGCGGGGAAGCCCACCGGCCAGGTGTGCACCGGCTCCCCCTGGTGCATCAGTTCGGCGTACCGCCGGGTCGTGGCGGCGAGGGCCGCCTCCCGGCGGAGCCCCGCCTCCCGCGCCCGGTGGAAGGTGTCGACCTGCCACGAGGCCCCGTTCACCCGGCGCTCGCAGCGCCCCTCGATCACCCCGAGGTAGAAGTCGCGGTCGGCCGGCTCCACGTTCCACGCGTCGAGCCCGGCGGCCGCGAGCGGCAGCAGTTCGTCGCGCACCAGCCGGACCGCCGACACCTCGGTGACGCCGCTGCTCGCCCGGCCGTTGCGCGGCCAGCGGAGCCGGGCCTCGATGCCGTCACGGCACGCGGTCTCGAAGTTCCGCGCGGCGGCGTCGAACGGCAGCCGGGTCCAGACGGGTCGGGAGTCCTCGGCGAGGGCGCGCACCAGCCCGTAGTAGAAGGCGGCGTTGGCGACGACGTCGGTGACGGTCGGCCCGGCGGGCAGCACGCGGTTCTCGACCCGCAGATGGGGCTGTCCGTCGGCGACGTCGTACACGGGCCTGTTCCAGCGGTAGACGGTGCCGTTGTGGAGCACCAGCTCCGCGAGGCGCGGCGTACCGCCCTCGTCCAGGACCTGGTGCGGATCCTGGTCGTCACTCATCTGGAGAAGCGGCGGGAAATAGCGCAGATTCTCCTCGAAAAGGTCGTACACGGAGTCGATCCAGCGCTCGCCGAACCAGGTCCGGGGCCGTACGCCCTGCGCCTGGAGCTCGGGGGGCCGGGTGTCGGTCGCCTGAAGGAAGAGCGGGGGCCGGGACTCGCGCCACAACTCCTTTCCGAAGAGGAAAGGCGCGTTGGCGCCGATGGCGATCTGCACGGCGGCGACGCACTGCGCGGCGTTCCACACGTCCGCGAAGCGGTCGGGTGTGACCTGGAGATGCAACTGCACGGAGGTGCAGGCCGCTTCGGGTGCGATCGAGGGTGAACTGCAGGTGAGACGTTCGACCCCGTCGATGTCGAGAACGAAATCCTCGCCCCGCGCCGCCACCATCCGGTCGTTGAGAAGTGTGTAGCGGTCCGCGTCCGAGAGGTTCGTGGAGACCACGTCGTCGAGGGAGAGCGTCGGCAGAATGCCGATCATCACGATGCCGGCGTCGACCTCATTCGCTTTGCGGTGGGCATATCCAAGACCCGTGCGCAGTTCTTCGGCGAGCTGGTCGAGAACGCGTCCGTCGAGCCGGTGCGGGGCGATATTCACTTCCAGGTTGAACATTCCGAGTTCGGTCTGGAAATCACGACTCGCGATCCGTTCAAGAACTTCCGCATTCATCATCCTGGGCATCCCGTCGGATCCGGCGAGATTCAGCTCGATCTCCAGACCCATCAGATTCCTGGGCCGGTCGAACCGCTTCTCCCCCAGAAGCCGCCCCAGCACCGCCAGGCACTGCTGGAGCTTCCTGCGGTATTCCTGTCGATCGGACACGCCGGTACCGTCCGATTCGACCTTCTCCCCCATCGGAGGGTCCCTCCTTCGCGTCGGCTTCCCGGCGGCGCCGGGCATCGCTTCACGATCGATAGTGCCCAGACTGAGTGATCCATAACGCCCCGTTTCCGTGGAGCGCCGGGTAGAGTGGTCAGAACGGCCTCGCGGCACATTCCTTCGGCATGGCGCAGTGAGCAATTTCACTCTCCGCCCGGCCAACGAAAACGCCGACGAGTTTCGGCCTACCGCTCCGGCCGAATAACCCCAGGCCACACGCCTCGGTTCACGGTCCATGTGACGGTTCGTCGAAGGCGATTACGTACCAGATGGACCGGATATCGCCTTGACGCAATAAGGGCGACAGACAGAAGAAACATTCTGTGAACACGCATCGTATAAACTCTGTCCGAACGAGGCAGAGAGTTGAGGCCCGGCCACGGCCTGGGGCCATCCTCTGACCACGTGCGCCGACAGCGACGTCCGCACCCCGCACCTTCGACGCTTCACTGTGCCTACTGAGCGAGAGGCAACCCACTATGCCGCTGCATGTCTCCCCGGCTCCAGCGCCCGCCCTGCGCAGCGTCCTCGCGGCACTCGGTTCTCCCACCGCCGTGCGCGAGGCCCGTACACCCGCTCTCCGGTCCGTCCAGGGACCGCTGAGCCCCGAACTGCCCCTTCCGGTACACGTACTGGAACAGATCACCCCGAGCAGCGACGCGCCGCAGACCAGACTGGCCGGCTGGCGCTTCCTGATCCGCAGCGGCGAGCGTGCCGTCGCGGCCGCGGACACGATGCTCACCCCCGACGGCTGGGCGTTCTCGCGCTTCTTCGAGGGCCCCTACATCTCCGCCACCGAACGCGCCCTGCGCCAGGCCGAGACGGTGAAGGCGCCGTACCAACCGCGGCTGCTCTCGGTGCCCGGCCTGTACATGCTCACCCTCTGGCTCCACCAGGACGTCGAGGCCGACGCGTCGGTCGGTGCTCCCGCCCCGGCCGACCTGCTGATCCCGCTCGCTCCCGCCCCGCCCGGCATCGTGGCCCACCGGCCCCACCGTGTCGCCGACCTGCTTCCGATGATGGGTCTGCGCCTCACCTCGGGGCTCTCGGCGGCCTCCGCGACGGCGTCCGCCGCCGCGTCCGCGCCCCTGCTGACCACCGGCTGAGCCGTACCGGCCGACCGCCTTCGGACGGCCTCGCGTCCCGACCGTCTCCCAACCGTCCCACGCGCCCTACACTGCCCCGTGACCCCTCAACGGTCACGGGGCTCTGTGCTGGTTGCGGGGCACTGTGCCGCGCCCGTCCGGACTAGTCCGGACGGGTCACCCCGAACCACCCGAAAAGACAGCCGAGTTGGGCTGAACCGTCCGGGCGGGTGACACGTCCTTAAGCAGAGACAAGCGCTGCCGCGAAATCCCTGCGGATCGACGTCCGCGGGGCAACACTGGGGTACGGACGAGAGAAACCGGGGGGCGGCCATGACCACATCGAGCCGCGGGACACACGCCACGACGCAGCGAAAGAAACCATCCATGTGCCAGCACCAGCCAGCCTGTCCGACAGCCGACTCCGCCGACCGGGAAGCCGCCCGTCACGCGGCGCACCACCCGGAACAGGGCTGGAGCCTGCTGTGCAACGGCGTCCTGATCTTCGAGGACACCGGGGAGCTGCTGCCCGACGGCCAGATCATCGCTCCGCACCGGCCGTCCGGGAGCGAGCAGGTGATGACGGCAGCCTGAAGCCGTCCGTAAAGGGGGGCCGGCCCGGAGAATTCACTCCGAACCGGCCCCGACGCATGTGCGTCGCCCAGGTGCCGCGAGCGACCCGCGTACGCCGTCCGTCCGCGCACCGCACGGCCCGACGGCCGCGTGCCGTCCGTCAGTTGTCGTACTCGTCCAGAGGCGGGCACGAGCACACGAGATTGCGGTCGCCGAACGCACCGTCGATCCGGCGGACCGGCGGCCAGTACTTGTCCGCCGCCGAGACCCCGGCCGGGAAGACCGCCTCCTGACGGCTGTACGCGTGCTCCCACTCCCCGCCCAGCGCGGCGGCCGTGTGCGGGGCGTTGCGCAGCGGATTGTCGTCCGCCGGCCAGTGGCCTGAGGCGACCTTCTCGATCTCGGCGCGGATCGCGATCATCGTCTCGCAGAACCGGTCGAGTTCGGCGAGGTCCTCGCTCTCGGTGGGCTCGATCATCAGCGTGCCGGCCACCGGGAACGACATGGTCGGCGCGTGGAACCCGTAGTCGATGAGCCGCTTGGCGATGTCGTCGACGCTGACGCCGGTCGACTTCGACAGCGGACGGAGGTCCACGATGCACTCGTGCGCCACCAGCCCGTGCGGACCCGTGTACAGGACCGGGAAGTGCGGCTCCAGCCGCTTGGCGATGTAGTTCGCGGCCAGTACGGCGACCTGTGTGGCGCGCTTGAGGCCCTCACCGCCCATCAGCCGGACATAGGCCCAGGAGATCGGCAGTATCCCCGCGGAGCCCCAGGGGGCCGCGGAGATCGGTCCGACGCCGGTCTCGGGACCCGCGGCGGGCTGGAGCGGGTGGTTGGGCAGGTACGGGGCGAGGTGGGCGCGCACGCCGACCGGGCCGACACCGGGGCCGCCGCCGCCGTGCGGGATGCAGAAGGTCTTGTGCAGGTTCAGATGCGACACGTCCGAGCCGAACCGGCCCGGCTTCGCCAGCCCCACCAGCGCGTTGAGGTTCGCTCCGTCGACGTACACCTGACCGCCCGCGTCGTGCACCGCCGCGCAGATGTCGCTGATGTGCTCCTCGAACACGCCGTGCGTGGACGGGTAGGTGACCATCAGGACGGCCAGTTCGTCGCCGTGCCGCTCGATCTTGGCGTGCAGGTCGTCGACGTCGACGTCACCGTCCTCGCGGGTCTTCACGACGACGACCTTCATGCCGGCCATGACCGCGCTCGCGGCGTTCGTGCCGTGCGCGGAGGACGGGATGAGGCAGACGGTGCGGCCCGTGTCGCCGTTGGCGCGGTGGTACGCCCGTACGGCCAGCAGCCCGGCGAGTTCGCCCTGGGAGCCGGCGTTGGGCTGGAGAGAGACCGCGTCGTAGCCGGTGACCTCCGCCAGCCGCTCCTCCAGCTCGCGGATGAGCGTGAGATAGCCCTGGGCCTGGTCGGCCGGCGCGAAGGGGTGCAGCGCCGCGAACTCCGGCCAGGTCACCGGCTCCATCTCGGTGGTGGCGTTGAGCTTCATGGTGCAGGAGCCGAGGGGGATCATGCCGCGGTCCAGCGCGTAGTCACGGTCCGCGAGCCTGCGCAGGTAGCGCAGCATGGCGGTCTCGGAGCGGTGCTGGTGGAAGACCGGGTGCGTGAGGTACTCGTCGTTACGCAGCAGGGTCTCCGGCAGCGCGTCGCCGGACGTGGTGTCCAGCGCCTCGATGTCGCCGGTGACGCCGAAGGCGGTCCATACGGCGGTCAGTTGGGCGCGTCCGGTCGTCTCGTCGCAGGCGAGCGAGACATGGTCGGGGTCGACGAGACGGAGGTTGACCCCGCCCTCGCGGGCGGCGGCCACGACCTCGGCGGCCCGGCCGGTGACCCGTACGGTCAGCGTGTCGAAGTACGCCTCGTGCACGATCTCGACGCCGCCCGCGCGCAGGCCCTCGGCGAGGACGGTCGCGTAGCGGTGGGTGCGTTCGGCGATGGCGCGCAGCCCGTCGGGGCCGTGGTAGACGGCGTACATCCCGGCCATCACGGCGAGCAGCACCTGCGCGGTGCAGATGTTGCTGGTGGCCTTCTCGCGCCGGATGTGCTGCTCACGGGTCTGGAGCGCCAGCCGGTACGCCTTGTTCCCGTCGGCGTCCACGGAGACCCCGACGAGCCGTCCGGGCAGGCTGCGGGCGAACTTCTCGCGTACGGCCATGTATCCGGCGTGCGGTCCGCCGAAGCCCATGGGGACGCCGAACCGCTGGGTGGTGCCGACGGCGATGTCCGCGCCGAGCTCACCGGGTGAGGTGAGCAGTGTGAGGGCCAGCAGGTCGGCGGCGACGGTGACGACGGCGCCGAGTTCGTGCGCCTGCTCGATGACGGGCTTGATGTCCCGTACGGCGCCGGACGCGCCCGGGTACTGCACGAGCACGCCGAACACACCGCGCTCGGCGGCCTCGGCCGGGATCCCGTCGGCCAGGTCCGCGACGAGGACGTCGACGCCGGCCGGTTCGGCCCGGGTACGGATCACGGCGACGGTCTGCGGCAGGGCGTCGGCGTCGACCAGGAAGACGCCGTCCTTGACCTTGCCGACGCGCCGGGCGAGGGCCATGGCCTCGGCGGCGGCCGTGCCCTCGTCCAGCAGGGAGGCTCCCGAGGTGGGCAGGCCGGTCAGATCGGCCACCACGGTCTGGAAGTTGAGCAGCGCCTCCAGACGGCCCTGGGAGATCTCGGGCTGGTACGGCGTGTACGCGGTGTACCAGGCCGGATTCTCCATCACGTTGCGGAGGATCACCGGCGGTGTGAACGTGCCGTAGTAGCCGAGGCCGATCATCGGCGCGAGGACCTGGTTGCGCTCCGCGAGGGACCGCAGCTCGGCGAGCACCTCGGCCTCGGTACGCGCGGCGGGCAGCCGCAGGGCCTCGGCGCTCTTGATCACGTCGGGGACCGCGGCCGCGGTCAGCTCGTCGAGCGAGCCGTAGCCGACCTGCGCGAGCATCTTGGCCTGCGCGGCGGTGTCGGGGCCGACATGGCGCTGCTCGAAGGGGATTCCTCGCTCCAGCTGCGAGAGCGGTGTGCGGTGGGCTGTCATACGGGAGGCCTCCTGGTCTGGCGCGACCTGCGAGGGGCACCGATACACAGGTGCCCGGACGGCCTCCCCCTCTGTCACATCAACCTGAGAGTTTCACCGGTCCGCCACGAGGCGGGCCGATTTTCACCGTCGGTGAGAGCGGATGCCGTCCGACACCTGCTCTGCTTTCCAGAGTGACCTCGTCCATGCGGTACGGGGGCCTGAGAGTTTCCGGGGAGGATTTGCTCCTTCGGCGCCTCCGGCAGTCTCACCGGACGGCTCTCCCGCATGGGGTCAACAGCCACTGACCAGCCTACCAGCGCGTTCCCGCCAGGGTTTTCGAGTGGCCAATACCCCAAATGTGTCCTTTCGTAGAGTGAGGGAGCATATGCGACCAGTTGGAGGGACCGTGCAGACCGACATCGATCCGCGCAGCCTGATCGGCCGCAAGGCGTACGACCGCGACGGGCGCAAGATCGGCACCGTCGACGAGGTGTATCTGGACGATGCCACCGGTGTGCCGGAGTGGGCGGCGGTACGGACCGGGCTGTTCAGCCGGGACGCGTTCGTGCCCCTGGCCCCCAGCACCTACCGCGACGAGTCCCTGCACATCCCGTACGAGCGCGGCCTGATCAAGGACGCCCCGGACTTCGGGGTCGGCCGCCATCTCTCCCCCGACCAGGAGATCCAGCTCTACCACCACTACCAACTGGCCCTGCCGGAGCCCGCGGCCCCGGAACGCCCGGCCGACCGCGACTTCGGCCGCGTGGCCGGCCGCGACAACGCCCACAACCGCCCCGGCGACAGGGACAAGCCCTGAGAGCCGTGGCGTCCTCATACGGGGTTCATTCGGGCGAATCCGTCAAGGGCGGCGAGGTGCCGTAGCTGTCGCCGTGCGCCCGCCGGGGATTGCGGGACAGCCCTCAGGCTCTGTCGGGCGGTGTCGCGACCAGGGGCAGCGGCTCCGAGAGTTCCAGGTCGGGATCGTCCGTACGGAACGTGCGCACCCGCCCCGGCACGGCCGACGTGGGCTCCTCGAACCGTACGGTGACCCGCCCCACCCCGCTCCCCTGCACCCACCCCGCGCCGAACTCGGCATGCCGCACGTCGTGCCCCGCCGGCCAGTGCCGCGCGGTGACGGCCTCCGCGGCCGCGTCCGCGTCCGCCCCGGGACCCGGCGACGGCGGCTCGGGCTCGTCCGGCGTCGCCCCGGTGTCCGGCTCGTGCGCGGGTCCGGCGGCACTCGCCGCCTCCGCCGCCGCCTGGGCGAACAGGTCCTCCTGCGTGTAGTCGGTCAGCCCGGTCACCCCCACCCCCAGCAGCCGCACGCCTCCGGTGGTGTCCAGGGACTCCAGCAGTCTCCCCGCGGCCTCTCGTACCACCACAGGGTCGTCGGTGGGCCCGCGGAGCGTCTCGGAGCGGGTGAGCGTCGAGAAGTCGTACCGCCGCACCTTGAGGACGATCGTCCGGCCCGAGTGCCCGGACTCCCGCAGCCGCCGCACACATCGCTCCGCCAGCCGGTCCACCTCGGTCCTGACCCGCACCCGGTCGTGCAGATCGACATCGAAGGTGTCCTCGACGGAGACGGACTTGGTCTCACGCTCGGCCACCACCGGCCGGTCATCGTGCCCCGACGCCATCCGGTACAGCGACGCGCCGTGCGCCTTCCCCACCAGCCGTACGAGCTCGTCCTCCCCGGCCTCCGCCAGATCGGCGATGGTCATCATCCCGGCCCTGCGCAGATGCTCACCGGTGGCCGGCCCGACCCCGGGCAGCGTCCGTACGGTCATCGGCCCCAGCAGGTCGCGCTCCGTGCCCGGCTCGATGAGCACCAGACCGTCGGGTTTGGCCTGCTCGGAGGCGATCTTCGCCAGCATCTTGGACCCGGCGAGCCCGACCGAGCCCGTCAGCCCGGTCACGTCCCTGATGTCCCGCCGCAGCCGCTCGCCCGTCGCACGCGCCGACACCGAGTCGGACGCCGAGCCACCCGCCTCCAGGTCGACGAACGCCTCGTCCAGGCTCAGCGGCTCCACGAGCGGTGACAGCCGGCCGAGCAGCTCCATGACCTGCTCGCTGACGGTGCGGTAGAGGGCGAAGCGCGGCACCAGATACGCGGCGTTCGGCGCGAGCCGTCTCGCCTGGGCCATCGGCATGGCCGAGTGGATCCCGAACCGCCTCGCCTCGTACGACGCCGTGGAGACGACCCCGCGCGGACCGAGACCTCCGACGACCACCGGCTTTCCGCGCAGGCTCGGCTTCGCCGCCTGCTCGGCGGCGGCGAAGAAGGCATCCATGTCCAGATGCAGGATGGTCGGTGCGGGTCTCACCCGACCGATGCTCCCCTACGCCACTGACAATCGCCCGGGACCCACGGGGCTCCGGGGCTCAGACGGCCCGGTCGCGGCGCCGGCGGGCGAGTTCGTCGGCGGGGTTGTGGCCGATCAGGGTCTCGCCGGTGTCGACGCGCTCCCCGTGCAGCTGCGACAGCGCCGCCTCGACGTCCCGCCAGACCACTCCGACGGCGATCCCGAAGATGCCCTGGCCGCCCTGGAGAAGGTCCACGACCTCGTCCGGCGACGAGCACTCGTAGACCGTCGCGCCGTCGCTCATGAGCGTCATGCGCTCCAGGTCCCCCGCCGGCCGCCCGCGCAGATGCTGGACGGCCGTCCGGATGTTCTGGAGGGCGACACCGGTGTCCAGGAAGCGCTTGACGATCTTCAGGAAGACGACGTCGCGCAGGCTGTAGAGCCGCTGGGTGCCCGATCCCCTGGCGGGGCGCACACTCGGCTCGACCAGCCCGGTGCGCGCCCAGTAGTCCAACTGGCGGTAGGTGATGCCCGCCGCCGCGCACGCGGTCGGTCCCCGGTAGCCGACCGTGTCGGTCGTGGGGTCGGACGCACTGCCGTGAAGCGGGTACGGGCCGTTCGCCGTACCGTCGCCGCTGCTGCTCACACCGACCTCCGTCCTTGACCTGCCCCGTCGACGGTAGGCAGTGCCCCCGGGTGCGTCAACGATCGCCACGCTGGGCACGCCGAGTGATAATCACCCTGAGAGTGGTTTGCCGTGTCCCGTCACCGGGAAAGGCTGGCCGAATGCTCGGACGGAGTCCGGTATGACGGTCGTCGACCGTTCACCGCTCACTGGCTGTTGGTCCCGAAATCCTCCGGAGAGATCTGGTCGAGGAATTCGCGGAACTTCTCGACCTCGTCCTCCTGCTCGTCGGGGATCGCGATGCCCGCGTCGTCCAGCACCCCGTCACTGCCGTAGATGGGCGTGCCGGTGCGCAGGGCGAGAGCTATGGCGTCCGACGGCCTGGCACTCACCTCGACACCGCTCGCGAAGACCAGCTCCGCGTAGAAGACCCCTTCGCGCAGGTCGGTGATGCGCACCTGCGTGAGTTCCTGGCCCACTGCCTCCAGGACATCCTTGAAGAGGTCATGGGTCAGTGGTCGGGCCGGTGCCATGCCCTGTTGGGCGAAGGCAATAGCGGTAGCTTCCCCAGGCCCGATCCAGATGGGAAGGTACCGGTCGCCTCCCACTTCACGCAGGAGCACGATCGGTTGGTTGGAGGGCATTTCCACCCGGACACCCACGACGTCGAGCTCGTTCACACAGCAACCCTAGGACGTGCCCGGTCGGTTTGGGTAGTCGGACTCCCCCAAGATCAGGTAAGCCGGACTCCGAGAGCCGTCTGTACCAGTGCCGCGTGCAGCCGTACGGAGAGCGCCGCCAGCTCCCTCGTAGCGGCCTCGGCATGGGCCCTGGTCTGCGGATTGCGGTGCCGGCGCAGGGGCGAGACGACCTGCTCGACCAGCCCGGCCTCCCGGTCGGCGGCGGCCTTCACGGCTCGAAGATGCCGTGGTTCCAGACCGAATCTTCCGAGTTCCGCGACAAGTTTCGCCACGGTCACCGCCTCGGAGTCGTAGCCGCCGTCCGCCATCGGGGCGACGAGGCCGTACGCCTCCCACTCGTCCAGCTCGCTCTCGGCCGCCTCGGTGGCCGCCAGCAGCTCGGCACGGCCGATCTTCGGGGCGGTGGGCGGCGCGGGCTCCGCGTCCCACGCGGAGCCGACGAGCTCCCGCTGAGGCCCCTGGGACGCCTGTGCGGGCAGCGGGAGCCGTTCACCTCGCGCGACGGCGTCGAGATGCTCCCTGATGACCTTGAGGGGCAGATAGTGGTCCCGCTGCATACGCAGGACCTGGGCGAGGCGCTCGACGTCCTCAGGACTGAACTTCCGATACCCGGAGGGGGTCCGCCGGGGCTCGACGAGACCCTCGGACTCCAGGAAGCGGATCTTGGAGATGGTCACCTCGGGGAACTCGTCCCTGAGCTGGTTCAGCACCATGCCGATGCTGACCAGTGGTTCACCCGTGGGGGCGGTGCCGTGGCCGGCACCGCCCGTCGGTGGTCGCAGCATGGACCTTCCCTGAGGGGTCACACGCCCCGCTGGCTCGCGTAGAAGACCAGCCGGTACTTGCCGATCTGGACCTCGTCCCCGTTCGACACCGCGACGGAGTCGATGCGCTCCCGGTTGACGTACGTGCCGTTGAGACTGCCGACGTCGGAGACCGTGAAGTGGCCTTCCGGGCTCCTGCGGAACTCGACGTGCCGCCGGGACACGGTGACGTCGTCGAGGAAGATGTCGCTCTGCGGGTGCCTTCCGGCCGTCGTCAGGTCGCCGTCCAGCAGGAAGCGGCTGCCCGAGTTCGGACCACGGCGTACGACCAGCAGCGCCGACCCGAGAGGCAGCGCGTCCACCGCGGCCTGCGCCTCCGGCGAGAGCGAGGGAACGGCCGTCTGACCGGTCGCCTCCGCCTCGTACGCCTCAAGACCCGAGATGGAGATCGTGGAGGTCGTCTCCGAGGGGCGCTCCGCGGGAGCCCCCGCCCTCAACGGCGCACCGCAGTTGGAGCAGAACCGACTGTCCTGGGTGTTGCGGTGCCCGCACCTCGTACAAACCGGCAAGGCCGACATGGACGGACCCTCCTGAGCGGGGGGAAACCCTCCACCCGTACTTGAGGTTGATGGTCCACCGAAACCTATGCCGCCAGAACTCGCGGGGTCAACAGACGACGCGCCGTGACCGCCCCGATTGTCCCCTCCGGGGCCGCCGACCTCGTCGCGGAAGAGCGGGCGCTCGCCGCCCTGCTCCTCTTCCTGGCCATGGCGCGGTGCGCGATGGCGGGCGTTACCGCCGTCCTCGCGTGCACTCCTGCCGAACAACTTCCCAAACAACTTCACGGGCGATTCCCCTTGACCTGAACAGACCCGCCCGTGGGGCAGGACGAACCCTGAATGAACACACCTGCCGACTCGGACATCTTCACAACGTCCGTAACCATCAGACAGTTTCCACCACGCACCATGCGGAATGTGCGCCGACCCCCCGGAACCTTCTGCCCTGGTCCCCGGGTACGCATGCGCCCCCGCCCCACTACGACGACGACCGAGCGTAGTCAGGCCGCTGCGCCGGTCGCAAGGCGTCCACGACGATCTCCTCCGACGCCGCCACTGTGGCCGTGGCCTGCTCTCTTTCCAATGTCTGCACCACACCTCCGGGGATGTTGAGCGCGGGCTCCAGATCCTGCGGTTTGCCGATCACCTTGAAACGGTACGGCGCACGGATCCGCTTCCCGTCCACCTCGATGTCACCGTCACTACCGGAGAAATAGGTCGCGGCGACGACCCGGACCCCGTTCACCTGGATGGCCTCGGCGCCGGCCGCCCGCAGCTCCTGGATCGCGTCGAGCAGCATGTCGGAATCGACGGTGCCGCCGGCGTCCTGGACCGTCAGCGTGATCCCGGGGCCCCGGGCGGCGACCGTACCGGCGAGGATGCCGAGCTGCTGCTCCTTCTCCCGCGTCTGCTTGCGCGCCTCCTCCGCCTGGTCCGAGCTGGTCTCCAGCTCCGTCTGCTGATCGTCCAGCCGCTGCTTCTCGTCCTCCAGCCGCTCGGTGCGGCCGTCGAGCTCGTCCAGGATCCGTACGAGGTCCTCCTGGCGGGCGCCGCGCAGGGCACTGTCGTCGTTGGTCGACCGGACCTGGATGGCCAGTCCCAGCCCCAGCACGAACAGCAGTAGGGCGACGACGAGTTGGGCCCGGGTGACCCGCGGCGGCCAGAGCCCGGCGGCGAGCCGCTGACGGCCCGTCATCTGCCGGCGCGGATCGGGCGGCCCGGGGGGCTGCGAGCCCGGCGGAGTCTGCGGGGCACCTGGGTTCGGCGGGGGCTCTTCGCTGTTCATCGGCCTCACGCCCGGAACACGTGCCGGCGGATCGCGGCAGCGTTGGAGAAGATCCGGATACCGAACACGACGACCACACCGGTCGACAACTGCGCGCCCACACCGAGCTTGTCACCGAGGAACACGATGAGCGCGGCCACCACCACGTTCGACAGGAACGACACCACGAACACCTTGTCGACGAAGATCCCGTCGAGCATGGCCCGCAGCCCCCCGAAGACCGCGTCGAGAGCGGCGACGACGGCGATCGGCAGATAGGGCTCGACCACCGCCGGCACTTCGGGTCGAACCAACAGTCCGACCACGACTCCCACGACGAGGCCAAGTACCGCGATCACGATGTGCCCTTCCCTGTTTCTGCCGTGGCCCCTCCGTCGCCCTTCCCCGGGTCGGCGGCCTTCGGCTCTGCTGTGCGTACGATCAGGCTCGGCGCGGCAGGAAGACGTACCGTCTCCTGAGCGGAAATGCTGGTGCGGACACCGAAGTTCTCCTGCAACGAGTGCAGGTACTGGCCGTCGGCACTGTCCTGGAACGCTGTACTCAGGTTCTTCCCGTCCCCCACGGCCAGCACCGTGTACGGCGGCACCAGCGGCTTGTTGTCGACCAGTATGGCCTCACCGGCGGCCCTGATCGCCGAAAGGGCCGTCAGACGCTGGCCGTTGATGGACACGGCCTCCGCCCCGGACTCCCAGAGGCCGTTGACGATCTGCTGCATGTCCCGGTCCCTGACCCGCCCCGTGTCCGAGAAGTTGCTGCTCTCCCGGGGCCCGTCGGCGGTCTCGCCGGCGGCCTTGGCGTCGTCGACGACAAGCTTCACACCCGGTCCCTCGACCTCGGTGGAGCCCGACAACAGGGCAACGAGTTCGCCCTGTTCGCCGCCGTGGTCACGCAGCGCCTCGCGCTGCTGGACACCCACCTCGTCACGGAGCTTGTCCACCGTGCGTTCGAGGCTGTCCGCGGAGGACGTCTCGGCGTCGATCCGCTCGATGAGCTCCTCGCGCTCCTTGGCGACGACAGGAGCGTCGATCCGCGCCTCGGCCGCGCCGACGGTGACGACCAGCGCGGCCAGTACGAGCCCCGCCGCCAGACCGAGCTTCGCCCGGAGCGTACGGGGCATTCCCCCGTCCTCGGCGTCCCTGCGAGCGGCTGCCTCGGCGTAACCGTCGTCCAGGCTGTGGTCCATCACATTGTTCAGCAGCGACATGGACGCGTCAGGGCGCGGGGGTGGCGAAGGTGTAGTCCGAACGGGGGGGTGCTGCGGCATGCCGCACATCGTCGCACGGCGCGGTCGCTACCGCCGAATGGCCCCACCGGTGTGCCGGAGGCGGCGGGCCGCCGCCCTCCGGCACACCACGATCAGGTCACTGACCTGCGCTGTCCACGACGGCCGACCACTCGTCAAGCAGTGCCTGGGCGGAGGCGTCGTCCGGTCCCTCGGCCCACAGATGGGTGACGGCCTCGGCGGGCGCCGGAAGCACCATCACCCACCTCCCGTCGGCCTCCACGACCCGGATGCCGTCGGTCGTGTCGACGTCCCGCTCACCGGCCGCCTCCACCACCCGCCGCATGACAAGACCCTTGACGGCCCAGGGGGTCGCCAGATCCCTGCGCAGCACGTGCGCCCGGGGGATACGGGCGTCGATCTGGCTGAGCGTGAGCTGCGTACGGGCGACCAGTCCCAGCAGCCGTACGAAGGCCGCCGTGCCGTCCAGGAGGCTGCTGAACTCCGGAACGATGAACGCACCGCGCCCGTCGCCGCCGAAGATCGTGGAATCCTCCCGGCCGACCCTGGTGAGGTCGTCTGGCGACGTGGTCGTCCACTCCACCTGAGTCCCGTGGTACGCGGCGACCTGCTCGGCGATCCTGGTGGTCGTGACGGGCAGCGCCACCCGCCCGCTGCGCCGCTCGGCCGCGACCAGGTCGAGCAGCACCAGCAGGGCACGGTCGTCCTCGATGATCCGTCCGCGCTCGTCGACGAGCGACAGCCGCTCACCCACGGGGTCGAAGCGCACCCCGAACGACGCCCGCGCCGACGCCACGATCTCGCCCAGTCTGACAAGGCCGGACCTGCGCGACTCGACGGTCTCGGTCGGCCGTGCCTCGTCGAGGCCGGGATTGATGGTCAGCGCGTCGACCCCGAGCCGCCCGAGGAGACTGGGCAGAACGAGCCCGGCACTACCGTTGGACGCGTCGACGACGACCTTGAGCTCGGCCTCGGCGATCCCCGACGTGTCGACATTGCGGAGCAGTGAGCCGGTGTACGAGTCGAAGACGCTCGCGGGGAAGTGCAGGTCCCCGATCTCGCCCGGGAACGCCCTGCGGTACTCCTGCCTCGCGTAGACCCGGTCCAGCTTGCGCTGCCCGGCCTGCGAGAGGTCCGCGCCCCGTTCGTCGAAGAACATGATGTCGACGGAGTCGGGCACACCCGGCGTCGTACGGATCATGATGCCGCCGGCGCTCCCGCGGCCGGTCTGCTGCCGGGCGACAGGCAGTGGGACGTTCTCCAGGTCCCGTACGTCGATGGCGCTGGCCTGCAGCGCGGAGATCACCGCCCGCTTGAGCGCGCGCGCACCACGCGAGTGGTCACGCGCCGTAGTGACCGTGGAACCCTTCTTGAGCGTCGTCGCGTACGCCCCCGCCAGCCGGACGGCCAGCTCGGGCGTGATCTCGACGTTGAGGATCCCGGAGACGCCACGCGCTCCGAAGAGATGCGCCTGTCCTCTGGACTCCCAGATCACCGAGGTGTTGACGAACGCGCCGGCCTCGATGGTCTTGAACGGATACACCCGGACATTGCCCTGAATGATCGATTCTTCACCGACAAGACACTCGTCACCGATGACCGCGCCGTCCTCGATCCGGGCGGCACGCATGATGTCGGTGTTCTTGCCGATCACACAGCCGCGCAGATTGCTGTGCTGACCGATGTACACGTTGTCGTGCACCACGGCCCGATGGAGAAAGGCCCCGGTCTTGACGACGACGTTGGACCCGATGACGGTGTGCTCGCGGATCTCGGCGCCGGCTTCGACCTTGGCGTAGTCACCGATGTAGAGCGGACCGCGCAGAACGGCGTCGGGATGAACCTCGGCGCCTTCGGCGACCCACACGCCGGGCGAGATCTCGAACCCGTCGAGATCGACGTCGACCTTGCCCTCCAGGACATCCGCCTGGGCTTTCACATAACTCTCGTGCGTCCCGACGTCCTCCCAGTAGCCCTCGGCGATATAGCCGTAGACGCGCTTGCCCTCTTTCATGAGCTGCGGGAAGACCTCGCCCGACCAGTCGACCGAGGTGTCGGCCTCGACGTAGTCGAACACCTCGGGCTCCATCACGTAGATGCCCGTGTTGACCGTGTCCGAGAACACCTGGCCCCAGGTGGGCTTCTCCAGGAAGCGCTCCACCTTTCCCTCGTCGTCCACGATCGTGATACCGAACTCCAGCGGGTTCGGCACCCGGGTCAGACACACCGTGACCAGCGCGCCCTTCTCCTTGTGGAAGCGAATGAGGTCCGTCAGGTCGAAGTCGGTGAGAGCGTCACCGGAAATGACGAGAAAAGCATCGTCCTTGAGCGCCTCTTCGGCGTTCTTCACACTCCCCGCAGTGCCGAGCGGCTTCTCCTCATTGGCATAGGTGAGCTCCATTCCAAGCTCTTCGCCGTCACCGAAATAGTTCTTCACGAGCGAGGCGAGGAACTGAACGGTGACCACGGTTTCACTGAGTCCGTGCCGCTTGAGCAAACGCAGCACATGCTCCATGATTGGCCGATTTGCCACCGGCAACAACGGCTTGGGCATGCTTGAGGTCATGGGACGAAGGCGTGTGCCTTCGCCGCCAGCCATCACGACGGCCTTCATGTCGGAAGCGTCCTCCTTGAAGAGACGGTCTCGCCGACGTCACCCATCTGGACAGGCCGTAAGGCATCAGGTGCGGGCCGGCGACTCTGCACGGCGCCACATCGACGAGCTCTAATCGGCCACTCTGTCCGCTCTGACGAGCCGGCGGACCTGGACCACGTAGAGGATCCCTGCCCACCAATAGAGAGTTGTACCCCATCCAGCGAACGCCCATCCGAAAACTTCGGCAAGTGATGCGAGCCATCCGCTCCCGTCACTGAGCAGCAGCAACGGGAAGGCATACATCAAGTTGAAGGTAGCTGCCTTTCCCAAGAAGTTCACCTGGGGAGGCGGGTAGCCGTGCCTGCGGAGGATTCCCACCATCACCAGCAGCATCAGCTCGCGGGCCAGCAGCGCCACGGTGAGCCAGAGGGGCAGGATCTCGCGCCAGGTCAGGCCGACAAGGGTGGAAAGGATGTACAGACGGTCTGCCGCGGGGTCCAGAAGGCGCCCCAGGTTGCTGATCTGGTTCCAGCGACGGGCGAGCATGCCGTCGAGATAGTCGGTGACCCCGCTGAGCGCCAGGACGAGCAATGCCCAGCCGTCGCTGTTCGGCCCGCCGAACTCCGGACGGAGGATGAGCCACAGGAAGAGCGGCACACCGAGTAGGCGAGCCATGCTCAGGATGTTGGGGATGGTGAACACCCGGTCCGTCTGGACGCGGGTCTCCTGAACCTCCACCCGGGGGCCTCCTGTGCGGGGATGTACCGATGATGCCCCCTGACCCTACCCGGACGGTCGGCCGGCGGGCGCCACGGGGTCTTGAACGCAGAAATGCCCCGCACCATAAACGGTGCGGGGCACTCCCACAAAGATTGTTCGGCG
>NZ_BMMV01000038.1 GCF_014646115.1 Streptomyces camponoticapitis | reverse complement strand
GGACCAGACGCCTCACCATCGCTGTCACGAAGGGCAGCCTAATGATCACCAATTGAGATCGGCTCTAAGAATCACAACGCTACGGGGAGGGTCTGACAATCGGGGCTGAACTGCGGAAACAGGGTGCATTGGGCCTACAGCGGGTCAGGTCCGCATAGCTCGCAGCGCTTCCTCTTGAGCTTCTTCGCTCGTCGATCCTGTCTGGTGAGCAGGGAGGGGAGACCGGACCATGCCAGGTAGGAGCGGCTGTGCCCGTGGCGGACTGCCCCGGTGCCCATCTCCATGGCCTCGACCCGCTTCTCGAGGCTCATGAGCGAACGGCATTCCCATCGGTGGAGTCGGCTCGTGCTGGATCACATGGCATAGGTCTTGCCTCGTTGAGCACCGGCAGGTTCTTCGTCTGCTGGTGGTACAGGCGGTACAGCCTTCTGACCAGCAAGGATGTCGGTCCGACGGGTTCAATGTGGGGAGTTGGCCCGCGTATGGTCCGGATCTTGGTGGTAGTGGGGCGTGTTGTACCGCGATGGTTTGGTTGGTAGCAGGGGACAGGCGGCGAGCGAGATGACGCGTGATACCTCGGCGCGCATGGCCGTCTTGGACGGGCCGCAGGGGTGTTGGGGGCCGCTGACCCGGCGAAGCTGGGGATGATTACTGGGCGGGTGGCTGCGATGCGGTGGTCCTGGAAGAAGGCGATCGTCGCGATGGCCTGCTGGAGGTTTTTCTTGCCGGGCGATGCTCAGGCGTCGGTGATTGGTTGTCAGGTGGGGGCGGGTGTCGGGATCTCTGAAGCGCTTTGTGGCCTCCCGCGGTCGGGGCGCGGTCTGGAAGGCCGGCGGCGGTGGCCCAGTGCTGATCGTGGACCGGACCACTCTGGGCGACGGCGCGATCCGGTCCCACATGGCACAGGTTGTAGATCGCGTCTCGCGCGGTCCAAGGTGGTCCAGGTGAGGCATATAAGACCAGGTCAGCCCATTTTGGGCCAGGGGCGTCAACGCAGTTGGTGAGACGCGTGTGAGAGAAACGAACCCCCGTCGGCTGGTGCCGGCGGGGGTTCCCCGTGTGTCGTTTGCGATGACATGCCGTCGCTTCGTCACGCTGTGCAGTTTCGGCGAGGCGGAGAACTCGACCCCTCAAGGCCGCTGGGGAAGAGGCCGAGCGGTGCTGTGAGGTTGGCTGCGCGGGCTGCAGTGACGAAATCCGTGTGGTGGGATTCGAGGCCTTCCATGAGCGGGTCCCGGACCCATCCACCGATCAGTCGGTCCCACATGGCCGGGCAACGGTCGGCTAAGGAGAGAGCCCGAGCTACCTGCATTTCGGTGAAGGTGGCGCTGTCGCGGAGGCAGTAGTCCAGAAGATCCCGATCATGCCTGCTTCCCTCCTCGTCCTTGCGCGCCCACCCGACGAGAAATTCCCAGGCTACGTAAGCCGAGTTATGACGATCGTCGGTGCAATTCTCTGGGTCGCCGGGACACCAACCTGCTTCCAAGGCGCTGATCGTCGCGCGCAGTACCGCGCGATCGAGCGCGCAGCGTTCCAAGAGGCGGCATTGCGAGAGAAGGCGCTCTGCGGCTGTAAGGACATCAGGTGGGGCCAGAAACTCTAGTGAGGCGTAAGGGATTTCCATCGAGATGGCGTGCTTGGCCATGAGCGCCTGGCGTTCATCGTGATCGAGGCTCGGGAGTCGCTTCACCGCACTTACCAGGGTGCGGGAGGCGTTCAGGAACTCCATGCATGCGGTACCGAGCGCAATGTGTCGTTGCTGATCCTGATGGAGGAGGCTCTGGGCCTGTACCGCCGAGATGGCCGTGTCGGCCTGGATACGCCCGGCGAGGAGCGCGGCAGATGTTGCACTTTCTGCGCTGCGCTTAGTCCACCATGCTGCGACTAAGGCGGTGGGAACGGAGAGCAGGGCTGCGATCTCACCCAAGTCGACTATGTCCATGGACCAATGCTGGGTGAAGAAGAGCCGCCAGGAAGGCGGTTCGGTACAAATTGATGAGACCTGACATTTGTTCCCGCTCGCCCGGCTGTTGAGGCAGCCCGTTTCGATGAGACATCAGCGCCGTGTACGGAGATTCTGGAACCTACCGCCAAGGCAGTGTGGCGGAGGCAGACGAGGGTGCGTTACCCGGGCGGCACCGGCGAAGTCTTGAAGCTGACTGCGGCCATATCGCGCCTACGGACTCACGAGGAGTGCCATCATCGGCCCTCGCGCTGACCCAGGGCGTGAAAGCGTGAAAGTGTTCGAGGCGAACCGGCCGGACCGGACCGACCGCCGTCTCCGTGGTAAGTCGGGACCCCCTGATGCCCAGAACGCCGCCCGGGCAGTGCTGAGCGGGCGGGCACGTGCCCGCGCCAAATCAGGCGACGGACCCGTGCAGATCGCCCGGATGTACAAACTCACCAAAGGGGCGGCAGCCAGAGCCCGTACCCAGGCCGTCAACCAGCTCGAGGTCGTCCTCGTCACCGCTCAGGCGGCCTGCGCGAAGACTGGCCGGGCTGAACAACCCGGACCTCCTCCGTACCTGCGCACGGTTCGCCGACGACAGCAACAACAACGAGTGCGAGGAGGAGACGGTCCTGGCCACCCGCATCACCCTGCGCCTGCTGGCCCACCAGATCGAGCAGCGGAGGAGATCTCGAAGCTTCCGTTCGACGTCGTTCCGGCAGCGTCCCGCAGGCAGTTGGCCGCGTCATCGACGGTGAGGAGCCGATGCCAGCCGTGTATGTCACGGGATGGATCAAGCGGGCCGATCGGTCTGATCGGGCACACCAAGGGCGACGTCAATGAGACGGTGGTCTGCCTGTGGGAGGACCACATGGCGGGCCGCCTGGCCGCTCCCGACCAGCCGGATCCTGACGCGGTCGTCGATTTCCTTGCCTAGCGCGGTGTCCGCTGCGCCACGTGTAAGGGCTGGTATCGCCCGGACACGTACGAGCAGGTTCTCGGCACGGAACAGGGACGCGAGCGGATCAAGGTTGTGGAGCGCGCCGCGATGCTGGACGCGTCGGAAGCCTGACCTCCCGCCGGGCCGCGCCCATGTCTGTCAGGCGGCGCTACCCGCCGAGGTTCGGGCGGCATCAGGGGCCGGGACGGTGCCCGTGTCCTCGGCGACCGCGGCCTTCGCCGATACCCTGATTCCGAGCTTCTCCAGGATCTTCTTCTCGATCTCGTCGGCGAGATCGGGGTTGTCCTTGAGGAAGTTGCGGGCGTTCTCCTTGCCCTGGCCGACCTGGTCGCCCTCGTACGTGTACCAGGCACCGGCCTTGCGGACGAAGCCCTCCTCCACGCCCATGTCGATCAGACCGCCCTCACGGCTGATCCCGTGGCCGTACAGGATGTCGAACTCGGCCTGCTTGAAGGGCGGCGCGACCTTGTTCTTGACGACCTTGACGCGGGTGCGGTTGCCGACGGCGTCGGTGCCATCCTTCAGCGTCTCGATACGACGGATGTCGAGCCGCACCGAGGCGTAGAACTTCAGCGCCCGGCCACCGGTCGTGGTCTCCGGCGAGCCGAACATCACGCCGATCTTCTCGCGGAGCTGGTTGATGAAGATCGCCGTCGTCCTCGTCTGGCTGAGCGCGCTGGTGATCTTACGGAGCGCCTGGCTCATCAGACGGGCCTGAAGACCCATGTGGGCGTCGCCCATCTCGCCTTCGATCTCGGCGCGTGGCACCAGGGCCGCGACGGAGTCGATCACGATCAAGTTGATCGCGCCGGAGCGGATCAGGATGTCGACGATCTCCAGCGCCTGTTCACCGTTGTCCGGCTGGGACAGAATGAGGTTGTCGGTGTCGACGCCGAGCTTTTTGGCGTATTCCGGGTCCAGAGCGTGCTCGGCGTCGATGAACGCCACCGCGCCGCCGGCCTTCTGTGCGTTCGCTACTGCGTGCAACGTCAGCGTCGTCTTGCCAGAGGATTCCGGCCCGTATACCTCCACCACACGGCCGCGCGGCAGACCGCCCACACCGAGCGCCACGTCTAGCGCGGTCGATCCGGTAGGGATCACCTCGATGGGCTCGTTGGGCCGCTCGCCGAGGCGCATGACCGCTCCCTTGCCGAACTTCCGCTCGATCTGTGCGAGCGCGGTGTCCAGCGCCTTCTCGTGGTCGGTTCCTGCCATGAGCTTCACCCGGTCCGATTGAGTGGCGCGCCGCACGTCGGAGAACGTGAGCGTCTACTGCCGACAACGGACGTGTCGGAGATCCCAGAAAACGAACATCCGATCGATTGTTGTGTCCAATGAAAGGTACCAAACCGAGGGAAGCGGGATGGGTCGCGCACCGGACCGCTCCGGACGCAGACCGCGCCACCCGCTTCCCCTCGCTGAACCACGGGCTCGTCGAATGTCGTCACTGCTTCCGAGAATGCCTTCCGCCGGCTTCGTGACGTACGAGACCTCGCTGCGGCTGGCCTCCTCGCTGGCATGAGGCGTACTCAGGTGGCCGTGCCGATCACGAAGCCGCAGTCTCACGCAGCCCTGCTGTCTCTCGGTAACAGTGAACGGCAGGCGCCCCAGACCGCATGGCAGTGCCGTCGTGCCGAGGTCTGCCTACTGGGAGTAGAAGCCGGTGATGCGGTAGAGCTGTCGGAGGTAATGGATGCTGAAGCCCATGACCCACCGCTCGTACAGGTCGTCCACGACGATCAGCTGCGGGTCGGTGCGGGCGGTGGGGCGGTGCAGGGGCATGGCCACCGGCACTGGGCACTCGCCGAGCAGGGACCGGGCGTGGGAGGTAGGGGCAATCACTATGCGTCCCACGAGCGCACCGGTCGGGTGGAATTCGGCAGGCACCTGTTCCTTGGCAGCTTTGGGGTCGGCCAACTGGTAGGGACTCGCTTCGCATCGAGCCATTGCGTCTCGCGTAGTCCAAGCAAGAAGCCAGGCAGATGGGCGTCCAGCGCAGAGAGCGCGCTCTTCAGATTCTTCGGCGCTCCAGCATATCCACCGGCGGACCGGCCGCCCACCGCAGTGTTTCGTAGGTTCGCCACGGACTGAGCGGCCAAACCGCGCACTGCCGGAACAGTCGACCGGAGTGATCCGTTGACCCGCGAATGGCCGCCTGCTCTTGCCGCTGATACCGATGAGGTCTCTGCGCAGAAGGGCTACGACGGCGCGCAGTGTCCGGCGCGGGCACCGTTGTACTCCGGCTCCCCGCTATCAAGCACGCGTAGCAAGGGCGCGGTGACGACGCGAGTCGAGCGGCCGATTCTGAGCACCCGGCACGGGAACTCGCCCCGACGAACCAGTGCGTAGCCCTTGGCCCGCGAAAAGCCCAACGCCTTCGATGCGTCCGCGACGCTTCCCGTTCCGTCCCACGTGGCTCGGATGCGTGCGGAGCTGTACTGCGATGCCGGTAGCTCGGGGGTCTCTTTGCGCAATTGGATTCTCCAAGTCATTTCGGGTCCGCATTCAACGAGTCTGGCTAAGGGTGCGTGTGGCTGTCAGGTCGTGGCTGCTGACCGAACGCGGCAGTGGCGTATCTATGGTCTGCGGGATCGCCGGTTTGGGTGACCGGCGATCCCGCGCTATGTTGCTCCGGCTTGAGTCTCGTTGACCTGTTCCCGATGACGCATCATGTGGAGTGCGTGGCGATCCTCGAACCCGTCACAAAGGCTGCCTGACCTGCAGTTTCGCCCCCAAGCGCGGAGGGGCGGCCGGGGATTGCTCCCTGCGGGCGCGGGGACGAAGTCTCCGAGACCCACTGTCCGAAGGGGGCGTCCCCGCACGCGCGGGGAGCAGTCCAGGGCCTTCCTCGCCGTGGCGGTCAAGGCGGGACCGTCCCACCCCGGGTCATCTACAAGAAATCCGTGGCGTGGACGCAGCTCGCTCCGAGTTTCGGGGATCTTCGTCGGTCCGCTGTCCCTGTGGGCCCGGCGTGGGTCCCTCAATGGGCCCGTGGACCCTTCGGATCTGGCCTCGCGCGTACGTAATCTGCCGACTGACACGCCACGGCTGGATGGCTGGGGCCGGGGGATCTTCATGCAGATTGAACGGAAGGGTTTCCGTTGTCCGACTCACAGGGCCTGGCGTTCCAGGTTGGGATCCCCCCGGCGCCGCTGGGAGTTGCCGAGATCACTCGCGGCGACGCGCATCCTGTTGTATTTGATGTTCGCCCTGACGTTGCTGGGCACTGTCGACGTACGTGAGTCGCTGCTGGTGCTGGGCACGCGTGTCACACCGGCGCTGAGCCTGGCCGCCCTCTACGCGGTGGTGCCGGGCATTGTCGCGGTGGTTCTGGCGCGGCGGTTGTGGACCGGCGGCAAGGTCGTGTGGTTCGTGCTGATGGGGCTCCAGGCTTCGTTGTTGATCGGCGGCGTCGTCAACCCGTACGCCGGGTCGTCGCGCGGGGTCAGCCAAATGCTGCTGTCTGGCGTTCTGCTGGCATTGGTGAGTGTGGGTGCGAGCCGGGCGTGGTTCGAGCTGCCGGCGGAGCAGCGGGCGGTGAGGCCGCGCTGGAGGATCCGGCGGTTGAAGCGGGACGGGAAGCTGTCGGTTCCGCATCTGATCACCGGGTGTCGTAACCGGGGTCAGTCGACGGTCGAGTACGTCGGTATGGTCGGCCTGGTAGCTCTCATTGTCGGGGCGCTGATGATGACCGGCGTAGGAAGTCAGGTCGCCGGCGGGCTTCAGAGACAGGTCTGCGACATCCTCGGCGGCGACTGCGAGTCGAGCATGGTCGGTCAGGATGCGGGTGAGGCCGGAGGTGTTTCCAGCGGCGGCGGTGGCTCCACCGGCGGCGGTGACTCCGAAGGAGACGACTCCGGTGGAGGTAACAACGGCGGCGGTGACTCGGGTGGTGGTTCCGACGGCGGCGGTGATTCCGGCGGTTCGAACGGCCCGGTCGCCGACCCCAGGAAGAACCCGCATGTGGAAGTAGCGGTCAAGGACGTTGACCTGGCGAAGCTTCCGAAGACCACGAAGTGGCGTGACACGGATGAGCCGCTCTACCTCCTCGACGACGTCCCTTCGTGGTCTCACGACCGTCCCCGACACGAGGTTTTCACGGACGGCTTCCAGCCGAAGAACCCGGACAACATGGATCTCTACGGCCACGTCGACAAGAACACGGAATCCGCGTTCGTCTCCACGACGACGAAGGAAAAGCCGGTGCCGTACAACGGTCAGGACTACATGTACGAGATCGATGCGCCGGGTGGGATCGACATAAACGGGACCTTCGGGAACAACAGCCCTCATCCCAACGAGGACGAGATCGCCTTCCCCGGCGGGATCGACCTGAAGTACATCAAGGGTGCCTGGGAACTGGACGACAAGGGCAACAAGACCGGCTATTTCAAGGAGAATATTCACTACGAACCGCCGTACGAGCCGCCGGTCGAGGGATGAGTAGCAGGAGCCGACCGGCGTCGGGTCTGTCAAACGATGGTGTAACCGGGATGGTTGAGGTTACTGGCGGGCCCACCGCCAGGCGGCCGTCGAGGGGGATGTCGAAGGCGTTCAGTGCTGTTTTCCAGCGCATGGTCCGGCGGGCCTGACCTTTGCCGGTGGGGTCGAGGGACGTGATCGTCATGTAGAGGCATTTCTACGCGGCGCCGTAGACCTCCGCCAGGTGGCCCTGGGCCTCGCCGGTGGTCAAGCCCTCCGCGGCCGGCGAGATGCCCCTCTCATCGACGCCGGTCAGAGGCTTCTGCCGCTTCTTGACGATCTTCGCCTCGAAGGATCCGTCACGGTCGCGGGCACGGTTGTCTCCACCGGTCCGACATCGGTCAGCACAGCTTTGGGCGTTCACCGTTGCGGAGTTGCCGCCGTCCTTGCCCGCCGGACGTTGCTTGTCATAGCCGAGGTGGTCGGTGATCTCGCCTTCCGGAGCGGACTCGGGCAGCCGCTTGGTCAACTGCCGCAGCCCCTCGCCGGTCAGCACCAGGCCCTCGGCCCGGCCCCCCGGTTCGTCGACCAACTGGTCGTCCACCGACTGAGTTGACACAGCCTTCGTGGGCTCCACGGCCCCTCTGACTCGGACACGTTCTCATTGGGCATCGATGCATCTTCCATGATCGGGGGTTACCCCGAACGTCTTACAGTCCCGGATACGGCATTCTCCTGGCCCCCGCTGCAGATACCGTGACGCCAGATCGCCGTGCGGCCCGACCGCTCAGTGCGGAACAGGCCCGGCGCCCACCCGGCCGCCCCACACCAGAGGAGGTGGACCCCCACCCAACCGCCCTCGCAACCTGCTTCGGCCACCATGCATCGGTCCTACGCGTACATCGTGCGGACCTCCTTCAACAGCGCGTACTCGACGTGTGATCACCGCCCGGCCAGGAGATGCCCGACCGTGCCGGATCTGTACGCCAACGAGGGCGCGCCCTCGACACCATGCCGAGCGTTCCGCACTACGAGGATCGTTGTCAGTGCGGTCCCATAGCTTTGGAGCCATGATGGAGGAATCTGATTACGCAGTCTCCCGGGAAGTGACTTCCTCGCAGGAGCCGGCTTCTTGGCGGGCGGACTGGACGTGTGGTTCCGCGTCCGACCCTCGGTTTCTCCGCTCCTTCAGGGGTCACGACACCCCCGTGGTCACGGTGGCGACGGCGGTGGTCGACGGGCGTCCGGTTGTCGTCTCGGCGAGCCGCGACGCGACGATGTGTGTCTGGGACCTGGCGGCGGGGGAACGGCTGCATACGCTGACGGCAGCTCTCCCCGATCCCAAGTCGTCGTCGTTGCCGCCCGAATTGGTGGGCCTGGCCACGGTGGTGGTCGACGGGCAACCTCTGGTCCTCACCTGCCTCACCGACAGGACCGCAAGGCTGTGGGATCTGGAGACGGAGCGTTCTGCGGGTGAACTTGCCCTGGGGCTGGGACGGTTGGTCCTGGACGGTCGGCACGTGGTGCTGGCGGTCCAGGCGAACCGGACGCTGGGGGTGTGGGACCTGGCCACCGGCATTCGGCTCGGCGTGTTCCCCTGGATGGTAGACGTAGGGGCGTTGGATGGACGCGAGGTCGTTGTCACGTGCCCACCGGGCGGCCCCGCGCAGGTGTGGGATCTGGCCACCGGTCGCGAGGTCGGCGAGTGCTTGCGGGCCGAGGGACCGTGGACACTCGAAGGGCGGGACATCGCCGTAACCAAGGAGGAGGGCCAGGCAGGCCGTGTGTGGGATCTGGACCGCCACGTGCTTCTGGCAGCCGACCTGCGGGAGCTACTGGCGGATGCGGAGTACGATCACGCGGTGTCAGCCCTGGCCGCCGTTGACACACTGTCAACCCTGACGGTCGTCGACGGCCGGGTCGTGGTCCTCGACTCCCACTACGACCGCCCACCGGAAATCGTCGGCGACCTCGCCCCCGGTGTTTTTCCCGACGGCCCGTCCGCGACACTGGTCCTGGAAGAGCGCAGCGTCGCAGTCGCGGTGGGCGTGGACCACACCTTGCGACTCTGGGACCTGCCAACGAGCCCCATGGACCCCACGGGCCCTGACGGTACTCGGAGCATTCGCAGCCTCCCTTTGGAAGCAGCCGCAGGCAAGGAGCTGATCAAGAGCGATCCGGGAGACCTCGTCGACCTGTCGGGCCTGCTCTCCGCCCGGGTGAACAGCCAGCTCACCGACGTGTCCGGCTGGGAAATGCGGGCGAGGCCCGCTTCCCGGAGCCTGGTGCCGGAGGACACGCCCGTCTCCCTCATCGGCGGTCCGGACGGCCTTATCACGACTCGGCACACGCTCGACTCGCCGCCCGCGGGCAATGCGCTGGCCGGTCATATCGATCGGGTGTGGGCCATCGACAGCGTCACGGTCGGGACGCGTTCCCTGGCGGTCACGACGTCCCGCGACCGCACCGTACGGGTCTGGGATCTCGCCACCGGCGAACAGGAGGGCGAGCCCCTCGCCGGGCACACCGGCCAGGTTTGGGACGTCGCCACCACCGTGGTGGACGGACGTCACGTTGCCGTCACCGCAGGGGAAGACCACACGGTGCGCACCTGGGACCTCGCCCCTGCCCGAGGGGATTTCGGTCGACTGCGCGCCGGACACACCGAATCCGTCCTGGCGGCCACCACAGCGGTCTTCGACGGTGTCCCCGTGGTCGTCACCGCCGGCGCCGACCACACCGTGCGCATCTGGGACCTGGCCAACGGCGCGCAGACCTCCGACTCCCTGAGCGCCGAGGTGTTCGCCATGACGACGGCGGTGGTGGGCGGACGCGCGGTCGTCGTCACGGCTGCTCCCGACGCCACCCTGCACATGGGGGAGCTCGCCACCGGCCGAACGATCCTCCGTCCGTTCCCCAGTGGCCACGGCAGAGTCCTGGCCATGGCCTCGGTGACCCTGGACGGCCTGCCCGTCGCCCTCACCGCAGGCAGCGATCGCGTCGTGGGCGTCTGGGACCTCACCACCGGACGGCCGCTGGTCGCACCTCTCACCGGCCACTCCAGCCGTATTACCGCCGTCGCTACCGCGGTTCTCGACGGACGGCCCGTGGCAGTGACGGGCAGCTGGGACAAGACGGTGCGACTGTGGGACCTCGCCACCGGCCGGCAGCTCGGCGAACCCCTGACCGGCCACACCGACTGGGTGACCGCCGTGGTCACCGCCACTCTGGGCGGAGCTCCCATCGCGATCAGCAAGGGCCGAGACCGGACGATACGGCTGTGGAACCTGTCCACGGGGCAGCAGATCCGCCATACCCAAGCCGCCGAGTCAGGCTCCGGCAACACGCTGGCGGTTTCAGTGATGGCCGACGGACGGCTCGTGGCGGCCCTCGGCGATGACCGCACCGTGCGGTTCCTCGATCTCACCGCGGGATGCCCAGCCGGTACCGACCACCTGCTGCCATTCCCCGTGCACTCGCTCGCGGCGGCACCGGGCGGGCGCTTCGCGGTCGGGTTCGGTTGCGAGGTCGGGGTGCTGTCGAGGGCATCCTGACAAGCCCAGGGACCTCGCCAGAGCGACAGTGTTCGCCGAGCAGCAGGTGTCATCTCCACACGGTCCGTCGGCAGGACGGACAGAGGAGACGCCGAGGAGCGCAACTGGCTGTCGTCATGGCCCCGCCCCGGACAGCGCGCTCGCGGCCACCGTCACCGCGGCCGGATCTCTTCTCACTGTCCCGCGGGCGTCGGGCCCGCCGCCAACAAGAACCGGGCGCCAGGTGGCCGGCGTGGACCGGCGGCGCGAGCGCGGGCCGCGCCCACATCCGGTATCTGCGGGTGACCGTGCCGCGTGATGCCGTCGCCCACATCCACTCGGACCTGGCGGACGCCGCCCTGCGGATGATGGAACGGAACATGAACGTCACCATCGGGTACACCGCCTCGGTCGAGTTCTGACCCCCGGTGCTTGTCCGGTCGGGACGGCTTCAGTCCGGGTCCCGTCACCGCCCGGCAGCTATTCCGGGTGGCTGCCGCTGGGGGCTCGGCTCAGGTCGACGACGCAGAACGCGTTTCCGTCCGGGTCGGTCAGGACGACGAAGTCCGGCGTCGGCGGGTACTCCCAGGCGATCCTGTCGGCGCCCAGCGCGATGAGGCGTTCCACCTCCGCCGTCTGCTCCGCGGTGGTGTCGACCAGCAGATCGAGATGGATCCGCGGACGCTGACCTCACGCCAGGGGGCCCGAGCCACCTACGAATGGCGGAAGCCCTGGCAATTGATCGGAGCCTGCAACGGGCAGGGTCTTGCTCGACCTCGGCCGCAGTGAACAGGTCGGCGACCACGTGCTGCTGGAAGTCGACCACTTCGAAAGCCAGCAGGGACGAGCCACCGGCACTGGTGTACTGCGCGACGCCCAGGAGTTCTGCTACTGGATGAGGGATGGCAGTCCCTTGCTCCCGTACAACTGGGCGCCGCACCGCACGGCCTGAGAACCTCGCAGGTACATCTGTCCGGCAGCCGCGGGTACTGCGGCTGCCGGACTTCCGGGCCAGCGTCAACACCTATCACGGTCCGTACGCGAAAGCCGTCTGCTTCCTCAGCGCGAACAACTGATGGCTGGACTGTTCAGTGGCGCGGGCATTTCATGCCCGACGGCCGTAACTTCTCGCCTGAGCGGGTCGTTGTGGCACGCGGGGGCGTTTTGGTGTCTGCACGTGATTCCAACTACCCGCGTGACTCTGTTCACGAGAACCTTGTCGGCATAGTCCATCCGCGACCAGTACGGGTACGAGATCGCTGACTTACGCCAGCCTCGATGACTTACGGGTTCGAAGTTGGAAGAATTTATTTGTGCTCGCCGCAGTGTCTGTTCAGTATTGATGCGAAGCTGAGTTCAGGAATGGCTGGTCATGATTTGCGATGGTACGTCGCAGCCTCCGTCAGATCCGGGGTGTCTGGTTCGATTCCGTGTTGGAAGAGCTCCATGACTTCTTCCACGGATACGCCTCGATCAGAAAGGAGGCGCATCAGCTGGGGAGCGGCGTTAAAGGTTCCCGCATGGACTTCCCCGTAGAGCTCGTCGACGCGGCCCTCGGCTGCCAGCAGCTTGGTGAGCTTCACAGCCGATGCATAGTGGTGGAAGTCAGCGGCAGATCGAAGCTCGTCGACGCGGCCCTCGGCTGCCAGCAGGTCTGCCGTCAGGTTGGCGAGCATCAGGGCGGCAGTCTCATCACCAGCGTGGACACGAGGTTCGAGAATCTCGATCGCCTCATCAACGCGCTGTTGTTGAACAAGATGGTCGATCAGCACCTGGGTGGCATGCTTGTCGTCGGCAGCGGTCCGAAGAACGTCGATCGCCTTCTCCAGGTTCTCGGTGGAGCCCATGGCCGTCTGCAGGCTGATCAGCCACTGAGCACTTTTCCTGTTGCCTTGTTCGGTGAGGAGTCGCAGGGTCTGAATCGCTTCGCTCGCTTCATCGAGCCGGTCGTGCTCGGCGAGGAATTCGACCAACAGGCCAGCGGAATTTACGTCGCCGGCGTTGGCGCGGGATTGGAGCTGATCGAAGTCGCCCTGCAAAGCCAGTACCTGGGAGAACCGCCAGTTGGCCTCCTGGTCGCCGGCCTCGGCACGCGATCGCAGGGCATTGAATGCCTCGATCGCCCCGTCACTATGGGGATGGAAACCCAGTAGCCATGCCAGTTTGCCGATGGCCTCGCGCTTACCCGTATCAGCGTGAGGGCGGAGGACGTGAATCGCCTCGCCATTACGGCCTCGGTCGACCAGCACACCAGCCAGCTGTACTGCCGCGTACTCATCGCCAGCGGTGGCACGAGATTGTAGTGTCTCACTGACTTCGATGGCCTCCTCGGCATGACCCTCTCTGGTCAGGGCACTGACCAGCAGTGCGGTTCCCTGACCGCCATCGCCACTATGAGGACGGAGAGCGTCAATCGCCTCGTCGGTACGACCCTGGCTTACCAGTAGTCGGTAGAGAAGCAAGGCGGCGATGCTGTCGTGCGCGGCGAACCGGGCATAAATGCTCTCAGCAATCCGGAGCAACATGCGGAATTGTGCTGCTTGGGCGAGACGATGCAGGTCATCGGTATCGGTGGCGTGGTCGATGAGGGCCTGCCAGGTGACACCAGTAAGACGGTGGGTGCGGCGGACACGGGTCAGGTGCTGAAGGAGGTAGCCAGCGACGGTGTAGCCGAGGACGGTGCGGCGGTCGGCAGACAGGAGGGGAATGAGGGGGGCAGTGGCGCGGTCGTCACGACGGCCGGTGCTGGTCAACTCGGCGAGGGCCTGGTCGAACCAGGTGTCGTTGGGTTGCAGGCTGGTCAAGTTGGCGCGGGCGACTGCGTGCAGCAGATCGGCGGTCAGAGGGGAGCGGAGGCCGTGCCGACGAGCGTCGACGGCTGCGTGGATGACGGCTTGGTGGGCGTCGGGGGCGTGAGCGTAGCGGCGCATCAGCTGCGGGACGCCAGCAAGGGCCTCGGTGATGTTGTAGTCGGGGTCCGCTACCGCCGTCGCCAGGCGGGGGTCGGTGTCGGCCAGCCGGGTGGCGTCGTCGCGTTCGCTGGGGGAGAAGGTGTACAGCGCAAGGTCGGTGGCAGCGGTGAGGATGTCGAGGGCGTGCGGGTAGCGGGGACGAGGCGGGCCGGTGGCCGTGCCGTCGGCGATGGCACGCAGGTCGGTCCGGTAGTCGGGCCACAGGGTGCCGACGATCACCACCGGAGTGCTGGACTGGAGCAGCTGCCGTACGGCGCGGGCGGTGAGCGGGGAGTGGCCGGCCTGTTCGTCAGGCACGAAGTGGGGACTGGGTAGGAAGCGCTGCAGCTCATCTAGCCAGATCAGCAGCGGTGGTATGGGGAAGTCGGCGGCGGCGATGTCGTTGATTAGGCCGCCATCGCCGAGGTCGGGGACGAGGAGGCGAAAGTCGGGCAGGATCTCGCGGGTGGTCTCGTACAGCAGACGGGTCTTACCGACGCAGGGCTTGCCAACCAGTACCACGAACCCGCCGTCCTTGCCCGCAGTATGCAGTTGCTCCCGCAGTTCCTCGGCTGATTCCCGTTCGACAAATGTCGGCAGCTGCCGATCCAGCCCTGCTGCAGCAGCCATGTTCGGCTCCTGAACTGATGTGGCGTGCGTCTGGTCGAGGGGGATGGACGGATGGACGCGCAGTAGCAGCGGCTTGGCCGTGTCGCTGCCGACCTTCGGCAGGCTGTCGTGTCTACCGAGGTGCTGGTGCAGCCGGTCGACTGCGCGCTCCGGCTGGCTGGGAGGCGCCTGGGGGGCTGGGAATGCGTCGGGGGTGTGGGCCAGTTCCCAGGTGGCCTGCCACGCTCGGCGTTGGGCCGTCCACCAGGCGGCACCGCGACTGTCAAGCCGGTCGGGCGCGTCGGCCCAGTTCAGTAGCACCTCCACCAGCGCCCAAAGGCGGTCGACGTCACGGGGTGGGCTGTGGCCAGCGAGCCAGTCGCTCACCGTGGAGCTGGCCAGCCGCTTCATCTGAGGGTTTCGCTGGTTGGCTTCTCGGCATGCCTGCGCGCGGGTACGGCCGCCGCGTAGGGCCTTGGTTTCAAGGGTTTGCAGTTGCCGGGCCAGTGCAGTCACTGCCGACGACCGAGCTTTGTCGTGCATCGGAACCCCCTCCGCATCCGGTACCTGTCCGGGGTGTCCGGCCGTCCGCCGTGTCTGCGGTGCTGTAACCAGCGAGTTTATCGCCAATGTCCGGCCGGTCCGGTAGCGATTGAGGCTCTGCCGACTGGTGCCGTGTGCTGTTCGCGAGCCGCACCACCCGGCGCGGCGTGGAGAGGGGAACACGCATGGACCCGGTGATCGCCAGTGCCTGGGCGGGCGTGGCCGCGGTGGTCGTGCTGGCTACCGCCGCCGTGCTGGTCACGTATGTGGCGGTGAAGGGCACCGATTCCCGGCATCGCGCTGCGGTGCTGCGCGGTGTTGCCGAGATCATCCGCGCGTTGCGCGGCCGACGGTGAACAGACTCAGTTGGCGCTAGGGAATCTGAGGTCCTGAATTCTGATGTGCACGCTCACGCACGCGTTCTACCTGCAGTGAGCCGGGGCCGTCACCATGGGGGCGCTCTTCAGGACGTTCGTCCCCGAGCCCGGGAGAACCCTGATGCGAATCACCGCCCGCCGTGGCGTACTCGCCACCAGTATTGCCGCCCTCACCACCGTCGCGAAGCTCCTGAGCACCACCCCCGCTCAGGCCGCTCTGCCCACCCCCGATCGCCCCTTCGACGGCCCGCTCATACCTGTCGTCCCTGACGGTGACGACGGAGCACTCGCGCACCGGCTACAACCGTGACCTGCTCCGGCACTGGATCACCATCAGCGGCAGATGCGACACCAGAGAGACGATCCTCAAGCACGACGGCACGAACGTGGTCACGAACTCGCTCTGCTCGGCGACGTCCGGCAGGTGCTTCGACGGTCTTGTCGCTCACACCGTCGGGCCGCAGGTGTCCAGGGGCCGGATGATCCTCGTCGTCGTTGATCTCGCTCATACGGTGATCCTGCCCTGAGCGCTCTTTTCCACGGCAGTCGGCGCGGCCTGTGCGCCCCGCACCCGCAGCCCCGCCCGGTCGTCCCAGCACCCCGGGCTCCGCAGAAGCCGGCCCCGGAGTGGAACCAGGCATTGCTGTCCGCCCCCACCCTGACCGGCATGTCCCGGAAGCAACTGAGCGATCTCATCCACACTTGGCCGTCGACGACGACGTCAAGCGCGGATGCCCGCCCCGCCTCGCCTTCCCCGACCAGGTCCTGGCCGCCGTCCTCCACCTACGGGTCGCCCTGGCCGCTGAACCCCTCGCCGTGCTCTTCGACAGCAGCCGCACCGCCGTGCCCCGCACCCTGTTGAAGATCAGGACACTGCTCAAGGCGCACGCCAAAAGCGTCCCACCGGCGACCACCCCACCCGCTGCCCTCGCAACCCTCCATGCCCGGGTCATCGCCCTGAGCATCGACCCCAACAGCAAGATCAAGACGCCATGTTGATGACCTGCAAGCCCTTAGCTAGACGTCTGATCCTCAGAGCCACCCGGTGAAGTCACTGGTCCCGGATCAGAGACCGGAACTCATCATTGCTGCCGTGTAGTGCGCGCAAACTGCGCCACCTTCAGCAGAACGCTGTCCGTCGTGCTCTTTCAGGGCGTTAGCATCCGCAGGTCCTGGTACTTGGGGGAAGGGTGGGCGCATGTCGCCGTTACGGGACTGGCTGGATGCCTGGGAGGCGAAGGCAGAGGACTTCGTGAGCGGGGGTGACAAGGCCAAGATCTACCGCCGTTGTGTACGGGCGTCGCTTGCCGAGCCCAAGACCGTGCGGCTGCTGGGAAAACGGGAGGGCGTAACCCGCGACGCCGTCCTGAAGCGGATGAGAACGACGAGGTACCACCGCTACGCCACCATTCAATGCCCCTCGACTGCCTTGGACGAAGCGGTAGTCAAGCTGGACGAGGTCCGCGGTAAGCACGAAAGGGCGGCGCGTGAGACACCTTGGAACTGGCGGGTGGTCAGCTCCCTGATCGCGCTCGGGGCCACAGCGGTGCTCTTTTTCGGCGGACTGCTCGCCCTGGGCGTAGCGAGTCTGGCCGCGGCGGCCGTGATGTTCACCCTGTTCTGGCGTGGCAAGCCGGCGTGGTCCAACCTCATGCAGTGCCTGGTCGCCGCAGGGTTGGGCATCTCCTGGCTGGTCCAGCGTTACGAGGTGGGACAGCGCGCTGTCGGCTGGGGAGAAGACCTGCAGAAAGGGGGCACGGGCCCGGTGGTTGCCCAACTGGTCCGCCACATGCTGGGCGAGGACCCGGACTCCCTGTTCATCCCGGACAACTACGACTGGGGCCTGCGCGCGCCGCGGGCACCGGGCTTCGTCGTCGAGAACGGGGCCAGGCGTCAGCTGGAGAGCAAACTCGCGCACATCGAGGACGGCACCATTGCTGTCTGCGGACCACGGGGCGCCGGCAAGACAACGTTGCTCGATGAGTGCGTCAAGAAGGCGGGCTTCGGCGTGATCGCCCAGGCGCCGGCCACCTACACCCCGCACGACTTCCTGCTCTCACTGTCGGTACAGCTCTGCGAGAAATACATGCGCGACCAGCGCTATGACGCGCCAAGGTTCGCTCGCCTGTCGCCCGTAGGCAGGCTGCTGCGGGGGGTGAGGCTCCAGGCCAAACGGCTGGGGCGGTGGAGCTCCTTCGCGGTACCCGCCGCCGCGCTACTGGTGCTGGGTCTGTCTGCCTCGGTGCGCTCCCTGTACGCCCAGTACGCCACATCCGTTGCCGACTTCGCACGCACGAACGCAGAGTCGACCCGCAGCTACGCGGTGGAGATCTGGCAGGGCCACACAGTCGTCGCGAGCGTGACCGCCATCATCGCGGGGATCGCCTGGTGGCAGGCGCGGCACGCGGCCTGGCTGCCACGCCTGGTGGGACGACTGGCAATGCATGGCAGCAGGCCACTCGGTCTTCTCCTGGCCTGGTTATCCCTGGGCACAGTGTTCTTGGACGAACAGATCCGCAAGCAGGCCCAACACCTCTACCTCACCCAGCAGGAAGCACTGATCAAAACCGTGGCCGTCACCGCGGTACTGATGTTCGTGTGGTGGCTCTTGCGCATCGCCCGGGATTCAGACACCGAGTTCCCCCTCGGCAGGTGGCACATCTCCCTGGAGAAACTGTTCCGACCTGCGGCTGCCGCCGGCGGGACGTTCCTGCTGCTGTACCTCATCGACAACCCGCAGGTGCGCAGCCTCTTATCGGACACCGAGAACCCGCTGCGACTGGCGGGAATCGTCGCCGGGGTTCTGCTGTCGAAAGCGGGCGGATGGAGCCCGCGGCCGGAGGAACCGGAACTGGTGACCCAGTGCCGCAACCACCTCTACCGTCTCCAGACGATCCAGCAGTCCACGAACGGACTGACCACCGGCGCCTCCCAGCTCCTGAGCCTGGGCAGCAACCACTCCACAACCGTCTCCACAGTCCCCCCAAACTACCCAGAACTGGTGCAGGAGTTCCGCAACCTGCTCAGGAGCATCGCCTTCGAGAAAGCCGAGCAGGGCAAGACCGTGGTGATCGCCATCGACGAGGTGGACCGCCTCGGCTCGGACACTCAGGCACTGGCCTTCCTGAGCGAGATCAAGGCCATCCTGGGCGTGCCCTACGTCTACTACCTCATCTCGGTGGCTGAAGACGTTGGGGCCGCGTTCGTCCGCCGGGGCCTGCCGCACCGGGACGTCACCGACAGCTCCCTGGACGACATCGTCCACGTTCAGCCCAGCACTCTCAAAGAATCACGCGCCATTCTCGCCAAGCGCTCCCAGAACATGAAAGACCCCTACATCATCCTCGCCCACGCCCTGTCCGGCGGCATCCTGCGCGACCTGCTCCGCTACGGACTGCAGATCCGCGAAATCCAGGAGAAAACCCAGTCCCACGAGCTGACCCACATCTCCCGCCACCTCGTCCTGGAAGAACTGGCAGAAACATTCGCGGGCTTCCGAACTCTGCTGAGCAAGCAGCAGTGGACCCACAACACCAGCGACGTCCTCGCATCATTCCGCACCCTTTGCGGCTATCACCGTGATCCATGCCCGTGCACGGAAGCCGAAATGCTGCACACTCTTGACGAGTTCGCCTTCTACACCGACGGCACCTGGCCAAACACCGCAGCCGCCGGCGACCAACCTGGTGCCGCAGCCGATCTGGAACTGACCAGTGACGCACGCCAGCTCATCGACGAAGCCTCCGCGTACGCCTACTTCTCACTCACCCTGCTCGACATCTTCAGCATTGAAGGACTCGAACGCCGCACCCAGCTCGCAGCTGAACACGGCCCGGACGGCGACCCCGAACGACTGGCCGACGCCCGCCAGGAACTCGGCATATCGCCCTACAGCGCCCGCCCTCTGATCGAAAGCATCCGCAAGGCGTGGTCGTTGCCCCTGGGGCCGACTGCCAGCAGCCGCGTCCGGCCAACGCTCGTGAACTGCCCACGCCACACAGGCTGAGTTCCCTACGGACGACGGCCCAGAACGCTGTGCGCGTCGGCCTGCTGCCCAATGACGTGCGAACGAGTACGCGGTGGCGGATCGTGGGTGTCAATAGTTGATAGTGCTCGGGGAATGTCCGACGCTTCCATTCATTCACTCACTCGGGTGAACAGGACGGAATCTGGCGGCAGACTTCGTAGAACAGCGACATGAGACCCCGTCGGCCACATTCACAGAGGCGGCACTCTATCGTCACGGTTTGACATCTCCCGCTCCTTGACACCGCTATTGGGAATCGTTTCTGCGGTGAAAGTCTTCGTCCGTACGGGGGGATCGGGGACGGGGATCGGTCGGATGGCTGGCGGGGAGTCAGTATCACTGCGCGTTGTGATCAAGAATCTGTTGCGCGGTTTCGCGCTCGCCGCTTCCGCTGTTGTCCTACTTCCTCTTCTCTACGCGACCCCGGCGCATGCCGAGGTCCTCATGCTCTCGGACGCTGTCGGTGAGCTGCCCGAGGCGGTAGCCTGCGGGCAGCGTGCAGAGGCTGACCCTCCGCTCGTGCGCTCATCGCTATAGTGCTTCGTCGGTGTCCTCGTCCCCGAGATCGTCTGCTGCATCGATGAGCAGCCTGCGGGTCGCGGCGTCAGCCCTATCGGTCATGAGACGCAGAGCCTTCTCCAGAGTGCTGCGGTCCGACGTGCCGTACTTTATGGTGTTCAAGATCTGCCGAAGCTGCAGGGGCGATTCCGAGAGGTTGCCAGCGCGCGAGGCGGCCTCCAACAGCTCCATCACCTCTTCAGACTCGGCAATGATCGGAACGTTGGGGAGATCGTCCATTGTGACGGGGCTCGGATGCTGCGAGGCGAGAATCGTCAAGCCGCTGTCCGAGGCCGTTGGGCTTAGACGTCGTTTCCTTTGGCTTGATCGTTCGTGGGTCTGAGCATGGCGACTCTTGCTGAGCGGTTGGTGCCGGACGAGTTGTGGGAGCTGTTTCGGCGGGTGGTGCCTCCGACGGAGGTTGTACGCCCGCAGGGCGGTGGGCGCCGGCGGGCCGGTGACCGTGAGGTGTTGACGGCGATCGTGTTCGTCGCGATGTCGGGTTGCTCCTGGCGGCAGTTGCCGCCGGTGTTCGGGCCGGCCTGGCCCACGGTGTATCGGCGTTTCGCCCAGTGGTCCAAGGCGCGGGTGTGGGCCAGGCTGCACCGGGTCATCCTCGATGACCTGGGTGCCCGTGGTGAGTTGGACTGGTCGCGCTGTGCCATCGACTCCGTCAGCGTCCGGGCCCTCAAAGGGGGCAGCTGACGGGACCGAATCCGACCGACCGCGGCAAGAACGGATCGAAAATCCACCTCATCGTCGACCGGTCGGGTCTGCCTATCTCCGTCGCCATCTCCGCCGCGAATACGCACGACAGCCTCGCCCTGCAGCCCCTCGTGCAGGGCATCCCACCCGTCCGCAGTCAGCGCGGGCCACGGCGTCGCCGACCACGCAAGCTGCACGGCGACAAGGGCTACGACTACGACCACCAGCGGCGATGGCTCCGTGAACGTGGCATCACACCCCGCATCGCCCGCCGTGGCAAGGAAAGCTCCGCGCGGCTGGGCCGTCATCGCTGGGTCGTCGAACGCACCATGTCCTGGCTCGCCGGATGCCGTCGTCTGCATCGCCGCTACGAACGCAAACCCGAACACTTCCTGGCCTTCACCGCTATCGCCACCAGCCTGATCAACTACCGCAGACTCACCAACTGAAACGACCTTTTAGGAAGCACGATGTCTGCCCAAGGGGTGGCCCTGCGTAGGGTGTTCACGGCTTCCAAGGTCGCATCGTGCTTTCCCTGGTAGCTCAGGACCTGCTGCGCGGCGATCTCTTCCATGACAATCCACGGGGCCGCGACCCGCTCTACCTTCGCGGCCCGAATGGCGCGGAGCATGTCAGCAGCGGGACTTCGCAGCGAGGTCGACTTGAGGATGTTCGCGTCCAGAATGATCAAAGCGGGTGGCTCCGTCTCTCTCGAATCCGGGTCGTACGGTCATACCTTCTCAAGTTCTGATCAACGGGTGGAGGGGAATTGCGGGTCCTCAGGCCGGCACTCCTCGGTAAGCAACTCCGCCGGTACGAGGGTGATGCACACCACGGCGTGCTCCGGGCCGCGACCGAAGATTGCGTCCTCTTGGCCCTCGTCGGTGTCCAAGTGGATCAAGCGCAACGGCTCTCGACACCGCATCGTCAGCGTGCTCCGCGCCCGCGATGGTCTACTCGGAGCCGAGGAGGTAGCCGAGCGCGATGTCTACGAGCTTCGAGGCGTCGCCGAGTTCACGCCGCTCGGTTCCGGATTCGCCGTCCCCGGTGATCGCGGCAACCTGGCCGGCCTGCTTGGAGTCGTACGTAGCCAGTAGCCAGTAGCCAGTAGGCAGCCAGGCGCCGCAGGTCCTCATCAGGGACCCAGGATGAGGTCAGCTCCGCCCAGGCGTTACGGCCCGGCCGGCGTGGGTCGGCCATGACTGGCTTGTAGTCCAGCCAGCTCCAGACATCGGTGATCAGCTCGCGCAGGCCCATGGTCCCCCTACAGGCAGTCGGCCCCGGGCCGCTGGTCCAGTTTACGAGTTGGTTAGCGGTTGCTCGCCCTCGGACCCTGCACTCTTGCGCTCTGCGGCGAGATCCAACCGTCGGGAGAGCAGGCTGAGAAAAGCCAGGGCTTCGTACGCTTCCTCCTCGCTGTAGACCGGGTAATCGCCATGCCCGCCGGTATTGCGAAGGGCGGCCATCATGCCGGAGAACAGAAACATGTAGCCCTCCTGCTCGCTGACCCTAGTGAAGTCATCCTTGGCGCGAGTCGGATTGAGCTGCGGCACTTGAGGTACTGGCATTTTGGGCACAGCGAAAGCCTTATGCATCAGCGCGCGACCACTGCCGCCCGGGTCAACCAGCCCTTGAATTCGGTGCTCCAAGCGCCCGCACATCGCGAACACAGCCTGCTTGAGGAATCCAGCCCAGAATAGTTCACCCGCGTGTATTTCAACGTCTGGGTGCAGAGATGCGAGCATGCTAGATGCACTTCCCAGCGACTCTTCAACCATAGGCGACGCCGAGGCATCGATGGCCATTGTGGGCCACGCCTGCGAGTCTGGAGCGAGGACCCTCTGTCGGCGGTCCCAGTATTCGGCAAGGCTTGAGACGCCTTCGAAGGGTCGGATGCCTCGGTCAAAACCCAGTTGCCAAGCTTCATATCCCTCCTCGGGATTGTTACTAAAGCTTCGGCTCCAAGGCTCGTGCATGGCAAGCAGCACGGCTCGGAAAAGGACGCTTGCACGAGGGAGGAGGTTGGAATCTAACCCTGGGTATGAGCGCACTGTTTCGAAGTTGATAAAGGGTTGCTGCGCATCGGATGGCGGGTGCGGTGACTCCCAGTCTCGTTCAATCTTGCTGGCGAGCCGCACGATGCCGAGGAGCGCACTAACCTCGGGGTCGGAGCCGTCGCAGTTGGCGGCGCCCGCCAGAGTGAGTTGAATGGGCGCGATGGACTGCGGTGGTCGACGCTTCATATCGAGGTCGATACCCCAGAGGACCCCTGGTGGAATTTGACCTATTGCATCCTCGAAGCTGATGGATCGGTCACGCCACAGCTTTCTGTCGACTTCATCGAACGTCGGCCAGCGGTCGGCGTCCCGAAAGAACGCCCAGATCATCGCGATCAGGGCGTAACCCTCGTCACCGTTTGGGCGTGGCATGCCGACGGGCTTCGAAGCACCCATACAACTCAACTACCTTGCGAGCGGTGCGTGAACATGTGGCCGCAAGGCTACTGGCGCAGGGAGCCGACGGCTTCCAGATTCCACAGGCCGCGAAGCTGACGATCCCGGCCAGCGACCCGGTCGTGCGGTTACGGGGGCCGTTTTGCGCGCGGTGTGGGTTCAGCCTCAGCGCCGACCATCGAAGCGGTCGCCGTCGATGTCCGTTGGCAGAGTGTCGAGTTGATCCGGTTCGGTCAGTTCCGTCAGTCCGTGCACCGCTGCGTCCATACGGTCCGGGCTGTCCATCTCCTCCACCCAGGTGACCCTCTGGTCCTCCAGCTCGGTGTACTCGCCAACGTGGTGAACGAGCTGCTGTTCGTAGAGCTGGACCACTGGTGCCGCACGCAGGCGCTTGCCGACCTTGGCGGTGACCTCCAGGATCATCGGCATGAGCAGGCCCTTGGTGACTCCCTCGCGGTGTAGCCGCTCCCATTCCTGGGTGACGATCTGCCTCGCCATGTCTCCGCCATAGTTCTTCTCCACCACGATGGCGTCTGCTTGAGTCCGAGGGCCAGTCGGCAGGCGGCAAGGCCCAGTCGTTGGCACCCATGGAGCCCGACCTGTCGGCAAGGACGTAGAACTGGCGGTCGAAGTCCCGGCCCACACCGATGACGCCGGTCTCGTCGCCGACGGTGGACTCTCCGTCGGCGGCGTCGACGGACACGACGATGCGCGCCATGTCGATGCCGAAGAGTTGATCCTGGCGGTGTCGATCCACTCGCGCTTCCAGACGCCTCCCTCCGGCGGGCGCGGCTTCTGCATGTAGCGGGCGCCCCAGACCCGTTGGCCGACACGCTTGCAAGTTCGGGTGTGGTAAGCGGCGTCGAATCGCTGGGGCCGCAGGGGCTCACCGGGTGCCCGGATGAGCGAGTCATCGGGGGTGTCGGCGAGGGCCGGAAGGTCGATGACGCGCCATGCGTCGCACTCGGTGGCGAGGATGCGCCCGGCTAGGTCGTCTTCGTGCCAGCGTGTCTGGATCACGCAGATGGCGCCGGTCGGTTCAAGTCGGGTCTGCAGTACGAAGGTCCTCCAGTCCCCGGCGCGCTTGCGCATGGTCGACGAGTCCGTGTCGGCCATGTCCTTGACCGGGTCGTCCACGATGGCGATGTGGGCGTCGCGTCCTGTGAGACCGCCACCGGTGCCTGCGGCGAGCAGGCCGCCTTCCCCGCCGACGATGGCGATTCGGTTGGCGGCCTGGCTGCCGGTCTTGAGCTGGATGCCGAGGTCGTCGCCCCAGGTGTAGATGGCATCCCTGATCCACCGACCGTGGTCCTCCGCCAAGTCAGCGGAGTAGGAGGCGATCATCATGCGGTGCTGCCAGGATTGCGCCGCAGGCACCAGAGTGGCGCCCATCTTGAGGCCGCCCTGCGGCTCATGCCGTGCCGCGGGGGCATCGTGAGCATGACGCGGTCGCAGCGGCCTTCGGCCGTGTCGATGAAGGCCCGGTCGATCAGGTCCAGATGCGGCGCCTGCATCTCCCGACCGTCGGTGAGGAATGCGGGCGAGGGTGCCCGGCAACCTGCTCGATGACGGGATCTTCTCCCGCCCGCAGAAGAGAGGGAGACGTGGATCGCAACTCCGGCATCCGCTCCTGATAGGTCGGCAGCCCCATGGTGGCGGTGACCCTTCGGGGCGACCGAGGATCGCTACCCACTCGGAGACGCGGAGCGGCTGCCCGTCGCACGGTGGCGGTCGCCCTCATCAGTGGAACCGCCGTGGGCGTGTCTCTGGAGCGAGCGCTTAGAAGGCGCTTGTTGTGTTCGCTGTGTAGTACCTCTGAACTTCGCTTTTACGCCTGCCCGACGAAGCGTCAGGGGTTTTGTGGGACGCATGTGGGATCAGATGCCCCGGGGAGCCATGGGACGTTGGTGCTTCCCGGTTGCCTTGCGTGGCTCTTTGTATCACCCACGCAAGGGCGGCGGGCCATCCCGGCGATCCGCCAGGGATGTGCTCGGTCGCGGGTGTCCGCTTCCTGTAGTCGCTCGTCCCGCGAGGGGGATGGCGGTGGCCACGACGTCGACGGCAGTCGTCGGGGACATTGGCCACGAGCCTCTCGCGTCGGAGGCTTGGGCACGGTCTCAGCGCCAGATTCACGACGCTCACGGTCAGCGGGAGCCGACTACCCGCGCCCGGAGCGCGGCCGGGGCCGCCACCCCCGGCCCGACTGGCGCCTGAAGAGCCCCTGAACAGGTATTTTGTCATCCGAGCTGAGGTTCTCTCTTTCCGCCTGGTCGGACTCCATCTGGGTGTTTCTGCCTGTTCCTGGCTGCTGTTGGTCACGCGTTGGCCACGCGGCCAACCGTCGGGCCGGTCGGGCGCGTTGGCGCGCCAGAAGTGGGCTTCTCGCTGGTGAGGCGACCGAAGCACGTTGCGCAGGGCAAGGGCGTGTGGTGGAGTTCCGCTTCGTGTATGAATTCCACCACGTCGGCGAATTGGAGTTAATAGTTGCCTCAAGGAGACGTACATCTGGGAGATGCGGGGCTCGGCGCCGATCTGGGTGTGGGCCATCCTGGCGCCGAGGCGCTGCGGTCGACGAACTGCTCTAGCAGCGGGGCGAGGGTGTGCGAGTCTCGACGGTCTTCATTTCCGGGTCCTATTTGCCGAGCAAATCGGCGTGGCTCCCGTTGGTTCTTTGTGTTGTCACCTTCGGAGGAGGGGAGTTCGAGAGCCGGTGGCCGCGACCACGCCCCTTTCTCGCCGAGGTTGAGGTGGGCGTTCGGTTCCATGACGGTGCGGGGCCGCGGGGGCCGGAGGTGTCCGCGGTGGACGGTTCCGTCATGAGTGCTGTTCTCCTTGGCCGGCTTGGCCGACGCGCGCGCCGGTTCTCCGGGCGGCCGATGGCTGCCAAGCGCGCAGCCGCAGGCTGTTGCCCGCCACGAGCAGGGAGCTCAGCGACATCGCCGCGGCGGCGACCATGGGCTTGAGCAATCCCACGGCCGCGAGCGGCACGGTGACGGCGTTGTAGCCGAACGCCCAGATCAGGTTGGTGCCGAGGGTGCGTCCGGCGAGGCCGACCGCGTCGGCGACCGATCCGATGTCGCCGCGTACCAGGGTCACGTCGGCCGCTCCGATGGCGACATCGGTGCCACTGCCCATGGCGATACCGAGGTCCGCGCCAGCGAGGGCGGCGGCGTCGTTCACACCGTCCCCGATCACCGCGACGCGGCGGTCCTCGTCCCGCAGACGCCGAACCAGTTCGGCCTTGCTCTCGGGCGTGCAGCTCGCGTACACCTCGTCGATGCCGAGTTCCTCGGCGATCGCATCGGCGACGGCCTCGCGGTCACCGGTGGCCAGTACGGGTGTCACCCCCAGTCGCTTCAGCCGGTCGACGGCACGGTAGCTGCCGGGGCGCGTGACGTCACCCAGGGCGATGAGTGCTTCGCCCACCCCGTCGATCCTGACCTGTACGACGGTGCCCGGCGCGGCGGGTCCCCGCATCCTGCCACCCGTGAACGGGGCACGGGCGGGCCGGGAACCCACGGCGCGCATCGGCGGCGTGCCGGCGCGGCCGACGGCCGCGCCTTGATCCCAATCGCCCCGGTGGATCCCGGAGTTCCACCTTGACACCTCCCTCTCTTGACCTTCCGTTTACCTTCGAGGGGAAATCAGGCCATCTCGGCTTCCTAGCGTGGCGAACCCCTGACAGGGGCATCCCCGTTGTTGATCTTGGCTGGAGGCCGTACGTGCGCCCCGACACACCCGCTTCCCCTTCACCTTCTGCTTCACCTTCGATGTCCGAACTGGCCCAGCGTCGTCTGTCCCGCAGGACGGTGGTTGCCGGAGGGCTCGTCACCGCCGCCGCGTCGTTCTTCGCGGCCCCGCCCGCGGCAGCCGCGGCGGAACAGGCGGGAGTCGCGACTCACGGTGGCCGTAAGCCGCTGCTCGGGTTCCCCGCGGTCTCACCGAGTACCGCCGACGAGGTCGTGCTGCCGCCGGGCTACAGATACCAAGTGCTCTACCCCTGGGGCGACCCGATCGTGCCGTCCGGGCCCGCCTACGCCGAGGACGCCGGCAACACCGCCGCCGAGCAGGCCAAGCAGGCAGGTGACCAGCACGACGGCATGTGGTATTTCCCGCTCAGGGGCGCTCGCTCCGGTCTGCTCTGCGTGAACCACGAGGCCACGGCCGAGCAGTTGCTGCACACCGACGGCCGTGCCGACTGGACATCGGAGAAGACCGCCAAGTCGATGGCCGCGCACGGTGTGTCGATCATCGAGATCGAGCGGCGCCGCAACGGCCAGTGGCACCTCAACGAATCCAAGTACGCCCGCCGGGTGACCATGACCACGCCTGCCGAGATCACCGGTCCGGCGGCGGGCCACCCGCTGCTGCGCACCGGCGCGGACCCCCACGGCGTCCGGGTGCTGGGCACCCTGAACAACTGCGCCAGCGGGCCGACCCCTTGGGACACCTACCTGACGTGCGAAGAGACGATCAACAAGTACTTCTTCTACGACGAGGAACCGCCGCCGGCCGGATCGGTCGAGGAGCGCTACGGCATCGGATCGGAGAGCCCGTACCCGTGGTACACCACGGAACGGCGGTTCGACATGCGGGTGGAGCCCAACGAGTACAACCGGTTCGGCTGGGTGGTCGAGATCGACCCCTTCGACCCTTCGTCGAAGCCGAAGAAGCGGACCGCCCTGGGGCGCATGGAGCACGAGAACGCCGTCGTCGTGCGCGGCAGGCGCGGCGAGGCCGTCGTCTACATGGGCGATGACACGCAGTTCGACTACTTCTACAAGTTCGTGGGCGCCGAGCCGATCAAGGACGCGCTCAAGCGTCGGCGCAGCCCCCTCGACAAGGGCACTCTGTACGTCGCCCGGTTCGATGAGGACGGCTCCGGCAGGTGGCTGCCGCTGGTGCACGGCAAGCCGGGCCTGACCAAGGCCGACGGGTTCGCCGACCAGGCCCAGGTGCTGATCCACGCGCGTCTTGCCGCGGACGCCGTGGGAGCCACCCCTATGGACCGCCCGGAGTGGTGCTCGGTGCAGCCCGGCACCGGCGCGGTGTTCTTCACCTGCACCAACAACACGGCCCGAACCGAGTCGGTGAACGCGCCCAACCCACGGCTCAACAACCGTTTCGGGCACATCATGAAGATCGACGAGAACCGCAACCCCAGCTCGGAGAAGTTCGAGTGGGACATCTTCCTGCTCGCCGGGGACGAGGCCAGCGGCGCCACCGTTCCCCCGGACCAGGCATTCGGCTCGCCCGACGGCCTCTGGTTCGACGCGCAGGGCCGGCTGTGGATCCAGACCGACGGCACCCAGCCGACGGTCAACGGCGTCGCGCAGAACAACCAGATGCTCGCGGCCGACCCTGACACCGGCGACATCAGGCGGTTCCTGGTCGGCCCGCCGCGCAGCGAGATCACCGGCATCACGTCCACACCGGACGGCCGGTCGCTGTTCGTGAACATCCAGCACCCCGGTGACTCCGGTACGCCCGAGAACCCCCGGCTGAGTTCGAACTGGCCCGACTTCAGCCCCACCGGCCGTCCCCGGTCTGCCACGATCGTCATCACCAGGGAAGACGGTGGTGTGGTCGGCGCCCGCTGAGCGCACTCCACGCCGACGCCGGTCCGCAGCGGTTGCGGCACTGGCGTCGGCGTTCAGGTCGCCGGATTACCACATCGATGCAGGGCAAGGACTGCGATGGAGTTCCGCTTCAACGTGTAGCGAGTGACTTAGCACCACGTCGCTGATCTGGCAAACATGCAGGTCATAAGGGGTCCGACCTTCCGGGGTCGGGTCCTTAGTTTTTTCCCGTGCTGGATAGGTGCTGGATGATCTGATCTCTCGTCACCTGTCATCACCCCTCGTCATCCGTACCGTGCTGGATTGGTGCTGGAATCCCGGCGAGGCCCTGGAGTGCCCTGCGGCGGCAGCCCTGCGAAGGGGGTGAGTGGGCTCGGCAGAGCGATCCATGCACACACTTCTTTCACGGCCCCGCAGTCGTTCACGGAAACAAACCTGTGCCTACTCGGCGTTGATGCTCTCTGAGCCGAGGAGGGGGAGGTGTCGGGCCTGAAGCTGTTCCATACGACGAAAAGCGGCGTGACCGAGGTCGCGCCGCGTCGTGCTGAGGTCGAGGCGGATGTGCAGGGCCTTGTCGAGGCGCACATGGAGACGCTGCTGGGCGTCCGGTTCCTGGCGAGTGAGTACGGCACGGGACCGGTTCACGGGGGCCGGATCGATTCGCTCGGGCTGGACGAGAACGGGTCGCCGGTCATCGTGGAGTACAAGCGGGGCGTTGACGCCGGCGTTATCAACCAGGGCTTGTTCTACCTGTCGTGGCTGATGTACCACCGGGCGGAGTTCGAGCACCTGGTCCGCGACCAGTTCGGGTCCACGGCCGCGGCTCAGGTGCTCTGGAGCGCACCACGTCTGATCTGTATCGCCGGCGACTTCACCCGCTACGACATTCACGCCGTACGCGAGCACCGGAGGCCAATCGACCTGGTCCGTTACCGGTTCTTCGGCAGCGACCTGATCGGTCTTGAGACCGTTGCCTCCGTCAGCAACGGCATGCGGGTGATCCGCCGGGCGCGCCGGCAGGCGGTCGCACGGGCGGCAGCCGGCGTGCAGGGTGCGTCGATGGTCGAGCTGGCGGACGCGGTGGACGAGGCTCTGCTCGGTCTGGGGGACGGCGTGAACCGGGTCGAGCACAAGCAGTACCGGGCGTATCAGCGGCTGCGGAACTTCGCCTGCCTGTGCCCGCCTCAGCGCAGCAAGGTCCTGGTCTACCTGAAGGTCGACCCCAAGGACGTCGACCTCGTTCCGGGGTTCACCCGGAACGTGACCGGCCTCGGCCATCACGGAACGGGCGACCTGGAGGTGCAGCTCCGCACGCCGAGGGACGTGGAGCGTGCCAGGGATCTGTTCCGGGCGAGCTACGCGGCAGGGTGATCGCATGCCGGCATCCTGGCCGTGAGCGTCTCGCGGTCGGTTGGTGGTCGTCGGGTGGTCCCTTCCGACGTAGGGGCGGGTCGTGGCGGTGGACTGTCCATGATGCGCGGGATCGCCGGTTTGGCGAACCGGCGATCCCGCGCTATGTTTCCTCCGCTCTGATAGCCCTTTGGTCAGCATGGACGCCCACTGCGCGGCCGGCGGTGCAGAGCGGCCTCGGGGCAGTGTCACGACAGGGCACCCGCTGAGCTTGCCGTAGGGCTTGTAGGAATAGGGGCCGGGATGTCGATGATTTCGTAGAACGAGTCTCCCCAAGTGGCCCATTTCTGCAGCCGCTCGGCGTCAATGAGGTGGATTTCGTGCTTGCTGGCGAAGGCGCGGGCCGGTTCGGAGAACGTCGCATTGGTGATCATCACAGCGATGTCTGCGTTGTGTTCCTGACGGGCTGTGCCGTTGAACCGTTGTACGGGCTCGCTGCCGATTCCCCGTCCTGGCAGAGTCTTTGTCTGTTTTCACTGGACTACGGCGGTGCGGTTGTCCGGTGTGCGGAATATCCCGTCCGCGCCCAAGTCCCCGGGCCCGCCCCGGTCTCGGAGGACCGTCATGCCGTCCCGATTCGCCAGCCAGGAGATGAGGATCTCGAAATTTGTGGAGTCAAAACGCAGCATGTGTTCCGGCGTGTAACTCTTCCCGCTCTGCCGGAATTCTGGCCTGCGGCTGTTGAGGTCGGCCAGTCGGTCGATTTGCTTCGACACGTCTGAGGCAAGGGCTTCTCGTCGCCTCTTCAGGGGTGTGAGGTGGTCTCGGCATGCAACGACCGTGTTGAGTGGGGATTCGTGGCTCCCTGGTGTGAACCGAAGTGACGGCTCCTTGTGAGGAAAGCACAGCAACCTGTCAAGAGTCGCACCTGAAGCCTGCAGTATCTCTTCGAGTCGATTTACTTCCTCGCTGGTGACTGCCATGGTGGAATCAAACACGGCGTCGAGATCGGCTCGTGCGCTCTCCCATGACAAGCCCTGGAATTCCGGGTCTGATTGGTGCTCCTGGAGGGTTTCGAGGTCGGCGAGCAGGGTGTCTCGTGCGTTCTCCAACCGGGATTGGGCTTCCCTGCCGATCACCCCTTCCTGCATCCACAAGAAGGCGGCGAGGAGGTCAGACTGGTCGGCCTTTCCCAGGATGTCACCCATCAGTGCCCGCGTACCGCGGTCGGGGTAGCGGGGCGGGACGACACGGGCGTTACGGTCAATGATCACCGCGCGAGATTACCGAAGGGCTCCGACAAACCGGATCCCCTGTGTAAAGGCTACGGTCTTTTCGGTGTCGCCGCCGAGGTCGCCGACACGATGTGGGGGCAGGGTCCGCGCTGGATGGTACGTCCCAGGGGCGGTTGTGCGTGTCCGCATGCCGTCTCTAGGCGGTCTGCTGGTGGTTGCTGTCGTTGGTTTGTTCGTGTGTGTTCCGGGCGGTTGCCAGGGGGCGTTGCCAGGAGGTGACGGTCGGTCGTCGTCGGAGCAGTGTGCGGCGTTTGCGTTCGGTCATGCCGCCCCAGATGCCGAATTCTTCGCGGTTGTCGAGCGCGTGGGCCAGGCATTCGGTACGCACCTTGCAGCCGAGGCAGACGGCCTTGGCCCGGTTCTGTTCCTGGCCCTGGACGAACAGGGTGTCGGGGGCGATGGTCCGGCAGGCTCCTCGCTCGCTCCAGCTCGACGACGCGTTCACAGCGTTTCGTTCCCGTGGGGGAGAGTGGCGCTACAAAACATTCCATCGTGAAACAGACCGCGGTGCGGGAGTCACTCGTTCGGGTGGCGATCGCAGGAGTGCACCGCGTCGAGCCCCAACAGCTCGCATTCTTCTGGAATTTGAGCGTGCGGCTTGCCGCCGCGGGATGGCTCGGCTCTCAGCGCGACGCTGAGTTCTGTGCTAGTCTCGATCGTTCATGAGTCCTCGTCGGTTCGCTGACGGGGACTCTGTGTTTGTGTGGTGCGGTCTTTTCGGGTGCGGGGCAGGCTGATGGCCCGGTTGTCGCGTCGGGGTGGGCGCCGGGTTCCACTTTCCGGGGGGCGCGGGTTGTCGGGGCGGTCGAAGTGGCTGGTCAGTCGGGGTTCGGCAGGACCTGGAGCCGGTCGATTGCCTGGGTGATGACGTCGGTCCAGGGCCATCGGGCGGTCATACGGAGCCAGCGGCGGCGGCCCGTGGTGATGAGTTGGGCGGCGGCGGAAAACAGCCGCAGGCGGAGCTTCTTGGGTTCCCAGCGGCAGGGGTCGCCGGTCAGAGCGAGCATCGGCATCCAGGCCAGGAGGTCCAGCGCGAGGGAGACGATCCCCAGCCAGATCCGGTTCTGGGCAGTGTGGTGCAGGGGCAGGTTTTGGCAGACCGGTGTTGCGGGCGTTTCGGATGCGGTCCTCGCAGCGGGCCCGCCTTCGGTGACGCAGTTCCAGGGTGGCGAGCCGGCCGCCCTTCGTGTCGGTCGCGAAGCGGGTCAGACGGTTGCCGTCGACGTCGGTGAAGCGCAACTGTGCTCCGGGGTGGGGCCGTTCCTCGCGGACGACGAGCCGCATCCCCGTGGGCCAGGAGGAGAGGTCGGGCATGTCGGTGATCTCTGCGAGCCAGGCGCCGGGACGCTCGGTGCCGCCTGCGTCGTAGGCCGGCGTCCACGCCTTCTCCGGGATGTTCAGGAGGGCCTGGTGAATGGCGTCGGTGATGGTCATTCCGACGGATTACGACAGCAACCGGCCCCGGCGGGAGAGCCGGTCGAGGAAGGCGTGGGTGCCCGCCTGCGGAGTCGGTGCGGATCAGTGTCTGCCGGCCCCGCCGCAGGTGTCTGGGGAGCTGGGCCAGGGCGAGCCCAGTGGTGGTGATGTGATCGCTCGCGGTGTTGGAGCCTGCGTTGCCGGGCCGCAGCAGCGCGGCCACCGGCTCTCCGGAACCTGCCTGGCCGTGGTCGACGAACGCGACGAGCGGATGATGGCCGAAGGTCTTCTTCCAGGTCGCGGTCGCGTCCTGCTTCTCGGAGTGCGCAAGGACCAGCACGCCGTCGATGTCGACGATCACGTGACCATCGGCGGCCGGACCGCTCGCCCCGGCCAACTCCCGGACCCGCGACCGTACTTCGGCCCGCGCCGACCGGATCGCGGTGAGCGCCTTCGGTCCGGCTGCGGCGAGGGCGTCGATGAGACGGGAGACCGTGGGATCGGATGCCCCCGGGCCGAACACGTCGGGCTCGGCCCGCAGCATGGCGACATCGGCGAGGCAGTCCCCGCCCAGAGCGACCCTGAGCGCGGCATCCAGCAGGACCTTGCCCGGGTCGTGCACTGCCCGCGGCTTGCGCCACGGGGCCAATGCCACCGATATCGCGTTGTCCAGGCCGGACTTGCGAACCGTCTCCACACACAGCACCGCCCCGGCCTGCGAGACCACCCCACGGCCACCGCCCTCGACGCGGACACGCGGGTACAACCCGATACGCTCACTCACCTGGAGAGTGCTTCTTTCCGTGCAGCCAACAGGACCCTAGACAAGTCCCATCGTTGCAGGTCAGGAGCACTCTCCGCTTATTTGAGCAAGTCATGGACGGGCACGCTCATGAACGCCCGAGGTTAAGGGCTGTCCCGTAATCCCTGGTGGATCAGCGCGCGGCGTCAGATGCGGTGCATCGCAAGGCGGAGGGACGTCCGCATACTGGGCGTATTCGGGCGATCCGACAACGCGGCGAGGTGCCGTAGCTGTCGTCGCGCGCCCGCCAGGGATTACGGGACAGCCCTTAGGTAACGGGGGCGTCGTCCGGCGAGCCGGAGGGGGGATCCCTTGGCATGCATGCGGTTCAGCACCATCGGCCTGGTGGGCAGGGGGAGGGGCTCAGGACCGTTCGCCCAGGCACCTCCATGGGCTTGGGCAAAAAGTGAGCCCCGGATCCAAGGGGCCACAGGTCTCGGCCCCGGGTTCTTTACCGCCTGGCCGGCAGTCGGCGCAGTATGAGGAGGGCGACATCGTCGTGGGTGCCCCAGCGGTCGCTGAGGCACTCGGCTATGTGGTCCGCCAGCGCCTCCGCTCCTGGGGGGCCGGTTCTGACTGCTTCGGCGAGGTCCGCGACACCTACCGTGAGGTCGCTGCCGGCTTCCTCGACCAGGCCGTCGGTGCACAGAATCAGGGATTCGCCGGGCGCGAGAGCGGCCCGGGTTTCGGGGAAGTACTCCCGGCCGAACTCAGTCGCGATTCCCAGCGGGAGCCCTCCCTCCAGATCGGGCTCGCTGACAGTGCCGTCGCCGTTCCGTACGAGGGGATTCAGGTGACCGGCCCTGGCGGCACCTACCTCTCCCGTGGCGGGGTAAACCTCTGCGTACGTGCAGGTCGCGAAGCGGTCGGTGTCCAGTTCCGTGAGAAACCGGGAGGCGCGTTCCAGGACCCGCGACGGCGCGTGCCCCTCCCCGGCGAACGCCCGCAAGGCGATGCGCAGTTGTCCCATGATGGCAGCGGCATGTGTGTCGTGACCCTGCACATCGCCTACAACGACGCCGACGCGGCCACCGGGCAGCGCGATCACGTCGTACCAGTCGCCGCCCACTGCTCGCCCGCTCGAGGCCGCGCGATAGCGGACGGCTATATCGGTGCCGTCGAACTTTGGAATGCTGCGCGGCAGCATGGACTCCTGCAGGCTTGTGGCGACATCGCGCTCGCTGTCGAAGAGCATGGCCCGCTGGAGGGACTGGGACAGGATCGCGGCCATGCCCAGACAGAGATCGCGGTCCTCGGCCGAGAAGCGTACGTGTTGCCGGAAGATCAGGGCGAGCCCACCGATGGTCCGGGCCTGAGCGGTCAGCGGGAGGTAGGCCACCCCGCTGACACCCCCGAGTTGCTCCACATAGGACTGCATTCTCGGGAATCGCCGCAGTAGCTCTGCGGCCGAGGAGTAGAAACGGGCTTCGTTGGCCATCACCGCTTCGGCGAGCGGTGTGGTGCTGTCGGCACGTCGGTGCACCAGCCCGTGGAACAGCTCCATGTCGTTTCCGGACAGTTCGACCAGGTCCAGGAACTCCCCGTTCATCAGACCGAGCGCCAGCCCGTCCGCGCCGAAACGTTCCAGTCCGCCCCTTCCGGTCAAGACGGAGATGACATCGTTCACCGTGAGCGCCGTCGAGAGCGCCTCGGCGGATCTCTGAAGTGCTGAGGTCAAGCCACGGCCCGCCCCGGTGAGTTCCGCCGCAGTATCTCGGAGCACGCCGACAACCCGGCCGGGCGGCACCCGTTCGTCACGAAGAATGCGACCACCCATATGAACCCACCGCGGCTCCCCCTCATGCCACGTGATCAGGAAATGGATACTGAAGGAGGTCCGGTCGGCCTTGATGTGCTCCTCCCACGCGGCGTGGAGCCGTTCGCGGTCCTCCACCCGCGGGAGGAGCGAGCCGAGTCTGCCGTCGTAATCCTCCGGCCGGAGGGCGAAGAGGGCCAACCCGGCATCGTCGACCTGGAGCGTGCCGCTCCGCGGCTCCCAGTCGAAGCTGCCCATGCGCGGCGTCTCGGACGTCTCACCCGTATCTGATCGCTGCCTATTTTGTCCTGCGATACGTACGGCAACAGAGCCGTCACCGACCGCTGATCGATCACGCCCGGCTCTGATGGAGCTGTGTTCGCCCGATTGGCGAAAAGCCCTCATCCAGCGACGGACCGTACTCAGGAGATCTCCCAAGATCGTCACAAAAGTAATATTACGGCACCTGTGGCGCGGCGTCGGCTCTACCCGTCCGACCGCACCGACCAGTGAGACTCCGCGGGCGCTACTCACGCCGACCGGGGCTTGCCGCAGGATGACTTCGTCGCGGCGTCCACTTCGCCGGGGTCTTCTTCGTCGTCTTCCTCGCGGCGGTCCTCTTACGGGAGGGCGCGTCGTCGACGGTGGTCTCCTCGCCGCTCTCGCCGCAGGACTCCATGGCCATACGTGCCGGCATCGGCAGGGGGAATTTCCCACCGAGAGGCCCGCTCCTGGCGGTTGGCACGCACGCCGATGACCGCCCGCGACGGACCTGCCCGAGCGCATGCGTTCGGCCCGCGGGTGACATCAGGTGACCGGGCGCGTCCGGTGGCCTGCGTAACAGCAGAATCAAACATGTGATCGAATGATGCGTGCCCGATCCTTCCCTGGCGACCTTGTCCGCACCCAGCACGTCTGGACAGCCACCTGCCAGGCCCTCGCCGCTTGCCGCCCGGCCGGCAACACGCTGCTTCGGCGACGGCTGCCGAGGCTGTCGGTCCGCCTGCACCGGCACCCGGCGGCCCGCCCCGCGCTGAGCGTCACAGCGGACGCCGGCGCGAACGGCAGGCGCGCGGCGGGATGAGAACAGCGCCAACCGAGGCGCGGACAGATCCCGCACGCGGCCGGAGGCCGGGTCACGGAGCACGCCGAAGGCCCCTGAGGTGCCGGTTCGGACAACCCGCCTTGTTGATGGGGAGTCCAGGCGAGATGGGGCGCGCGGCTGTGCTGCTCGTCAGCCGCGGACCAGGGGTGCCTTTCCTCAGTGGCCGCCTATGGCGGCTATCGACGCCCGGCGCCGACGCAGACCAGGACCCGGCCGCCCCTTCCAAGGGTCCCTCCATCGGACTCTCCACGGCCCGTTCGCCCGCCGGGCGCGTATCCGCAGGCCAGCCCCGGCGGCCAAGGTCCCACCGTGCGTTCGACAACGGGCAGGCCGTCATGGCGCGCGCCGATCACCACTTATTCAACCATTGAAAGTGATTTTGCCAGTTGAAGCGAGTGGCGCCGGAGAGTATGTGGTGCCGGGTTTTCTGAGGGCAGGCCGGCGCATGGGGTGGTGCGCCGTCAGCATCCCCGCCTGGGCGTACTCTGGTGGCGCTCGTAGTGTCGGCGGGTCTTGGCGCGGTTGCCGCAGGATCCCATGGAACACCAGCGCCGCCCCCCGTTCTTGGTCGTGTCGTAGAAGCGCAGGGGGCATACGGGGTTGGCGCACTTGCGAATGCGGTCGGGCCCCTCCTCCAGCAGGCGCAGATAGAGGTCGGCCGTGCGCCACGCCGCGTTCCAGCCCGGCGTGTCCGTCTCCACTACCGACTCCGGACCGGCGGGTCCCAGCAGGCGTCGCACGCGGCCGTGGTCGAGTGTGTCGTTGAGCATCTCGCGAGCCCGCTCCAGCTCGGGTCCCTCGCTGGCCACCATCGAGCTCAGCGCGGTCCGGATTGCCAGGAGGGCCCCGAGGGTCTCCTGCGTGTCCGGTGCGATGTCGGCCAGTCCGGCGGACGAGAGCCAAATCGCCAGTCCGCCCGGGCGCTCAAGCAGGTCGTGGGCGCCGTCGTCGTCCACCCAGCGCGTGTTCAACAGGTCCAGCGGCAACGGCTCCCCGAGGAGAGGGCGAGGGTCCGCGTCGGCGGCGTGGGCCGGATGAGTGTGCATGCGGTGCGCCCTTTCGTGTCGGGGTCCATGCCATCACACCGTCGAAGCATAACCGGCTAAAGAAATTTCAGCGGTTGCATGTGGGGGAGGTAACCGTTAATGTTCCGTTAGCCGGTTAGGTCGAGCGAGACTGTTAGCGCCCACCGGCTCCATGCATCCGCCCTCCGGAAGGAACGTCATGACCACTTCTCTGGCCCCTGCCACCCTCAAGACAGGCCACGTCGGCCTCGGTGTCACCGACCTCAACCGGTCGCTGCCGTTCTACGCGCGAGTCCTCGGACTCGAGACCCTCGCCGAAGGCAAGGACGACAGCCGACGCTGGGCCTTCCTCGGCCGGGACGGCGAGATCCTCGTCGCCCTGTGGCAGCAGAGCCAGGAAGGTTTCGCCACGGCCACCGCAGGCCTTCACCACCTGTCCTTCCAGGTGAACACCCTCGATGAGATCGCCGCGACCGAGGCCGTCCTGCGCGAGCTGGACACGGAGTTCGTCCACGACGGCGTCGTAGCCCACGCCGAGGGCGCCGCCTCCGGTGGCATCTTCTTCAAGGACCCCGACGGCATCCGCCTGGAGGTCTACGTGCCCACCGGCGCGGAGGGCGCTCCCGCGCCGGCCGGCCAGGAGCCGACCTGCGGCTTCTTCTAGAAGCGGCCAGCACTCCGGGAGGCCCCACCCCCGGCCCGCCCCGGCCGGCGTGCGGCCTCCCGGCCCACTCGCCCGACCGCCACGTGTACGAGCTCCCGCTCCAGCCCAAGACCCGAAGGGATCGCGTTCCTTTCGGTCCGCGCACCTGCTGGAAAGCATCTCGCTCCACAAGCGGCCCGGACACGTCGACATCATGAGGAGCAGACATGGACCCGTATCACCACGGCGAACTAGCGGTGCAGAAGAGAGCCGGTCTGACAGAGACGGCCAAGGCGGTTTCCGGCGCGATCATGACCGAGATCCCCGACGTGGCCGCGGACTTCATCGAGGAGCAGCAGATGCTCGTCATCGGCGCGGCCGACAACCGCGGCGAGGTCTGGTCCTCCCTCCTGGCGGGCGAGCCCGGGTTCATCACCGTCACCGGACCGTCCTCCCTGAGCGTCGCAGCCGCGCTGTCCGCCGGTGACCCCCTGCACCACACCCTCGCCGAGCCGACCCGCCTCGGCATGATCGCCATCGAACCCGGTACGCGGCGGCGCATGCGCATGAACGGCACCGCCCGTCCCACCCGCGACGGGCTGGAGATCACACTGGAGCGGATCTACGCGAACTGCCCGAAGTACATCCAAAAGAGGGTGCCGCAATGGCAGCCCGCTGCTCCCCGCGAGCCACGGGAAGCAGGCGCGCTCGCCGAACAGGACATCGCGCTCATCGACAGCACGGACACCTTCTTCATCGCCACAACAGACATGGACGGCAACGCCGACGCCTCCCACCGCGGAGGCAACCCCGGCTTCCTCCAAGTCCGCGGACCCCGGCATCTGCGCTGGCCCGACTACGTCGGTAACTCGATGTTCAACACCTTCGGCAACCTTGAGGTCAATCCCCGCGCAGGACTGATGATCCCCGACTGGACCACAGGCTCTCTCCTGCACCTCACCGGCACCGCGGCCGTGGACTGGGACCCGGACCACGCAGCCGCTCTTCCGGGAGCACAGCGCGTCGTCGACTTCACCGTCGAGCGCCTCGTGCGCGTCGACAACGCCTCCCCGCTGCGTTGGACCGATCCCCAGTTCTCCCGGTTCAACCCGCCCATCACACATGAAGGAGGAACCTCATGACCGAGCGCCCCGTCGCTGGTCTTAAAGTGATCGTCGACATGAACCTGTGCGAGAGTCACGGTCAGTGTGTCTTCGCCGCGCCCCAGGTGTTCGCCTTCGACGAGGACGACATCCTAGTCTACGAGCCGAATCCCGACGTCTCCCAGTACAAGAAGGTCGCCGCCGCCGCGGCGGCGTGCCCCGTGCGGGCGATCCGTGTCGAACACGGCACCGAGGGCGACGCCCCCGCCGATGGCCCCGAGTCCTCGCGATGAACACGCAGGCGATGCGTGTCGTCGTCGTCGGTGCCTCGCTCGCCGGGCTCAACACGGTGCGGGCCTTGCGGGACGAGGGACACACAGGCCCGATCACCCTGGTCGGCGAGGAACCCTATGGCCCCTATGACAGACCGCCCCTGTCGAAGGAATTCCTCACCTCCGACGCGGGGCACGAGTCGCTGTCCCTGGCGGACACCTCCGCTCTCGGACTGACGGAGCTCTACGGCCGGCGAGCACTCCACCTCGAGCCGCGTGAACGCACAGTGCACCTGGATGACGGGCATGTCGTCCCGTACGACGGTCTCGTCATCGCCACCGGTGCCGGAGCACGTTCCTGGCCCGCTCCGCGTCCGGCCGCAGGTGTGCACACCATCCGGACGCTCGACGACGCTACGGCGCTGCGGCACGACCTCCGCGGTGCGCGGCGCCGGATCCTCGTCGTCGGAGGCGGATTCATCGGCAGCGAAGCCGCAGCGACGGTGCGTGAGCTGGGGCACGACGTACTTCTCGCGCACCAGGGGCCGGCGCCCCTGCACCGCCCGATGGGTGAGGACGCGGCCTTCTTCGTCGCGGAACTCCACCGCGCCGCAGGTGTGTCCCTGCTGTCTTTCGCCACCCTCACCGCACTGCACGGACAGCAGCGCGTCACCTCCGTCACCCTCAACGACACACACAGGGTGGGCGCCGACACCGCGGTGCTCGCGCTGGGGGCCACACCCTGTACCGAATGGCTCACACACTCGGGACTTCAACTGGATCGAGGGCTGGTCACAGACGCCCACGCCCGCGCCGTAGGTGCCGACGGCCGGCCACATCACAGGGTCGTCGGCGCCGGGGACGTCACACGGTTTCCCCACCCCCACACGGCGCGACTCCTCAGCCTCGGCCACTGGAGCCACGCGGTGGAACAGGCGAGAACAGCGGCACGCACACTCCTCAACCCCTATGCCCCGGCCGTCTACCGTCCCGTCGCCTCGTTCTGGTCCAGCCAGTACGGTGTCCGCTTCCGGGCCGTGGGACTGCCCATGGAAGCCGATCGGGCTCGGACCCTTGAACTCGACCTGGAGCGAAGGCGCTTGGAGGTGGCCTACTACCGCGACGGACGACTCGTGGGAGCAGTCACCGCGAACCGCGCGGGACGCATCGCCCAGTACAGAGAACAGCTGGCCGACGACCTGACGGCCATGGCCTCGGCCTGAACCGGGCCGACCTGCGCATCCACAACACCGAGCGCGACCTCGCGGGCGCGGCGGGTTTTGTCCCGCAACAGATCGTGGACCCGCTGGCAAGTGCCGCCCGCCTCAGCCTTCGCGCAGTAGTCATAGACGGTCCTGTGCGATGGAGAGTCGTTAGAGGACCAGTGCGGTTGACATCAACTGCGAACACAGACTCGATCAGCAGCTCCGATGGAGCCACGACACTCAAATACTGCGGTCGAGGAAGTCGTGCATGATCGGAACAGCGACGTCGAACTTGTCTTCCAGTAGGAAGTGGCCGGTGTCGAGCAGATGGAACTCTGCCTTGGGCAGGTCTTCGAGGTAGGGGTATGCACCGTCCGGCGGGAAGATGAGGTCATGCCGCCCCCAGACGATCAGGGTGGGGGGCTGGTAGTTCCGGAAGTACTCCTGGAACTGTGGGTAGAGGGTGACATTAGTGCCGTAGTCGTGGAACAGGTCGAGCTGGACGTCCCAGTTTCCCTGGCGGGCAAGCTGGGTGCTGTCGTGAAGCCAGCTGTCCGGGTCCAGGCGAGCCACGTCCCGCACGCCGGTTGTGTACTGCGACTTGATCGCCTCGTCGGCGAAGACAGGTGTAAGCGCCCTGCGGTTCTCCTCGCTGTCCTCGTCCCAGTACTTCTTGATCGGGTCCCAGAACTCACGCAAGCCCTCCTCGTAGGCGTTGCCGTTTTGCACGATCAGCGCGCTGACCTTCTCCGGTGCCTGGAGGGCGAGGCGGAAGCCGGTTGGGGCTCCGTAGTCGAACACGTAGATCGCGTAGCGGTCGATCCCGAGCTGGTCGACGAGGCCCTTCATGAGGTCCGCGTAGTTGGCGAAGGTGTAGTCGAACTCAGACCGGTCCGGGACGGCCGAATGTCCGAAGCCGGGGTAGTCCGGCGCGATGACTCTGTACTTGTCGGCCAGTGCGGGGATCAGATTGCGGTACTGCCAGGACGACGTCGGGAAGCCGTGCAGTAGCAGAACCACGGGCCCGTCAGCAGGGCCTGCCTCCCGGTAGAAGATGTCGAGTCCGTTGATTTTGATTGTATGGAAGTGCGTGGACATGCTTCTTACCTCTCTGCGAAGAAATCCGGTCGGAGAAGCGCGAGACGCGGGGTTGATGGCCTCACATTGAAACCTGGTCTCTAATCGCTATTGAAGCAGTAGGGACAATTGATGCTCCCAGTCGGTCTGCTTTAGATAGCTAAGGTGCAATCACCTCACAGGCCTCACCGCCAGCGACGGAACCACTTGTTCTACTCCAGCCTATTGCCGTATGGCCCGCCCCGCTCGTCGGTGCACGCCGCGTCTACTGTCCACGACGAGGCGCCCTCGGCGCGAAGCAGCACCGCCTGCTCGGGGGCCCGCTTCCGCACTGCTCCCTGTCACCTGCCCCGCCAAGTCGGGTGGGAGCCGAGGCCGGCCGCCGACCAGGCCGCCGAGGCCGATTCCCATGTTCCAAATGGTCACTAATCGACGGCTGGGCCGCGTCGGCGTGTTTGCCCGCTGGCTCCATCAATGCTGACTGCAGCAAGGTGACTGTTCCTCCGAACGCGAGTCCCCAGACTGCGGCCGCGACATAATCGACGGCAGGGCTGGAGGAGGCGATGGCAAGGACTGCTGCGGCTGTGGTGAAGAGCACGATGGTGAGGATGACCAGTTTGCGGTGGTGGCGGTCCATGAGCGCGCCCGTGAGCCAGATGCCGATGATCGAGGCGCTGCCGAAGTCGAGAAGGATCCACTGAACCTGAGCGTGCCGGCAGGCGTCGCTGAGGATCGGCGCGATGTAGGCGTAGAGGATGGTGTGCGCGAGGACGAATGCGCCCGTCACAACGAGGACGGTGCGCACACCGTGCGGCGCAGCATGCGGTTGCACGGCACCCTGTCCTCCGCCTTCTGGCCGGAGAAGTTCGGCAGCTTCCAGAGGGCCCAGATGATCAGTAGCCCCGTCTGGATCGTGACGATGCCGAACGTGAGCTGCCATCCGACTGCCTTGCCGTGCAACGTGCCGACGGGAACTCCGAGAGACGGGGCCGCAGGAATGCTGGCCATGGCGAACGCCATCGCCCGACCCTTCAGCCCGGGTCCCACAGACGCGCCGCGTAGTCACCGACGGGGCTCCAGACCACGCCCGAGGAGGCGCCTGCGATGAACCGGGCACCCCTTGTGATGGGGAAACTGACGGAGAGGACGGGCGCGAGGTTGGCGATCACGAACCCCGTCAGGGCTGCCACGAACAGATGGCGCATCAGCCAGGAGGCGGTGGCCAGCATGGAGGGGATCGCCGCGTGACCGCGATCATGTGCAGTGCAGGGTTGATCGAACGGTTCCTACCCCGGCTGAGTCGGGCGCGGACCTTGTTCCCACACGGGAATGGGAGCCCTGCCGGTGAAGTGTGCGAACGCATCCTTCGACTGGGACCGGACGGCACCGGCCGTCTCACCGATGACGACGGTAGCGCTGACCCCCAGCACCCGGGGATATCCAGCAGCGAGGGCGCCAGCGCCTCCACCAGCCTGCGCAAGCGTGCCGCCGGACCGTTGATTTGCTCGGTCAGCCTGCGGCACTCGCCCACAAGGTCACGGGCGATCTCCACGCCGACTACCGCGCGGCCGAGCTCGGCAGCCATCATGTCGAATACGCGCAGGCGGCGTAATTTCCGGGAAGGAACCAGGAGCTCAGGGTCGCTCTCGTGGAGGAACCGGCGCAGCTTGTTCGCCGCAGCGGTCCGGCTCCGCGCCACGCGTCGGCGGTGGTCGACCATCAGATTGACGTCCCGCGCGGATCCGGCGAGGCTGGCGCGCGGCAGCCTCGGTTCCCCCAGGGCGATCCGCGCGACCGCCTCGGCGTCGATCGGGTCGGACTTGCCCCGCTCCCGGGCCGAGCGTCGGGCCCCGGCCATGAGCCCGCGCATGCACCCAGACCACCGAATGGTCGGCAAGCAGGAGATCCGCTTCGAACCGCCGGGTCAGATGGCGGCAGTCCTCGATAGCCAGCAGGGCCTGCCCGAATCGGGCAATCCACTTGAGCGCCCGGAAATGATCGGACGGACTGGCCTTGACGGTGATCTCGTCCGCTCTGCGTCCCAGCTGGTCGACCGCGACCAGCGTATGCGTTTTCTTGTGAGCGTAGATACCGACAACGTGCAAGGCAACCTCCGCAGTCCGGTGGAGAGTTGAGCGAGGCCTCCACCGCGGGGCGCGCCTCGATCGGGCTCGCGCGGCACGTTCCTATCAGGCCCCTCCGGGGCAGAGGACCGGGCCGGCGGGGCGGTACATCGCCGATAGGCCACCGTTCAGAGCCAGCCCCGCCGGTATCTGCCACTGTGTCATCGCCCGTAGGCCCCAGAGGCTGACATTGACGCGAAGAAAGCCGATGCCGCCTTCAAGATCTCGCCAGTCCTTCGCAGTTCGGCGTTCTCGGCGCACAGCCGCTTGATTTCCGCAGACTCCTCGGACATGACTCCGGGCCGCTGGCCGGCGTCCACCTCGGCCTTGCGGACCCAGGTCCGCATCGTCTCGGCCGCGCCGATCCCCGACTTGGCCGCGACCGCCTTCATCGCGGCCTACTCGGACGGGTGGTTCGGGCGGATCTCCGCGACCATGCGCACCGCACGCTCACGAAGCTCAGCAGGGTAGGGAGACGGACGTGCCATGACTCGGTCCTCTCAGGGAATCGAGTCTCCATCAGACCCGGAGCGCTTCAGAAGGGGAGCACAGCCCTGACGATCTCAGTCGTGAGACCAGCATTCAGCAAGCTGCAAATCTGCTTGCCTATAGCAACTTGCGACTCCTCGTAGTAGCGCAGCATCGGGGAGGGGACACCCGTCCGCTCGGGTAACTGCTTGATCCTCATCACAACTCCGTATCAGCGTCTTGCCATCTCACTGATGTCAAGGTTGGAAGCTAGTCCAGTCACGGTGCCGGAGAGCCAACCCACTCCAAACCCTAGGGGGGTACAGCACACATGCATCGCGTTCAGCCGCTTGCTAACGGCCTGCACACAGACCACCCCGTCCCCGGACTGCCCTTCATCGACGACAGTCACATTCCGGTCGATGACCCCACAGGCGTGGAAGCCATCGCTCGCCGAGGAGAGGGCGCTTCTAGGGGACGTTGGGAGCAAATTCCCGAGGCCGAAGGGGCTTGGATCGCCTTCACAACCGACCCGATACGCCAAGACCTCGCATGGGTCATACGCCACCACCCTGAGAACGGTCGTACGATTCTGCTGGTCCGGGACAAGGACGCTGTCCTATGGCACAGCAGCTGGAGAGGCCCTAAACTCCTATTCCGACAGGGTGGATATTGGTGGGATGGCACCACCTGGTACCGACCAGACCAGTCATGGGACGCCGCTTGTAAGAATTTTTCCCACAGGCCGGTCGAGGACGCGGCCACCGTCACAGCCGCAGATCTACTAGAGGAGAACTCTCGACCCAGGGGCGTCCGCCTGCTGAGCGTCTCCGACTTCGACCTGGGGGCTTCGCCACCGGAACCGTGGAACAACCACCTGGCTCTGTGGGCCTCACTGCGAGCCGCCGACACACGGCCCCTCTCGCAGTGCGTAGTACGACTCTCCGCACCGGAGCTCGCCGCCGACCAGCTAATTGGGGTACCAGAGATGTCGAAGATTGGAAAAATCGAAGCTCCAACCCTGCGCATCTACATTGCCCGTGTCCAGCGCGATATGCCACCACCCCAGGTGAAGGCCAATGGCCGGAGTCTCTGGGCCCGTACAGTCGCCAAAGACTGGGTAGAGGCACGTGATTGCTCCCATAAGAGCGCGGTCGCGGAATTCAGCTCCAGCGATGAGGACTTGACGGCCGACCAGTCGTAGCCGCGCCAGCGACTCACAGGCTTGTCAGGACCGCTCCCAAGCGCAGCGGGGAACTGAGTTCCGGCTATCGATCGCCCGGCGGCGTTCACGGAGACAGGCGGTGAAAAACTGCCTACTTCCGGCGTGGCACCAGACGGAGAAGCGGCGGTGCACGGTCGACTTCGATACTCCGAAGCATGTCGCAAAGACCGGAAATGTGTGCCGTCACGGAAAAGAGCCGCACCGAGGGCTCCTCGTAGTCGCAGCATAGCGAAAGTTCGCGTACTCCATGCACGTAGGCGTGTCGGATGATGTGACCCTTCATTCCGGCGGTTCGGTACCATCAGCGCGATTCGGGTCCAAGCGAAAGTCGCATGCATCGATGAAACAGCCGAAGGTAGTAATTCAGTGCGCTCGACTTCCTGTCGACCTTCACGCGGCCAGGTGACGACCTGTCGGCATGGTCAGTGCCGCCAAAGGACATCCATCTGGCCCGGCTGCTTGACCTCGCACTGTTGATTGATATACTGAGGGAGACAAGGTTCACATTTATGTGAATGCTGGTGGCAGGGAGTGACGATGAGAATCAAGGAGCTTTCGGAACGGGTCGGTGTATCCACCCGTCTCTTGCGCTATTACGAAGAGCAGGGTCTTATCACTCCGGGTCGTGAGGAGAATCGCTATCGATGCTACGACGAAGCGGCCGTGGAGAGGGTTGAGCAAATTCGCGGCCTGCTCGGAGCCGGCCTGACCACGGAGATCATCCGGGAGGTTCTCCCATGCCTGGGTGCCGCAGCGTGCTCCCAGTATGACGACCCTGAATTCGTTCGCCGGATTGCAGCAGAACGGGACCGGTTGCGGGAACGCGTAACCATACTGACGCAGAACATCAATGCTCTGGACAACTATCTGAGCGCTGTGTCTCAGGGTGCATCATCCGGTGATGCCGCCTGACGGTGCATGAAGTCCTCGAGCGCCCGATTGAACGTTGGCGGATCCTCCAGGTAGGGAAGGTGTCCGCTCTCGGGGAGGCGCGTGACAGTCGCATTCCCGGCGAGCGCGATCAGCTGCTCGGTGGAGGGCGAGGGGACCAGATGATCTCGCTCTCCGACGATCAACTGCACGGGGACGACGAGTCCGCGGAACTCCTCCACCTGATCGGCCTCGTCAATCTGGTGGAAGACGGCATTCACGTGTGCAGGGTCGATGCGATCTGCTGACGTCAGAAAACCTCTCGCTATGCCGTCAGGTCCGGAGAGCCCCATGCCTGCGAGCAGCAGCTGGGCCCATTCGCGAGCGCCACCCGGACGCAGGAGCAGATCATAGAGCTCGACGCGTCGTTCGTGCTCACGCGGCGGAAGCTCCAAGTACCCGTTCACGACCGTCAGACGTCTGACATGGCGGGGTGATCGTGCTGCGAGCGTGATCCCCACTCTGGCACCCATCGCCAGTCCCACGACCGACACATCGTTCACTCGAAGGTGATCAAGTACGGCCTGCGCGGCATTCGCGTAATGCCCGAACGGGACTTTTGTGCCTGTGGATCGACCGTGGCCGGGGAGATCCAGGGTGATCACGCGGTGATGCTCCGCAAGGGCTCGGCGCTGGTGCAGCCAATTGTTCGCGTTGCCGCCCAGACCGTGGAGGAACAGGATCGCGTCGTCGGTGGCGCCTTCGTCGGTGTAGTGCAGAGTCTCCCCGAGCCAGCTCAGTTCCATCGCCGTGCTCCCTTCTCGCCGCGTACGGTCAGTCTGCTGCTCAGCGGCTGCCGGGCCGGACGAAGTCGCCCCAGCCGCGCAGGTGGCTGATGAACCGCTCGCTCAGTCCACCTCTCCGCAGGAAGTCCGCGGGGACGGGGAGGGCCGGACTTTCGTGCTCGAAGTCCGACTCCACCAGAACGGGGCAGTTCCGCTCCAGGATGCCGGCCCGTCCGATCAGCACGAAGTCGCACCCTTCGTCCAGAAGCCGACCGGCGCGCTCGGCACTCCTGATGCGGCCGGCTGCACCCAGGCGCACGCCCTTCCGTGGCAGATCCGCGAAGATGCTCAGCATCGTCCGGCCTCGGAACGCACCCTCCTGGATAATCTGGTTGTAGTCCCACAAGGCGAGATCCAGATAGTCGATCAACTCTCGATCGAGGATCTCCGCGGTCATCTCCCGAAGCTCCTCTATGCGCAGGCCGTACCGCTCGATCGACAGGCGCCATCCGATCTGGAAATTAGGTCCGCACTCCCGACGGATGCCCTCGATCACCTCGATGGTGAAACGTGCGCGATTCTCCAGGCTGCCGCCGTACTTGTCCGTCCGGTCGTTCAGTATCGGGGACATGAATTCCGACAGGATCCACCCGAAGGCGCCGTGGACCGCGACGCCGTCGAATCCGGCCTTCTCGGCCCTCTTCGCGCCTGCGATGAAGCTGTCACGGATGCGCTCCACCTCTGCTGTCGACAACGCGGAGATGCCGGGCAGTGTGCGGCTGGAGGCGGGCGAGGGCACGCCTCCGAAGTAAGGACTCGCGCGATGCCCCGCGTGGTGAAGCTGGACCGCCGACAAGCCGCCGCCCTCGCGAATTGAGTTGGCCACCTCTGTCAGTCCTGGCAGGTGCTTGTCACTGAAGATGCCGGGCTGTCGAGCGCACGCAATTCCACTGGCCTCGACGATCGTCGCGCCCGTCTGGACCAGCCCGTAGCCACCCTGGCCAAGCTGCCGCATCCACTCCTTGTCGAAATCGGAGAGGAAGCCTTCCGGCTCGCTCTGCTGATTCGTGAGAGGCGCCATCATGAACCGGTTTCGCATCGCAGGGCCATGCAGAAGCGGGAGCGGCTCGAAGAGGTCTGCAACGGTCACGGAAGATCTCCAGTTCGGTAGTGGTCAACCTGCGGATGGGTGCCGCGGCTCGTCATGCCGCGGGGCGGTGACACTCAATCCAGCCTTACACCTTCACATTAATGTGAAGGCAAGTTGGTAAGCGTGCGCTCTAAATTTCAAGCGCGGTGAAGTGCGCGGCGTCTTCTCGTGGCGGACCGCTCTGCCCACGTCGTAGGGCGGCGCCGGTGTCACAGCGTGGCGCCGACTGGACCGGACGTGACGGTTCCCCGGTCGACCGGCTCTCCGGCCGCGTTCTCGCCCGCTCCGAAGCCATGATCCAGCCGGCGATACCCCCTCTCGGCGAGCACCCCATGAGAGCCATTCACGGTCCGGTTTGCATTCACACTGATGTCAAGGTTGCAGTATCGTCTGCGCCCCGCAAAAGCGGTGCACCGAGATGTGACAGGCCGGCCGGCAAGCTGCGGCTTCGGCGCGCCAGAGAGGGAAGTAGAAATGACCAAGGTTCAGGAGCCGATATTGAGGGCGCCGGGACAAGACCGCCTCCCCATCGCAGCTCTCATCGCACTCTTCACTGCAGGCTTCATCACCACTCTCACTGAGGCTCTGCCCGCGGGGGTGCTTCCCCAGATGAGCGATGCGCTAGGCGTTTCCGAGTCGATGGCTGGACAGACGGTGACCATCTACGCCGTTGCCACGCTGCTCACAGCGATCCCTGTGGCGGTCGCCACGACGAACTGGCCCAGACGACATCTTCTCGTCGTCGCGCTCGTCGGATTCCTTGTCGCCAACCTTGTCACAGCGTTTTCCGTCAACTACACGCTCACGATGGTGGCGAGGTTCGTTGCCGGCGCGGCGTCCGGTGTGACGTGGAGCCTCCTGGGTGGCTATGCGCAGCGCATCACCCCGGACGCACTGAAGGGCAAGGCCATGGCCTTCGCTTTCGCCGGCACGCCCGTCGCGCTCGCCCTGGGTGTTCCCGTCGGAGCCTTCCTCGGCCAGATTGCGGGCTGGCAGGTGACCTTCGGCCTCATGTCGGTGCTGGCCGCGCTGCTCATCCTCTGGACCATGTGGAAGCTGCCGAACGTCCCGGGCCAGAAGGCCGCCGAGCGGCTGCCCCTTCGTCACCTCCTTCGTATCCGAGGTCTTCGCACCATCCTGGTCGTCACCGGTGTGTACGTGCTCGCTCACACCATCCTCTACACGTACATCTCACCCGTGCTGGCGGGCGTGGGGCTCGAGGACCAGGTGCAGTGGATTCTGCTGGCCTTCGGTGTCGCCTCGATCCTGAGTATCTGGCTCACCGGTATGTTCGTCGACCGGCATCACCGTCGTCTCGTCATCCTGAGCACTGTGTTCTTCGCCGTGGCGGCGGTCGCGCTGACTCTCTGGTCGGGGAACGTGGTCGTGGACTACGTCGCCGTGACGGCGTGGGGACTCGCGTTCGGTGGGGCCGCGACCCTGTTCCAGGGCGCGCTGATGTCAGCGTCGCGTGAACACGCCGACGCCGCCCAGCCGCTGATGGTCACGATGTGGAACGGCGGAATCGGCCTCGGCGGTCTGATCGGCGGCATCCTCCTCGCCGGCCTCGGATCGGCGTCGCTCATGATCGCCGTCGCGGTCCTCGCCATCTTCACGGTCGTCGTCGTGATCCTCGCACGAACCCACGCATTCCCCGGACCCAGCTCTGAAGGCTCGCCGGCGACGACCGGCGAATCGATCTGAACGCCCGACGAAGCCGTACTCGACCGCCCCCCTTCGTCCCTTCACCGGTGCTCGGGCTCGTGATCTCCGGCGAGAGCACCGGTGCCGGCCCCACGGTTGCGAGAAAGAAGAGGCCATGACCACTGATCAGAACGTCGACTTGACACCGACACCGACACCGACATCCACGTCCTCGGCTGGGATCGATCCGATCCGGGTCGATGTGTGGTCGGACATCGCTTGCCCCTGGTGCTACATCGGAAAGCGGAAGTTCGAACGCGCCCTGACCGAGACCGGCATTCCGGTGGAGATCGAGTACCACGCGTATGAACTCGCACCGGATCTGCCCGAAGAGTTCGAGGGAAGCGAACAGGACTACCTGGAGATCCGCGGATTCACGGCCGATCAGGTTCAGCCCCTGCTCGCCAGAATCGTTGCCGCGGCAAAGGCTGTCGGACTGGACTTCGATTACGACATCCTCCGGCACACGAACATGCTCAAGGGACACCAGCTGATCCGGTGGGCCAAGGCGGAGGGGCGCCAGCTCGACATGGTGGAGCGGATTCTCGCCGCTCACTTCGAGGAGGGGCGGCACGTCGGCCAGGACAAGGATCTGGCCGAGCTCGCCGCCGAGATAGGACTCGACCGCGAGAAGGCGCTCAGCGCACTCGAGGAGGGCCGGTATGCCGACGATGTGCGGGCGGACGAAGCCAGGGCGCGACAGCTAGGAATCCAGAGTGTTCCGTTCTACGTGTTCGAGAACGCCTACGGAGTCGCGGGAGCACAGGATCCGGCAACGTTCGCCGACATTCTGCGCCAGCTAGCCGAGAAGAAGCGGGAGGCCTCTCAGTGACCGAGAAAGAGCAGAACCGGATCGTCCAAATGCCCGTTCCGGTGGCCGCCACGTGCATCGACGGTGTGTGCACGGTGCCAGAGGAAGACTCAAGCCCGCTCATCAGGCTGACGGCGCCCGTAGCCGCTACCTGCATCGACGGTGTGTGCACGACACCCGACGTCACTGATCACTCGGAGGATCAGCCGGAGAGCTGATGACTGCCGCCTGTGGATGTCCCACAGGCGGCACCGGTTTCTCCTGGTGCTTTTCTGGTTTATCGGTCAGCACTGGTAAGGCTAAGGTCTGTCCCCCCCTAGCCCCTGGTGGATCAGCTCGCGTCGTCAGCTACGGCACCTCGCCGCGTTGTCGGATCGCCCGAATACGCCCAGTATGAGGACGGCCCTCCGCCTTGCGATGCACCGCATCTGACGACGCGAGCTGATCCACCAGGGGTTACGGGACAGCCCTTACGAGCTCGTGCATGGTTGGCGGTAGCGCATCGGAACCTTGATCGTTGATCATGGTGAGTGTGGTGGGGAACCGGGCTCGTGCAGCAATCATCCACAGCAAGCGCATCACCGGGCTGACGCCCGACGTGATCGCTGAACTAGGGACTGTCTCCTTGAAAGGCTATGGGCGCCATTCCTGCTTGTAGCCGGGGTGTTCGGCGTATGACTGGCCAAGGACTCGCAGCGCGTATGCCAGGCCGGCCGAGCGGGAGTCCGAGGCGTCCATGGCTTTGTGGTCGTTTGCCAGTTGCTCAATCAGATCGAGCATGGGGAGGTGGCTGTCGAGAAGAGCCTCGCCGCCTAGCGTGCTGGCCACGTAGGCGTAGGCATGGTTATCGTCCATGATGCGTGCGACGAGGAACTTCGCAAGATCGTCCATGTGACCATCCTCGCGGGCAAGGTGCTTCGGCGGTCAAGCGGCTGTCCAGATGAGGATGGCAGCGAGGTGGAGTGCGGCCTGGTAGGCGATGGCGAGCGGAGGCCGGTATTTCTGGGTCTCGGACGGCCTGGTCGTCAGGGATCCCGGCATCGACAGCATGACCGGCGTGATCGCCGGCCTGATCGAGAACGGCGAGTTCTCCGAGATCTTTCAACGGGTGATCAACGACTGATCAAGTGCTCGGCCGCCGGAAGCGTCGTGGGTGGTCAGGCTACGTCGTTCTCTCGCTCGATGGCCTTGAGGCGGTTCTTGAGCCGGTAGCTGGGGCCGTTGATGGAGATCACTTCGCAGTGGTGGAGGAGGCGGGCGAGGATGGAGGTGGCGAGGACCTCGTCGCCGAAGACCTGGCCCCATTCGCTGAAGGTTTTGTTCGAGGTCAGGATGATCGAGCCCTTCTCGTAGCGCTTGGAGATGACCTGGAAGACCAGGTTCGCTTCCGCGCGTTCGAGGGGCTGGTAGCCGACCTCGTCGACGACGAGGACGCTGGCCCGCAGGTAGGTGCCGAGCTTGTTCGTCAGCCGTCCTGCGGTCTCGGCGGCCTTGAGGTTGCGGACCATGTCGTCGAGGCTGGTGAAGTAGATCGAGTAGCCGGCCCGGCAGGCCGCAACCGCCAGGGCGACGGCGATGTGCCTCTCACCGACCAAGCAGCAGAGTGCCGAACAGCAGGTCTCAACGCATCAACAACTGGCCCTTTTCATCCGTACGCGGCTGGGGACGTTCACGGCTCTGGCAAGATTTTCGTAGGCGGAGATCATCTCGGTGACACGGTCAGCCGGGCCGCGTAGCGGGC
>NZ_BMMV01000037.1 GCF_014646115.1 Streptomyces camponoticapitis | reverse complement strand
CTGAACCGAGATCAACCTGCGTCGGTACGGGACGGCCGGAGGTTAAAGAACAAGCCTAGGGCGTGTTTCAGAAGTCCCGTCCGGCTCACGCGCTGCGGGCGGACGACGCTACTTCCGAAACCCGCCCCAGCTCCTGTCCGACGGATCGTCGCGGGCCTAACGGCGGCGCGCGGCCGCCCGCGCTCCGGCCGGTACCGTACGTCGGGGCGCGCCCCGACGTCACTCGTGTGAGTGATATCGGGCGGGGGCCGTACCGATCGACACACCCGCGACGCCCCCTCGGTGCGGGAGGGTCCGTACCGGCTGGCATCCTTGGGGACGGCACACACCACCGGAAACAGGAGCCCTGGCCACGTGACACAACTGCGTACGGTCCAGGTCCTCGGCGGTGGCAGTGCGGGCAGCAGCGCGCACGTCAGATCGCTGGCGGCCGGACTCGTCGCCCGTGGTGTACGTGTCACCGTCTGTGCGCCGGACTCGCTGGAACGGACGTACGACTTCCGGGGCTGTGGCGCCGATCATGTGCCGGTGGCCCGGCGCGGCGACCCCGTCTCCCTCGCGGCGCTGCGGGCCGTCTGCGCCACCGCCGACGTGGTGCACGCGCACGGACTGCACGCGGCCGTACGCGCGGCGGTCGCCCTCGGCGGGCGGCGCGTGCCGCTCGTCGTCACCTGGCACACCCGCGTGCACGCGGACGGGCCGCGCGGCCATCTGCTGCGGCTTCTCGAGCGAAGAGCCGTCAGAGCGGCGACAGTTGTGCTCGGCGCCTCGTCCGAGCTGGTCGACCGGGCCCGCGAGCGCGGCGCCCGCGACGCGCGCCTCGCGCCGGTCGCGGTCCCGGCCCCGCGCCGGGCCCCCGCGGTCGACGCGGAGGACGAGTGCGACGCCGACGGTAAGGCCCGCGCCGAACTGGGCGCGGTGGGACGGCCGTTGCTGATGGCGGTCGGCAGCCTCGTACCCGACCGGGGTTACGGCACCCTGCTGGACGCCGCGAGGACATGGCGCGGCCTCGATCCCGAACCGCTCCTGGTCATCGCGGGCGAGGGCCCTGAACGGGCCCTGCTCCAGGGGCGGATCGACAACGAGGGCCTGCCGGTCAGCCTCGTCGGCCGGCGCGACGACGTGAGCGGGCTCCTCGCGGCCGCCGACATCGCTCTTCTTCCCAGCCGCTGGGAGGCCCGCTCGCTGCTGGCCCAGGAAGCGCTGCGCCTCGGTGTCCCCCTGGTCGCCACGGCCGTCGGCGCCGTACCCGAACTGGTCGGCGAGGCGGCGGAGTTGGTCCCGTACGGGGACGCCGCCTCCCTCGCGGACACGGTGACACGGCTGCTGGCCGATCCCGGACGGCGGGCCGAACTCGCGGCGGCCGGGCCGGTCCGCGCGGCGACATGGCCGACGGAGGACCACACGATCGCCCAAGTGCTCAGCGTCTACGACGAGTTGGCCCAGCCGTCGCCCGGTTGACGCGGGCCCGCGCCGGCCCGAGGTACGGCACGCCGCCTCCCGCTCAGCGCACGTGGCGCCGCGCCCGAAGCGCCAGGCTCAGGGCCAGCACAGTGTGCGGGTCGTCGAGGTCCGTCCCGAGCAGTTCGGAGATCCGGGCCAGCCGGTTGTAGAGGGTCTGCCGGTTGAGATGCAGCTCGCGCGCCGTCTCCGCCTTGCGGCCCGCGTGGTCCAGGAACGTCGCAAGTGTCGGCAGCAACGGGGCGCGGGACGTGCGGTCGTGGGCGAGCAGCGGGCCGATCGCGCGGTCCACGAACGCCGACAGATCAGGATGGTCCCGCAGCCGCCACAGCAGCAGGTCGATGTCCAGCCGTCCGGCGTCGTGCCACGGCCGCTCCGGCAGACCCCCGGCCGCCGCCGCGGTCTCGGCCGCGTGCCGCAGACCCGCGCCCGCCGCCGTCCAGCCGCCGGGGACACCGACGACCACCACGGGCCGGGGGCCGCCGGGCCGCTCCAGTCCGGCCCGTTCCAGGCCCGCACGCAGCGCCGCGGCCACCCGGTCGGCCACGGCCCCGCGCTCGGACTCCGAGCGCAGTCCGATCAGCAGCGGGATCCGGCCCTCCACGGGACGTACGCCCAGGAGCACCGGCACCCCGACGTACCCCAGCTCCTCCAGCACCGCCCGTGCCAGCGGCGCCCAGTCGCCCGGCGGAGCGGGCTCGGGGCCCAGCCGCATCACCACCGGCAGCAGCGGCCCCTCGCCCGGCCGGAATCCCAGCACGGCGGCCTGCGCGGGCGCGTCGTCCGCCGTGACCCGGCCCTCCGCCAGATCGGTGAGGAAATCGCCCCGGCCGCGCGCGGCCAGTTCGTCCTCCTGGCGCGCCTGCATGAGGACCACCGCGAGGATGCCCGCCGCCCGCTCGGCCGCCATCCGGTGCACCGGCAGCAGCGGGGCCGACACCGGAGGCAGTACGAGCCTGGCCCGTACGGAACCGGCGCCGTGCCCGCCACCGGGCACATCCACCAGCACCGAGCCGGCGGGCGGCCCCGCCTCGCGGTCGGCCCGCTGTGCCCGCAGCCCCTCCCAGACCTGGAGCGGTTCCGCGGCCGTCGGCGCCCCCGCCGCACCGGCCGCCGCGAACAGCAGCTGCCCGTCGGCGGTCTCCAGGAAGACCGGGTTGCCGGCGAAGTCGGCGAGGATGCGCAGCACCTGGGGCACGCCGCCGCCGTCGAGCAGCGCGTCCGTGCACCGCCGGTGGACCTCCTCGGCCTGGCGCAGCAGCGCGTAGTGACCGTTGACGATCTCGGTGTGGACCTCCTCGGTCACCGAGACGAACGGCACCTCGCGGTGCAGCTGCACCAGCGGCAGCCCGGCCGCCCGCGCCGCGTCCACGACCGCCGCGGGCAGCCGCCCGAATCGCGGCCCGAGCTCCACCACCAGGGCGGCGATCCCGCGATCGGCGAGCCCGCGCACGAAGGCGCGCTGCTCGGCGGGGCGGGTGCCCAGCCCGATGCCGGTGGTGAGGAGCAGCTCGCCGCCCTTGAGGAGGGACGCGATGTTCGGCACCTCGCCCGCGTGCACCCAGCGCACGGTGCGGTGGAGCCGGTCCGCCCCGGCGACGACCTCGGGGAGCCCGGCACGGAGCCCCGGCAGGTCCAGGGCCTGCCGCACGGTGATTCCGCCCTGATCGTCCATGAGGCCGGACGCTACCCGGCCCGCGCGCCGATGTCCGTCCCGGGACCCGCGTCCGGTGGCGACCCGAAACCTTGGCCGACGCGGCCACGTCCGCCGGTGTGAGCGGCGGGGACGGTGTCCTCCGGTCGGGCGTCCCCTGCCTGCGCGGCCCGGAGTGCGTCTCCACCGGGCCACCCGCACCATGGGTGAGCGCTCCGTCGGCCGTCGTACGTCCGTTGTCTCTCCGGGCCGCACGAGGCAGGACCGCCGGTGTGTCCATCGTGCTCGGCGCGACCCGGAGGGCAGGAGAACCCATGACCGACGGCGGCGCCGACGGCTCGCAGGGGCAGACCGCGCAGGCGCCACCGGCCGGCATGCCGACCGGTGTGATCACGCTGTTCGCCGTGCCTCTCGGCCTCGCGGGCCTGGGCGGGGTGTGGGTGGAGGCCCAGACGGTCGTGGACGCCCCGAAGTGGGTGGGTGACGCGACCTACGCGGCGGCCGCGGCTGTCTGGCTGGTCCTGACGGTCATCTATCTGACAGGCGGTCCGCGACACACCGGAACGCTCGGCGCGGACCTCGGGAATCCCGTGACAGCGCCTCTGACCGCCTACCCGCCGGTCGTCGGGCTGCTCATGACGCCCCATCTGAGCCTCTACTCCCGCACGGCGGCCGAATGGGTCTGCGGAGTGCTCGTCGCCGCTCTGCTGCTGATGGTCGCCGCCATGCTCACCCACCTCTTCCGTGGTGACGTGCCGCTCGCCGCCGTCCACCCGGGCTACTTCCTGCCCTATGCGGCGGGCGCGTCCATCACCAGCATCGCCTTCACCGGCATCGGTGCCCGCACGGCCGCCCTGACCGCCGTCGGCGCGGGGCTCTTCTTCTGGGTCGTCCTCAGCGCCCTCTTCTTCGCCCGGCTCACCACCCAGAAGCCTCTGCCACCGGCGGCGACACCGCTGCTCTCCGTGCTGCTCGCCTCGCCCGCCACCGCGGGAATCGCCTGGTTCGCCGCCCACGAGAACCGTGTGGACCCCGTCATCGACGTGCTGGCCGGCGTCATCATCCTGCTGGTGCTGGTCCAGCTGATGCTCCTGCCCGACTACCGCCGAGTGGGTTTCACCCTCGGGTTCTGGGCCTTCGCCTTCCCCGTCGCCTCGACGACCAACTTCGGCATGCGCTGGCTCACGGCCCTCCACATCACCGACATCGAGGCGTGGGCGTGGCTCCTCACCTCGCTGGCGACCGTGAGCATCGCCGCCCTCGCCGCCCGGAGCCTGGTGCTCGTCCTCGGCGGCAGGCGCCCCGTCGGCACCTGAACAGCGCGCACCGGCGCCAGGTCGCCGACGGGGGATCCGCCCGGACGCTCAGCCGCCGTACGCGCCCGAAGCCGTCAGGCGCAGCGCCGTGTCGATCAGCGGGACATGGCTGAACGCCTGCGGGAAGTTGCCGACCTGGCGCTGGAGCTTCGGGTCCCACTCCTCGGCGAGCAGCCCGAGGTCGTTACGGAGGGCCAGCAGCTTCTCGAAGAGCTTGCGGGCCTCATCGACCCGGCCGATCATCGCGAGGTCGTCGGCCAGCCAGAACGAGCAGGCCAGGAACGCGCCTTCGTCACCCTCCAGGCCGTCCAGTCCCGCCTCGTCGCCCGAGGTCGGGTAGCGCAGGACGAAGCCGTCCTCCGTGGACAGCTCCCGCTGGATCGCCTCGATGGTGCCGATGACGCGCTTGTCGTCCGGCGGCAGGAAGCCCATCTGCGGGATCAGCAGAAGCGAGGCGTCCAGCTCCTTGGAGCCGTAGGACTGCGTGAAAGTGTTGCGCTCCTTGTCGTAACCCTTCTCACACACGTCGTGGTGGATGTCGTCGCGCATCTCGCGCCAGCGCTCCAGCGGGCCGTCCGCGTCGCCCGACTCGATCAGCTTGATCGTCCGGTCGACCGCGACCCACGCCATCACCTTGGAGTGCACGAAGTGCCTGCGCGGCCCGCGCACCTCCCAGATGCCCTCGTCGGGCTGGTCCCAGTGCGTCTCCAGATACTCGATCAGCTTGAGCTGGAGCAGGGAGGCGTAGTCGTTGCGCGCCAGGCCCGTCATGTGCGCCAGGTGCAGGGCCTCGGTGACCTCGCCGTACACGTCGAGCTGGAGCTGGTGCGCCGCGCCGTTGCCGACCCGGACCGGTCCCGACTGCTCGTAGCCCGGCAGCCAGTCCAGCTCCGCCTCGCCCAGCTCACGCTCGCCCGCGATCCCGTACATGATCTGGAGATTCTCGGGGTCGCCGGCGACGGCCCGCAGCAGCCACTCGCGCCACGCGCGGGCCTCCTCGCGGTAGCCGGTGCGCAGCAGGGAGGACAGGGTGATGGCGGCGTCGCGCAGCCAGGTGTAGCGGTAGTCCCAGTTCCGTACGCCCCCGATCTCCTCGGGCAGCGACGTCGTGGGCGCGGCGACGATGCCGCCGGTCGGCGCGTACGTCAGTGCCTTGAGCGTGATCAGCGAGCGGACGACGGCCTCGCGGTAGGGGCCGTGGTACGTACAGTGCTCGACCCACTCCCGCCAGAAGTCCGACGTCAGCGTGAGTGATCCCTCGGGGTCCGGCAGCGCGGGAGGCTGCCGGTGCGAGGGCTGCCAGCTGATGGTGAACGCGACGCGGTCGCCGGGGGCCACCGTGAAGTCGGAGTACGTCGTCAGGTTCTTGCCGTACGTGTCCGCCTCGGTGTCGAGCCAGATCGAGTCCGGCCCGGCGACGGCGACGGTGCGGTTGTCCACCTGGTGCACCCAGGGCACCACCCGGCCGTAGCTGAAACGCATCCGCAGCGCGGAGCGCATCGGCACCCGGCCGCTGACACCTTCCACGATCCGGATCAGCTGCGGCGCGCCGTCACGCGGGGGCATGAAATCGGTCACTCTGACCGTGCCGCGCGGCGTGTCCCACTCCGATTCCAGGATCAGGGAGTCGCCCACGTAGCGGCGCCGGTCGGCCCGCGGGGGCTCGGCCCCCGCGGGGGAGGCCGGTCCGAGCCGCCAGAAACCGTGTTCGTCGGTTCCCAGCAGCGCCGCGAACACGGCGTGCGAATCGAAGCGAGGCAGGCACAGCCAGTCGACTGTGCCGTCCTGGCAGACCAGGGCGGCGGTCTGCATGTCTCCGATGAGTGCGTAATCCTCGATGCGCCCGGCCACGTGCATCTCCAGTCGAACGGCCACGTTCGCCCCTCGGGGCGCTTACTGCGGTCAAGGGTCGTTGACGAGCTCTTTTTCCGGGAACACGGGCGGGGATAGTGCCGTTTGCCGGCCGGACTCGGCAGCGAATGTCCGAGCAGGATACGACGCACTTCGGAGATCCGCGCAGGTGTCCAGGCAACACAAATGAGCCGAACGAGTTGGCCAACAGTGACACAACCCAAGCCGCCGCAGCTCCGATGACGTGCGGTAACGGGGCGACAACTCAGTGCCGACGGGCCTGGTGACCCGGACGTGACCGCGCGGTGACCGTGTGCTGATCATCAAGCCTCATGGGGTGATCAACTTGTGATCTTGGGCAGGGGCCGACGGACCGTCAAACACCCGGCGTGGGTTGGCCGGAAAGCATCTTTTGCATGTCACGGGCGCCAGTTTCGGGGGCAGCCGTCGGTGAACGGTCCCGGCGGCGCCCGCCGCCGTGTCCCGCGCCCGTCGCGAGGCCCCGGCGCCCGGGCCCCGGGCGGCCGACGCGAACGTGCCCCCGCCGTCGCTGATACCCTGGTGGCCCGTGGACGGATGGCCCCCCAGCGCTTCTCAGGGGCCCCGAACCGCAGCGACGGCCGACCCCTCCAGATCCTCCGGTCTCACCGGTGATTCACCGGACAGGGGCGCCGGTACGCACCTCAGACCGCGACCACGGGAGCCCCGTCTTGGCCATGCCGAACCGATCCTCGACCTCCTCGACGACCAAGCACATCTTCGTCACCGGGGGCGTCGCTTCCTCCCTCGGCAAGGGCCTGACCGCCTCCAGCCTGGGGGCCCTCCTCAAGGCGCGGGGCCTGCGGGTCACCATGCAGAAGCTCGACCCGTATCTGAACGTGGACCCGGGCACGATGAACCCGTTCCAGCACGGTGAGGTGTTCGTCACCAACGACGGCGCCGAGACCGACCTGGACATCGGGCACTACGAGCGCTTCCTGGACGTCGACCTCGACGGCTCCGCCAACGTCACCACCGGCCAGGTCTACTCCACGGTCATCGCCAAGGAGCGGCGCGGCGAGTACCTCGGCGACACCGTCCAGGTCATCCCGCACATCACCAACGAGATCAAGCACCGCATCCGGCGTATGGCGACCGACGACGTCGACGTCGTCATCACGGAGGTCGGCGGCACGGTCGGCGACATCGAGTCGCAGCCGTTCCTGGAGACCGTCCGCCAGGTCCGCCACGAGGTGGGCCGCGACAACGTCTTCGTCGTGCACATCTCCCTGCTCCCGTACATCGGCCCCTCCGGCGAGCTGAAGACCAAGCCGACGCAGCACTCGGTCGCCGCGCTGCGCAGCATCGGTATCCAGCCGGACGCGATCGTGCTGCGCGCCGACCGCGAGGTGCCCCTCTCGATCAAGCGCAAGATCTCGCTGATGTGCGACGTGGACGAGGCCGCCGTGGTCGCGGCGATCGACGCGAAGTCCATCTACGACATCCCGAAGGTGCTGCACACCGAGGGCCTGGACGCGTACGTCGTACGGAAGCTGGACCTGCCGTTCCGCGATGTCGACTGGACCGTCTGGGACGACCTGCTGGACCGGGTGCACAACCCCGACCACGAGGTGACGGTCGCGCTCGTCGGCAAGTACATCGACCTGCCCGACGCGTATCTGTCGGTGACGGAGGCGCTGCGGGCCGGCGGCTTCGCCAACCGGGCGCGGGTCAAGGTCAAGTGGGTCACCTCGGACGACTGCAAGACGCCCGCGGGCGCGGCGCGGCAGCTCGGGGACGTCGACGGCGTCCTGATCCCCGGCGGCTTCGGCGAGCGCGGCGTGACCGGCAAGGTCGGGGCGATCCAGTACGCACGCGAACAGAAGATCCCATTGCTGGGCATCTGTCTGGGACTCCAGTGCATCATCATCGAGGCCGCGCGCAACCTCCTGGAGAACCCGGACGCCAACTCCACCGAGTTCGACGCCGCGACGGCGCACCCGGTGATCTCCACGATGGAGGAGCAGCTCGCGTACGTGGAGGGCGCCGGCGACCTGGGCGGCACGATGCGGCTCGGCCTGTACCCGGCGAAGCTCGCGGACGGCTCGATCGTGCGGGGCGTCTACGACGACCAGCCGTACGTGGAGGAGCGCCACCGGCACCGCTACGAGGTCAACAACACCTACCGCGCCGAGCTGGAGAAGAAGGCGGGCCTCGTCTTCTCGGGCACCTCTCCCGACAACAAGCTCGTCGAGTACGTGGAGTACCCGCGCACGACGCACCCCTACCTGGTCGCCACGCAGGCGCACCCGGAGCTCCGGTCGCGTCCGACGCGCCCGCACCCGCTCTTCGCGGGCCTGGTCAAGGCCGCGGTGGAGCGCCGGCGGGACGCGTAGACGGCGGACCCGGGGCGATAACGTTGGCCGAGGTACGGCTCTCCCGGCAGCCCGGGACCGTACCTCGGTTTCCGCTGTGTGGGCGTGTGTGGAGGTAAGTGTCGATGGCCATCAAGGACACCCCCGAGGAGTGGCGGATCACGGCCACGGAGACTCCGTTCCGGGGCAACAAGACCAGCGTCCGTACGGACGACGTGGTGATGCCCGACGGCTCCGTGGCGCGCCGTGACTACCAGGTCCACCCCGGATCGGTCGCGATCCTCGCCCTGGACGAGGCGGACCGCGTGATCGTCGTACGGCAGTACCGGCACCCCGTCCGCCAGAAGCTGTGGGAGATCCCGGCGGGCCTGCTCGACATCCCCGGCGAGAACCCGCTGCACGCGGCGGAGCGGGAGCTGTACGAGGAGGCGCACGTCAAGGCGGAGGACTGGCGGGTGCTGACGGACGTCTACACGACGCCGGGCGGCTGCGACGAGTCCGTACGGATCTTCCTGGCGCGCGGCCTGTCCGAGGCGGAGGGCGAGCGCTTCGACGTCTCCGACGAGGAGGCGGACATGGAGCAGGCGCGGGTGCCGCTGCCGGAGCTGGTGCGAGGCGTACTGGCGGGCGAGCTGCACAACAACGCGCTCGTCGTGGGCGTGCTGTCGCTGACCGCCGCGCTGACGGGGGACGGTCTGGACGCGCTGCGTGCGGCGGACGCGGAATGGCCGGCGCGGCCGTTCGAGGCGTGAGGCACCTGAGGGGCGTGAGGGGAGTGCGGTAAGACGAACTGCTGATCCGATTGGGGGATTTGTCGCCGTGCCCCTCCGGGTCGGTCGCGCAGCGTGAACTAGGCTCGAATCACCCGTGCGGACACCCGCCGGGCTCGACTCGTGCGCACCCCGCCGGACGGGCAGGGGAAGGAGCGTGGCCGTGACGGACCAGGCGGTGGACGTGAACGGCGGCCCTGCCCGGTCGCGTACGGAACGCTCAACTCCGCCCGAAACGGCGGCACCTGACGCCAAGTCGGCCGGCCCTGCGGTCGCGTCCGGCCGTCGCTCCGTCCCTGACGGCACGTCAGGCCCACGGTCCGCGACCCACGCACGACGTGTCCCCGACCGCACGTCGGCCGACGACCGGCCGCCGACGACGCCCACGCCCGGGGAGCCGCGCCCGCGCCGGGCCGACACCCGGGTGGACGCGTCAACTCCCGCCGGCGAACCGGTCGCGTCCGCGGAAGCCCGAGCGCCGGCGCAGGCCGTGCCGGACGCCGGGGCCGGGCGCCCGGAGCCGGGCCCGGCACCGCGTCCCGACCCGGCGTCCGCCCTCGCGGCCCCCGGGTTCTTCGGGCGGCAGCGGGAGTTGAAGAGCCTGCACACCGACATCGAGCGGGCCGGACTCAACACCATCGCCGGGCGGAAGGCCGCCCACACCCGTGTGCTGCTCATCGCCGGGCAGCGGGGCTCCGGGCGGACCGCGCTCGCCCGGGAGTTGGCGCGGCAGGTGGGGCGGCGCTATCCGGACGGGGTGCTGCACATCCGGCTCACCGAGCCGAGTGGCGAGCCCGTCCCCGTCGAGCGCACCGCGCGCGACCTCCTCGGCGAGTTCGGCATCGACGTGCCGCCGGGCGCCGGTGAGGACGAGCTGTCCGAGATGGTGCGCGACGCGCTGTCCGAACGCCGGGTCCTGCTGCTCCTCGACGACGCCCACGACGCCGAGCAGGTCGACCTCCTGCTCCCCGAGAATCCGGACTGCCTCGTCGTCGCCGTCGCGCGCGGCCCGCTCACCGGTATCCCCGACATCCGCCCGTGCACCCTCGGCGGCCTGGACGCGAAGGCCGCGATCGAACTGCTCGGCACGTACACCGGATCCGTCCGGATCACCGTCGACCCGCAGGCCGCCGAATCGCTCGCGGAGGAGTGCGGCGGCCAGCCCGCCGCGCTCGCCGTCATCGGCGGCTGGCTCGCCGCCCGTCCCACGGTCTCCGTCGCCGACGCCGCCAGGCGGCTGCGCACCGTCCCCTCGGATCCCGAACAGCCGCAGGGCGCCCGCGCGTTGGCGCGTGCCTTCCGGTTCGTGTACGAGGACCTGCCGCCCTCCACCGCCGGGGTGCTGCGACTGCTCGCACTCGCCCCCGCCGGATTCGCCGACGCCCACACCGCGTCCGCGCTGGTCGGCTGTTCCGTCTCCGCCGCCGAGGCGGCGCTGGAGGACCTCGCCGGGCTGAACCTGCTGCGGCCGGCGGGGGAGCAGTACGAGGTCCTCGGCTCCCTCGCCCCGTTCATGCGGGCGCTGGTGGAGGCGAACGAACGCCCCGCCGAGGTGCAGCTCGCCAGGGCCCGGATGCTGGAGCGGACCGTACGACTGCTCCAGTCCTGCCGCGCGGTCACCGAACCCGACGGCTCGCAGGCGCGCAAGAAGCTCGCCGCGCTGCCCCGCGCCATGCGCTTCCCGAGCACCCCGGCCGCCGCCGAGTGGCTGCGCTCCCGCAGGCCGGCCCTCCTGGCCTCCGCCCGGCTCGCCGTGGCCGACGGCGGGCTGGACACCCTCGCCCGCAGGCTGGTCTCCGCACTGGTCAGGGCGCTCGCCGCGCACCAGGGCACCGACGCGGCGGCCCCGGACCTGTACGGGCTGCACCAGCTCGTCCTCGGTGTCGCCGAGCGCCAGGGCCTGCACCGCGAGGAGGCCGCCGCGCTGCTCAACATCGGTGATCTGGACGCCCTGACCGGCCGTACGCACGACGCGCTGGCCCGGTACCGGTCGGCCCTGGACGCCGGAAGGGCCGCGAACGACCACTACGCCACCGGCCGCGCGATGGAATCCGTAGGCGGCGCCTACCAGGAGCTCCAGGACTGGCACCGCGCCGCCGACTGGTACGGCCGCGCCCTCGCGCAGCGGCTCAGCCGCGGTGAGCGGGCCGACGAGGCGCGGCTGTACGGACGGCTCGGTGCCGTCCACGCCTGCGCGGGCCGTTACGGCGAGGCGCTGCGCCACTGGCGGGCGGCCGCGGCGGGCTTCCGCAGGCTCCAGGACCTCCCCGGCCAGGCCCGCGCCCTCAGCGAGGCGGCCAGGGTCCAGGAGTACGCGGGCCGCCCCGAGGAGTCGCTGGGGACCTGCCAGGAGGCCGTGGAGTACGCCCGGCTGGCCGGCGACACCCGGCTCCAGGCCGCGCTGGAGCTCCGGCTCGCGGACACGCTGGAGCGTCTCGGCGACCCGACGGCGGCCGGATTGCACCGCAAAGCCTCCGCCCGTCTGCTCTCCACGGAGAGCTCAGCCTACGAAATCCGCAGCACCTCGGCAGAAGGTTGATGCTTTGCAAGGCTAGACAGCGAGAAGTCCTTCATTAGACTGGCTCTGTCGTAAGTCAGCGATGCCTTCCGATGCGCCCTCGGCGTATGGGTTTGTAGGGCATTGCCCGAGTAACCCCTGAGCCAAGGACCGTGATCATCGTGCTCGTCGGCATCCCCCGCGAGGTCAAGAACAACGAGTTCCGGGTGGCCATCACCCCCGCCGGAGTGCACGAACTCGTGCGCCACGGCCACCAGGTCGCCATCGAGCGGGACGCCGGCGCCGGCTCCTCGATCACGGACGCGGAGTTCACCGCCGCGGGCGCCCGGATCCTGCCCACCGCCGACGCCGTCTGGGCCACCGCCGACCTGGTGCTCAAGGTCAAGGAGCCCATCGCCGAGGAGTACCACCGCCTCCGCAAGGACCAGACCCTCTTCACGTATCTGCATCTCGCGGCCTCCCGCGAGTGCACGGACGCGCTGCTGAAGTCCCGTACCACCGCCATCGCGTACGAGACCGTCGAGACCGCGAACCGCCGCCTCCCGCTGCTCGCCCCGATGTCCGAGGTCGCCGGCCGGCTGGCCCCGCAGGTCGGCGCGTACCACCTGATGCGCTCGGTCGGCGGCCGTGGCGTGCTGCCCGGCGGCGTTCCCGGTACGGCTCCGGGCCGCGCCGTCGTCATCGGCGGCGGCGTCTCCGGCTGGAACGCGACCCAGATCGCCGTCGGCATGGGCTTCCATGTGACGCTGCTCGACCGGGACGTCGACAAGCTGCGCGAGGCCGACAAGATCTTCGGCACAAAGGTGCAGACCATCGTCTCCAACGCGTACGAACTGGAGCGGGCGGTCGTCGAGGCCGACCTCGTCATCGGCGCCGTTCTCATCCCCGGAGCGAAGGCGCCGAAGTTGGTCACCAACGCGCTCGTGGCCAAGATGAAGCCCGGAAGTGTACTTGTCGACATTGCAATCGATCAGGGTGGCTGCTTCGAGGATTCGCACCCCACCACCCACGCCGAGCCGACCTTCCGGATCCATGACTCGGTGTTCTACTGCGTCGCCAACATGCCGGGTGCCGTCCCCAACACCTCCACCTACGCGCTGACCAATGCCACGCTTCCCTACATCGTGGCTCTCGCCGACCTCGGCTGGACCGAGGCGCTGCGCCGCGACCCGGCGCTCGCGAAGGGCCTCAACACCCATGACGGGCAGGTCACTTACGGTTCCGTGGCCGAGGCGCACGGTCTTCCGTACGCCGAACTGGCAACGGTTCTGGGCTGACCCGTCAACGGCGCCCGTCAACCTCGCGCCCCCGGCCGGATCTTGCTCGGCAAGGTCCGGCCGGCTGTGTGTCCGGCCACTTCCGGGCCGTTGTTCAACTCGCCTCGAACGTAACCCTTTAACCCTTTTCCACCCGTGTGAGGCGCGCCGACGGAGCCCTGCGCGCCCTTGACACAAGGGTGTTCGGTTGCCGACACATCGGGCCGGGTCCGGCGGATTGTGTTGCTGCGGAGTGGTGACACGCCATAGAGTCGCCAACCGTCGGCATGGTGCCACGCTGACCTATCGATAAGTTTCCTGGTCACGTCCAAGGAGGTAAGACGACTTGTGAATGAGTCGACATTTACTCCCGGGGGTGGTCAACCAGGAATGCCTGCGATGGGCCACCAGAGCCCGTCGTCCGGGCTAGAGGCCGTCGGCTCCGTCGCTGTCCGCACCTTCACCACCCATCAGCACATGACGACAGCCCACCAGACGATGGACGGCCAACACGTGAACGCCATGGCCGGCAACGAGAGTGGCCGAGAGTCCACCCACTTCGCCGACTTCGACGAGGTGCCCGAGGGGCACTTCTACGACCCTGACGCCGAGTACGAGCCCGATCCCGAGTACGCGGCCACGCTCGCGCCCGACGCGGCAAGACAGCGCCGCGAGCGAATCGGCCCAACCGGGCGTCCCCTGCCGTACTTCCCGATCCCCGGCCCGGTCACCGACCACGGCCCCGCGAAGATCATCGCGATGTGCAACCAGAAGGGCGGCGTCGGCAAGACCACGTCGACCATCAATCTGGGCGCCGCGCTCGCGGAGTACGGCCGGCGCGTGCTGCTCGTGGACTTCGACCCGCAGGGCGCCCTGTCCGTCGGGCTCGGGGTCAATCCGATGGAGCTCGACCTCACGGTCTACAACCTGCTCATGGAGCGGGGCATGTCGGCCGACGAGGTGCTCCTGAAGACCGCCGTGCCCAACATGGACCTCCTCCCGAGCAACATCGACCTCTCGGCGGCCGAGGTGCAGCTGGTGAGCGAGGTCGCCAGGGAGTCCACGCTCCAGCGGGCGCTCAAGCCGCTCATGCAGGACTACGACTACATCGTGATCGACTGCCAGCCGTCGCTCGGTCTGCTGACCGTGAACGCGCTGACCGCCGCGCACAAGGTGATCGTCCCGCTGGAGTGCGAGTTCTTCGCGCTGCGCGGAGTGGCACTGCTGACCGAGACCATCGAGAAGGTCCAGGAGCGGCTCAACCCGGAGCTGGAGCTCGACGGCATCCTCGCCACGATGTACGACTCCCGCACGGTCCACAGCCGCGAGGTCCTGGCGCGGGTCGTCGAGGCCTTCGACGATCACGTCTACCACACGGTGATCGGGCGGACCGTGCGCTTCCCGGAGACCACCGTCGCCGGTGAGCCCATCACCACCTACGCCTCCAACTCCGTCGGCGCCGCCGCCTACCGCCAGCTCGCCAGGGAGGTGCTCGCCCGGTGTCACGCCGAGTGAGTCTGCCCGGGGCCGACGAGCTGTTCCGTACGACCGGGGGCATGGCGCTCCAGGCCTCCTCACCGGGAGACCGGCGGCGTACCGCGAACGGTGAGCCGCGGGTCCCGGCACCGGCCCAGGAGAGCGACCCGGGCGCCGAACAGCCGGGGGCCGCGCAGGCGGCGGCGCCCGCACCCGCGCCGGCCCAGGAGCACTCGGCGACCGACGCGGACTCGTCGGCCACCTCCCGCAGCCGTACCCCCGAACGGGACCAGCCGCAGCGCCGGTCGCAGGGATCGCAGGACAGCGGCGGCGGCACGGGTGGCAACAACGGTGGTACGGCCGCGGCCGGCCAGCAGGGCGGTCAGCGCCGCCGAGGGGGCCGCGGCGCCAATCGCCGCCCCAGCGGGCGCGAACGGCACGACGAGAAGATCACGGTCTACGTCTCCGCCGAGGAGCTGATGGACCTGGAGCACGCGCGTCTGGTGCTGCGCGGCGAGCACGGTCTCGCCGTGGACCGGGGGCGGATCGTCCGCGAGGCGGTCGCCGTGGTCCTGGCCGACCTGGAGTCGCGCGGCGACGCGAGCATTCTCGTACGGCGCCTGCGCGGGCGCTGAAGGTAGCCTCGGCGGACCGAGACCCGCCCTCCCGCCTCCAGGACCGCCATGCCGCCGACCGACGAACCCACAGCCCGCTCGCCCCGCCGCGCGCTGGGCCGCGGGCCGGGGGCGGGCGGTGGGGCGGCCGAGCCCCCGACGGCGGTGGAGCCGGCGGCGCCGGTGGTCGTGGAGCCCGCGGCGGAGGAGCCGGGTCCCGGCCCGGAGGCCGTGCACGTACCCGAGCCCGCCGCCGAGCGGGAGCCGGGCCCCGAACCTGTGCCGAAGCGGGAGCCGGAGCCGGGCCCCGAACCTGTATCGGGGCCGGAGCCGGAGCCGGTGGCCGAGCAGGGCCCCGACCCGGAGGCCGTGCACCTACCCGCGCCTGCTGCCGAGCCGGAACCTGAGCTCGTACCGGAGCCGGCCCCCGAACCTGTGCCGGAGCCGGAGTCCGAGCCGGAACCCCCGCCCGTACCGGACGCGGACACCGAGTCCGAAGCCGTCCCGGCGGCCGACGGTGAACCCGAGCCCGACGACGGGCGGTTCACCGTCCGGCTCGCGAACTTCGAGGGGCCGTTCGATCTGCTCCTCCAACTGATCTCGAAGCACAAGATGGACGTCACCGAGGTCGCGCTCTCGAAGGTCACCGACGAGTTCATGGTGCACATACGCGCCATGGGCCCCGACTGGGACCTCGACCAGACCACCGAGTTCCTGGTCGTCGCGGCGACGCTCCTCGACCTGAAGGCGGCACGCCTGCTGCCGTCCGCCGACGTGGAGGACGAGGGCGACCTGGCGCTGCTGGAGGCCAGGGACCTGCTCTTCGCCCGGCTGCTCCAGTACCGCGCGTACAAGCAGATCGCCGAGATCCTCAGCACCCGGCTCGACTCCGAGTCACGGCGCTACCCCCGTACCGTCGGCCTGGAACCGCACCACGCCGCGCTGCTCCCCGAGGTCGTCATCAGCATCGGCCCCGAGGGCTTCGCCCGGCTCGCGGTCAAGGCGATGCAGCCCAAGCCCAAGCCGCAGGTGTACATCGACCACATCCACGCGCCGCTCGTCTCCGTCCAGGAGCAGGCGGGGATCGTCGTGGCGATGCTGCGGGCGGCCGGCGAGGTGAGTTTCCTGACACTCGCCGAGGACGCCCCGGACACGCTCACCGTCGTGGCGCGCTTCCTCGCCCTGCTGGAGCTCTACCGGGAGAAGGCGGTGGCTCTCGACCAGGACGAGGCCCTGGGCTCACTGATGGTGCGCTGGACGGGCGGGGACGACGACGAGCCGCCGCGGGTGACGGACGAGTTCGACCGTCCGCCCGACCCCGTGACGGATGCGAAGGACACGAAGGACACGAAGCGGACGAACGACGCGACGGACACGAGCGAGGAGATGGCGTGAGCGAGCAACGGACGGTCGCCGACCTCGATCTCAAGCCCGCCCTGGAGGCGGTCCTCATGGTCATCGACGAGCCTGCGACCGAGGAGCACCTGGCCAAGGTCCTGGACCGGCCGCGCAGGGCGGTGGCGGACGCCCTGCGCGAGCTGGCCGACGAGTACACCGTCCAGGGACGCGGATTCGAGCTGCGCCTCGTCGCGGGCGGCTGGCGTTTCTACTCGCGGGCCGAGTACGCGGAGGCGGTCGAGGGCTTCGTACTCGACGGCCAGCAGGCCCGCCTCACCCAGGCCGCGCTGGAGACCCTGGCGGTCGTGGCGTACCGCCAGCCGGTCAGCCGGTCCCGGGTCTCGGCCGTACGCGGAGTGAACTGTGACGGGGTCATGCGGACCCTCCTCCAGCGCGGTCTGGTCGAGGAGGCGGGAGCGGAACCCGAAACAGGTGCGATCCTGTACAGGACGACGAACTATTTCCTGGAGCGGATGGGCCTGCGCGGTCTGGACGAGCTTCCGGAACTCGCGCCCTTCCTTCCGGAGGCGGACGCGATCGAGGCCGACACCCTGGAAGGCGTTCCGTCGTTCGATCCGGACGCACCGTACGCCCCGGACACTCACGCAGACGACAAGACGGACATTTGATGCGAAGCAACGGCAGGAACAGCGGAAGCGGCAGCGGCAACCGGAGTGGCGGCGGCGGCCGGGGAGCCGCGGGCGGCAAACCCCAGTCGAGGGCCGGCGGCGGTCGCGGCGGCAACGGGGGGAGCGCCGGGAGCCGGGGGAGCGGCGGCGGCGCCGGCTCGCGCGGCGACAAGCAGCCGAAGCGTGAGGGTACGCCGCGTCCCGAGGAGCGCCGTTACGACGTCGGGCGCGGCGGTCCCGGCGCCGGCCAGGGTGGCGGCCAGGGCGGCTCCGGCGGCCCGTCGGGCGGCGGCCGTGGCGCGGCGGCCCGGGGCGGTGCCAAGGGCGGCCCCAAGGCCCCGAGCATCGCGGCCAAGCGCCGGGCCCAGGGCAAGCCCGCGCGCCCGCGCGAGCTGGACGCCAAGATCGAGCAGCGCAACCGTGACCGGTACGCCGACAAGCCGGAGATCAGGACCCCGAGGACCAACCCCGGCGCCGAGCAGGAGGGCGAGCGGCTGCAGAAGATCCTCGCGCGGGCCGGCATGGGTTCGCGGCGGGCCTGCGAGGAGCTGATCGAGCAGGCGCGCGTCGAGGTCAACGGCGAGATCGTCATGGAACAGGGCATGCGTGTCGACCCGCACCGGGACGAGATCAAGGTCGACGGGCTGACCGTCGCCACACAGTCGCATCTCTTCTTCGCGCTGAACAAGCCCGCCGGTGTCGTCTCCACGATGGGCGACCCGGACGGCAGGCAGAACCTCGGCGACTACGTCACCAACCGCGAGACCCGGCTGTTCCACGTGGGCCGGCTGGACACCGAGACCGAGGGCATCATCCTGCTCACCAACCACGGTGAGCTGGCCCACCGCCTCACGCATCCCAGGTACGGCGTGAAGAAGACCTATCTCGCCGCCGTCCAGGGCCCGTTGCCGCGTGATCTGGGCAAGCGGCTCAAGGACGGCATCCAGTTGGAGGACGGCTACGCCCGCGCCGACAACTTCCGTGTCGTGGAGAACACCGGGAAGAACTATCTGGTCGAGGTGGTCCTCCACGAGGGCCGCAAGCACATCGTGCGCCGCATGCTCTCCGAGGCGGGCTTCCCCGTCGACCGTCTGGTCCGGACGGCGTTCGGACCGATCCCGCTGGGTGACCAGAAGTCCGGCTGGCTGCGCCGTCTCACCAACACGGAGGTCGGCATGCTGATGCAGGAAGTCGGCCTGTAGGCAGACCAGTTCGACCGGAACCGCAGCAGGCGGGAGAAGCCCGTGGCCTTGAGGCCGCGGGCTTTTTCGCTTGCGGGGCACGCCGGTCCGCCTTTATAGTCAATGTGACTATTAAGGAGGCGGGCGTGAGCCTCGCGGATTTCCTCGACCCGTTGCAGCAGCCGCTGGTGACCGTTCTCGACACCCCGGTGAGCTGGACCGAGGTGCTCGGCTTCGGCAGCGGAGCGCTCTGCGTCTGGCTCGTCGCCCGCCAGCACATCGCCAACTGGCCGATCGGCATCGCCAACAACCTCTTCTTCATCCTGCTGTTCAGCCAGGCGGGCCTCTACGCCGACGCCGGGCTGCAGGTCGTCTTCATCGCCCTCGCCACGTACGGCTGGTGGACCTGGACCCACGGGGGTGGACCAGGTTCATCGACTCTCCCGGTGCGCCGCACGACGCGCACCGAGTGGGGCTGGCTGCTCGTGGCGGGGGCGGTGGGCACTCTCGGACTCACGCTGCTGCTCGACCACCAGACCTCCTCGACGGTCCCCTTCTGGGACGCCGTCACCACCGCGCTGTCGCTGATGGCGACGTACGGGCAGTGCCGTAAGCGGCTGGAGTCCTGGTGGCTGTGGATCGCGGCCGACGTCGTCTACATCCCGCTCTACGCGCACAAGGACCTCTACCTGACGTCGATCCTGTACGTGGGCTTCCTGACCCTGTGCCTCATCGGGCTGCGCAACTGGTCGCGCGACCTGGCCGGCCGGCCCGCCGCGCCCCTGGAGGCCACGGCATGAGCGGGACTTACGAACACGGCCTGGTCCTCGGCAAGTTCTACCCGCCGCACGCCGGCCACCATCACGTCGTACGGACCGCGCGGGAGCGCTGCGAACGGCTCACGGTCCTCGTCTGCGCCGCCTCCGTCGAGTCGGTGCCACTCGCCGACCGCGTCGCCTGGATGCGCGAGATCCACCCGGACACCAGGGTGGTGGGTGCCGTCGACGACACACCCATGGATCTGCACGACCCCGCCGTGTGGGACGCGCACATGGCGGTCTTCCGGGCCGCCGTCCCCGAGCCCGTGGACGCCGTCTTCACCTCGGAGCCGTACGGGGACGAACTCGCCCGCCGCTTCGGCGCCGAGTCCGTCACCGTGGACCCGGACCGGGCGCTCCACCCGGTGTCGGGCACGGCCGTCCGCGAGGACCCCGTCGGCTGCTGGGACTTCCTCGCCCCACCCGTCCGGGCGGCGCTCACCCGCCGCGTCGTGGTGCTCGGCGCCGAGTCCACCGGCACCACGACCCTCGCGCTGGCGCTCGCCGAGCACTACCGGGCGCGCGGCGGTGTGTGGAGCCGTACGCGTTGTGTCGCCGAGTACGGGCGGGAGTTCAGCGAACGGAAGCTGGCCTCCCTCCGCGAGCGCCGGCCGGCCGCGCGGTGGGAGGACGTCGAACTCACCACCGACGACTTCCCGTTGATCGCCCGACGGCAGAACGAGCTGGAGGAGGAGGCCGCCCGTGACGGCTCGCCCGTCCTCGTCTGCGACACCGACTCCTTCGCCACCACCGTCTGGCACGAGCGGTACGTGGGGGGCCGCAACCCGCTCGTCGAGGAGGTCGCCGACCGGGTGCCGCACCATCTGTGGCTGCTCACCGGCCACGAGGGTGTCCCCTTCGAGGACGACGGACTGCGGGACGGCGAGGAGCTGCGGCCCTGGATGACCGGCCGCTTCAAGGACGAACTGACCCGCACGGGGCGGACGTTCGTCGCGCTCGAAGGGCCGCGCGAGAAGCGGCTCGCCGAGGCGGTGGCCGCCGTGGACGCGCTCCTGGGCCAGGGTTGGTACTTCGCCGCGCCTCTGCCGGAGAACAGATGACATCCCCTCAGCCACCCCGGCGGCCGTCCGGACAGCCGCGTGTACCCGAGAACTACGACCCCGCCGACTTCGTGCCGTTCGCCGTCACCGTCGATCTCGCCGTCTTCACGGTCCGCGAGAGCCGGCTGCACGTCCTGCTCGTCGAACGCGGCGAGGAGCCGTATCTGGGTCACTGGGCGCTGCCCGGCGGCTTCGTACGGCCCCGGGAGTCCGCCGGGCAGGCGGCCAGGCGTGAACTCGCCGAGGAGACCGGCCTGTCGCCGGACACCGTGGCCGGACTGCGGCCCGAGCAGCTGCGTACGTACAGCGACCCGGACCGGGACCCCCGGATGCGTGTCGTCTCCGTCGCGTACACCGCGCTCGTGCCCGACCTCCCCGAGCCGCGCGGCGGCGGCGACGCAGCCCAGGCCCGCTGGACGCCCTACGACGAACTCGGTCGGCTCGCCTTCGACCACGGCCGGATCCTCGCCGACGGCAGGCGCCGTATCGGCGCCAAGCTCGAATACACCTGCCTCGCCACGGCGTTCTGCCCGCCCGAGTTCACCCTCGGGGAGCTTCAGCAGGTGTACGAGACCGTCTGGGGCGTGGTGCTGGACCGGCCCAACTTCCGCCGCAAGGTACTGACTTCACCCGGCTTCGTCGAACCGGTCGAAGGCCCGCCGCGGCGCACCGGCGGCCGGGGCAAACCCGCCGCTCTCTACCGCGCCGGCGCCGCCACCGCACTCCACCCGCCGCTGCTTCGACCGGAAGGACGGACCACTCCATGACCGCCACCGGCACGGCCCGCAAGAGAGCCGCCACGGGCGCCATGACCGGGCTCGCGCTCGGCGACGCCCTCGGCTTTCCCACCGAGTTCAACGATGTGCCGTCGATCCTCGCCAAGTTCGGTCCCTGGCGGGAGATCCCCCTGCTGAAGCCCGCGATCGTCAGCGACGACACCCAGATGACGCTCGCGCTCGGCCGTGGTCTGCGCACCGCCATGGGCCGGGGCACGCTCGGACCGCTGCGCCTCGCCCGGCCGGTACGCGAGGAGTTCGTGGACTGGTTCCACGACCCGCGCAACAACCGGGCCCCCGGCAGAACCTGTATGACGGCCTGTCAGCTGCTCGACAGCGACCGCCCCTGGCAGCGGGCGAGCCGGATCGGCTCCAAGGGCTGCGGCGCCAACATGCGGGTCGCGCCCGTCGGGCTCGCCCCCGGCCTCAGCGCCGAACAGCGCTCGGGCGCCGCCCAGTTGCAGTCCGGCCTCACCCACGGCCACCCGACCGCCCTGGCCGCCTCCGACCTCACGGCCCACGCGGTGTACCTGCTGGCCCGCGGGACCGAACCGATGGGCCTGGTGGGCCTGCTGCGCAGTTACGCGTACGAGAACCGGTCCCGCTATCACCACAGCTGGCTCGGCGACCTGTGGACCCACAGCCAGGACCCGACCCCCGAGCATTTCATCGAGCGGGGCTGGGACGACTGCCTGGCCGTGCTCGAACGGCTCCGGGGGGCCCTGCGCACACCGTCCCCCGAGACCGACCCGTGCCTGGCGACCGGCGACGGCTGGGTCGCCGAGGAGGCGTTCGCCACCGGACTGCTCTGCTTCCTGCTCTTCCCCGACGAACCGGTCACGGCGCTGCGCAGGGCGGCCTGCACCAAGGGCGACTCGGACTCGATCGCCTGTCTGACGGGCGCCTTCGCGGGGGCGCACCTCGGGGCGGCGGCCTGGCCCGAGGAGTGGGCGGACCGGATCGAGTACCGCGAGGAGCTGCTGGAACTCGGGGCACTCTGGGACGCTTGATCCATGAGTATGGATGACGAACACGTGGCCGACGACGGCCCTCCCGGGCACTGCCTCGACGAGAGCGCCGACGAGCGCGCCCGGCGCCTGCGCCGGGCCGGGCTGCCGATGACCGACCTCGGCCCGGTCCTCGCCGAGGAGACGGACCCGCTGCTGTTCGCCACCGTCTCCGGCGCGCACCTCTACGGATTCCCCTCCCTGGACTCCGACGTCGACCTGCGCGGCGCCCACCTGCTGCCGGTGGCCGAACTCATCGGGCTGCACGAGCCCGAGGAGACCCGCTCGCGCATGTGGGACCGCGACGGTGTGGAGATGGACCTGGTCAGCCATGACCTGCGGAAGTTCGTCCGGATGATGATGCGGCGCAACGGCTACGTATTGGAACAGCTCCACTCGCCGCTGATCGTCCACTCGACCGAGGCGCACCGCGAACTGCTGTCGCTGGCGCCCGGCGTGCTCACCGGCCACCACGCCCACCACTACCGCGGCTTCGCCGCGACCCAGTGGCGCCTCTTCGAGAAGACCGGTGAACTCAAGCCGCTGCTCTACACGTTCAGGGCACTGCTCACCGGCGTCCATCTGATGCGCAGCGGCGAGGTGCAGGCCCATCTGCCCACCCTGCTCGCCGAGGTGAGCGCACCCGACTATCTGCCCGAACTGATCGAGGCGAAGGCCGAGGCAGAACACGGCGCGGCGACGGGCCTCGCCCCGACCCGTCTGCAGAGCGACGTGGACGCCCTCCACGAGGTCCTGGCGGAGGCCAGGGCCGAGACACGGCTCCCGGACTCCCCGGCGGGATACGAGGCGCTCCACGACCTCGTGGTGCGCACCCGGCTGGGCACGGGCTGAGGGGTGTCCCGCTGATCCCCTGCGGGCGCGCGACGTCGGCTACGGCACCTCGCCGCGTTTCGGATCGCCCGAATACGCCCAGTACGACAGCCCTCAGCCACCGAGCGCCGAGGCCCTTCGTACGCGGATCACGAAGTCCTCGACCCGGGCGCTGTCGGGCTCGTCCGGCAGGGGTGAGCGGGCGAGCGCGGCGTCCGCCTCCTCACCGAGGCGGTTCATCCGCCGCTCCACCTCGGCCCAGGAGACCTCACCGCGCTTGACGGCGAGCAGCGGCTCGCGCTGTTCACCGGCGTCGATGACCAGCCGCCCCGTACGCAGCAGATCGCGGGAGGAGCCGAGCAGCCGCAGCAGATGCATGGCGTGCTTCCAGCGGGGCGCGCCGTACTGCCGGACGTCCGCCTCCAGCTTCCTGCGCTGGCCGATCGCGTAGCGCACGAAGGTCGCGTGCGTCCGCCGGGAGAGGAACGCCTCGCGCAGGGCGAGGAGTTCACGGCCGGTGTCGTCGACGTGCTCGACCAGCGGCGAGTGCAGACATTCGAGCACGTTGGGATTGCTGCGGAGCGCGAGCAGACAGAAACGCTCCAGCTCCCACGAGAACTGCTCCTCGGCCGGCCCGTCGACATGCGTCGGAGGCTTCTCGAAGTGCCAGAAGAGCGGCGCCGGCGCCAGGAACACGCCCCGGCGGTCGGTGTCACTGCCCTCGGTCGCCAGACCGAAGGCGCGGGAGCCCATGACGCACGCGTAGACGGTGTGCTCACGCACCAGGTCCTCGGGGTTCATACGCACGGAGATTACGGGGGCCGCACCCCTGGTCCGCCGCCGGGCCCTGACCCCCGCCCCGGGCCCCCGGCCGTCTCGCGCAACGGTCGCCCGGGCCGTACCTCCGCACATCTGTCTAACCTGGACGGAGCACACGATCACTGAGCGGGACGAGGAGCACGACGTGCCGGTACGAGCTGTCCGAGGGGCCGTCCAGCTGGAGCGGGACGAGCCGGGACACATGGACGAACAGGTCGCCCAGCTGCTCTCGACCATCCTGGAGCGCAACGGCCTCGGGGCGGACGACCTGATCAGCATCTGGTTCACGGCCACCCCCGACCTGCACAGCGACTTCCCGGCGGCAGCCGCGCGCGGACTCGGCATCGTCGACGTCCCGCTGATCTGCGCCCAGGAGCTGGACATCGAGGGCGCCATGCCGCGCGTGGTCCGCATCCTCGCCCACATCGAGTCCGACCTCCCCCGATCCGAGATCGCGCACGTCTACCTCGGCGCCGCGGCAGCCCTCCGCAAGGACATCGCCCAGTGAGAACCGCCCTCGTCATCGGAACCGGCCTCATCGGCACCTCGGCCGCCCTGACCCTCGCGGGACGCGGCGTCGCCGTCCATCTCGTGGACCACGACCCGGCCAGGGCGCGTACGGCCGCGTCGCTCGGCGCCGGCACCGAGGAGCCGCCGGCCGGCCCCGTCGATCTCGCGATCGTCGCCGTACCGCCCGCGCACACCGCCGACACCCTTGCCGCCACGATGCGCGCCGGGCGTGCGCGCGGCTACCTGGACGTGGCCAGTGTCAAGGGCGGCCCCCGGCGCGAGCTGGAGGCGATGGGCCTGGACCTGACCGCGTACATCGGTACGCACCCCATGGCCGGCAAGGAGAGTTCCGGGCCGCTCGCCGCGACCGCCGACCTCTTCGAGGGCCGGCCCTGGGTGCTGACCCCCACCCCCGGCACCGACACCGAGGTACTGAACCTCGCGCTCGAACTGGTGGCGCTCTGCCGCGCCGTGCCGGTGGTGATGGACGCCGACGCGCACGACCGGGCCGTCGCGCTCGTCTCCCACACCCCCCAGCTGATCTCCTCGATGGTCGCCGCCCGCCTGGAGGACGCCGACGAGGCCGCCGTACGGCTCTGCGGGCAGGGCATCCGCGACGTCACCAGGATCGCCGCCTCCGACCCCCGGATGTGGGTCGAGATCCTCACCGCCAACCCGGGGCCGGTCGCCGACGTGCTCGCGGGCGTGGCCGCCGACCTCGACGAGACGGTGGAGGCGCTGCGGGCGCTCCAGTCGGCCGACGAGGCCAAGCGGCGCGGCGGCACCGAGGGCATCGAGGACGTGCTGCGGCGCGGCAACGCGGGCCGGGTGCGGGTACCTGGCAAGCACGGCGCGGCCCCGACGGCGTACGAGACGGTGGCCGTCCTGATCAGCGACCGTCCTGGCGAGCTGGCCCGTATTTTCGCGGACGCCGGGAGCGCGGGGGTCAACGTCGAGGACGTCCGGATCGAACACGCGACCGGGCAGGAGGCGGGTCTGGTCCAGCTGATGGTGGAGCCCGCGGCGGCCCCCGTACTGAGCGCGGCGCTGCGCGAGCGCGGCTGGTCGATCCGCCGCTGACGGGAGCGGCCCGCGCATGCCCCGCGGGCGGGCTTTCGCGGGGGTGTAAGGGAGGGTCCCAGCACTCGGTAACCTTGTGCGGGGGCGTACTGACGTCTGGGCGTTGGGAAACGACCCCCGGAACGTTCCGAGACTCAGCCGCGAAGCACTTCGCGTACGACTCCGCGCCCCGTGAACCAGGAAGGTGTCCGCCCCCGTGGAAACCGCTGCAACCGACGCCAGGACCGCCCCGGCCGCCGTGATCGTCGCCATCGACGGGCCCGCGGGCACCGGCAAGTCGAGCACGTCCCGGTCCGTGGCCACCGAGCTCGGACTGAGCTACCTGGACACGGGTGCGCAGTACCGGGCGATCACCTGGTGGATGATCAGCAACGGTATCGACGTCCAGGACGCCTCGGCCGTGGCCACGGCCGCCGACAAGCCGGTCATCGTGTCCGGCACCGACGCGGCGAACCCGACGATCACCGTCGACGGCGTGGACGCGTCGGGACCCATCCGTACACAGGAGGTCACGGCCAAGGTCAGCGCGGTCAGCGCCGTCCCCGAGGTACGGGCCGTCATCACCGAACTCCAGCGTTCCATCGCCGCGGCCGCCGGGAACGGCATCGTCGTGGAGGGGCGCGACATCGGCACGACCGTGCTGCCCGACGCCGACCTCAAGGTCTTCCTCACCGCCTCGCCCGAGGCGCGCGCCGCGCGCCGCACGGGCGAACTCAAGGGCAAGGAGGCCACGGACCTCGCGGCCACCAGGGAAGCGCTGATCAAGCGGGACGCGATCGACTCCACACGTAAGGCGTCGCCGCTGGCCAAGGCGGACGACGCGGTCGAGGTGGACACCACCGACCTCACGCTCCAGCAGGTCATCGAGTGCGTCGTCACCCTCGTCGAGGAGAAGCGGGCGGCTCGGTGAGCGGACCTTCCCGGACGGAACAGTCCCGCACGGCCGCGCCCTCCCCGAAGGGCGCGGCGGTCGGCCGCCGTATCGGCATCGGACTGATGTACGGCCTGTGGAAGCCACGGGTGCTCGGCGGCTGGCGGGTCCCCGCGGCCGGCCCGGTGATCCTGGCCGTCAACCACTCGCACAACATCGACGGGCCGATGCTCATGGGCACCGCGCCCAGGCCCGTGCACTTCCTGATCAAGAAAGAGGCTTTCATCGGTCCGCTCGACCCGTTCCTGCTGTCCATCGGACAGCTGAAGGTGGACCGTACGACCACCGACCGCGCCGCCGTGACAGACGCCCTCGGGGTACTCACGGGCGGCGGGGTCCTGGGGATCTTCCCCGAGGGCAGCAGGGGAGAGGGCGACTTCGCCTCCCTGCGGTCCGGGCTCGCGTACTTCGCGGTACGCACGGGGGCGCCGATCGTCCCGGTCGCGGTGCTCGGAAGCACGGACCGCCGCGGACGGTTGATATCCGCGCTGCCACCACTGCGCAGCCGTATCGACGTCGTCTTCGGGGACGCGTTCGAGGCCGGTGACGGAAGTGGCCGGCGCACGCGGCAGGCGATGGACGACGCCACGCTGCGGATCCAGAAGCGGCTGACCGCCCATCTGGACCACGCCAGGCGCCTCACCGGGCGCCGGGCAGGACTTGAGTAGTGCACCGCGTCCGCGCGGTGCACCGATCACGATGAACGAGGTACGGACTTCATGAACGACCACATTCACTCCGGCGACTCCGGCGACGAGCACGGAGAGCTTGGCGACGCCGAGTACTCGGAGTTCATGGAGCTCGCCGCCCACGAGGGCTTCGACCCCGAGGAGATCGAGGGCGCGATCGACGAGGCAGGCCACGGCCCGCTGCCCGTCCTCGCCGTCGTCGGCCGCCCCAATGTCGGCAAGTCGACCCTGGTGAACCGCATCATCGGCCGCCGCGAGGCCGTCGTCCAGGACAAGCCCGGTGTCACGCGCGACCGCGTCACCTACGAGGCCGAGTGGGCCGGGCGCCGCTTCAAGGTCGTCGACACCGGCGGCTGGGAGCAGGACGTCCTCGGACTCGACGCCTCCGTCGCCGCGCAGGCCGAGTTCGCGATCGAGACCGCCGACGCCGTGGTCTTCGTCGTGGACTCCACGGTGGGCGCCACCGACACCGACGAGGCCGTCGTCAAACTGCTGCGCCGCGCGGGCAAGCCCGTCGTGCTCTGCGCCAACAAGGTCGACGGCCAGAGCGGCGAGGCCGACGCGACGGCGCTCTGGTCGCTGGGTCTCGGCGAGCCGCACCCCGTCTCCTCACTGCACGGCCGAGGTACGGGCGACATGCTCGACGCCGTCCTCGAAGCGCTGCCCGAGGCCCCGAAGCAGACCTTCGGCACCACCGTCGGCGGTCCGCGCCGCATCGCGCTGATCGGCCGCCCGAACGTCGGCAAGTCCTCACTCCTGAACAAGGTCGCGGGCGAGGAGCGCGTCGTCGTCAACGAGATCGCCGGCACCACCCGCGACCCGGTCGACGAGCTGATCGAACTCGGCGGCAAGGTCTGGAAGTTCGTCGACACGGCGGGCATCAGGCGCCGCGTCCACCTCCAGGAGGGCGCCGACTACTACGCCTCGCTCCGCACGGCGGCCGCCGTCGAGAAGGCCGAGGTGGCCGTCGTACTGATCGACACGAGCGAGTCCATCAGCGTCCAGGACCAGCGCATCATCACCATGGCCGTCGACGCGGGCCGCGCCCTCGTCGTCGCCTTCAACAAGTGGGACACCCTCGACGAGGAGCGCCGCTACTACCTGGAACGCGAGATCGAGACCGAGCTGGCGCAGATCGCGTGGGCGCCCCGCGTCAACGTCTCGGCGCGCACAGGGCGGCACATGGAGCGTCTGGTCCCCGCGATCGAGACGGCGATCCAGGGCTGGGAGACGCGCGTGCCGACCGGCAGGCTCAACGCCTTCCTCGGCGAGCTCGTCGCCGGTCACCCGCACCCGATCCGCGGCGGCAAGCAGCCGCGCATCCTGTTCGGTACGCAGGCGGGCACCCGGCCGCCCCGGTTCGTGCTCTTCGCGTCCGGCTTCATCGAGGCGGGCTACCGGCGCTTCGTGGAGCGCAGGCTCCGCGAGGAGTTCGGCTTCGACGGCACGCCGATCCACATCTCGGTACGGGTGCGGGAGAAGCGCGGCCGCAAGAAGTGACGCGCGGTCGCGACGCGCGAACAAGCCGGTGGGCCGGCGCGGACGACATCCGCGCCGGCCCACCGGCTTCTCCGTACCGCCACGACCGGGTCACGCCACGACCGGGTCCGGGGGCCCGCCGGTCACACGCCCCGGCGGGGCGCCGGCGGCAGGGCCATCTGCGGGCGGCCTCCCGGATACTGCCGGCCGCTCTGCCAGGAGAACGGGGCCTGCTGGCCGGAGGAGGACCCGTGCATCCCCGTACCGAAGGCGGTGAAGCCCAGGCTCTCCTCACCGCTCCGGTCGCCCGGCAGTGTCCTGAACGACCGCAGATACTCGGAGTACAGGGCGTCGTAGATCGGCGTGGCCGAGTATCCGGACGAGTACCCGACCGGAGGGTCCTGGGCCGGGCGCATCGCGGGGACCTGGGGCTGGTACTGCTGGCGGGAACGGTCGTATGAGTGCACGTAGGAGCCAACGACCCCGTCGTCCGTCGGATGCGGCCTGACCGGCGAAAATGCTGGTCGGGAGGGCTGGGCGGGGGAGCTGTCGGGGGTGTGGGCCGGGTCCTCGGCACGCTCCCACTCCCCGCCGCGGTGCTTTCCCTCGTGGCGCTCCCCGGCCCGGTACTCCCCGGGCCGGTACTCCCCGGCCTGGTACTCCCCGGCCTGGTACTCCCCGGGCCGGTACTCCTCCGAAGGGGCTGGTCCCTCGTCCGTCACGTGCCGGCCAACGGCATCGCCGCCGCCACCAGGCGGCCGTTGGCCGCCGCCTTGTCCAGCGCGTCGCGCAGCAGGTCCTCGCGCGGCTGCTGGCCGATGGAGCCGACCGGCGCGGCGAAGACGAGGACCGTACGCGACTTGTTGGCGGCGGCCCGCCAGTCGCTGGTGACCTGGAGCGGCTGGTGGGCCTGCCACCAGGCGACCGGGGTGCCACCGCCCGTACCGGGCTGGAGGACCGCGTGCAGCTGGCCCATGGCGAGCAGCACCGACCAGCCGGCCAGTGCGCGCGGAGCCCGGCCCAGATCGCCGATCGGCTGGAAGCCCTGCTCCACCAGGAGCGGCAGGAACTCGTCCGCCGTGCCGGCCGAACCCGGCCGGGCGATGGGTCCGGTCGGTTCGACGACAAGGGCGGGGTGCAGCTGGTTGTCGATCAGGACCAGCCCGCTGGTGACACCGAGGACGGCCTGGTCACCGCCGGTGCCCGGCGCCGCCGCCTGGGGTTCGCCGCCGGTGATGCTGCGGACGGCGCCCTGGAGCTGGTCCTCGGCCACCTTGACGACCTGGGAGGGGATGCAGGTGGCGTGGGCGAAGGCGAGGACGGCCGTCTCCTCACCGATGAACAGCACCGTGCTGGTGCGCTCAGTTTCGGAGTCGCCCGGGGTACGGCAGGAGGTGCAGTCGTAGCTGCCCGGGGAGTTCTCGCCGACGAGCAGGCGATCGGCTTCTTCGTCGCCGATCTCGGCGCGTACGTCTGCGCTGACGTCGAGCATGCGCGGCACGGGTGGCTCCTCGAACTCGGTGCGTGGGCCGGGCTGTTCCCGGCTCGTAAAGAGACAACGGGTGAGCTGTCGCCGGGGTCACGCGCGAAGCCGGGCGAATCGAACCACCCGCCCGGCCCAGGGAGTGTCCTTTCGGCCTCGACGGGCGCGCGCTCTCTGATCCGGCCCGATCGCCGGGGGACCCGGTTCGGCACGGTCGCGGGCGTCCAGGTCCGGCGCCTTTCCGAGCCGCGACATCGCCCCGACGCGGCGCTCGGAGCGGTCCGTCGTCGCCGGAAGCCGGTGAGGCCGTCCGGGGTCGCTGTGGAGCTTCGGCGCGGTGCCGTGGGGTGGCTCCGAGGCCTTGGGGGACTGACTCCGCAGGTGGGAGCGGTGCGGGCCGCGCACGCGAGGGCGGGGGTGCCGGAGCCGTACACCTGGATGATGAGGGTTGAGACGCGGGGCGACGGCGCGTCGGTCGCGTCGCGGCCTCCCGCGCGGCCCGGAAGGCGCGTGCCTCGGCGGGTCCCGGTCGCACTCCTCCGCCGGGGCCCTCGCACGTACGGGTGAAGCTTCCGGCCGCCCCCGGCCCGCCGCGCGGGAGCCGCCGCCGTGCTGCGCGACGGTGCGACGACGGCGCCGCACCCGGCGGCGGCCGACGGCGCCGCTCGCGCGTGCGGCGGGACGGGCCGGTCCCCGGCCTACAGTCGCTCCAGTTTGACCAGGGAGACATCGCAGCCCATGCACATCTCTTTTCTGCTCCACAACGCGTACGGCGTCGGCGGAACGATCCGCACCACGTTCAATCTCACGCGGGCGCTCGCCGAGCGGCACGACGTCGAGATCGTCTCGGTCTTCCGCCACCGCGACGAGCCCACGCTGAGCCCGCCCGAAGGCGTCCTGCTCCGCCATCTCGTCGATCTGCGCAAGAACAGCCCGGACCACGACCTCGGCCACCCCGACATGGCCCGGCCCGCCACCGTCTTCCCGCGCGGCGACGGACGGCACAAGCAGTACAGCCGCCTCACCGACACCCGTATCGCCGAGCATCTGCGGTCGCTGTCCGCCGACGTCGTCGTCGGCACCCGCCCCGGGCTCAACTGCCACATCGCCCGGCAGACCGGGCGCGGCCCGGTCCGGGTCGGCCAGGAGCATCTGACGCTGAACACCCACAGCCACCGGCTGCGCCGCGAGATCGCCCACCGGTATGTGCTGCTGGACGCCGTCACCACCGTCACCGAGGCCGACGCGCGCGCCTACCGCACCCGGCTGCGGCTGCCCGGCGTACGGATCGACGCGGTGCCGGGCAGTGTGCCCGAGCCCACCGTCGCGCCCGCCGACTCCGCCGGGAAGTGGGTCGTGGCGGCTGGCAGACTCACCTCGGTCAAGCGCTACGACCTGCTGATCACGGCCTTCGCCAAGGTGGTGGCCGCGCGGCCGGACTGGCGGCTGCGGATCTACGGGGCGGGCGACGCTACCGGCAACGAACGCGACGCGCTGCGCGCCCTGATCGACGAGCGCGGGCTCTACAACCACGTACAGCTGATGGGTACGGCGAACCCGCTGGAGCCCGAGTGGGTCAAGGGCTCGATCGCCGTCGTGACGTCGAGTGTCGAATCCTTCGGCATGACCATCGTCGAGGCGATGCGCTGCGGCGTGCCCGTCGTCTCCACCGACTGCCCGCACGGGCCCGCCGAGATCATCGAGGACGGGGTCGACGGCCGGCTGGTACCGGTCGGGGACGTGGACGCGATCGCCGGCGGACTCCTCACCCTGATCGAGGACGACGAACTGCGGCGGCGTACGGGCCTGGCGGCCCTGAAGTCGTCCGCCCGGTTCGATCCGGCGCGGATCGCCGAGCGCCACGAGGCGCTGTACGCCGATCTGGTCGCCCGGGGCCGGAACGGGGGACGGCGCGAGACGGTGCTCGGCACCGTACGGCGCGGCCGTGGCCTCCTCCTGGGAGGCGCGCACACGGTGCGCGAACTGGCGGCGGCAGCCGTCCGCAAGGGGAGGACCGCATGAGCGCCGTTGTCGGACACTGCACGGCCGACGCGGCCGGCACCGTCACCTTCGAACTGGCCGGAGCGAGGGAAGCCGCCGGTACGGAGCTGGTGCTGCGGCGGCGCGGCGGCACCACGCCGGCCGACGAGGTCCGCCTGCCGCTCACCGGACCGCGCGCCGTACTGGACCGCGCCACCCCGCTCGCCGAGGGCCGCTGGGACATCGTCCATGTCGCGGAGGCGGGCGACCACGACGCGCAGCCCGTCCGGCCCGGCACCAGGGACGTACGCGCGCTCGTCGACCGGGTCCCCGGCGCGGGTCCGGTCACCGTCCGTGTCCCGTACCCGACCGCCGACGGCCGTCTCGCGCTGCGCTGCTGGGTCCGCGCACCGCACGCGGAGGCCGGCGCGATCGACCTGGCGGACGGCGCCATGACCCTACGGGGTGTGCTGTACGGCGCCGAGGCGGGCGACGGCGCGGGGGTCGAGGCGCGGCGGAACGCGAGCCGTGACGCAGGGAGTGGGACCGCCGTGGCGCCGCGCACACACCGGGTCCCCCTGACCGGCGGTGCGGACGGCGCCTTCAGCTTCACGCTGCCGTACGAGGAACTGGCCGAACCGGCCATGACCGCACGGCAGTTGTGGGACCTGTGGCTGCTGCCCGGCCACGGCGCGGACCCCGTCAGGCTCTCCCGGATCCTCGACGACGTATGGGACCGCAAGAGCATCCATGTCTACCCGGCGTACCGGGCGGACGGCTGGCTGGCCGCCCCCTGCTACTCGGCCGACAACAACCTCCACGTACGCCTGGACCCACGGGACTGATCGCTCCGACCGGCTCGGCATGCGGACAGCTCCGTGACAAGGGGGACGGGAGTGGCCGCGACCGCCGACATCCGGAACATGTCGTACCGCCCGTGATTGTGCGAGGCGGAGGTTAATTCCACACCCCGTGTCAATTACCGGAGGCCCGTCGAACGGGCGAATTCGGAGCATGAAAAATACGGTGATCTTCGAGTCCGCCGAATTGCTTATCGCTTACTTACGGCCGATGTGTGAACGGCCCCGGGAAGGGGGCGGGGAGTCGCCGAACACATGTCGTGATCCTGTGACACAAGTGTGACCGCTGTTGTACCCAAGTGAGTGAGTACGGTGACCGGACCGCCGCCCGGCACCCCGCTTCCGTCACCGTCCGACGTCACCCGCCGACCGGGCCGGGAACGCCGGCACCCCCTAGGCTGAGCCGTATGGCATCGATACCGACACCTCCCGCGCAGCCCGACGACGCGCCCGACTCCTATGTGGGTCTCACCGCGGTCGAGGCCGAGCGCATCGCACGCGAGCGCGGCTGGACCACCGTCAGGGCGCTGCCGCCGGGCGCCATCATCACCCTGGAGTTCCTGCAGGGGCGGCTGAACTTCGAGGTCGAGAACGACACCGTCATCCGCTGCTGGCTCGGCTGAAGCCGCGCGTACCAGGGCTTACAAGCGGGAAGACCCCGGCGCGCGCGCCGGGGTCTTCCCGCTTTCCTGACCGGGAGTTCAGCCGCCCGTCACCGGCCGCGAGCGCGGCGGACGGCGGCTGCCCGCCGGCGCGGTCGGTGTCCGTTCCGAGCGCGCCGTGGCGTGCGGCCGGGGCTGGGTGAGCTGCGCGGTGGTGTTCCTGCCCGTCGTGTTGCGCCCCGAGTGCGCCGTGCCGACCGGCGAACGCGCGGCGTCCTCACCCTCCTGCGCCGGGAGTTGGGGGACTATCACCGGCCAGGGCTCGCCGGCCGCGGCCGGCTCCGACACCGTCCTGCGGCGCTCGCGCCACTGCTCACGCAGGGCGAACACCGCCGTCTCCGTACGGGCGATCGTCGGCTCGAACCAGGGCAGGGCGAGCAGGATCAGCAGCCCGGCGACCCAGCCGAGCAGTACGTCGCTCAGCCAGTGCGTTCCCAGATACACGGTCGTCGCGCCCACCCCGAGGGCGACCACGGAGGACCCGATCGACAGATAACGCCTGGCCCGTGGCGTGGTGGCCAGATAGGCCAGGATGCCCCACGTCACCACGGCGTTCGCGGTGTGTCCCGAGGGGAATATGTCGCCGCCCGCGAAGAGTTCGGCCGATCCGATCTGCGTCGCGTAGTGCGGGCCGAGCCGGCCGAGGCCGAGCTTCACCGCGCCCACGGTCACGTTGAGCAGCAGCAACGACGCGCCGAGAACCAGCAGCGGACGCAGCGTGTGCTGGCGCCAGGACCGCCACCCCAGCCAGGCGGCGATCATCACGGCGGTGGGGCCGCGCTGGCCGAGCACCACGAAGTAGTCGAGGAAGGCGTGCAGTTGCTGCCACTGCTGGTACGGCCGGAACAGCATGATCTTCCAGTCGAGGACCACCAGCCAGGACGAGGCGAGGACGGCGACGACGATGGCGAGATAGATCGCCAAAGTCCCGCCGAAGAGGGTCGCGCGGGTACGGCTCATCCGCGGGATCTCTATCTTCGGCGGCTCCGGCTCCCGGTCCAGTCGGGCGAAGATGTCGGTACGCACCCAATCGACGTTACAGCGAGTGAACGGCCGACTCGGTCGTTCCAGTCTCTTTGTGATGACGATGTGATGTGGAGTGTGTCTCGGGTCGCTGTTTATCCGAGGCGGTTCCGCAATTTCATGTGACCTTCCGCCCTATTGCCCGTGGCGGGGTCCCGGTAACTGTCTATCTGCAAAACAGAATTAGTTCACCGTGGCGTCGCGCGGAATTTTCCGGCCGCTTGACCGAAGCTTGACCGCGCCGAGGTGACCCCCCGGCCGTCCTCGGTCCGTCCCCGTACGCCACACTTCGACGTCCGGCGGGTGACCTGGACCACGTTCGGTGCGGAGGAACTGACGTACTCTGTCCGGCACTCGCCCGCCGATGCCGGGCCGCCCCGGGGGACCGCCACCGTCCCCGGCTGGTCCTCCGAGCGCGAGAATCATTGGGAGGTAGGTAGATGTCCGGGACCACCACGGCCGGAGCGCGGCTGCGTGCCGCCGTCGGCGGCGGTGACGGCGTCAACCGGTGGGCCGTCCTGGTCGTCCTCTGCGTCAGCCTGCTGCTCGTCGCGCTCGACGCGACCGTGCTGCACGTCGCCATCCCCGCCGTCACCGAGGACCTGCGCCCCAGCGGCGTCGAGCTGCTGTGGATCGTGGACGCCTATCCGCTGGTCTGCGCCGCGCTGCTGATCCTCTTCGGCACCCTCGGCGACCGGATCGGCCGGCGCCGGGTCCTGCTCATGGGCTACGGCATCTTCGGCCTGGCATCGGTGGCCGCCGCCCTCGCCACGTCGCCCGGCATGCTGATCGCCTCCCGCGCCCTGCTCGGCGTCGGCGGTGCGATGATCATGCCCGCCACGCTCTCCATCCTCCGCGCCGTCTTCCCCGACCGGCGTGAGCGCGCCATGGCGATCGGCATCTGGACGGCGGTGGCCGCCGTCGGCGCCGCGACCGGGCCGGTCCTCGGCGGGTTCCTCGTCGAACACTTCTGGTGGGGCTCGGTCTTCCTGATCAATGTGCCGCTGATGGCACTGATCCTTCCCGTCGCCCGCTTCCTGCTGCCCGAGTCGAAGGGCGGCTGCGACGGCCCCTGGGACGTGGTCGGCGCGCTGACGGCGGCGGCCGGGGTGCTCGGCGCGGTCCTCGGGGTCAAGCGCCTGGGCGCCGGAGCCTCGATGCTCGACGTCAAGACCTTCGGCCCGCTGCTGCTCGGGGCGGTCCTGCTCTTCCTCTTCGTACGGCGGCAGAAACGCCGGAAGCATCCGCTCATAGACGTACGGATGTTCGCCCGGCCGACCTTCTCCACCTCCGTCGGATGCATCGTCCTCGCCATGCTCGCGCTGGTCGGGCTGGAGCTCATCGCCGTCCAGTACCTCCAGCTGGTGCTGGGGCTCAGCCCGCTGGAGACCGGACTGCGGCTGCTGCCGCTCACCTTCGCCGCCATGGCGGCGGGGGCCACCGGGTCGTACAGCCTGCGCAGGGTGGGCCCGCGCCGGATGGTCGCCTGCGGGTTCGTCCTCACCGCGGGCGCCGTACTGCTGCTGGTGATGATGGGCGACCACGACCGGCCGGCGCTGCTGACGACGGCCTTCGTGCTGCTCGGCTTCGGCCTTCAGTCCACGCTCTTCGGCGCGTACGAGTCGATGCTCAGCGAGGCGCCGCCCGAGCAGGCGGGCGGGGCCGCCGCCATCGGCGAGACGTCCTACCAGCTCGGCGCCGGCATGGGTATCGCGCTGCTCGGCAGCGTGATGAACGCGGCGTACGCGCCCGGACTGTCGTCGGGCGCGGTCGACGGGGTGCCGGAGGCGGCGGGTTCGGCCGCCTCCCACTCGCTGGGGGAGGCGTACCAGGTGGCCGCCCAGCTGGGTGGTCCGACCGGGGAAGCCCTGCGTATCGCGGCGCGTCAGTCCTTCGTGCACGGTCTGCATGTCACGCTCCTGGTCAGTGCGGCCCTGCTGCTGCTCGGCGCTGTGGCGGCGCTGCGGCTGCCCCGGGTGATGGACTGCGGCGCACCGCCCCGCGAGGAGGCCGCGGACCCGGCGGGGACGGGCATGCCGGCACCGCGCGACGGCGCCGCGACGGACGGCACGGCGGTCGCGGCCGGTGTCCCCGCGGGCCGGGGGTCCGCGCGCGGCGGGGACTCTGGACGGGTCCCGGCCCTGGGCCGTAATGTCGGCGCCGAGCGTAACTAGCGCTGCTAGTTTTACTGGTCCGCGAGCCGCCGGAGGCAGCCCTCATGTCCGCACCCTCAGCACCCTCAGCACGCTCAGCGTCGAAGCCGTCCTCCTCGAAGCCGTCCTCCTCGAAACGTCCGCCCTTCGACCCCCGTGACCCCCTCGGCCTCGACGATCTGCTGGAGCCCGAGGACCTGGCGGTCCGCGACACCATGCGCTCCTGGGCCGCTGACCGGGTCATGCCGCACATCGCCGAGTGGTACGAGCGCGGCGAGCTGCCCGGCATCCGTGAGCTCAGCCGTGAACTCGGCTCCCTCGGCGCGCTCGGCATGTCGCTCCAGGGCTACGGGTGCGCGGGCGCCAGCTCCGTCCAGTACGGCCTCGCCTGTCTGGAGCTGGAAGCCGCCGACTCCGGCATCCGCTCGCTCGTCTCCGTGCAGGGCTCCCTCGCGATGTACGCGATCCACCGGTTCGGCTCCGAGGAGCAGAAGGAGCGGTGGCTGCCCGGGATGGCGGCCGGCGAGATCATCGGCTGCTTCGGTCTCACCGAACCCGACCACGGCTCCGACCCGGCCGGGATGCGTACGTACGCCAAGCGCGACGGCACCGACTGGCTGCTCACCGGCCGCAAGATGTGGATCACCAACGGCTCGGTCGCGGGAGTCGCCGTCGTCTGGGCACAGACGGACGAGGGCATCCGCGGTTTTCTCGTACCGGCCGGCAGCCCCGGTTTCTCGGCGCCCGAGATCAAGCACAAGTGGTCGCTGCGCGCGTCGGTCACCAGCGAACTGGTCATGGACGAGGTACGGCTCCCGGCCGACGCCGTACTCCCAGGGGTGACCGGTCTGCGCGGTCCCCTCAGCTGTCTGAGCCACGCCCGCTACGGGATCGTCTGGGGTTCGATGGGGGCGGCGCGGGCCAGTTTCGAGGCGGCGGTGGACTACGCGAAGACCCGCGAACAGTTCGGCAGGCCGATCGGCGGCTTCCAGCTCACCCAGGCCAAACTCGCCGACATGGCACTCGAACTGCACAAGGGGATCCTGCTCGCACACCATCTCGGCCGGCGCCTGGACGCGGGGAGGCTCCTGCCCGAGCAGGTCAGCTTCGGCAAGCTCAACAACGTGCGGGAGGCGATCGAGATCTGCCGCACCTCGCGCACGATCCTCGGCGCCAACGGGATCTCGCTCGAATATCCCGTGATGCGCCACGCCACGAATCTGGAGTCGGTGCTCACCTACGAGGGCACCGTCGAGATGCACCAGCTCGTACTGGGCAAGGCACTCACCGGTCTCGATGCCTTCCGGTGACCGGGGGTTCCCCGGTGAGTACCCCGCTCAGCTCTGGTTGAAGAAGCCGTCCCGGCCGTGTGCCTTCGACTCCCCGCTGACGATCTCGGTGTCGGCGGGGGTCAGCAGGAAGACCCGGGTGGCGACACGGTCGATCGAGCCACGGAGGCCGAAGATCAGACCGGCGGCGAAGTCGACGACGCGCTTGGCGTCGGCGGGCTCCATCGCGGTGAGGTTGAGGATGACCGGGACGCCCTCGCGGAAGAGCTCGCCGATTCCCCGCGCGTCCCGGAAGCTCTCCGGCGAGACGGTGGCGATCCTGCGGTCCTGCTCGGGAGCCGACTCGGCGGCGATCCGCACCCGCGGATCGGTCTTCCAGGTGTCGTTGCCCTCGGCACCCTCGGAGTACTCGTCGTCGTAGTAACGCTCGTCGTTGTCCTCAACGAGGCCCAGCCAGGCACTCGCCTTGCGCACCGATCCCATGGACGCCTCCTTTCACCGCGGTCGCTTGTGGTTCCGCATCCCTATGGTTGTCCATGATGCGGATTGCGCGCCAAGTGGATTGTCGGCGCGCAGGGGATTCGTGACGGTACTGGTGCAGAAGATATGGCGATTCGTCAGGGTTCTTCCTGTGTACGGGCCCTGACGTACTGAAAATATGAAAGTCCGGCCAGACGGGTGATGGTGGGGACGTACGAGTGAATCGTCCGGTCGATACGATGCCAGGCGCACCGTCGAACCACACCCCGGGGGAGCCGTCATGTTCGGAATTGTGAGGCCATGCAGCCATCGACTCTCGGAAGGACTCAAGACCGAGTGGATGGCTCATCTGTGCGGGCTCTGCCTGGCACTTCGCTCGGACCACGGACAGTTCTCCCGCATCGTCACCAACTATGACGGCCTGATCGTCTCCGTGCTGACGGAGGCTCAGGCCGAGCGCAGCACCGGATGGCGCCGTACAGCAGGCCCCTGCCCACTTCGCGGCATGCGAACCGCCCCAGTCGCGAAAGGTGAGGGAGCACGCCTTGCCGCGGCCGTGTCCCTGGTGCTCGCCTCCGCGAAGGTGCGGGACCACGTCGCCGACGGGGACGGGGTGTTGAAGCGCCGGCCGGTGGCGCTCGCCGCGCGCCGGATAGCCGGCGGCTGGGACCGCGCGGGCGCGCGGACCGGCGCGGAGCTGGGCTTCGACACGGCGGTGCTCGTCGACGCCGTCGACCGGCAGACCGGCATCGAGGCGCTCGCCGGACCGGGCACCCCGCTGCTCACCGTCACCGAGCCTACCGAGACGGCCACGGCCGCCGCTTTCGCGCACACCGCCGTACTTGCCGGCCGGCCGGGCAACATGGCGCCGCTCGCCGAGGCGGGCCGGCTCTTCGGACGGCTCGCCCATCTGCTGGACGCGGTGGAGGACCAGGCCGCTGACGCCGCGTCGGGTGCCTGGAACCCGCTCACGGCGACCGGTACCTCACTCGCCGAGGCGCGGCGGCTCGCGGACGACGCGCTGCACGGGATCCGGCTGGCGCTGCGCGACGCGGAGTTCGTGGACGACAAGCTGGCGCATGTGCTGCTCGCCCACGAGCTGCGTACATCCGTCGACCGCGCCTTCGGGACGTCGTCCTGCTCGCACGTGGGGGAGGCGTCCGTCCCGGGCGGCGGGAATCCGTACGGGGGACCGGGCGGAAATCCGTACGGAGGCCAGGGCGGGAGTCCGTACGGCTCGAACAATCCGTACGGGGGAGGCGGTCCGGCGGGTGGTAATCCCTACGGCGGGGGAAATCCCGGCGGTCCCGGCGGCGGTGGGCCCGGCCCCCTCCCCCAGCCGCCCCGGCCGGAGCGGCGCGGCTTCTGGGCCGGGTGCGCGGTGGCGATCGGTCTCTGCTGCACCTGCAAGCTCTGCTGCGCCAAGGAGTACGAGGGCCCGTGGTCGCGCAAGAGGCGCGAGGGCTGCTGCCGGGACTGTGACTGCGACTGCTGCGACTGCTGCGACTGCTGAGTTCCGGCCGCCGGGGTGCCGGTGTGGAAGGCTGCTTCGGCATGACCACAGACACTGATCTGGATCCCGTGCGTAATTGGACGAACTGGCACGAACGCCGCGTCGCCGCCGTCGCGGCGCCGCACGGACCGCTCTCGCTGACCGGCACCCACTGGCTCTCCGACTACCCGGAAGGTCGAATTCCGGCCGTGCCCGGAGTGTGGCGGGAACGTGTCGACGGTGTGGTGCTGACCGCCACGGCGGACGAGGGGCTCGATGTCGACGGCCGGCCACTGGCCGGCGAGGTGGTGCTGGCCGCCGACCGGGGCCCCATCGACGGGTCCCGGGTCTCCCGCGGCGGACGCAGACTGGTGGTCATGCGCCGGGAAGGGCTCTGGGCGGTACGTGACTTCGACCCGGAGTCCCCCGCACGCAGGGAGTTCGTGACTGTCGAGGCCACGCCGTACGACGAGCGATGGGTGCTGCCGGGCCGCTTCCACCCGTACGGCGAGAGCCGCACCGTACGGGTGGAGAACGCCGACGGGCGCGAGCGCGGTCTGGGGCTCGCGGGCGAACTCGCCTTCTCCGTGGACGATTCGGAGCACACGCTCCAGGTCGCGGTGGAGCCCGACGGGTCCCTCTGGGCGGTCTTCGCCGACGGGACCAGCGGGCTGACCAGCTATCGCTTCCGTTTTCTGCGGCCCTCGCCGCCGGCCGCGGACGGCACGGTGAGCGTCGATCTCAACCGGGTGCTGCTACCGCCCTGCGCCTTCGCCGACCACTTCATCTGTCCCCTCCCGCCGCCCGGGAACACGCTGTCGTTCGAGGTCGCGGCGGGGGAGCGGACAGTCGTCGTCCGCTGAGCCGGGCGGGCCCGGCCGCGGGTCCGGCGGCGCCCTCCGGAACGGCATTGGTCCGTACCGCGCGGCCGGCTCATCCCGACATGTGGGCACCACATGAATCGCGCTCCGACGGCGGTTTCCGGACGCTCAAGCGCTGTTTCGGCCGCCGAGGTGGCCGGAAGGCGCCCTTGCGCGGTCAGTTGGCCCATCCAATACTCCCTTCAGCGCTTGTCAGGGGCACGGCATATCCGGAATACGGACGTGTCCCTGGCTGCGCCTCACGGGCCAGACCACCCCAATCAGGCCCCAGATTCCTTCGGAGGAACGACACGTGAGGATCAAGCGCACCACCCCCCGCAGTGGTATTGCGAGACATACGCGACTGATCGCCATCACCACCGGTCTCGTCGCCGCCGCCGCACTCGCCGTACCCACCGCGAGCGCCGACACGGCCGGGACCTTCAGCGTGAACCAGCTGACGGCGGCGAGCGACGCCGTCCTGGGCGCCGACGTGGCCGGCACCGCCTGGTACGTCGACAAGACGACCAACGCCCTCGTCGTCGAGGCCGACACCACCGTCAGCGCGGCCGAGATCGCCGAGATCAAGCGCGAGGCGGGCGCCAACGCGGGCGCCCTGGAAATCAAGCGGACCCCCGGCAAGCTCTCCAAGCTCCTCTCCGGCGGCGACGCCATCTACTCGCCCACCGGTCGCTGCTCGGCCGGGTTCAACGTGCGCAGCGGCACCACCGACTACTTCCTGACCGCCGGTCACTGCACCGAGGGCAACCCGAACTGGTACACCAACTCGGCGCGCACCACCCTCATCGGTCCGACGGCGGGCTCCAGCTTCCCGGGCAACGACTACGGCATCGTGCGTTACTCCAACGCCTCGGTCCCGCGTCCCGGCACCGTCGGCAGCATCAACATCACCAGCGCGGCCAACGCCACCGTCGGCCTGTCGGTGACCCGTCGCGGTTCCACCACGGGCACCCACAGCGGCACCGTCCAGGGCCTCAACGCCACGGTCAACTACGGTGGCGGCGACGTCGTCTCCGGGCTGATCCGTACCAACGTCTGCGCCGAGCCCGGCGACAGCGGCGGCCCGCTCTACTCCGGCAGCCGCGCCATCGGCCTCACCTCGGGCGGCAGCGGCAACTGCTCCTCCGGCGGTACGACGTACTTCCAGCCGGTAGTCGAGGCGCTGAACGCGTACGGCGTCAGCATCACCTGAGCACCGGCTGAGCGCGATCCGAGCACGACCCCGGCCGCCGGCCTGACCGGCTGAGCCAAGACGAGTCCCCGCCCGTGAGCTCCGGGCGGGGACTCGACGCGTTTCCGGGCGAACCCGCGCATGGTGAACCCCCGTACCAGAGGGGCGATTTCAAGACAGGACTAGTCCTCACCCATCGCCGAACAAGTGATTGCACCGAGTGTTTACGAATGGAACCGTCACCCCCCTGACCTCCCCACGTGAACGGGGCGGGAGGGAAATGAACCCGTCGTGTGCACGTCCGGAAGTCGACCTTGTGTGCTACTGGCGAGTTTAGGAATAGTGGGCGCCTCATCCTCCGTGTCACCGCACCCCACATGCGATGACGCGGCCCCCACAGGAGGTATCAGTTGAAGCACCGACGCATTTCCAGGAAACGTGTGGCGATCGCGGGCAGCGCCGTCACCGCCATGGTCGTGGCCGGGATTTCCTTCCAGACTGCGAACGCCAGTGAGGACGCGACCACGGCGACGGCGAAGACCCTGTCGGTACCCGCGGCCGGAAAGCTCGCATCCACCCTCGTCGGCGACCTCGGCGCGGACGCGGCCGGCTCGTACTACGACAGCAAGACCAAGGCCCTGGTCGTCAACGTCGTCGACGCGACGGCCGCCGAGGCCGTCCGCGAGGCCGGCGCCAAGGCGAAGGTCGTGACGCACTCCCTCGCCGAGCTGAAGGACGCCCGCGGTTCCCTCACGGGCAAGGCGAGCACCCCCGGTACGGCCGTGGCCGTCGACCCGGTGTCGAACAAGGTCGTCGTCACCGCGGACCGTACGGTCAAGGGCGCCGCGCTGAACAAGCTCACCAAGGCCGTGGAGAAGCTCGGCGCCAAGGCCGAACTGAAGAAGACCGCGGGCGAGTTCAAGAAGTTCATCGCCGGCGGCGAGGCCATCCACTCCGGTGGCGGCCGCTGCTCCCTCGGCTTCAACGTGGTCGTCGGCGGCGAGCCGCACTTCATCACGGCGGGCCACTGCGGCACGGCGGGCAGCTCCTGGTCCGACTCCGCCGGCGGCGCCGAGATCGGCTCCATGGTGGACTCGCAGTTCCCGGGCAACGACTTCGCGCTCGTCAAGTACACCGGCTCCACCGAGCACCCGAGCGAGGTCGACCTGTACGACGGCAGCACGCAGGCCATCGCGCAGGCGGGCGACGCGACCGTCGGCCAGACGGTCTCGCGCAGCGGCTCCACCACCCAGGTGCACGACGGTGAGGTCACCGCGCTCGACGCCACCGTGGACTACGGAGGCGGCGACGTCGTCGAGGGCCTCATCCAGACCACGGTCTGCGCCGAGCCCGGCGACAGCGGCGGCTCGCTCTTCGCCGGTGACACCGCGCTGGGCCTGACCTCGGGCGGCAGCGGCGACTGCTCCTCGGGCGGCGAGACGTTCTTCCAGCCGGTCCCGGAGGCGCTCTCGGCGTTCGGCGCCGAGATCGGCTGACACCCGGCCGACCGGCCGGACAGACCGACCGTACGGAGACAAGAAGCCCGGCCCGCCGTCATCGGCGGGCCGGGTTTTCGGTGTACGCGCAGCCGCTTCTCGGTGTGCGCGGAGCCGCCGGGGCAGCCCCCGGCGGCTTCTTCGCCGTGTGGGGCCGGAAGCGCGCCGGCCCGCGCCCGTCGAACGGCCGGAGCCCATGTTCGAGGGCCCGTGAAGGGTGACGAAACTCATCGCGGAGTACGGGCGCCGAGGCGCCGGGAAGCCGCCGTCGCCAACTTCGTCCTCTGTCTGTGCAAGTGACGGGGTGATAGCTGTTCAAGCCGCCCGTTTCGGAGTCTCGGGCTCGCTCTCACGTTCGAGTCAGGTCGCTGACTAGGGATGATGGGGTTAGAGTAATCGAACGGGCGTGCGATAGGTGTATCGGGCGTATGGCTGAAATGGGGTGGAGACGGAGGTGCGCCATGGGGCATTTCTCCCATCTGCACGCCGCGTCCGGCTACTCCGTCCGGTACGGCGCCGCCCACCCCGAACACCTCGTCCGGCAGGCGGCCGAGCGGGGCCAGCCGGCGCTCGCTCTCACCGACCGGGACACCGTCACCGGTGCGGTGCGGTTCGCGCTGGCCGCCGCGAAGGAGGGTGTCCGGCCGGTCTTCGGGATCGACCTGGCGGTGGAGGCCCTCGCCCCGCCGCCTCCGGCGCGGCGCCGCCGTACTCCGACCCGCGGTGGCGCCCATGTGATCGAGCCGCCCCTGCGCTTCGTGCTGCTCGCGCAGGACCGCGCGGGGTGGGCCCGGTTGTGCCGTATCACCTCGGCCGCCCATGTCGGCGCGGTCTCCGGCACGCCGCCGGTGGTGCCGTGGGAAGCGCTGCGGGAGCACGGCGGGCCCGGGTTGATCGTGCTGCTCGGACCGCTCTCGGAGCCGGTACGGGCGCTGTCGGAGGGCCGGGAGGACATCGCGGTGAAGCTGCTGGCGCCGTGGCGGGAGATCTTCGGATCCGGGATCCGGCTGGAGACCGTCCTGCACGAGCGGTCCGGCACCGGGCCCGGCTCACTGCGGCTGGCCGCCCGCACCCTGGCCCTGGCCGACCGCACCGGCACCACCGCCGTCCTCTCCAACGCGGTCCGCTACGCCGACCCGGACCAGCACCGGCTTGCCGATGTCCTGGACGCCGCGCGGCTGCTGAGGCCGATCGACCGGCGCCGCCTGGACGGCGGGCACCGCTGGCTCAAGGACGAGGGAGCGATGGCGGACATCGCACGACGCATCGCGGAATGCGCGGGAGCGGACGGCCGGCGGGCGCACCGTCTGCTGGCGGACACCGCGGCCACGGCGGCCGTCTGCACCGTCGACCCCGCGGCGGACCTGAGCCTGGGCACGCCGCGCTTTCCGGAACCAGCGGTGTTCGGCGCAGGGCCCGGCGCCGACGGCGCGGCGCGGGTGCTGCGCCTGCGGTGCGAGGACGGGCTCGTCCGGCGCGGCCTGGACCGCGACCGTGCGGCGCTCGACCGGCTGGACGACGAACTCGGTGTGATCTCCACGCTGAACTACGACTCGTACTTCCTCGCGGTCGGCCAGGTCGTCGCCGACATCCGGGAACTGGGCATCCGGGTCGCGGCGCGCGGCTCGGGCGCGGGATCGATGGTCTGCCACGCGCTGGGCGTCGCCACGGCCAACCCGCTCGACCACCGCCTGCTGTTCGAACGCTTCCTGAGCGTGCGCAGGGCATCGCTCCCGGACATCGACATCGATGTGGAATCCGCCAGGAGACTGGAGTGCTACGACGCGATCTTCGACCGGTTCGGCAGTGAACGGGTCGCGGTCACCGCGATGCCCGAGACCTACCGGGCCCGCCGGGCCCTGCGGGACACCGGCCTGGCGCTGGGGATCGCACCGGCGGACGTCGACCGGATCGCCAAGAGCTTTCCGCACCTGCGCGCGTCGGACATCACCGGCGCACTCGCCGAACTGCCCGAACTGCGCGGGCTGGCGGCGGAGGCGGAGCGGTACGGACCGCTGTGGGAGCTCGCCGAGGGACTCGACTCCCTGGTCCACGGCATGGCCATGCACCCCTGCGGAGTGGTCATCAGCGACGCGACGCTCCTGGACCGGCTGCCGGTGCAGCCCACCCCGCAGGGCAACTACCCGATGGCGATGGCGGCCAAGGAGGAGATCGAGGCGCTGGGCAACATCAAACTGGACGTCCTGGGAGTGCGGATGCAGTCCGCGATGGCCCATGCCGTCACCGAGATCGAACGGGCGACCGGCGACCGCATCGACCTGGACGACCAGCGGCAGGTGCCGCTCGACGACCCGTTCGCGTTCAAGATCATCCAACAGAGCCAGACCCTGGGGCTGTTCCAGCTCGAATCGCCCGGCCAGCAGGATCTGCTGTCCCGGCTGCAGCCCCGCGACCCGCAGGACGTCATCGCCGACATCAGCCTCTTCCGCCCGGGGCCGGTCGCCGGGGGGATGCCGGAGCGGTACATCGCCGCCCGGCACGGTGGCGACCCGGGCTACGCCCATCCGGACCTGGAGCCGGTGCTCGCCGACACCTACGGCGTGACCATCTGGCACGAGCAGATCATCCAGACGATGTCGGTGATGACCGGCTGCGACTACGCGCTGGCCGAGATCGCCCGGCGCGCGCTCGGTGACAAGGAGCGGCTGCCCAGGATCAAGGACTGGTTCCACCGCGAGGCCACCGCGAGGGGCTACGACTCCGGGGTCCGCGACACGGTGTGGAAGACCGTCGAGGCCTTCGGCGCCTACGGCTTCTGCCGCGCGCACGCGGTCGCCTTCGCCGTACCGGCCCTGCAGAGCGCCTGGCTGAAGGCGCACTTCCCGGCGTTCCTGCTGGCCGGACTGCTCGAACACGACCCCGGTATGTGGCCCAAGCGCGTCCTTGTCGCGGACGCCCGCCGGCGCGGCGTGCCCCTTCTGCCCGTCGACGTCAACCGGTCCAGGACGGAGCACACCGTCGAGCGGACCGAAGGAGAACGGTGGGGCGTACGGCTCGCGCTGTCCGCCGTGCGAGGAATCAGCGAGGAGGAGTACGCCCGGATCGAGGAGGGGCAGCCGTACGGCTCGCTGTCCGACTTCTGGCAGCGGGCCCGTCCCAGCAGACCGGTCGCCGAACGCCTCGCGGAGATAGGCGCCCTGAACTTCCTCCACGACGGCCGCCTCACCCGCCGCGACCTGCTGCTGCAGATCGCCGAACTCCACCGGCAGTCCCGCGTCCGGTCCGCGGGCGAGGGACAACTGCCCATCCACGCGGACGCGGTCGGAGGCGCCGGGCCGAGCGGACTGCCGGAGATGACCGGACGCGAAGCCCTGAGCGCGGAGCTGAACACGCTCGGCATCGATGTCTCCAAGCACCTGATGGAGCACCACCACCGGCTGCTGCGGGAGATCGGCGCGATCGACGCGGCACATCTGGCCGAGGCCCGGCAGGGACAGCAGGTTCTTGTCGCCGGAGTACGGGCCTCCACCCAGACCCCGCCGATCGCCAGCGGCAAACGCGTCATCTTCGTCACCCTGGAGGACGGCTCCGGCCTGGTCGACCTGGCGTTCTTCGAGGACTCCCACGCCGCCTGCGCGCACACCATCTTCCACAGCGGACTGCTGCTGGTCCGCGGCACCGTACAAGTGCGCGGTACCCGTCGCACCATCGTCGGCGCCATGGTCTGGGACCTGGACGAGATCGCCGCCGCGCGTCGCGACGACGGCCCCGAGGCCGCGCTCGCCCTGCTCGGCGCGAGCCACCCGCACCCGACCCCCGCCCAGCCGCGGCGGACCCTCGCCAACGGCACCACCGGCGCGCGGCTGCACCCCTACGCCGATCTGCAACCGCCCGGCAGCCGCTCGGCGGACCTGAAGAAGTTCGGCCACACCAGCTCGGGGAGCGCGGGATGACCACACGCCCGCGGCACATCGCCCACCTGCATCTCCACCTGAACGCCCCACCGGACGAAGGACAGCACACGGACGTGATCGACCTGCTGACCGGTATCACCCCCCATGTCCAGACGGTCTCGCCCGACGCCGTCCAGCTCGACCTGACCTCCGCGCTCAGATACTTCGACCGGTCCCCCTACGGCCTGGTCCAACTGGCGCAGCTACGGCTGATGGCCCTGTACGGCATCGAGAGCAGCGCGGGGCTCGCGGGCAACCGCATGCTGGCCACCATGGCGGCCGACGCGTCGGCGCCGGGCCACGCCACCTGGGTACCCGCGGAACAGGCCGCGGTCTGGCTGCGTTCCCGCCCGGTCACCGGACTGCCCGGGATCGGCCGGGCCACGGCCACCACACTCGGCAAGTACGGCCTGCACTCGGTCGGCCAGGTCGCCGACGCGCCCGCGGCCACCCTGCAACGCCTCCTCGGCGCCGGCCCCGCCCGTCTGCTGGCCGAGCGTGCCCGGGGCCACGACCCCCGCCCGGTCACCCCGCTGGAACCGGCGGCACATCTGGTGGCCGACCTCGTCCTGGACCGGGACTGCCTCGACCCGGAAGGGCACCACCGGGCGGTCCTGGGGCTCGCCGACCAGATCGGCCGGCGCCTGCGCGGCGAGAGCCAGGTCACCGGCCGGCTCGCTCTCACGGTGCGCTACGCCGACCGCAGCTCCACCACACGCACCCGTACGCTCCCGGAGCCGACCGACCACTCACCCGCGCTGGCGGCGGCTCTTCTCGGTCTGCTGGCCGCGCTGGGGCTGCAACGCGCGAGAGTGCGCGCCTTCGTGGTCCGCGCCGACGATCTGCTGCCGGCCGACGGTGCTCCCCGCCAGCTCTCCCTGGACCCGGGCGACGCCCGCGCCCGTACGGTGGAGAAGGCCGCGGACCGCGCCCGCCACCGTTTCGGACCGAGCGCCCTGTATCCCGCGACCCTGGCCAACGACCGCGCACCGCACCGCGAGTAGCGCCGTCGGGAAACCCCGGCGCCCCGGGGCGGCGCGACTCTAGAGTTCTCGCACCACACCCCACCGAGAGGAGCGGAAGCGGCATGCCTGACGGCTGGCAGTGGGACAGCACCCTGTTCCGGGGGAGCGCGGCGCACTACGAGCGGGGGCGGCTGCCGTACGCCCCGGGTTTCGCCGACACGCTGGCCGGGGTCCTCGGGCTGGACGGGCGGGGGCGGCTTCTCGATGTCGGCTGCGGGCCGGGGATCGTGACGCTCGCCGTGGCGCCGTACGTCGCCGAGGTGGTCGGCATCGACCCGGACGAGGACATGCTGGCGGAGGCGGAACGGCGGGCCGGGCGGCGCGGGGTGGGCAACGCGCGCTGGGTGACGGCTCGTGCCGAGGAGCTGCCGGCCGGGCTGGGGGAGTTCCGGGCCGTGGTGTTCGCCCAGTCGTTCCACTGGACGGACCGCGACCGTACCGCCGCCGCCGTGCTGGGGATGCTGGAGCCGGGAGGCGCGTTCGTTCACATCAGCGATCTGAAGAATCCTCCCGCCCCGTCGGCGCCGCTGCCGCTGCCCGCCCCTCCGTACGAGCGGATCGCCGGGTTGGTGCGCCGCTACCTGGGGCCGGTACGGCGCGCGGGGCAGGGGACGCTTCTCAACGGCACGCCGGGACGGGAGGATCTGGTCCTGGCGCGGGCCGGGTTCGAGGACTTCGAGCGGCATGTCGTACCGGCCGGGGAGGTGGTCGACCGCCCGGCGGACGCTGTCGTGGCATGGGTGTTCTCCCGGTCGGACTCCGCGCCCCATCTGTTCGGCGACCGGCTGCCGGACTTCGAGCGGGACCTGCGCGCGGTGCTGCGGGAGGCGTCGTCCGACGGCCGTTTCGCGGAGCATCTTCCGCCGACCGAGATCATGACCTGGCGCAAGCCGCCCGGTCGGTGACGACGGCGCCGCCCGAACCGGGGCCGGGCAGGCGGGCGTTCAGTATTTTTACTGACGCGTAACTTCCCTTCCAGTTACTACCCGTGCGTAACTTGGCATGAGCACAGCCAATGTGGTCCGGGCCACAGCATTGACAGCTTTCGCCTCTTCCCTTGAGCCGCAAGGAGATCGCTCGATGCTGCCCTGGAAACGCGCGTTCGGACCACTGGCGGCGCTGCTGCTGGCGGTTTCGGCCGCCACCACCGCACCCGCCGTCGCGGCCACCCCCACCGCGCCCCCGACAGCCGTCACCGCCCCGGCCCTCGCACCCGCTTCCGGCACCGCCGCCGCCGCGAGCAGCGGCTGGAACGACTTCTCCTGCAAGCCCTCCACCGCTCACCCCCGGCCCGTCGTCCTCGTCCACGGCACCTTCGCGAACTCCGTCGACAACTGGCTCGGTCTCGCCCCGTACTTGGTCAACCGCGGCTACTGCGTCTTCTCCCTCGACTACGGGCAGCTCCCCGGAGTGCCGTTCTTCAACGGCCTCGGCCCCATCGACAAGTCGGCGGAGCAACTGAGCGCGTACGTCGACCGGGTGCTCGCCGCCACGGGCGCGCCGAAGGCCGACATCGTCGGCCACTCGCAGGGCGGCATGATGCCCCGCTACTACCTCAAGTTCCTCGGCGGGGCGCAGAAGGTGAACGCCCTCGTCGGACTCGCGCCGGACAACCACGGCACGACCCTGCTCGGACTGACGAAGCTCCTGCCGCACTTCCCGGGCGCGGAGGACCTGTTGAACGAGAACACCCCGGGCCTCGCCGACCAGATCGCCGGATCGCCCTTCCTCACCAAGCTCAACGCGGGCGGTGACACGGTGCCCGGGGTCAAGTACACCGTCATCGCGACCCGTTACGACCAGGTGGTCACGCCGTACCGCAGCCAGTTCCTGACCGGGCCCGACGTACGGAACGTCACCCTCCAGGACCTGTGCGCGGTCAACCTCTCCGAGCACCTGGCGATCGGGCTGATCGACCGGATCGCCTTCCACGAGGTGGCCAACGCGCTCGATCCCGGCCGTGCCACGCCGACGACCTGCGCCTCGGTCATCGGCTGAACATGACATGCCGCGGGGCTCCGGGCCGATCCGCCCGGAGCCCCGCGGTGTTGGGTACCTACCGTCAGCGGCTGTGCCGGCCGCCCGCGGGCTGGGTCTTGCGGCGGACCGTACCGAACATCACGGCCGCGCCGGCGGCGAGGATCGCCGCGCCACCCGCCGCGATGTACGGCGTGGTGCTGTCGCCACCGGTCTCGGCGAGGTTCTCCGAACCGCCCGCCGGCTGCGGCTCGGCCGCGTCGGCGCCGTTCACCTCAGGGGCGTTGGCCTCGGGCTCGGCGGCGGGTTCGGCCGCGTCCCCGTAACCACCGGCGTCCTTTCCGGCATCCTTCACCTCGGCGCCGCCCCCGGTCTCCTCGGGGCTGTCGCCGCCGTGCCCGTTGTGGTCGACGGTCGACTTGGCCGCGCCCTCCTCGACATCGGCCTCGGAGGGTGCGGACGCCTCGGGAGCGGCGGCCGAACCGCCGTTGTCGGCGCCGAAGACCACGTCGGAGCAGGTGTAGAAAGCCTCGGGGCTGTCCGAGCGCTGCCAGATCGAGTAGATCAGGTGGCGGCCCGACTTGGCGGGGACGATGCCGTCGAAGACATAGGCGCCGTTGACCAGCTTCGGGTCGGTGACCTTGGCGAACGGCTTGTCCTCCAGGTCGGACCACTTCAGCGGCTGACCGGCGTCGTAACCGTCCTTGGTGATGTACAGCTCGAAGGAGCCCTTGTGCGGGGCGGTGGCCTTGTAGTTGAAGGTGCGGTTGCCCGCGGTGAAGGGCGACGAGGGCCAGTCGCCGCGCGGCAGGTCGAGCCCCTTGTACTTGTCGCGGCCGGCGGAGCAGAGCTTGCCGTCCGGGATGATCGACTTGTGGTTGCCCGCGGCGTCCGCGATGTTGACCTCGTTCCAGTCGTAGAACGCCTGCGTCCCGCTGGACGCCACCGCCGCCTTGCACGCCGCCGACCGCGGATTCTCAGGACCCTCGGCGAAACAGGCGGACACACGGCTGACCGGGTCCGTCATCGACCCGTGGGCACCGGCCGGCCCGGCGGCCAGCCCCACGAGCGCGAGCGGCGCGACGCCCAGCACGACGATCCCGGCGGTCCTGCGACGAGCGGTCATGGATACGTTCTCCTTCAGAGCGGCACGAGCTGGGGGAGCGGAGCGGGACGAACTCCCGGCGGCGTGACCTCCGTTGCACACGGCGCCACCGCTGTCGTCCCGCTCCGGCCCTCAGCAAGCTAGCCCCTCGAAACCCCGGAACGGCCTGCTGGGACGGGGTGAAGGGGATCCTTATGGTCCGCTTAAGACACGGCTAAGAGACCGCTGAGATTGCCCCGGGACCGACCCCGGGACCAACCCCGGAACCGACCCCGGGACCGGCCCGAGAACCGCCCCCCGAAGGCGCGCTCGCCGGTACCGACCCGGCCCGTCAGCCGACCCAGCGATAGCACCTCTCGGGTCGGCCCGTCCCGCCGTACCGAAGCGTCACCTCCGCGCGGCCGGTATCGGCGAAGTACTCCAGATAGCGCCGCGCGCTCACCCGCGACAGCGCCCCCTCGTCCGCGCACTGCGTCGCCGACAGCCCCTCCTCGTGCCGCCGCAGCGTCCGCTCGACCAGCTCCGCCGTGTGCGCGGCCAGCCCCTTCGGCAGCTCCCTGGAGCCCGGCGGGCGCGTGCCGAAGATCTGGTCCACGTCCTCCTGCCGCGCCTCGCCCAGCCGGTCCAGCCGCGTCCGCACCGACGCCACGTGCCGCAGCTGCTCCTGGAGCGCCGAGCGGCTGAACGGCTTGATCAGATAGTGCAGCGCCCCCGCCCGCAGCGCGGCGCGGATGACGCCCGCGTCCCGCGCCGCCGTGATGAACAGGGCGTCCACGCTCGTACGGGTCGCGTCCCGCTCCTCCGCCGCCCGCAGCTCACGCAGCACGGCGATCCCGTCCATGTCGGGCAGATAGATGTCGAGAAGCACCAGGTCGGGACGGTGGTGCTCGGCCGCGCGCAGCGCCTCGGCGCCGTTGTGCGCCAGACCGACGACCTCAAACCCGTCCATCTCGGACACATAGCGGCCGTGCAGCTTCGCGACCATGAAGTCGTCGTCCACCACCAGCACCTTTGTCACGCCGTCACGCTAGGCCGCGACCGCAACGACCACAACGTCCGTTGATTCCGGAAGAGAGACAGGTTCTTAACTTGTTCTTTATCTACCAAGATCTTCCGGGCTTGCCGATGGCCCTGAGGGTCTCGGGGCGTTTGACG
>NZ_BMMV01000036.1 GCF_014646115.1 Streptomyces camponoticapitis | reverse complement strand
GGCTGAAAGTGCCCGCTGGAGCCGTCCCGATCGTGGCACCGAGATGATCTCCGCCTACGAAAATCTTGTCAGAGCCACGTTCACTTGTACGCCGACATCGGGCGCGATCAGGCCCTGCTCGACGCCGAGCAGCTCAGAGGCGCGGGCGCCGGTGGAGATGTAGAACGCGATCAGGGCCCTGTCCCGGTTGTACTTCAATGCGGCGAACAGGTCGTCGAACGCCTGGTCAGGAATGATCCGCGGGGTCGGCTTGGGTTCCTTGGGTTGATATGTGCCCCGGCGGGCGGGGCGCCGGAACGGCTGCATCGGGTTGTGATGCGCATTCGGAGTGCTCTCCTCGGCGGCACCGCCCTGAGGGAATGGGTTGATCAGCGGTCTGCCGTGCGTCTCGCGGTGGTACTCGTAGAACGATCGGATCACCGCGCGAGCGTGCCGCCTGGTCCGAGCGGCGTAGTTCTCGCCGGGCGCGGCCTTCCCGTGATCGGGTTCACCGAGCCCGGTGCGGGCGCGTCGGGACGGCGCTGCCGCGGCGGCTTCTTCGTGGTCTTCAGCCACAGTGCGAAGTCGCGGGCCTCGATCCGGCTCGCGAGATACCAGGGCACATCCACGGCGTGTAAGAACCGGACCCACGCCAACAGCTCATAGGCGTAGGAGCGCAGTGATGCCGGACTCGCGTCGTCTGCGAGCATGTGGTGCAGAAACTCACTGACCGCCGCCACCTCGGTACCATCGGCGTCCACGAGCCGGAACGGCCTCAGCGGATCACCGCTCTTCTCGACGCGGCCGATCCTCGCCACTCTCAGCGCCGCCACATCCCGGACCGTCGTGCAGTGCTCTGGCATCCATACCTCCGTGGGTCGACGACTCGACGACACGCGATGAAAGCAGATACGCACCGCCACACGCAGTGACCAACGAGGTCCAGCCGGAGCCAGAAACCCCGCGCAGTTACGGTCCGTTGACCTCGGACGAAGCCCAAAATGCGTCACAGTTAGTTCGGTCAACGGGACATCCGCTGCCCCGTCCTGCGGCCCGACCCTGAGCAGATGCCCAGGCTGGAGGAGATCCTCACCAACCTGGTCGACCGCCTCCGGGAGGCCAAGGAACAGGGCTGGCTCGGCGAGGTCGCGGCGATCGAGGCAAGCCTCGCCGCCGCCGAGCAGAAGCTCACCGCGATGCGTGACCTCGCAGCCCGCCACACCACCGTCCACCTCGGCATGCCCGATTTCCGTGGCGCCGTCGCGCGCATCGACCCGGAGCAGCGAAACGAGGGTGCGAAGCAGTAGACCTGAGCACTACAACGAGGGGATGACCGTCTTCCTCTGTTCCAAGTGCGGCACCGCGATCACGCCGGAGCTGGCCGAGCTTGCCGCTGTCCCTGACGTCCCAGATGACGAGTGCGACCGGGACAAGGAGACACGCCGGGCACCTTCCACCGTTCCGCGCGGCCACTACGCGATCGACCCCGAGCCCTGGGGACCTCCCTATATCGCGCAGGATGATCAGGAGGACCCGAAGCCGGCTCAGTCGCGCGGACCTCTGGTCTGCGGTGAAGAAGGCTTCGTCATCTCCGCGGGCACCCGACACACCGTGCTGGTACATCCCGACGACGCCACCAACCTTCAGCCCCTGCCTAACTGGGAGAACAGTAACGGGTGCTGCGGTCCGACAGGCGACGAAGGGCTCAACCGAGCCTGCCCCTGCGGCGCTCCGGTGGCGACCCTCGCAGCCGACTGCTTCGGGCCGCACGAACTGCACCTCGACCCCGTCCGGACATACGCGTTCTCCCAGTAAGACCGCGAATCGCGCGTGAACGACACGCCCGAGGAAGCCCATCCACCCAACTTCTTCACCACTACTTTCCGTGGTGAACGTCGGCTCGCAGGCGGATCTATCGCTGGGCTGGGCTAGTTCGGATAAGACCAGCTCGGCGCGCTCGGCCTCGTCCTGAACGCCGTGGTGCTGTGGACTACCCGGTACATCGACGCCGCCGTCACCCAGCTGCGCGTCGAAGGCCATGAGATCCGAGGAAGACATCGCCAGACTCTCTCCGCTCAAGCACATGAATCTCAACGTCCTGGGGCGCTACAGCTTCACGGCCTCCTCCCCGGCCGGTGGGGTCCTGCGACCGCTGCGCGACCCGGACTCAGCTGAACTCGACGAAGAGGACGATGGACAGGAGTGAGCCCGCGGTTCGGGGCTTTTGCCGGGCACCGAAGGGCTTGCCCGGCCTTGGCGCGCGGGGCCACGCTGGGCTGTGGAATCCGATGACGGTGCCCGGGAGGGCCGTCGTGTCGAAGAAGTCCTACAAGACCCGGGGCAACTGGGCGGCTTGTGTCCGGCCGGGATGGAGTCAGTGCTTGCGGAGCAGGTCGCGCTCCGGCTGGCCGGTGCGGGTGTCCGGCGGGCAGCGGCGCACCCGCCAGAGCAGACCTGCGGCGATCAGGACGGCGGCCGGGGCGAGCAGCCAGGGGCTGACCACTGCCCCGCCCACGCCGGCCAGGATTCCGCTGGCCAGCAGGGCCGGACCGGCGCAGCAGATGACGGGCAGCAGGATCAGCCCGATGGCGGCCAGCAGACCACGGCCGGAGCCTGACTGCTCGGGCGGTCGTGTCATCGCAGGTCACCGCTGTCGGGGATGCGAGGGCAGCACTCCGGTGCGGCGGCGTTGTCGGCGGCCAGGGAGCGCGCCAGCATGACCAGGTCGGCCACCCGGGGATCACCGGCGGAGTAGCGCAGCTTCTTGCCGTCCCGGCGGGCCTGGACGTAGCCGCAGTCCATCAGACAGGACAGGTGAACCGACACGCGCGGCTGGGAGATCCCGGCGTGCTCCACGCAGTCGGCCGAGGTGCGCTCGCCGCGCAGGATGAACTCCAGCAGCTTCAGCCGGGTGGGGTCGGACAGCGCGCGGAAGAAGCGGGCCGTGGTGTCCAGATGCAGACACGGCACCTCGGACATGGTGGTCGGCGCCGGGACTGCGTCCGGGTGATCGGTAAGAGTGGGGATATCCACGGGCAGGGCCTTTCCACAAGCAGCTATTCGCCTGTCCGGATAGTATGCTGGCCTTCTGCTATTCGGCAAGCCGCATACGAAAGGGTGGGGCGGTGGGATCCGCCGGTCGCCGACGCGTAAGCGTGCCGGTCGCCGTTTGTACCTGCGAGGAGAGTGAGACGAGATGGCCAGTGCCGCATACGACCTGGTGGTCGTGGGCTCGGGTGGTGCCGCGATGAGCGCGGCCATCACGGCCCGGCAGGCAGGCAGGAGTGTGCTGATGGTGGACGCGGGCGCGGTCGGCGGCACGTGCGTCAATGTCGGCTGTGTCCCCAGCAAGGCGCTGCTGCACATGTCCGGGCACCGTGCCGCCGCCGGCGCGAATCCGTTCGCCGGTGCGCCGACCTCGACCGGGCCGGTGGACTTGGCGGAGCTGATCGGCCAGAAGGACGAGCTGGTGGGACGGATGCGGCAGGACAAGTACGCCGCGGTGGCCGACGCCTACGGCTTCGAGATCCGCCTGGGCACCGCCGCCTTCGACCCAGACGGGCGCTTGGCCATCGACGGGGATCCCGTCGCGGCTGCGGCGTACCTGCTCGCGGGCGGCGCCGAACCCCAGCGTCCCGACCTGCCCGGCCTGGACGACGTCGGCTACCTGACCTCGACGAGCGCGATGGGAGCTCGCCGAGCTCCCCGAATCGCTGGTGGTCATCGGCGGCTACGTCGGCATGGAACAAGCCCAGCTGTTCGCCGGTCTGGGCGTGAAGGTCATCCTCGTCGGCCGGCTCGCACCCGCCGCGGAACCCGAGCTGCGGCAGGTGATGCGTGCCGCGTTCACCCGGGAGGGCATCCGCGTCGTCGAGCACCGCGCCCAGGCCGTCGAACCCGCCCCGGGCGCCGGTGTCACTGTGGTGACCGACACCGGCCTGCGCGTCACCGGCAGCCGGCTGCTCGTGGCCACCGGGCGCACGGCCAGGACCGCCGGGCTCAACCTGTCCGCGGCCGGGGTCAAAACGGACCAGCGCGGCTTCATCGTGGTCGACGAACACCAACGCACCTCCAACCCGGCCGTCTACGCCGTCGGCGACATCACCGGCGGCCCCCAGTACGTCTACGCCGCCGCCGCGCAGGGCCGCGTGGCGGCGGCCAACGCCTTCGGCAACAACGACCGGGTCGACTACACCGGCCTGCCCGCGGTCATGTTCACCCGCCCCCAACTGTCCTCGGCAGGGCTGAGCGAGCAGCAGGCCCTCGACGCCGGATACACCTGCGCCTGCCGGACCCTGCCCCTGTCCGACGTCCCCCGGGCGCTGGTCAACTTCGACACCCTCGGCGCGGTCAAGCTCGTGGCCGACGCGGCCACCGGCCGCCTCCTGGGCGTCCACGCCGCCGCACAAGCCGCAGGAGAGCTGATGCTCGCCGCCACCTACGCCATCAAGGCCCAGATGACCGTCAGCGACCTCGCCGCCACCTGGGCGCCCTACCTGACGATGGCCGAAAGCCTGCGGCTGGCCGCGAAACTCTTCGACCCCGGCGAGCAGATGCCCACCTCCTGCTGCGCCTGACCCCCACGTCCCTGCGGCCGGCGGCCCCTCCGGCGTCCGCGAACCTCACAGGAGACATCCACCGATGAGCGCATCGTTCGACACCATCGTGATCGGCACCGGCCCCGCCGGTGAGGCCGCTGCCGCACGCCTGCACAGCGGCGGCCAGCGCATCGCCGTGATCGAAGCCGAACTGATCGGCGGGGAATGCGCCTACTGGGCCTGCATCCCCTCCAAGACCCTCCTGCGCGCCCCGGAAGCCCGCACGGAAGCCGACCGGGCCCAGGGCGTCACCGACCCTTCCCTGGACTGGGCAGACCTGCGCGCATACCGCGACTACATGATCCGCCACCTCGACGACTCCGCGCAGGTCTCCGGCTACCAGGACCAGGGCATCACCGTCGTCAAAGGCCAGGCCGCCTTCACCGGCCCGCGCACCGTCACCGCCGCCGGACGCGAGATGAGCGCGGACAACATCATCATCGCCACCGGCAGCCAGCCCCGTATCCCGCTCATCAAGGGACTGGCCGACGTGCCCGTGTGGACCAACCGGGAAGCCACCACCCTCACCGACATCCCCGAAAGGGCCCTGGTCATCGGGGGCAGCGCCGTGGGTGTCGAGCTGAGCACCTTCCTTGCCCGCTTCGGCACCCAGGTCACCCTCGTCCAGTCCGCCGGCAGGCTGCTGGATCGTGAAGACCCGCGCGTCGGCGAACTCGCCGCCGCCCACCTCACCGAGGCCGGCATCACCCTGCACACCTCCCGCACCGCACGTAGCGCCCGCCGTGAGGGCGACGACACCCTCGTCACCCTCGACGACGGCAGCGAAGTCCGCGTCGACGTCATCATCATCGGAGCCGGCCGCCGCCCCCGCACCGCCGATTTGAACCTGGAGCGCACCGGCATCACCGTCGACGACCGCGGCGCGATCCCCATCGACGCCTCCTGCCGCGCCGGCGACGGGCTGTGGGCGATCGGCGACGTCACCGCCGTCATGCCCTTCACCCACGTCGGCATGTACCAGGCCCGCATCGCCGCCGACACGATCCTCGGACGCCACCGCACCGCCACCTACGACGGCATCCCCCGCGTCGTCTTCGGCGTACCCGAAATCGCCGCCGCCGGTCTCACCGCAGCCGCCGCCACCGCCGCAGGCCACGACGTCATCACCACCGAACTCGACCTCGCCGACAGCATCGCGCGCCCCTACACCTTCGAAAAGCAGCCACGCGGCACCCTCGGCTTGGTCGCCGACCGCACCGAACAACGCCTCCTGGGCGCCTACGCTGTCGCCCCCCTGGCCAGCGAATGGATCCACCAGGCATCCCTCGCCATCCGCGCCCGCATCCCCCTGACCGTCCTGCGGGACCAGGCAGCCCAATTCCCCACCTACAGCGAGGCATACCTCGCCGCCCTCGAAGCACTGCCGCAGTAAGGAAGAGGGCCCACACTCCCGTGCGCCGTTTCCCCCGCGCGGCCGGGAGAAGCGGCGCACGGACCCGACCCACATCAACCCCTGCTCCTGACCTGCGGAAAGGATCGCTGTGAATCCCGCCTCCCGACAGCTCGCCGCCCGACTGACCACTGCGTTCAACGGCGGCGGCGCCAGTGCCCAACCCTAGCTCTGGCGCCCCCTCCTGCACCTCCTCGCCACCGGACAACCCGTCACCCCCGGTCAGATCGCCGACGCCACCCACCGATCCGAAGACGAGATCCGCCAGGCCCTGGCCGCCATGCCCGACACCGAGTACGACGACGCCGGCCGCGTCATCGGCAGCGGCCTGACCCAGCGCCCGACCCCGCATCACTTCACGATCGACGGCGTACAGCTCTACACATGGTGCGCTCTGGACACCCTCGTCTTCCCCGCAGTCCTGGGCCGCACCGCCCACGTCGAATCCCCCTGCCACACCACCCGAACCCCCGTCTGCCTCACCGTGACCCCCACCGGCGTCACCGACCTCAACCCCGCTGACGCCGTGGTCTCGATCATCACCCCCGACGACATGACCTCCGTCCGCTCCGCCTTCTGCAACCACGTCCACTTCTTCGCCCACCCCGAAGCCGCCCAGAACTGGCTCACCGACCACCCCGGCACAAGCACGCTGCCCGTCGCCGACGCCCACCAACTCGGCCGCCCCCTCACCCAGACCCTCATCGACGCGCCGACCCCGCGCCACTGCTGCTAAACCGCTCTCACCAGCCAAGCTCCCGGTCTCGCATAAATGACCATCTGTGAGAGTTCTGCGACAGCCCCGGGAGCCGACCCGTTTCCGCAGGTCGCTACTCGCAAAAGTCCTCTCGAAACCCGCATGTTGTGCGAGGCGGTTCTGAGAGACTGCCCGCATGGATCTCACGCCCGATCAGGCAGCATTGGCGGTAGAACATCACGACTGCCCGAACTGTGACGCGCCCGCCGGCAGCGCCTGCCGCACCCGGGGCGGGAAGACCGCCGCGAAGTACCACACCCCTCGCTTCGTCCTCGTCCCCGCGCTCCGCGAAGAACTGGAGATCCCCGTCCCCGCCGACCGGCACCCGGCCCAAGAGCCGACTCATCTGGCTCCGCAACCCCAACGTCGTCCGGCTCCTCCGGGGCCTGACCACCGGCACGATTCCGCTCACCCACGACGGGCTGCACCAGGAAACACCCTGGCGAACCGTCGCTCACCTACGTGACCTGCTGATGGACAGCGGCGTCCTGCCACATGTCGACCGGCAGCTCATGCTCTATCAGCGCTGGCTGACCGAACGGCTCGCCGTCATCGAGGGCCCCGAACACCGTCGGCGTCTACAGCACTTCGTCACCTGGCACCAGATGCGGCGCCTGCGGAGCAAGGCGGAGAAGGGGCCTCTGGGACGCTCCCAGATTAGCCAGGCGAAACAGGAGGTCACCCAGGCCGCCGCCTTCCTCGCCTGGCTCGCCGACCGAGACCGCACCATCGAACACTGCCAGCAGGCCGACCTCGACGCCTGGCACACCGAGAAGCTGGCCACCCGGCGCCCGGCCCAGACGTTTCTGCGCTGGTGCATGAAGACGAGCCGGATGCCCCACCTCACGCTGCCACCCCAGGTCATCAACCAGGACGAAGCGCCGCTGCACCAGCACCGCCGACTCGCCATTCTCCGGCGGATCCTCAACGACGACTCGCTACCTCTGCGGGCCCGGGTCGCGGCCGCGCTCGTTCTCCTCTACGCGCAACCCGTCACCTGCATCGTCCGCCTCACTGTCGACGACGTCCTCGACGACGGTGCCACCGTCACCGTCCGGCTGGGAGACCCTCCGTCCCCGCTGCCGGAGCCCGTCGCTGACCTCATCCGGGCCTACGTCCAGTCCTGCCAGCACCTGCCATACGCCAGCAGCAGAAGCTCACAGTGGCTCTTCCCAGGCCGCCACCCCGGACAGCCGATGAATCCGGTCAGCCTCCAAGTCCACCTGCGGAAGATCGGCGTCCCTCCTCAGCGCGGCAGGGCTTCCGCGATCCGGCAGCTCGTCCTTCAGGCCCCAGCCCCCGTCATCGCGAAGGCGCTCGGCTACCACGACAAGACCGCCACTCGGCTGGTCACCGAAGCTGGCGGAACCTGGGGTCGATACGCCCCCGGTGACCACGGCCGAACCTAATCCGAGAGGATCTTCAGGTGACTGATCACCGGCTTGCCTCTTCGTGGACCACCACTCGCGACCATCTCACTGCAGCGATGTCCTGCCTTACCGAGACAGCAGAGATCGACCCAAGCGGAGTGCAGGAGTGGCTCGACCACAATGAACTGGGACTCGCCTTCGACGACCTTGTCGATCTGGGGCATGACCACGAGCTTCCGCTGGCCTTCTGGCAGCATCTCGACGAGGCAGCTCGTGAGATGAACCTCTACTCATCTGTTCTCGACAAGCCGCACCTCACCTCAGCAGACCTCTGTCGGCGCCACATCGCAGCCGCATCGGAGAGCGACGACACACACGTTGAGTGACGGGACTCCTTCACAGGCGTCGAATACGCGACACCTCAACATGCGAGCCCACCAGTCCCGTGGCCGGTTATCTCTGCGATGGAAGGCTGGTGCTGTCCCCTGGCCGGCCGGCGCTGGTATCGGTGCTGCAGTTCGCGGAGAACCTCTCCGATCATGCTGCGGCGGATGCGGTCCGCACCAGATCGACTAGAAGTCCGCGTTTAACTCGTGCTTTCACTCGGCACGGGGTCCGAGGCTAGATCAAAAATGCGAGGGGTGCTCCTGACCTGCAGCGATAGGGCTTGTCTAGAGTCCTGTTGGCTGCACGGAAAGAAGCACTCTCCAGGTGAGTATGCGGAGCAGGTTTTCCGCGTGTCCGCGTCGAGGGCGGCGGCGGGGTCTCGCATGCTGTTGGCCGAGACGGTCCGCGAGTCCGGCTTGGACGCCATGGCTTGCTCCGTGGCGCAAGCCCCGTGCGGTGCACGGTCCGGACATTGTTCTGCTGGATGTGGCGCTGTCCATCGCGCTCGGCGGGGACTGCCTGCAGATGTGGGCATACTGCGGGCCGAGCCGGCCATATTCGGCCAGGTGGCTTCCGAGCCGGTGGCGGCGTGACGCCCCTGCGCCGCGCCGCCACCCGCTAGGTTCTCGTCACCCCACAGCGCCGAGCGGCAGCGGATGGGCGCCCTTCTCGCTCGTCTCTCTACATACGGCACTCAACGGCCGGTGCCCGGCATTGACGATGATCGGTCTGCGCTTGCTGATGGAGACGGGCGTCATCTAGGCGATCCGGTGAGGTATCGGGGAAGGAAGACGTTCGTCACCGGCTACACGCACCATGTGGGCCCTGCGGTGGTGCGCGCACTGCTCGAGGACGGTGTCGATGTCCTGTTGACCCGGCCCGCGCTGTGGTTACCGGAGGTGGATCGCAAACCCGGTCTCACCGGGCACGTGCGCCTCCTTGAGGACCATGTTTTCGTCGTAGTCGCCACCGTTGCGGGAGCGGTACGGCAGCGGCTCGGTCGTCTCCAGCGTGCGCAGCCGCTCGCGCAGCGCGTCGCGGGCCTCGGTGAACTGCTCCGGGGGCACCCGGTCGGCGCCGTACACCGCGTACGGCGGGAGGACCGACATCCCGGTGTAGAAGAACGTCCCGTGCTGGAGGCTGAACAGCAGGTCGTCCAGTGAACCGTTGACGCCGCGCGGGCCCAGCGCCGCCTCGCTGGCCCCGCCCGTCACGACCGCCATCGCGCGCTTGCCCGCCAGTCTGCCCTCGCCGTAGTGGAGCGTGCGGCCGTCATCGCCGGACAGGCCGTACGCGAAACCCTTCACCAGCACGCGGTCGATCCAGCCCTTGAGGATCGCGGGAACGCCGAACCACCACAGCGGGAACTGCACGACGATCGCGTCCGCCCAGACCAGTTTCTCCTGCTCGGCAACGATTTCAGGGCTCAGCGTGCCACCGGCGTAGGCGCGGGCGGACGCCCCCGCGACCTGCAGCCGCTCGTCGGCGGCCTCGGTGCCGTAGTCGGTCGCGTCGACGACCGGATTCCACTTCATCGCGTACAGATCCGACTCGCGGACGTCATGGCCGAGGTTCCGGAGTGTCTGGAGGCTGTCGTCGCGGAGGGCGCCGCTCAGCGAGCGGGGTTCGGGATGGGCGAATACCCACAACAAGTTCATGATTCGATCATCAGGCCGTCGCGGAGCGTAAGCGAGTGGCCTGATGGACAATCTGTGCAAGAATCGGGCCATGTCTTCGTCCGCAGCGTTCACGCACCCCGGCCGCCACCGCGTCGCCGTCTTGGTGCGGCACGGGATGCTCGTAATGGAACTCGGCATCGTCCAGCGGCTGTTCGGTCAGGCGCGCTCGGCTGCAGGCGAGCCGCTGTACGAAGTCGTCACCTGCACGCCCGAGCCAGGGCCGGTGCGCACCGACTCCGACGTTGTCATCCCCGTCCACCGCGGTCCGGAAGCGCTCGCGGAGGCCGATACCGTGATCGTTTCGGCGTCGATGGCCGACTATGAGTCGGCCGCGTGCGAGCTGGCCCCGCCGGTGCGCACCGCGCTGGCGGGGATCCGGGAGGGCACGCGGATCGCGTCGATCTGCACCGGCGCGTTCGTGCTGGCCGCCGCCGGCCTGCTAGACGGCCGCCCGGCGACCACGCACTGGCAATCCGCTGCGGACCTGCAGGAACGGTTCCCAAAGGTCGACGTCGACCCGTGCGCGCTCTACACCGACGACGGCGACGTCCTCACCTCCGCCGGCGTCGCCTCCGGGATCGACCTGGTCCTGCACATGATCCGCCGCGACCACGGCACGGCCGTGGCCAACGAGGTCGCCCGCGGCACGGTCGTCTCCCCGCACCGCGAGGGCGGCCAGGCCCAGTTCGTCCGCCGCCCGGTGCTCGAGCCCCGAACGTCGTCGACAAAGGCCGCCCGAGCCTGGGCGCTGGACAACCTGCACCGCCCGCTGACGCTACGCGAGCTGGCGGCACGCGAGTCGATGAGCACCCGCACGTTCACCCGCCGCTTTCGCGAGGAGGTCGGCGTCTCAGCGCTGCAGTGGCTTACGCAGCAACGAATCGAGCGCGCCCGCCAGCTCCTGGAGGAGTCGGCCCTCCCGGTGGACCGGGTGGCAACGGAAGCTGGCTTCGGCACGGGAGCCTCGCTGCGCCAGCACTTCCAGGCGGCGCTGGGCGTGTCGCCGAGCGCGTACCGGTCGACGTTCCGCGGCGAACCGGCGGCCCAGCCCGGCTACTGAACTTGAATATGTGTTGTCGGCCTGATCGTGTCAGCTGGTCAGGGTCAGACCGGTGCCTGTGAGGCAACCGTCGATGAGCTGCGGTCGGTACCGGGACTTCTTGAGACTGCGCTTCACGGCGGCGAGCTGGTCGAGGTTCGCCGCCGCGAGGTTGCCGATCGTCCGTTTCCCCGGAGACCAGATGCCTTCCTGCGGGTTGAGGTCAGGTGCGTAGGACGGAAGCGGAAGACGGTCAGCCAGTCCTCGTTCGCAGCGATGGATTCCTTCATCTGCGGCATGAGACGGGTACGCAGGTTGTCCCAGACCAGGACGACGGGGCCTTTGAGCTGGCTGTGCGCCCGCTCGATGAGGTCGCGGTAGCCCTGCCAGGTGAACCCCTTGGGCTCGCCCCTGCGGCCCCGGTGGACGCGGAAGCTGTAGATCAGCCGGGAGCGGTCTCCGGGGCGGAAACAGACCGTCCCGCCGTCGAAACCCGCCCTGAACCCCGTGCCCGGACGCGCACGACCGGCGTCCGACCGACCCGGCCCCAGGACCTCGCCCGTGGCGGCCTCAGCGACTGGCCGGCCTCATCCTCGCAGACGATCCAGGCTCCGTTGGGCCGCCGCCGTGCCTTTACCTGCGGCCACACCTCCTCCTTCCACAACCCCACTGCCTCGCCGTCACGTTCGACTGCCCTGCGGGCCGGCTGCTGCCAGGACCGGCCATGACGCCTCAGCAGTCGCCATGTCCCCTCCACCCGGGTAGTGGACAGAGCCGCTGCTGCCACGCAAGGAAGGCCGGTTCCGGCACCCTGGACGGAAGCCGCTGCCGGACCGACAGGTGTTGTGCGGGGTCCTCTTCGTGCTGCACACCGGCATCCAATGGGAGTTCCTGACCCGAGAGTTGGGTTTCGGGTCGGGCATGACCTGCTGGCGGCGACCGCGAACTGGAACGAGGCCGGCGTCTGGCAGCAGTTGCACGAAGTGCTGCTGGCCGAGCTCAACGAGGCGCCCCGTCCCGACTGGTCGCGTGCGGGGGTCGACTCCAGCCACGTGCGGGCTGTAAAAGGGGGAGCCGGACGGGACCGAGTCCGGTCGACCGTGGCCGAACGGGATCGAAACACCACCTGATCACCGACGGACACCGCACACTGCTTGCCGTCATCCTCACCGGCGGCAACCGCAACGACGGCACCCAGCTCATGCCGCTGATCGACGCCATCCCACCGGTCAGCGGCCGGATCGGGCACCCGCAACGCAAGCCGGACTCACTCTTCGCCGACCGTGGGTACGACCACGACATCTACCGCGACCAGGTCCGACAACGCCGCATCGTGCCGGCCATCGCCCGCCACGGCACCCCTCCACGGCACCGGACTGGGCACCTACCGCTAGGTCGTCGAACGCAGCCTCGCCCGGCTCCACGGCTTCAAACGCCTCCGCATCCGCTGGGAACGCAGAGCCGACAGACGGCCTTCACGACGTCGGTGATTCGGTTGGTGCTGCAGCTGAGCTTCCGCAGGAGGCGCCAGCCTTTGAGGGTGGCCATGGCCTGCTCACCGAGACAGCGGATATTGGCGTAGGTGGTGTTGTGGCGGCGCTTCCGCTGCTTGAGGCCCGGCCCCGAAACGGCACCCGGACAGGTCCGCCAACGCCTTGACGCGCCTTGTCTGCACAACATTTGAGTCCTGCTTCGGTGAGGGCTTCGATGATCCTGTGCCATCGCGCGGCGGTCAGGTCGTGCGTCGAGCCGGGCAGAGCCGGCGAGGCCCAGAGCAGCCGTCCGAACGGATCGGTCAGGACCCGCATGTTCATACCATGGCGCTTATGGTTCCCGGAATAGTAGGCGGTGTAGGCGGCAATCCGGTCGATCGGCAGCAGGGCGCCGTCCACGATGACGAACGCCTTATCCCGGATCGTCCGCATCGCCTCGGCCAGGGAAGGGGCGAGGGCGGACAGGGCGTCGACGGCTTCGCGTACGTAGCGGTAGACGGTCGCGATCCCGATGCCGAATTCGGCGGCAAGTTGGGCGTAGGTACCGCACCGCAGGTGGGCCAGGGCGAGCAGGGCCGGACGCGCGGCGGAAAGGCGCCGCCACCGGTCCCGATGCCCTGCCCTTTAGCCGTCGGTTGTCCGGTCAGGAACCGCGAGGTGCGGCTGGACAGATCGATCGAGGACGGGTAGACAAGCAGCCAAAGCTTCTGGCAGACACGGGTGATCTTGGTGGAGAACCCGTCTACCAGGAGCTGCGTCGTTGCGCAGGGCTGTTCAGCTCGGGGTCAGCGCTGCCAGCTTGGAAAAGGCTCATTGTGTTAGCCGTTGTTAACGGAGTCCTATCAGGTGGTGGCGTCATCAGGTCGCCACGGCCCTAAGAAGCGAGAGTTTCCGTACTGCTTCACTTGACGTCCTGAGTATCTCCGACAGTTCAGGCCCACGTCCTGCGAGGCTGTCCAGGATCACTGCCATATCGCCACCGACGTCTGTTCGGCCTCCCGTCTGGACGTAGACGTGAGAATTGTTGTGGCTTATGCGGTACGTGCAGTCAGGTGATCCGTATAGCTTGATCGCTGTCTCCACGTAGTCTCCAGAATAAGCGGCAGGCGCCGAGGCGGCAAGCAGGGTGTACATCACCATGAGGCGACATTCCTCGCCATCCAGTGGAACGTCAAATCCTAGGGGAAGGCATATATCTCGCTCATGCATCCATGCATCCCAGATCGTATGGGTGCTGAACACGGACCAGTGCAATTCTCTCCGAAGTGGACCCTGCTTCACTTCGGAGGACCCTTCCATAACGCGCCGGAGGAACAACTCCCCTTCCCGTTGGATCAATTGCGATAGTTCATCCACCGTCTCCTTCACGGATTCACCCTCCGAGTGCCTCATCCATGCGGCGGGGGAGGTCTTCGGACTGAAGCTCCTGGGGTTTCCGAAAGGAAATTCGGTCTCATCTAGCATAGATATATGCACGTTGGCTATATCACGAACGTGGCGTACCACTTCGTGCACCGACCAGTCCGTGCATCGAGACTGTGCGTTGAACTGAGATTCGTCGATGTTGTTCAAGAGCTCAAGAAGTGCGTGCCGACGGCGACGCAATATTGCGTAGACCGCCTCTGCGCCTTCGCTCCATCCTTCAATCTCGGAAATCGTGTAAGTCGTACGTGAGTTCACCGGATCAACCATTCGTGCTTTTTGAAGCGGTAGTGACGGCTCGCGCAACTGCCTCTGAGTTGGTTATAGATCTTCAGTGAAGGGCTTTGCAGTGGCCCGGTCCAAAGATGCAGGAATCGGCCACTACAGAGGCCTCGTCGAGGCCGGCGAAACGCAACTCGTGTTTCGGGCAGCTTCGCTGAGGATTCCTGTCTCTCTACGAGACGGGAATCTAATCAGCCGCCCAGACGGCCGATCTTCTTGGCAAGCTCCTCCAGATCCGACGGGGTTGCAGACCAGATGGTGCGAACGTGCTCGGTGATGTCCTCGGCAGGCCAGTTCCACCAGGCGATGCGCAGCATGCGGTCGATGTCCTCGTCTGGAAGTCGCTTCTTGATCTCTTTCGCGGGGTTGCCTCCGACCACGCTGTAAGGTGCGACATCGCTGGTGACCAGGGACCGCGCTCCAATGACCGCACCATCGCCTATGGTGACGCCGGGCATGATGACGGCTTCACGACCGATCCATACATCGTTGCCTACGACGATGTCGCCCCTGCTAGGAAGATTGGGCAGCAAGTCGGCCGTCTTCTCGAGCCACGATCCGCCGAAGATGAAGAAGGGATACGAGGTGGCGCCACCGGGCATGTGGTAATCCGTTCCCGGCGACATGATGAACTTCGTCCCCATGGCCAGGCAGCAGAACTTACCGATGACCAGTCTTTCCGGTCCATACGCATAGAGAACGTTGTTGTCCTCGAAGCCGGCGGCGTTTTCGGTGTCGTTGTAGTAGGTGAATTCACCGACCTCGATCTTGGGTGACTTGATGAGCGGCTTGAGGAAGACGGTGACGTCCTCGGCCGCCTCGACGAGTCCGGGACGTCGCTCGCTTTTGATCATGCCGGGGATGCGGGGGTTTGCGGGATCGGGGAACGTGGTCATGCTGTGGACCATCCTTGGTGACTGTGTCGGTGTGTATCAGTGGCTCGCCACGCGGCGTTCGGTGGCTCGCAGCCCCTGTTCCCCATTCGGCTGACGCTCGCCGACCAGATGGGGCCAGGACGGAGTGGATCAGGTCTCGTCTGCGGTCAGCAGTGTGATGGGAACACCCACGAGGGATCCGTATTCGGCCCATGATCCGTCATAGTTGCGCACGTTCTCGTATCCAAGGACTTCGCTGAGTACGAACCACGTGTGCGCGCTCCTCTCTCCGATACGGCAGTAGACGATGGTCTCTCGTTCGGAATCGAGAATTCCGTACAGCGCCGCGAGCTCGTCATCGGAGCGGAAGGTGCCGTCGTCGTTGGCGGCCTTGGACCATGGCACATTGACTGCGGTGGGGATGTGTCCTCGCTGGAGGGCCGCTTCCTGGATCAGGTGGGCGGGGGCACTGAGTTTGCCCGAGAACTCCTCGGGCGAACGCACGTCCACGAGATTGAGTGAACCGGTGGCCGCCAGGACGTCATCTCGCAGGGCTCGAAGAGATGAGTTCGGATCTGATGCCTTGTACGTGGTGGGCTGGCGGGTAGCCACTTCCTTCACCAGTTCCCGGCTGTCGAGTTCCCATTTCTTGCGCCCGCCATCGAGCAGTCGTACGTCTTCGTGCCCGTACACCTTGAAATACCAGTAGGCGAATGCCGCGAACCAGTTGTTGTTCCCGCCGTACAGAACCACAGTGTCTTCGCGCTTTACGCCCTTGCGAGACAGGAGCTTTTCGAAACCGTCTTGGTCCACGAAGTCTCGGCGAACAGGATCCTGCAGATCCAAACGCCAGTCGATTCTGAGCGCCCCGCGGATGTGATTGGTGTCGTATGCGGCCGTATCTTCATCGACTTCAATCAGAGCGAGGTTAGGATCATCGAGGTGCTTGTACACCCAATCAGCGTCGACCAGTGTGCTGGCTCGGCTCATATTGTTCTCCATGGAAGTCGTCTTACTGCAGCTCTGTATAGTAATAGGCTCACTTGAGTGGCAAGTTTTTTGTCCTGGAGGCAAAATAGCGAGTCAACCGGGCAAAGACGGTCCGACGGTAGGTGCCATCGTCGCCTTAACGGCTGTCCCGTAATCCCCGGTGGGCGCACGACGTCGGCTACGGCACCTCGCCGCGTTGTCGGATCGCCCGAATACGCCCAGTACGAGGATGACCCTCCGCCTTGCGACGCACCGCATCCGACGCCGCGCGCCAATCCACCGGGGATTACGGGACAGCCCTAGCCGTGGGCGCCCTGGAAGATCTCGCGTTTACGCCGGCGTGGAAGCTTTCGCAGGCCGCGTTGTCGGCTGATGTCGACCGGGTCACTCCGAGCCGGTCGCAGAGGTCGGCGAAGGCCCGTGATCCGTGTTGTCCGGGTTCAACCAGTCGTAGCAACACTCCTGGTCGACCATCGAACGTGCAGTGTGTGGTCTTGCCGACTGCCGTCGTTTTCGCTGGCGGTCATTTGCGCAAGGCTAAGCACTTCCTCGCTTTCACGGAGCTTCGCCTACACCCTGAAGCACCCAGAAAACGCCGTGCTTGGCCCTCACCCGAGCTGGCAGTGGTAGACCGGTGGCCTGTCTTGAGGACAGGACCTAGCCCCCTCGCGGGTGAGCGTGACCGTCACTTGACGCTGCATTGTGTGCCGACCTTTGCGGGTAGGCCGTGCGTCACCCGCGTGCGTGAACGGAGCCCCACCCTCCATCGACGCTGAGCAGCTGACCGGTCACGTAGGAACTGGCAGGACTGGCGAAGAAGAGGATGGCCTGCGCGATGTCCTCCGGCTCGCCGAGCCGCCCGAGGACGTATTCCTTCGTCAGCATCTCCTCCAGCGCCGGATTCTCCGTGACGGCGCGGGAGAAGTCCGTACGGGCCACGGCAGGCCTGACCGCGTTGACCCGTACGTTCGCGGGACCCCATTCTGCGGCCAGAGCGAGCGTGAGTGCGTCCACTGCGCCCTTGGTGGTGGCGTAGAGGCTTACATTGGCCATGCTCCGGTCGCTTCCCACTGCGGAGGTCACGTTGACGATGCTCCCGCCGCCGACCGTTGCCATGTGCGCGGCAGCTTTCGCGCCCAACAGCAAAGGTGCGCGCGTATTGAGTGCCCACAGCGCGTCGGCTTCCTCGGCCGTCATATTCTGAGCAGGCGTCAAGCTGCCCAACTGGCCGGCGTTGTTGACGAGGACGTCGACTTGGCCCAGCTGTGCGATAAGAGCCTCCCAGACCGCCTCGGGAGCCTCAGGCCGGGACAGGTCTGCCGAAATCACTACCGTGACACCCGGCAAACTGTCCGCCAGCGCCTTCATCGACTCTTCACGGCGGCCGACCAGCGCGAGCCGCGCACCCGCACGGGCGAGGAGGAGAGCCGTACTCGCTCCTATTCCCCGCCCACCGCCGGTGATCACCGCCGTCTTGCCGGCAAGCGGGTGAGTGGGCAGACCATCGAGTGTATTGTCCGTCATTGTTGTGTCCTTTTAATCGTCGAATATGGCATTCAGGGCAACAGAGGGATTATTTTTTGCCCTCGAATTCGTGATACGCGTCACTCGGCGGGTCGGCGGTAGGCGCCGTACCACCAGATCCTGGCGAGCTCACGGGCGAATGAGGCGTCGCCGCTTCCGTCGTCGACGCTGATGTGGCGGGCGATCGCCTGTCCGCCTCCCCACACGATGATCCGGCTCGCGGCCACAGCATCGAGATCGCGTGTCGTTGACCCTGCTTCCTGCTCGGCCAGCAGCGTCTCCAGCACGTGCTCGTCAAACCCTTCGAGGTCGGCTGTGTAGAAGTCGCTCACCTCTGGGTCGTAGGCCGCCACCTCGCGGATCGCGGTGATCAGGCTGCGGTGGGTACGGTGAACAACGATCACTTCTTCGAAGAACCGGGTATACCGGTCTGCTCCGTTTTCTCCGACAGCTGGATCCCACTGGCGGGCCAGTGCCAGTAGCGACTCACGCAGTTGAGCGGACAGGCGCGCCAGAATGTCTGACTTTCCGCGGAAGTGTGCATAGAAAGTGGCTCGTGAGACGCCAGCCTGGTCGATGATGCGTTGCACGCTGATCGCCGTGAAGGGCTCGCCTGTACCAAGGAGCTGCGTCACCGCCGACAGCAGGCGAGCCTCGGTCGCCTCTGCTTGCACCGCATGGTGGGTGGACCTGCGTCGCGTAACGGATCGCAACTCGCACTTCCTCTCGTCTGTGTGGGATTACGCAGAGGGAGAGGGAATGCCTCGCTCCGCGCGGCTCTCATGCATCCTGCGTCGGCCTGACCGCCGCCGCGTTCGTCGCGATCTTCGTCAGAACTTCTGCGAATTCACGAGGGTGGGAGTAGAAGGGCGCGTGGTGACCAGGGACGCGGTACACAGCATCGGCACGTTTCGCCATGTCTTCCTCGACCGCAGCGACGGTGGACACGTCGTTGTCCGGGATCACATAGCTGTTGGGCACGGTTTTCCAGCCCGCCCGCGTCACCGTCTCGAAGTCGGCACGCACGGTCTGCGGGACGAGCCTCGCCATCGCCTCGACCGTCTCCGGATTCGAGGCGTCACCGTCATAGAAGCCTGCGGGAAGATTCAGATCGGGGTTCTCCGGCGGACGCAGGCCCACCAGCGAGTCGGGGACCGGCACGCCGTGCATCTGGAACATCCCCTCGCCCACCTCGAGCATGTAGGCCGCCACGTACACGGCGTGCACGACATTGGAAGCCGCGTCGATCGCCTCAGTGACCGGTACCCCGCCATAGGAGTGCGCCACGACGATCACCGGGCCGGCTATCGCCTCCAAGGACCGCTTGATCACTTTGGCGTCGTCATGCATGCCCGGCAGCGGCTCAACTGCCGACGGGTCCTCCACCGCACTCACGAGGCTCACCGCTCGCGTGGACCAGCCATCGCTCTCCAGAACTTGCTGCAACCGCTCCCATACCCACGGCCCGTGGTGGCCCCCCGGAACCAACAGGAACGTCGGGCGGCTCACACTCGCATTCACAGCACATCTCCTCAAGCAGGTCCTGCCGTGCACGCCCCACGGCGCAGAATCGGTCGACGAGACCCTTACGTAATGACCATACAGTATGTTCAATCATGCTCATCGCTGGGCGACGTCCGTCTATCGCGGGCCCGCTCGCGAGGCCGGAGAAGCGGCTGCGCCACGCCCGCTACCTGCTTGTCCGACCGGACCGGAGAACACCGTCACCTTGACCGCGAGCTCCTCGGCGTCTCCAGGAACGATCTACAACTGCGTGCCTGATCTGAAGGGCGGTCGCCTCGCGCTCGCCGAGGCGACGGGTGCGCCGGAACTGCGCCGACACTCCAGGGCCGCGGACTGATCACTCCCGTTTGCGGCTGGTGGCACGGTTCTTACCGGTACCCCAATGTGCGGGAGGTGTGGTGTTCTTCTCTCGCCAGGTCCTGCGTACGCCGGCCGCTCGTTTTCACCCGACCGCCGAGGCGTCTCACGTGCTGCTGTTCCTGGGGAACAGAAGTGCTTCGCGGTGGCGGTGGGATGCCTGACACCCGTGTCGGCGACGGTCCTGCAAAGCCACCCTGCCCCCGAGCGGCCCAGCCGCGCAGTCCAGGCAGACTGTCGCCATCGCCCCCTGGGCGCGGCTGTGCGCGGAGCCCAAGCCGTCGCCTCTTCCCCCCTGCTCGAACCGAACCGCTCGCTTGCTCGTTCATCGGCCGCCTGCATGAGTTGAGGCGAAGCTTTTCGCAAAGCGATTTGCTTTCACACTGATGTAAAGGTTAGAGGCTGGTCCGAGTCGCCGCGTTTGCGGAGGCTCGATGTGAGCCGGAGGCCATCTCTCCGAGGCTCTGATCATGAAGGACAGTCGTCGTGACCACTACCAGATAGACGTTCCACGGACCTTGTCTGCGGAACGTTTGCCCCTCCTGCCCCTGATCGTGAAGCCAGTCGACCTAGGATGCTGACATGGACATGACTTCGGTAAAGAACGCCGACATCAACTTTTATTTCGACCCCATCTGTCCGTTCGCGTGGATGACGAGCAAGTGGATCCGGATCGTTCAGGCACAGCGCGACTACACCGTCGACTGGCGGTTCATCTCACTGCGTCTGATCAACTCGCACATCGACTACGACACCCACTTTCCTGAGGAGTACCACGCACAGCACACCGCGGGCCTGCGACTGCTGCGAGTGGCGTCTGCGGCCCGGGAGAAGCACGGACGCGAGGCGATCGGCCCGCTCTACGCGGCCTTCGGCGCGCGCATCATGGAGGCCGGACCCGACGAGGGCCGGGACCCCGGCTGGCAAGGTGCCCCCGACCTCGCCGCCGGTGCCCTCGCCGAAGCCAACCTTCCGACCTCGCTCGTCGACGCACTCGACGACACGGCCCGAGATGCCGAGATACAGGCCGAGTCCGACGAGGCGCTGTCGCTGACGGGCAAGGATGTCGGCACGCCGATTGTGCACTTCGAGCCGCCGGAGGGCATCGCCTTCTTCGGACCGGTGATCAGCCGGCTGCCCGATGAGGAACAGGCAGGGGTGCTGTGGGATCACGTCATCGGCCTCGCCCGGTTCCCCGGCTTCGCCGAACTCAAGCGCAGCCTGCGCGAGCGTCCGCAACTACCGTCGTTCGGCGTAACAGCGCAGGAGACGGGCAAGACCGAGGACTGGCACGCCGGAAGCCGCAGACTCAAGAAGTAGCTCTGCCAGGGCCCCCCGGCAGCCGGCGGCGGATCCCGCCGCAGGTTGGAACACGATCCACTACCGCGGTCGTGCGATGTGGTCGGAGCAACCCATCGCGTGGTCGGAGCACGAAACGGTCAATCTGTTATCCGGCCGTGCGGCCAGGTCGGCGAGCACGGCGACCACGACCAGCGGGGCTACCGGGAGCCAAGCCACAAGTTAGGGGGCTTCGGCTTCGATCCGTGCCTTCGCGCGGCCTCGCACATGCTCAGCCCTGCCCCTCGGTCGGGGCGTAGGCGCCTCACATTGAGAGATCATGTCCGACGCCAGGCTGCGGCAGGCGGCCGTCGAGGTACCGCGAGGACTGGCGGGCGCCATCGTCACCGATACCGCACTCGGGGACGTGCGGGGAACCGACGGTTTCTACCGCTACCGCCAGTACTCCGCGATCGAACTGGCGGCGAGCCGGGGCTTCGAGGACGTCTGGCACCTGATGTTCCACGGGACGGTGCCTGATGTGGGGCCTCGGCCGCCTTCGCCGCCCGCGTCGCCGCACTGCGCCACCTGGCAGACGAGGTCGCCGAGGCGCTGCAGGCGATCGCCCGGGCGACCGGTCCGCTCGCCGGACTGCGCACCGCGCTGTCGTTGTACGGCTCCGCCACGGGCCTGGGCCCGCTGTACGACACCGATCCTGACGGCACTGCAGCGGATCTCGTGGCCAGGAGCCGCTCGCGCCGCGCGACGACCTCGGACTCGCCGCCAACTACCTCTACATGATGACGGGTTCAGAGTCGGACCCAGTGCATGCGCGAGTGATCGAGCAGTACCTGGTGGCGACGCTAGACCACGGTTTCAACCCATCGACGTTCACCGCGCGGGTGATCGGGTCCACCGGCGCCGATCTGGTGGCCTGCCTCTGTGATGTGCATGAACCGGGCCCCGCGCCGCATGACCATCCTCGGATCAGGCTTCGTCGCCAGCGAGCTAGCCCTGTGTTCTCCTCCAACGGCGTCGAGACCACCCTCATCGCCCGAGGCGATGTACTGCTGCGGAAGGAGGACATCGACGTGGCGCGACGCTTTACCGAACCGGCACAGAACCGGTGGGATGTACGTCTCAACCGCAAACTACTGAGGGCCGCCCGCAAAGGCGGCGTCCTGCTGCTCGACCTTGAGAGTCCTGAAGGTGCGGAAATGCTGGAGACTGACGAACTGCTTGTTGCCACAGGCCGGCGCCCCAACTCCGACCTTGTGGACGCTGCTGCGGGAGGCCTCGTACTGCATCCAGACGGCCGTATTGTAGTGGCCGCTCAGCAGGTGACGTCGGTATCTGGAGTCTGGGCCCTCGGCGACGTCTCCTCTCCATGGAAGCTCAAAACACGTCGCCAACCACTAAGCCAAGACCGTGCAGCACAACCTGGTACACCCCGACGAGCGCCGCACCTCGAACCACCGCTACGTGCCTCACGCCGTCTTCTCGTCCCCAAGGATTGCCTCGGTTGGGATCACCGAGCAAGAAGCTTGGGCGACGGGGCGTGCTTATGTGTCCGCGACACGAGAGTACAGCGGTGTCGCATACGGGTGGGCGAAGGAGGACACCACCAGCTTCGCCGGAGTTTTGGCGGATCCGTCCACCGGAAAGCTGCTGGGCGCGCACATCATTGGGCCTGAGTCATCGACACTCATCCAGCCGCTCGTCCAGGCAATGCCCATCGGCCCGCAGGCCCATTCCATGGCCAAGGGGGGGAGTACTGGATCCATCCGGCCATGCTCGAAAGGTGCCGGTGCATGGTCAGTCCCCACGTCGGCAGTCCTTCTGCTGTTCAGGCCGGCTGCCTGGCGGCCAGGAGCAGTTCGGCGGTTTTCCGGGCGGTGCGTGCGCTCGTTTTCGATCGGTCGAGATGAGCGGCCGCATTGGCGCCGTCATACACCTGCACGAGCGCAGCCACCAGCAGGCCATCCTCCGCCCCAGGGGGACCTAGGAGACGGGAAAAGAGAGCCGGCAACCAGACGCGGTCGCGCGCGACGGCTTCCTTCACCCTCTCGTGGTGGGGGTACTCGGCTGCCGCGTTGGCGAATGCGCAGCCCCGGAAGTCGGGCTCCGAGATCACCTCGTGGAGCACGTCGAAGACGGACAGAATCCGCCCCTCGACCGGCATCTGTTCCCGAGCCTCCACCTCCCGTGTGACGCGGACGCGCATGGTGTCGCTGCGGCGGCGCAGGTACTCCGCCACCAGATCTTCTTTGGTGCGGAAGTGGACGTACATGGTCGACTTGGACACACCGCTCTCAGCGATCACCCGGTCGATGCCCACCGCATGGATGCCCTCTGCGTAGAACAGCCGGTCCGCTGTCTCAAGGAGCCGTTCACGCACCGCGCTTGATTTTTTCTCCATGTCACCAGTATCGAACGAACAGATCTGTTTGACACGACAGGCCGGAATCTTTACCGTGGTACAACCGAACGGACAGTTCTGTTCGATCCGAGTCGTGGATGCAGGATCAGGCCGTCACCCAGGACCGGTGGATCGATTACATGAAGGCGACAGGGAGAGATTGATGATCAACGGTGTCGACATGGACGCTTTGAGACAGACCGTGGACGCGGTCCGGGACAAGCCGGAGTTGGCCCAGGTCACCTTCGGCGTCCAGTCCGAATGGAGCGGGGGCGCTCACCAGCGGGCCACCACGACCGTCCCCCGGCAGAACGGTGAAGTCATCGCCAGCCGTACCGCCACGTACACCTTCGAGTCGGACGAGCCCACAGCGCTGCTCGGCACGGACAAGGCGGCAAACCCTGGCGAGTACATCCTCCAGGGCCTGGCAGGCTGCTACGCGGTGACCTACGCGTCGGTCGCAGCCACGCGCGGCATCGAGCTGAGCTCTCTGAGCCTGGATCTGCAGGTCGACTTCGATCTCCAGGGCTTCCTCGGCATCGACAAGTCCATCCGTCCGGGAGCACAGGAGATCCGGGTGGACGTCCACGCGCAGTCGCCGAACGCGACGGCCGAGCAGCTCGAGGAGCTGACCGAGCTCGTCCAGCAGCGCTCCCCGATCAGGGAGACACTGGCCAACTCCGTCAAGGTGACGACGACGCTGGTGACGGACAAGGCTCAGTAGCCACAGAGGCGTGGCTGGTGCACGGCAGCCACACGCCGCGAACAGGGCCGAGGAGGGGCCCTCCCGACAGTCAGGGAGGGCCCGGAGAAGAAACGGCATGAAAGGACTTTCTTGTGGTTGACGCGACTGGATCATCTCCCATATTCGATTCCGTCGACTACGGAGTCTTGATCCCGCTGGATGTTTACTTCGACGACCTTGACCCGTACGGGATGCTGCATAACAGCCGTTACGCTGTGATGGCTGAACGTGCTTTCAACACGTACGCGTTTAGTCTGGGGTTCGGCAGATCCGAAGAAGCCGTGCCGTCCCATCACGTCGTGAAGGCAGTCGCCATCGTGTTCGACCTCCCTTTGATCGGCAATGGAGAAATCGCCGTCCACCTCTGGACCGAACGGATAGGCCGCACATCGGCAACAATGGGATTCCGCGTATGTAACCGTGATGGCAGCACCACATATGCACGCGGTACGCGGACCATCGTGAATGTAAGCGGAGAGACGATGCGCCCCACCGAGTGGTCTGAGGGCCATCGAGCGGGGTTCGATCGAATCCAGGGCCCTGAAGCCTGAGATCCTCGCCCGCAGTCGATGGCGGAGCTCGGCGATCGGCCGGCCCGAGGTGTTGGTGGCGAAACAGGTCAGCCGCATGCCGTCCGCGTCCGTGAGCCGCAACTGGGCCCCGGGGTGGGGTCGTTCCTTCCTGACGATCAGCCGCATGCCCTTGGGCCAGCCGGTCAGGATGTCTCCGGTGAGTTCGGCGACCCAGGCGCCGTCACGGATCTCGCCGTCCGCTTCGACGGCCGGTGTCCAGGCCGATGCCGGAACCCTCAGCACGCGGCTGTGGATCGCGGCTGTGATCATCATGCCGACGGAGTAGGACAGCCACCGTCCCCGCCGGGCGCGCCAGGCGACGAAGTCGTGGGTGCCGCCCGCGGAGTCGGTGCGGATCAGGGTCCGGCGCCCGCGCCGGTACTTCTTCGGCAGTTGGGCCAAGGCCAGCTGGGCGGCGGTGATGTGGTCGGTGGCCGTGTTCGATCCCGCGTTGCCTGGTCTGAGCAGGGCCGCGACCGGCTCCCCGGTGCCGCCCAGCCCGTGGTCGACGAACCCCATCAGGGGGTGGTGGCCGTAGGTCTTCTTCCACGTGGGTGCGGCGTCTTCCTTGTCCGATTGCGCGATCACCAGCACCCCGTCGAGGTCCACGGTCACCGTCCCGCCCGCATCAGGCGCTTTCCGGTCGGCCAACCGCCAGATATGTCGGCGGACTTCAGCCCGCGCGGCACGGATGGCCCGCAGGGCCTTCTCACCGGAAGCGGCGGCGGATGGCTTCGTGTCCGCGGGGGGTCTTCGGCGCTCGCTGGGTTTGTGTGGAGTGGGTGATGGCGAGTTCGTAGGTGAGGTCCTGGAGGACGGCGGCCGGGGTGTGGCGGGAGAACTCGATCGTCCAGGCGGGCTGTTCGGCGCTCCTGCCGCCCCAGAGTGTCCAGGCGGGGCCGGTGCGGGCGGTGGTTGCGCCGACGGCGGCGGCGACATCGAGGCGGAGGCCGGTTTCGCCGTGGGGTGCGGGCCAGCTGATGTGGTGGCCGTTGATGGTCGGTGTCCAGCCGAATTCGGTCAGCGGGCGGGTGACCGTGGTCAGGGTGCGTTCGGTGAGGGGCGGGCTGGTCCGCTCGATCCATGCGGTGTCGGTATCGAGGCTCTTGAGAAGGGTTTCGATCATGTCGGTGGGTGTGCCGGCGGTAGCGGTGACGTGCCAGGTGCGTTCCCCGACGGGTGACTGGTAGGAGGCGATGGTCCATGCGATGTCCCGGTCGCGGGCTTCGTGGTCGAACTGGACGCGCAGGGTGAGGGATTCATGGTTGGCGACGGAGGCGTCGTCGGACCATGTCCGGTAGTTCTCCCACTCACCGTGATCCTCGACGAACGAGGCGAACAGCGCCTCGTGGGCGCCGGCGGTGACGAGGGCGGGCGCGGTGTCCGCCCCCGCGCTGGACAGTTCAGGCTTGGTTGTCGGTGTGGCGGGTGTGGTTCGGGCTTCGGCGGTGTCGCGTTCGGTGTCGGTCATCGGTGCGGGGCCGGGGAGCATGGTGTCGGCGTGCATTTCCTCGAAGGCGGTCAGGGCCTGGGCGGGGGAGTCGAAGGTGTTCGCGATCTGCCGCAGGTGGTTCTCGCCGTGGAGGTAGACGCTCTTGCCGGTGTCGAGGTAGGTCCCGACCGCGACGGTGGTGTGCCCGTCCTGGGCGTGGGCGTGGATGAGGAGGCGGCTGTGGCGGATGTCGTCGTAGATCTTCTGTGCCTGGTTGGAGACCTCGCGGATTTCATCGCGGGTGCACCAGGGCATGGGGTAGTTGGCCCAGGTCCATTCTTCGTCGATCGCTTCCCGGAGTTCGGGGGTGATCTCGACGGTGATTCCGTCGGCTCTCAGTTGCCGGGCGGCCTGTTCGGCCCAGTAGGACTCCTCGTGGTCGATACGGGCCAGGACCAGGCGGTTGTCGGCCGTGACGTGCCAGTCGGCGGCTGCTAGGCCCACGAGGGGGATGTGAGCTTGGGTTCCGGTGAGGTTGGCGGTCACGGCGCTGGGGTGCGTGGGGTGGGTGTCGAGGCGGACTTGCGCGTCGACGGACGGTGTGCTCACGAAGGCGGTGCTCTCTTCTGTCGGTGGCCGGACCAACGTGGTCCGGCCACCAGTGGGTTCGGGGGTCAGCGGGAGGCGCGTACGGCGGGAGGGGCCGTGGTCGGCGGCGGGCCGGCGCGTGGCGGCGCCGAGGTCCTGGCTTGCGTGGGGGTATTGACCTGCGGGGGTGTGGTCGCGAGATGCCAGCGGGTACGCACGGTGTTCAGGTCGGCGAGTGCGCGGCGGGCGCCGACGATGAGCTGGTAGGTCGTGGTGGCCGGGTCGTGGGTGAGCGTCTCGACGGTCCGGCCGGTGTTCTGGGCGATGTGGAGGAGGGAACGTTGGAGGATCCGCTCGCCCCAGTACTGCGGGTCGCACCCGGACGGCTCGCCGAGGAAGCTGAGCGCCCCGGCTGGCTCAGTCCCGTGGGTGAGGAGACCGTGGTGCTGTGCTTCCCACCGGACGGTGACGGGGTCGATGGGGGTGCCGCGCCGGGCCATGGTGGTCAGGCACTGCCACAGCCCGGCGTGCAGGGGGTGGGTGAAGTCGCCGGGGGTCAGCCACCGCATCCGTTCGACACTGGCGGGCCGGGCGGTCGCCGCCGCGAGGAGCACCTGCTCCTCCTCATTCGCTTCCTCGTCGTGCACGGCGACCGGCGTGGTGGGGGTGCGGGGCAGGGAGCCTGGGTGTGGCGGGAACCGGTTCGCGATGTTGTCGACCACGGTGGTGAAGGCGCCGGCTTCGGCGAGGGTGGTGGCCACGGGGTGGGGGAGCGAGGTGTCCAGGGCGGTCTGGATGAGGCGGTGGGCGGCGGCGCGCAACTGGCTCCGGGAGTGCTCCGCTTCGATGATCCGCGCGTACGCGGGTGCGTGCCGGGGCTGGGGACAGAGCTGGACCAGGCGGTGCAGGTAGGCGGTGGTCAGTCCGCGCGTCTGCTCGTCGGCGGCGGTGAGCACTTGGTTGAGCCACGTCGTGCTCGTGGCGTGCTCGGCGGGTTCGGGGGCTGGCAGGGAGCGGATCGAGGTGAACAGCGCGGCGTGCGCGGCGGTGGAGAACGCCTGGGCGGTGATGCCGGTCAGGTCGGCGGCACGGTGGGGTTCGAGGAGGAGAGCGCCGAGGAGTGCCTGCTCGACGTGGAACACCGGGGGCGGAGGCGGTGAGACGTCGTCGCTGTTGGGGCCGGCGGTGTGGAGCATCAGGCAGCCAATGTGAAGTCGTCGGGGTTGAGGGGAAGTTGGAGGTGTGGGGCGAGGAGGTGCGCGGCGAGCAACGGGGGGACGGCGTTGCCGATCTGGGAGAACTGCTGCCCCTTGTTCCCCGCCCAGGGGTAGTCGGCGGGAAAGGTCTGCAGCAGACCGGCTTCCCGGGCGGTGATCCGGATCGACTCCGGCACCACTAGCTGCCCGACGTCTGCCCGACGGGTTTCCGAGGGCTCGGGCACCCAGACGCACTCGTTGGCGCGGTGTCCGAAGAACAGCGTGCCGGCCGGCTCGGAGAGCGACCGGATGGTGGCGTTGGCCTGGTTGTTGCTGCGCAGCGACCACGACCAGCGGTGCGCTTCGGCCGTCGCCGGTCGGCCGACGGGTGGGTTGTCCCGTGTGCCGGACGGCGCGGGCTGACCAGGGTCTTCCCGTTGGGGCGACGACGGGCTACCGGTTGCCCGTGGTGTCCAGGTGCCGCGGTCGCGGGCGTCGGTGAGGGTCTTGCGTGATCCGGAGGGGAACGGCTCGGGCCCGCCGCCGGGTCCGCCGCCGGCGCAGACGGTGGGCACGGGGCGGTCGGTGGCTCCCCAGCCGAGCGCGGTGGCCATGGAGACCCACTGCTCGCGGCCGGGCCCGAATAGGCTCTCGGGCTCGGCGGCCTGGGCGTGTGTCGGCTCAGGTGGTTCGGCGGTCCGTACGCGGGAGGCGAGCAGGATGGCCCGCCTCCGTGTCTGCGGTACTCCGTAGTCGGCCGCGTTGAGGATCCCCGTCCAGACAGAGAATCCCCAGTGGCGCAGGATCGCGGCGTACTGCTTCCACAAGGGCAGGACGTCGGGTACCTCTTCCATGGCGACCCATTCCGGCTGGCCGTGCCGGTTGAGGGCGGCCAGGTAGCGCATGGGCTCGGCCGCGAGCAGAGATCTCTCGTCGCGGCAGGAGGCGAGGAGCCGTTCGCGGGTGTCGCGCCCCTGGGCGAGGTCGGCGACTGCCTGATGGACGAGCGGCTGGTCGAGCAGCCCGAGGCGTTTGCCGGCCATCGACCACGCCTGGCACGGCGGAGAGGCGATCAGCCCGTACGTCCGACCGGTGAAAGGCCACACCGGATACATCGCCACGTCGGTACGGACCGTCAACTGACCGGCAGCCACACGGGTTCTGCACGCCCATGGGTCCCATTCCAGTCCGATGTCCCGTACTCCGAGGACGGTCAGGGCATGGCTCCAGCCACCGGGACCCGCGAACAGGTCCAGGATCAAGAAGCCAGCCCGAAGCCGTCCCGCGCCGGACCCTGTTCGGTGTCGCCGCGGCAGGCCCATGGGGAACACCCGTCGGCCGCCCCGTGCTCCGCCTCGTCCGCGTCGGGTGTTTCACCGTCGCCGAGCTGCTGTTGGCGGGCGGCCCATTCGGAGGCCGTGACGTGGTCGATCGGCGCGTCGGAGAGCGGGATGCGCGAGCGGTGCAGGAACGCCTGCCCGAGCAGCCGGTTTCCGGCCGCGTTCGCGCGGGCGTTGCCCTTGCGGATCGCGGAGTCGAACTCCACCACGTCCTGCCACTCTTCGGGGCTCGTGTCGCGGATGTGCCGCCACTGGGCGTTGCCGTGGAACGGGCACCCCAGACAGCTCGATTTGGGTGTGTCGGCGAGCCCGAGAGAGGTGAGGTAGCGGACGCAGTCGGACCGGGACCAGTTCATATCGGTAATGAGTGGATGCCGGTTGCGCATGTATTTCACATCGGCGTCCTTGGCGCGGTGGAACTCGTCGCTGGAGATGCCGACCCACTGCTCGACGAACACGCCCTTGGGGATACGTATTGGGTGCGGGCAGCCGAGGAGTTCACGCACCTTCTTTTTGATTGGTTTTATTTTATATTCACCGGTGCTTCTCTGCACTTCACTCTCATGGGTGAACGGGGCTATGTGGCTCGTCAATGGGCCTCCGAGATAGATGGGATGGGAGTGGGGGCAGCGCCGACGACTGCCCGGTGAGTTGTCGAGCGTCGGTAAGATCAGCGCTCTCATTGGGGGTGCGATGCGAACATCAGGGCGGGCCAGCGAGGGGCAGAAGTACGCGCTGACCTCGGACGAGGACGACAGTGACTTCTGGGGCCTTGCTCACGAGGCCGAGGGGCTCTTCACGCCTCTGCCGGATGAGGAGGGCGCACGCCGAGTGCACCTGGAAGGTTGTTTTCCGCAGGGTGGCCTACTGAAGAGCCTCGATCATGTCGGTAGTCGTCGCGCCATGGCGGGGAACGCATGGCTCGCCCTTCTCGACGGTAACGGTGCCACCATGGGGTCCTACTTCGTCAACGAGGTCAACATCGTCGACGCCAAACCTTCCGCCCTTGGAACCGGCCTCGTCGACGTCACAGTGACGCTGTGGTGCGAGAACGCCCTGCCCGGAGCAGAACGAGCGTGGGACCTGGTCCGCACGGGTCAACTGAACCGCACCGGCATGTGGCACGAACTCGCACCCGAGGATCGACACGCGTGGCTGTCGGTAGCCCTGTGGTCCCGGGCATACCAACGCCAGGGGAAGCACGATGAGCCTGCAGGCCAGGTGTTCGCCCTGGACGGCCAGCACATGGTCGACGAAGACAGCTTCTACTGTGCAATCGGTGAGGCCATCAACGGACCCGGCGGATACTTCGGCTGGAACCTTGACGCTCTAGACGACTGCCTGCGCGGCGGGTGGGGCGCCACTGCTCCATTCACCTTGCACTGGGATTCCTCGGCCGAGGCTCGGGAACGGTTGGTAGAGCGCGTGCCCGCCGGTGACCGTGAGCTTGTGCTGTTCGACCTCCTCCTGGAGATCTTCGAGGAACGGGGCGTGAACGTCATCCTTCGGTGACGGCTGGTCGCTTCCAGGCATTGGTCCTGGACTCAGGCGGCCAGTTCGGCGCGCGCGAGCTCGCCGTCCTCCTCGGCGCCGCCCATCCCGCGGTTCACCCGGTGGTGGGTCGTCAGGTCGGCGGCCGTGGCGCAGCACAGGCAGGAGCCTCCATCGTGGGAGTGCACCAGAGCGCGCACGGTGTCGGTCGGCCGGTACGGCCGCCGGGCCACGGCAGGATCTCCGTCCTGCCCGCGCGCCTGGCCGTACGGCACGACCACGAGGAAGGCGCGGGCGAAGACGGGACCATGAACGACTGGGCGCGCTCGCGTCGCGTGCTGCTGGTCAGCTGCCGCTGGCCGTCATGAGGAAGCTTCCGGTCATCTCGATGAGCTTCTGCGCGGCTTGATCCTGGCCCGCCTGGAGCAGGCTCTCCCTCATGCCCTCGAGGGTTCGTCGCATGCGGCTGGGTTGCGGCTCCTCCCTCTCCGCTTCGCGCTGCAGCGCCTCAGCGTCCTCCGTGATCCGCTCACGGATCGGCTCAGGGACGTCCATGGTGACGGCGGCGGCGAGGACCTGCTGGGCGAACTGGGCGAGGTCGTCTGGGGGGAACCCGATGTTGTTGGTCTGGGTGTTGTGGTCCCCGATCTGGTTGTTGCCGCCGTAGATGTTGTGGGTGACCGGGCGGGCGTCTCTCTGGGTGGTCACGAATTTCCTCACGTTGACGTGTTGGTCCCCGCAGTGGATACCAAGCGGGGTCAGGGCGAGTGCGTACGACGGGTCGAAAGCCTCTCGGGGACGAATGGCGACCGATCGGGAGTACACGGTGGCCAGCTTGCTGTCCACCAGGAAGGCCGCGGCCTTCGCGATCGTTTCCGCGTCGATTCGCTGGCCGAGGAAGACAGCACGGTCGGATGCAGCGAAGTCCTGCACCACAACGTGGTAGCCAGGGACATCGTCCATTGCAGCGACAATGAGACCGTTCGCTGCGGTGTCGAACCGGTGCAGCTTGTTGCCTCGTAGCTGGAGGAGACGCTCCGCCTCGTGGACGCCTTTGGGGGTCAAAGTGCACCTGGTCGTGAAGCTGTTGCACCCGGCGTTTCGCTGTCCGTGGTGCTGTCCGTCGTGGTTGACGAGGCCGCGCTCGGCAAGCCACGCGACCAGTCTGAACACTTCCCCCTTCGCGACCTCGGACCAGTCGCACGATCTGTGAGGGTCGACAGAAATGCGGTTGTCCATGCCTGCTGTCTTTTCACGTAGCCAGAGCAGGAGCAGGTCTGCTTCGGTCTCAAACGTCACGAGCCGATCGTATGTGTTGGGTGTGCGGCCCGGATGGGTTCCTAGGCATGGGGCCTGGCCAGTGGGCCGCTGAAGAACGGCATGGCCTGGGACCGAGGCCCCGCCAGCGGCCAAACGTCCGGGCTGGCTGGGCGGGGACAGTCGGAGATGGTCGGCAGCGGCGCCGCGTACGGAGGTGACGCCGCCGCGAAGGGACACCAGGGCGCCCACGGTGTCGGCCAAGCCGGTACCGCGCGAGCCACGGCAGGAACGTCAGAACCCGATAGGAATTCCGAGGAAGCCAGCCACAGCCTGCGCGGCGCCCGTCGCAAGCACGGGCGGTGCGTACTTCACGGTGCCTTCCCAGACCCTTTGCGTGAGCTGACGCACGCGCCCTTCGTCAGGCTCAGACGTGGCAAGCTCAGCCTGGAGTGCTTCTGCGTCGGCCTCGACTTCAGCCGGCACGTCTCCCCTGTGAGCGGCCTCCAGGACTTCTCGGGTGAAGGCAGCCAGCTGCTGCGGGTCGTAGCCGAAGGTGTTGTGCTGAACGTTGCCGGTGCCCATCTGAGGTGCCCCGCCGTTCACCGTGACGTTCCAGGTGTTGTTGTGTTGCTGATCGCTCAAGGCTTCCTCCATGTGGCTGCGTTGTGTTATTTCGGATCTTGGTCCACTCACATCATGAGCGAAATGACGCTCTGTGCGGCGGCCGCGGCGGCCCCGAAGGACGTCGTCTTCGCGGGGTCGAGGTTCTCTCGGAGTGCTTCGAGGAGCCGGCGCATCCTGGCAGGCTGGGGCTCTTCGCGCTCTGCCTCACGCTCAAGGGCTTCGACATCTTCGGTGATCCGCTCGCGGACAGGATCCGGCACGTCCATGGAAGGAACCAACCCCTTGACCTCGCGCACAAGCTTCATGACCTGCTCAGCGTTGAGGCCGAAGTTGTTGGTCTGGACGTTGCCCGGGCCAATCTGATTGGCGCCACCGTAGACCTCGACGGACCAGGAATTCTGAATGCCCACAGGGTGCTGACCAGCCAAGAAGCCCTGAACGTCTACCTTGGTATTCCATCCACATTTCCGGCCGCGGGGAGTAAGCGTGATCGCCGTTGGACGGCTGGCGTCACGTTCAACTGTGACGAACTGTTCAGTCTCGAGGTAGTCGATCGCGCTGAAAATCTCGTCGAGCGTCAACACGTCATCGAGGATCTGCGCGTGCTCAGACGACAGGAAGTCCTGAACCTTGAGCCTGTGCTTCGGGAACTTGTCCGTTGCCGCCGTGATGAGCCCGTTGAGCGCCGTGTCGTACCGGATAACCGGACGATTCCGCTGCTCAAGCAGGTTCTCTGCCCTCAGCACGCCAGCGGGGGAGAGGCACCACGACATCCCTGACGCCGCGAGCCCCGAAACAGCCATGCCTGCCCGCTCGAGGTGGGCCGTCAACGTCAGCAGCCGTTCGTCTCCCAAGTCCTCCCAACCGGGCAGCTTGTTCACCTCAACCTCGGTGCCTGCAACACCGTCGAGTCGCTGGTACATCGCTACGAGCAGCAGGGCAGAAGCCCGTTCCGTGTTCACGATCCGATCGTAGAACGGCAGCCGTTCCTCCCACGAGTGTCCGTGGATTGGAGGATCCGGCGGACCGGATTCCATGGGCGGAGAGGATCAGGACCTGCTCGTCCAGGCCGGGGGCGTCGATGATCTGTTTGAGCAGCGGGGCGATCTTGTCACGCTTCAGGGTCGCGGTGCCGCTCTGCACATCACCCGATTAGGTGAGGATTGGGTATGTAGCTTGTCAATGGACCTCCCGTGGTCTGGGGGATGTGCGGGTCTTGGGGATGCCGAGGTCAACCGCGGGTCGCTGGGCTCGGCGTTGGGATTCCTCGCGTTTGGTGCGGAGGAAGGTGAGGGTGAGGTCAATGCCTTCGATCTCACCGATCCAGCCTTCGGACTCAGCCCGCGCTCGTCGGCCGAGCAAGTCCTCTTCCAGCTCGATGAGGCGGGGCAGCATCTTGGGGTTGACGTGGAGCATCGGGCAGCGGACGCAAGCGTGTTCGTGCTGGCAGGGTGTCCCGTAGGGGCGCCCGCAGGTCCCGAGCTCGACCTTCCGGCGGTCGAAGTGCTCCTCGAACTCGCTCCACTCCTGCGGGGTCGTGTCGCGGTACTCGCCGGCTGGTCGGACCTGGCGGCGGTGATGCAGATGAGCCTGGTAGTGACGACCACCACCGCGGCGGCTCTGCCACCAGCGCAATACGCACGCGAACACTCCGCGGAGGCCGGGTTCGGCTAACCGTTGGGCGTCGGGTGGTTGGTACCGGTCACAGTTTTCGTGTGTCGCGGGGCTCGGCGTAGGGCTCGTCGTCCGGCGGATGGCCTTCTTCGATGGCGCGGCCACGTTCCAGCTCGGCATTGAATTCGAGTCCGAGGAGGATGGCGATGTTGGAAACCCACAGCCAGACAAGGAAGATGATGATCGCGGCGAAACTGCCGTAGGTCTGGTCGTAGCTGCTGAAGTTGGCCACGTACGCGCCGAAGGCGGCAGAGGCGATAATCCAGATGAGGACGGCGAGAATGCTGCCGAGACTGATCCAGCGGAATCCGCGTCTGACGTTCGGAGCGAACCAATAGAGCACGGCGATCACCAGGCTGAACAGCACGATCATCACCGGCCATTTGGCGTAGGTCCACACGGTGAGGCCGGTGTTCCCCACTCCCAGGACCCGCCCGGTCTCGTGCGCCAATGAACCGGTGAACACCACCCCCACCGCGATGGCTGCCAGAAGAACGATCACCGCGACCGTGATACCGAACCGGGTGGGCAGGGTTTTCCACGCGGGCCGACCCTCGCCGATGTCGTAGACAGCGTTGGACGCGCGCATGAACGCGGCGATGTATCCCGAAGCGGACCACAGGGCAACGACGATTCCGATGGCAAGTGCGAGCCCCGCTTTGCCCTGACCGTTCTGAAGCTGCGTCAGCATGCTGTTCAGCACAGTCCTGATGGTCCCCGGAGCGAGCTTCCCCACATTGTCGATCAGCGGCTGGATGCTGGAAGTGCCCAGCAGCCCGAGAATCGACACCAGGGCCAGCAACGCCGGGAAGATGGACAGTACCCCGTAGTACGTCAGGGCGGCGGCCCAGTCCGTCAGGTTGTCTTCCCTGAATTCCCGCACCGTACGTTTCAGAACCCCACGCCACGACTCCTTCGGCAAGTCCGTCGGCCCCTTGACCGGATGTGGGCCCCCGCCGCCCTGCTCCCCCCGCCCGTCGCCACGTTGGGGACCGCTGTCAGGGACGTTGTCCACCATTCTTCATCAGCTCCATAGGGCGGGCACGCGACAAGCGCTTCGTCGCGACTCAATACAACAGAACCAGCTTCGACAGGCGTGACGCCTCCCGCCATCGGCCTGACCCATCCGATGCCAAGTTCGACCGGGCCAATGAACCGATCCGCAGACCAAGCTGCTGGACGGCCCTAACTGCGAGGTCGCGGGGCGCGTCCCGGACACGCCCAGATCGTGACGGCCGACCGCGCTTCGCCGCGCGGGAGCGCGCCCGAACCCCACGGACGTACCGCGCCCGCCCGCAACGTCGAACCCCGCCGAACATGTGGCCGGCCGTCTGGTGGACGCGATCGAGCGCCGGGCGTCCACCGTGTACGTGCCTGCCTGGCTTCGGGACGTGCAGGCGGTGCGGGCCGGCCTTCCGACCCTCCTTTCCAGGGTCGCGCGCCCGGAACTGACTCGCGGGGAGTTCTCGGCGACGAGCCTGCTCGGGGCCGGAGGCCGAGCGGCGAAGTCGCGCCGCCCGGCGTCAGGGTGACCCCCTGACTGCCGCAGCCGCTGCGCCGCCAGGCGCATGCGGAGGAGGCGGAAAGCGGTGACGCGGGATGGCCGCGCCGTGCATCCATGCCTCCCGCATCCGCGCAAGGTACCTCAACCAGGCAAGCCGGCGCGGACGGAGCTGGAGCAGTGATGTGCCGATCGACCCGGATCACACACTGGGCGCCGAGGGAGATCACTACCGCACCTCCACCACTCCTGCGCAGAAGGGTGCTGTCGCGGGACGCACAGGGCGACATCGTCCCCGCATGGCGCTCTCTCCCGCGTTCTGAACATCGACGAGGCGGGGAGTTCGCCGGCGGGCTGCCCGAGGGGGTGAAGGAGCTCGGGCCGTGCAGCCGAAGGCCCGGACGGACGCCCTGGGCGGGCCCGTACAGACTGGGCGCACGGGCCGGGGTGGGTCAGCTGGCGAGGTCGGCCATGCGGCGCGCCCGTTCGAGGATGCCGCCTGCCTGCTCGGCCGGACGTTGCTGTTCGCCCTGCCAGGCGTTGAGGATGACCAGGGTTCCGGTCAGCGCGGGTACTGCCCACTGGGCGATCTTCAGTTGCCGGCGTGCCGAGTCGAGGTCGATCGGATGCCGCTCGGCCTTCTCCCGGTGGCTGGGCTTGTGCGAGGCAGCCAGTTTCACCTTGCTGCCGAGGACCCCGCTGTACGCGGTTGCCGCCAGCGCCCCGGCGGTGACCGCCAGTTTCGCGACTGTCGTGGCCATCACGCCTTTCTGTGCGGCAACCCGAGGGGCGTTGTCCGCCAGCACTGCCGCACCGCCGGCCAGGTGCGCGGCGATGGCCATGGCGTTCACCGGGGCCCACAACGCCCACCCGTGCGCCGCCACCCCCTCCGTCGAGGCCGCTTCCTCGCCCTCACCAGCACGATTGACCGCGACTGCGCCCATCAGCGCACCGCCGAACCAGACCGCCAGTCCCAGATCGTGTGTACTCCGCCAACCCGTCACCGTCATCGTTGCTCCACAATTCCTCGCGAGGACGACGCGGGCGCGCGCCGACACACCCACACCACCATTCCCGCAGACGCCTCGCACTCCGGCGGGGTCTATGAGAGCGACCACCTGCGCAACGGCAGGGTGCTCGTCCGCACCCGTGCGCCACGCGGTCACCTCCTGTCCCTCACCCTGCTGTCGCCGACCGCGTCGGAGTGTGGGCGCGGTAGGCGTCGACGGCGAAGCGGTGCGCCTCGGTCTTGGAGAATGCGCCGACGTTGCCGACGTTGTCGTGCTCGACGTGCCAGCCGCCGGTGTCGGCTCGTCGGATGACTCGGCTGGGGTTGTCCCAGCGTGCGCCGCGGCCGACGTATCGGGCGCCTTTCGATGTCCAGCCCTTTGTGTGCTTGCGCTGGATGCGCTCGGGGGTGGTGGTGATTCGGGCCGGGAGAAACTCGGCGCCGGTCCCGGCTGCGATGTCGAGGTGGAGGAACTGGCCCATCGACCACCCGCCGGGCAGGTCTTCGCCGCCGGGCACTACCCGCCGTCGCACTTCCCCTGCCCCTGACCAACCAGGCCCCGCCGCATACTCATTGTGCGGCGGGGCCTCATGGTCTTCCTGCCGCACCGGGGCGTGAACGCGAAGAACCTGCGGTATGGGACCCGCACAACGAGCGCCTGGGAGAGGGGCCTTGATCTTGATAGAGAAGCTGCATGAGTGGGCTTACGGCCCTAGAAAAGCACGGCGCATACCGGTGGACGACGGATCGCCCCGCTACGCGGAATTCATGGCCCACCGGTTAATCAGACTCGCCAAGACCCGTGAAAGAGCGCTCAGGTACCTGCCCGAGATCATCGCCATCGGACGACGCCTGTACGATCGCGGCGGCTTGGACCGAATGCTGTACGTGCTCTTCTTGATTGGCGCGACCCGCCCGGATCTGGAACACAGCATCAAAAAGATGTGGGCCACCTACCCGGATGGCTGGTAGCGCTCACTCAGCATGGAGCCATGCAGCAGCCCGTCCTCACCGACGCCTACGCAGCGTCAACCGCCACCGGAATCAAGCCCGGCACCATCCATGTACGGATCCACCGCCACCTCACCCGCCACGGATACGACCCCGCAGGCCACGCCCTCGGCGGCAGCCTCCTCAACCCGGCCAGCGCACCGCGCCTGCAACTCGGGCGGGGGGAACCGCACCGGGGCGCCCAAGCTCAAGACCACCCGGAGATGGTGAGACGATGCCGAGCATGACGGAGCCGACCATCACGCTGTTCAGCTATGACCTGCTGTCCAAGTGGGGCTTCAACGACGGCGATGATCCGGATGTCTGGCTCGACTGGTGCGACGCCCAAGGCATCGACCACAACCGGATCGAGTACCCCCTCGTCCGCCTCGTCCGCGACCACCTGGTCCCCGCCATCGATCGAGGTCATGGAGATCGGGACCAACCACAACCCGATCCGGGGCCTCACGGTTGACGGGGTCGACATGACCGAGGTGATACGCGGCGATGCGCCCGAGCCGATGCTCACCCCCGAGTCGGTCGACGTCCCGATGGCCGAAGTACTGCGGCTCGCTCTGGAAGAAGCCGGCCTATCCGAGGCGCCTCGATACCAAGGCCCGAGCCTGCCCTAGGTGTGCAGCTGACGGAGGCTTATGACAGTGGGGCCTGGGCCTTCTGTCGGAGTCGTTCGTAGGGTGTCTGGCCGGTGTTTAGCACGCCTTGATAGATCGCGTTCGGTCAGCATGCAGATCTCCTAGATACGAGGGAGACCCACCTGTCAATAACCACCGTCAGTTTTACACCTAGTCGGTGCCTGGCTACCTGCTCCGGATGGGGTGGCCTGCAGCCGTTGGCGGTGCTGTGCGTGCCGCCGTACGAAGGGCTTCGTGTCCATTGCGGGTCGCCTTCGGTGCGTGGGCGGTGGGTACTGGGTGGGTGAGGGCGAGTTCGTAGGCGAGGCCCTGGGGCACGGCTGCTGGGGTGTGGCGGGAGATTTCGATGGTCCGGGCGGGCTGTTCGGTGGTGTTGCCGCCCCAGAGGGTCCAGATGGGGCTGGAGCGGACGATGGTTGCGCCGACTGCGGCGGCGAGGTGGAGGCGGAGGCCGGTTTCGCCGTGGGGTGTGGGCCAGTTGATGTGGTGTCCGTTGATGGTCTGGTCCAGCCGAATTCGGTCAGCGGGCGGGTGACCGTGGTGAGAGTGCGTTCGGTGAGGGGTGCGCTGGTCCGTTCGGTCCATGCGGTGTCGGTGTTAACTGATTGTTTCAGAATGAGGTTCGGAGTCGTCTCAAGCAGATGATGCCGCAGGCGAGGTGGCGGAGTCCGAGGTGGAGGTCGGCATGTCTCTCGAAGCGGATCCGGAGTCGCTTGAACTCGTGGAGCCAGGCGAAGGTCCGCTCGACGACCCAGCGGGTCTTCCCCGGTCCGGAGCCCTGCGCGGTGCCTTTTCCGGGCGGGCTTCGGGGTGATGCCGAGCAGGTTCGCCCTCGCGAAGTTCGGCGTGAAATGGGCGGTGCCAGTGCCGATCACCCCGGACGGCCACTGACCGCTTTGTGTAGGGAACGCGGCCGTCAGTCAGGCCTGCCCTGCCTGGAGGTGTCAGATGTTGACCGACGCAGTTAGGGGTCTCGTGTCGCTTTCGCGGGGGTCGTCCGCGTCGGGCGGTCAGGCGGCTGCCACGCCGAACGGGCCAGTGCCGGCGGTGATGGAGCTGGTGGTGTTGGTGGCGATGGTGATCACCGACACGGTGTTGGAGCCGCTGTTGGTGACGTAGGCGCGGGTGTCGTTCGGGGAGACGGCGAGCCCACTCGGGTTGTTGCCGACGGTGATGGTGGTGAGGACGGCGTTGGTGGCGGTGCTGATCACCGAGACGCTGTTCGAGAAGGCGTTGGTGACGTAGACGCGCCGCAGGACGTAGGTGAATCCGCCGGGAACTGTCGCACTGCCACCCGGGGTGGTGACCTGGATGGTCGCGTTGCCCGGGGTGCCGACCTGGATGGTCGCGTTGCCCGGGGTGCCGACCGGCGTGTTACCCGTCAGCGACGTTCCCGCCGGGTTAACGGTGACCCCGGTGGCCGACACCCCGTTGAAAGTGACGCCCACGGCACCAAGGTCCAGCAGGCGCTGAGAAGCACGGAAATCCGCCCGGTGGTCACTGTGAAGTTCCAGCGGAGCATGCGTCTGGCTGATCAGTTCACGCCAGCAGTCGAACCGGTCCGCCACCGGCACGTCATCTCTCCGGAACACCGTCTCAATCAGCATGCCGCCCCCTCCAGCCTCCCCGATAAGGACACGGCAGAGGTACAGCAGCCACGGATACACACACGAGCAGCGGATGACGCACTCAGGCAGAACGCGCTGGCAAAGAGGGCGCAGACGCATGCCGCGACCCTGGGCCACGAATGCCCGGGGCCGGGCCTTCTGCTGTTTGTACGAGCAAGGTGTGTTCCCTCCGAGGATCCGAGAGAACACACCTGGGCCGGGGGTCACTCCGGTGGAACCTCGCGTCCTCGCCACAGGGCGGTTCTACCCGTCCCAGCCCGTCACGTCGCTGCGGAAGTCGCCGAGCCGGTCGATCAGGATGTCCCCATGTGACGTCAGCACGTAGGGCTGGTGGGCTCCCATGTCGGCCAGCGGATCGGCGACCAGGGCGCAGGCGGTGCGCTGGCTCCGTTTCCTCCACGACACCTTCGGCGACGACGCCAAGGGCGAGGAGACCATCCGCTTCCTTCACCTGCTGCTCGGCTACTCCGTCACCAGCGGTATCGGCGCCCAGGTCCTGCCCTTCCTCTACGCCACCGGGGCCAACGGCAAGTCCGTCCTGCTCGATGTCATGACACAGATCCTCGGCGACTACGCCCAAGCGGCCCGCCCGGCTTCCTCATGGAGAAGGGCAAGTTCTCCGAGCACTCCACCGAACTCACCGAACTCCACGGCCGCCGCATCGTCGTGTGCTCCGAGCTGAAGCCCAAGGACAAGTTCGACGAATCCCGCGGCAACTCCTCACCGGCGGCGACCGCATCATGGCCCGCCGCATGCGGCAGAACTTCTTCAACTTCAAGCCCACCCACAAACTCTGGCCCCTCGGCAACCACCGCCCCGAAGTCGGCACCGGCGGCCACGCCTTCTGGCGCCGGATCCGCCTGATCCACTTCGACCGCGTCGTCCCCGCCTCACGCAAGATCGACAACCTGGCCAAGGAACTCGTCGAGAGCGAAGGCCCCGGCATCCTCACGTGGCTCATCCACGGCGCCCAGCTCTACCTCGAAACCTGCGGCCCCCTCACCGGACCCGCCACCGTCCGCACCAACGAGTTGGACCGGGGAACCGGATTTGCGCGGGTCGACGGGGGACGCCAGAGCCTCGACGGCGCGTGCGGCGAGGTACTCGGTGGCCTTCGTGGCCGAACCGCGGTGGAGGCGACGGACAGCCTTTCTGGCGCGGACTTCTTTGCTGCTGAAGCGGCCCCGACACAGGTCACGGATGTCGGTGATCGGGTCGGGTACTGCACGAACTCGGCCCGGCCGTGCTGGCCGCCGTGGCGCTCGTCCATGGAGGCGAAGCTCGACGAGGGTGGGATGGCGGGGGCCAGCCTTTCTTGTTCGGCCGACCGCTACGTACGATGTGCCGTTCAACCGGTACTTCTTGGTGTGGTTGGCGCACTCGCCGTGGAATACCCAGGCCGCGCGATGCAAGGGGACTTGCGGACCTTCTTCACTTCCTGTGGGCCGCGCGAGCGAGTGCGGCTGGCGCGAGGTGGGGGCCGAGGAGCGTGCGGCGTAGGGCTGGTGGAGGACTGCCGCGGCGGTCGGTTACGAGTCGGCTTTTGTGCCGATGCCGTGGGCGAGGAGGCTCTCGGCGGTGTCCTGGATGGTGTCCTCGATGGGGCGCGCTCGCCATCCGAGGAGCTGCTCCGCCTTGGCGCTTGTGACGTCGAGATCCCGGCCGAGCTGATGCCTGAGCAGTCGCAGTTCCGGGTTGACGATGCTGAGGGTGCGTGCGAGCCACACGGGGAGTTCACGGGACGGGGCCTTCGAGGCGCGCTCGCCGATGCGGTCACGCAGAATGCGTGCGATGTCGATGACGCGCAGGCTGTGCCCGGCGGTCGCCAGGAAGCGTTCGCCGACGGCTGCAGGATTGGTCATCGCGCGCAAGTGTAGATCCGCGACGTCGCGTACGTCGACGAAGCCCATCCCGAAGGGAGGGCACGCGGGAACTTTTCCTTCGAGCATTCGGCGGACCAGCCGCAGGGATGGCGGGTCGTCCAGGCCGAGCAAGGGTCCAAGGACCCCCACGGGGTGGACCGCTGCCAGTTCCAGGCCGCCGCCTTCGTCCTTGACGAACTGCCAGGCGGCGCGTTCGGCGAGTGTCTTGGAGCGCTGGTAGGGCGGGATGTCGCTGTCGATGTTTGTCCAGTCCTGTTCGGTGAATGGGGTCGAGCGCGGGGGGTGCCCGATCCCGATGGCGCCGAATGCACTGGTGAGGACGACCCGGCGCACACCGGAGTCACGGGCGGCGCGCAGCACCCGCAGGACGCCCTCGCGTGCCGGGACCACCAGTTCGTCGTCGTTCGCCGGTGTATGACGCAGCGTCGGCGAGGCGACGTGGAGGACGAAGTCGCAGCCGGCGGCGGCAGCATCCCAGCCCTCGGGCTGTTCGAGGTCGGCGCGTACGACCGTGAGGCGGTCGTCGTCGAACGGCGTGGCCTCATGCAGCCAAGAGCGCAGCTCCGGTTCGCGCCTCAGGTCACGGACCGTGGTGCGGACGGTATGCCGGGCATCCAGCAGGGCCTGGATGCACCAGCTCCCGATGAAGCCGGTTCCTCCGGTGACCAGTACCTGGGCCATCTGTCTCTCCTTCAGCTCTGGATTCGTACGGTGACAGGCGCCGACCGGTGCGTCGCACGGTGGCGTTGGGCGGCGGCCACGCTGCTTCCGAGGAGCGCGTGGCCGATCATGATGGGGTAGATGACGGTGCGCTCGAACAGCCCGATGTTCCACATCCAGCCGGTGAACACGTTGGACATGAAGAGGGGGAATGCGATCAGTCCGGTGGTGCCGAGCGCGGTGCTCGCGATCGACCGGCCCCGGCTCAGGCCGACGCGGGTTCCGCTGGTTCCGACGGCGATCGCCATGATGTTGCCGGCGAGCATGACGCCTTGCGCGCCGAAGGTGTGGAAGGCGATCAGGCCGTTGTCGATGTTGGCGTTGGAGCCCTGGAAGATGCCGACGAGCGAGACTCCGACACCGGCGAGGACGGCGAGGCTCATGATGATGATCGGGCGGGCGCCCTCGCGCGGGTCGAACACGAGGAACGTGCCGATGATCAGGAGGGTGCCGTAGATAACCCAGCCGGTGTCCATGACCGCACCGAGGGGGGAGTGGGCGACCTGTCCGAATGCGGTCTGCGGCGGGCCGGTCAGACCGAGGTGGCTGACCCAGTTGTACAGGGGAGAGTATGCCGGGTCGTGCCATGCGGCCGCGGTGATGAACTCCGCGACCCAGGACACGAGCGGGCCAAGAAGGATGAGGAGGGCTCCGGCGCGGGCAGCAGGACCGGAGCGGATGATGGGGTTCATGCGAGAGCCATTCCGGGCACGCGCTGGCGGATGGCCTCCATCTCGGCTTCGTCCGAGACTCCCTGCCAGTCGTAGCGGGGGGTGTACGGGGCCTCCAAGGCGCGCAGCTCGTCGTCGGTCAGTTCGACGTCCAGCGAAGCCACGGCGTCGTCGATCTGCAGGATCGAGCCGGCACCGACCAGCGGGGCGGTGACGACGGGCTGGTGGCGCAGCCAGGCGAGGGCGATCCGCGCGCGGCTGACGCCGTGCGCGGCGGCGACCTTCCCGACGGCGTCGACGATCGCGTGGTTGGACGCTTCCTCGGCGGGCGAGTAGAGCAGGTCCGCGTAGGCGCCGTCGGTCTCGGAGCGTACCGTCGAGCGGGCGTCGTCCCAGGCGCGGGTGAGGCGGCCCCGCGCCAGCGGCGACCAGATGATCGTGCCGACGCCCTCGTCCAGGCACAGTGGGTGCATCTCCCGCTCTTCCTCACGGGCGAGCAGGTTGTAGTGGTCCTGCATGGACACGAACCGCACCCAGCCGTTCTGCCTCTGCAGGCGCAGCGCCTTCGCGAACTCCCACGCGTGCATGGACGACGCGCCGAGGTAGCGGACCTTGCCGGCCTTCACGAGGTCGCTGAGCGCTTCGAGGGTCTCCTCCCAAGGGGTGGAGTGGTCGTTGCGGTGGACCTGGTAGAGGTCGATGTAGTCGGTGCCCAGGCGGCGCAGCGAGTGGTCGACCTCGGTCATGATCACCTTGCGCGACAGGCCGCGACCGTTGGGTCCCAGCCGCGTCGGATGACGCAGCTTCGTGGCGATCACCACCGCGTCACGGTCCGCGAAGTCCTGGAGTGCCCGGCCGAGAATCTCCTCGCTGGAACCGTTGGAGTAGATGTTGGCGGTGTCGAAGAAGTTGATCCCGGCCTCCAGCGCGTGCTTGATGAGCGGGCGTGCGTCCTGTTCACCCTGCGACCAGACGGGGTGCCCGCGGTCGGGTTCGCCGTAAGACATCGCGCCGATCGCGACCGGGGACACGTCGAGGCCTGTGGTGCCGAGCTTGATGTAACGCATGACGCTCCTTAAAGTAAGTGGAGAGCTCCCCGCATACGGTAGTGGAGAACTCTCCACTTAGCAATGGGAGGCCCCATGGTCCGGTCAGACGCCCGTGAGAACAGGGCGCGCATCCTCGCCGCCGCACGCGAAGCGCTCGCGGCGGACGGCGCCACGTCGATGAACCAGATCGCCCAGCGCGCCGGAGTCGGCGCGGGCACCCTGTACCGCAACTTCCCCACTCGCGAGTCGCTGGTCCTGGCCGTATACCAGGACGAAGTGGCACGCATCGTCGGCACCGTGCCCGACCTGCTGGCCCAGATGCCTCCGCTGGAGGCGCTCCGCGACTGGACGACCGACCTCGTCGAGGCCATGCGCAGAAAGCACGGCCTCGGCGACGCTCTCGGTCCGGGAGCGCACCAGGCGATCAGCCAGCAGAGCTACGGACCGGTCATCGCCGCCATCACAGAACTCCTCGACGCAGGCAAGAAGGACGAAAGCATCCGCCCAGACGCCAACCCAGGAGACTTCCTCCAACTCACCGGCGCCCTCTGGCGCGCCCCTTCCAGCCCCACGGACAGGGCTCCCCACATGCTCGCGCTCATCCTCGACGGACTCCGCCCGCGCCCGTAAAACGCGGACCCGACGGCGCCCGTCAAGTGAACGACTTACAGTCCCGTTCGTGCTGGTGACCGACGCGCCATTCGGCTCTGCGGCAAAGAACCACGAATTGCGCAGCTCTCGAATACCAACACTTCACCACTGGGGCGTCGTTACCGGCTCCCCCTCAGCGCCGAGCAGCCTCCGAGCGCCTGTCGACGCCGTTGGTGAACGTCTCAGGGCCACCATGGGAGTCGACCGGCGCCGCGCCGTCCATGCCGCGATCGACCTGGTCCGCCGCGGTGGCAACGTCTCCCTGTGTGGCGTCTACGGCGGAACGGCCGGCCCGCTTCCGATGCTGACCATGTTCGACAAGCAGATCCAGCTCAGGATGGGCCAGGCCAATGACAGACGCTGGGTCGACGACATCCTGTCGCTTCTCACCGACGAGGACCCGTTGGGCGTCGGCCCTTCGCGACGCACCGGCTGCCCGCCGGCGGACGGGCCGCAGGCATAGAAGACGCTCCAGGACAGGCTCGACGGGGATCAAAACCCCCGTCCTCTGACGTGCAAGCGACGCGAAAGCCCCAACGACCAAGCCTGACTGAGGTCCGCAGAGCATGGGGGCGGGATCCGGTTCACTCCGCTCCGCGTGCCCTTTCACCAGCCGCCTGTGCCGCCCCTGTCCCGGAGGTCTGGTCGCTCGTGCTCAGGGAACCGCCCGAGTTTTCCAGGTGGGCGCGGATGAACCACTGGAAGAGTTCGCGGCCGCGCAGGTGCTCGATCAGCAGGTCCTGGCTGACGGTGTTCGACTCCTCGCTGGCGGCGACCGCCTCCCGGTGGTCCGAGATGATCCCGGTGAAGACCAGGTCCAGCGCTCCGAGGTGTTCGATCGCTTCCGCGCGGCCAATCGCGTAGTCGTCCCAGCTGCGCTCGGCGACCAGAACGCCGGGGGTGCCGGTGGGGGAGCCGCCGAGGGTGGAGATCCGCTCGGCGGTCGCGTCCACCATCTCCCGTAACGGCGCTCACCTGGGGGTCCAGCATCTGGTGCACCGCGATGAAGTGCGGGCCCACGACGTTCCAGTGCACAGGCTTGAGCGTCAGGGCTAGTTCATTGAGAGCGTGCAGCCGCGTGCGCAGCAGCAGGGTGACCTCGCCGCCCTGCGACGTTGTCATGCCCGGCACCGGTGTACCGCGGGGTGGTGCTGTGTGATTCCGACATGGGCCTCTCCTTACGGTCGTATGGCTTTGCCTCTGCCGCATCGCAGTTCCCGGCGCGGCAGCGTCCGGCGCCCGACCGCACACGGATACCACTCCCGTCTACCCCAAACATGCGACCCTGCCAGCGAGTCCGTCTCCGGGGCAGGGGAGGGGTGCCGCCGGTGGCATTGACGCTCTCCGCGGTGATGTAACTGGCCTGAGTGGAGGCGAGGAAGACGTACGCGGGTGCCATTTCGGCAGGCGGGGCGGGTCGGCCGAGGGGTGACTGCTTGCCGAAGCCGGCGGTGCCGGAGGACCGACCGGTTGAGTTCCGCGGCAGCCCCGACCACTCTTCCGTCTTAGACGTCGTTTTATTTGGTGAGGCGGCGGTGGCAGATGAGTGTGGCTGCGATGCCGACGAAGGCGAGGAAGTGTTCGGCTTTGCGTTCGTAGCGTCGGTGGAGACGTCGGCAGCCGGCCAGCCACGAGACGGTCCTTTCGACGACCCATCGGTGTCGGCCCAGCCGCTGTGAGGATTCGATGCCCTTGCGGGCGATGCGGTGGCGGATGCCTCTCCTGCGGAGCCATCGGCGCAGGTGGTCGTAGTCGTAGCCCTTGTCGGCGTGAAGCCTGGCGGGCCGTCGGCGGCGGCGGGCCACGCCGGGAGCGGATCGGCGGGATCCCGCGCACGAGCGGCTCAAGGCCCTGGCTGTCATGCATGTTGGCGCCGGAGATGCCGAGCGACAGCGGCAGTCCTTTCCGGTCGGTGATCAGGTGGATCTTCGATCCCGGCTTGCCACGGTCGGTCGGATTCGGTCCCGTTAGTGACCCCCTTTTGCCGCCCGCACGCTGACGGAGTCGATCGCGCACCTCGACCAGTCCAGCTCGCCCTGCGTGCCGAGTTCGTCGAGGACGACGCGGTGGAGCCGGCCCCACACTCTCGCTTCCGACCACTGCGCGAACCGCCGGTAGACCGTGGGCCAGGCCGGCCCGAACACCGGCGGCAACTGCCGCCACGTGCAGCCCGACGTCGCCACGAACAGGATCGCCGCCAGCACTTCACGATCACCCGCCCGAGCCCGGCCACCACCCTGCGGACGTATCACCACCGTCGGCGGCACCACCCGACGGAACAGCACCCACAACTCATCCGGCACCAACCGCTCAACCAAGTCCGTCATGCACGGTTCAACGAACGATCAAGCCATAAGAAACGACGTCTTAGGGCGCGTGTCGGAGGGCGGCTCAGCCGTGCGGCGTACCGACGACGGATGGCGCGCGGTCGTCGTTGTCTCGAAGTGCCCCCGGATCGCCAAGTTTGCTCGCCGTGTACGAGTGCTGCTCGATCAGTGAGAGGGCGGTGAACTCCGCGAGAGCCTGCAGCGTGAACTGGCCATCGGACGGCCATGCGGGGACTCCATGAGGAGGTTGAGCGCTCCCGGCCGTCGCAGGCACGTCGGTGGTGATTGGTGCTTCATGGCCATATGGGTTCGTACGTGAAGAGTGGCGGTGAGCGGCTTGCCTGAGCTGCCCGATGTCGAAGCGTTCCGAAAGGTACTCGTCTCCTGCGCTGTGGGCAGGCGGATCGAACGAGTCGAGGTGTACGACACGGGTGTCCTACACGGGGTGAGTGGACGAGGGCTGCGACGTGATCTGGAGGGCCGGAGATTCGCCGAGCCCCAGCGGCATGGGAAGTGGCTGCTTGCCCGGACCGACGGCCCTACGGTCCTACTGCACTTCGGAATGACCGGACAACTCCTCTGCTCCGGACCGGACGACCCGCTCCACCGCCACGACCGTGTCGTGTTCGCGCTGACCGGCGACCGGCAGCTCCGCTACCGGGACCAGCGCAAGCTCAAGGGGCTCTGGCTGCTGGACGAGCCGGGCGTCACCCGGATGCTCCACGATCAGGGACCTGACGCCACAGAGGTGACACCCACCGCTTTCGAGGCACTGCTGTCCGGGCGGCGTGGCAGCGTCAAGCAGGCTCTCCTCGATCAGTCGGCGCTGGCCGGTCTGGGCAATCTCCTGGTCGACGAGATCCTTTGGCGTTCCCGGCTGAACCCGGCCCGGAAGGCAAACGGGCTCACCCGTGAAGAACAAGACCATCTGTATACCGAAATGCGCCGTACGTTGCGTTCCGCGATACGTGCAGGTCGCGTGCCGCCGAGAAATACGTGGCTCACGGGACACCGTGACGCAGCCGGTGCTCCGTGCCCGCGCTGCGGTGAGTCGTTGCACAGAGGCCGTATCGGGGGGCGCGGCACCGTGTGGTGCCCGCGGTGCCAACCTGAGGTGTCCTGAATTCTCTCTTGATGTGTGGCCCGGAAGCCGGGATGTTCGGCGGCAGCCCCGGTGGTGGCAAAGCACGGGTGGGTTTGCGTTGCCTCTCCGCCCCGTCGGCACCGGGGCAATCCCGCGGACGGCTGAGTGCCCGGCCCCGAACGCGTCCGCGACCGGGAAGCGGGACGGGGAAGGCTGCGGCACCATGGAGATCATGAAGCAGTCCGCGCTGATCGTGATCGACATGATCAACACCTACGATCACCCCGACGCCGGCCTCCTCGTACCGTCGGCGGAGAAGGCCGTTCCTCGCATCGCGCGACTGATCGACGAGGCCCGGCGCCGGAAGGTGCCGATCATCTACGTCAACGACAACTTCGGCGAGTGGCGTTCCCACCACGGCGAGATCGTCGATACGGCGCTCGCGGGCCCCCATGCCGATCTGGTCGAACCCCTGCGGCCGGGAGACGATTCCCTCTTCGTCATCAAGGCGCGGCACTCGATCTTCTACGAAACACCGTTGTCTTTCCTGTTGTCCCAGCTCAACGTCGATCACGTGATTCTCTGCGGCCAGGTCACCGAACAGTGCGTGCTCTACTCGGCACTGGACGCGCACATCCGGCATCTGCGGGTGACCGTGCCGCGTGATGCCGTCGCCCACATCCACTCGGACTTGGCCGACGCCGCCCTCCGGATGATGGAACGGAACATGAACGTCACCCTCCTGAACACCGTCTCGGTAGAGTTCTGATTCCTGGTGCTGCCCGGTTGGGACGGCTTCAGTTCGGGGCCTGTCACCGCCCGGCAGCTATTCCGGGTGGCTGCCGCTGGGCGATCGGCTCAGGTCGACGACGCAGAACGCGTTTCCGTCCGGGTCGGTGAGGAGGGCGAAATGCGGCGCCGGCGGATACTCCCAGGCGGCCCTGTCGGCGCCCAGCGCAATGAGGCGTTCCACCCTCCGCCGTCTGCTCCGCGGTGGTGTCGACCAGCAGATCGAGATGGATCCGCGGACGGGCGGATGCCGACGACTCGCTGCGCATCAGGGCCAGCGCTCTGCCGGATCCGTCCGCGTGGTCCAGCGTCCGCCATGTCTCCTTCTGCCACTCCGTGGTGGCCACGAGATCGAGGGCCGAGGTCCAGAAGGCCACGGCACGGGGGATGTCCACCACGCCGATCACCGGGAAACCAAGCCTGAGCACGAGAAGCCCTCCTTCGGGGGTCGCTCTGGCATCTGGGGACCGGCTTGCCCGGCGGCGAACGGTTGACGCGCCTGAGAACGCACCCGGGGCGGTGGGCATCCGTGAGGTGATCGATCGACCGAGAACTGCGATTCAGATGCGAGGGCCAGGCGTGTCCGCCGTGGTTCCGGTTATGCGGCAGCCCACCACGGCGCGCTACGTGTGCCTGCGGGAGAGGGGACCGGTATGAGCCGAGAACTACGCGTCACACTGGTACTCGTCGCACGTCGGCGCTTCTTCTGCTCTGTCTGACTGCCTGCGGCGGGGCCCACGAGCGCACTGGGGAGCGTCGCTGCCGCTAGAGGCGGACTGGACGCGGGCGACCCGGCGGCGGCTCGCGCGGCGCTGGGCCCGGAGACCCCGGGATGAGGTCGAGGACTCGGAGAAGAAGACCTGCGCCCGCGCCATCGGCGCTCAAGACCTCCCGGCCGGGGGCACGGTACGTCACGTGGACGTCTTCGGGCGCCAGGCCCGTGCCGTACTGGTGTCGGACACGCTGTTCCTGTCGCAGTTCCCGGACGGCTGGAAGGTCGTCCCCGCCGGGTGCGAGCCCCACCCCGGCCACCCCTACCGGTGTTCGGTCAAAGGAGGCTGACGCGTGTGCACCATGTTCGCGATCTGCCTGACCGTCGTCCTGGGCGGTCTCGCCTACCTCCTCGCGGTGGGGTTGATGCAGCGATGACCGGCGCCGCACCGCCGCCCCCCACACGCGGTGCCGAGCTGTACCGAAGGTGCTGCCGCGAGTCTGCGCGGCGTGCGCTGCTTCGTACGCGACAACGGCATAAGCCTGGGCTTCGGAATCGCGTTCCTGCTCGCTCTGGCAGGTCAGGCGGTCGCCGGCTGCGCCGAGTTCAACAACCGGCTCGCCGCGGACGGGCTCACACAGGTCGGCTTCTTCGCGTCGCCGCCTACAACGAGCAGTAGTTGAGGCAGCTCCAGGGCCCCATCGGCTGGTCCGAGTACATGGTCTCCGCGGACTCCTGGAGCAGGAGCCTGCAGAACTGGCCGTCCGAGCTTCTTGCTGTCGCCTCCATGGCCCTCCTCTCCGTCTACCTGCGCCAGCGTGGCTCTCCGGAGTCCCAACCCGTCGGCGCCCCGCACGACGCCACCGGCGTCGAGGGGTGAGTCTTCCGGGGGCTTTACGGGTGTTTGAACCGTGCGGGGTGGGTACTCGAAGCCGCCGACGGGGACACCGAGGCACCGCGAACGGAACCGGGACAGCACACCGAGGGAGCCGGAACATGCGCGCACTGACCTGGCAGGGCAAGAGGGACGTCCGGGTGGAGACCGTTTTTGATCCGCGGATCGAGCACCGGGGTCGCCGTTCGGCGCCATCAGCCCTCTCGCCGGATTGTCGTGCTCCCGCGGTGCTCACACCCCGCTCCGGTGCAGTTTCCGGGCTTGTGGACGACAGGACTTCGTTGCCAGTCCTCGCAGAAAATCTGTCATGGCCGGAGTAGACATCTGCGGCTTGCTGGGGTTAGTGTTTTGCCTGTAGCCAAGAGGTCGAGCAGGCCCGGCAGAGATGAACTGCCGGTAGCAGTACACGTAAGTGCAGGTCGGTGCTGGTGGAGTTCCGAAGCCAGAGCAGACGCAGGACGGGCGACGGGGCTGGCTGCCGGAGAGTGACGCTTCCTCAAGGTCACCAGCGGTTCGCATCACCAGTAGTACAGAGCAGTGCGCAGTACCGGCAGTAGGCAAGTGATTGATCCCAGAGGGAAGAACGGAGGAGCCGAGCGCCATCAGGATCGCCCGGGTGGAAACAGTGAGCTCGGGTACCGCAGGACATCGATAGTGAGGTGGTCTCCGGTCAAGCAACCGCGATCCCCGCAGTGCCCGTCCTCTCCCGGACGGTCGTGCGGACACAGAAGGTCGGCGCAGTAACAGGGCCGGCAGATGGTGTAGCAGTTCCTTCGGGGCCTTGGTGCCGTACGGCACCAGGGCCCCTCCAACGTGTTCCACGAGAGAGGTGCGATGACAGCAGACGACTCCTTCGGCCGTCTCGACGACGACGACTACCCCGCCTACACCATGGGCCGGCCGCCGAGATCCTCGGCACCACACCCGCCTTCCTCCGCGCCATCGGCGAGGCTTTCCTGAAGAACGGGTGTCAGATCATGAGCGCTTCACCGATGCGATGCAGTGCCGCCGGTCCCACCAGGGCCCCGACCGTGGCAGCGCCCAGGACCACTGTCACGGTGTAGATGTGCCGGTCGGTGTCCGACAGTGCACGGCCCCAGGGCAACCCCGTGGACGACGACTGAGTGCCCCGCCCCTGACGACGCCTACGTTCAGGCCGTCGGGCCCTCGGTCGGCGAGCGCCGGCGGGAGAAGTGGCGTGCGCTGGGGACCAGTGCGGCGGCGGTCGGGGCCCCGAAGCAGGTCAGTGCGCAGACGGTGAGTACGGCGCGTGGGCCGAAGGTGTCGATCGCCGGGGCGATGAGTGCGAGGCCGACCGGCGCGAGGCCGTACGACAGCATGAAGTCGAGGGACGAGACGCGGGCGAGTTTGTCCGGTGCCACCTCACGCTGGGTCGCTGTGAACCAGGGGACGTTGAAGAGCTCGATCCCGACTCCCGCGATGGCGTAGGCGGCGATGACGGCCGTGGGATGCACCGGGAAGAGAAGGCTCAGGGGTGCGAAGCCGTAGGCGGCCAGTCCCGCGAGGGCGGCCCATCCCTGGGAAGGCGGGCGCCAGCGGGCGATGAGCAGCGCGGCGGCGAGGGCTCCGGCGGTGTAGGCGGTGGTGGCCGCCGCGAGGACCACGCCGGTGTCGTACCGGTCCCGGCTGACAAGGGGCAGCGCGACTCCGGTGGCGGAGTATCCGGTGGCGATGACGGCGGTGAGCGCGGCGAGTGTCGCAAGGAACCAGGGGTGCCTGCGCGCCTCACGCACTCCGTCCGCGAACTCCGCCAGGAACGAGGGGCGTTCGTGTGCGTTGGCGGGCGCGACTGGCGTGCCCTGTGTGCCCGGTGTCCTTCGCCCGGGGACGAACGCGGCGGCGAGCCAGAGCACGCCGATCCCCAGGAGCAGCGCCCCGGTGCTGAGGACGACCGCGAGCAGGGCGGTCAGGGCGGGTCCCGCGAGGGTGCTGACCCGGACCGAGAGGGTCATAGCCGCGTTGGCCTGCTGCCTGCGCCCGGCGTCGACGACCTCTGCCGTGAGCGCCTGGAAGGCGGGCCGGCAGGCGCCCTGCCCGGCTCCGGCGAGCGCGGCGGCGAACGCCATCAGGGGGAGCGAGCGCCCGAGTCCGGCGGCCAGCAGCGGGGCGGAGGCCGCGGCCACCAGTCCCGACCACAGGACGACTCCGCGCCGCGAGTGCCGGTCCGCCAGCACCCCGCCCACGGGGACCGCGGCGAGGAAGCCGATGGTACGGGCGGCCAGGAGCAGGCCGAGTGCGGCGGGCGAGAGTGCGCGGTCGAGCACGGCGAGGCCGAGCACGAACGGCAGAGCCCACGTGGCGAGCCCCGAGGCGGTGGCCCCCGACCACAGCCGTAGGAAGGCGGTGTCCCGCAGCACGGAACGCCTCGGCGGTGGGGCGGACTTGGCGAGATCTGTCGCGCTGGGTGCGCTCGGCACGGTGTGACGCTCCTGACATCGGGAGTCGGTTGCTATGGCTCCGCCATGGTCAATTGCCCGCCAGGGCGGGCCTCGTGACGTCGTACGGCGGCGGTGTACGGAGCGGCCCGGCCGCTCGCGGACGCCCAAGGGTAGCAAGATGAAAACGATTATCGTTATAGTGCGGACTGGTTCGCCCTTCCTCGCCGGGGGCTTGGCCATATCTGTCCCGTAACCCCGATATCCGCCGCCACCCGACGCCGCAACCCGCCCGGCCGCCAACACCCCTCCGTCCAGGCCGAGTCGGCAGTCGCCCCACCCGTTGATGAGAACGATCCAGCCGCTCACAGCCGCTGCGCCAAGGAGACCTGATGGACCCGACCGCGACCGGACCCGCTTTGCTGGAACAGCTTCCGCCGCCCCTTCCCGAAGCGCGAATCATCGCTCTCAACCAGCCGAAATCCGATCTGCACACCACGCGCGCCTACACCTGGGAGAGCTGGGAGTTCGAGGCCCCGCCGGGCGTTTTCCTGCCGGGGGCGACCAGCAGGATGATCCACGAGCGGCTGCTCGACGGCCGGATCGAGGTGCGCGGGCGCAGGTACGGCGCGATGGGTGCCGGGCTGGGAGTCGAAGCCGTCGCCGCAGGTGTCCGCGGAGCCCAGGAGATCTACGCGTTCGACGTCCACGCCGAGAGCGTGAGCACCGCCGCCCGCCACTACGAGCGGCTGGTCGGATCGCGCGAGGGCACCGCCTTCGTTCCCCTGGTGGGCGACATGTTCGGCAGCCTGCCTCCGGGGGTGCGGCTGGACGTCATCACCTTCAACCCACCGGCTGTCAGCCGGAGAGTCAGCGAGGACCCCGACGTGGTGCGCAACGTCTGCGTGGGCGCGCCCCTACTGGCGCGGTTCTTCAGGCAGATCCGCGACCGCGATCTGCTGGCCGAGAATGGTGAGGTCTTCCTCATCGTCTCCAACACGGCCGACCTGCCCACCATCGTGGGCGACGCCCTGGACCAGGGGTTCACCGTCGAGATCGACCATCTCCACGACTGGCGGGACGGCGTCCTGACTTTCCTGTTCCGGCTGACCCGGGGAGGCCGGTCATGACCGGGCGAACGTCCCCGACCCGGCTCCGTCCCCGTCCCCGCAGTGTCGACCAGCTGATGTCCGATGTCCTGGCGGGAGCACACGGACCGGACCCCGCCGGCCTCACGGCCACCAGCGCGTTCTGGATCCACCACGGCACACGCCTCGCCGGCGGCGACGCCACCTATCTCAACCAGTACGTCCTGATCAGATTGGGCGGATCGTTCGGCGCCTGCGCCTTCGAAGCCGGTGAAGTCGACCCCGGCATCTGCCGCGAAGCGTCCGGGGCGCCCCTGGACGTACTGCTGCGAGAGGCTCCCCGGCCGATCCGGATCGCCGCCCTCGACGCGTATCTCACCGAGGCCGAGCCGCACCTCCGGACGGCAGGCGCCGAACGGGTACCGCTGCCCGCAGGAACCCCGGAGATCCGGGCCAAGGTCCGGGACACGGCCGTGGCCGGTCTGCTGGACGTCGCGCGGGGTGCGAAGGTCGGGCTCATCGGCGTGGTCAACCCGCTGGTCGCCGCGATCCGCGAGCGCGGTGGTGTCCCGCTGCCCTGCGACTTCAATCTCCGTACGACCCAGTGGGGAGACCCCGTCAGCGACAGCACGGAGACGATGCTGGGAGAAGCCGACGCTGTGATCGCCACCGGAATGACGCTGAGCAACGGCACCTTCGACACCGTCCTCGCCCGCTGCCGCGAACGCGCCGTGCCGCTGATCGTCTACGCCCAGACGGGCAGCGCGGTGGCACGGGCCTTCCTGGGATCGGGCGTCACCGCCCTGTCCGCGGAGCCGTTCCCGTTCTCCCAGTTCAGCGCCGAGCCGACCACCCTTTACCGCTACCGCGCGACTGCCGAGGACGACGTATGACCGATGTCCATACGCTCGATGGGGATGGCCGCACATCATCGGGCACGGGTTACGCCGGCTGCCACCACGGCGAGATTCTGCAAGGCGTCTTCCTCGACGCCCGAGGCCGACGGCGCGCCGCCCTGGTCACCCTGCCGCTGACCGGCCTCGGAACCCGCGCCGACGCCGTGCTCCGCCCGGACGCCCCGCCCGGGAGCCACTCGGTCAACCCGCCCGACCGGACGAAAGCCCTGCGCGCCGCGGTACTCGCCCTGCGGGAGTGCCGCCTGCGGCGTCCCCAGACCCCCCTCGGCGGACTGGAGTTGAGGCTCAGCGGTGATGTCCCGGTGGGACTGGGGATGGGCTCCTCCAGCAGCGATGTCATCGCCGCCGTACGCGCGGTCGCGGACGCCTGCGGACTGCGGCTGCCCTCGCGGACCGTCGCCCGTATCGCCGTACGGGCGGAGCGGGCGTCCGACCCTCTGATGCTCGACGGCCGGCCTCTGCTGTTCGCCCAGCGGGAGGGCCGGATCCTCGAAGTACTCGGCGACGCGCTGCCGCCCGCGGTGGTGGTCGGCTGCGCGCTGGGCGCCGGGCGGCCCGTCGACACCCTTGCCCTGCCGTCTCCGGCCCGGGGCGACGACGACGTGCGCGCCTACGAGCGGCTGCGTTCGCTGCTGCGGCGAGCACTCGCCGAGAAGGACACCCGGCTGCTCGGGCACGTCAGTACCGAGAGCGCGCGGCGCGCCCAACGGGTGCTGCGCCAGCCGGAATTCGACCGTCTGACGCGCGTCGCCGAGCGCACCGGGGCCGTGGGAGTGCAGATCGCGCACAGCGGCTGCGTGGCCGGGCTGCTTTTCGACCCCGCCGCCACGGACCTCGAAGCCCGCCTCCGCCGCTGTGTGAGCGCACTGGACCGCGACGGCATTCCCGTGACCCGCACCTTCACGACACACACGCCCGCTGAGCCCATCGCGTCCATCACCTCCTTCACTCCCAACACCGCCGTCACGACCACCGAGGAGTCCCGCCATGGACGAGCACATCGCCGACGCGATCGGACGGCCGGACCTGATTCACCTGGACGAAGGTCTCGTCTGTCTGCGCTTTGAGTCCATGAAGGTCGTGTCCGCCATGGCGGCGGTACGACACCTGCTCGCCACCGGAGCCGTACGGCCCGGCGACACCCTGCTGGACAGCTCCAGCGGCATCTACGCCTACGCCCTCGCCCTGGCCTGCCACCGCTACGGCATGCGCTGCCACATCGTCGGCTCCACGACCGTGGACCACACCCTGCGCACCCAACTCGCCGTACTGGGAGCGGAGTTCGAGCAGGTGGACCCCAGCGACGACCTGAAGCTCGACCAGAGGCGACGAGTCGCCCGGATCGGCGAGATACTTGCCCGGCACCCCGAGTACCACTGGATGCGTCAGTACCACGACGACATCCACTATCTCGGCTACCGGGCTATCGCCGATCGCGTCCACCAGGAGACCGGCACCGGCCCTCTCAGCGTGGTTGGCGGAGTCGGATCCGGGGCCTCGACGGGATCGCTGGCCCGCCGGCTGCGGGAAAATTCACCCGGCGTCGGCCTGATCGGCGTCCAGCCCTTCGGCAGCGTCACCTTCGGCAGCGACCGCGTGCCCGACCCCGACATCATCATCGCCGGGATCGGCAGCTCCATCCCTTTCGCCAATGTCGACCACTCCCTGTACGACACCCTGCACTGGCTCGGCTTCGGCAGCGCCCTCGCCGGCAGCGTCGACCTGTTGCGCCGGTACGCCGTGTTCGCCGGACTCTCCACGGGAGCCGCTTACCTCACCGCCCGGTGGGAACGGAACCAAGACCCCGGGCGAACCTTCGTGTTCATCGCCGCCGACACCGGCCACCGCTACACAGACTCGGTTTTCGCACGCCATCACACAGCGCAGCAGGCCGATGCCCTCACTCCGCGCACCGTGGCCGCTCTCGACGATCTCGCCCACCCCTGGTCGCGGATGGACTGGAACCGCGCCCCCGCTCCGCAACCGGCCGGTGGCCCGCCCCTGAAGACCAACTCAACGGAACGGCCAACCCGTTGATACTCCGAAACCTCACGCCCACAGAGGTCCCGGAGACCAGTAGCCCCGGGATTCCGGCCGCCGTGCCCGAGGGACGGCTCCACCGCCCGGCGGCCGTCGCGGCCACGTGCGCGGCCCTCGCCGTACTGCTCTCGGGATCAGTACTCCTCGCCATCAGCCTGGGCCCGGCGCCGGTCCCTCCCGCCGACACCGCCCGCTTCCTGTGGGCGGCGCTCACCGGAGGCGAGGTCGCGGCCGTCGACATCACGACCTACCAGATCATCTGGGAGATCCGCACCCCGCGCGTGCTGCTCGCGGCTCTGGTGGGCGCCGGGCTGAGCGCAGTCGGTGTCGCCGTCCAGGTGATGGTACGCAACGCGCTTGCCGACCCGTTCGTCCTCGGCGTCTCCTCCGGAGCCGCAGTGGGCGCGGTCGGCGTCACCGTCTCCGGGGGGCTTGCAGGGCTGGGTCTGCACGCGGTCTCGGGCGGAGCATTCGCGGGCGCGCTGTTCGCCTCCTTCCTGGTGTACTTCGCTTCCTCGCGCGGCGGCGCGCTTTCCCCGCTGCGACTCGTACTCACGGGCGTCTGCGTTTCGTTCGGACTCCAGGCCGTCATGAGCGTGATCATCTACCTCGCGCCCACCAGCGAAGCGACGAGCACGGTCCTGTACTGGACGATGGGCAGCTTCGGCGCGGCGAGCTGGTCCGTCCTGCCGGTCGTGACCGCGACCGTCCTGCTCGGCATCGCGGTGCTGCACCGGCGGAGCCGTTCCTTGGATGTCATGGCACTCGGCGACGAGACCGCCGTCAGCCTCGGCATCAGCCCCGACCGCCAGCGGCGATCCCTGCTCGTCCTCGCCTCCCTTCTCACCGGAGTCATGGTCGCCGTCAGCGGCGCGATCAGCTTCGTCGGACTGGTCATGCCGCACCTCGTACGCCTGCTGACCGGCGCCGGACACGCACGTGTCCTGGCCCTCGCGCCCCTGGCCGGGGCAGTGTTCATGGTGTGGGCCGACCTGATCGCCCGCACCTTGGCCGCCCCCCGCGAACTGCCCATCGGCGTCATCACCGCGCTCGTCGGAGTACCGGTCTTCATCACCCTGATGCGCCGCAAGAGCTATCTCTTCGGAGGCCGCTGACATGGAACTCACCCTTGACCGCGTGACGTTTTCCCTGGACGGCAAGACCCTGGTGCGGGATCTGTCCCTGCAGGCCAGGTCCGGCCAGGTGATCGGCCTCGTCGGCCCGAACGGCAGCGGCAAGTCCACCGCCCTGCGATGCGTCTACCGCGCGCTGAAACCCACCTGCGGGACAGTGTTGGTCGACAGGCTCGACCTCGCCTCACTGACCCTGCGCGAAAGCGCGCGGGCCGTCGCCGCCATGACCCAGGACAGCACCGTCGAACTCGACTTCACGGTCGAGGAGGTCGTCGCCCTGGGCCGAGCCCCGCACCTGCGCGGCAACCAGAACCTGAGCGCACGAGAACGGGACCTGGTGACCGGCACCATGGCCCGGCTCGACATCTGCCACCTCGCGCGCCGGGGGATCCTGACCCTCTCCGGCGGCGAACGCCAGCGCGTCCTGGTCGCCCGCGCCCTGGTCCAGGAGCCGAAGATCCTGGTCCTGGACGAACCCACCAACCATCTCGACGTCCGCCACCAGATCGAACTGCTCTCCCTGCTGCGCGGATTGGGCCCGACCGTCCTGGTGGTCCTGCACGACCTCAACCTGGCGGCGGCGGCCTGCGACCGGCTCGCCGTCCTCTCCCACGGACGCCTCGTCGCCTCCGGCACCCCCGAGGAGGCCCTCACCGCCGAACTCCTCCGGGAGGTGTTCGGCGTCCGCGCCGATGTCGTCCGCCATCCGCGCACCGGTGATCCGCAACTGCTGTACGCACTCATCCCACACCTATGACTCCGATCAGCCCCATGAAGAGAGAGACGAAAATGTCCTCACGTCCCGCGATACGCCGCCCCGCCCGTCTGGGCTCGGCCCTGACCGTCGCCCTCCTGCTCGGCGGCTGCGGTGCCGACATCGACACCGACCCGAAGGCCGACGCCGACGTTATGGTGCGGCGATGTGGCGAACCCGTCCCGTACACCGTCCCGAAGAGAGCCGTCGCTTACGAAGGCGGCAGCGCCGACAAGCTGTTCAGCCTCGGTCTGACCGACCACGTACTTGGTTACGTGATGCCCCCGGCCAACCCGCCGGTGAGCGAATCACCCTGGGCCGCCGAGTACGCCAAGGTCGAAATGCTCAGCGACGACCTCCTCAACAAGGAACTCGTCGTATCTAAGAAGTCCGATCTCGTCGTCGCCGGCTGGAACTCCGGCTTCAGCGAGCAGCGCGGCATCACGCCCGAGATCCTCGACAGGCTCCGCATCCAGAGCTTCATGCACGCCGAGAGCTGTTACAACTACCCCGGCTTCCCCGAGAAGACCGCTCCCTTCGACGGTCTTTACACCGACCTCGAACGGCTCGGCGCGATCTTCCGCGTGGAGGAGAAGGCGACCGAGGTCGTCAACGGGCTGAAGAAGCGCGTGAACGCGGTCAGGGCGACGGCGCCCACGCCGGCGGCCGACCCACTCCCGGTATTCCTCTACGACTCGGGCATGGACCAGCCCTTCACGGCCGGAAGCCAGGTCCCGCCGAACGACATCATCAAGACCGCCGGGGGCCGCAACATCTTTGACGGCCTCAACGAACGCTGGACCCAGGTGAACTGGGAAGCGGTCACTCAGGCGGAACCCGAGGTGATCATCATCCTCGACTACGGAGACCAGCCCGCGAAGGAGAAGATCGACTTCCTCAAGGCGTCGCCTCTGACAAGTGCACTGCCCGCCGTGCGGAAGAACCAGTTCTTCGTCCTCGACTACAACGAGGGCATCAGCGGACCTCGGAACATCGACGGCCTGGAGAAATTCGCGTCATACCTTACCTCGCTGAATCCCTGACCGCCATGGGGGCCGATCCGGAGCACTGGGGCGTATCCACATGCCCGGGACGCCCCGGGACAACGCACACAAGTGGAGGGGCGGGGTACCTGACCGTCGCGCTACCGCCACACCGCCAAGGACACACCGTCCGAGCAGAAGACCGCTCGTACCGCGTCGCACGGCGGGGCGCTGTCGTCTCCGCAACCCGGGCCGCCGGGGCCGGGAGCACCGACGAGCTGAGACCCTCGTGGCGGAGATAAAGGAGAACCCGTGTGCGTGAGGACGGAAGATCGCCGGGCGCATAGCTGCCCGTGTACACGCGTACTGCGCGGCGTGCGGTTGGTGGACCAAACCCAGCTGTGGATGTGACCAGTTGAGGGAATCGCTCTCAGCGAACCACGCGATCCAGGAAAATCGTTCACGTGGAAACCGAAAGCCTGGTCGGCCTGATCGGCCTTGGGGGCGCGCTCATGGGGGCCAGCGCAGCTGACTCGCGCACATCGGCCGTGTCCCACAGTCGGACGGTGCCTCATCGGCCGTGCTGGCCAGCAGTCGACCGTTCGGGCTGAACGCGGATCGGTTGACCGGCGTCCCGCCAAAGGGCCTTGTGGCCGCCACCGTCGGGGATCCGGCCGGGTTTCTTCACAACGATGTGGATCGGTTCGCCGGGGCGGTCGCGTTCGTGGCGTCGGATCACGGTGCCGGTGGGCCGGTCGAGCCGGGCGAGGCGGTGCAGGCCGTGGCGGGTCAGGATGCGGTGGACGGTGGAGGCGGGCAGGCCCAGGACCGGGCCGATCCGGGCGGGCCCGAGCTTGCGGGACCGCCTCAGCTCGCAGACCTGTTCTTCGACGGTGGCGGGGGTGCGCCCTCGGCCCGCCACCGGCGCACCCACTTGTGAGCGGTGGGCCGTGAAACACCCAGCTCGGCGGCGACATGCGCCACCGGCCGCCCGGAACGGACGCGGTCGACCAGCAACCGCCTGCCATGAACGGTCAACCGGGCATTACGGTGGGACGCGAAGACCTCCGGTGCGGCGCAGTCCTAGGGCGTGTCCGCAAAGTCTGTTGGTCGTTGGTAAGTCGTGGTGAGACGTCATGAGTTGACTGATG
>NZ_BMMV01000035.1 GCF_014646115.1 Streptomyces camponoticapitis | reverse complement strand
TACCAAGCCATGGTCACCCTCGCCTGCCTACAACTCTGGCTCCCATGACTTTGCGGACAGGCCCTAGGGCTTCGGGGCATCCCAGCCGTACGTCGGCAGGGTGAAGAACTCGTCCCCGTCGAGCCGGTCCGCGGCGCCCGTGGCGACCCCCGTCATGATCGACTCCACGCCGGTGCGGACCGTCGCCGTGAACACCTCCTTGTGCTGCTCGCCGAGGTCGTCCGACTGTCCCCGGACCTCGAACAGCACCGTGCCGGTGCCGTTCAGCGCGAGCGCGGACCGGCCCTGCCCGGCGTACTCCCGCTCGTCCGGGTGGACGTACCGCCCGATCGCCGACTCGGCCTGGTTCATGCCGTACTTGCCGTAGATCCCCTTGGCGGCGGCGAGCGCGTACCGCCGCGACTTGTCCTGGTCGAGCTTGGGCCAGTCCTTCTTGTACTTGGCTCCGTCCTCGACGCCGAGCGGCGGGTAGTCGATCGCCGCCGAGATCAGCTTCCCCGCCTGCGGTCCGCTGGTCAGCCGGTCGCATGGGCCCATGTGGTGCAGATCGATGTACGCCTCCACCTGGCCCTTCTCGCGGCGCAGTTGGACGTACGTGTCGCGGATCGCGCGCGACTCGGGGGAGAGGAAGAACCCTGCGTCGGTCTGCTCGCCCGGCAGGTCGGACGCCTTCGGTACGTAGTTCAAGTCCGGGTTGAAGTCGCGGTTGAGGTCGAATCCGGGCTTGGCGACACCGTCGCCGCTCTCGGAGTGGTACCAGGCTTTCGGAGCGCCCTTGAGCTGCGGGAAGCGGTCGGTGACCTGGTCCCAGGAGATGACGTTGGCGCGGCGGTTGAGTTCGCCTCCGTCCGGGTTGACCATCGGCATGGCCACGAAGGTGACCTGGCGGAGCAGGGCGCGGGTGTGCCGGTCCTGGGAGGTGCCGAGGCGGTTCAGGATCTGTAGCAGTGCCTCGGTGCCGGTGCGTTCGTTGCCGTGGATCGCGCTGGTGACCAGCACGACCTTCTTGCCGTTGCCGGCCCGCGCCCGCCACAGGGTGCGGCCCTCGGTGGTCCGCCCGGCCTTCTCCACGTCGACCCGGCCGTGGCTGCGGCGCTCGATGGCATGGAGGGAGCGGACCAGCTCGGAATAGTTGGTCCAGCCGTCCCAGGAGGGGTTCTCCGGGACCTGACAGGTCTCGATCGGCGGGGTGGCATGCGCGGCCGGTGCGACGGCGACCGTCACTCCGAGGACGGAGGCGGCGAGGGCGGCGGAGAGCGTGGCGGAGCTGCGGACGGCGGGGACAGGCTTGCGCATGTGGGCTCCTCGGATCGTCGGGCACGGGCCATGCGTGCTGAACGGCCTTACAGGACAGCCGGGTTGATCCAATCGCTTTGGCAGGTTTGGGTCAAGAATGCAAAGCGCAGGTCATGGGGCGCCGTGTGCCGCCGTCACGTCGTCTCAAGTGGCATGGTCCGCTTCGCCGTTGCCTGCGTCTGCCCCCCGGCTCCCCGGCCTGACCACCGCACTACTGTGTCGGGCTATGAATGAGGACCACTGGCTGAGGGACACCCGGATCTCTTACGACACGGTCGCGATCAGCTACGCCGACCGGATGCGCGAGGCTCTGGCGGGGGAGCCGTACCTTCGCGCGGCTCTGGCGGTGTTCGCCGACTTGGTGCACGGCGCCGGCGGCGGCCCGGTGGCGGACGTGGGCTGCGGCCCCGGGCATGTCACCGCGTACCTGCGAGAGCTGGGCGTGGACGCTTTCGGTGTCGACCTTTCGCCGACGATGATCGACGTGGCTCGGCGTGATCACCCCCGCCTGCGGTTCGAGGTGGGTTCGATGACGGACCTCGACCTCCCCGAGGCCTCAGTCGCCGGTCTGCTCGCCTTCTGGTCGTTGATTCACATCCCCGACGAAGCCGTCCCGACGGTCTTCGGCCACTTCCACCGCGCGTTGCGTCCCGGCGGACCGCTGATGCTCGGCTTTCACGTCGGCGACGAGTCGAGGCTGAAGACGCGGGGCTACGGCGGCCACCCGATGAACGTCCACGTTCACCGCCGCCGGCCCGAACAACTGGCGGCCCGGCTGGTCGATGCCGGATTCACCGTCGAGGCCCACATGCTGCTCGACCTCGACGAGAGCGTTCCGGGGGCGGTCCTCTTCGCGCGCCGTCAGTCCTAGAGGTCCCGGTCCCGTCGCAGCCGACGATTCGGTGAACTCGACTCCCGCCGGCCCCGGTCAGCGAGGTGCCGTGCCAGGTTTGATGTCACCTGATGAAGGTCGCGCGTAAGGCTGTGCGCAGAGGTCCGTGTCGGCGATCTGTCTTTCGCTCACCTCCGGGCCCGCGTTCCCGGGCACGTCGGCGCGGCGGTCGTCTCCGCTGCGCGGATGGATTGACAGGGTCATGACTGATGCCTAGATTCCTCTGCGGCTGCGGTGTCACAAGGCCCCCGCCCTCCCAGGAGGATGCACATGGTCGCATCGTTCGTCGCTCATCGCGCCCTCGACGGTGGTACCTATCACCTTCAGGGCGACCTCGACCTCCAGTTGCCGTGCACCTCGGCCGTCGAGATGGTGGTCGGTGGCCGGCTGGTCGAGTTCACCGCCGGGCCGGCCTCTTTGGGGGACGACGTCGCCGCCTCCCTGGGCATCGGATCACCCGACTCCGAGTTCACCTTCCAGAAGGGCACGCTGCGTATCTTCCAGTCGACCGAGCGTGAGCCGCGCTCAGGGCTCGTGGAGCGGCCGTCGCTCGTCGTGTGGCTCGGCGAGCGCCACTCACTCGTGACTCGGCTGTACGGCCTGAGCGTGGCCGAGGTGCTCGGGCTGCTCCGGTCGGTCCGCATCGAGGAGAGCGAAGACGGGCTCACCCTCCAGCCGGATCCGTCGGCCGGAAGCGCCTTCGCCCGTCCCGCGACGGTGATCAAGGAGGTGCCCGGCCTCGGGCTGCTGGAGCTGTCGCGGCGGACGAAGGAGCACACCGCCCAGCTTCCGCCCTGGAAGGGAGTGGCGGTCGCCTCCGGTGAGCTGTTCCGCGACACGCTCTCCGACGGCAGCCCGTTCTTCGTGCTCTCCTCCGCAAAGATCTGGGCCACGCTGGTACCGCTGGCGTCGACTCCCGTGGAGCGGGTGCCCGAGCTCGTCGGGCGGCTCGCGCTGCGGCACACCGGGTGAGGCGCCGGTGATGGGCTTCTACGGCGGGCTGACCGCCGCGGTCGCCGTGCTCAGCCTGCTCATGGGCGCCGGCTCTCACGCCGCCCGTCCGGCCGCTCTGGGCGAGGCGCTGCGGGTGCACGGGGTGCTCGGCCCCCGGCTCCGCCGGCTCGCGGCCGCCGTTCTGCCCTTCGCCGAGGGCGTCCTGGGAGCGGTCGGCGCGGCCGCGCTGCTGACGGGTCACCAGTGGGCCCTGCAAGCCGTACTCGCCGCCGGAGCCGCCCTCTTCGGGCTCTACGCCGGCTACACCCGGCACGTCCTGGCCCTCGGCCGCGGGGGGCCGTGCGGCTGTTCACGCCGGGATCTGCCACTGAGCCGCTGGGTGACCCGGCGGGCCGCGGCCCTTGCCGGGCTCGCGCTGGCCGGCGCGGTCATCGCAGGGGCCGGCCCCGTACACCTCTCGACGGCAGAACTGATCACGCTGATGCTCGCCGCTCCCGCGTGCACCGTCCTGCTGTGGTCCCTGCCCGCCGCCATGCACGAGCCGACCGCAGCACCAGTTCCCCTGCCGACCGGGACCACCGTGCACCGGACTGCCGAAGGAGTGTCGACGCGATGGACTTCACCACCAGCGCTGTGATCGCCTCGTGGGCGGCGATCGCGCTGCTCGCGCTCGTCGTCTCGGGACTGATCAGGCAGGTGCACCAACTGTCACGCACACAGCCGCACCGCCCCGGGCGAGTGGGCATCGCCCCCGGCGCGCCGGCGCCCGGGCTCGACGCGGCACGGGTCGACGCGGCCGGACTCGACGGCCTCCTGACTGAGGGCCGCGCCGGGCTGCTGCTCTTCCTTGACGCCGACTGCCGCACCTGCGCCGAGGTGCTCGCCGAGGCCGGCGCCTGGACGACCCGTCAGGGTGCCACCGCCCCCGCCGTGCTCGGGCTCTACGCGGGCGCCCGGCCCCAGGGCGACGAAGGCCCCGTCCCGGTCAGGGATCACCGTCCGGAGCTGTTCACGGCCTACGACATCCCCGCCACCCCCTATGCGGTGGCCATCGACCCGGAGGGCCGGATCGCGCGTTCGGAGCCGCTCGGTTCATCCACCGCGCTGCTGAGGTTGCTCGACGACATCGCACCCGCAACTCCGAGGAGCCGGCCATGACTTCACTGGACGAGGTGCCCACGCTGCGCCACTCCGGGAGCGGTGGCCGCCGGTCCCGTACCGGGCGCGGGGCCCTGCCATCCTTCGCGCCGTCCAGGCGCACAGTGCTGCAGGCGGCGACCGCCGTGGGCTTCGCCGCGCTGGGGGTGTTCACCGCGGCCCGGCAGGCGTACGCCGACGGCTACGACATCTGGACCGGTGCGTGCCCGAGTTACGCCGCGGACCACAACTGCTCCCCGGGCTGCGGGCCCAGCACCGTTTATGCCGACGCGTGCGAGACATCGGGGACGAACACCGGCTTCCACCGGCAGGACGGTGTCACCTGGACGCTGCGGCCCAACCAGTGCTACGCGGGTACCTACGACGGCTGGCTGTGGCGCTACAGCGCGGCCTGCGGCAGTTGCGGCTGCGGTATCGAGCGGCGCTGCCACGACGGCTACCGCAACACCGGATCCGGCTGGGTGAAGTCCATCTGCCGTTGGACCACCGACTGCGACTGTCCCGGCTCCGTCAGCTGGCCGACCCTCGGCCGCGGCGCCACCGGGCCCGACGTCCGCACCATTCAGCACCTGCTCACCCACCACGGTCATCCCGCGGACGCCGACGGCATCTTCGGGGCCGACACCGAGGCGCGGGTCGAGGAGTTCCAGTCGGCGAACGGACTCAGCCCCACGGGCAGCGTCAGCCCGGCCACCTGGCCGGTGCTGATCGTCACCGTGCGCCAAGGAGAGGTGAACGGTGCCGTACGCGGCGCGCAGTGGCAGCTCAACAAGCACGGTTCCGCACTGACGGTCGACGGCAACTTCGGTTCGCTCACACGGCAGGCCGTCATCTCGTTCCAGTCCCTGCACGGCCTGACCGCCGACGGCGTGGTCGGACCGAACACCTGGCTCACGCTGACCGGGACGGTCTAGATGGGTCGGTCCGGCCGTCCCGTGGCCCGGCCGAGCGGCGCCCGTGCCGTACGGACGCTGCTCACCGATCCGGTCCTGCCCGTGGCGGCCCTGGCGATCGCGGCGATCGCCGCCGCCCTCTACGCCCCCATGCTCACCTGGGCGATCACCGGCGGTCTGGCCGGCTACTCGCTCTCCGGCTCCGTTTGAACGCGTAACAGCGCTTTCGCGCTGGCCTCGCCAGGTTGGCGGGCAACGTACAGACAGGCACTGGTCCTCGGCATCTTCACCGGAGGCCTGCTGGCCGGCGGGGTGCTGACGGCCGGGGTGCTGTGGCTCCTGTCCGGTCTCTTCACACCGCTCCCGGCCGACGTGCGGCAAGGGCTGATCGTGGCCGTCGCGCTGCTCGCCGCGCTGCGCGACGTGGGCAAGCTGTCGCTACGGCTGCCGCAGAACGCCCGGCAGATACCTCAGGACGTGCTGCGCCGCCATCTGGCGCGCGGCGCCCTGCAGTTCGGCTTCGAGCTCGGCACGGGCGTGCGTACCTACGTGTCGGCCAGCGCGCCGTACGCGATGGCGGTCGCGGTGCTGCTGTCCGGGGGCTCCTACGCGCCCGCTCTGGCCGCCGGGCTCGGCTTCGGAGCGGGCCGGGCACTCACCCCGGCCCTGCGCAGGCTGTCCGGGGACGGGGAGCGCTGGGACGACCTGCTCGCGCGGCGGCTGACCGGCATGACCGTCCTGTGCTCCGCGCTGATCGCCACTGCCGCCTGCTCGACCCTCCGGTAGCTTCGTCGCCCGATGCGGTGACAGGGCGCGGAGTTCGTACGACCCCGCCCCGCCCTCGGGCGCGTCGGCGGTCGCGCCGCTGCGCTGAACCGGAATCCGCATCGAGGCCGAACCTCGCATCAGGCCGGATTGTGCAACGGCCTTTGCCTGTAGGTCAGTTGCGCCGGAGGTCTGGTCCTGTGGCAGATGGTGACGGTGTGGACACGCAATGGAAGTGGAGGCCAGACTCGCCTCAATCCCCGAGCGGGGACCCGGGATGGACTCACAACGGAGGCGGGATGTCGAGGCGTACGATCCGACTCGCACCGGCATTTGTCATGATCATGCCTGTTGCGGGCGGGCTGCGTGCCCGCCAGGGCCGCCCCGGCCCAGGCCGACGCGAGCTGCGGCCCCTGCCCCACCCCGTCCGAGGCCATGTCGGGCGCCGACGTGACCCAGCCGCGGATCCGGGTGGCCGGACATGTCGACCACGGCGAGATCCTCTCCGTCGACGGCAGTTACGGCCCGCGGACCGAGGCGGCGGTCACCCGGTTCCAGCAGGCACACGGGCCGGCTGCGGACCACCACCCGGAACGCACCACCGTCCACTTCACCTACGCCGAGCTGAACAGCAGCGACTCCGACCGGTCCGGCGGTGCGGTCGGCGTCGCGACGGCACAACTCCTCGTACTGCCAAAGTCCAGCGGCCTGCGCACGATGTGGAGGCAGGAAGCCATCGACGGCGACTCGAACAACCGGCACCCGTACGGTGACGCCGCCGACCCGGTCGGCAGCCCGTCGTTCCGCCGGCTCGCCCAGCGAGCCCGCACTCACGGCTTCGGCGGCAGCTACGGCTCAGGCTGCCCCGACCACAACGACCACCCCCACGTGGACGGACGCGCCTGCCGTTCCTGGTCCGCGCCCGACCGCGGCGTGTGACCGCCAAGTCCCTACGCGCACAGCAGTTCACCTTCCCCCCCGCATTCAAGTAGGAGTGCCCTGATGTCGTCCCGCATCCCCTGGCGCGCCCGCGCCGCAACGGCCCTGCTGGCGGTGTTCGCCGGTATCGGTGCCTTCGCCGCCCCCGTCCCCGCCGTGGCCGATTCCCCGCCCGAGAGCCCGCGGAGCGTCACCTACCACGGCTACCGCATCGAGGTGCCCGCCGGATGGCGGGTCGTCGATCTGGCCGATAACCCGCGCGCGTGCCTCCGGTTCGACAGACCCACCGTCTATCTGGGCGAGCCCGGCGACCAGAACGACTGCCCCGCCGGACTGGTCGGCCGTGCGGCGGGCATCGTCGTGGAGCCCATCACCGCCCGCTCCGCCGGCCAGGCGACGGCCGCGACCGCACGGACCCAGCGCGGCAAGGCCACCGCCCCCACCGCCACGTCCAGTAACGACACCATCCAGATCGCGGTCGAGGACGCAGGCGTCCTCGTGACCGCCGCCCACACGCCGGGAACCGAGAGCCTGGTTCGCGGCGTTCTCGCCTCGGCCGAGCTCACCGACGGCGCCGAGCGCACCGAGATGCCCCGCGCGGCACAGCGGTCCGATGCCACTGCGCGGGCCGCGGTGGGGCCGCAACCCGGCAGTTACCTGGGCAAGGGCTTCGACGCCTGCGCCGCGCCCTCGCAAGCCGCCATGAACGCCTGGCAGGCGAGCTCGCCGTACAGCGCGGTCGGCGTCTACATCAGCGGTGCCTTCCGCGCCTGCGCCCAGCCGAATCTGACGGCGAGTTGGGTGACCAGCCAGACCAACAACGGATGGCGTCTGTTCCCCATCGATGTCGGCCGCCAGGCACCGTGCACCAACTACTCGCTGAAGATGTCCGCCGATCCGGCCACGGCCAAGTCCCAGGGTGTCACCGCGGCGGCCGGTGCCATCACCGCCGCGTCGAACCTCGGCATCCCGGCGGGCAGCGCCCTCTACAGCGACATCGAGGCGTACACCTCCACTGCCTCGTGCAAGGCGGCCGTACTGTCGTACCTGTCCGGCTGGACCGAGCGGCTGCACAGCAGCGGCTATCTGTCGGGCTTCTACTCCAGCGCCGCCTCCGGCATCAAGGACGCCGCCAGCGAGTACAACAACAGCGCCTACACGCGGGTCGACCACCTCTTCTACGCGTGGTGGAACGGCGCCGCCGACACCAACACCGGTTCCTACGTGCCGTCCACGTACTGGTCCAACCACCAGCGGATCCACCAGTACGCGGGCGAGGTCACCGAGTCCTACGGCGGTTACTCGATCAATATCGACCGCGACTACCTCGACGTGGGCAACGGCACCCCGCCCACGCACACCTGCACCGGGGCGAACCTCGACTTCACCACGTACACCACCGTCCAGAGCGGCTCGACCGGAGACCGGGTCAAGGCGGCCCAGTGCCTGCTCAAGGCCGCCGGCTTCGACCCGGGCACCCCGGACGGGATCTTCGGGTCCGGCACGACCGCCGCCGCCCGGAACTTCCAGACCAGCAAGGGGCTCGCGGCGGACGGCGCGGTCGGCACGAAGACCTGGACCGCCCTGCTGTCCCGCGGATCCACCCCGACCATCCAGAACGGTTCGACCGGCGAGGCCGTCACCCGGCTGCAGCGCGCCCTGACCGCCGCCCTCGGCCGGACAGTGTCCATCGACGGCATCTTCGGCTCGGGCACCGCCCAGGCCGCACGCGACTACCAGTCCTCACGCGGTCTGGGCGCCGACGGCATCGTCGGCCCCGCCACCTGGGGCGCTCTTCAGTCGGGAAAGTGAGAGGACAAGTGGACGGGAAAGTGAGGCAGAAACCGTGAGACGACTCGCACGCATCATCACGCTGTTCACCGCGTTGGCGGCCCTGCTCCTGGGACTGGGCGCCCCCGCGCTGGCCTTCCCGCAGGCCGCGTTCCCGCTGACGAGCAACGGCAACCGAGGCTCCGACGTGGTCGCGTTGCAACATCTGCTCGCCGCGCACGGCCGCCCCGTGGCGGCGGACGGCGTCTTCGGCTCGGGCACGCGGAGCGCCGTGGTGGGCTTCCAGCAGTCCAAGGGCCTGGCCGCCGACGGTATCGTCGGGCCCGCCACCTGGGGCGCGCTCGCCGTCACCGTACGACAGGGTGACAACGGGCCGGCGGTGACAGCCGTCCAGTCGCTGCTCAACGCCAAGCGGGGCGCGGGCCTCTCGCTCGACGGGGCCTTCGGACCCGCCACCACCTCCGCCGTCCGCACCTTCCAGTCCCATGCGGGGATCGGCGCGGACGGCGTCGTCGGGCCGGCCACCTGGCAGAACCTGCTGTGGCACTACGAGAACATCGGCTTCGGTGCCGGCACGATGTGCGCACAGAGCCCCGACGGCAACGCGGGCGCCCACTGGGCGACGGCCGGCGCCGTCGGTCAACTGGAGGCCGCCGCCGCCACCTTCGCCGCCACCGGGAACGGCAGACTGCCGGTGGGCGACGCGGGCTTCGAGCACGGTGGGGACATCCCGGGACACGCCAGCCACGAAGTGGGGATGGACATCGACGTCTGGCCGGCCCGCACCGACTCGGCGCAGTGCACGGCGGGGCGTATCACCTGGCAGTCAAGCACTTATGACCGCGCGGCCACCCGCACGCTCGTGCAGGAGATCCGGGCGAAGGCCCCGGGTCACGTCCAGCTCATCTACTTCAACGATCCGCAGCTGATCTCGGAAGGGCTGACCACGAGCTACCCGAACCACGACAACCACCTGCACATCCGTTACCGGTAGCGCGCCGGCCGCGGGCCCGGGCTTCGCCCCCGGACCCGCGGCCGTCCGCGGCGATCAGCGGATCACCAGCGTGGTGCCGGCCACGGCGGGCACCAGTTCCCCGATGACCGGATGTCCGGGTATCTCCCCGGCGACCAGCAGCCCGCCGGAGGTCTGCGCGTCGGCGAGCATGTGCAGCTGGTCCTCGTTCGCCCGTCCCGCGTCCAAGTGCGGGCGCACCCAGTCGAGATTGCGCCGGGTGCCGCCACTGACGTACCCGGCCCGCAGGGACTCCCAGGCGCCGTCGAGCACGGGGACGGCGGCGGCGTCCACCACGGCCGTGACGCCGCTGGCCCGGGCCAGCTTGTGCAGATGGCCGAGCAGCCCGAATCCGGTCACATCGGTGGCGCATACCGCGCCGGCTGCCAGAGCAGCGGCACTCGCCTTGTCGTTGAGCGCCGCCATGCCCGCGACGGCGTGCGCGAAGACCTCACCGGTCCGCTTGTGGCGGTTGTTGAGTATCCCGACGCCCAGCGGTTTGGTGAGGGTCAGCGGCACACCCGGCCGGCCGGCGTCGTTGCGGAGCAGCCGGTCGGGATCCACCAGGCCGGTGACGGCCATCCCGTACAGCGGTTCGGGGCTGTCGATGCTGTGGCCGCCACCGACGAAGCATCCGGCGCCGCGGGCGACGTCGAGCGCTCCCGCCAGGACCTCGCGGGCCAGCTCCGCGGGCAGGAGGTCACGGGGCCAGCCCAGGAGGTTGAGCCCGACGACGGGCCTGCCGCCCATCGCGTAGACGTCTGACAGGGCGTTGGCCGCGGCGATCCGGCCCCAGTCGCGGGCGTCGTCGACGACGGGAGTGAAGAAGTCGGCCGTCGACACCAGGGCGGTGCCGTCACCCGTGCGCACCACCGCGGCGTCGTCACCGTCGTCGAGTCCGACCAGCAGCCGGTCCTCGTCCGCGCCGAGGGCCTGTCCGGGGTTCCGGGACGGCAGCAGTCCCGCGACCATCGCTTCCAGCTCGCCCGGAGGGATCTTGCAGGCGCACCCGCCGCCCTGTGCGTACTGGGTCAGCCGTACGGGCGCGGCGGGTTCGGCGGGTTGGGAGGGCTCGGCGGGTTGGGCGGGTTCGGCGGCGGAGCCAACAGTCGTCATACGACCATGATTTCACTCTTGCCCCAGCAGCGTGCGGGGACCACAATCTCGCTCGGAGGCGTTGGGTGGGCTGGTGCCCCTCCCGATCTTCAAAATCGGTGTGGTCCGGAAACCGGGCCAGGCGGGTTCGATTCCCGTCCGCCTCCGCTGACTTCGATCGGGGTGGCACGGGTGGCGCACGACAGGCGGCAACCGCCGGCGGACACCCGGAGGCAGGTGCCGAGCACCACGGCGCTCCTCGGCGATCCCCGGCTGAGCGAGGCGTCCACACGGCTGGGCAGACCCATCGTCAAGGCCGCGGTCACCACCGCCCAGCAGGCCGTACGCGACGGACGGATCGGCCCCGGCGACGCCGTCCACGCCGCTCTTGCCGCGCTGCCCACCCTCGCGGCCGGGTTGACCCCCGTGCACAACGCCACCGGCGTCGTGCTGCACACCAATCTGGGGCGGGCCCCGCTGTCGCGGTCAGCACTGGAGGCGATGACGGCGGCCGGCGGATACACGGACGTCGAACTGGATTTGAGCACCGGCAGACGGGCGCCGCGCGGCCGCAGCGCCATGGCGGCCCTGCGGGAAGCGGTGCCCGCCGCTGAGGCCGTGCACGTGGTCAACAACGGAGCCGCCGCCCTGGCCCTGGCGGCGGTGACGCTGGCCCCGGGACGCGAGATCCTGCTCAGCCGGGGCGAGTTCGTGGAGATCGGCGACGGCTTCCGGATCCCCGAACTGCTGGCCTCCTGCGGCGCCCGGATACGCGAGGTCGGCACCACGAACCGGACCCGTATCGGAGACTACGCGGACGCCGTCGGCCCGGACACCGGCCTCATCCTCAAGGTCCACCCCTCGAACTTCACGGTGAGCGGCTTCACCAGGGGAGTGGACCCCGGCGAACTGGCGTCGCTGGGCCTGCCCGTGGTCGTCGACATCGGCTCCGGCCTCCTCGCGCCCGACCCGGCGCTGCCGGACGAGCCGGACGCGGCCACGGCCCTGCGCGCCGGGGCCACGCTGGTCACAGCCAGCGGAGACAAGCTGCTGGGCGGTCCGCAGGCGGGGCTGGTCCTCGGCCGGGCCGCCGTCGTGGAGCGGATGCGGCGCCACCCGCTGGCCCGCGCCCTGCGCGTGGACAAGTTCACCCTGGCCGCGCTCGAAGCGACACTGCGCGGTCCCGAGCCACCCGTGCACGCGGCCCTGCACATGCCGCTGCCCCAGCTGCGTACGCGCACGCTGCGCCTGGCCGAAGACGCCGCGCGCCGCGGCCTGGACGCGCACGTCGTATCCTGCGAGGCGGTCGTCGGGGGAGGAGGCGCCCCCGGGATCGCCCTGCCGTCCTGCGCGCTCAGCCTCCCCGAGAACCTGGCAGGACCGCTGCGCACCGGTGAACCGGCCGTGCTCGGCCGGGTGGTGCGCGGCCGGCTGCTGCTGGACCTGCGGTGCGTGCCGCAGGAGTGCGACAGCGACATCCTTGCCGCGGTGCTGCGCGCGGCGGAGCACTGACCATGCGGGTCATCGCGACGGCCGGGCATGTCGACCACGGCAAGAGCACACTGATCCACGCGCTGACCGGCACCCACCCCGACCGGCTGGAGGAGGAGCGGCGCCGGGGTCTGACCATCGACCTGGGCTTCGCATGGACGGATCTGGCGTCGGGCGAACGGCTGGCGTTCGTCGACGTCCCGGGACACGAGAGGTTCGTCCCCACCATGCTCGCCGGCGTGGGGCCCGTGCCCGCCGTGCTCTTCGTGGTCGCCGCCGACGAGGGCTGGAAGCAGCAGTCCGAGGAACACCTGGCCGCCCTGGACGCCCTGGGCGTACGGCACGGACTGCTCGCCGTCACCCGCTGCGATCTGGCCGACCCCGGCCCCGCCACGGCGCAGGCCCGGGACCGGATCCGGTCCAGCACCCTCGGCGCCGTCGAGGCCGTGGCCGTCAGCTCCCGCACCGGCGCAGGCCTCGCGGACCTGCGCGCCGCCCTCGGCCGGCTGGCCGCGCGACTGCCGGACGGGGACGCCGACTCCCCGGTACGGCTGTGGATCGACCGGTCCTTCACCGTACGCGGCAGCGGGCTGGTGGTCACCGGCACTCTCGACGCGGGGCGGATCCGCCGGGGCGACGTCCTGGTGACCGCCCGCTCCGGCCGTCCCGTGCGCGTCAGGGGCTTGCAGGCCCTCGGCGAGGAGACCGACCTGGTGCGGGCCACCGCTCGGGTCGCCGTCAACCTCAAGGACCTCGACAAGGAGTCGACGGGCCGGGGCGACGCCCTGCTCACCCCCGACAGCTTCCTCCCCTGTCTCCGCTGCGACGTGCGCGTACACGGCGGAACACCGGCCGCGGAGCTGCCCCGCACCGCCGTCGCCCACATCGGTTCGGCGGCCGTGCCCGTACACATACGGCCCCTCGATGCCGATCTCGTCCGCCTCACCCTGCCGGCGCCACTGCCGCTGCGCATCGGCGACCGCGCGGTGCTGCGCGATCCCGGTCTGCGTCGGGTGCTGGCCGGCCTGACGCTGCTCGACCCGCAGCCACCGGAACTGCGGCGGCGCGGCTCCGCGACACGGCGGGCCGCGGAGCTCGGCGACGCTTCAGGCACTCCGAGCGAGACGGCTGAGCTACGGCGCCGGCTGCTGGTCAGGCGCGGGGAGCTGACCGCGATGGGGGTGGCCGTCCACACCACGCCGGTCGCGGACGACTGGCTCGCCGACCCCTCCCACTGGACCACCCTGCGCGCCCGGCTGGCCGAACTGGTCACCGCCCACCTCTCCCAGCGGCCCACCGAGGAGGGCATACCGGTGGAGGCCGCTCGGCACCGTCTGGGGCTGCCGGCCGTATCCCTGGTGGAGGCACTGGTCACGCCGCCCCTGCGGATGATCCGCGGCCGCGTGACCACTGGGCCCACTGGACTGCCTGCCGCTGTGGCCGACGCGGTGCACCGTCTCACCACCGACCTCGCCGACAGTCCCTTCGCCGCCCCTCACGCCCAGCGGCTCGCCGAACTCGGCCTCGGTCGCCGCGAACTCGCCACGGCGGTCCGCCACGGAGCGGTACTGCGGCTCGCCGAGCACGTGGTGCTTCTACCGGACGCACCCCTGCTGGCGGCCGACCGGCTGAGCGAACTCGACCAGCCGTTCACCGTGGGAACGGCGAGCCGCGCCTTGGCCACCACCCGACGCGTCACCGTCCCCCTGCTGGAGCACTGTGACGGGCAGGGCATCACCCAGCTGCTTCCCGACAAGCGCCGCCGGTGCGGGCCCCGCATTCGGCCCACGCCGGTCACCCCACCACCCTGAATCAGCTGGGCACCCTCACCGAGACGAGGCCGAACACGCCAGGTGGTTCGACCGCGACAGCCGGGCGAGCACGTCAACCGCACCCAACGCTACGGTCAGTGGCGGTCGGTCATGAGCGCGATCCCCTCGGGTCCCTAGCCCTGGCCGATCAGGCGCGGGTCGGTGGGACTCGCGACGTAGACCGGGGGATCCGGCTGGTAGAAGATGTCGATGTCAGCCTCCTCGCCGCCGACGATCAGCGTGTCCCAGGGGCCGCTCTCCTGGAGGGTCCGCAGGGTCGACGGAGCGAGCGCGGACAGATGCTCCCGCAGTTCGTCGTCGCTGGGCATTCCGGGGAGGCGCGGGGCAAGGCGCTCGCGGATAGCCAGCATGCGGTCCAGCAGGACGTCCAAATCGGTCCGGTCGGCCTCGAGTTCGGCGGCTCGGTCCCCCTCCATGCTCTGGGCGATGATGTCCTTGATGGCGCGGGTCACTCCCTGCCCGTCAGCGGCGACCATGGCGTTCCAGGCCCGACTCTTGTGGCGGTACTGCAGCATGGACATCGCTGCCTCGTGCCGGATGAAGTCGGCGTCGCGCAGCGGACGGCCCTGCCAGGCACGGGTGAGGGTCCGGGCGAGTGAAATGGCCGAGGCGAGGCCGCTGTTGAGGCCGCGTCCGGGCCAGAAGTGGATGGCGTTGGCCGCGTCGCCCAGCAGCAGGCCGTAGGTACCGGGGCTCGTGGCGGTGGAGCGGGTGAGTTCGGCCGTGAAGCGGGGCCGTTGCACCATGTCCAACCGGAACGAGGTGATGGCGCTGAGATCGTCCTCGGCGACACCGAACAGCTTCAGGCCCTCCTGAATCCGCTTCCACAGCGGCGAACTGCGCAACAGGGCGGGCAGGAACAGGGTGCCGTGGGTCGGGCAGACGAATTCGTTGTCCGTGTGGCGGCTCATGACGCAGGGCCTGGCCGCGATGCACTCCTCGAAGACCTGTCGGACCGGATCGATGCCGACAACGTTGCCCGCTTCCTCTCGGGTCAGCCTCATGTTGAGGAAGCCCTCGCCGCGCAGCGAGTTGAGCAGGAACCGGTTCTGCGCCACGGTGAGAAGGACGCTCATCGGGTCCGACAGCTGGGACTTGACGCGCAGTCCCAGCACCACGTCCTGAAGGTGCTCCCCCTCAAGGGAGTAGATTGACGCGTCCGCGGCGCCGAACCGATCCGCGAAGTGCTCTCGCGTGCGCGACCGTCCGCCCTCGCAGATCACCAGCAGATGTTCCTGGGAGAGTCGCTGCTCCTGTTCCGCCACGTCGAACGGCTTCGGCACCAGACGAATCGCGGACTTGCTGTTCGCCAGCTCCAGCAGCTTGTCCTCGATGTACGCGATCCGGATGTTCCGGGGCGGCCGTCCGTCGACCGAATCCGGTCCCACGGGCCACATCTCCGAATATCCGCCCGAGCCGAACAGCGCCGACCGTATCTCCTCGGTGAGCGCCAGGTACTGCCGGCTCTGAACGGTGACGACCTGCTGTCGGCGAACGTTGCCCTGACTCTCGTCCTTCCAGACCACGGTGGAGCCGTTTCTGATCCAGCGGCCGTCGTAGACGGTGATGGCCACACGCCCCGGCATGGAGTTCTCCAGCAGCAGGGCGAAGGCGAGGCCCACCGGGCCTCCTCCGGTCACCGTGACCCGCATCTCGCCCGGGTTCACCTTGGCGTCGACGCGTGGCAGGTCCAGCTCGGACAGGGCCAGGACCGTCTCCAGGGCCTCCTGCGTCTCGAACAGGAAGGTCTCGTCGCCGATACGTATGGAGTCGCCCGCCTTGAGCACATGACGTGTGACGCGCTGATCGTTGACGAACGTTCCATTCCTGCTGGTCCGGTCGTGGAGAACGAACTCCCCGTCCTCCGGGACGATCTCGGCGTGCAGACGGGAGGCACTGACGCTGACGATGATCACGTCGTTGTCGCTCTTGCGTCCAAAACGAAGCGGAGCACCGCCCAGTACCACGCTTTGACCCGCGAACGGGCCTGTGCGCCCCACGATGACCGACGACACGGACTCTCCTTGCGAATGTTTCGGCTGCGACGGAACGCCGCACCTTCGGACGAACAACTACGAGTGGCGAAAGATTCGACGCCGGCGCGCCGGTAGAACTCGGACTGCCTGATGCGACCTGGGGTGTCCTGGCGTCAACCGCCGGTCACCGAGGAGCATGTGATCGAGAACGGCACCGAGTTGGACACCTTGTCGAAGGGCGGCCGGATCTCGACCGCCAGTTCGCTTCGGAGCGTTCCGGCCCCCGCGTACGCCGACAGGCTCACCGTCTCCTCGCGGGATCGGGGTCCGTCTTCCCGGAACTCCAGCGTCCGCCACCGCCGGTCGATCACCGACCCGTTCGCCGAAACCCACCGGTACGAGAACTGGATGGGCAGCTCGGACACCGTGAAGTTCGCGGTGAAGCGGGGAGCCTGAGAATCGCTTGGGGGGCAACTCCCCGCGTACTCGGTCGTGTCAGCCGTCACCGTGATCGACACAGGCTGCTTGGTCTCGCCGTCCATGAGCGCGTAGCCCAGGCTTCCGGCGAGCAGCGCGAGTGCGACCCCGGCCACGGTGATCAGGAGGGCGCGCCGCCTGCGCGGAGTGGAGCCGGAACCGGAGGGGGCGGGGCCGGCGGATGTGTGAGGTGACGTGTCCGCCTGGTCCGAGGTGTTCCTCGGCGGGGTGTGGAGCGGCGAGGTCGGGGGCCGACCGCTGCGGTCGACCGAGATCGAGGGAGTTGCCGATTGTCGGGCGGCGAGGGGCTCGTCGCTCTTGGGCGCCGGGGGGAGTTCCCCGGCAGTGGGTACGGCGGCTGCGGCTGTCGGCCCCGCTTCCGGCACGGAGGAGCGGGGGACGGCTGTGCCGGTTTCCGACACCGTGGGAGTCGCGGGTTCTTCCTTCGTGGAAGTGTCGATCATCGCCACCATGACCCGGGGGTCTGCGGGCTGCCTCGGTGCCGGTGCGGTCGCGGTGGCGTTCAATTCCTCGGTGGCCGGGGTCGGTTCCGACTCCGCGAGGGGAAACTCGGCGGTAGGCAGGCTCGCGGTGCCGGACGTGGGCGCGGAGGGCGTGGTCGTGTCCGCACGGAAGAAGCCCAGCGCCCGCTCGGCCTCTTCGGCAGACATGCGTTCGGCGGGGTCCTTGCGTGTCAGGCCCTCGATGACCGACGCAAGCGGCCCGGCCTTGTGCGGCTGGGGCAACTGGTCGTCGACCACGGCGCGCATGGTGGACAAGGCCGTGGTCCGACGGAACGGCGAGCGGCCCTGAACGGCTGTGAAGAGCAGGATCCCGAGCGACCACAGATCCGATGCCGGCCCGGGAGCCCGGCCCAACGCCCGCTCCGGTGCCAGATACTCCGGAGAGCCGATGACCTCACCCGTCATCGTCAGTGCGGATTCACCCTCGACAGCGGCGATACCGAAGTCCGTGAGCACCACCCTCCCGTCGTCGGCGAGAAGGACGTTGGCAGGTTTCACGTCCCGGTGCAGTACTCCGGCGTCGTGCGCTCCGCGGAGCGCGGCCAACACCTCGGCACCCACCCGCGCGACCTCCTGCGGTGGGAGGGCACCGGTCGCGGTGATGACATCGGCCAGGGACTTGCCGCGGACGAACTCCATGACGATCCAGGGCCGGCCCTCGTCCGTAGCCACGTCATGGACCGTCACCACACCACGCGCACTGATGCGGGCAGCCGCCCAGGCCTCCCGATGCATACGGGCATACATCCGCTCCACGCGTTCCGCGGGCAGCCCGACAGGAGCGCGTACCTCCTTCACGGCCACCTCGCGCTGCAGTACCTCGTCATGGGCACGCCACACGGTGCCCATCCCGCCGTACCCGAGGACAGCCAGCAATCTGTAACGACCGGAGACCAGACGTCCGGCACCGGCATCGGACGACGCCGCGTCGTCCTCGTCATGCGTTGGCATGTGCCCCTACTCCCTGTCTACTGCGAACGGGCGGGGCGTGCCTACGCCCTCCGGTCGGATTCGGGCGCCCGGCCTTCGCCTTGACCACGGCCCGACTTCTTGCCCAGTTCCGGTGTACGACACGGGAGAACCCGGACGCATAGCCGCACTGCGCCCCGCGAGGAGGGCACAGCACAGAATAATATGTTGAAAGGCGAAGGACCGCAGACCGTCCTCACGTCCCTGGCGGCTTCCGTATCCAGCGTGAAGCACAGGGATCGCCGGGTTGAAGTCATCAACTGGCAGTGCCGTTCATCGATGAAATGTGACGGCGAGTCGGCTCCGGGTCGGCGTCAGACACAGGGGACTCGCCCCCTTCCGGCAGCGCGTCCGATCGCGAAGGCCAAGTGACGAACATGCCGGGTCGCCGGCGGACGCGGTGGGTCAGTCCTTCTCGGCCGCGTGCCAGGTCATTCCCCAGCCGTACTCGATATCCACGGCCTGCTGCTTGAAGATGCCCGGCGGCACCAGGATGTACTTCGCCTCCCGACGGACGATCAGTTCCCCGTCCACGTTCTCGATCAGAGCGATCGCGGCGGCCGTCGAGGGCACGGTGCACTCGTCCAGGCGCACCTCGATCGGTGGACCGACAGGGGGATACAGCGTGGCGACCCCGTCCAGGCCCGCGAAGCTCGACGCCCCGGAATGGATGACCACGAACACCAGAATGCGTTTCAGCTCAGCCGCGTGATCAAGATTGATCGCGAGGTTCTCGCCGGCCTCGCTTGAGCCGGTCCGGTCGTCCTGGTCCAGGCGTATGTAGGGCGGCTGGTCGAACGAGCCGAACTGGTTCTCGATGGGATGGACGATCCCCGTCATTCCGTTCCGCAGCTCCCACAGACACGAGAGGTCCAGGTCGACGTCCTCCAGCCGGACGGCGCTCTTTCCCTTCCTCAACCAGCCACTCGACGGCTTGCGAGGGCTCCACGAGAGATTGCACCGCATGGCTCCTGAGGTGGCGCCCTGCTTGGTCAGCGATACCGCGGGCGCCGCCTTCGTCAACGTGATCTTCGACAGCTGTGACGGCTGTGGCGGCTGAGGCGCCGGCGGCGTCGGATGCGGAGGGGCGGCCTGCCGCATGGGCGGTGCGGGCGGCGTGGGCGTGGCCTGCTGGGCCGACGGAGGCGAGGCGGGCTCGTCGACCGTGATACCGAAGTCGGTGGCGAGCCCCGCCAGCCCGGAGGAGTACCCCTGGCCCACCGCCCGGAACTTCCAGGCGTCGTTCCGCCGATACAGCTCCCCAAGCACGAACGCCGTCTCCGAAGTGGCGCCCGTGGCGTCGAACCGTGCCGCTTCGACGCCGCTCTCCGCGTCCAGCACCCGCACGAACAGCCCGGGTACCTGACCGAACGTGCCGTCGGTGGACGCGGCGACCACCACGGTGCCGATTCCCTGCTCGACCGCGGACAGGTCCACACCGATCGTCTCGACCACGCCCGTGCCGTCCTGACGCCTTCCATCGAGACGCACCGCGCCACTGCGATGCACAGGCTGGTTGTAGAAGACGAAGTCGTCGTCCGAGCGCACTTTGCCGGCCGTCGTCAGCAACAACGCCGACGCGTCCACATCAGGTGTCCCCGGCCCGCCGTGCCAACCCAGCTCCACCCGGACCCTGTTGGCGGGCACGGGTATGTTGGCGCCCTTCTGCAACAACACGGCGGGGCCTCCCTCCTTGAACTTCCCACTCCCGAAGTTCGAAAGCCCACCGTTGGAGTCAGCACCGCGTGCCCGGCGGCCGGGTTCGAAGTCGGCCAGAGCGGCGAACCCGGGATCAACCGTCGCGGTGGCCGTAACCGATCGCACCCACGCACGCACCCGTGACAGCGGATGGTCGGGGAACTGCGCGTCCCACGTCGGGTCGTCACCGCGGTGGTACGGCAGAGCGCTCTGGAGCTCGGGGGCGTAGGGATGCGGCAGGACCCAGCCATCCATGCCTGTGAGCCCCAGCTTGGCGACGATCGTCGCCTCCCTCACTCCGGTGATCCCGCTCTCCTCGGCGAGGTAGCTGACCGTGGCATGGCGGTCGGCCTTCGCCAGGAAGATCATCGCCATGAACACCTGCCCGGTGGGGGCGTTCGGTATCGGCACCTTCACCACCTGACACACGCCGCGAACACCGCCGAGGACCACCGGCTCGGCCTCGATGAGACATCCCATCCGCGGGTACGAAGCGGCGAGGTTACGCCGCATGGCGGGGATGTCCTCCAGCCAGGCGGTCTCGGTCAACGGCGAGTTCGTGACGGTCAGACTGACTCGGTCCCCGTAGGCGGAATGCAGCCAGGTCGTTTCGTCGACGCGCTGGAGGCCGGTGGAATCGAAAGTGACGACCACGCCTTGAACTCCTTCTGAAACCGGACCATGACAGCTGATCAGTCGCACCCTACCGCGCGCTCTTCGAAGCCCCTCCAACCACGGTGCCACGCGGTCGAGTTCGAGGTCCTACGCGGGAACGCGTGTGCCGCGACTACCCCTGGCTGGTGCGGATGCCACACTCTGCTGAGCCTCTGACGGAGGTGCCGGCACGACGCTGTTGTGTGTCTCCAGCCGAGGTATCCCGGGCAACCTGCCGAAGAAGGACGAGAGCATGATCACAGCAGAGCACTGGATCGAGACACTCGGCCTGGAACAGCACGTGGAGGGCGGGTACTTCCGCCGGACATTCCAGGCCGACCACCGTCCCCGCATCCCCACCCCCGCCGGGGACCGATACACCCTGACGTCCATCCACTACCTGCTGACGCACTGGTCGCCGGTCGGCCACTGGCACCTCAACCGATCGGACATCCTCCATTTCCACCACCACGGTGATCCGATCACCTACCACCTACTGCTCCCCGACGGCCGCCACCGCACCGCCGTACTCGGCCAGGACCCCGACGAGGGCCAGCTCCTCACGCTCGCGGTCCCCGGCGGAGTCTGGAAGGCTTCCCACCTCACCCTTGGGGACCACGGCCTGATCAGCGAGGCCGTCGCACCCGGATTCGACTACGCCGACATGACACTCGGACAGGCCGAGGACCTGGTGCAGCGATTCCCCGAGCACACAGAACTGATCCACCGCTACTGCCGCCCCACCGCACCGCGGTGAAACCGGCACGGCCCCCCGGGCTGCCGGCTCGGTCCACGCGTTGTGGCTCTGGCCCAACGTCCGCGGTGCCGGGCGCCGAACTGGTCCGGCAAGCGTCAGTGGCCGGGCACGCGACAGCCGCGACCTACGCGACCAGACCCGGGTGCGCTCAGGAGGTCGCGTGGCACGCCCTCGACCTGCGGGATCCCGAACGAGTGGAAGCAGTCGTGGTCGAGGTCAGCCCTTGTGGCGTAATCAACGCATCAAGCGGCGGGGCGGACTGGGCGGTCACGGCCGAGGATCCCGTCCGTCTGGCGATGGCGGCGGCGAAGTCCGGCACCCGTCTGACTTCGCGGAAGCCGCGGGCTCGACCGGTTGGAGATCCGTGAGCCCTCCGTCACCGGAATCGTCCACTTCGGTGCCCAGCCAGCCGTCGAGGGACATGGTCTCGGCTAGCTTTTCCCAGCTGACCTCGCCAGCTACCACGACGGGGCCGAGGTCTCCCTGGCGGTGGCCTTGGAACTGGTCCGCGTCATGCTCCGCGAACAGGGTGCCTGGTGCCGGCTGGAGGCAGGAGACGTGTTCACCGTGCACGTCGGGTGAGATCAATACATGTATGTGGGCAGTGATCAGCCCTGCACGGACGCCGTGGCCGGTACGCGGGAACTCGGCCTCTTCGCGCAACCCCTGGCGGCCTCCCCCTACGCCGCGTAACCAGAGATGACAGAGGTGGCCGATGAAGACTTCTGGGCGTCGGTACGCACCGAACTGGCGGCGGGACAGGGCCTGCTCCTGGAGGAGACCACATCGCCAACCCCACACGCCGGCACCGCCTCACCACGGAAAACCTGAACGCGGTCCGTCCTGACCGCACTGCCATCCGAATGGCACATCGAGGCCGCCTGTTCCGGGCCGTCTTCGGGATACCGCCGCAGGACCATCGAACCTATCGGTACAAACATTGCGCGAATCGTCAACATCGCTGCGCGGAATGACAAGGCCAGAGGCTATTCGCCTTGGCACTCTGAATGTCGAGCGCGCGACCACGGGCGCTCCGGATCGTACCCGAGAGATCGATCCGACTGTTCATCGAACTGGAAGGACCCGTCAAGTGTCCGTTATGACGACCTCGGAAATACAGCTCGACGATGCCTTCGACCTGGAGATCAAGGAAATCAAGGTGATCCAGGAGGGTCAGGAAGTGACCGCGACCGGATTCCTCTGCACATTGTTCACGTGTTCCTCGCTGACCTGCGACACCTGCACCGAATGATGGTCGCCTAGGTGCCATTCGGGCAGACGATCGACTGATCGCGACGAACCACGGGGCGCGGGTGCCTGCCTTCCGGGCGGACACCCGTGTTCCTGTGTCGCCGTCCAGGCAGAAGTGGAGAACGAGCCCAAAATGATTCGCGAACCACTATTTCGCTGCTCCGATGTCGCAATGCTGCGGGCTCCTGTGCATTCGGTCGGACAAGCGTCCGGGATGGGGACGCATACCGGTGAGCTGGCGGAAGACGTCAAGGTATTGGCTGACCTGGCGGCGGACCCGACGGTGAGGGAAGCCGTTTCAATCTCCAGCCCGTCACTGGCACATCGTCTGGACACCCTGATTGACACCGGCACCGAAGGAGTTGCTCCGCGGCCGGCCGATGTGCGCCGCGCCGTGCGGGCGCTGACCGGCTACCGGCTGAGGATGGCCACCAGATCTACCCCGTTCGGAATCATGGCCGGGGTGGCGAGAATCCACTTCGTGGACGATCCGGGCGACGCCAAAGTGCGTTTCGGTACGGAACACCGGCGGTACGCCCGGCCGGACCAGGAGTGGCTGAGCGAAGTCGTACGCGACTGTGAGCTGCGGCCAGAAGTGCTGCCCGAACTTCGGCTCGTGCTCAACAACCTCTGCTTCGTCCGCGGGGACCGGCTGGTGCTGTCCTACGTGCCGAATTCGGCGGAAGCGGAGAGATCGCGCACAGGTGTGCAGGAAGTGAGCGTCAGGCGCACTTCGGCGGTCCGTGCTGTCGCCGAAATGGCGAACGCACCCATCTCGTTCCGCGACCTGGTGATTCGACTGGCCGACGCCTTTCCCACGGTGCCGGAGGACAAGATCGATGTCATGCTTCGGCAGCTTGTCGGCAAAGACATTCTGCTCACCGAGCTACGGCCCCGTATGGACACCATTGATCCACTCGATCATGTGATCAGGACTTTGCCGCCCATCCCCGTGTCCCATGAGCTTCGAGCCCTCCGCGAGGACTTTGCGCGCTACGTCGCCCAACCGCTGGGCCAGGGCCGCGCCGCTTTGACGGAAGTGCGTGAACGGATGCGCAGGATGTCGCCGGGAGAGGGGCTCGTCCAGGTGGACTTGGCTTTGGACGCGGACGTGGCCCTGCCCCGCGTCGTGGCCGCCGAAGCCGAACGTGTCGCGACACTGCTGTGGCGGCTCGCGCCGAGACAACGGGGCACGGCAGAACTCCGCCAGTACCACGACGACTTCTTGGAACGCTACGGACAGGGCCGGCTGGTGGCCCTGAAGGATTTACTCAACCCCGACATCGGACTCGGCGCCCCGGCCGGCTACCGGATTCCGCCCAGCCCTCGGCTCCCCCGACCGGAGCAGGTACAGGACACCGACCGAGACCGTCTCGTCGCCGAACTCGTCCAGGAATCGATGCTGACCGGCCAGTCGGAGATGGTGCTCACTGATGACCATCCACTGCTGGCGCCGTCGGCGTCCGACGAAGACCGTCAACCAGCCTCGCTCGACCTGCACACGCACCTGCTCGCCGACTCGGTGTCGGCCATGCGGGAGGGAGACTTCCGGCTGGTCGTCCTTGGTTGTTTCGGGCAGGCGGCGGCAAGCGTTGGAAGGTTCGCGCACCTTCTCGACGACGCTTCACGGGAGGCGTACGGTGCGGTCGCCCGGGCAGGCATCACCGCGGATTCCACGACGTCGCCGGTACAGCTCACCTATCAAGTGCGCAGCCCGCGGGGCGGAAACGTGTCACAGGTGCCGCGCTGGGCACCAAATGTCCTGCCGGTGGCGGAGTTCGCCGAGATGGATGATCCCTCCGTGCTCCGGCTGGACGACGTAGCCATCGGGGGCGACGCGCAAGGACTGTTCGCGGTGGATGTGAAGAGCGGCAGAGAAGTCGTTCCGGCGACGTTCCACCTCCTTGTCGCGCGCAACGAGTCACCGAACGCGGCTCGATTTCTGCGTGAGATCGGCAGCATGGGGGCGCGCCCTTGGATGCCTTGGCGCTGGGGAGGTATGGGCGCCCTGCCGTACACGCCCAGGGTCCGGCACGGTCGCAGCGTGCTCGCCCTGGCCCGGTGGAGGCCGACGGATCGGCTCTGCGACCAGGACATGCCGTTCTCGGACTGGATCGCTGAAGTCGCGGCATGGCGGCGTCGCTGGCGGGTACCGAAGCACATCTGCCTGGGCCATGTCGACCAGCGCATCGACCTGGACCTCGACGAGCCGGCACACCAGCGGTTGCTGCGCCAGGAACTCGGCCGTCGCCGCAACTCCACATCTTTGTCGGAAGTGCCGGCCGCCGCTGGTCCCGGTACGGGCTGGCTCGCCGGTGCAGACGGCGTGCACCGCAACGAAGTCGTGTTCCCTCTCCTGGCCCTGCCCGGCAAACCTGCCGTGTCACGAACAAGGCATACAGCCTGCCGACCCGCGGTGGGCAAGCATTTGCCCGGCGGTGAATGGCTGTACGCATCGGTGTACTGCTCGGCCGAGCGACACGATGAGCTGCTCCTCGACGTCCCCGGGTTGACGTCCGGTCTGCCCATCGACCGCTGGTTCTTCCTGCGTTATGCCGACCCCGACCGCCATCTGCGGCTGCGGTTCCACGGTGATCCGGCCGTCCTCGCCTCGGAGTTGTTGCCCCGGCTGACTGCCTGGGTGAGCGGTCTGCGAGACGGCGGCAGAGCCCGGAGGATGGTTCTGGACACCTACGACCCAGAGATCGAGCGTTACGGTGGGCCCCGGGCCATTGAGGCGGCCGAACGGGCATTTCATGCCGACAGCGTTGCCGCGGTCACGCAGTTGGCGCTGCTGGCCTCCGGTGAACTGGCTCTCGATCCCTTGATCCTGGCTGCTGCCAACTGTGTTGATCTGGCAACGAGATTCTGTGGCAGCACAGAAGCGGGGATTGATTGGCTCGTACACCGGCTTGCGAAAAGCCCCGCCCACCGTGCATTCCAACTCCATCGCGGGGCCGCGTTATCACTCATCAATCCATACGACGGCTGGGCCGGGCTGCGCGGCGTACCAGGTGGCACAGTCGTCCTCAGCGCCTGGTCACAGCGCTCCGAAGCGATAACCCGATACGGCAACACCGTGGGTGAACTCCAAGGACATTCGCCGACAGCACGAACAGATTTGCTGAACTCGTTGTTGCATATGCACCACAACCGCCTCCTGGGAACGGATCGGGATGCGGAAGTACGGGCCTACGCCGTCGCACGTGGAGCGGTAGAGGCCCATCGGGAGCGCCGGAGGCGGGGAAAGTGACGGTACGCGGCGCCGCACAACAAGTCGCGGTGGAGATAGTAGCGCGGCTGGCGGACACGGACCGGGTGCTGTCGGTAGTGACGGCGCGGAGCAACCTGGACCATCCGCCCGGCATGCCACCGCGATCGCCGTGGTCCCCGCTGTCGCTGTCGGACGGGCACCCTGGCCTCGCGCTGCTCTTCGCGGAGTTCGCTCACGGTGACGCCCGGTACCGAGCGCACGCGCACGCACACCTGGCGGCCGCCGGCCGTGCGCTGGTCAGCAGCCCCTCTGACGGGCTGTTCGCCGGTCTCCCGGCGGTGGCATTCGCTGCTCGCTGCGCTCAGCAGACCCCCGATGACTACTCCAACCTGCTCCGGCCGGTGGAGGAACGACTGACGGCCGGGCTCCGCGCTCGACTCACCGCGGAGGCCGAAAGGCTGGACGCGGGGATGCCGGGCATGCCCGGTCCGGTCTACGACGTGATCGGCGGCATCTGCGGACTGGGCAGGTATCTGCTCAACTGGGCTCCTGCCGCGCCGGACCTACTGATGGAGATACTCGCTTACCTGGTACGCCTCACGGATCCGGTTTCCGCCCACGGGCATGTGGTCCCAGGATGGTGGGTGCGGGGGGCGCCATCCCTGGGCCAGCAGGCGCACTATCCGCGTGGGCATTTCAACCTGGGGCTGGCACATGGCGTTCCGGGCGTGCTGGCCTTACTGGCGCTCGCCAGCGAAGCGGGGGCAGAGGTGGAGGGCCAGTCGGAGGCGATCACTCGGATCGTCGAATGGCTGCTGGGCCGCCGGATCGACGACCATCGATGGCCTGCCGCGATCCCGTTCGATGCCGAGGCCGTCGGCGCGTTCGTGACTGAGAGCTCCGGTCCGGGATGGTGCTACGGCACAGCGGGCGTGGCCCGCGCCCTCTTTGTGGCGGGCCGGGCGCTCGACCGCGCCGACTGGCAGCGCACGGCGATTCACGCGCTGTTGGGAGCAGTTCGGGATACGAAGACGATGAGTGATTTCGGGTTGTGCCACGGGTGGGCGGGACTCCTGCACATCGCATGGCGCACCACCCTTGACTCGGGTGACCAGGCATTGGCCGACCACCTTCCGGAACTCGTCAACCGCATGGTGGAAGGCTTCGACTCGACCGTGCCGTTCGGTTACCGCAGCGATGACGCGGGCGGACGACGCGGTCCCCACCGCGCCGGCTTCCTCGAAGGAGCGGCCGGGATCGCGCTGGCGCTGCATTCATGGGCATCCGGCTCCGGCCCGGCTTCCCCCTGGGAGAGTGCTCTCATGCTCAGCTGACGGTAGGTCGGCGACATCAGTCCGGTGCGGACGACGTGTGACACCGAGGCGGATCCCGTACGCCTCCCCGGGGCTTCGCCGCAAGCAGCACGCAGCTGGCCAGGTGGCCCGCAGTCGCCCTATGAGCGACGCTCTGCGGTGGCCGCTATGTTGGGCTGGCATGACCAGTGATTGAAGTCCTTCGTGCGTTCCCATACGGCGCGTCCGAGCTGGATGTTCCGTTCGGGGTTGAGGGCGGTCAATGGCTCGGCACCGAGTTCCATCAGTTCCAGGTCGGAGAACTGAAACAGGCCCCACTGCCGACTGCCGTCGGGATTGCCCCAGATCCAGATGGGATCGAGCAGTGTCAGGCAGCGCACGAGGCGCACCGCTTTTTCTGGCTGTTCGGGGAAGACTTCACGCAGACGCCGTTCCACCTGTTTCGGTGTCCAGGTATCGATCTTCCGAGTCTCCTCGTAGAGTGCCTTCTTGGTGGTCTCATCCGCCATCGCGGTCAGAGGTATTCCGGCGAACGCCTGGAAGGCCATCAGACGCATCTTCGTGTAGGGGCCGAAGACTGCGTCTGCTGGAAGGTCGAGTCCATGGTGCTGGAGCCGCTTTTGCAGTTCCTGGACGCACAGATTATGTGCGCCTTTGACCAGTACCCCAGGACACTCTTCGGAGGACAAGAGAAGCGGCTGGCCCGAGTCCGGCTTCCCAATAGACGGACCGGCACGTGCTGCACGCCCGTTTGAGCTGTCCGGCACGATTATCCAGGCGAACGCCGCAAGTACGAGGGCTACGGCGACGACCGAGAGGAGGCGGAAACCTCGTGGCAGCCACGCGACACCTGAAGCGGCCGAACTGCCGACCTGCGAACCCTCACCAGCGGCGATCCGGTCCCTGGCCTCCAGCCATGCGCCGACATCGTGGTCATCGCCGCATGCCCGGACGAACACCGCCAGCGTCTCCGGACGGGGCAGGGTCGCCCGGCGCAGGACATCGGCCAGGGTGCTGCGCGCCAGGACCTCACCGCGGTCAGCCGCACGATCCTCCAACTGCCGGTAGGTCAGTCCCGACTCTTCCTTCAGCTGCCGCAGCAGCCCAACGAACGCGGCCGCATCCTGCGCATCTTGAGGCGCTAATCCCCCTTGGCTCCCCATGCGAACATCCTTGCCCGGCCCACGTTGCTTGACAAGGCCCGCTTCACGCCGGTCCGCCGCCGGATTGGCTGGGGAGCTTCTCCAGGTGGTGGACAGTTCTGATCCCGGTTCCCTCGAACTGCCGGTAAATCAGCCCCGACTGCTGCTTGAGCTGCCACATGAGCTCCACGAACTCTTCAGCATCGCCTGCTTGATGCGCCGGCGGATCCTCTCGACTGTCCATTCCGTGAGCTCCTCAAGCGTCGGGTGACATGACACCGGCAATCCGACCTGCTCTGGTGCAGCCCAGACGGATCGCCCGGACAGGACTCCCGGACAAACGCTCTGACCAGGCCGGACAGCACCCCTCCTGTCCCGGACAGGGCTGGGTTCGTCCCGGACAGCCTCTGCTATTGCTCCTTCTGTTGCCGACCGGCAAGGTCTGGGTCGAACTAGCCCGGCCGAACCGAAAGACGCGGCGTTCGTGCGCCCGGATAATTCGAAGTGGAAAGCGGGATCCTGTCGGCGCTATCAAGGCTTCCACTAGTTATGACCGTTGGAGACAACGGCGGATTCGGCTCGGTTCTCGCAGAAAGAATTTTGTGGAGGACCAGTGATTGAGACGGTGTTCACCACCGAGAATCTACCCGCAGAAGAGCGATTCGCGTGCTGGCGCGAGCTGACCTGCCGCACACTCGTCCCAACTCAGGCGCGATGTCACGACGAAGCGAATTTCCTGGCCTCGACACTTGTACGTGGCTCGAACACCCTTCAGGTGTATACGGAAACGGTGATATCACCGTGGTCCGCGGAACGTACCCAGAAGCTCGTCCGCCGGTCGGATCCGGAAAAATATCTACTCGGAGTTGTCCGGACCGGTACCTGCGGATTCAGTCGAGGGAGCCGGGAGACGACCCTCGGAGCGGGTGACCTGATCCTTATCGATTCCTCGCAACCGTTCCGGGCAAGGCGCGAGAGCGGGACGCACGAGATCCTCGTCCTCCCTAAAGCGGTGCTGCCACTGTCAGCGGCAGAGGTGGCCCCGCTGCTGGCCGGACGACTCTCGGGGCGTGAGGGCATCGGCGCCGTTCTTTCCCGCTGTCTGCACGAGATCACCAGTCCAGGAATCCGGGACAGAGCCGCTGATATCGTCCGCCTGCTCGACACCGCCCTGGAACTGCTGACCACCATGCTGGCCCATGAACTCCACTCGCTACACGCGGTGCCGCCCGAGAGCCGGCAGCGAGCCCTGCTCGCCCGTGTCCACACCTTCATCCACCAGCACCTCGGTGACCCGGAACTCTCACCGCGGACCGTCGCCGACGCCCACCATGTGTCCCTGCGTCAACTGCAACAGGCGCTGGCCGTCACAGGCACGACCCCGGCGGCCCTGATCCGGCGAAAGCGCCTGCAGCAGTGCCGGCGCGCTCTGGCGGATCCCGGGCTTAGCCGGCGCACTATCCACGCCATCGCCGCACGCTGGGGTTTCACCGACCACGCCCATTTCAGCAGGCTCTTCCGCGCCACCTACGGGGCGTCGCCCAGCGAGTACCGGGCTTCCCATCATCTTCTCGTGCGCGAACCGACAAACCCACTGCGCGAGTAGACAACGACGGCACGGGACCTTCGCGGAATCATGAAACCCGTAGAGCAAAATCGAACAAAAGGAGCTGAAGACTTCGACGCGACGGCTTGCTACGAGGCGCCCACACTGTTCGCAGCCGGGGGTTCGCCGACACCGTACGGGCGACCGAACGAATCGAGTACCCATGTCCGGTGCGCCAATCGGTGCGCCAATCGGTGCGCCGAGCGGGTGCGCCAGGGGCCGAACGAGAGCGTCGCGCGTGGCAGGGGCACGCTCGTCACCAGGACGTCGAAGAGGATCCGGGCCGGGCGGCGCATGGCGACCGGACCTCAATCGCCGTATTCACTGCCGTAATCGTCCACTTGGTGGCCTCCCGCCCGCCGCCAGGGGCGGAAGAAGTCGGGACCCGGCCCGCGCCGTGCCGTCACGCGGCAGCCCGCCAACGGCTGACGGCCGGCCCGCCGCACAGGCCGACACAGACCGTATGAGGTACTCATGGACGCTCCATCCGGCAGTCCGCCGGCACCCATCCCCCAGCTGCCGACCTCGTCCGAGCAGGGCAGACCTCATTCGCCCGCCACAACACCGCCGCCCCCCTGGCGGCAGCTTCTCCACTACGTGCGTCCGTACCGCTGGGTGCTGCTGGCCGGCGCGCTCCTGGCACTCCTCACCAGTGCCACAGGACTCGCCCTGCCCCTGGTCGCGCGCGGGCTTGTCAACGACCTCGGCCACGACCGGTCCATCACCACACCGCTGCTCGTGATGAGCGTTCTCGTCCTTGCCAACGCCGGGCTCGGGGGCGTGGGTTCGTACCTGCTGAAGCGCACCGCCGAGTCCGTGGTCCTTGGGGCACGCCGGGCGCTGACCTCGTATCTGCTGCGACTGCGCATCTCCGCGGTGGACCGCAGCGAGCCCGGCGATCTGATGGCGCGGGTCACCTCCGACACCACGCTGCTCCGCTCGGTTACCACCGACACCCTCATCGGCCTCGGCACCGGCGGACTCACCATGATCGCCACGCTGGTACTGATGGGTGTCGTCGATTCGGCACTGCTGGCCGTCACCCTCGCCGTGATCGTGTGCACGGGCATGGTCATCTGGGTGATCATGCCGCAGGTCAAGAAGACCATCCGTCGTGCGCAGGATTCGGTAGGGGTAATGGGCGCGTCCCTGGAGCGCGTCCTGGGCAGCCTGCGCACCATTAAGGCTTCCGGCGCGGAGCACCGCGAGGAGCAGGCAGTGCACGCCGCCGCGCACGAGGCCTGGCGGCACAGCGTGGACTCCGCGAAGTGGTCAGCTCTGGCGGGGAACATGGCCGGCCTGTCCATGCAGATCGCCTTTATAACGGTGCTGGCCGCCGGGGGCGCCCGGGTGGCCACCGGCGCCATCGACATCGGCACCCTGGTCGCCTTTCTGATGTACGTCTTCTACCTGATGTCGCCCGTCCAGCAGGTGATCGCCGCCGCCACCGGGTATCAGACCGGCACCGCAGCCATCGCCCGTATCCAGGAGGCCCAGGCTCTGCCTGCGGAGCCGGAGGCAGAGCCCGCCCCACTGCCCGCACCGGACGCCGAGCCGGCCGCGCTCGCCTTCGAGGAGGTCTGCTTCCGCTACGCCGGGGAGCTGCCCTACGTCCACCGAGCGGTCAGCTTCACCATCCCCGGCCGCGGGCTGACCGCCTTCGTCGGCCCCTCCGGCGCCGGGAAGACCACGGTCTTCTCTCTCATCGAACGGTTCTACGAGCCGACGGCCGGTCGCATCGTCCTCGACGGCCGCGAACTCATGCGCTGGGAGATACCCACGCTGCGTGCCGCCATCGGGTACGTCGAACAGGACGCCCCTGTGCTCTCGGGCTCGCTCCGCGGCAACCTGCTTCTCGGCAACCCCGACGCTTCCGACGAGGAGTTGTGCAAGGTACTCAAGACCACCCGACTTGACGGCCTCGTCGCCGGCCTTCCCCAGGGCCTCGACACTCTCGTCGGCCACCGCGGCACCAAGCTCTCCGGTGGTGAACGCCAACGCGTGGCCATCGCCCGCGCGCTGCTGCGCCGCCCCCGCCTGCTCCTCCTCGACGAGGCCACCAGCCAGCTCGACGCCGTCAACGAGGCCGCCCTGCGCGACACCGTCGCCGACGTCGCCCGCACCACCACCGTGCTTGTCGTCGCCCACCGGCTCTCCACCGTCACCACGGCCGACCGCATCGTCGTCATGGATGCCGGCCGGGTACGCGCGGTGGGCAGCCACCGCGAACTCGTCGCTGCCGACCTGCTGTACGCCGAACTCGCCGCCACCCAGTTCCTCACCGCCCTCAACTGACACATGATTCATCGGCCCGCCTCGCACAGAGCAGAACGGGACTTGTTCACGTTCAGTTGCCGGCGGCATCGCACAAGACGACCGGCCGGAATGCCGCTGGCGGCAGGCCAGATCGCGACGGCTCTGACCCCCCAACAGTGTTCCCGCGACGACTGGTCGCACACCCGCCGAGGACCTCAAATGATCTTGCGTAATGGATCATGGTCGGGTGATGCGTCGCCATGAACTGTCGGATGCCGAATGGGAGTTCGTTCGGCAACTGCTGCCCGAGTCGTTGCGGGGCAGGAAACGGTTGGACGACCGCACGGTGCTCAACGGGATCGTGTGGAAGTTCCGCACCGGGACGGCTCGGGGTGACGTGCCCGATCGGTAAGGCCCGTGGGCCACGCTGCACATTGGTTTCCGCCGGTGGGTCCTGGACGGCATGTTCGAGCGGATGCTTGGAGCCGTCCAGGCCCGGGCCCTGCGTTGGCCGCGCCGGGTCGGCCCCTCTCGTCCGGTTGCCGCTTGCAGGCCCCCGACCGCGGACGAAAGGCTGTTTTCTGACCGGTCAGTACGCGGCCGGATGAGGGTCGGGCTGCGGGACGGTCAGGGCCCAGGCTGCCATGGCTTCGAGTACGTCGCGCAGGTCCTCGCCGAGGGGGGTGAGCCGGTATTCGACGCGTGGGGGTACTTCGGGATACGCGGTGCGGGTGACGATCCCGTACGTCTCGAACCGGCGCAGCCTGCTGGTCAGGGTGTGGGGGCTGATACCGGGCAGGGCCTTGCGGAGTTCGGTGAAGCGGTGGGGACCGTCCAGGAGTTCACGCACGATCAGGGTGGCCCAGGGCCCGTCGAGCAGCGTGAGGAACCGGGAGACACCGCACTCGGGGAGCGGAACAGCAATCAATTCTCTTCTCGATCCAATAGTGCAGTTGAAGTAACCGGTGCACCCTGTGCACTAATTCGGTCATGAGTTATGTGATCCATGGCGCCACCGGCGCCCAGGGTGCCCCTGTTGTTTCTGTTCTCGCCGCCGCGGGTAAGTCCGTGGTTGCTCTCACGCGCCGCGCGGACGCCGCCGTGGCCGGCGCGCGGGTGAGGCCTCTCGACTACTCTTCCTCCTCGGAATTGGCAGACGCCTATCGGGGCGCCGAGGGACTGTTCGTCCATCTGCCGGCGGCCGCACCCGGTGACCGTGAGGCCTACGTGCGGCATATCGTTGCCGCGGTCCGCGAGGCCCGGCCCGCGCGTGTGGTGTTCTCCACCAGTGGCTCCGGGATCGGCGCCCCGGCGAGCCCGCCATCCATCCCTGTGGACAGCGCCGCCGCGACACTGATAGCGGGGCTGGAGGCCAGTGAGGTGTCGTATGCGGTGATCGCGCCAAGGGTGTTCCTGGAGAATCTGCTCCTTCCGACGGTTGTCGAGGCAGTTCGGGGACAGGGCGTTCTGCGTTACCCACTCCGTGCCGATTTCCCTGTCTCATGGGCCTCGCACCAGGACATAGCCGATGTCGCCGCCGTGCTGCTGGAGCGCCCGGATGTGACCGGCACAGTCGGCGTCGGGCAGTTCCCGGCAGTCACCGGACCGGATCTCGCCGAGGCATTCGCCGCGCGGCTGGGACGGGATGTGAGATACGAGGCGATCACGCCCGCGGCCATGAAGGAGTCCATTACGCCGTTGCTCGGTGAAGGTGCCGCGGCCGGCGTGGCGGCTTTCTACCAGGCTCTCGGTGCGCTGCCGGACCACGCGATCAGGCCCGAACACTCTGCCCAGGAACTTCTCGGTGTGACTCCCCAAAGCACAGCTCGCTGGCTGGCAGACATCGGCTTTTGAGCGCCACGGCGCTCCGGGTGCCCGCCCGGAGCGCCGGCTGATCGTGGTCGGCGGATCCGGCTCAAGGCAGGGTCATCCTTCAGACGGTGAGTTCCGCTGGGAAGTGCCGCGGGACCTGTCGGAGGGCGGTGCGAGCGCCGACAGTCCCAGCCGCAGCCCGTCCCGCTCGTCCTCGCTCAGGTGGCCGAACAGTTCGCGGTCCAGGCGCGCCGTGGCCTCACCCGCTTCGGTGAGCAGCCGCCGTCCCTCCTCGGTGACCTCCAGGCGTGCCGCGTGGCCGTGGCCGGGGAGGGTTCGCGTCACCGCGCCGCGCTGTTCCAGTGCGCGCACGGTCGCGTGCATGCTCTGTGTGGTGATCCCGGCGCGGCGAGCGAGGTCGGAGTACGACAGGTCCGAGCGGTGCGACAGGTGAGCCAGGGCGCCGTAGTGGCGCAATGTGAGCCCCAGCTCGGCGAGTTCGTCCTCGACGCGCCGGCTCAGCATCCGCCCCGCGGCCACCATCAAGAGCGCCACGGAACCCCGGTCCGTCGCCTCGTCCACACCTGCCATGCCGACCCTCTTCTCCCAGCCTGAGCCGCGTCCTGAACCCGCTCCTCCTCAGTATGGGCCCCTTCCTCGACGGGGTTCTCGGTCACCGGGGCTCTGCGGGAGGGTGCGTTCCGGGGCGGCCGCCCGGGCAGCGGGTGGAGACGACGACACTCAGGCGGATATTTCTTGTTCCCGGAGGCGATCCAGTACGGCGCGGGCGCCGAGGTTCATCATGGAGAGCCTCTCCAGCGAATCCTTGGTCATTTCCGGGCCGGCCAGGGCGGGGCTGCCGGTCCCGAACGGCGGGTGCGGCGCGTACTCGATGTCCAACTCGGCCCGCCGCGCGGCCTCTTCACCACGCAACTCGGCCAGTACGAGGAGGGCGGCCTCGTAGGACCCGGTAGCGGGCCCGGCCGTCCACAGGTTGCCGTGCCGCACCACCTCACCACCCCCGACAGGGGTCGCACCGACCTCCGGCAGCAGATCGAGGATGTGAAAGTTCGTGGTGGCCCGCCGTCCTTTCAGCAGACCTGCGGTGCCCGCCAGGAGTGCTCCGTCGCACACGGCGATGATGTGCTTGGCCCGGGAAGCAGCGTCCTTGAAGAACGCGATGACCTCCGGGTCTCCCTGGACGTCGGGGATCATGCCGCCGACGGCCAGCACGTCGAGTTCGGCCGGGCAGTCGGCGAACGAGGTGGTGGGCACGGTGGGGAACGTCGGGTATCCGTTGACGGTTTCACGGTTCTTCCACAACAGGTGGATCTCACTGTCCGGCTGGATACCGAGCACGGTCTGGGGCCCGACGATGTCGCAGACGAGATAGCCGGGTGAGACAACGATCCCGACGGTGAGTGGCTTGGACACGATGTCCTCCGAGTGTTGACAGATGTGCGGTACGCGGATTGCCGGCTGAGTTCCGGCAACCGACCATAAGTCACACTGTAAGTCATGCTGATACATGTCTGTAGTGCCCGGCCCTTCTTCGCGTCGCCGGTCTCGTCGACCAGGAGCACTGCCCGGTCGTCGTGCGGGCGCTCTGCCGCGTAGCCGCGAACCCAGGCCGTGGCGGCCCCGCCGGCGTGACCGGGTTCCGCCGGTCTGGTGCGGCTACCCATATCCGCGCATCACGGCTGGCAAGGCGCCCCCTAGGAGGCGAGTGCACAACGCGCCATGGTCGGAGCGGTGTCGGGTGCGCGTCTTCGTCGAGGTTGCCGTCGCGGCTGCTCTGCTCGCCAGGGGGGTGTCCTCTCGCCGTGCGAAGGGTCTTAGTCGCGGGGGGCTCTAGAGGTGGGTATTAGCTTGGCTTACAGTGTGGCTTAAAGGTGGGGAGCGGGCGGATGGCCCGTTCCCTTACCCGGCCGTTTCTCAGTACTTGGAGGACACCTTGTCCAAGCCACTCACCGTCGGGATTCTTGTCGGCCCCGACTACGCCCTGTGCGACATCGTCGGGCCCCAGACCGTCCTCGGCATTCAGCCGGACAGTGAGATCCACCTGTTGTGGAAGAACCGCGAGACCGTCAACGGTCTGCCGACGTTCCCGACCGTGCCCACCACCTCGTTCGCCGACTGCCCGGCGGAACTGGATGTCCTGGCCGTCGGCGCCATCTCGCCCGAGGTAGTCGCGGACCCGGAGGTCGTCGAGTTCTTCAAGGACGCTGCTTCCCGGGCCAAGCACGTCATCGCCGTGTGCGGCGGGGTCATGCTGGCCGGCGCGGCGGGACTGCTCGCAGGCCGACGGGCCACCACGAACTTCCACATCCTCGATCTGCTGGGGGAGTTCGGTGCGACCCCTGTCGGGGGTGGTGAGGTGGTGCGGGACGGCAACCTGTGGACGGCCGGGCCCGCTACCGGGTCCTACGAGGCCGCCCTCCTCGTACTGGCCGAGCTGCGTGGTGAAGAGGCCGCGCGGCGGGCCGAGTTGGACATCGAGTACGCGCCGCACCCGCCGTTCGGGACCGGCAGCCCCGCCCTGGCCGGCCCGGAAATGACCAAGAACTCGACGGAGAGGCTGTTCGCCATGCTGGACCTCGGCGACGGGCCTTCGGTGATCGACCAGTTCCGGGCGGCCAAGGCCACCGGCTGAGACCGTTCCCGAGCCGCCGCGGGCGCCGACGCCCGCGGCGGCTCACCCAGGGCTCTCGTACGCCCCCGGGGAACGGGCCGTGACAACCGGGCAGTTCACGCTCCGCAGAGCGACTTTCTCCCGAAGACCGCGCCCGGCCGGCTCGCGGTCCGCGCGAGCACCGACTGCCCCCCAGCGGCACCAAGTAGTGCGCGCACAAGAGTAGAAGGAACCATGCCCGCCCAAGGAACCCGACGTCCACAGCCGAACCGCCTACGCCCAACTCCCGGTGGCTTTTCACCGCCGACCGCCGACCGCCGCCCCGCAAGGGTCCACGTCCTGGTCGCCATCGTCGCCGTTGGGCCGGTGGCCGTGGCGGCAAGCATGTTCCCCTCGGCGACCCGCGCACGGGCACCACGGAGGGCGGCGTCCTCGACAACGTGTCCACCGTCCGTCTCCCGCAACGTCTACGCCGCGGTCGGCCTCGCCGCCACGGTTCGCCTTGCGATGTTCACCGGCGTTTGCAATCTCCTCTGGGGCACCGTGACTGTTCTGATGATCGTGCGCCCCGGCTCCACCACGGGAGCCTGACCATGAAGAGCACCCGTCGCCCTCTACGTATCTCCGCGGCTGTCGAACTCGTCTCGCTCGGGGTCCTCCTGCTCAACCTGGCCACGTTCCACTTCCAGTTAGTCGCCGCGCTGACCGGGCCCGTGCACGGCTGTACCTGGTTGTTCAGCATCGTCGCGGCCCTGCGCGATCCCCACATCACCCGCCCTACCGCGGCTTTCGCGGTGATACCCGGCATCGGCGGCCTGCTCGCCCTGCGCAGGCTGGATCGCGCCGACCAGGCGCACGCTCCGGAAGCCACCGCTTCCGAGCGTGTCGGACCCGGCCATCCGTGACACCCGCACCGCACTCATGGCACCCACCCAGCACCACCGCCCCGGACGGATACACCCGTGCGTGCCGCGTGATCCCCAGCGGCACCGTCTGGAGATCCGCTCCTACGAACCGGTGGGGGCGGCGTCGAAGTCGAAGACCCGGAGAGGGTCCTCCCCTGGGAAGCACGCGGCTTTGATCCGTCGTTCCGACCGGCGGCTGGCCCGGCTGCCGCACCCGGTCATCAGCAGCAGTAATCTCGCAGTACCGTCGCGCACGCGACGGCGGGTGCGGGAAGAAGGGCCTGATGGACCGGCACGCGGGCGAAGCCGCACTGCTTGAGGACGCGGCGCTGACGCGTGCCGCGCAGGCGGGCGAGGTGGCCGCCCTGGGACTGCTGCTGGAGCGGCATCGGGCGGGGATGCGCGCGGTGGCGCTGAGCATTCTGGGCCCGGGGCCCGACGTCGACGACGTGGTCCAGGACGCGGCCGTGACCGCGCTGCGGCGCGTGGGCGACGTGCGCGACCCGGCGGCCGTGGGCGCCTGGCTGCGGATGATCGTACGCAACGCCAGCCTTTCCCTGGTGCGCGGGTCCGTACCGTCCCGGCCCATCGACGATCTGCACCTGCCCTCCCTGGGCGCCGGTCCGGAGGAGTGGCTGGAGCGGCACACTCTGCGGAACTGGATCTGGGAGGCCATGGAAGAGCTGTCCCCTGTGCTGCGCCTGCCCATGGTGCTTCGGTATTTCAGCAATGGGGCCACCTCGTACGAGCGGATCGCCGAGGCCTGCGGGGTCCCGGTCGGCACGGTCCGCAGTCGGCTCAGCCAGGGACGGGCGAAGCTCGCGGCGGCCCTCGCCACCACGGCGGACGCCCGGCACGGCGACACCGCGCAGCGGGTCCGTGCCAGCCGCGCCGAGGCACGCGAGACACTGGCCGCCGCCGAGAGCGGACGCTTCGGCGCGCTGCTGACTGAGCGCTGGTCACCCGAGATCGCGCTGCTGAGGGGGAACGTGCCAGTGGGCGGCAGGAGGGTCCTGACCCGTGGCATGGACAGTGACTTGGAGGCCGGTGTGCGCCAGCGCCTGGTCCACGCGGTGGCCGGCCGGTCCCTCGTCGTCTGGGAGATGGATCTCCTCAGCCCGGTCGACAACCCCGACCACTGCCCGCCCTCGGTGGCGTGGGTGATGACCCTGGACGGCGCCGGGCGTCCGCACCGGCTGCGTCTGCTGCACCCCAGGCCGGTGGCGGCCCTCCAGGCACTCACCACCGTGTGACGGCCATCACATAGACGAAATCGAACTTCGTTCATTCTCCGGCGTCCTGCCTGTGTCATCGACACCGCGGGATACGGAGAACCCCATGACCACCTCTGCGACCGATCCTCTGGCCGCCGGATCGCACACCGTCGAAATCGACGGTGTCGTACAGCGTTATCACGTCCACGGCACGGGCCCGGTGTGCGTCGCGCACTCCGGCGGGCCTGGCATCCACTGGGAATACATGCGCATGCCCGCGCTGGAGCGCTCCCTGACGATGGTGTATCCGGAGCCGGTCGGCAGCGGTGCCTCCGACCGTCTGTCGTCCCACCCCAACGGCTACACCCGGCCCCTCTACAGCCGGTTCCTCGGGGAGCTGATCGAGCACCTCGGCGTCCCCGAGGCGCACCTGCTGGGGCATTCGCACGGCGGCTTCGTCGTCCAGTACCACGCCCTGCACCACCCCGAGCGCGTCGCCGGGGTGATCCTCTACGAGAGCGCGCCGCTGACCGGTCCCGAGCACGGCGCCGAGGCCATGCGCCTGGTTGAGCTGTTCGCGGCGCGGAACGCCGGCCGGCCCGAACTCGCCGAGGTACTCGCGGCTTTCCAGGCCATCCCCACCATCTCCGACGACGCGCAGATGACATCAGTCGCCAGGGGATTGCTCCCCGCGTACTTCGCCGACTACTGGGGCCGGGAGGAGGAGTTCGCGCCCTTCCGGGCCTCCGTACGGGCTTCCCACATCTCCGGGCTGGATGAGAATCTCGTGCCGCACCTAATCGACGACCGGGCGGCCCTCGGCTCGCTCACCGTGCCGGCCCTCGTCGTCGTCGGCCGCCACGACGTCATCTGCGGGGTGCGGTGGGCCGAGGAACTGCACCGGCTGATACCTGAATCGGAACTGCTGATCCTGCAGGACAGCGGGCACTTCGGCCATTTGGAAGAGCCTGCGGCCTTCGCGCGGGCGGTGACGCGTTTCGTGACGGCGACCGCGCATAGCGCGGCATGACCTTTCGTCTTTGCGGTCGGCCTGCGGCGCGCAGCATGTCCCGAGCCCGGCGATCCGGGTCGGGGGTGTGCCGTTGGCCGAGGTAGCCGAGGGTCGTGCTACTGGCGCGGGCCTACAGCCGGCGGCGACGGGTGGCGGCGCTGCGCCGGAAGCGGATCTCTGCGCTCAACTGGGACGCCGCGCGGCGGAATCGATGAGATTCCACCGCGCGGCGAGATCCGTGGTTCGTTTTCGTCAGGCCAGGTGCTCGGGCTTGTCGCCGTAGCCGCCGTGCTCCGAGGGCTTGGCGCCCTCGTCGTCGCCGTAGCCCGGCTTCTCCTCACCGTGGTCGGGCCGTCCGTGGTCGGGCTTGCCGTGGCCGTGGTGCGGCTTCCCGGGCTTGCCCGGCTTGCCGCCGTGGCCGCCGCCGATGTTGCCCGCCGTGTTGCCCACCGTGTTGCCGGTCGTGTTGCCCGAGATGACCCCGCCCGTGGACCCGCCGGTCGTAGCACCGGTCGTCCCGCCCGAGGTGCCGCCCGTGGTGCCGCCGGTCACGACGCCGCCGAGTACGCCACCCAGCACGCCGCCGGTCGTGGCGCCCGTCGTTCCGGTGGTGGTTCCCGTGGTGGTGCCGGTGGTGGTGCCGGTCGTGGTCCCCGTGGTGGTGCTGGAGCAGGTGGAGCGGGTGATCCGGTTGGTGTCCAGGGTCACCGAGCCTTCGCGGGCGAGCGCACGGCCGTTGATGGTCGCCCCGGTCGTTGCGCTGATCGAGGTCAGGGCCAGGATGTTGCCCACGAACGTCGAGTTGGTGCCCAGGGTGGCCGAACTGCCGATCTGCCAGAACACGTTGCACGCCTGCGCGCCGTTGATGAGCGCGACCCGGCTGGCGGATGCGGTCGTCAGGGCGGAGCCGACCTGGAAGACCCAGACGGTGTTGGGGTTGTTCTGCGCGTCGAGGGTGAGGGTGCCGGTCAGGCCCAGGGTCGAGGGCGCGGTGTAGACACCGCCGACGAGCGTCAGGCCGCCGGCGTCCGGCGGGAGCACCGCGTCCGTGGCCTGTCCCGCGGCGTTGTTGTACGCGGTGACGAGGTCGGTCTTGGCCTGCAGGGCCACCGCGTCCGCGGAGTGCTGGACACCGAGGACCATGCCGGGCGGGAAGCCGGTGATGGACGTTCCGGGGCTCACGCCGATGTCGCCGGTGATGACCGAGGGGCCGGTGTTGGTGATCGACTGACCGGCCAGAACGGCGAACGATTCGGTCGTGCCGAGGGGGACGGGCGTGGCGACGGCGAGGGCCTGGGTCGGCGTCACGGCCACCATCGCGGCGGCGACGGTCGCCGTGAGCGCGGTGGTGAGCCAGCCGGAAATGGATCGTTGTCTGGCCTTGCCACGGATGTTGAGCTTCATCGAGACCATTTCTCTGGGGAGACGGGGGCCGGCCGGGCCACTGCCGATCGCCCGGAAAGCCTTCATTCTGTCGCGGGCAGATTACGCATGAAATTTCCCTCCACAGCAATACACGCAGAGGATTCCCGATGTATTCAGTTTCAATATAGTGAGAAGAATCGGGCGGGCATTACAACGCCGTACGCCGAACGGTTCAGGCTTCGAATACACAGAATGCGCTCTCCACTCGGAATCAATAACGGCAGGACACCTTCTCCGTACTCGCATGGACGAACTCCCGTGGTGTCGCGAGCCTCGGCGAGATGGCGCCCGTCAGCTCCACCTCACTGGTCCTGCACGGGGCGCTGCCCCGGAGCACCGCAGCCTGTCGTGGGCGAGGCGGTAGAAAGCGTCCACGGGGTCGAGGGCCGCGCCAGACCGGCCGGCTGTGTCGTCCATATCACTGCCGGGGTGAGGTTTGGATCTTTAGTGAACGAAGTGTCTGGAATTGGGAGTGAGGGGCCATTTGTGGACAGGGGGTGATGGCTTAGTGTTCGGCGATGGGCCGCTCGGTCCCGTCATGGAGGGAAGTGCGTGGTGGCTGGTGGGGAAGGTACGACTCGTCTGGTCGAGTTGCTGACGGTTCGGGGTGAGGACCTCGGAGCCGACTGGGCGGACAGGGTCAGTCGTTCGCTGGGCGGGCGGGTGAGCCGGTCCGAGGTGCAGCGTGAGTTGGGCGAGCTGTACACCGCTCTGCTGACCGCGTTGCAGACCGGCAGTCTGGACGCGCACGGCGAGGCGTTCGGGGAGGTGCGTGCTCTGCTCTCGGAGCTGTCGCGCAGCCGGGCCCGGCAGGGGTTCACTCCTTCTGAGACCGCGCTCAGTCTCTTCTCGCTCAAGGAGGTTCTGGAGCCGGTCCTGACGGGCGAGGACGGTGGGGACGTCCGGGCGTATCTGGCGTTCACGAAGCTGGTGGACGATCTGGGCCTGTTCACGATCGAGGCATACTCCCGTACGCGTGAGGAGCTGATCGGGGCGCAGGCCGAGCAGTTGCTCGAGTTGTCGACTCCGGTGGTCAAGCTGTGGGACGGGGTCATCGGTGTGCCGCTGGTGGGCACGCTTGACTCGGCGCGCACGATGGTCGTGATGGAGAAGATGCTTCAGGCCCTGGTCGACACCGGTTCGGAGCAGGCGGTTATCGACATCACCGGCGTCCCCGCCGTGGACACCGAGGTCGCCCAGCATCTGCTGAAGACGGTCGTGGCCGCGCGTCTGATGGGCGCGGAGTGCACGATTTCCGGTATACGGCCGCAGATCGCGCAGACCATCGTTGCGCTGGGCATCGACTTCGGCGACATCGTGACCAAGGCCACGCTGGCGGACGCGCTGCGCCATGCGCTGCGAGCCTCCGGTGTCACCTTCACCCGACCTGGTGGTTCGGCCGGTGCCCGGTGACCGAACGGGTTCCCGTTCTGCAGATCGGCCAGATTCTGCTGGTCTCCATCCAGACCGACCTGGATGACCAGGCAGTTGTGCATCTGCAGGACGATCTCACCGCGAGGATCGTGGGCACCGGCGCCGACGGCGTCGTGATCGACATCAGCGCCGTGGAGATCGTCGATTCGTTCGTGGGCCGCATGCTGGCCACGATCGCTTCGCTGTCACTGCTGCTGGACGCGCAGACAGTGGTGGTGGGGATGCGCCCGGCAGTGGCGATCACCCTGGTCGAACTCGGCCTTTCCCTGGGCGGGGTCAGGACAGCCCTGACCCTTGAGATGGGCCTGAAGGTCCTGGAGCGCAGCCGCGTCCTCCGACAGGGTCCCTCCCAGGAGCTCGCGGAAAGCGGCCTGTCCGACGAGGACGGCGTGCGAGCTGATCCGGCCGGCCAGTGACGGCTGGAAGCGGTGGTGGCCCGGAAGTGCTGGCGATCGCCGCGAACGACGGTGTGGTGCGGGCCCGGCAGGTGGCCCGGACTCTGGCGCAGCAGTGCCGGCTGTCGCTGGTCGAGCAGACGAAACTGGTGACCGCGGCGAGTGAACTGGCCCGTAACACCCTGGTCTACGGCGGTGGGGGCACGATGACCGCTTCTCTGGTCGATGAACGGGGACGCCGTGGGGTACGGCTGGTCTTCGCCGATCAGGGCCCGGGGATCCCGGACGTGGATCTGGCACTCACGGACGGCTGGACCTCGGGCAGCGGCATGGGGCTGGGACTTTCCGGGTCCAAGCGGCTCGTCGACGACTTCGTGCTGGAGTCGGCGCCCGGTCGGGGCACCACCGTCACCATCACCAAGTGGGGCCGATGACTGTGCCGGGCAGGACACCGCTGGCCGACTGCGAGGACGTGGCCTGGTTCCGGGATCAGGCCGAAGGCGCGCGCGGCAGCGCCGCCGCGCTCACCCGGCGGATCGGATTCAGCGAACACCGCAGCGCCGAGGTGGTGCTGGCGGTCACCGAGTTGGTGACGAACATGCGCAAGCACGCCGTGGACGGCGCGCTGATCCTGCGCGTGCTGCGTACCCCGGCGGTCGCCGGGGCCGAAGTGGTCCTACTGGACCATGGACCGGGAATGGCCGACGTCCCGGCGGCGGTACGCGACGGGATGTCGACCGCGGGGACGCTGGGCATCGGCCTGGGTGCGGTACGGCGGCTGGCCGACACCTACGACGTACACTCCCGACCAGGTCAGGGCACCATACAGATGGCACGTTTCTGGCCCCGCCCCGTCGGCGCCGCGATCATGGCGGAACCCCTGGTGGGCGGTATCACCCGCCCGATCGGCGGAGAGCAGGTGTGCGGTGACGCCTGGGCGGCCCGCACCGACGGCGGCGAACGTACACACCACACACAGGAGTCGGCCGACGACACGGCGCCGCCGACCTGGCGGCCCGCGTTCGACTGGCGGGCGCTGACGGGCACGGACGGTGGCGCGAGCCGCTGGGCCGACCGCGCTGCGGCCGACGAACCGCGGGGTCGCACCAGCCCCGTGCGGTCCGTGACACCCGGGGCCGGTGACGGGGTGCTGGTGATGTCGTGCGACGGGCTGGGCCACGGGCCGGCGGCGGCGCTGGCCGGTCGGGCGGCCGTCCAGGCCTTCGCCACCGGCACCGCCCGTACGCCGGAGCAGGCGATGCAGGAGGTTCACCGGGCTCTGCACGGCACGCGTGGGGCGGCCGTGGCGATCGCTCGTATCGAACCGGCCGAGCGGCGCCTGCTGTTCTGCGGGGTGGGCAACATCACCGCCGCGGTGGTGACAGGCACCACCCGGAACAATCTCCTCTCCCACCCGGGCATCGTGGGCCATCAGATGCGCCAGTTGCGGACCTACGAGCACACACTGCCCCCGCTCGGGGCGCTGGTGCTGCACTCGGACGGTCTGAGCGAACGGTGGACTCCCGCGGACGTGGCCGGTTTTCTGCACCATGCCCCCGCCGTGGTCGCCGCCGGGCTGCTGCGCCGTGCCGGGACCCGCCGCGACGACGCCAGCGTGGTGATCGCCAAGGGGGCCTGGTGACCACGAGGTCGACGAACCGGTCCGAACCCGGCTCCGCCCGGATCCTCCTGGCCGTGCTGGTCACCGAACAGGACGTCTTCACGCTGCGCCGCCAGGCGAAAATCCTGGCGGACACGATCGGGCTCGACACCCGCGACCAGGTACGCCTGGCCACCGCCCTGAGCGAACTCGGCCGGGACCTGCTGCGTCCCACAGCCATGACCGCGGCCTTCACCCTGAAGCACGAACCGCCCGAACTCCAGGTGGCGCTGGCGTGGCCGGACGAACGGGTGCCGAGCGAGGAGTCGCTGACCGCTGTCACCCGCCTGCTGCCCCGTACCGCCTACGACCCCGCCGAGGAGAGCACAGACCACCTGGCCGGCCGGCCATTCCTCGGCGGGCGTATCACCCTCACCCATCCGCTCCGAACAGCCGTCCCGGACCCGGCCGCTGTCCAGGAGGCGCTGAGCGCCGGCCTTCCCGCCACCGCCATCGACGACCTGCAGGCACAGACCCGCGACCTTCTCGCGGCGTTGCATGAGGCTCATGCGCAGCGTGACGAACTGGAGCGGCTGAACGAGGAGTTGTCGGAGACCAACGCGGGCGTCATGGCGCTGTACGCGGAACTCACCGTGGAACACAAGGAGGTGGTGGAGCGCTTTGCCGAGGAACACGAACTCGCGCTGGCACTCCAGCGCACCTTCCTCCCCGCCGAACTCCCTCACACGCCTGGCCTGGAGCTGGCCGTACGCTACCTGCCCGCGGCAGCCACCGCCGAAATCGGCGGCGACTTCTACGAAGCGGTCCACACCCCCAACGGTCTGCTGCTCGCCGTCGGCGACGTGGTCGGCCACTCACTCCAGGCGGCCATGGTCATGGGCCAGCTACGTCACGCCCTGCGCGCCTACGCCGCCCAGGGCCACCCGCCGCACCGGCTGCTCGAACACCTCGACCACCTGCTCCATCTCCACCAGCCCGGCTGGACCGCGACCGTCTGCATCGTCCTGCTCGAATCAGGAAACCGGCGACTGCACGTCGCCAACGCCGGACACCTGCCGCCGCTGGTCATCATCCCCGGCGGTCCGGCCGCCTATCTCACCGAACACGGCCCGCTCCTTGGCCTCCACCTGCCCCAGCCCTTGGCGACCGCGCACGACATCACCCCCGGCACTCGGCTGCTCATGATCACCGACGGACTTGTGGAGGTACGGAACACCGACCTCAACGACCGGATGAAAGCCCTCACCGCCGCTGTTCTCTCAGGTCCCCCGGATCCGGAAGGGCTGTGCGACGCGCTGCTGGCCGAGTTCGGCAAGGAAACCGACGACGACATCATCGTCTTCGCCGCGCACGTCCACCCACTCGATTCGGCGAAGAGATGACGCGACGTAACACGGACCGCGTTGTCGAGGGTCCGGGCGTGCTGCGGGGCACAAGAGGGGCGATGACCCTCGTCCGACTGCGGGTCGCTTTGTCTCGGAGGCACATTGTGAGAACGAGTCCGTGGATCTGACGGCATCGGACGGTGAGGAACAGCCAGGCCTCGCCCGCACGTTCGCATCGGCGAGTGCCGTTTACGACGGAGAGCCCCAGTCCATCCCCGAAGCCCGCCAATTCACCCGCGAGTTCCTGACCCGCGTACAGGCCGCACAGGGAATTCTCGTATCCGCCCCGGCGATCGGCACCGCTCAACTGGTGGTCAGTGAACTGGTCACCAACGTATGCAAGTACGCGCCCGGCCCCTGCCTACTCGACCTGCGCGTGGCCGGAGACATGCTGATGATCACCGTATGGGACAGCGACCCCGCCCTGCCCGCCGTCTTGGAGACCGACCCCACACGGATCGGCCAGCACGGCATGGAGATCGTCCGCGCCCTTTGCCAGAGCCTGAACATCGACCAGGAACCTGTCGGCAAACGCATCACCGCCCGGCTCCCGCTCTCTGACAGTCAGGCGCCCACCGCTCCAGGCCGCTGATGTGCGGCCTCGTCCTGTCTGCGATCGCGATCTTTACCCGAGCCCGTAGTTCCCCAGGTCCTGGCCGCGTGAGTCAGTAGGTTGGTGTGCGTGGAGACGCGGGGGCAGAGGTATCGGTATGTGGGTCCGGCTGGGCCGAAGGCGCTCGTCCGGGCGGGTGGTGATGGTCGGAGTATCCGCATGAGCTTCCGTGAGGAGTCCGGGCAGTGGGTGGTCGGGGAGGTCAGCAACCAGTCGACCGGCTACTGCCCGGACATCGGCTCATGGCCGGCCGTGGCCGAGGCTCTGGATCGGATCGGGATCCGTCGGCCGTCCGGGTTCACGCACGAGGTGGTCTTTCGCCGATGCCGGTCCTGCCGGGAGCCCAGCATCGTGCGGGAGGAGGACTTCGTATGCGTCTTCTGCGGCGAGGACCTGCCGCGGGGGTGGAATGTCGGGGAGCCCGGGTGACTGGTCAGACCGCGAGGATCGCATCGTGTTGCGAGTGCGGCAGCGTGGCGGTGCGGCAGGTGAGCCAGTTCGTCCTTCGCGATGAGTTGTGGTGGGACTCGGAGTTCTCCTGCGGGTCCTGTGGCATCCACCTGTGCGAACACGCTGGTCCGGGACCAGCGCCTGATGACGTCCGGGGGGCTCTGCTCGCAGCGCACGGTTCCGTCAGGCTGCGGTTGGCCGGTCCGGTTCCCAGTCTTGTCCCAGCTTTGAGGGTTTTTCGGGAGGTCTCAGCGGCCTCGTTGTCGCGGGCTCGTGAACTGGTCGGGGAACTGAGCCACGATGGCCTGGAAGGGACGTTGTCGGAGATGGAGTTCCTGAAGGACCGGCTGCAGACGCGTGGTGTTCCCGTCGACGTCGATCGGTAGCTGTCCCGTCCCAGCGAGTCCTCCGGCGGCTGGACCAAGACCTTCACCGATGCGGACCTCGGGCGGCCGTCCGGCCGGAGCCTTGTTGGCATTCGGGCACGTGCTGAGCACCCGGCGAAGGCCGTCCGCCTCTTCGGACAGAGCGGACAGTGCCGGCTCAGGCGTCCGGCTGAGCCGGGCCCGTGGCGGGCGGCCAGCTTCGCATGGTCATGTCGGCCACCTGCAGGAGGACGTCGCGGGTGATGCCGCCGGCGGCCTGGACGGCGATGCCGTTCGCCATGGTCATGAGGTGACGGGCGAGCAGGTTGGGATCGGCGTCGGGAGGCAGGTCGCCTTCGTCGACGGCCTGCTGGAATCGGTCGCGGAGGAGTGATACGTGCTCCTCGCGCCAGGCGATGAGTGCGTCGCGGGCGTTGCTTCCCGGCTCTCCGGCGGCGAGGGATCCCTGGATGCCGAGGCACCCGGCGGGGCTGTCGCTGCCGGTGGTGGCCCGGACTGCGCCGTTGAGCACCGCGGTGGCCACCTGACGGGCGGTCGGTTCCCGCAGGGCACGGGCACCGTATGAGGCGGGGCCCTCCGTGTAGCGCTCCAGGCACTTTCGGAACAAGTCCTCCTTGTTGCCGAACGCCGCGTACATGCTGGTGCGGTTGATACCCATGGCGCCGGTCAGGTCGGTGAGGCTGGCGCCTTCGTAGCCCTGCTCCCAGAAGACCCGCATGGCTCGTTCGAGGGCCTGCTCGGTGTCGAATCCCCTCGGCCGGCCGATCGGCGCCTTCTGTCCCGTCTCCATGCCGTCGATCGTACTCCTTCTGTACCGGTCGGTGCGAAAGATGCTACGGTCTCCTTCAGTACCGATCGGTACCGAATCTGTGGAGGCCTTGATCATGGGGGAGCTCGAAGGCAAGACCGCCGTCGTCACCGGCGGCAGCAGCGGGATAGGTCTGGCCGCCGCCGTTCGACTGGCGGCCGAGGGCGCGCACGTGTTCATCACCGGTCGGCGCAAGACCCTGCTGGACGCGGCCGTCGAGACCATCGGCCCGGCAGCGGCCACCGCTGTGGTGGGCGACATCTCCAGCCTGGCCGACCTGGACCGGCTCTACGACACGGTCCGCGCCCGGGGCCGCGGCCTGGACATCGTGTTCGCCAACGCGGGAACCGGGTCGTTCGCGACACTGGAGCAAGTCACCGAGGACCACTTCGACGAGACCTTCGGCGTCAACGTACGGGGCACGCTGTTCACGGTGCACAAGGCGCTGCCGCTGCTCAACCGCGGCGCTTCGGTGATCCTCAACTCCTCGGTGCGCGCCGACGACGGTGTCACGGCGTTCGGCACGTACGCGGCCTCCAAGGCGGCCGTACGGTCCTTCGCCCGTACCTGGGCGAACGAGCTGAAGGATCGCGGCATCCGGGTCAACGTGATCTCCCCGGGCGCCATCGACACTCCCGCGGTCGACGCCGTGGCCCAGGGAGCCGCGCCCGTCACCAAGGCCCAGTTCGTCGCCGGTGTCCCGCTGGGCCGGATCGGGCGCCCCGACGAGGTCGCCGACGCGGTGGCCTTCCTCGCCTCCGGGCGGAGCAGCTTCATCCTCGGCGCCAACCTGTACGTCGACGGAGGCGAGAACCAGATCTGACATCGGCGTACGCGAACCGAATGACACAACCCGGAATCCAGAGCGCACAGAAAGGCCATCATGTCCGACACCGACCTGCGCGAGTTTTTCCAGCGCTACATCGACGCCCTCAACGCCCACGAGTTCCACCGCATGACGGAATTCATTCACGACGAACTCGTCATGAACGGCCGGCCGGTCACGCGGGACGACGTCATCGCCGAGTTGGAGGGGCACGGCGACGCGGTGCCGGACTTCACCTGGCGGGTCCAGGACCTCGCCGTCGAGGGCGACCGTGTGGCGGCCCGTCTGTTCAACAAGGGGACGCCCGCGAAGGAGTGGTTCGGTCTGACCCCCACCGGCGCCACGGTCGAGTACGGCGAATACGCCTTCCACAAGGTCCGTGACGGGCGCTTCTACGAGATGAACTACCTGATCGACGCCCAGGCAGTGCAGCGACAGCTGGTCGGCTGACCTCCAGGTCGACCTTCCGTCAGCATCTCTCAGACCGTTCGCGCGCCGCGCACATTCGCGCGGGCCCGCAGGTTCCCGGGGGCTCCGGCCACCGCGCGAGATGCACCTGCACGCGGTCATGGCCGTGGCCCGTGCCACGGCCATGACCGTATTCGACTTCCCGAGCCGGGTCTCGGAGGCTCGGAAAGTCGAACTCAAACGTGCCCGCCGGCCAGGGTGTCCGTCGCGTCGGCCAGCGCGGTCAGTGTGCTAGGGGGTGTCCGCAATGTCAGTTGGGGAGCCATAGTCGCAGGCAGGCGAGGGTGACCAGGGCTTTGTAGTGGCGAGCTCGTTTGTCGTAGCGGGTGGCGAGGGCCTTGTTCTGCTTGAGTTTGTTGAAGCAGCGTTCGACGACGTTGCGGCGCCGGTAGACCTTACGGTCGAGACGGCACAGGCTCTCGCCTCGTCGCAGGCGTCCGCTGATCTGGTCGACGCGTTCGGGGATGGTGCAGGCGATACCGCGTCTACGCAGGTAGGAGCGGATCTTGCGGGATGAGTAGCCCTTGTCGCCGAGCACCCGCAGCGGTCGTGTGCGGGGCCGGCCGGGCCCGGCCCGCTTGATGGCGATGCGGGCCATGACCGGCTCGAACTGTGTGCAGTCGTTGACGTTCCCGCCGGTGAGCGTGAACGCGAGGGGAAGGCCGCGGCCGTCGCAGGCGAGGTGGATCTTCGTGCTCAGCCCGCCGCGGGACCGGCCGAGTGCTTCACCGGTCCAGGGCCCCCTTTTCGGGCTCCGGCGGCGTGCTGGTGGGCGCGCACGATCGTCGAGTCGACGCAGACGACCGACCAGTCGACTTCGCCGATCGCATCCGAGTGCTGCTGGACGTGGGCCAGGAGCCGGTCCCAGGTTCCGTCGGCCGACCAGCGGCGGAACCGTTCGTAGACGGTCTTCCACGGCCCGTACCGTTCGGGCAGGTCCCGCCAGGCCGCCCCCGTGGACAGCTTCCACAGGATGCCGTTGAGGACCTGCCGCCGGTCCCGCACCGGACGACCCATCCGAGGCGGGGCCAGCAACGGCCCGATGACATCCCAAGCCTGATCAGTCAGTTCATGACGTCGCACCACGAACGGACCAACGACCGACCGACTTTGCGGACACGCCCTAGGTGCCCGCCCGTGCAGCTGGTCAGCGCGGGCTTCCTGCCGCGGCAGGGGATCACAAACAGAATTGCTCTGACTGTATTTCGCCCCACACCACCACCATCGGCGGAACCCTCAACCGGACCGAACCACCGGGCCGCAGCTGGCAGACCTCCCCGCGCGAGGGTGAGCGCCACGGCGGGACGCCGTGTCACCCCCCGCCCACGGCCCGCGAGGTAATTCGCGCTCCTCCTGCCGCGCGACGACATCAACAGATCAGCATCGGGTGGCGCGCCGTGAACTATGGCGCCATAGCGGGGGCAGTGATCGCGTGACACCGTGGAGTGTCACTGCAACAGCACGGCGCTGCGCCGCATTTCGCCTACGAAGCGTCTGATTGTGGTCCTCGACCAAGGTGGTCGCTGCGGCGAGGTTCGTCACTACGGCAAGGAGAACACTCGATGAGTGCGGGGAATTCGGCTTCGGCGCGCGCCGAGGCACTGCGGGCGGCGGCCCGGAAGGGCTGGTGGCGGCGTGTCTTGGGTTGGATAGGAATCGGAGGGCGTGCGACGCGGCATGCGGACGCGAGGGCGGCGTTGTGGTCGCACGGTGCCGCGGGGGAGGAGCGGACCGCCGGATTACTTGTCGGGCTCCAGGCCCAGGGGTGGGTGGTGTGGCACGACCTGATGTTGTGGGGGCGCCGGTTCAACCTGGACCACGTCCTCATAAGCCCGTGCGGGACGGCGGTGGTCGTGCTGGACACGAAGGCGTGGCGCCGCACCTGGACCACAGGGCTCGTGTACGAGCGGGTGTGCTGCGGGCCGGAAGACCGCCACATTCAGGTAGAGAAGGTCGCCTCGTACGCGCAGGCGGTTGCCGCAGTGGCCGGTTTGCACCCGGCGGTTGTACGTCCTCTGATCGTGGTGCACGGCTCCCCGGTCGCCGACGGGCTCTTGGTGGCGATGACGCCTCACGGACCGGTGCAGGTCCTCAGCCCCGGGTTTCTGGTGCCGACGCTGGTCAACTCCACAGGAGAGTTTGATGTCTGGCGTGCACGGGCGTTGGCCGAGCAGGTGGGCCGGGTGCTGACCCCTTACGTGGACCAGGGGTAGCGGTCCAGTCGTCTGACCATCTGGAGCGCAGACGGTTCCACTCCTTTCGTGGGGGCGGAGAGCCGTTTTCACGCGTTCACAGATGTAAGCCTGTCGGACCAGCCATGCCCGCACGGTCTGACGCGTTGCGAAGAAGCACTTCGTAGACCGCAGTCCCGTAGTCGCGTCGCGCACAGCTTCCTGGTGAAGCTCGATCGCGGGCACGGGGAGCTCCGGGCCACTCCTTGAGGTCCAGGACGCCCTGGGACCCATCAACGCACGCGCAGTGAGCGCAAGGTCGAAGCCATCGTGGGTCGGTATTGCGACCATCCCGCCCGTGCGGGGAACAGATCATCAGACGGTCGCGGCCGGGTTTGATCGGCGGACCAGGCCTTCCACGTGGACGCAGTCTGCGCGGGCTCCGAACTGTTCCGTGCCGAGGACCGGTTCACGCCGCCGGCGCTCGACCGCAGCCGGCATGCGGCTGCGAACGTGTCCGCGGTGAGGAAGAAGCCCGGATCTGCCGTACGTCGCCCATTACCTGACGTCCAGGCCGGTGCGGCGGGGATCCCTCTGGGACAGCTTCGACACTGGGATCGCAGCCGCCCCTATTTGGGGACCCGGACATGGCGCGCGATCACTTCGAGCGAGTCCTACGAGAGGACCCGTTGGAGCCTTGGATTGTCGAAGCCCAGGAGAAGACTCGTGGGCTTCAAGCGATCGCGGCCTCGCAGTTGAGCGCCGCCGTACCGACCGCGCGTTGCAGCAGTTCGTAGAGAGTGGTCCGCTCGTCGGCGTCCAGGGCGGCGAAGGTCCGGTCCTCGACGACGACCGCTCGCTCGTCGGACAGGACGACCTCCTCCTTGCCGGAGGCCGAGAGCTCGACGATGTGGCGCCGTCGGTCGGCGGGGTCGCGCCGTCGCACGATCAGACCGCGAAGACCACCCGGCGCCACCTCGCTGATGTAGACACGCTTGCCCAGCCGGGTCAGGTGCTCCAGGAGCGGCAGCACGCCCTGTCGGGCGGGATCAGCGGCGGCGGGCTTTTCCTGGACCATGGATCCCTGGATCACCTGGCACGCACACACCCTGTGCCGATGGTTCTGAGCCTCGTCGGCTTGCGCGGTGCCGGAATCTCGTCGTCCACCCGCGTCAGCTCGCGGGAAATCCGCGGCAGCGGACCGACATCCGCAGGTTTCCGCCGCAGGCGCCTTCTCGTGCCCGTCGTGGGTGGTGGAGCGCCCGATGCTCGTGGGCATGGACATCGATCACTCACCTGTCCAGAGGCCACCCACGACTCCAGCCTCACGGTGGAAGACCCTGCTGCTGCTCGGCTCGCTCGTCGCGGTGGGCCCGCTCACCACGGACATGTACCTGCCGGCCCTCCCGTCCATCGCGGAAGATCTCCACTCCGGCGCGGCCGCGGCCCAGCTGACGCTGACCGCGATGCTCGCCGGGCTGGCCCTGGGACAGCTCGTGTTCGGGCCGCTGTCCGACGCGATAGGCCGGCGCGTGCCGCTGCTGGTCGGCGTTGCCGTGCACATCCTCGCCTCGGTGCTGTGCGCGTTCGCGCCCAGCTTTGCGGTGCTCGACGTACTGCGGGTACTCCAGGGCCTGGGCGCGGCCACGTCCACGGTGGTCACCATGGCCATCGTGCGTGACCTGTACGAGGGCACGGCGGCGGCCACGATCCTCTCCCGGCTCATGCTCGTGCTCGGGACCGCGCCCGTCCTGGCCCCGACGATCGGCGGCGCCGTGCTGACCTGGTCCAACTGGCGGGGGATCTTCGGCCTGCTCGCCGTGGTCAGCGCCGCGGTGCTCGTGGTGACGGCCCGCGCCCTGCCGGAGACACTGCCGGTCGAGCGCCGCCGCTCCGGCGGCCTCGCCCGTTCCATGCGGGACTACGGCACACTCCTGCGCGACCGGGTCTTCATCGGCCTGATCCTGCTCGCCGGGCTGGGCATGAGTACGATCTTCGCCTTCGTCGCGGGATCTCCCTTCGTCTTCCAGGAGCACTTCGGACTCAAAGAGCAGCAATTCGGGGCCGTCTTCGGCCTCGGTTCGGTGAGGGTGGTACTCGCTACCCAGTTGAACGTCCGGCTGCTGCGCCGTCGCTCGCCCCGGGTAGTGCTGATTGCCGCGATCTGTCTTGCCGCCGCGGGCGGCGTGCTGCTGCTGGTCCTCAGCGTCAGCGGCGTCGGCGGATTCCCGGGAGTGCTGCGGCCCCTGTGGCTGGTGCTCTTCGCCATCGGCTTCGTCCTGCCCAATGCGCCCGCACTCGCCCTGTCCCGGCACGGCCACATGGCGGGAACGGCGGCAGCCCTGCTGGGTGCCGTCCAGTTCGGCATCGCTGCCGTGACGGCGCCGGTGGTCGGCTTCCTCGGCACAGGGCCCGCCGCGATGGCCTCCGTCATCACCGGAGGTCCGGTGATCGGCCTGCTGGTCCTGGGGACGCTGGTGCGCCCACGGCGTCCGGACAGCGGTCTCACCACCCACTGACCGTCATAGCGCACCCGTAATTTCTCGACCCACCGTATTTTTCCCGCGAAGGAGACACAGCTCGTGATCGCACTTGTGACTCGGCGGAAATCGTGGTCTGGGCCGGGCCACCGTACTGAGGCTGGCCCAGGACGGGACCGACATCATCCTCACCTACCGCGCCCACCGGGAGGAGGCCGAGGCCGTGGCCGGTGCGGTGCGTTCCCTGGGCGGGAGGCGCATGTGCTGCGCCTTGACGTCGCGGATGTCTCAACCTTCGCGTCCTTCGCCGACGAGGTGCGCGAGGTCCTGAAGGGTGAGTTCGGCCGCCCGGACTTCGATTTCCTTGTCAACAACGCCGGCTCCGGGAGTCCGGTGCCTTTCACGCAGGTGTCCGAGGAGCAGTTCGACCTGTTGGTGAACGTCCACTTCAAGGGCGTGTACTTCCTCACGCAGCGCCTGGAGCCTCTGCTGGCAGACGGTGGCCGGATCGTGAACGTGTCCTCGGCGCTGACGCGGTTCACCAACGCCGGTATGTCCGCGTACGCCTCGGCAAAATCGGCGGTGGAGACCCTCACCCGCTACCTTGCCGCGGAGCTCGGCCCGCGCGGCATAACGGTCAATGTGGTTGCCCCCGGTGCCACCGCGACCGACTTCGGCGGCGGCTTCGCGCGCAGCCCCGAGGGGCGCGCCGCCCTCAGCGGGATCACCGCACTGGGGCGGGCCGGGGAGCCGGAGGACATCGGCGGGGTGGTGGCCGCCCTCCTCGCCCAGGGCACAGGATGGATCACCGGCCAGCGTGTGGAGGCCGGCGGAGGCATGATGCTCTGACCGAGAACCGGACCCCCTTGGAAGGAAGCGCGCATGAGTCTCGCTCCGAGCGCCCGCCTGGACCGGGACGACCTGCGTGTCATCGCCGCGCTCCAGATCGCACCCCGCGAGGGCTTCGCCCGGCTCGGCTAGGGCCTGGGCCTGTCGGAGGCGACGGTGGCCCGCCGCTATCGCCGTCTCCGACACGAAGGAGTCCTCCAGGTCGTCGGCGTGGTGAACACGGCGGTTCTCGGGCAGAGCGAGTGGATCATCCGCGTGCGGTGCCGGCCGGACAGTACGCCCGCGATCTCCGACGCCCTCGCGCGCCGCACCGACGTCAGCTGGGTCTCACTCAACGCCGCCGGCTCCGAGGTGACATGCGCGCTGCGCTCCCGCTCCCAGGAGGATCGTGAACACCTGTTGGTGGAGCTGCTGCCCCGGGTCGCGTCGGTGCTCGACATCGACGCGACTGTCGCCATGCACGTCTTCACGCGGGGCTGTTCAGCGGACTGGACCGACCTGCACGACGCGCTGACCGATGTGGAGCGGCTGGCTCTGGGCACGCCCGGCCCGCCTCGGGAGGTCGGCGAAAGCGCCGAGTTCCGGCTCCAGCCGCACGACGAGGCCCTGCTGCTCGCCCTGGCACGGCCGGGCCAGCCACGTCAGTCTGGCCACCGCTGCCGGAATCAGCCCCGCCCGGGCCACCCGGCGCGTACGGGCGTTGCTGGACGCAGGTGTGGTCCACCTGGACGTCGAGCTCTCACGCGCCGCTCTCGGCTTCACCACCCGGGCCGACTTGTGGATACAGGTGGCCCCGACCGCGATACGCGCGGTCGGCGGGAACTCGCCCACATGTCCGAGATCGCCTTCGCCGCGGCCGTCTCCGGCGTACGTAACGTGCACGCCGTCGTCAACTGCCGCACCCTCGAAGACCCCCTTTTCGCCTTCGTCACCGACCGTGTGGGCGCCCTGGACGGCGTTCAGCACATCGAGGTCTCACCGGTACTGCGCCAGGTGAAGCAGTTCAACACGCTGATGAAGGACGACCTGCTGACCACCCTCCGATCCATGCGGGCTCGCCGCCACGCTCTCTGAAGGGGCGGTATGCGACTTGATCTCTGGGTGGTTGTCGCCTGAACGTGTGGCCGGGGGCTCCGGGCCGGTCAACGGGGTCGGCCGTGCTGGAGCGGCTGGGTGAGCGACGTCAACTCACGTACCGCCTTCTGACGGATGACACTCCTGGTGAGTGGTGGCCTGGGCTGCCGCATCCGGGTGGGACGGATTCCAGAGCCGGTCGGCCTCGCCGCGGACGACATGGTCCTGGTAGATCCTCACCTTGTGCCGCATCACGTCCAGGGTCTCTTGCAGTTCCCGGATCTGCGCCTCCACATGATTCTCGTGCCGGCGCAGCAATTCCAGTCGCTCATGTTCGTTGCCCGGGCCCTGGCGGACCAGCTCGATGTATTGCCGGATCGTCGCCAGTGACATGCCGGAGGAGCGCAACTTCGTGCAGATCGCCAGCCACTCCAGATCTTCCTCGTGATAGATCCGACGGCCGTTGGACAGGCGGCGTACCGGGTTGGCGAACAGACCCTCCCGCTCGTAGAACCGCAGCGCGTGGACGCTCAGCCCACTGCGCTCCGCCACCTCGCCGATGCCCAGGTCCATGAGCGACTCCCGTCACAAAGCTCTTGATCTAGACCCGACTCTAGTTTCTAGCGTCGAGCTGTTGGCCAATCGGGCGATCGGAACAGGGGAGAACATGAGCGTTTGGTTTGTTACCGGTGCATCGCGTGGGCTCGGCGCGGAGATCACCCGTGAGGCGCTGGATCGAGGACATAGCGTGATCGCTACGGCGAGGGACGTGTCGGCGGTGCTCAAGACATACCCGCAAAAGCCGGACGGACTGCTGGCGGTGAACGCGGACGTGACCGAACCGGAGCAGTTGACGGCTGCGGTGGAGGCCGGCCTGGCGGAGTTCGGCCGGATCGACATCGTGGCCAACAACGCCGGTTACGGCCTCGTAGGCGCGATCGAGGAGACCTCTGACAAGGCTGCCCGGGATCTGTTCGACGTCAACGTGTTCGGCGTGCTCAACACGCTGCGGGCGACCCTGCCGACGTTGCGTGCTCAGCGATCCGGACATGTACTGAACATCGGCTCCGTGGGCGGCTTCGCCACTGCTCCGGCGGCGGGTTTGTACGGAGCGTCGAAATTCGCCCTCGAGGGCATCTCCGAGGCACTGTACGGAGAGCTGGCCCCGCTTGGCGTCCGCGTCACGATCATAGAGCCGGGCGGCTTTCGCACCGACTTCCTCAACAGCTCCAGCATCCAGGTCGAACCGGCCGCCATCGTCGACTACGTCGCCGGCGCGGGGCCGGTGCGTGAGGCACTGGCCAGAAACGATGGCCGCCAGCCAGGCGATCCGGTGAAGGGAGCCAAAGCGATCGTGGACGTCACCGAGGTCGCCGAGCCGCCGCTGCGCCTGCAGTTGGGCGCGGACGCGGTCGAGCGCGACGCGACCCGATGCTCGTCGTCAGTTGCGTTGGGTGAGGTGTGCTGGTCGCGGAGGCGCTGGATGTCCTACGACCGGTTCTGGGTGAACAATCCGGGTTCGGTGGCCGGGAGCGACACCCGAGCCGCTTTTGCCCGTCGGCCAACTGGTGCGTCGTCCTGTACGGCTACTGACCCGCCCCTTGAGACCTCCCGGGTTGGCATCCCCAACTGGCCCGGGGCCGTGACGATGACGCCGTGTCGGGTAGCCCCGGGTCCTTCCGGACGCCGGGGCCCCCTCATGCGGGCTCGTAGTCGCTGACGTCGCTCTCCAGCAGGGCCAGGTCCGACTTGACGATGGTCGTGGTCACGAGGAGTTCGGTGATCAGGTTGTGGTTGAGCGCGTTGCCGACGGGCTGGGGGACTTCGTCCTCCATGAGTCCGGGCACCACGTAGCTGAGCCTCGTCCGTACGCCTGCGACGACGCGCGCCGCCCGTCCCTTGGCCCAGGTCTCCGCCGGGCGCAGCTCCGCCAGCTCCGCGGCGACGTCGGCCCAGGGAAGAGGCTGCGGTATGGGATCGTCGCGCAGGTAACGCTGGGCGAGGCAGACGAGGACCAGCTTCTCGGTCGCGCTCAGCTCCCACACATCACTCTCGTGCGTATCGGCCTCGCGTAAACCGTCGTCCCCCGCGCCGTGCGTGGCCGTGGCTATGTGCACCTCCAGCAGGTGCTCCCGCTTCCGGGCGACGATGAACAGCGGGGTGAAGCCGGACGGGAGTTCGACCCGGTCGCCTCCCAGAACCAGGCGTGCTCCCGGGAGTCGGATGGGCAGGCGCCCGGTGTTGTTGAGCACCCATCGCGAGTGCTCCCGAGCGATGTAGCCGTGTTTGCGGCTGACACGTGTGTCGTCCGGCGCGACGCAGACGTGGACTTCGGGCTCGTTGCGGCCGAACACGAGCGGGAAGGCGGCGTCCGGGGCCATGCTCATGCCGCCGTTGACCCCCATGACGAACAGCGTGCCGGGCTGCGTGGGGGGAATGCCGCGAGACAGGCTCCCGTAGTCCTGCGGCAGTATGTTGACCTTGCTCGGCAGCCGCGGCGGCGACAGTGTCATCCTTCTGGCTCCTCGTCCGACTTACTCGGGAGCACACTGGCGTTCCGGAACGGAGGGATCTCGCAGGATCTCCCTGTTCCGAACTGCGGGCCGTGACCCCAACTGGACTGACCGTAATGCCCGTTGGGGGCGAACCGACGCCCTGGCGTCGAGCTGGGCGCGGAACTTCCACACGGTCTCCCCGAGGGGCACGCGGTCATCCCAACTGAGGGCGTCCACGCACGGAGACGGGCCGGACGGGCCGGGCGGGTCGGTCTTGCGAACTGAAGCATGCGAAAGGCCCGCTGCCGCCCGGAAGGACCGGGCGGCAGCGAGCCTATGGGGTTACGGCGCCGGGGGTGGCGGCGGCGGTTCGGGTGCCGGGGGTGGTGGTGGGGGTTCGGGTGCCGGCGGCGGAGGCGGCGGTTCGGGAGCGGGTGGCGGTGGTGGGGGTTCGGGTGCCGGCGGCGGAGGCGGCGGTTCGGGAGCGGGTGGTGGCGGAGGCGGGGGTGGCGGCGCCGGTTCGGGCGCGGGCGGAGGTGCCGGCGCAGGCTCCGGTGCGGGCGGTGGCGGTGGTCCTGCTGCCGGTTCCGGTGCGGGCGGAGGTGGCGGCGGAGGAGCCGTCATCTCCCCCAGAGAGGGTGCGAACGGGTCCGCCGGAGGGGGCGCCACATCAGCCAGGATCTCTCGCGGCGACTCCACCGGGGGCGGCGGCGGAGGAGCGGGAAGGGGCACCGGAGCCGGAGCCGGCGGCAGCACCGGAGCCGGAGCGACATCGGCCGCGATCTCCGGCGCCGGTGGAGCGTTCGGGTCCACCGGCGGCTCGGGACGATCGGGGAGAGGAACCGGAACCGGGGCCGGAGGCAGCACCGGACCGGGAACCTCGGGCGTGACCACCCCTGCCGCGATGTCCTGCGGCGTCGGCCCAAGCAGATCCATGGGCGGCGGGGCCACATCGGACAGAAGCTCTCGCGGAGTCGGTGCGTTCGGGTCCACCGGTGGCGGCGGCGGGACCGGGGCAGGAACCTCCGGAGCCGGCTGCGACGCCCGCTGCTCCGCGAGCACCTGCCCCACGGCATACCCCGGATCCGCGGCCGCCAAGGTGTCGGTGAGAGCTTGCATCTGGTCGGGATGGTTGGTCCCGTACACGCCCAGGCCGTAGACGGTGCCCGCGACGCGCCCGACAGGGGAGACCCCCTTCACGACGGCGTCGACCACGCCGCCGATCCCGGATCCGAAACCGACGTCCTTGGTGAAGTCGGCGGCAGGCGTTCCGACCTGGCCGAGATGGGGACCGACCCGCGCAGCGGGCGGCGGCGATGCGGCGCCCGATGAGACATCGCCCCGAGTGGGCGAGGACTCTTGGATGAGCGGGTCCATCGACGGATCCAGCGGAATCGCACCGTCTATGCCCTGCACGAGCCGACGTGCGTCCGGGAACCTGTTGACGTACTCGCTGGCGTTCCAGACTCCGCCACCCACGCCTGCCGCGAGCGCGGTCCACGGGCCCACGGCGCCACCGACGGAAGTGCCGGCGATCATGCCGTCAACCGTGCGCGCACCGAACTCGTTCCACTTGAACGCCGGGACGGGCGCGGGCTCGTTCGCGAGATCCCTGAGCGGATCCTCCGGCGGTGGCGCGGGCGCGGGTGGTGCGGCTCCGCCCGGATTTGCCTGCGGCGGCTGCGATGCATCCTGCTGGGGAGGTATCTCGACGCCCCTGGCCTCCGCGATCGCCTCACCCATGGCGTAACCCGGCTCCGACGCCTTCGCCGCGTCGCTCAGGGCTTGCATCTGGTCGGGGTGGTTGGTCCCGTACACGCCCAGGCCGTAGACGGTGCCCGCGGCGCGACCGATGGGGGCCGCCTTCTCGGCGACGGTGCCGACCATGCCGCCGATCCCCGACCCGTTACCGACATCCTTGGCCAGGTCGGCGGCAGGCGTTCCGGCCTGACCGAGATACGGACCGACCTCTGTACCGGGCGGCCGTGCGACACCTGCGGAGACCTCGCCCCGAGTGGGCTGGAACGCCGGGTTGAGGGGGTCCATCGACGGATCCGGCGGAATCGCACCGTCCATGTCTCGCAGGATCCGGCGTGAATCCGGGAACCTGTTGACGTACTCGCCGGCGTTCCAGGTACCGCCGACCAGGGCGCCTGCCGCCCCGGTCAGCGGGCCACGGACCCCACCGAGGGAGTTGCCCGCGATCATGCCGTCAGCGGTGCGTCCACCGAGCTCGTTCCACTTGAACGACGGGGCGGGCGCGGGCTCGTTCGCGCGGGGGTTGACGATTTGCCCGTCGGGCAGGTCGTCTCCGCCGTCCGCGGGGGGCGGAACGGGAGCTGCCTCAAGGGGCACGGGAACGGGAGCGGGTGGGTCCGCGGGCGGATCCGGTTCGGCCGGCTCGGGAACCCTGACCGTCCCGTCGCGCATGTCCACGATCGGCGGTTGTTGTGCTCCGGCGACCTGCCAGAGTTCCGGCGAGTCCGCCTGCGGCGGGTCGGCGGGTGGCGGGTCGGCCTGCGGCGGCTGGGTGTTACCGGCCTCGGGAGCGTCGAACGGCGCGGGGACCTGCAACGGGGCCGGGGGCACCGGAGGGGCTTCCCGGGGCGCCGGTGCCATGCCTTGCGCCGAAACCTCCTGCGGAGTCGACGCGTTCGCATCCGCGGGAGCCGGTGCGCGCTCGGCCGGGGCCGGAGCTGGAGCCGCCTCTTCCGGAGCGGGGACCGGGGCGTCCGCGGGTGGTCCATCCGGTGCGGCCGGTTCGGGAGCCGTGGCAGGCCCGCCGCGCAGGTCGATGTCCGGCTGCTGCTGTGCCCCGGCGAGCTGCCAGAGGGTCCTCGGGTCCGCCGTCGGTACTCCGGAGTCCTCACCGGCGGATCGGGCATCGCCGGCCACATCGGTCACATCGGCCAGATCGGTTCCATCGGCTTCGGCGTCGTCGGCGGCTTCAACCGCGGCGGGAGCCGGGGCCGGAGGCGGAGCGGGGACCCCTCGGCGCCGGTCGGCGCCCTGCCCTTCCCGCGCGGCACCGTCCGGGCTGTTCGCGAGAACCTGCGCCGGCACGTCCTCTGCCTGCACGCCCCCGCGCCTGTCGGGAGTCCGCGGTACGGGGGCCGACCGCGGGGCCGGAGCGGAGGCACGGGACGGTTCAGAGGAATCCGCCTGGCCGGGCTGGGTGTTGGCCTGCCTTTCGTCCCGGACCTCACCCCGTTCGGGCGCCGGTCGCGGGTCTTGTCGCGGCGGCTCCGGGCGCTCCTGGCGTTCCTTCTCCGGGGCGGGGGGGGCGCGGCATCACGCCGGGGCGGAGGGGGAGGGGCCGGAGCGGGCGCCTCTTCCACCCTCTCAGGCGCCTTCGGCGCGGGCGCGGCGGAACGGGGCGGCCGGTCCTGCGACCGCTTATGACGATCGAACAACTCGTCCGAGTCGACGCCGGATTCACGCAACCGCTCCGTCACGGCGTCGCGGAGCGCCTGCTTGAATTCCGCCCGCTTCTCCGGGGACACCTCCCGGGACTGACGCTGCTCATGCTGGTAGCGGTGCCCGCCGTCATCGGCCTGCGCCTGGGCCGGCATCGCTGCCGACAGCAGCCAGGCGCCGACACCCAGCGCGCCGGTCACCATCGCCGTACGAACCAGCCGGCCGTCCCACAGCCCCTTCATGTGCCAATCGGGGTGCGGCAACGAGTAGGCCGACTGCGCGGACTTGGACGGCTCACCGCGACGACCGGCACCGAGCGCGCCGGCGACGACGTCCACCAGTTCGTGCACGGTGTTCGCCGGTACCTCGGTCACGTCGGCGCCGTGCGGGTACGGACGTATGACCCTCGGCCCCGGCGGCACCGCCACGTAAGCGGCCCGGCCGAGACCGGCCAGTTCCTCGGTTTCGACGATCAGCAACGTGGCCGCCGACAGATTCACACCCGTGTGCTGCCCGTCCCACCAGGCTCGCAGCCGCTGCGCGGTCGCCGCCGCGGCGAACTCGAACCCGTGCATCGGTGGTACGAGAACAGGCACGTCCCCGCCGATCTCGGCGAGCCGGGATCGCAGGCCCCACGAGATGACCTCAGCGAGCTGACGGTCTCTGGCCAGTACCAGACAGGCACGGCCCGCCTGACCCCCTCGGGGGCCGGTAGGTTTTTTCCCTTGCGGGGAACGGCCGGGTGGATCCGGAACTTTCCGTGGATGCATACGTGGCGCCTCCTCGCGACGGACGAAGCGCGCCGGCCCGTTCAGCTGGACGTGGCACGCAAAGTCCTGGTCCTGTGCGCCGTGACCATAGGAGACATGGCGCGGGAGGGGTACCAACCCACCAGTAGCCAAGCGGACGACAGGGCCCGACGGGCCCTCGGAGCCCCGCACACCGCAGACCCCACCCAGCCGCCTCCTCCACCACGCCGGCCAGCCCGTCGAACGCCCGTCAGGTACGCCGGTAACTGAACGTCCGGGTCCCCTGCCAGCTCTGCTTCTCGATGCGGTAGCCGTGTGCCTTCTCGTCGGCGAGGTGACTTGGCCCGATGTCGACCACGTCGGCGTGGCGCCAGACGCCGTCGATCTTCTGATCCACGAAGTAGGTGAACTCGTTGAAGTCCATCGTCGAGGATTCGAAGGTGTTCCTGATGGTGAGGACTTTCCTGCCCGCCGTGGACGACCTCGGCAGGTCCACAGTCTGATCCATCCAGACAGTGGGTGCGCTGTCCAACGGCGCCCACGTGCCTGCGTGCTGGCCGTCCACGGAGATCGACGCGACCTGCGCCGCGACGCTGGAGTCGAGGCGACGCGTCAGCCGCACGCCGGCGTTGGCCGGATCGACCGTCACCTTGAACTGGCTGAATCCTCCGGGCCCGAAGGCACGGCCGTCGTCGGTGACGATGAGCCCCTGGGGTGCCGACGGTGCGGCGGGCTCCGGGAGAACGAGGTAGACCACCCCGGTCGCGACCGCGGCCAGAATCGCCACGAGCCCGCCGAGCAGGAGGGTACGGGGCGAAAATCTTCGTTCGTGGTCGGGGTCCTCCGTGACCTGCCGGTGAACCCGATGGTCCGATTCCCCGGCCTCCGAGGCCAGGGCGCCGACGGACTCGGACTCCCTTGACGTAATCATGTCCATGACGGCGAGAGGCAGCCAGCCGTCACTCGGCGAGGGTTCGTCCAGCCTGGCGAGGATCTCGGTGAGAGAGGGCCGGTCGGCGGGGTTCTTCGCCAGACAGGCGAGGATCAACTCACGATGCTCACTCTCCACGGGGATGTCGCGCAGATCGGGTGGTTCGTTCACGATTCGGTGGAGGATGGCACCGGTTGACTCGCCGTCGAAGGGACTGCGGCCGGTGGCCGCGAACGCCAGTACCGAGCCGAGGGCGAACACGTCGCCGGCGGCCTGTGGCGGATGTCCGTTCACCTGCTCCGGGGACATGTAGGCGTAGGTTCCCAGGACGGCGCCGGCCGCGGTCATCCTGGTGCCGTCCTGGGTGCTGGCGATACCGAAGTCGATGATCCTGGGGCCGTCGGCGGCCAGTATCACGTTGCCCGGTTTCAGGTCGCGATGCACCAGCCCGCACGCGTGAACGGCGGCCAACCCCTCGGCCAGTCCGGCGCCCAGAGCTCGTACGGCCCGCGCGTCGAGGGGGCCGTGCTCGGTGACGGCACGATGCAGTGAGGGGCCGGGTATGTAGGCGGTGACCATCCAGGGTGGATCGGCGTCCGGATCGGCGTCGATCACCAAGGTGGTGTGGAACCCGCCGACCCTGCGGGCGGCCTCGACCTCACGGGCGAACCGGGCGCGGAACCGCTCACTGTGAGCGTGTTCGTGCCGGATCAGCTTCACCGCGACAGGACGCCCTCCCGGGGAACGCCCGAGAAGCACCTGCCCCATGCCGCCTTCGCCAAGCCGCCCCACCAGCCGGTACTTACCGACGTGCCGCGGGTCACCGGGCCGCAGAGGATCCATCGGAGTCCCCCCACTCTCGATACGGGGCCAATCACCATCACCCCCTCGGGAAGACTAGGGCGTGTCCGCAAAGTCTGTTGGTCGTTGGTAAGTCGTGGTGAGACGTCATGAGTTGACTGATG
>NZ_BMMV01000034.1 GCF_014646115.1 Streptomyces camponoticapitis | reverse complement strand
CTGAACCGAGATCAACCTGCGTCGGTACGGGACGGCCGGAGGTTAAAGAACAAGCCTAGGGCGTGTTTTGAAAGTCCCGTCTGGCTCACGGCGCCTGGCACGCACGCTCGCCGCGTTGTCGGGTCGCCCGAGTACGCCCGGTACGAGAGCGATCCTCCGCCTTGCGATCGCACGCACCAGACGCCGTGAGCCCCGCCCTGCGGGCGGACGACGCCACTCTAAAAACACGCCCTAGGCCCTGTCCGGAGAACGTGGAGCGGGGGCCGGTCCGTGAGGACCGGCCCCCGCTTCAGAGGCAGTTAAGGCGTGTGGCGTTGTCGCGCCCGGCCGGTGGCGGTCAGTTCATGACCGCCATGGCCAGCGCACGGCGGGCGCGCATCGATACGCGCTCGGCGCGGCGCTGCATCCGCCGAGCGGCGACCAGGCGCACGGCCTGGCGTTCCGCGTCGGCTTCACGCAGGCGCTCGGTCATATGCGCCCGCGCCAGGGCTTCTGGGATGAGTTGCATCTCGCGGTTCCTGTTCTGACGCGAGTCGCTCGCGCCGGTGGTACTGACAGCTGAAATGGCGGAGCCGGACGGCTCTCGCAGGGAAGAGGTCATCGGGGCCTGCTTCTTGGGATCGTGCGTGACGGGGCGGTCGATGGTGCCGGTGGCGTTCATGCCGCGACCGGGTTCTTGCGCGGGCGGCCACGGGGCCGCTTGCGGGCAACGACCACACCCTGGATGAAGAGCTCGCCGCCCCAGACACCCCACGGCTCACGCCGCTCCTTGGCGCCGGCGAGGCAGGCCTCGACCAGCGGGCAGGTACGGCAGAGGGACTTGGCGTACTCGACGTCGGCCGGGGACTCCGCGAAGAAGACCTCCGGGTCGTAGGCACGGCAGGGGACGGGTACGCCGAGGTTCTCGATGGCGTCGTCGAGCGCGGTGAGCGCGGTCAGCGGGGTCAAGGTGGAGTCCTCCGTGATGCCGGGCTGGGTGATCGTTTCGGAAGGCGGTACGGACGGGGCGTGCGCTTCGAGTTGCACGGTGGTGTCTTCCTCGTCTGGTCGGTCCGGCCTGTTGGCCAGGTGTCGGCTGGTACCGGGTGGTTCTTCTCCCGAGGCCCCTTCACTCCGCCCGTCCCGTTCGGGACAAACAGAAGGGCCGCGGATCCCGGGTGGGGTTCCGCGGCCCTGAAGGCGCCGGCCTGATCTTGAATCAGGCTGGATCACTCCAGGGTTCAGGCCCACGGATGGCCCACATCGTGTGGTGCTGCTTCGTCTGCTTCTTCAATTCGGCACCGGCCGCCGCGAAGGCATAGGCCTTTGCCTCTGCCGCTGCTACTTCTGCCGCCAGTGCCTTGTTCGGTCGCTCATTGCCGCCCGTGACAGGAAGAGCCACGGGGTTGGTCCGGCCGGCGCCGAAGCCCGACAGACCGGTGGCGACGAACGGAGATTCATCGGTGGCGAGCAGTCCGGAGCGCAGAACGTCGAGAGAGCATGCGGAGACGACCGAGAGATCGGTCATTTTGGCGGTGCTGACGAAGCTGCTGTTGATGCTGATCACTGGAATCGCCTCCTCTCGGCGTATCGAAATCCGGATACCACTTCGGACAAGTAGAGCACGGGGACCGGGCTTCGGAGAAGCCCGCCGTTCCCGTGGTTAAGAACCTATGGTGATTCGCGGGGCGGGCGCAAACTATTTTTTCGACGAGTTTGTATCAGCTCTCCTCGTCCTCCCCAACGAGCTCCTCACCTGCGCAGATGGCGAGAACATCGGCTCCGAACCGCTCCAGCTTGCGACCGCCGACGCCGGAGATCCGGGACAGCTCACCGTCGTCGCCCGGCACGGCCTCGGCGATCGCCATCAGCGTCTTGTCGGTGAACACGCAGTACGCGGGCTGGCCCAGCTGCTTCGCCTGGTCGGAGCGCCACTCGCGCAGCCGCTCGTACAGCGCCTCGTCCATGTCCGAGGGGCATCCCTCGCAGCGCATCAGTTTCATCTCGCCCGCGTCCGTCAGCGTCGTGCCGCAGACGCGGCAGAGCACCGGCCCGCGCCGCTTGCGCCGGCCGCCGCGCTCGGCCGCGCCGCCGGCCGCCGCTCCGGCGCCCCGCGTGCCGGGGGCCGACGAGCCCGGCCGCAGGCCGCTCAGGAAGCGGGTGGGGCGCCGGGAGGCCCGGCCGCCGGGGGCCCTGGAGAGCGCCCATGACAGGGAGATGTGCAGCCGGGCGCGGGTGACCCCGACGTAGAGGAGCCTGCGCTCCTCCTCGACCTGTTCGTCGGTCTTGGCGTACGTGATCGGCATCATGCCCTCGGTCAGCCCGACCAGGAACACGGCGTCCCACTCCAGGCCCTTGGCCGAGTGGAGGGAGGCGAGGGTGACTCCCTGGACGGTCGGGGCGTGCTGGGCGGCGGCGCGCTCGTCGAGTTCGGCCACCAGGTCGCCGAGGGTCGTCTCCGGCCGGGCCCGTGCGAAGTCCTCGGCCAGACGCACGAGGGCGGCCAGCGACTCCCAGCGGTCCCGGACGGCGCCCGAGCCCGTGGGTGGTTCCGTGGTCCAGCCCTTGGTGGAGAGCACGGCCCGCACCTGCGACGGCAGATCGACGACATCGTCCAGCAGGGAGTCGTTGCCCCCGAAGCGGGCCGCGCCGCGCAGGGCGGCGCCCGCCTCCCGTACCTCCTGGCGCTCGAAGAACCGCTCGGCGCCCCGGAGTTGGTAGGGCACCCCGGCGTCGGCGAGCGCCTGTTCGTAGACCTCCGACTGGGCGTTGATCCGGTACAGCACGGCGATCTCGCCGGCCGGGACGCCCGCCGCGACGAGGTCGCGGATCCGGCGGGCGGTGCCCTCGGCCTCGGCTGGCTCGTCGGCGTACTCCGTGTAGAGGGGCTCGGGGCCCGCGTCGCGCTGCGAGACCAGTTCAAGCCGGTGCTCGGCGGCGCGGCCACTGGCTTGATTCAGCAGACCGTTGGCGAGGTGCACGACCTGGGGGGTGGAGCGGTAGTCACGGACCAGCTTCACCATGGTCGCGTTCGGGTGGCGGGTGCGGAAGTTCAGCAGATGGTCCGGGGTCGCGCCGGTGAAGGAGTAGATCGTCTGGCTGGCGTCGCCGACGACGCAGAGATTCTCCCGGTCGCCCATCCAGAGGTCGAGGAGCCGCTGCTGGAGCGGGCTGACGTCCTGGTACTCGTCCACCACGAAGTGCTGGTACTGACCGCGGATCTGGTCGGCGATGTCGTGCCGGTCCTGGAGGATGCCGACGGTGAGCAGCAGGACGTCCTCGAAGTCGATCACCGACCTGTCTCGTTTCAGCTGCTCGTACATCGCGTAGATCTGGCCGATTTCCGCCGGATCGCGCGGGGCGTCGCGATGGGACTTGGCGACGGCGGCCGGATAGTCGGCGGGCACGGTCTGGGTGACCTTGGCCCACTCGATCTCGCCGGTGACATCCCTCAACTCGTTCCGGTCGAGCCGGACCCGGCAGCGGGCCGCCGACTCCGCGACCAGCTGGACCTTGCGCTCCAGCAGCCGGGGGAGCTCGCCGCCGACCACCTTGGGCCAGAAGTACTGGAGCTGGCGCAGGGCCGCCGAGTGGAACGTACGCGCCTGGACACCGCCCGCGCCCAGCTGGCGCAGCCGCCCGCGCATCTCCCCCGCCGCCCGGTTGGTGAACGTGACGGCGAGGACGCTGGCGGGCTGGAGGATCCCGGCCCGCACGCCGTAGGCGATCCGGTGGGTGATCGCGCGCGTCTTGCCCGTGCCGGCACCGGCCAGCACGCACACCGGTCCGTGCAGTGCCGTCGCGACCTCGCGCTGCTCGGGGTCGAGCCCTTCGAGCACCGCGTCGGCGTCGCGAGGCGGTGCCACGAACTGGCTGCCGTCGGAATCCTGCGGGAAGAGTGAGGAGTGCGTTGCTGCTGTCACCCCGCCATGCTGCCAGGTCCCGTGGGGCCGGTGCTGCACTTGTCCACAGGGGAGTCACGTTGGTCGTACAAGTGCGGGAATGGTGACCAGGTCACGTACGTTCATCCCTCAGCAAAGACATTCGAGCCTGCCAGAGGAGCGCGAGAAGACATGCCGGGGACCGTGACGATGTACAGCACCACATGGTGCGGATACTGCCGTCGGCTCAAGGGCCAGATGGACCGCGAAGGCATCGCGTACACCGAGATCAACATCGAGCAGGACCCGGATTCGGCGGCGTTCGTCGAGAAGGCGAACGGCGGCAATCAGACGGTCCCGACCTTGCTCTTCGACGACGGTTCGACGCTGACGAACCCGTCCCTCGCGCAGGTCAAGCAGAAGGTCGGCGCCTGACCCCACGGGTCGGACACGACAGGACCGCAGGAGCCCCCGCCGGTCGGCGGGGGCTCCTGCGCGTCCCGGTCAGCTCAGCGGCCTCGGCAGCGGCTTTCCGTACCAGAGTTCCGTCAGCCGTGCGGCGATCGAGATGCCGGACGGCGGGAGGACGTCGCCCGACTCGATCGCGATCCGCAGGTCGTCGCGGGAGAACCAGCGCGCCTCCTGGATCTCGTCGCCGTCCACGGTGATCTCGGAGGACGTGGCGCGGGCCATGAAGCCCAGCATCAGGCTGGAGGGGAACGGCCACGGCTGGCTCGCGACGTACTCGACGTCACCGACCGTGATGCCCGCCTCCTCGAACACCTCGCGGGCCACCGACTGCTCGATCGACTCCCCGGGCTCCACGAAACCCGCCAGAGTCGAGAACCGCCCCTCCGGCCAGTGCACCTGACGGCCGAGGAGCGCGCGGTCGTGTTCGTCGGTGACGAGCATGATCACGGCGGGGTCGGTGCGGGGGTAGTGCTCGGCGCCGCACGCCGGGCAGCGGCGGATGTGGCCCGCCGCCGCGATCACCGTGCGCTCACCGCAGCGTGAGCAGAAGCGGTGGAGCCGCTGCCAGTTCTCCAGCGCCACCGCGTGGACCATCAGGCCCGCGTCGCGCGGGGACAGCAGCAGCCCGGCCTCACGCAGTCCCGCGGCACGCGCGGACTGGTCCATGCGGCCCGGCAGCGTGTCCTTCTGGAGAGCGAAGTAGCTGACCCCCTCCTCGTCGGTACCGAGGAAGTAGCGGTGCGTCTCGGTGAGGGGCGCCTCGAAGGAGGGGGTCATCACGAGTTCGGTGCGGCCTTCCGGGGTGTCGTCTATCAGCACCTGGCCGCCGGAGACGACGAAGACCCGGGTGGTGGGGTGGCTCCAGGCCGCGGCCAGCCACGCCTCGTCGAGGCGGTGGTGGGCCGCGCGGTCGATGCCGCTGTCGGAGGCGAGGACGATCGGCCGGTCTGCGGCGGTTTCTCCGCCGCTGGTGGTGGTGCTCACTGGTACTTCCAACTCCCCCGGATGGATGGGTGTCTGTTCAGCGGAGAGCTTCGGCGAGATCGCTCCAGAGGTAGGCGGTCGTCTCCACGCCCTTCAGGAGGAGGTCGATCTCGACCTTCTCGTCGGGCGCGTGCCAGCCGTCGGACGGTACGGAGACGCCGAGGAACAGGACGGGGGCGCCGAGCACGTCCCGCAGGTCGGCGGCGGGTCCCGAGCCGCCCTCGCGGGTGAAGCGGATCTTCTGGTCGAAGGCGCGGCCCATGGCCCGTACGACCGACCGGAGCGCGGGATGGTCCAACGGGGTCAGACAGGGACGGGTGGACGCGGCGAAGGTGGTCTTGTGGCGGATGCCGGCCGGGATCGCGGCGTCGATCCACTCGGTCACGGCGCGCTCGATCCGGTCCGGATCCTGGCCGGCGACCAGCCGGAACGAGAGCTTCAGCCGGGCGGACGACGGGATGATCGTCTTGCCGCCGGGGCCCTGGTAGCCACCGCCCATGCCGTTGACCTCGGCGGTGGGGCGGGCCCAGACGCGCTCCAGGGTGGTGTACCCGGCCTCGCCGAGCGTGCCGTGCGACTTGGCCGTACGCAGCCACGCGGCCTCGTCGAAGGGCAGCTCGGCGATGAGGGCGCGCTCGGCGTCGGTGAGCAGTGTGACGCCGTCGTAGAAGCCGGGCACGGTCACCCGCTCGTCCTCGTCGTGCAGCGCGGCCACGAGGCGGGCGGCGACGGTGACCGGGTTGGGCACGGCGCCTCCGAAGGAGCCGGAGTGGATGTCCTGGTCGGGGCCGTACAGCTCGATCTCGCACTCGGCGAGGCCGCGCATCCCCGTGCAGACCGTGGGGGTGTCCTCGGACCACATGCCGGTGTCGGAGACGATCACCACGTCGGCCGCGAGGCGGGCCGCGCGCTGCTCCACGAGCGCGCGGAAGTGCGGCGAACCGGACTCCTCCTCGCCCTCGACGAGCAGTTTCAGATGCACGGCGGGGGTGGTGCGCCCGGTGGCCGCGAGATGGGCGCGGACGCCGAGTGTGTGGAAGAACACCTGCCCCTTGTCGTCGGCGGCCCCGCGCCCGTACAGCCGGCCGTCCCGCACGACCGGCTCGAAGGGGTCGGTGCGCCAGCCGTCCTCGCGGGCCGCGGGCTGTACGTCGTGGTGGCCGTAGACCAGGACGACCGGGGCTCCCGGGTCGTCGGAGGGCCACTCGGCGAAGACGGCGGGGGCGCCGGGGGTCTCCCAGACCTCCGCGACCGGGAACCCGGTCGCGCGGAGTTTCGCGGCGAGCCAGTCGGCGCTGCGCGCGACGTCCGCGGCATGGTCCGGCTGCGCCGAGACGGACGGGATGCGCAGCCACTCGGCGAGGTCGTCGAGGAAGGCCGCCCGATGGGACCGGATGTAGTCACGGGTGTGCGTACGGACGGCACTGTCCGGGGTCTCGCTCATACATCGAGCCTATCCGGCTCCGGGGGTTGTCTCGTCTGCCGTTCGCTGTTCGGGACGCGCCTGCGGCGGGTGGTCGTCTCCGTCGAGGAGGAGGCGTTCCAGTTCGGTCCTGCCGGGCAGGCCCTCGGGTCGTACGGCCTCGCCGCTTCTTACGTAGAGGAAGGTGGCCGTGACCGCGTCCGGGGGGAGGCCGTGCTGCTCGGCCCAGGCCAGACGGTAGACCGCGAGCTGGAGCAGGTCCGCCGTACGGCCCCGGCCGGTCTTCCAGTCGACGATCTCGTACGTGACGGTCTCCGTCACCGGATCGACGTCCCGGTACACGGCGTCGATACGGCCGCGCACGACGCGGCCGGCGAGGGTGAGCTGGAAGGGCACCTCGACGCGGTACGGCGTACGCCGGGCGTACGGGGTGCGGTCGAAGGCGTCCTTGAGGGCCGTGAGGTCGCGTTCGTCCGCGATCTCCGGCTCGTCGTCGGCGCCGCCCGGCAGCTCGTCGGGGCCGAGCATCGGGAGCGGCAGCTCGTCGAACCGCGACTCCACCCAGGCGTGGAAGCGGGTGCCGCGGCGCGCGGCGCGGTGCGGCGGGCGGGGCATGGGGCGGGCCAGCTCCTGGGCGAAGCCGTCGGGGTCGGCGGCGAGGCGCAGGAGTTGTGAGGCCGAGAGCGACGGCGGTACGGGAACGTCACGGACGCGTGCGCGGGCACGCAGCAACTCACCGGAGAGGGCGTCGAGGTCCCGGTCCCAGGAGGCGAGGGTACGGGTCTCCTCGGGGGTGAGGCGCTCCGGAGACCCGACGCCTCCGGGCACCGGGGACCCGTCGGCCGGGGGGCGCGGGGCGGGCAGATGCGCCGGGCGCGCGGCGTCCGCCGGATGCTCCAAGCGCTCCGGGTCCTCCAAGTGCTCCGGGTTGTCGTGTCCCGGCTCCCAGGTGTCCCAGTCCGCGAGGTCGTCGTGCTCCCACTCCGGGCCGTCGGGCTCGTCCAGGTCGTCGTACGCGTCCTCCGGCGGCGGCGCGTCCTCCGGCGGAGGTGGCGCGTCCTCCTCCGGAGGTGGCGCGTCCTCAGAAGAAACCGGCTCGTCGTACGGCGTCCCGCCCGCCCAGGGCGTCGCGGTCGACGCGTCCATGTGCGCCAGGACCGTGTCCGCCGCCGTACGGCGCCGGGCCAGGGAGTCCGGGTCCAGCGGGAGCGGCCACGCCTCCGTCCTGTCCGCCGCGAGCAGCGCCGGGTTCTCCTCGGTCTCCGGCGGCTCGTCGGCCCACACCTCGATCTCGCCGAAGCCCGCCGCGCAGTGGTCGTGCAGGGCCTCCAGGAAGTCCGAAGGGCCACGGACGCGCTTCTGGCTCGGACCCCACCAGTGACCCGAGCCAAGCAGCAGGGAGCGCGGACGGGTGAACGTCACGTAGCCGAGGCGCAGTTCCTCCGTGTGCTGGTGCGCGCGCATCTCGTCCTTGAACGCCTTCAGGCCCTTGGCGTCCCACTCCGGCACGTCCGGGAGCGTCGGGGCGTCGCCGCGCAGGGCATGCGGCAGGACCTTCGACTGGGACGTCCAGGCCTCGCGCGCCCTGCTGTTGGGGAACTGTCCGGTGACCAGGCCGGGGACGGCCACGACGTCCCACTCAAGTCCCTTGGACTTGTGCGCGGTGAGGACCTTCACCGTGTTCTCGCCGCCGGGCAGGGCGTTGTCGAGACCCTTCTCGTACTGCGCCGCCGTCCTGAGGAAGGCGAGGAACGCCAGGAGCGTGGCGTCCCCGTCGAGCGCGGCGAAGGAGGCCGCCGTGTCGAGGAAGTTGTTCAGGGTCTCGCGTCGTCGCGCGGCCAGGGCGTGCGGCGAAGCGGCGAGTTCGACCTCCAGACCGGTGGTGGCGAGCACCCGGTGCAGGACGTCCATCAGCGGGTCGGCCAGCGAGCGCCGCAGATCACGCAGTTCGGCCGCGAGCCGGGCGAAACGCACGCGCGCGGCGACCGAGAAGGGAAGGCCGTCGTCCTTCCCGCCGGCCGACTCCAGGAAGGTGTCGAGCGCGTCGGCGAGCGATATCACCTCGGCCGGGTCGGTGCCCTCGACCGCCGCCGCGAGCCGTTCGTCGGCGTCGGCGGTCTCGTCGAGGGACGAGCTGTTCACGCGGTGCACAAGCAGCCGGGCGCGGCGGCCGAGGAGCGCCAGATCGCGGGGGCCGATACGCCAGCGGGGGCCGGTGAGCAGCCGTACCAAGGAGGCGTTGGCGCCGGGGTCCTGAAGGACCTCGCACATCGCCACGAGGTCGGCGACCTCGGGGAGGTGGAGCAGCCCGGAGAGACCGACGACCTCGACCGGCACATCACGGGCGACGAGCGCGCTCTGGATCTCCGCGAAGTCGCCGGCGGTGCGGCACAGCACCGCGATCTCGGCGGGCTCCTTGCCCGTGCGTACCAGATGGGCGATGGAGTCGGCGAGCCAGTCCAGCTCCTCGGCATGGGTACGGAGGAGGGCGCAGCGCACGATGCCGTCGCGCTCGGCGCCGGGTGCCGGCCGCAGGGCCTCCACGCCCTCGTGCATGGCGCGCAGGGGCGCCGCGAGTCCGTTGGCGAGATCGAGCAGCCGCCCACCGCTGCGGCGGTTCTCGCTGAGCGAGAAGCGGGCGGCCGGGGTGCCGTCCGCGCCCGGGAAGTGGGAGGGGAAGTCGTCCAGGTTGGCGACGGAGGCGCCGCGCCAGCCGTAGATCGCCTGGCAGGGGTCGCCGACGGCTGTCACCGCGTGGCCGGTGCCGGAGCCGAAGAGGCCCGACAGAAGGAGGCGTTGGGCGACCGACGTGTCCTGGTACTCGTCGAGCAGCACCACGCGGAACTCGTCGCGCAGGATACGGCCGACCTCCGGCCGGGTGAGGGCGAGTTCGGCCGAGAGCGCGATCTGATCGCCGAAGTCGAGCAGATCGCGCGCGCTCTTGGCGGCGCGGTAGCGCCCCACCAGATCGAGCAGTTCACGGCGGGCGGAGACGGTCTCGGGCACCTTGCGCAGGTCGGCGTTGCTGAGCCGGACGCCTTCGAGGGTGCGCAGCAGCTCGCTGTCGTAGGAGGCGAGTTCGCCGGTCGGGACGAGGTGCTCGGCCAGCTCGGCGTCGAGCGCCAGCAGATCGCCGACCAGGGCGGGGAACGATCGCGTCAGTGAGGGATACGGGCCCGGGGCCTCCTTCAGCACCCGCGCGGCGAGCTGGTAACGCGTGGCGTCGGCCAGCAGCCGGGCGGTCGGCTCAAGCCCTATCCGCAGGCCGTGATCGGTGAGGAGCTGTCCGGCGAACGCGTGGTACGTGGAGATGCGCGGCTCTCCTGGGGGGTTGTCCGGGTCGAGCAGATCGGGGTCGGTCACCCCCGCCCGTACGAGCGCCTTGCGGACCCGCTCGGCCAGCTCGCCCGCCGCCTTGTTGGTGAAGGTGAGACCGAGGACCTGCTCGGGGGCGACCTGGCCGCTGCCGACCAGCCACACCACGCGGGCCGCCATCACCGTCGTCTTGCCCGAGCCCGCCCCGGCGACGATCACCTGCGGTGCGGGCGGGGCGATGATGCACGCCGTCTGCTCCGGGGTGAACGGGATGCCGAGGAGTTCGTTGAGCTGCGCGGGGTCGGTGATACGTGCGGACACTTCAGAGAGGCTATCGGGGACCACTGACAGGCAGACGGCGGGCGGACCGGACAGACCGGACGTCACGACCGTCGTGGCGTCGGGCGCCCGACGCCACGAGGGCGAGTGCCCGACGCCACGACAGCGGGTGCCGTACGTCTTCACGGGGGTGCCGGGACGTCAGCACCGCCCGCCGGACGGGTTGTCGGTGGTCCCGGGGGCCTCAGAGTCCGGCCGGCGGGTTCGCCGCCCCCTGGACCTCCCGCAGGTCGACGACGTCACCCTCGGGCGGCACGGTGGCCTTGACGGGCACGCCGAAGTCCCCGAAGACGACCGTGTTCGGGGCCCGGCCGCCCTCGCTGACGGCCTTCAGCAGATACGGCGCTCCCTCGGCCGCCACGAACGTGGTCCGCGTCCTGTCGGCGTCCCGCTTCACCAGCGTCACCGCCTTCCGGCCGTCGACCTCGGCCGCGTTGCCTCTGGTCAGGCCCTTGGTGTCGGCGGTGTTCAGATTGCCGAGCATCGCGTCCAGGTCGCACGCGCCGCCCAGCGCCCGCGCGGGGGCGTTCCCGCCCGCGGGGATCTTGAGCCACTTGCCCTTGAGCAGCAGGACCAGTGCGTCGGCGCGGCCGGGGTCGGCGCTCTGCGAGTTCGGGTCGTTCCCGCCGGTGGCGAGCGCCCGCCAGAACTCGTCGTCGCCCTTGACGTACGTGACGCCGTCCACCACGGCGAACTCCGCCTCGCTGTCGTCCTGCCGCAGACCCCCCGCGCAGGTGCCCTTGCTGTCCAGCGAGAAGTCGACCTTGAGGCGCCTGCCGTTCTCCGTACCCTCCGCCGTCAGCCGGAGGGACTTCGCGCCCCTGGTCGCCTTCACGGCCTTACGGGCGATCTGTTCGGCGCTCATCCCCGCGAAGGGATCGCCGGTCGCGGCTCCCGTCGACGGCGCCGCCACCTGCTTCGCGGCGGCCGCCGCCTCCTTCTCGGCCGCGCTCTCCGCCCCGCTGCCGGCGCCGCCGGTGGAACAACTCGCCACACCTGCCACCGTGATCGCGCTCAGCAGCGCCGGCATCAGGAACTTCCGCTTGATCGCGGTCATCTGTTGTCTCCTCGCACATCTGGCACGTCTGGTACTCCGTGCCCGGGTGCCGTTCCCGTTCCGAACGGGTGAGGAGTCGCGAAGGGTGCATGTGCACGAGGGGATTCATCCGGGAGAGGCACTCACTCCACGATCTGCTGCCCCTCCGGCCGCGCGCTGCACGACGCGCGGAAGGAACAGTGCTCGCAGTGCCGGCCGGTGCTCGGTGTGAAGCGTTCGTCCAGTACGCGCCCGGCCGCGGTGGCGAGCAGGTCGCCGACCCACTCCCCCGCGAGCGGCTCCTGCGCCTGGATCCTGGGCAGCTCCTCACCGCCCTCCTTCTTGGCCGCCGCCTGCCGCAGTTGTACGAGTTCGGCGCCGCCCGCCTCCGGCCTGCGCCCGTCGAAGAGGTCGTCCACCGCGCCCTCCCCCACCGCGAGCTGGTACACGGCGAGCTGCGGGTGGTGCGCGACCTCCTCTTTGGTAGGAGCGGCCTTGCCGGTCTTGAAGTCGACGACATAGGCGCGCCCTTGGGCGTCCCGCTCCACGCGGTCCATGGAGCCCCGGATCCGTACCTCGTACGCGCCCGCCTCAAGGGTGACGTCGAAGGCGTGCTCGGTGGCCGCCGGTGTGCGCCCGGCGCGGTCCATCACGTGCCAGCGCAGGAAACGCTCCAGCGCCACGCGCGCATGCTTCTTCTCCTGCTGGGACTTCCAGGGCGCGTCGAAGGCGAGCGCGTCCCACACGGAGTCGAGGCGCTCCATGAGGACGGCGAGGTCGGCGGGCGTACGGCCGGAGGCCACCTCGTCGGCCAGGACATGGACGACGTTGCCGAAGCCCTGTGCGGCGGTGGACAGTTCGTCCGCCTTGACCTCGCGCCCCAGGAACCACTGGAGCGAGCAGGTGTTGGCGAGCTGGTCCAGCGCGCTGCCGGAGAGCGCGACGGGCTGGTCCCGGTCGCGCAGGGGGACGGCGCTGTGCGTGGGCTCGTACAGGCCCCACCAGCGGTGCGGGTGCGCGGCGGGAACGAGCGGCTGGCCCTCCTCGTCGCTGAGGGCGGCGAGCCGGGCGAGCCGGCGGGCGGCGGCGTCGCGCAGCACGGGCGTCGCACGCGGGTCGACCGTCGTGGCGCGCAGTTCGGCCACGAGAGCCGCGACGGCGAGCGGACGGCGCGGGCGGCCGGTGACGTCCCTGGGCTCGACGCCCAGTTCGGTGAGGAAGCGGGACGGCTGGTCGCCGTCGTCGGCGGGCGCCTTGACCGCGGTGACGACGAGCCGTTCGCGGGCGCGTGTCGCCGCCACGTAGAAGAGACGTCGCTCCTCCGTAAGGAGGGCGCCGGGAGTGAGGGGCTCCGCCAGGCCGTCGCGCCCGATCCTGTCCGCCTCCAGAAGAGAGCCGCGCCGCCGGAGGTCGGGCCAGAGCCCCTCCTGCACGCCCGCGACGACGACGAGCCGCCACTCCAGACCCTTGGAACGGTGCGCGGTCATGAGGCGGACGGCGTCGGGCCGTACGGCTCTGCCGCCGAGCGTGTCGGCGGCGATGTCCTGCGCGTCGACCTCCTCAAGGAAGTTGAGGGCGCCGCGCCCGCCGGTCCGTTCCTCGGCCCGTGCCGCCGCGTCGAACAGCGCGCATACGGCGTCCAGGTCCCGGTCGGCGTTACGCCCCGCTGCGCCGCCGCGCAGTGCCGACCGTTCAAGCCTGCCCGGCCAGGGGGTGCCGTCCCACAACTCCCACAGCACCTCCTCGGCGGTGCCGCCGCCCGCCAGCAGCTCACGGGCCTTGGAGAGGAGCGCGCCGAGGCGCTGGGCGCCGCGCGCGTGGGCGGGGTCGTGCGTGACGAGGCGCTGCGGTTCGGCGAGGGCGCGGGCCAGGAGAGTGTCGGAGGGGGGCGGTACGCGGTTGCCGGCGGCCCGCTCCTCGTCGCGCAGGGCCCGGCCGAGGCGGCGGAGGTCTGCGGCGTCCATGCCGCCGAGAGGCGAGGTGAGCAACGCGAGCGCGGTCTCGACGTCGAGCCAGTCACCCTCGACTCCGGCACCGAGCCCGGTCCCGATCTCGGTGCCGGTCTCGGTGCCGGTCTCGGTGCCGGTCTCGGTCCCCGCGCGCTGCGCCGACCGGACCGCCGCCGTCGCGACCGCGCGCAACGCCGTCAGCAGCGGCGCCACCGCCGGTTCGTGACGCAGCGGCACATCGTCGCCGTCGATCTCCAGCGGCACGCCCGCCGAGGTGAGGGCCCTCCGTACGGACGGTATGGTCCGGCCTCCGGCCCGTACCAGCACCGCCATCTCGCTCCACGGCACGCCCTCTTCAAGATGCGCGCGCCGCAGGATGTCCGCGACGTTCTCCAGCTCCGTGGAGGCCGTCGGATAGGTGTACGTCTCGACCCGGCCGCCCTCGCGGACCGCCGCCGGTTCGCGGTGTGCCCGTACCTTCTCGGCCGGCAGCCGGTTGAGCGGCATCCGGCGGGTCAGCAGCCGGGTCGCGGCGAGCAGCCCCGCGCCCGAGCGCCGGGAGGTCGTCAGAACGCGCACCGGGGCCGGACGGCCGTCGGCCCGGGGGAAGGTGTCCGGGAAGTCGAGGATGCCGTTCACGTCGGCGCCCCGGAACGCGTAGATCGACTGGTCCGGGTCGCCGAACGCGACGAGCGTGCGGCCGTTCCCGGCGAGCGCCCTGAGCAGTCTGACCTGCGACGGGTCCGTGTCCTGGTACTCGTCGACGAACACCGCGTCGTACTGGTCGGCCAGCCGCGCGGCGACCTCCGGCCGCTCGGCGAGCAGTACGGCCCGGTGGACCAGTTCGGCGTAGTCGAGCACCCCCCGCATGTCCAGGACGTCGAGGTATTCGGCGAGGAAGGAGGCGGCGGCCGTCCAGTCGGGGCGGCCCCCACGCCGCGCGAAGGCACCCAGGGAGTCCGGGCCGAGCCCCAGCTCCCGGCTGCGGGCGAGCACCGCGCGCACCTCGTCGGCGAAGCCGCGTGTGGTGAGGCAGGCCCGCAGCTCGTCGGGCCAGCGGATGCGCGCGCGTCCTTCACGCTCCAGAGCGAGCTGGCCGGCGAGCAGTTCCCGTACGGCGACGTCCTGCTCGGGTCCGGAGAGCAGTCGTAGGGGTTCGGTGAAGAGGTCGGCCTCCTGGTGGGCGCGGATCAGCGCGTAACAGAATGAGTGGAACGTGGTCGCTTGCGGCCCCTGCGCACCGCCCAGCCTGACCGCCGTACGGTCGCGCAGTTCGACCGCCGCCTTGCGGCTGAAGGTGAGGACGAGCATCCGTTCCGGATCGACGCCCCGCGCGACCCGCGCGGCGACGCTCTCGACGAGCGTGGTCGTCTTCCCCGTGCCCGGACCTGCGAGAACGAGCAGCGGTCCACGGTCGTGGTCAACCACCGGGCGCTGTGCTGCGTCCAGCACAGGAGGATCCACCGGGACCGGCGGTGTACGCACCAGTCGGTACGCAGCGGAGGTCCGCTGCCGTACCCGACGGTGCGGGGTACGCCCGGTGGAAGAGGAGGAGCTCACGTGGATCGCCGGTCCTGGAGGGGGTGCTGGTGGTGACGGGGCTTTCTGGGGTGCGTGTGCCGCGAGCTGACGAGGCTACGCCGAGGGGTGGCGCGGATGCGGCGGGTCCGCCCGATGATCTGCCGGCTGTCGCGGGTGCCGTGGACGACGCGGTCGCCGGGGCCCTTCATCCGTACGGTCCTCAGCAGACACGCGGGATCTCCCGCCGCGGGGCGGAATGTCGGAAGCTGTCAGTTGTGAGCAGCATCGCCCGTATCAGCGCCCGTTTCCGGCGCCCGGCCGTCCCATCGCGCCCGTCTCATGTCCAGGCGCGGGAGATGGCCTTCGGAAGCGCGCGAGGCCTCCCGCAAGGGGGTGCCCTCCTCGCGGTAGTGAGCCAGGGCCCGCAGCTCATGACCGGCCAGCAGCACTCCGTCCGAGCGGACCACGCGCCACCAGGGCACGGCCCCGCCGTACAGCGCCATCGCGCGGCCGACCTGCCGGGGACCGCCCTCGCCCAGCCACTCGGCGACGTCGCCGTACGCCATCACCCGGCCGGGCGGGATCAGGTCGGCGACGTCGAGGACCCGCTCCGCGTACTCGGGCAGCTCTCCGGAGGCCTCGTCGGGTTTGTCGGGCTTGTCGGGCTCGTCGCTCCTCATCCGCCCCATCCTGCCCCACGGCACCGACAGTCCGCCCGGTCCGCGACCCCGGCCCGGGCGGACTGTCGGCGCCGTGTCCGCAGACGGCGGGAGGGCCGACGCGGCGTTCCCCAATGCACCCTGATACCCCCCTCTGTCACCCTGGCGTGCCACCATCATCCGGGCGGTGACTGGTGATACGAGATCAAGAAGACACGGATTCGACGAAGGAGCAGGGCGTGCAGCCTCCGACGGTGGCAGGCACCCCTGACGCCGAACCGCGCCCCGAACCACGCCCGGAACAGGCCCCCGACGGCGGTACGGAACCCAGGGCCAGGGCCGGCGGTCCCAGGGCCAAGGCCGGCAGTCACGCCGCGAAGAGAGGCTCCGGAGCCGGCGACGAACCGGACACCGACGACGGCAGGAGCCAGAACGGGGAGAACGTCCCCCCGGGAAGCCACGCCGACCCGCTCTCCGGGGACGAACCGCTGCTCGCCGCCCGCGTGCACCGCCCCTCCGACCTCCTGCGGCTGCTCATCGGCGTCCTCGCCATCGCCGTCGTCATCGCCCTCTCCGCCTTCGCCCACGGCACCACGTCCGGTCTCGAACAGGACATCAGCAAGGGCACCGGCCAGGCCCCCGACCTGCTCGTCAAGGTCGCCGGTCTGATCTCCAGCATCGCCGTGCTGCTCGTCCCGGTCGCCTTCGCGATCGAACGGCTGATCAAACGCGACGGCCTGCGGATCGCCGACGGCGTACTCGCCGCCGTCCTCGCGCACGGCGTCACGCTCGCCACCGACCTCTGGGTGGCCCGCGCGGCGCCCGGATCCATCCAGGACGCGCTCACACGCGCGCAGCCCGGCGAAGGGCTCACCGACCCCGTACACGGCTATCTCGCGCCCGTCATCGCCTACATGACCGCCGTGGGGATGGCCCGCAGACCCCGCTGGCGCGTCGTCCTGTGGGTGGTGCTGCTGCTCGACGCCTTCGCGATGCTGGTCGCGGGGTACACCACACCGTTCTCGATCATCCTGACCGTGCTGATCGGCTGGACCGTCGCGTACGGCACGCTCTACACCGTCGGCTCACCCAACGTCCGGCCCACCGGCCAGACACTGATGGCGGGTCTTCGCCATGTGGGTTTCCGTCCCGTCAGCGCGATGAGGGCCGAGCCGGACGACACGAGCGACACGGCCGAGCAGGGCGAACGGGGCCGCCGCTATCTGGTGACCCTCGACGAGGGCCCACCGCTGGACGTCACGGTCGTCGATCGCGAACAGCAGGCACAGGGCTTCTTCTACCGGGTCTGGCGCCAGCTCACCCTGCGCTCGATCACCACCCGCCGCTCGATCCCCTCCCTGCGCCAGGCCCTGGAACAGGAAGCGCTCCTCGCGTACGCCGCCATCGCCGCCGGCGCCAACGCCCCCAAGCTGATCGCCACCTCCGAACTCGGTCCCGACGCCGTCATCCTGGTGTACGAGCACATGGGCGGCCGTTCCCTGGACTCGCTGTCGGACGACGAGATCACCGACGAGCTGGTGCGCGGCGCCTGGGAACAGGTCAAGGCGCTCCAGTCACGCCGTATCGCCCACCGCAGGCTCACCGGCGACGCGCTGCTGGTCGACCAGGACGGCAAGGTGATCGTCACGGATCTGCGCGGCGGCGAGATCGCCGCTGGCGACGTGGTGCTGCGGATGGACATCGCGCAGCTCCTCACCACCGTCGGACTGCGGATCGGCGCCGAACGCGCGGTGGCCACCGCTGTGGACGTCCTCGGCCCCGACACCGTCGCCGACTGTCTGCCGCTGCTCCAACCGATCGCGCTCAGCCGGTCCACGCGCACGACACTGCGCCGGCTCGCCCGTGAGCGGTCCCAGCGTGAGCGTGACGCGGTGCTCCGGGCGTCCGAGGCGGCCAGGCACGCCCGTACGCCGGAGGTGACGGAGGCGAGCACCGACGCCGAGCGCAAGGCCGCCAGACGGTCGCTGCGCGCGGAGAAGCAGGCCGAGAAGAAGGCCATGGACGACGCGCTCGACGAGGTGCGCGAGGAGGACCTGCTCTCCCAGATCCGCGGGCAGGTCCTGCTGATCAGACCGCAGGCGCCTGTCGAACCGGTCCGTCTGGAGCGCATCAGACCGCGCACCCTCGTCAGCCTCATCGCCGGTGCGATCGCCGCCTACTTCCTGCTCACGCAGCTCGCCGGTATCGACTTCGGCAACGTCTTCGGCCACACCCACTGGGGCTGGGTGGCCGCCGCCGTCGTGTTCTCCAGCCTCAGCTATCTCGCCGCCGCGATGAGCCTGCTCGGCTTCGTACCGGAGCGGGTGAGCTTCCTGCGGACGGTCGTCGCGCAGGTCGCCGGGTCCTTCGTCAAGATCGTCGCCCCGGCGGCGGTCGGCGGAGTGGCGCTCAACACCCGCTTCCTGCAACGCGCGGGCGTACGCCCGGGGCTCGCCGTGGCCAGCGTCGGCGCCTCGCAGCTGTTCGGGCTCGGCGCGCACATCCTGCTGCTGCTCGCCTTCGGCTATCTGACCGGTACCGAGAAGACGACCTCGCTCACCCCGTCGAGAACCGTCATCGCGGGTCTGCTGACCGTCGCCGTACTTGTGCTGGTCGTCACCGCGATCCCGTTCCTCAGGAAGTTCGTGGTGACCCGCCTGCGCTCGCTCTTCGCGGGCGTGGTGCCGCGCATGCTGGACGTGCTCCAGCGGCCGATGAAGCTCGTCACCGGCATCGGCGGGATGCTGCTGCTGACCGGTCTCTTCGTGATGTGCCTGGACGCGTCGATCCGGGCCTTCGACGACGGGAATCAGCAGCTGAGCTACGCGAGCCTCGCCGTGGTGTTCCTCGCCGGCAACGCGCTGGGGTCGGCGGCGCCGACGCCGGGCGGTGTGGGCGCCGTCGAGGGCGCGCTGACGATCGGTCTGATCGCGACGGGTGTTCCCAAGGAGGTCGCGGCCCCGGCGGTGCTGCTGTACCGGATGATGACCCTGTGGCTGCCGGTGCTCCCCGGGTGGATCTGTTTCAACCACCTGACGCGCAAGGGAGCCCTCTGACACCCCTCTCCCGGCTGCCTCCGAGGGGTCCCCCGGAGCGGTGCCACCACTCGGCTGGACCCCGGGCCGCGCGCCGCTCCCGAGCACGACGCACCATGGGGGGATGCCGATGCCCTCCTTCTCCGCCTCCACCGCACCAGCCCGGCGGCGTCGCCGGGCGCTGACCGCCGTCACAGCCGCCACCGTCGCCGCACTGCTGGCCGCCGCCGGATGCTCCGGCTCCGACAGCGGCGGTCAGGCCGGGCAGAACAGCCGCAGCGACCAGGACGGCCAGAGCAAGACCGACAAGAGCGTCAAGACCGCCCCGCCCGCCGACCTGGCGTCCCAGAAGCTGGACTGGAAGGACTGCCCGACCCCCTCGGCGGCCGAGGGCGGCGGTACGGCTCCGTCGCCGCTGCCCGGCGGCACCAAGTGGAAGTGCGCCTCCATGGCCGCCCCGCTCGACTACGCGAAGCCCAAGGGCGACACGATCGACCTGGCCCTCATCCGGGCCGAGACGAGCGATCCGGACAAGCGCATCGGCTCCCTGGTCTTCAACTTCGGCGGGCCCGGCGGCTCCGGTGTGACCGCACTGCCCTCCTTCGGCAAGGACTACGAGAAGCTGCGCACCCGCTACGACCTGGTCAGCTTCGACCCGCGCGGGGTCGGCCGAAGCGACCCCGTCGAGTGCAAGGACGACAAGCAGCTCGACGCGTACTACGCGAAGGACATGACCCCGGACGACAGTGCCGAGGAGAAGTCGTTCATCGGCGGCCTCAAGTGGTACGCAAGCGGCTGCGAGCAGAAGTCCGGCAAGGCGCTGCCGCATGTCGGCACCGTCAACGCCGCACGCGACATGGACCTGATGCGCCAGGTACTCGGCGACGACAAGCTCGACTACTTCGGCATCTCGTACGGCACCGAGCTGGGCGGCGTCTACGCCCACCTCTTCCCGAAGTCGGTTGGCCACGCCGTCTTCGACGCCGTCGTGGACCCGACCGAGGGCACCGAACAGGGATCGCTCGGCCAGGCGAAGGGCTTCCAGCTCGCCCTCACCAACTTCGCGAAGGACTGCGTGAGCCGCGGCGACGCGTGCCAACTGCCGGGCAGCGACCCGCAGGAGATCGAGAACTTCGTCGTCAAGCTGCTCGACCGGCTCGACAAGAAGCCGATCACCGGGCTGGGAAGCCGGAAGCTCACCGAGACACAGGCCACCAACGGCATTGCCCAGGCGCTCTATTCGAAGGAGCTCTGGCCGCTGCTCGAACAGGGTCTGGACGAGGCCGACGGCGGTAACGGCGCCCTGCTGCTCGTCCTGTCGGACGCGATGAACGGGCGCAACGAGAAGGGCCAGTACAGCAACATCCAGGCGGCCAACGCGGCGGTCAACTGCGTGGACTCCAAGGAGCGCTACACCCTCGCGCAGACGAAGGCGAAGCTGCCCGATTTCCGCGAGGCGTCCCCGGTCTTCGGCGAGTTCCTCGGCTGGGGTCTGCTGGGCTGCTCGGAGTGGCCGGTGCCGGGCGAGTCGGACCGGCCCGATGTCAGCGCGCCGGGTTCGGCCCCGATCCTGGTCATCGGCAACACCGGGGACCCGGCCACGCCGTTCGAGGGCGCGCGGGCGATGGTGAAGGCGCTCGGCAAGGGAGTCGGTGTGGAGCTGACGTTCGAGGGCCAGGGACACGGCGCGTACAACAGCGGCAACGCGTGTGTACGGGACGCCGTCAACGGCTATCTGCTGGACAACAAGGTGCCGAAGGCCGGGACCGTCTGCCGGAATTGACCCGTCGGGGCATACGTACGGCTCGTCCTACGCGCCCGCGTACGCGGGAGGCCGGTCCACGAGATTCGTGGACCGGCCTCCTGCTGTACGTACGCGCTTCGTTCAGTAGATCGGCTTCTCCGGCTCGATCTGGTTGACCCAGCCCACCACTCCGCCGCCGACGTGCACGGCGTCGGCGAAGCCCGCGGCCTTCAGCACCGCCAGCACTTCCGCACTGCGGACACCCGTCTTGCAGTTCAAGACGATCTTCTTGTCCTGCGGCAGGTCCTGGAGCGCGTTCCCCATCAGGAACTCGTTCTTGGGGATCAGCCTGGCACCCGGGATGGAGACGATCTCGAACTCGTTCGGCTCCCGCACATCGATGAGCTCGATGTTCTCGCCGTCGTCGAGCCACTCCTTGAGCTGCTTCGGAGTGATCGTCGAACCGGCCGCCGCCACCTGGGCCTCCTCGGACACGACGCCGCAGAAGGCCTCGTAGTCGATGAGTTCGGTGACGGTCGGGTTCTCACCGCAGACCGCGCAGTCGGGGTCCTTGCGGACCTTGACCTGGCGGTACTGCATCTCCAGCGCGTCGTAGATCATCAGACGGCCGAGGAGCGGCTCGCCGATGCCCGCGAGGAGCTTGATCGCCTCGTTGACCTGGATGGACCCGATCGACGCGCACAGCACGCCGAGGACGCCGCCCTCGGCGCAGCTCGGCACCATGCCGGGCGGCGGCGGCTCCGGGTAGAGGCAGCGGTAGCAGGGACCGTGCTCGGACCAGAAGACGCTCGCCTGACCGTCGAAGCGGTAGATCGAGCCCCATACGTACGGCTTGCCCAGCAGCACACACGCGTCGTTGACCAGATAGCGGGTGGCGAAGTTGTCCGTGCCGTCCACGATCAGGTCGTACTGGGAGAAGATCTCCATGACGTTCTCGGACTCGAGCCGCTCCTCGTGAAGGACGACCTTCACCAGCGGGTTGATGCCGAGGACGGAGTCACGTGCGGACGCGGCCTTCGAGCGGCCGATGTCCGCCTGGCTGTGGATGATCTGCCGCTGGAGATTCGACTCGTCGACCTCGTCGAACTCCACGATGCCGAGCGTTCCGACACCGGCCGCGGCCAGATACATGAGCGCGGGCGAGCCGAGCCCGCCGGCGCCCACGACGAGCACCTTCGCGTTCTTCAGCCGCTTCTGCCCGTCCATCCCGACGTCCGGGATGATCAGATGACGGGAGTACCTGCGGACCTCGTCGACGGTGAGCTCGGCAGCGGGCTCGACCAGGGGTGGCAGCGACACAGGGACCTCAACAGGGGATTGGTCGGTTGGTCAGTACGTTTGTTCCTCCGGTAACACTGCCACGCGCCTTCTCATTCCGAGACACCCGGTCCGATCTGCGAGACGATTTCGTCCCAGTAGCCGGGCAGTGCCGCGAATGGGCTGTTCTGTCCGGTTCGCTGGTCGTGATCGCCGTGGTCGGTGAAGAAGATCGTTCCCGCGCCCTGCCAGCGCGCGATCCGCATGGCCTCGTCCAGATGGCTGCGGGGCACACCGTGCACGAGGTGCACGAAGCGCTCGGGCGGATGGTCCGCCGTCCACTCGGCCACCTGTGACCACCGGTAGTCGGTCCACGGTCCGCTGAAGGTGACCAACTGGTCGGCGATGTCGGCGTATCCGCGGTACGGATGTGTCCCGTGGCCGAGGACCAGATGCCCGCCGGGCACGATCGTGTCCAGCGTCGCCGTCGTGAGCCTGACGTCCGCGAGGTACGGGGCCTCCGCCGGACACCGGTCCAGATAGAAGCCGTCGACGCGGTACCAGTCGTGGAAGTCGTGCGCGTCGCTGACGATCTCGCCGAAGCTCCGGGCGCCGTACGCGAGATCGAGATGCCCAAGCACCCGCACGCCCGCGTTCCTGAGCCGGCCCGCGGCCTCCAGACAGTGCGGGTCCGGCATACTGCCCGGCCCGTCCGCGACGTTCAGCACGGCCCAGTGCAACGGCGTTCCGGGGCGGGTCAGTTCGGCCCACTCGACCGGGGCGAGCAGTGGATGGGCGTAACCGGGGATGCCGAAGCCGAGCCCGGCGGCGCCGGTGGCCGACGGGCTGCTGTCGGCGGATCTCAGATGCGGCATGCCGCCTCCATCCAGATGTCGGCGAGCGACTCCTCCAGGTTGATACGGGGACGCCAGCCGAGCCGGTCGCGCGCGGTGCGGACATCGGCCTGCTGCCAGCCGCCGCAGCCGTCGGGGTACGGGAACGGGCCGCCGCCGCCCAGCTGCTCCGACGGGTGCTCGCCGCGCTGCGGGCCGAGCGTGCCGTGCCCCTGCGGGGGGCGGGGCGGACCGGTGGGAGTGTCCAGCTCGTGCAGGGCGCCGCCGTATCCGGCGACCCTCGCGAGGACCGCCGCGGCGTCCCTGAGCCGGACCGCGCGCCCCGTACCGATGTTGACGACGCCCTGTGCGGCGGAGAGCGAGGCGGCGTGCACGGCGCGCGCCACGTCGCGTACGTCGACGAAGTCGCGCTGCACGCCGAGTCCGCCGAGCTTCAACTCGCCGTCACCGGACTGCATGGCGCGGCGCATCGCCTCGGCGAGCCGGCCGAGCGGAGAGCCCGCGGGCGTGCCGGGCCCGACGGGTGAGAAGACCCGGAGCACGACGGCGTCGAGCCCGGCGCCGAGCACCAGCTCACTGGCGGCCAGCTTGCTCACACCGTACGGGCCGCCGGGCCGGGGCACCGCGTCCTCGGCGGTGGACGAGCCGGGCTGGGAGGGCCCGTACTCGGAGGAGCAGCCGAGCTGGACGAGGCGGGCGCCGCAGCCGCTGCGACGCAGCGCCTCGCACACCGTCGCCACGGCGACGGTGTTGTGCCGGGTCAGATCGCGGGCGCCGCCCCGGGTGGCGCCGGCGCAGTTGATGACGACTCCGGGGTGGACGGCGTCCAGGAAGCGGGTGAGGGCTCCGGGACTGCCTCCGGCGAGGTCGAACCGTACGTCGGCGTCGTCGCCTCTGCCGAGTGCGGTCAGATGCACGGCCGGGTCGGCGAGCAGCCGGTCGGCGACGAAGCGCCCGAGGAAGCCGTTGGCACCGAGCAGCAGGACCCTCATCGCGCCGCCCCTTGGTTCCGACGCGCCGGTGCTGGGGGTTGAGGGGTCATGTTCTGTCGTCTCCTTAGAGGTGTTGCCGTGTGCTTCGGGTTACGCCCGCGGCGTCGGCTCCGCGGGAGGTCGGTGGGTCCGGACGAGCGGCCCGGACGGGCGTGCGCCGGAGGCCGGTGGCCGCCGGTCACGTGTGGGCCGAGGCCCGGGACAGTGCGACGGTGGCGTGGATCAGCAGTCCGAGCGCGGCGGCGCCGCAGGCGAGGGCAGGTACGGCTCCGGCTCCCCACGCCTCGACGAGGGCCCGGACGGGGGCGGAGACGGACGCGAAGCCGGGGACGCGGCCCGCGGTCGTAAGAAGGAGGGCCGCCGCCTCGACGGCGCAGGCGGTGGCGAGGCCGGTCGCCGCCGCCCCGGGGAAGCCGTGGACGGTGAGCAGCCGGGCGAGGAGCAGCAGACAGCCGAGGGCGACGGTCGTGACGGGGTGGCCGGTGCCCGCGCCCCGGTCACCGCCGAGGACGAGTTCGGCGAGGACGGCGAGAACGGCCAGCGCGACGGCGTACAGCGCGAGCAGGCCGAGCAGCACCGGCCGGGTCCGGGAGGCGAACTCGGCCAGCGATCGGCTGTGGGCGAGCCTGCGCCGCGCCTGTACGGCCAGCAGATGGGCGCACCACGCGGCGGGGGCCACGGCGAACGCCAGGGCGACGAGCGGCGCCGCGGCGTGGGCCAGGGGGTCCGTCCCGTGGGGCCCGTCGCCGGCCGTCGCGTGCGTCAGCACGTCGCCGTACAGCACGTACGCCAGCAGCCAGCACACCCACAGGCGGGAGACGCCTGCCGTGTGGCCCTCGACGCGCAGCGGGCCGCGCCGGAGGGCGACGGTCAGCGCGACGGCGAGGGCGACGCCCCCCACCAGGCCTGTCGCGGGCCGCAGCCCCCCGGCGGCGCTGTCGGCGCCGTCCGCGTAACGCAGGGCGACGACGGCCGTGGCGCACACCGCGCCCGGGAGCAGGGTGCGCAGCGCCCACCCGGCGCGCGGATCGGTGGAGCGCGCCGGGTGGGGTGTGGTCGCCTCCGCGGTGTCCCGGCCGCCGTCGGCGGAGCGCGGCACGCGCGCGTACAGCTCCTCGGCGAGTGAGAAGACGTCCCGGTGCCGGAAGCGGGCGGCTGCCCGGTCGGTGACGCCGTGCGCCTCCAGTCCGGCCGCGATCTCCAGCGGGTCGACCGCGTGCTCGCACAGCTCGCGGTGGCTGTGCATCAGCGTCTTGACGGGGTCGGCCGGGCCGGGACGCCGCGCGAGTCTCGTCGTGAGCACGGGGGTGCTCGCCCCGTCGGGGGTGCCCGTGTCAGACATCGCTCTCCCCCAGGGCCTGTCCGGCGCCCACTCCGACCGCCTCCGTAGGACGCGGCGCTCGCGCGGCCACGGGTGAGGAGGCGGGGTGGGACGGCAGGGTCGTCGTCGCGGGGGGCGCCGGCTGCCGCGGTGCCGGCATCGGTACGGTCGTCGCCTGTCCGGCGGTCCAGTGGCCGGGTACGTACGCCTCCGCCGGGTTGGCGAACGGCAGCGGCTCGCCGTGCGCGTCCACCGTCTCGGCCGGGCGCCGGACCGGGGTGTGCGAGATCAGCTCCAGGTAGATGCGGCGGAACGCCGCCAGGTTCTGCTCGACGGTGAAGAGTTCGAGTGCGCGGGCCCGCGCGGCGGCGCCCAGCCGTGTCCGCCGCTCCGGGTCGCGCAACAGCGCGACACAGGCGTCGGCGAGCGCCCGCGGATTGCGCGGGGGCACGACGAGTCCCGTACCGCCGATGACTTCGACGACCGCGCCGACGTCGGTGGAGACCGTCGCGCGCCCGCAGAACATCGCCTCGACCAGGCTGACCGGGAAGCCCTCGACGATGCTGGACAGGACGACCACACCGCCCGCCGCGTAGGCGTCGACCAGCTCCGGGGCGCCCGGCCCGCCGACCTCCTCGAAGGAGACGCAGTTGTCGCCCACGGCGTGCGCGTCGGCCGCCTCGTCGGGGAACAACTGGGCAGCCAGCGCGCGGCAGTGGGCGAGATAGGCCGTCGCCTCCGCGCCCCGCGCCGCCGCTCCGATGATCCGCAGCCGTGCCTCCGGCTCCTCCTTACGGATGTCGGCGAAGGCGTGCAGCAGGGAGATGAGGTCCTTGGCGGGCTCGATCCGCCCGACCCAGACGAGGGTGTTCGGGTCTCCGTCGTCATCGCCGCCCCGACCGCCGCCGCCACCGCGTTCACAGCCTTCGCCCAGGGCGGAGAAGCGGTCCGTCTCCATGCCGGGGTAGACGGTGCGCAGTTTGGCGCGGTCGGCGCCGCAGCGCTCCTGCCACCGTCTGGCGTGCGTGTTGCCGGGGGTGATGACGGTGGCCTGCCGGTAGACCTCGGCCGCGAGCAGGCCCTGGAAGGCCGCGAGCAGGGCGCGCACCGGCGCGCGCAGGGGCGCGTCACCCCCGGGTCCGGCGGCCAGATAGTGGGCGCGGAGCTGGACGCCGTACTCGGTGACCAGCAGCGGCGCGCCGAAGAAGCGTTTGCCCAGAAGTCCGGGCAGGGCGGCGGATCCGCCGGTCGTCGCGTGACAGAGATCGACGGCCCCGAGGCCTTCGTCGTCGTACCAGTCGAGGGAGAGCGGGCGCAGCGCCCGCTCCAACTGGTCGGCGAAGACCAGGTAGTCGCAGACGGTGGCGCCGCGCACGCTCCGGCGTGCGCGGGGGGTATGGCAGGCGGATTCCAGGATCCGGAGGGCGGCCTCCGAACGCAGAGCCGTGGACAGGCCGCCATGGTCGCGCGCCAGTTCCGCGAGCCCGTACAGCCCTTCGGCGAAGGCGCTCGCGTCGCGCGCGCCGTCGCCGCGCGCGCTCTGGGCCGCGCTCCCGCCGCCGGAAGCGCCGTCGTCCGGGGCGCAGACGGCGGTGATCAGATCTCCGAAGTGCCCCACGAAGCGTCGTCGTTCGCGCCGTCCGTACGCCCTCCCGTCGCCTTCCGCCGACCAGAGGGACGCGGTGCGCACCCGCAGTACGGAGGGCGGGAGCTGGATCCAGCCTCTGCCCTCCTGGTGGGCGCTGCGGCTGAGCGCGTAGATGTCGAACTCGTGCTGCGCGAGCCCGCGTACGAGCCGGTCGCACCAGAGCCTGGACTCACCCGTCGCGTACGGGTAGCCACCGTCCGTGAGTAGTCCGATCCGCACGAGCACACCCCCGATCTCCCTTGTGGGAAGCCGCCGTTGGATCGGCGACTCACAGCGGGACGACCGTAAGCGGACATGACGGTGGAACGACGGACGGTTGTCCGTCGCACCACCAGAAGGGGTGAATGCACGTAACTTTCCCACCGCGGTAGCGTTCCGTCGCGGTAAGGGCTCATCCGGTCACTGTGCGTCAAGCCAGGGCCGACGCCTCAATTGCCCGGGAACGCCCAGGGGTTGGGCCTGCACTTCACGCCGCCGAGATCGAGCGTCTTCGTCTGCTGCTGCATCACCGGCGCGAGCGCGCCCGGTGTCTGGCAGCTCACGTGGCCGTACCCGAGCCGGTGCCCGATCTCATGGTTGATCAGCATCTGCCGGTAGGCGAGCATCGCCTTGGAGCCGTACGTCTTGGCCCCCCGCGCCCAGCGAAACGCGTTGATCATCACGCGGTCGGTGGAGGCGGAGTCGCAGGACACGTTGTCGACGGTGGTGTCCAGTCCGGACTTGGCGCACCACTCGGCCGTGGTGCCGGGGCTGGCCAGCGTGATCACGAAGTCGGGCGAGCCACCGGCGATCCGCTCGAAGGTCATTGCCCCGTTGTGGGCCCAACTCCGGTCGTCGTTCAGGGTTTTCTGTACGGCGTCGGCGAACAGCTTCGGGTCGAGCCCGATGCCCTTCTCGACATCGATCCGGTATCGGACCTTACGGCCCTCCCCTGGCGCCTTCGCCAGTCCCGGCACCGCCTCGAACTCGCCCGAGCCGTTCAGATCGGCGGCCAGCGGGAACTGCCTGGCCATCAGCTGGGAGTAGGTGGGCGGCGGCGCCGGCACCTTCGCCACGGGCTCCTTCGGCGGGGTCGCCCTGCCGTCCGAGCGCGAGGCGGGTTCGTCGCCGTCGCGGGCGAGCCCGCCGGAGGGCAGCGCGTCGGCCCGCGGTCCGTCGCCGTCGGTGACCTGACCGGCCACCACGACCACGAGCACCGTGGTCACCGCCGCGGCGACGATCCCGGTGAGGGTGCGGCCCAGATTGCCCTTCTCCGGCCGCTCCTTGGAGCCGTCGGCGTCCAGGGCGGCGTCGGGGTCGTCCCGGTCGGAGCCGCGGCCGGAGTCGGCGGCGGAGGCGGCACGGGGGCGGCTGCTCTCGTCGTCCCAGTCGGTGACGGAGGCGTACGGATCCGGCCGCCACTGCGCCGAGTCGGTGTCGAAGCCCGTGGCACCGCCGCCTCCGTAAGGAGAGGGCGGTGTGTCGAAAGCGTCGATGAACTCACGGCGCGGTCCCGGGACGGGGACCTGGCGCTGGCCGGTCGGCGCCGTGCGCGGCTGCCTGCGCGGCCCTCCCGGCCCCTGCGGCTGCGGAGCGGGCCCCCCGGGGCCCTCCGGATACGGAGGCCGCTGCTGACCCTGACCACCCCGGCCCGGCCGGCCGGCCGGCCAGTCCCCGTACCGCTGTTGACCGCCCCAGCCGCCGCCCTGTTCACGGTGCTCGGGATGCCCGCCGCGTACCGGCACGCCGTGCGCGGGGGTGCCGTACGGCGGTGCCGTCCGTTCCCGCTCGCCTGGGGGCGGCGTGGGCCGCGCCTCCCGTTCGCCGGCCGGCGGCCCGCTCGCGGCGGGCGCGCGCTTCCTGCCGTCGGACGCCTTGGGCGCGGGGCCTTTACGGCTGTGTCGTCCCACGCCCCGGATCAGCTCCCGCCACTGTCGTTGTCGCCTTCGTAGTCACCGTCGCCGCGGCTCGCGCCACTGCCACTGAAGACGCCGCCGTCCCTACCGTCATTACGGCCGGGACGCCCGTTCGTCTCATCCGTCGCCCGGTCCGACTCCTCGATCAGGCTCCGCACCGCCTCCGCGACCACTTCCGGGTACTCCATCATGGCAACATGACCGGCGTCCGGAAGCGTCAGGAGCCGCGAATCCCGGAAAGCGGCGGACGCCTTTCGTGCCATTCGGTACGAAACAAGCTGATCCCGCCCTCCGTACACCAGCAGTGTCGGCGCGAGGACCCGCTCCGCCTGCCGCCACAGCCCCTGCTGTCCGCCGAGAGTGTAGGCGTCGACGATGCCCCGCGCGGAACGGGTCATCGCCTCCCAGAAGTACGGAAGACCCTGCCGCCGCTCCATCTCCTCCACCGCGTGCCGCAGCCCTTCCTCCGAGACCCTGCTCGGGTCGCCGTAACAGAGGGCCATCACCCCGCGGGTGCGCTGCTCGGCCGACCACTCGCGGGTCATCCGCCCGAACAGCGTGGCGACACCGGGCAGGGCCAGCAGGGCGGTCGGCACGGCGCTGCGCTGCACGCGGATCTCGGGCAGCGCGGGTGACACGAGGGTGAGGGTGCGCACCAGGTCGGGACGGGCGGCGGCGACCCGGGTCGCGACGGCGCCTCCCATGGAGTTGCCGAAGAGATGCACCGCGCCGTGCCCGCCCGCGTCGAGCAGCCGGACGACGGCACGCGCGTGGGCGGTGATCGAGTAGTTGCGGTCCTCGGGCGGCGGGGAGTCCCCGAAGCCGGGCAGGTCGACCGCCTCGCCGTCGACCACGTCGGCCAGCAGCGGCATCAGGTCGGACCAGTTCTGCGAGGACCCGCCGAGGCCGTGCACGTACAGCGCGCGCGGCACTCCGGGGCGCGTGGGGGGCCGTGAGCGCACGTTCAGGGTCAGCCCCGGCAGCGCGACCGACCGCAGCCGCTCGCCGTCGGCGACCCTGACGGCACTCACGCGCGGAACGGCGGCGGCGAGTGTTTCCGGCAGCTCGGTCGAAGACATGCGGCAATGTTACGAGACGATCACACGCGGGTCCGCGTGTTCGCGGTCACAGGACGCATAGCGTCGCGGGTACGGACCTCCTACCCTCGTAAGTACGCGTACGTATTCGTCTCGTTTCGCGAAAGGCACACGGAAGACGACCGGAGAAGAAAGGGCGCCCCCATGCCGGCGGACCCGAACGACCCGGACACATTCCCGAACGACAGCGACGACGGCATCGACCAGGAAGAGCGGGCCGCCGGGGCGGACTCCGGTGAACTCGAAGAACTCGACGAGGAGACGCCGGAGGCCGACGCCGCCGAGCAGCACAGGGACGTGCGCCCGTCGGACGACGATCCACCGGCCCCCATCGGTACGGAGGAGGCCGACGAGGCCGACGCCGCCGAACAGGCGCGTATCGTCTCTCTCGACGAGGACGACTACCGCTGAGCATCCACTCAGGACCGGGTTCGCCTTTTGTCAGCATTGGATACTTTTCTCCGTCGCCGCCCTCGCGGCCGGACGGACAACCGGCTCCCGTGAGTGTCCGGTCCGTGAAATTCTGCGACCTGACCACGCACAGCCGGGTTACCCAAAAGTACGATGGCAAGGCGGCGCACAGCGCGCACGGAACGATTCTGGGAGGCGGCGTGACAGCCATAGAGCAGACCGAGGCGGCGCGCCCGCGAGGCACGCGCCTGCCCCGCCGCGCTCGACGCAATCAGCTTCTGGGCGCGGCTCAGGAAGTCTTCGTCGCACAGGGTTACCACGCCGCGGCGATGGACGACATCGCGGAGCGGGCCGGGGTCAGCAAGCCCGTCCTCTACCAGCACTTCCCGGGGAAGCTGGACCTCTACCTGGCGCTTCTCGACCAGCACTGCGAGGCGCTGCTGCAGGCCGTACGTACGGCCCTGGCCTCGACGACCGACAACAAGCTCCGGGTCGCGGCCACGATGGACGCGTACTTCGCCTACGTCGAGGACGAGGGCGGCGCGTTCCGGCTGGTCTTCGAGTCCGACCTGACGAACGAGCCCGCCGTGCGTGAGCGCGTCGACCGGGTGGCGCTCCAGTGCGCGGAGGCGATCTCCGACGTGATCGCGTCGGACACGGGCCTCTCCAAGGAGGAGTCCATGATGCTGGCCGTCGGGCTCGGCGGCGTCTCCCAGGTGGTGGCGCGCTACTGGCTCTCCAGCGAGTCGGTCATCCCGCGCGACAAGGCCGTGGAACTTCTCACCTCGCTCGCCTGGCGCGGCATCGCGGGGTTCCCGCTGCACGGCAGCGAGCAGCACCCCGGCGCCTGACCGGGCGCGCGGCGCCTGGCGGAGGGCCCGGAGCGGTCCACCGACGAACGGGCGGCCCTCGTCGTCCGTGTTCGCTGCGGGCGTGTCCCACCACCGTCCTGAGCGCCTTCCCGCCGGGCTAATGTGTGCTGCGTACCGCGCGGTTGACCGCGCAACGCACCGACCGTTCGGAGGGACATAGCGGTGGAGGTCAAGATCGGCGTGCAGCACACGCCCCGCGAGATCGTTCTGGAGAGCTCGCAGTCCGCCGAGGACGTCGAGAGCGCCGTGGGCGACGCACTCGCCGGCAAGGCGAAGCTGCTCAGCCTCACGGACGAGAAGGGGCGGAAGGTGCTCGTACCGGCCGAACGGATCGCGTACGTGGAGATCGGCGAGCCGACGACCCGACGGGTGGGCTTCGGCGCGCTCTAGCTCGAATCGGCGCAACGGCACCACAGAGCGACAGCAGGAGTGGCCCGGCGGAAGATTCCGCCGGGCCACTCCTTTCGTCGTCTCCTGGTGTCGCGGAGGGTTGCTCGGTGTGCACTCCGGGTAGACGGGCTACGACCCAGTCGGCCAGCGCGCTTGGTGAGGTGATCAGCGGTGATCTTGGAAGCTCTCGGTGCGGTCCTGCTCGGACTCGGTGCTTCGTGGGCCGCGCTCCAGCGGCTGCCCCACCGGCTCCCCTCGCGCCGCCTCGTGCTCGCCGCGGGGTCCCTGGGCTCCCTCTTCGGCGCGATGCTCACGCACGCGGCGCTCGGCCCCGGTCATGTCGTCGCGACGCTGATCGGCGCGGTCGCCGTCGGGGTGGTCCTGCTCTCGCTGCTGCTCCGCCCGTCGAGCGCGGTCCTGCGCCGCCCAATGCCTTCCTGATCCGATCCGCCGGGCGCGGAAGCCCGGAAGCCCGGCAGCGGGGAACGGCGGCGGCGCGGGAGCGGCGGCGGCCTCAGGCGGCCAGTCCGAGGGCCGCCATCCGCTTCGTGTGCGCCTCGGTGATCCGCGAGAACATCCGGCCCACCTCTGCCAGGTCGAAGCCGTCCGCGACCCCGCCCACGAGCATCGTGGAGAGCGCGTCCCGGTCCGCGACCACGCGCTGCGCCTGCGACAGTGCCTCACCCATCAGCCGTCGCGCCCAGAGGGCGAGCCGCCCGCCGACCCGCGGCTCGGCCTCGATCGCCGCCCTGACCTTCTCGACCGCGAAATTGCCGTGCCCTGTGTCGTCGAGCACAGCGAGCACCAGACCGCGGGTGTCGGAGTCCAGCCGCGCGGCCACCTCGCGGTAGAAGTCGCTGGCGATCGAGTCGCCCACATATGCCTTGACCAGGCCCTCCAGCCAATCCGATGGCGCGGTCTGGCGGTGGAAGTCGTCCAGCGCGGTGGCAAAGGGATCCATCGCGCCCGTCGGATCGGCGTCAATTTCGCCGAGCCGGTCGCGCAGCCTCTCGAAATGGTGGAATTCGGCGGAGGCCATCTTCGCGAGTTCCGCCTTGTCGTCCAGAGTCGGCGCGAGTTTGGCGTCCTCGGCGAGCCGCTCGAAGGCCGCCAGTTCGCCGTAGGCGAGCGCTCCCAGCAGATCCACGACCGCGGCCCGGTACTTCGGGTCGGCGGAGGCGGTCGCCCAGTCCTGGGCGGCGATCCCGGTGAGTTCCGCGGGCGCGGAACCGGTCGGGGTCCCAGGTGTGGACTTGGGCTCAATGGCGTTGTCAGACGTCTCCATGGAGCGCACAATAGCCCGCTCGGCGCATGGCGTAGAGCCCACTTCGCGCACCGTTCAAGAGCCCGGTCGGGCAGTGCCCTCGCACCGTTCCGACGAATTCGTCCAACACACCTGCGCGATTCCGGGGTACAGTGGTAATGCGCCTGCCGAGTATTCGGTGGGCCATCGCAGTGTTTGACCGGGAGATCTGTCCCGGACAGGCCCCATGAGGATGCCCGGTCGGTGGCCCGATCGGCTCCGACCCCGACCGCCCTCCGCGCGGACCGTGCGCACAGCTGCGTACGACCTGCAGATGAGGGGCCCCCTCAGCGGCACGAGCGCTCGAGCGACGGCAGTGGTCCCGCGCCATCCGGCCAATCCACGGCCGGCCGAGTACCCAGGTGCGGTACGACCCCCAGCGTTCGCCTCGGGTCGCGTCTCACAGAAGAGGCAGCACCCTGACTACGACTTTCCGAGACCTCGGAATCCTCCCCGAGACGGCCGAAGCACTAGAGGCCGTCGGCATCATGTCTCCCTTCCCCATCCAGGAGATGACCCTCCCGGTCGCACTGTCCGGCAAGGACGTCATCGGCCAGGCCAAGACCGGCACGGGCAAGACGCTCGGCTTCGGACTGCCGCTCCTGGAGCGTGTCACCGTCCCCGCCGACGTCGAGGCGGGCCGGGCCGTTCCCGAGCAGCTCACCAACGCCCCGCAGGCCCTCGTGGTCGTCCCCACCCGCGAGCTGTGCCAGCAGGTCACCAACGACCTCCAGACCGCCGGCAAGGTGCGCAACGTGCGCGTGCTGGCGATCTACGGCGGCCGTGCCTACGAACCGCAGGTCGAGGCCCTCAAGAAGGGCGTCGACGTGATCGTCGGCACCCCGGGCCGGCTGCTGGACCTGGCGGGCCAGCGCAAGCTCGACCTGTCGCACGTGCGCGGGCTCGTCCTGGACGAGGCCGACGAGATGCTCGACCTGGGCTTCCTGCCCGACGTCGAGCGGATCATCCAGCTGCTGCCGGCCAAGCGCCAGACGATGCTGTTCTCGGCGACCATGCCGGGCGCGGTCATCGGTCTCGCGCGCCGCTACATGTCGCAGCCGACGCACATCAGCGCCACGTCGCCGGACGACGCGGGCGCGACGGTCGCCAACACCACGCAGCGTGTCTACCGCGCCCACTCCATGGACAAGCCGGAGCTGGTCGCGCGCATCCTCCAGGCCGAGGGCCGCGGGCTCGCGATGATCTTCTGCCGTACGAAGCGGACGGCCGCCGACATCGCCGACCAGCTCGCCCAGCGCGGCTTCGCCTCGGGCGCCGTCCACGGTGACCTGGGCCAGGGTGCGCGTGAGCAGGCGCTGCGCGCGTTCCGCAACGGCAAGGTGGACGTTCTCGTCTGCACCGACGTCGCCGCGCGCGGTATCGACGTCGAAGGCGTGACGCACGTCATCAACTATCAGTCGCCCGAGGAGGAGAAGACCTACCTCCACCGCATCGGCCGCACCGGCCGCGCGGGCGCGTCCGGCATCGCCGTGACGCTCGTCGACTGGGACGACATCCCGCGCTGGCAGCTGATCAACAAGGCGCTGGACCTGGGCTTCCCGGACCCGCCGGAGACCTACTCGACCTCGCCGCACCTCTTCGAGGAGCTCAACATCCCCGCGGGGACGAAGGGCATCCTGCCGCGTACGGACCGGACACGTGCCGGTCTGTCCGCGGAGCAGGTCGAGGACCTGGGCGAGACGGGCGGACGCGGCCGTAAGTCCGGCGCTCCGTCCTCCTCCGCCCGGTCGGCGGCCGCCACCGCGGTGCAGGAGGAGCGTCCGGCCCGTACACGTACACCGCGGCAGCGCCGCCGCACGCGCGGCGGGACTCCCCTGGAGGCCGGCGAGGCGCAGACGCAGACAGTGGCGGCGACGGCTCCGTCGGCGACCGGAGCGGTCGACACCGCCGAGGGCGTGGACGCGGCCGAGCCGCGCATCCCGCGCCGCCGCCGGCGTACGCGCGTGGCCGTGCCCGCCGAGGCGGCGGCAGCGGTCGCCACGACCGTGGCGCAGCCGGGGAGCGACCTGTTCGTCGAGCCGGTGGCCGAACAGGGCGACGCCGACGCCGAGGTGGTCACCAAGCCGCGCCGTCGTCGTACGCGGGCCGCCAAGCCCGCTGTCGAGGCCGTGGAGACGGTCGAGAGCGCGGCGACGGCCACGGTCACCGACGCGGGGACCGAGACCAAGCCCCGGCGCCGTACGCGGGCCGCCAAGGCCCCGGTCGAGGCCGGCACGGCGAAGGCCGCGGAGCCGGCGGAGGGCGACGCCCCCGCCGCCGAGGCCAAGCCGCGCCGGCGCCGTACGCGCACGGCGGCCGCCCAGCCCGAGAGCTGACCCGCACGCCCGATGGCCCGGCCCCCCTGTGGGTGCCGGGCCATCGGTGTGTTCGCGGCCCCTCGGCCGCGCCTCCTGGGGAGGGCCCGGGCGGGTGAGGCGGCGGTGGGTGCGGGGACTTACGCTCGTCGCATGAGCAGGCCGCCCACGTTCACTCCGCCGCCTTGTGCCCGCGCGCTCCAGTTGCCGACGCGCCGCGGGCACTTCGCCGTGCTCGACGCGCGCCCCGAGGGGACGCCTCGGGGCACCGCCCTTCTGATGCCCGGATTCACCGGCAGTAAGGAGGACTTCATCGCGATGCTGGAGCCGCTCACCGCGGCCGGCTACCGCGTCGTCGCCGTCGACGGCCGCGGGCAGTACGAGTCCGAGGGACCTCACTCCCAAGAGGCTTACGCCCAGGAGGAGTTGGCGGCGGACGTACTGGCGCAGGCGGACGCGGTCGGGGCGCCGGTCCATCTCGTGGGGCACTCGCTGGGCGGGCAGATCGCCCGCGCGGCCGTCCTGACGGACGCGGAGCCGTTCCGCACGCTGACGCTGATCTCCTCGGGCCCCGCCCGTATCGCCCCTTCCCAGGAGGAGCGGGTACGGCTGCTGAGCGAGGCCCTGGCGCTCACGAACATGGACATGGAGCGGGTCTGGGAGGGCATCCAGGCGATGGAGCCGCCGGAGGAGACCTCCGTCGACGGCACGGATCTGCGCCGCCGCTGGCTGCGTCACAACCCGGTCCAACTGATCACCACGGGGCGGCAGTTGACGGTGGAGCCGGACCGGGTGGCCGAGCTGGCCGCCGTAAGTCCGCTCCCCAAGCATGTGATGTCCGGCGTGCGGGACGACACCTGGCCGGTGCCGCTGCTCGACACCATGGCGCGGCGGCTGGAGGCGCGCAGGACCGTGATCGAGGGCGCCGAGCACTCGCCGAACACCGATCAGCCGCTGCGTACCGCGGCCGCGCTCAGCGCCTTCTGGGACGACTCCGAGCGCTGAGGGGGACCCCGGGGGCCGGAGGGCTCAGAACTGCGTCTGCAGGTGCTGCCAGAACCCGTCCCGCAGTGCCCGCCGCAGGACGGCGTGCCCCCGCAGCGACCGTTGCAGCAGTTTCTCCGCCTCGATCAGCAGGTCCTGGTCGACGGGGCCCGGCAGATACGGATGGCCCGGCAGCAGTTCGGCCATCGCCACCCGCCCGCGCCCGACCAGCCATGTCGCGGCGATCTGCGCGCCGATGAAGCGCACCTGGTCGCGCGAGGGCGGCGGGTCGCCCTCGTTCTCGTACGTGGTGACCGCCCGCCGTGTCACGTACGGCCGCCAGAAGTCGAGGTCGAAGGTGCGCTGGCTGTCGACCTCCCACAGCAGCGGCTCGGCCTGGTTGCGTCCCTCGCCGGCCTCGATGCCCCAGAGATGGACGCGTGCGCCGTACCCCTGCGCGGCCTCCACCGCCGACACCAGGTCCTCGTCGCCGCCCACGAGCGCGGCGTCGCTGATGGCGCGGTGTCTGGCGAGCGATTCGAGATCCGTGCGGATCAGGGAGTCGACGCCCTTCTGCTGGTTGTTGGCGTTGAGATTGGCGAGGCGGACCTTGACGTCGGGCAGTTCGGCGATGGCCTGCTGCTCGGGCGTGTGGATACGGCGCCGCGCGCCGTCGTACCAGTAGACCCGCAGCAGCCGACTGTCCGCGAAGATCGTGCGCGCCTTGTCGATGAACGCCTCGATGAGCCCCTCGGCGTCGAGATCGAAGGACCGCCGGTCCTCGGTCCCCGCCACCAGTAATCCTGCCGCAGCGTAGACGTAACCCGCGTCGACGAATATGGCGTGGGTGGACGGGGTCTTCGCGACCTCGGCGAGCATCCGCTGGAGCAGTTCGTTGGTGCGCTCCAGGCGGGCGCCGACCTCGGCGATGTCGGGATTGATCTCTGCCTCGCTCATACGCGGTCCATTGTCCGTGGGTACGGCTTTACTCGCCAGTAATTAGCCATCCGAAAAATTTCTTTAGTGTAGGGAATGTTTGCAGAGGGCAAGGCGTTGTCGCCTGATGTAATCAACGATGGGTCATCCGTCACACACAGTTCTCCTACGGAGGATCAGACGAAGGGAGAAGCGATATGCGCTTCGAGATCATGCGACTGAACGATGCTGACGGCACCGCCGTCGACAGCACCGTCGTGGACGCCGCCTCCGTCAATCAGATCGTGCAGCAGGCCGCCTCAACAGGGCAGCGCCTCTACATCCGCCCGGCCGAAACCCCGGCCTCGTAATTCCCGGATCCCCCCGGATCCACTGATCGGCTACATGTCGAGACGCCCCCGTACGGAGATCCGTACGGGGGCGCTTTGGTCTCACGCGGCCTGGACGACCTGGGTGACGCCGTTGATGATCTGCTGCACGGCGATGGCGGAGAGCATCATTCCGGCGAGCCTGGTCACCAGCACCACACCGCCGTCCTTGATGAGGCGGATGATCACCAGCGAGTAGCGCATCGTCAGCCAGAGCACGGCGTGCATCGCCACGATCGCCGCCCACACCGAGACCCGCGCCGCCGTGCCGTCGGCGTGCTGGACGGCGAGGATGACGGAGACGATCGCGCCGGGGCCGGCCAGGAGCGGCATGCCGAGCGGTACGAGGGCGACGTTGACGTCCTTCGTCTGCTTGGGCTCGTCGTTCTTGCCGGTGAGCAGATCGAGCGCGATGAGCAGCAGGAGCAGTCCTCCCGCGATCATTAGCGCGGGAACGGAGACATGCAGATAGTCGAGGATCTGCTGGCCGAGGAGGCCGAAGACGGAGATCACACCGAAGGCGACGGCCACCGCCTGCCAGGCCATCCGGCGCTGGACCTTGGCGGGGCGGCCGGAGGTGAGGCCGAGGAAGATCGGTGTGATCCCGGGCGGGTCCATGATCACGAAGAGGGTCAGGAAGAGGGAGCCGAAAACGGCGGCGTCGAACACGGTGTGGCCTTGCGGGAGGAGGGCGGGGCGGGATTCGGGGCGCGGTACGCGGCCGGGCGCGGCGCAGTACACGGCCCCGGACGGCGCGGCACGGGGCGCGCGCTACGACGGGCACGTGGTGCGGGTCGGTCAGGCGTGTCCGCCCGTGCCGGGCACCGGGAAGGCGCCCGACGCACGCCGGACGATCTCGCCGTAGATCTCCGGGTCGGTGCTGTACTCCCCGAGCCGGACGGTCTTCCGGCTGCCGTGGTAGTCGCTGGAGCCGGTCGTGAGCAGACCCAGCTCGGCGGCGAGTCCGCGCAGCCGGGCGCGCGTGGGCTCGTCGTGGTTCATGTGGTCGACCTCGATGCCGTCGAGTCCCGCCTCGGCCAGCCGCACCAGCGCCGACTCGGCGACGACGGCGCCACGGGTCACGGCCAGCGGGTGGGCGACGACGGTGACGCCGCCGGCGGCCTTGACCAGCCGGATCGCGTCGAAGGGGTTCAACTCGTGCCGGGGCACGTGCACCCGGCCGTGGTCGGAGAGCCACTGGGAGGAGAACGCCTCGTCGACCGAGTCCACGACGCCCAGTTCGACGAGCGCCGAAGCGACGTGCGGGCGGCCGATGGAGCCGTCTCCGGCGATCCGGGCGACCTGCTCCCAGGTGATGGCCACGCCGAGCTCCTGGAGCTTGGCCACCATCGCCCTCGCGCGCGGCACCCGGTCGTCGCGCACCAGTTCGCGCTGGCGCAGCAGTTCGGGCTCGTCGGCGTCGAAGAGGTACGCCAGCATGTGCAGGCTCACACCGTCGGTGCGGCAGGAGAGTTCGGCGCCGGTGACGAGGGTGAGGCCGGTGTCGAGATCGGCGAGGGTCTTGAGCGCCTCGGCGTGGCCCCGGGTCGTGTCGTGGTCGGTGAGGGCGACGACGTCCAGACCGGCGGCCACCGCGTTGCGTACCAGCTCGGCCGGGGTGTCCGTACCGTCCGACGCCGTGGAGTGGGTGTGCAGGTCGATGCGCACGACGCGTACTCCCGGGGCTCGGGCGGGCAGGGACGCTCCAGGATAACGGGCGTTCGAAGACGTCCCGGACGGTCGGACCCGTGTGCGAGCCGGTCCGGCCGGCCGCCGGTCAGCTCAGCAGGCGCGGCGAGAGCGCCCCGCAGGGCAGCAGATCCACTTCGGCCCCGGCGTCCCGCAGATCGGTGAGCACCAGTTCGTCGTACATCAGCAGCCCCGTCTGCTCGGGCCAGACGATCGCCCAGAGCCAGAGTCCGAGCGCCTCTCCGGCGAAGACCGCGCGGTCCGGCGGCGCGTCGGGCACGTGCCAGAGCGGGGTGGGGCGCCCGGCGGCCAGCAGTTTGGCGTGCGGAGGCTTGTCGGCGCAGATGTGCGGGCCTGGGTCGGGCCCGTCGATCCCGGCGTAGCGGGCCCCGAGTCCGACGCCGAGCTCCTCGGCGACCAGCAGCAGTTCTCCCGACCCGCCGAGCGGGCCGGGTCCCGAGCACGCGACGGCGGTGGCCCGGCCGCCGCTGCGGTCGTCACCCGCGTACGCGACACCGGTGTAGAGCCAGCCGACCGGGAGCGGCCAGGGCATCCAGACGGGGACTCGGGCGCGGTTCACCACGACCCCGAGGGCTTCGACGCTGGGCGGTATGACCGGCTGCAGCGGATGCACGGTGCCGTGCATGTCGCACTGCCAGGAGTCGGCGAAGAGACCGGGCGCCCTGACCCGGCCACCGCACTTCGGGCAACCTGGTTCGCCCCTCATAGCGCCCCACGGTCCTCCCCGGCCGACGCCCCGTCAAGGACGATCACCCGTCCGGCACAGAACGGCGGCAAATCCCGGCGGCCTGTACGAGACGGGTCCTCCTCACGGCGGCGTACGGGGTTCAGCGGCGCACGTACGCCGCCGCGTCGGACGGCGCGACGCCGGCCGGCCGCGACCGCCGGGACGAAGAGCGGGTCAGTCCAACGCGACCGAGCCGCGCAGCGGGTCGCGCAGATCCGTCCCGTGCGCCAGCCACCGCTCCTGGAGCGCCTGCGCGCCCTTCACCCGCTTCCACGCGGCCTCGTTGGCCGTCATCGGGAGCAGCGGCAGGAACCGTACGGGGTCGAGCGGCGCGTCCAGCTCCAGATCGGGGACCAGCCCGCCGGACTCCGCGACGAGCACGGAGCTGAACTGCGCGCCCGGCCACAGGGGTTCGCCGACCTCCAGCGAGGCACCGGGGGTCACCACCAGCCCCTCGACCTGGGGGGACGCGGCCAGTACGGCGAGGGGGCGCAGCACCTTGTCGGTGTCGGCGAGCCCGGCCCGTACCGACAGGACCAGCTCGGCGCGCGGCCCCCGGGCCGGGTCGGGCACGACGACGGTGGGGTCGGCCATCGGCCGCGCGGACATCCCGAGCGTGGCGTAACGCACAACGGCGCCCCCGGAGCCGGTGCCGTCTCCGGGGGCCGCGGAATCCCCGTCCCTCTCCCGGTCCCCCGGGTCGAGAAACCGCAGGACCTCGACCCGGTCCGTGCCCACGAACGTCATCGCCGCGCGCGCGTCCGGCTCGCCGAGCGCCGTACGCAACCGTGCCTCGACCAGAGAGAGAACTTCTGCCATCCGGTGAGCATAGAACGCCGTCTTAACGGGCAGGAGACGGAATTGGCGTCGATCGGCTGCTAGTCTGGGCCGCCGGTCGGGCAGCACGCGGAAAGCGTCGCCTTCCAGTCCCGACATACGTCATCCCCTACGGGGGACCGGCAGGAGGAGGTGGGGCTGCGGTGGATCGAAGTCACCCGGCCAGTACCAGCCGCTCTTCCTCGCGCTGTACCGCCTCTCGCATCTGAGGCCCTGCCCCGTACAGGCCCGCGGCTTGTCGCACGACGGAAGAGCACCGCACCAGCTCTGTTTTGCCTGTCTGTAGCGAATGCCGTCACCGCGTCCTCGCGGTGCCGCCCGCTTTGCGGACGTATGCGCGCCGCGTCGTGTCACGCCGTCTCGATCCTTGTCGGCACGTACGCGCCTCACGTCCTCGTTCCGGGCTGCGCCACGCCCCGCCGACGGCCTCTCCGGGAGGAGCCAGCCATGTCGATGATCCGTGACCTGCGTGCGGCGGTCCGTCCGTCCCTGCGCAAGAGCAACACCGCGTACAGCACGTACGACTCCACGCGCGACCCCTCGGCCTCCAGCGCCGTCGTCGACTGCGCCGTCTACCGCGGCGGCCGCCGGGTGAAGGACGAGCCGTGCCTCACCCCGCACGAGGCGATGCTGGAGGTGCGACGGGGCGGCGGTTTCGCCTGGATCGGTCTCCACGAGCCGACCGAGGCCGAATTCGCCGGTATCGCGGCCGAGTTCGGGCTGCACCCGCTCGCCGTCGAGGACGCCGTGCACGCCCACCAGCGGCCCAAGCTGGAGCGGTACGACGACACCCTCTTCGCCGTCTTCAAGACCATCCACTACGTCGAGCACGCCGAGCTCACCGCGACCAGCGAGGTCGTGGAGACGGGCGAGGTGATGTGCTTCACCGGCCGGGACTTCGTCATCACGGTGCGGCACGGCGGCAAGGGCTCGCTGCGCGCGCTGCGCCACCGCTTGGAGGAGGACAGCGAGCTGCTGGCCAAGGGCCCGTCGTCCGTGCTGCACGCCATCGCCGACCATGTCGTGGACGGCTACATCGCGGTGGCGGCGGCCGTGCAGGACGACATCGACGAGGTCGAGATCGATGTGTTCTCGGCGCCCGCGAAGGGCAGCCCGCGCGGCTCGGACGCGGGGCGGATCTACCAGCTCAAGCGTGAGGTGCTGGAGTTCAAGCGGGCCGTGGCACCGCTGCTGCGGCCGATGCAGCTGCTGAGCGAGCGCCCGATGCGGCTGGTCGAGCCCGACGTGCAGAAGTACTTCCGCGACGTCGCCGACCATCTGGCCAGGGTGCACGAGGAGGTCGTCGGCTTCGACGAGCTGCTGAACTCGATCCTCCAGGCCAATCTGGCTCAGGCGACCGTCGCGCAGAACGAGGACATGCGCAAGATCACGTCCTGGGCGGCGATCATCGCCGTACCGACGGCCGTCTGCGGGGTCTACGGCATGAACTTCGAGCACATGCCCGAGCTGGGATGGAAGTACGGCTACCCGATGGTGCTGGGCGGCATCGCCGTCGTCTGCCTCACCATCCACCGGATGCTGAAGCGCAACGGGTGGCTCTAGCACGCTCTAGGCTGCCGGGCATGACAGAAACCCTGCCCGGCTCCCCCCTCCTCGGCAAGGCGCTCGTCGAGGAGGCCACCAAGAAGTCCGGTCTCATCTGGGTGCGGGCGGGCGGTCCCGCCCGTGCCCTGTGGCACGTCTGGCTCGACGGCGCCGCGCTGGTCGTCGGGGACGGCGACGGCGAGCAGCCGCTGCCGGGGCTGACCGACGGCTCCACCGCCGAGGTGACCGTACGGAGCAAGGACAAAGGCGGGCGGCTGGTGGCCTGGACCGCGTCCGTCACCGAACTCGCTCCTCGTACGGAGGCGTGGGAGACGGCCGTCGCCGAACTGAAGGGCAAGCGGCTGAACGCGCCGGACTTCGACGGGATGACCGACCGGTGGGCGCGGGAGTCGCGGGTGCTGCGGCTGGAGCCGCGCGACGCGATCACCGAGATGCCGCACGGCTCGCAGGCGGCGGCGCCGCTGCCCACACCGGCGACGACGCGTCAGCCGGCGCCGGCGGCCGTGCCGCGTCTGCTGTTCAAGCGCGCGAAGAAGAAGGGCTGAGCCCGTCCGGGCCGGCTCAGCTGCTCGGCAGCGTGCTGCCGTAGTCGACCGTCTCGCCCTTGGAGGGCGCCTTCAGTGGGAAGTCCTTGCCCCAGTCGCTGAGCGTGAGTGTTCCCGCGCCGCCCGCGCGGGCCAGCTGGAGCGGGTACGGCGTGCCTTCCAGGGAGACGTTCAGCGAGCCGCCGGCGCCGTCGCTGCCGTTGACCTCGATGGTGCGTATACCGCCGATCTCGGATCGGTCGCCCTTGCCGAGCTTGCCGTGCAGCCCCAGCAGCCCGTCGAGCAGCACGGTCTTGTCGGTGAAGCCCCGCAGCTGGTCGTAGGACGGGTCGTCCTCGGGGACCTTCACGTACTTGTCGTCGAGCTTGTCCGCGGCCTCGGAGTCGGCCTCGCTCGGCGGGGTGCTCGTGCCCTCGCCGCCCTTGCCGTCCGGGTGGGTCCAGAATTCGGCGTCCGCCTTGAGGAACAGCTCGTCCCCGACCCGCAGCAGCTCGAACGTGCCCAGGGCCTCGGAACTGACCGATCCGGTACCGCCGGCCTCCTTGAGGGACATGCTGAGCTTGTACGTCTGCCCGTCGGTGACGACCGTGCCCGCCAGGCGCACCGCGTCCGCGCCCCGGGCCGCCGTCTTCGCCTTCTTCTCGATCCCGGCGGGCGACAGTTTGCCGACGCCGTTGGTGCCCGCGTCCGGATCCTCGTCGCCGCCGCACGCCGTGAGCGCGACGGTCATCCCGACGCAGAGAGCCACCGGAAACGCGGTCCGGCCAAGACGGGCAAGGGACCGGGAAAGGGTCACGAACGCACTGCCTCTCATGCGAGACGGGGGACGGCAGACCGCAGCGTACCCGTGCCGCCGACACCCATCGACAACGAGCCCCGGCGGCGGATCGCCCGTACCGTACGGACGGATCCGGCGGGGCGGCACGGAGTGGTACGGGCTAGCCTGAACCCGTTGTCGCGGTCGATACGGGGACAGCCACGGACACGGCAGGGACAGTCGCGGGCAAGGAGGAGCGCATGATGGCGTCGGGCGCCTCCCGGGTCTTCGTCTCGCACCTCGCCGGTGTGCCGGTCTTCGACCCCAACGGTGATCAGGTGGGGCGGGTACGTGACCTGGTGGCGATGCTGCGCGTCGGCGGCCGGCCGCCGCGCGTGCTCGGCATGGTCGTCGAGGTGCTCAGCCGACGGCGGATCTTCCTGCCGATGACCCGCATCACGGGCGTCGCGTCGGGTCAGGTGATCACGACGGGCGTGGTCAACATGCGGCGCTTCGAGCAGCGCCCCACGGAGCGGCTGGTCCTGGGCGAACTGCTCGACCGCCGCGTGGAGCTCGTGGAGAACGGCGAGCGGGTGACCGTCCTCGATGTCGCGGTCCAGCAGCTGCCCGCCCGCCGCGAGTGGGAGATCGGGAAGGTCTTCGTCCGGCGCGGCAAGAGCGGCGCGCTGCGCCGGCGCGGCGAGACGCTGACCCTCGACTGGTCGGCGGTCACCGGCTTCACGCTGGAGGAGGACGGCCAGGGCGCGGAGAACCTCGTCGCGACCTTCGAGCGGCTGCGCCCCGCCGACCTGGCCAACGTGCTGCATCATCTATCGCCCAAGCGGCGCGCGGAGGTGGCCGCCGCCCTCGACGACGACCGGCTCGCCGACGTCCTGGAGGAGCTGCCCGAGGACGACCAGGTGGAGATCCTGGGGAAGCTGAAGGACGACCGGGCCGCCGACGTCCTGGAGGCCATGGACCCGGACGACGCGGCCGACCTCCTCGCCGAACTGCCCGAGGAGGACAAGGAGCGGCTGCTGGCGCTGATGCGGCCCGGCGAGGCCGCCGACGTACGCCGGCTGCTGGCGTACGAGGACCGGACGGCGGGCGGTCTGATGACCACCGAGCCGATCGTGCTGCGTCCGGACGCGACGGTCGCCGACGCGCTGGCGCGGGTGCGCCGGCAGACCCTCTCGCCCGCGCTGGCCGCCCAGGTCTATGTGTGCCGGGCGCCGGACGAGACACCGACGGGCAAGTATCTGGGCATGGTCCACTTCCAACGGCTCCTGCGCGAGCCGCCGTTCACCCTGGTCGGCTCGATCGTGGAGAGCGACCTGCCGCCACTGGCCCCCGATACGCCGCTGCCCGAGGTCACCGGCTATCTCGCCGCGTACAACATGGTGGCCGCGCCGGTCGTGGACGAGAGCGGTTCGCTGCTCGGCGCCGTGACCGTCGACGACGTCCTGGACCACCTGCTGCCCGACGACTGGCGGGAGACCGGGTTCAACGGCGTGGAGGAGGCCGCGAGTGGCCACTGAGCGCCCGGACAGGGAGTCGCCGAGGGAACGGGCCGCCGCGGGCTCGGGAGCGAGCACGGCGCCGCGCGGGCCGCGCGGACGGCTCGACCAGCCGCGTACGCCGAGGCGCAGGCTCCTGCCCGAGTACGACCCCGAGGCGTTCGCCCGGTTCTCGGAACGGATCGCGCGCTTCCTGGGGACGGGCCGCTTCATCGTCTGGATGACGCTGATCATCATCCTCTGGGTGCTGTGGAACGTCTTCGCGCCCGAGGAACTGCGGTGGGACGAGTACCCGTTCATCTTCCTGACCCTGATGCTGTCCCTCCAGGCCTCGTACGCGGCCCCGCTGATCCTGCTGGCACAGAACCGCCAGGACGACCGGGACCGGGTCACCCACGAGCAGGAGCGCAAGCAGAACGAGCGCTCCATCGCCGACACGGAGTACCTGACCCGTGAGATCGCCTCGCTGCGGATGGGGCTCGGTGAGGTCGCCACGCGCGACTGGATCCGCTCGGAACTCCAGGACCTGGTACGGGACCTGGCCGAGCAGCATGTCCTGCTGCCCGCGGAGCGGACGCGCGGACGTGACGAACCAGACCGCCCGGAGGACTGACGCCCTTTCCGGAGCGTGCGCGCCGCGCCGTACCATCTCCGTATGGCTACCGACACGCACGGGACCGTCGCTCCCGCGGAGGACGCGGTGCGCGCAGCACTGGCGACGGTGAACGACCCCGAGATCCACCGGCCGATCACCGACCTCGGCATGGTCAAATCGGTCGACATCGGGGCGGACGGCGCGGTGGCCGTCACGATCTATCTCACGGTGTCCGGCTGCCCCATGCGCGAGACGATCACCACGAACGTGACGGCGGCGGTCGCCTCGGTCGCGGGCGTCACCCGCGTCGACGTCACGCTGGACGTGATGAGCGACGAGCAGCGCAAGGAGCTCGCGACGTCGCTGCGCGGCGGTACGGCCGAGCGTGAGGTGCCGTTCGCCAAGCCCGGTTCGCTGACCCGGGTGTACGCGGTGGCCTCCGGCAAGGGCGGCGTCGGCAAGTCGTCGGTGACGGTCAACCTGGCGGCCGCGATGGCCGCCGACGGTCTGAAGGTCGGCGTCGTCGACGCGGACATCTACGGGCACAGCGTGCCGCGCATGCTGGGTGCGGACGGCAAGCCCACCCAGGTCGAGAACATGATCATGCCGCCGTCGGCGCACGGTGTGAAGGTCATCTCGATCGGCATGTTCACCCCGGGCAACTCGCCGGTGGTGTGGCGCGGGCCGATGCTGCACCGCGCGCTCCAGCAGTTCCTCGCCGATGTGTTCTGGGGCGATCTGGACGTGCTGCTGCTGGACCTGCCGCCGGGGACGGGCGACATCGCGATCTCGGTGGCGCAGCTCGTGCCGAACGCAGAGATCCTGGTGGTCACCACCCCGCAGCAGGCCGCCGCCGAGGTGGCGGAGCGGGCGGGTTCCATCGCCGTACAGACCCATCAGAAGATCGTCGGCGTGGTCGAGAACATGGCGGGCCTGCCGTGCCCGCACTGCGACGAGATCGTCGACGTGTTCGGGACGGGCGGCGGCCAGCGGGTCGCCGAGGGGCTGACGAAGACCACGGGCGCCTCGGTGCCGGTGCTCGGCTCGATCCCGATCGACGTACGGCTGCGGGAGGGCGGCGACGAGGGCAAGCCGGTCGTGCTCTCCGACCCCGACTCCCCCGCGGGTGCGGCGCTGCGCTCGATCGCCGGCAAGCTCGGCGGCCGGCAGCGCGGTCTGGCGGGCATGACGCTGGGTCTGACGCCGCGCAACAAGTTCTGACAGCTCCGGCACGCGTAAGGGGCGCCCGCCAATGGCGGGCGCCCCTTACGCGTGTGACGGACGGCGTCCCGCGGCTACTGGGGGGCGTACGAGTTGATGTCCTCGATCGCCGAGAAGCCGAGGCCGTACGCGCTCATGCCGCGCCCGTACGCGCCGATGTGCACCCCGCTCCCGGTCGCTTCGCCGGGGCTCGTCGAGCCGGCGAGCACCCAGCCGAATTCGGATTCGCGATAGTGGAACGTGGTCGGCACCCCGTCCACGGGGAGCGAGAGCACCGACCAGGCGGAGCCGTTCAGATCGTCGGCCAGCGCGAAGGCCGTCTCGGTCTGCTGGTCCAGCCAGTCGTCGCGCAGCGAATGGTCGAGCTGTGCGGGCCAGGTGGACAGCAGCAGCGCCGAACCGGCCAGCCAGGCCGCCGAGGACACCGTCGTGGCGTCGAGGATGCCCGTGCCGTCACCGCTGTGCCGTACGGGGCTCGCCGCGACCGTGACGACCGCAGCGAAGCGTTCCTTCTCCGCGCCTGACGCGTCCGGTCTTATCGACGGCTCGTCGCCGTGTCCCGTGGAACCGTGCTGGACGGTGCCGTCCGCCGCCGTGCCCACCTGCATCAGCCACCGGGGGCCGGTGAACGCGTCGTCCAGTCCGTACCAGGGGAAGTTCGCCCGCAGATAGCCCTCGACCGTGCGCCTGGCTCCCGACACCCCGTTCGCCGTGCCGGCCGCGCCATGGGCCCCTACCCGACTTGTCGTCTCCATCTGTCCGGACCGCCTCCTCTATCTCGGAGTCCGGAGCGGCCCGCCCTCACGGACGTCTCACCACCGGACAGATGGAGGATAGCCACCCGTTACCTGTCGGCCGGGCAGGGCGGGGCTCAGGTGGCGTCTGCGTCGAAAGGAGGACGATCGGCCTGCTGGGGCTTTTCGGGCTTCTTGAGCAGGTCAGCGGTGCCGGAGGGGCTTTTCGTCAGGCTGGTCGCCGGTGTGTCGCTTGCGCCGGTCGGGTCGTCCTTGCCGTGCACCGAGTCGGCGACGTCGTTGATTTCCTTCTTGAGGTTGAAGCTGCTGCGGATCTCCTTCAGCCCCAGATCGTCCTCATGCTCCGACAACTGCTTCCGGACGAATTTCTTCGGGTTCAGGTCCTCGAAATCGAAGTCCTTGAACTCCGGTCCCAGCTCGGAACGGATGTCCTCCTTGGCGTTGTCGGAGAACTCGCGCACCTTGCGGATGAAACGGGAGACGTCCTGGATGACCTTGGGCAGCTTGTCCGGGCCGAAGACGAGCACGGCGAGAATCACGAGCGTCACCAGCTCAAGCGCGCCTATGTCATTGAACACCTAGCTGCTCCTTGTGTTCTCCGTGCCCGCAGGCGAGACCTCGTCGGCCTGGCCTGTGGTGGGTCGAGGCCCGGGCCGCTCCACGGTACCCGGCGGACCTGGCCGGACGGTACCTTCATTCGACACTCACCTACCTTCCGCGCTGCCGAGGACCAGAGTCATGGTCTGCTCTTTACCTCCGCGCTTCAGAGTGAGCTCCAGTTCGTCACCGGGGCGGTGCGAGCGGACCTTCACGATCAGCTCCTCGCCGCTGTGCACCCGCTGGCCGTCCACCTCGGTGATGATGTCGCCGGTCCTGATGCCCGCCTTCGCGGCCGGGCCGCCTTCCTCCACCGCGGGTCCGCCCTCGGCGCCCTTCGCGCCGACCTTGGCGCCGTCGCCCGTGTACTCCATGTCGAGCGTGACACCGATCACAGGGTGCGATGCCTTGCCGGTGTTGATCAGCTCTTCGGCGACGCGCTTGCCCTGGTTGATCGGTATCGCGAAGCCGAGCCCGATGGAGCCGGCCTGGGCGCCGTCCGGAGTACCGCCGCCGTCGGCGCCGCGGATCGCGCTGTTGATGCCGATGACCTGGGCCTTCGAATTCACCAGCGGACCGCCGGAGTTGCCGGGGTTGATCGGCGCGTCGGTCTGGAGGGCGTCGACGTAGCTGATGTCGCTGCCGTCGCCGTTCTCGCCGCCGGCGGTGATCGGGCGCTCCTTGGCGCTGATGATCCCCGCCGTGACGGTGTTCTGGAGGTCGAAGGGCGCGCCGATCGCCACGACCGGGTCGCCGACCTGGACGTTGTCGGAATTGCCGAGCGGCAGCGGCTTGAGTCCGGAGACTCCGGTGACCTTCACCACGGCGAGGTCGTAGCCGCTGTCCTTGCCGACGAGCTTCGCCTTGGCGGTCTCGCCGCCGCTGAAGGTGATCGAGATGTCGCCGGAGTCGCCGGCGGGGTCGACCACGTGGTTGTTGGTCAGGATGTGGCCGGAACGGTCCAGGACGAAGCCGGTCCCGGTGCCCTGCTCACCGCCTCCGCTGACATGGAGGGTGACGACGCTCGGCAGGGCGCTGGCGGCGATCCCCGCGACGCTGTCGGCCGGGCGGCCGCCGCTGTCGTTGCCCGCCTGGGGCAGTTCGACGCTGCTGAGGCCGCCGTTGCGCTCGATGTACGAGCCGACGCCACCGCCGATGACGGCGGCGCAGAGCGCGAGCGCCAGGGCGCCCACGAGGCCGATGCCGCGGCGCTTTCTCCGCGGCTCGCCCGGGTCGGGGTGCGTCAGGGTCTGCTGGCCGGGTGCGCCCCAGGGGTCGTACTGGAGCCACTGGTTTGGCGGGGGGTGCGGGCCCTGGGGCGGGGGGAGTTGCTGGGTCCCCGACTGCGTGTGGGCGACAGGGCCCGGGTGGCCGTGCTGCGGGTGGGGCTGCGACTGCTGCGGGGGTACCTGCCCCGGCATGGGCTGCTGGGCACCCTGGGGCGGGACGCCGTACCCCGAGGCCGGTTGGGGCTGGGGCTGGGGTGCGCCGGGGCCGGGCGCACCGGTCTGCCCGGTGTAGTGCTGCGGCGGGATGGGTGTGCCCTGCGCGGGGGTGGGCACCGGTCGCTGCACGGGAGGGGCGGGCGCCCAGGGGCCGGGGCCGCCGTAGGGCGGTGTGCTGTACGGGTCGGGCTCGTGCAGCGGCTGCGGGCGGCCCTGCGTGCCGGTCGGCGTCTCCGCGGTGCCGCCTGTTCCCGTCGCGGCGCTCACCGCGGAGGGGGTGCGCTCGGGCGGGGCGAGCAGATGGTCCTCCGGATCCGGATCCGGGTCGGCGGCCCGCTCCGGGGCGCCCGCTCGCACGGGCGCGCTTTCGGCAGGCTCGGTGCCCGGCGTGCGGTCGGGACCAGGGACTTCATCGGTGACCGGCGACAGTTCCGTCGTCTCCTCAGTGATCCGGTGCTCCGGTACGTCGGAGTCCCGCGGTATCGCGCGCCCCGACGCCGGGCGGCTCCACCACTTCGCCTTGGGTCCGGTGGCCTTGCCGTCGTCCATGCTCTCCCCGCACCTGCCTCGTCCGTGCCCCGATCAGGGCACCCGTGCAGGGATTCAACCAGGTTTACGAATGTTCGCGCAGGGACCCTGTCACCGACGCTGCGAAAGCGGCACACCGGGCTGCGTGGGCGCGGCGAGGTGGGTGGGGTCCGGTGTGGCGGTGGGGGTGGTCAGTCCTGGATTCGCGGCCAGCTGAAACGCCGTCCCCGTGGGACGTATCAAGGGCGCTGCGGGGTAGTGGTTGAGCACCGCCGACTGGAACGGGTGGGGCATGAGCGGGGTCTTCATCGTGCCGGGAGCGAGCACCGGCGCGCTGTCGACGGACTGCGGAAGGATGGCACTCCGCTCGCCGCCCTGCCTGCCCCGCGCTCCGCTGCCGGGCGGTGTGGTCGCCCTGGTCAGCGGCGTGACGCTGTTGGGCGTGCCCGCCCCGCGCGCCGTGGTGTCCGCCGTGGCACCCATGGGCAGCGCGCCGCCCAGGGCCATCGCGGCGAAGGACACCGCGCTCGCGGCGGCGAAGGCGAACCTCCGGCCGCGCCAGGGTGAACGCTCGGCCTCCACGCGGCCGACCTCGTGGATCCTGAAGCCGGCACCGGAGCTGGAGCCGCCGCGCAGGGGGGATCCATGGGGTCCCGCGCCGCGGTAGCCGAAAGCGTCGCTCCGTACGCCGAAGACACCGCCGCTGAACGCCGAACCGTCGAACGGACCCGGGGTCTCGTCCTCGTCCTTCTCGGTGGCCCCGCCGGGCAGCCCCTGGAGACGGGCGAGGAACCCTTCGGACAGCGGCGGCGGCGCCGACTGCGCGAACGCGTTCTTCAGCCGGCGCTGGGCGTCTGCCTCCGCCTTGCACTTGGCGCAGGTCGCGAGGTGCGCAAGCACCCGCTCCCGGGCATCGTGACCGAGCTCCCCGTCCACCAGGGCGGCGAGCCGGTCCCCCAGGTGCTGCTCCGCGGGGGTCGGACCTGTGCCACTCACGCGAGTCCGCCCTCCCCGGCCACGCTCGCGAACGTGCGCTGCTCGGCCCGAGCCTCGGGAGAACGGTGCTGAAGGGCCTTGCGCAGATGCGAACGGCCACGGTGGATCCTGCTGCGCACCGTGCCGAGCTTCACGCCGAGCGTGGCGGCGATTTCCTCGTACGACAGTCCCTCGATGTCGCACAGGACGACCGCGGCCCGGAACTCGGGAGCGAGGGTGTCCAGCGCCTGCTGCACGTCCGCGTCGAAGTGGGTGTCGTGGAAGACCTGCTGCGGTGAGGGCTCACGGCTGGGCAGCCGCTCCGCCGCGTCCTCACCGAGCGCGTCGAAGCGGATCCGCTGCTTACGGCGGACCATGTCCAGGAAGAGATTGGTGGTGATGCGGTGCAGCCAGCCCTCGAACGTGCCGGGCGTGTACGTGGACAGCGACCTGAAGACCCGGACGAAGACTTCCTGGGTCAGATCCTCGGCATCGTGCTGGTTGCCCGTGAGACGGTAGGCAAGGCGATACACGCGGGCGCTGTGCGTGCTGACGATCTCCTCCCAGGTGGGAGGCGTCCACGCCTGCGATTCCGCATCCGATGCGAAGGTCGCCGTAACTGCGGAGTCGGTCGAGCGAGAACGGTCAGCGAAGTTGGTCACGGATTTCGGCTCACCGGCCGACCTGAGAAAGCGCTTCAACGCTCCTCCCCGATCCGCAGGCGCAGCCGCACCTCCCCTATCGACTCTGGTGGTGTCCAGCGGAGCACCTACCATAGCTACCTCGCCCGTTAGCTCCGGATAAGAATCTTTGCCTGAATTTGCGACTGGTCCCAGGTCTTCATCCATGCGTTCCCCCACCCCTTCTTAACGCCCGGTCCCATCAGCGGGTTCCCGCGTGCAGCGGATACAGTCACCGGTGCGCCAACTACGGGGACAGGAGAGGGTCATTACCGCCAACCGGCAGACAAGCTGGGCGTTCGCCGACGCTTTTGTCGCCGAGGACGAGGCACTGCGCTGGGCCCGCGACAGGGCCCGGGACATGGGGCTCCGCTCGGTGTCACCAGGCACGGGCGCCGCGCTTCGTCTGCTTGCCGCCACGGCGGGCGCCAAGGCGGTGGCGGAGATCGGCACGGGTACCGGCGTCTCCGGCATCTATCTGCTGAGCGGTATGCGGTCCGACGGCGTACTGACCACGGTCGACACGGAGCCGGAGCGGCAGCAGTTCGCCCGCGAGGCGTTCCGCGCGGCCGGCTTCACCAACAATCGCGCCCGCTTCATTCCCGGCGGGGCCCGTGACGTACTCCCGCGCCTCGCCGACGGCGGATACGACCTCGTCTTCTGCGACGGTGACCGGCTCGAGTGCCTCGACTATCTCGCTGAATCGTTGCGCCTTCTGCGACCTGGGGGCCTCGTCTGCTTCGAGGGGGTCTTCGCGGACGGCCGCACCGTCGATTCGGCGGCCCAGCCCCACGAGGTGCTGCGGCTGCGTGAGCTGCTGCGCACGGTGCGGGAGATGCAGGACGAGCTGCTGCCGTCACTGCTGCCCGTAGGCGACGGACTGCTCTGCGCCGTACGCCGCTGAACCTCGGCCCTTCCTAGGAGGACGCACGAGGCGGGAAGGGACATAAAGCTGCCCCGGCACGGAGGTAGGTCCGCGACGGGGCAGCACGAGAGTGCGCGTTCTGTCCGCGTCAGCCGACGACCTTCTTCAGAGCGTCACCCAGCGCATCCGCCTCGTCGGGGGTCAGCTCGACGACCAGCCGACCGCCGCCTTCGAGCGGAACGCGCATGACGATGCCCCGCCCCTCCTTGGTCACCTCGAGCGGGCCGTCGCCCGTCCGCGGCTTCATGGCCGCCATGCTCGTTCCCCTTCCTGAAACCAGCTCATCGCAGCCGGCGGCCCCATGACAGGCGCTGTGTCACCGGCATCGAACACATTGCTTCCAGGCCATTATCCCGCATGGCGGGACCCGATGACCAACATCGGACGGCATCGCTTGCGCAACGCGCTCTCTCAAAACGACTCAATTCGGCGATCCGCCTGCGATACTTCGCCGCTGTTCACGGCTTCACGGCCGTGGATTCTTTGACGCAGGTCACATGCCGACCTGCGGTGATCTCCGCCATGCTGGGGCCGGACAGGACAGTTGGACGGGCAGTCAGAGCCGCAGAGGAGATCCGATCATGGCCGACACGGTGCTGTACGAGGTGGGCGACGGGCTCGCGACCGTCACGATCAACCGGCCCGAGGCCATGAACGCGCTGAACGTCGCGGCCAAGGTCGCCCTGCGGGAAGCGCTGCGTACCGCCGCGGACGACCCCGCCGTACGGGCCGTGCTCCTCACCGCCACCGGGCGGGCCTTCTGCGTGGGGCAGGACCTGAAGGAGCACGTCTCCCTCCTGGCGGCCGACACGGCCGACGGCAGCGGCGGGACCATGCGGACCGTGGGCGAGCACTACAACCCCATCGTGCGGACCCTGACCGAGATGGCGAAGCCGGTCGTGGCGGGGGTCAACGGGGTCGCGGCCGGAGCCGGGCTGGGCTTCGCGCTCGCCTGCGACTACCGCGTCGTCGCCGACACGGCCTCCTTCAACACCTCGTTCGCGGGGGTGGCACTGACGGCCGACTCCGGCGTGTCGTGGACGCTGCCCCGGCTGATCGGCGCGAGCAGAGCGGCCGACCTGCTGATGTTCCCGCGCTCGGTCACGGCGGGGCAGGCGTACGAGCTGGGGATCGTCAACAAGCTGGTCCCCGCGGCCGACCTCGCCGCAGAGGCGGCGGCGGTCGCGCGCGCCCTCGCGGAGGGCCCCACGCTGGCGTACGCGGCGCTGAAGGAGTCCCTGGCGTACGGCGCCGGCCATTCGCTGGCCGAGACGCTGGAGAAGGAGGACGAACTCCAGAACCGGGCGGGCGCGTCGCAGGACCACGGCATCGCGGTCCAGGCCTTCCTCGACAAGGCGAAGCCCCGCTACGTGGGCCGCTGACACGGCCCGGGACTCCCGGCGGCGGCGAACCGCCGGGAGCCCCGGGCCGTTCGAAGGCGGAGGGTCGGCGTTGTGGATGGACCGGCCGTACGCGCACGATCCGACGGCGCGGTGCGGCGCCGTACAGGGCCGGGCCGGCGAGGGTCCGCCGGCCCGGTCCTACGCCGCCTCGGCCAGCTTGCGGCGGACCAGGCAGCCGGCCAGGTGGTCGTCCACCAGGCCGCACGCCTGCATCAGCGCGTACGCCGTCGTCGGGCCCACGAACCGGATGCCGCGCTTCTTCAGCGCCTTGGCCAGCGCGGTGGACTCGTCGCTGACCGGCGGGACGTCCGCGACCGTCTTCGGTACCGGGCGCGTCGCCGGGTCCGGGGCGTACGACCAGATGAGCGTGTCCAGCTCCCCGGCGGACCAGCCGGCCAGCTCGCGCGCGTTGGCGAGGGTGGCGTCGATCTTGGCGCGGTTGCGGATGATGCCCTCGTCGGTCAGCAGCCGCGCGGCGTCCGCGTCGGTGAAGGCGGCGACCGCCGGGATGTGGAATCCGGCGAAGGCCCGGCGGAAGCCCTCACGGCGGCGCAGGATCGTGATCCAGGAGAGGCCGGACTGGAACGCCTCCAGGCACAGCCGCTCGAAGAGCGCGTCGTCGCCGTGGACGGGGCGCCCCCACTCCTCGTCGTGATACTTCACGTAGTCCTCGGTCGACAGGCCCCAGGGACAGCGCAGCTCGCCGTCCGGCCCCGCCACCGCTCCGCCGTCGGTCACCGCCTGTCCTCCTCGCCCGGGTTCTTGAAGAGGTCGGGCCCGCCGACCGCCGCCGCCTGGGCGCCCGCCAGGGTGGACTCCAGCTCGGCGATCCGGGAGTCCCTCTCGGCCAGCTCTGCGCCGACCCTCGCCAGCACCTCGTCCACGTCCGCCATCCGGTAGCCCCGGAGGGCGAGCGGCAGCCGCAGGGCCTCTATGTCGGCCCGGCCCACCGGGCGTGTCGTGGGCAGCGGGTCCACGAGGAGTTCGGGCGCGGCCTCGGGCAGCACCTCGCGGTCGCCGCCGCCGACCACCGCGAGGGTGACCGAGGCCACCACCACGACCATCGCGATGAGCAAGAACAAGAACACGTGCTTCTCCCCGGGGCAGGAAAACGTCCGGTGCCGATCGTGCCATGCGGGACCGACAGTTAGGGTCTGTTGGCAACGGCACGGACGGCTGGAACGGGCGGTGACCAGGGGATGAGCAGCGGCACTCTGCGGCTGGGACGGCGGGAGTTCGGCCCGTACGAGCCGGTGATCATGGCCATCGTCAACCGGACGCCGGACTCCTTCTACGACCAGGGCGCGACCTTCCGCGACCAGCCCGCGCTCGACCGGGTGGAGCGGGCGGTGTCCGAGGGCGCCGCGATCATCGACATCGGCGGGGTGAAGGCCGGACCGGGTGACGAGGTGACGGCGGAGGAGGAGGCGCGCCGGACGGTCGGCTTCGTCGCCGAGGTCCGCAGGCGCTACCCGGACGTGGTGATCAGCGTCGACACCTGGCGGCACGAGGTCGGCGAGGCCGTCTGCGAGGCGGGCGCCGATGTGCTCAACGATGCCTGGGGCGGGGTGGATCCGGCGCTCGCCGAGGTCGCGGCCCGGTACGGCGCGGGGCTGGTCTGTACGCACGCGGGCGGGGCCGAGCCGCGGACCCGGCCGCACCGGATCGCCTACAACGACGTGGTCGCGGACATTCTCCGGGTGACGCTCGGGCTGGCCGACCGGGCCGTGGAGCTGGGCGTGCGCAGGGACGCGATCATGATCGATCCGGGGCACGACTTCGGGAAGAGCACCCGGCATTCACTGGAGGCGACCCGCAGGCTCGACGAGATGACGGAGACCGGCTGGCCGGTGCTCGTGTCGCTGTCCAACAAGGACTTCGTCGGCGAGACGCTCGACAGACCGGTGAAGGAGCGGGTGATCGGGACACTCGCGACGACCGCCGTCTCGGCCTGGCTCGGCGCGCGGATCTACCGCGTGCACGAGGTGGCCGAGACGAAGCAGGTGCTGGACATGGTGGCGTCCATCGCGGGCCACCGGCCCCCGGCGGTGGCCCGCCGGGGACTGGCCTGAGCACTACTTGCCGGTCTCCTTGGTCACCAGCGCCACCGCCTCGTCCACGTCGTCCGTGACGTGGAACAGCAGCAGGTCCTTCTCGGACGCCTTGCCCTGCGCCACGACGGTGTCCCGCAGCCAGTCGATGAGCCCGGTCCAGTACCGCGTCCCGAAGAGGACGATGGGGAAGCGGGTCACCTTGCGGGTCTGGACCAGCGTGAGCGCCTCGAACAGTTCGTCCAGCGTGCCGAGGCCGCCGGGCAGCACCACGAAGCCCTGCGCATACTTCACGAACATCGTCTTCCGGACAAAGAAGTAACGGAAGTTGACCCCGATGTCGACGTGCGGGTTGAGCCCCTGCTCGAAGGGCAGCTCGATGCCGAGCCCCACGGAGATGCCCTTGGCCTCCCGCGCGCCCTTGTTCGCCGCCTCCATCGCGCCGGGGCCGCCCCCGGTGATCACCGCGAAACCGGCCTCGACCAGTGCCCGGCCGATCCGGACGCCCGACTCGTAGTCCGGCGAGTCGACGGGCGTGCGGGCCGATCCGAAGACGCTGATGGCGCTGGGGAGTTCGGCGAGCGCGCCGAAGCCCTCCACGAACTCGGACTGGATGCGCATGACCCGCCAGGGATCGGTGTGCACCCACTCGGAGTCGCCCTCGGTGTCCAGCAGCCGCTGGTCGGTGGTGCCTGCCTGCACCTGGTCCCGGCGACGCAGCACCGGCCCGAGACGCTGCGTGTCCGGCTTCCGTGCTTCCTCAGGACTGCCCATGGACTGCTCCCTCCGCTGCTGTGCCAGTTCCGGGCCAGCGTAGATCCATGGAGGTGACAAACGGCGAAATTCCGGCGGACGGTCCGGCTCCCCTGCCCTGCCGACCGCCGTATCCCGCCGGACACGACCCGCCCGGGGCCGTCCCGGGCAGGTCCGCCGGACACCCCTCAGGCGCTCAGCCACTCCCGCAGCCGGTTCTCGCAGTGCGTGATCCGCTCGACGGCCACGTGCTCGTCGCGCTTGTGGGCCAGGAGCGCGTCCCCCGGGCCGTAATTGACCGCGGGCACCCCCAGCGCGCCGAAGCGCGAGACGTCCGTCCAGCCGAACTTGGGCTGCGCGGTGCCGCCCACGGCCGCCATGAACGCGGCCGCCGCGGGGTGCGAGAGACCGGGCAGGGCCGCGCCCGAGTGATCGTCCACGACGAACTCCCGGACCCCGCAGTCGGCGAACACCTCGCGCACGTGCGCCACCGCCTCCTCCTCGCCACGGTCCGGCGCGTAGCGGTAGTTGACCACCACGGTGCAGGCGTCGGGGATGACGTTGTTCGCCACACCCCCCTCGATCGCCACGGCGTTCAGCCCCTCCCGGTACTCCAGTCCGTCGATCACCGGGCGGCGCGGTTCGTACGCGGCGAGGCGGGCCAGGATCGGCGCGGCGGCGTGGATGGCGTTCGACCCCATCCAGCCGCGCGCGGAGTGCGCGCGCTCGCCCTCCGTACGGAGGTGGACCCGCAGCGTCCCCTGGCAGCCGCCCTCGACCTGCGCGTCCGAGGGTTCGAGCAGGACGGCGAAGTCCGCCTCCAGGAGGTCGGGGCGGGCCGCGGCCACGTGCCCCAGGCCGTTGAGGTCGGCGGCGACCTCCTCGTTGTCGTAGAAGACGAAGGTGAGGTCGCGGTTGGGCTCGGGGACGGTCGCGGCGATGCGCAGCTGGACGGCGACGCCCGACTTCATGTCGGTGGTGCCGCAGCCCCAGAGGATGCCGTTCTCGTCCAGCCTGGAGGGCACGTTGTCCGCGATCGGGACGGTGTCGATGTGGCCGGCCAGGATGACCCGCTCGGCCCGCCCGAGATCCGTACGCGCCACGACGTTGTTGCCGTACCGCTCGACGGAGAGATGCGGCAGCGCGCGCAGCGCCTCCTCCACGGCGTCGGCGAGGGGCTTCTCGGCGCCGCTGACGGACGGGATGTCGACGAGCCGGGCGGTGAGCTCCGGGGCGTCCAGCGTGAGGTCCAGCGTGGTTCCGGGCTTTGTTTCAGGCATGGCCAGACCCTACGACGTGGCCCGTGTCCGGCGGGGGCGGCAGGGGAAGGGCGAACGGGTCCTGGCCCACCGGCGGGGCCGGTACGGTGGGCGGCGTGTCCGAGACCGCCCCCTCTCCCCGTCGCGGCCGACTCCTGCGTATCGCGGCCGGGTTCGCCGTGCTCGTCGCGCTGGCCGGCTACCTCGTGGTGCGCCACATCTCCGGCGACGGCGGCCCGCCGCGCTGCACCGCGCGGGCCACCGACTCGTCCGACGGCGACGTCCCCACGTACGAGATGAGCCCGGAGCAGGCCGCGAACGCCGCCACGATCTCCGCGGTCGGCACCACCCGCGGCATGCCCGAGCGCGCCGTCACGATCGCTCTGGCGACCGCTCTCCAGGAGTCGGCGCTGCGCAATATCGACCACGGAGACCGGGACTCCGTCGGCCTCTTCCAGCAGCGCCCTTCGAAGGGCTGGGGGACGGTGGAGCAGATCCTCGACCCGGTGTACTCGGCCGGGAAGTTCTACGCGGGACTCGCCGAGGTCCCCGGCTACTCACGGCTTCCTCTTACGGAGGCGGCGCAGCGCGTCCAGCGCAGCGGTTTCCCGCAGGCGTACGCGAAGCACGAGCCGGACGCGACGCTGCTGTCCGCCGCGCTCACCGGCCGGGCGGCCGCGACGCTGACCTGCACGGGCGGGAGCGACGGCGAACCGGGCGATCCGGCGAAGGTACGGGCGGCCCTGACGCGCGCCTTCGGGCCCGAGGTCCTGCCGAAGGCCGACGCCGCCGACGCCGCCAGCACGTCCGCGGAAGGCGGCGAGGCGCCGGGACGGGCCGACGGACAGGCGGGCGGCGAGAGGGCCGAACAGACCGACGTCAAAAGCCCGGCCGAGGTCGCGGTGCCGGTCGGCGGCTCGGACGAGGCGCGCGGCTGGGAACTCGCCCACTGGGCTGTGGCGCACTCCGCCGATCTGCGCATCACCGAGGTCTCCGTGGGAGACCGGGTGTGGAGCGTGGAGAGGTCCGACCAGGGCTGGCGGAAGACCGACGGCGCATCGGGCCCGGAGAAATCCGGCGGGAACGACGTTCGAATGCGGATCGCGCAGTAGTACGTCCGGGTCGCCCGAACGGAGTAGCTCCGGCATATCCGAACGGCATTGCGCGGCCCCACTCGGCGATTCCGTGGCGTGTCGCCAAATTCCTTGTCACAAAAGCGAAGTGACGGTTCGCCAGATCTCCGCACCGAGGATCCTTTGACCGTTTTTATCCGTAACCGATAATGCGACGCATTACCAATTCTTTACCCTCGCGCACCGCAACCTCCGATGCCCTTCGAGGGGTTGTCACAGCGTCCGATCGCTGGACACGACAATTTCCTCTCCCGCTCGAAGGAGCATCATGTCCCTCCCCCTGACCCGTCGGATCGCCCGTGCCGCGCTGCTCATCGCGGCGGGCGCAGCCCCCGTGGTCGGTGCGGCCGGCTCCGCCAGCGCAGCAGCCCTCCCGCAGACCGCCGACCTCGGCAGCGTCTCCCAGCTGGACGGCGCCGCCCTTGGTGAGACGCTCGACAACGGCGCGCGTCAGGCGACCGGTCTGGCGGGCGAGGCGGGCAGCGAGACGATCGCCGCGTCCGTCCCGGCGGCCGGCAAGACCCTCGGCGGCGTGGCCAAGTCCGCCACCCCCGTCGCTCAGCGGGCGGCCGGTGAAGCCGCCGGCGGCGCGGGTCAGACCCTCGGTGACGCGGCCACGTCCGTCACCGAGAACGGCCTGCCGACCGACTCCCTCGGAAACGGCCTGCCCACCGACAAGCTGCCGGTCAACACCCTGCCGCTCGGCTGATACAGGCCGGTCCGGCAAGCACGGACACACGCGAAGGGGCCCGGGGAGCACGTGCTCCCCGGGCCCCTTCGCGTCGCTCCGGACCCCCACGCGTCGGACGGGCCTCAGCCGAGCCTCTTGACCGCGGCCTCCACACGCTCGTCGGTCGCCGTGAGCGCCACCCGTACGAAAGCCGCGCCCGCGGGGCCGTAGAAGTCCCCCGGCGCCACCAGGATCCCCAGCTGCGCGAGGTGCGCCACCGTCTGCCAGCACGGCTCGTCGCGCGTCGCCCACAGGTACAGGCTCGCCTCGCTGTGCTCGATCCGGAAGCCGTGGCCCACCAGGGCAGCGCGCAGGGCGGTACGGCGGGCCGCGTACCGCGCGCGCTGCTCCGCCACGTGGGTGTCGTCGCCGAGCGCCGCGACGGTCGCCGCCTGCACCGGCGCCGGCGTCATCATGCCGCCGTGCTTGCGGATCTGGAGCAGCTCGCCCAGGACGGCCGCGTCGCCCACGACGAAGGCCGCCCGGTAGCCGGCCAGGTTGGAGCGCTTGGAGAGCGAGTGGACGGCCACGACGCCCTCGTACGAGCCTCCGCAGACGTCCGGGTGGAGCACGGAGACGGGCTCGGCCTCCCAGCCGAGTTCCAGATAGCACTCGTCGCTGACGAGCAGCACGCCGTGCTCCCGGGCCCAGGCGACGATCCGGGTCAGCTCGGCCTTGTCCAGGACCCGTCCGGTCGGGTTCGACGGCGAGTTGAGCCAGAGCAGCTTCAGGCCCGCCGGGTCGAGTTCGGTCGGGTCCTCGTAGGAGACGGGCTCCGCCCCGGACAGCCGGGCCCCCACCTCGTACGTCGGGTAGGCCAGCCGGGGGTAGGCGACCCGGTCGCCGGCGCCGAGGCCGAGCTGGGTCGGCAGCCAGGCGACCAGTTCCTTGGAGCCGACCACCGGGAGGACGTTGGTGTGCGCGACGTCGCGCGCCCCGAGCCGCCGTTCCGCCCAGCCCGTCAGCGCGTCACGCAGCTCGGCCGTGCCCCACACCGTCGGATAGCCGGGCGAGTTCGCCGCGCCGACCAGGGCCCGCTGGATCAGCTCGGGGACCGGGTCCACAGGCGTCCCCACGGACAGGTCCACGATGCCGTCCGGATGGGCCGACGCGGTCGCCTTGTGGGGCTCCAGCTTGTCCCAGGGGAAGACCGGAAGTCGCGAAGAGACTGCGGACACGGTGCTCACTCTCTCGGTGGTGCTCAGTTGTCGGTACGACAAGGGAAACACCTCGGTCCCGTACGGCGAGTCGCCGTACGGGACCGAGGGCACGCTCGTCAGTCGTTCTGAGGCTGCGGCGGCAGTGCGGCGATGAAGGGGTGATCACGCTCGATCAGACCGAGCTTGGACGCACCACCGGGAGAACCGAGCTCGTCGAAGAACTCGACGTTCGCCTTGTAGTAGTCCTTCCACTCCTCCGGGGTGTCGTCCTCGTAGAAGATCGCCTCGACCGGGCAGACCGGCTCACAGGCGCCACAGTCGACGCATTCGTCCGGGTGAATGTACAAGGACCGGGAGCCCTCGTAGATGCAGTCGACCGGGCACTCTTCGATGCACGCCTTGTCCTTGAGATCCACACAAGGCTGCGCGATGACGTAGGTCACGCTGTCGTTCCTCCTCGATAGGGCGCGGCGGGCCATCTGCGGCTCCGTCCACGGGCGCGCGGGAGCGCGGCGTCGTCGATGCCCGCACCTAGTATCTCCGTTCCTGGGCACGATCCGCACAGGAGGGGCGCACAGAGCTGTGGAATTCACAACCGGAGGACGGCTGACGGTCCGGATCACCCCCGCCGACGTGGGGAAACGCGTGTCCGTCCGCCGTCTGACCGGCTCCATGGACGGCATGGAGAAGTTCACCGACACGGTCGGTGTGCTCACATCCTGGGACGACAATGTGGTCCTCATCACACGCCGTACGGGTGAAACGGTCCGGATCGCGGAGTCCTCGCTCGTCGCGGGCAAGGTCGTCCCGGCCGCGCCGGCCCGGCGGAGGGGCCCCGCCGCCTCCTTCGGGGAGCTGGCCCGGGTGGCCGCGCGTGCGTGGCAGCCGGTGGAGCGCGAGGCGCTCGGCGACTGGGAGTTGAGGGCGTCCGGCGGGTTCACCCGGCGCGCCAACTCGGTGCTGCCGCTGGGCGAGCCGGGAATGGCCCTGGACGAGGCTCTGAGGCGCGTACGGCGCTGGTACGGCCTGCGGAGCCTCCCCGCGTACATCCAGACCGCCACGGGCGCCGAGGGGACGCAGGAGCTGCTCTGCACCGAGCTCGAGGCGCGCGGCTGGCGGCGGGAGGTCACGGCCGAACTGCGCGTCGGCGCTCTCGCGCCGCTGGTGGACGGCGGGCCGGACACGGACGCGGCGCCGGTGCGGCTCGGCCGCTCCTTCGACGAGGGGTGGCTCCGCCGCTACCAGCGCTTCGACGAGCCGGGTCCGCATGTGCTGGAGGTGCTCGGCGGCGGGCCGTCCGTCTGGTTCGCCTCGGTCGACGGCGACGGCGGGGTGCCCGCCGCGATCGGCCGGTGTGTGGTGGACGGGCGCTGGGCGGGCTTCATGGCCGTCGAGGTCGATCCCGACCGGCGGCGGCAGGGGCTGGCGAGCGCCGTGATGCGCGCCCTGGCCGCCCGCGCGCTGGAGGAGGGCGCGTCCGCCGCATGGCTCCAGGTCGAGTCGGACAACGAGGCCGCGGGCGCGCTGTACGACGGCATGGGCTTCGCCACGCATCACCGGTACCACCACTTCCGACCCGCGTGAGGAGCGACGGACCGAGCATGGAACCACCTCAACCGCCCTCGTCCGACCTGCGGAGCCGGTTCGCCGCAGAGGCCCGTGCCGAACGGCCCGACGTCGCCCTGCTCTGCCTCCTCATCGGTACGGAGGCCGACCCGGCGCTGGGCGAGGACGGGATCGACGCGGCGCAGATCGAGCTCGACCGGCTGGCCGGGATGCTGCCCTTCGGGCTCGACGGCCCGCGCGCCTGGGGCGCGGCGCTGGAGGACCTGCTCGGCACGCGCCTCGGCTTCCGGGGCACACCGGGCGAGTACGGGCGGCTGGAGGCCTCCCTGCTGCACGAGGTCCTGCGCCGCCGACGCGGGTTGCCGATCCTGCTCTCGGTGCTGTGGACCGAGGTCGCGCGCCGCGCGGGGGCGCCGGTGTACGGGGTGGCCCTGCCCGGTCACTTCGTCGTCGGCATCGGCCCGGCCGACGACCCCGACGAGGGGGTTCTGGTCGACCCGTTCACGGGCGGCAGGATCCTGACCCGGCAGGACACCGAGACGCTGGTGAGAGGGGCCACGGGCGCCCCGCTGGTGCCGTCGATGCTGAGCCCGGCCGAACCGCTCCACGTCGTGATCCGCATCCTGAACAATCTCCGCGCGTGGGCGTCGACGCGCCCGGAGCGCGGCGATGTCGCGCTGTGGGCCCTCGAACTGAGCCTCCTGCTGCCGTCCCACCCGGCCCGGCTCCGCTACGAACGCGCCCAACTGCTGGTGCGGCGCGGGGACTTCCTGACGGGGGCGGCGGAGATGGACGAGTACGCGGAGGTGGTCGCCGCGGTGGAACCGGCGACGGCGGAGGCCATCCGACACAAGGCACGGGCCGCCCGCGCGATGCTGAACTGAGCGCCGCCGGCGCCACGGACGCACGCACCGGGCCGGGCCCACGAACGCGAACACCGGACGGGCCGCGCACGCGACCCGTCCGGTGCCTGTGTGGAGCGTCTACCCCTGCGGGTCGAGCTCGATCTCCGCGGTGCGTTCCTCCGGCGTCGTGCCCAGCAGCGGCTTCTGCATCGCCTGCGCCACGTCCGCCGCCGACACCGGGTGTTCCTTGCCGTCGGCCTTGGTGATCGTCAGGCCGTCGAAGACGCCGTCCAGCAGCTCCTCGATCGCCGCCCTGTCGTAGACCTCGACCAGCTTGCCGTCGATCGGCTTCATGGAGAGGATCCGCGGCAGCGACCGGTCGGGGCCGAACTGGATCTGCTTGCCGCCGGCCTTGATCGTGATCAGGCCCGACATCGCGGGTTCGGCGAACTCCTTCATCGCCCGGTCGAGTTCGGCCTGGTCGATCGTCGGTTCGCGGCTGCTGATGGGCAGTTCGACACTGTTCGGCCTGCCCGTCTCTACCTGGGCGCGGTAGGCGTCCCGTACCGAGATCATCGAGCGCTCGACATCAAGTGCCTTGCCCGCCTTGCCCGGTACGGCGACGGCCTTGCCCGGCTCGAACTTGATCGTGCCGTCGGCCGCCGAGCCCGAGTCGCCCGCGAGGTCGGTGAGCGCGACGCGCAGCTTCTCCTCGTCGACCGGGATCACCGGCTCGGTGACCCGTTCGCCCCCGAAGAGCGAGCCGATCACGGAGACCGGGTTGTAGTCGCTGCCCGCGGCGTTGCGGACCGTCGCCTGGCTGTCGAAGGTGAGGCCCGCCTTGTCCGGCCCGAGCTCCTCCTTCTTGCCGCCGACGGTCAGCTGGAGCGGCGCGGTCGACCGCTCGCCGAGTGTCGCCTCCAGCTTGTCCACCGCGTCGTCGCGGGTGCCGCCGCCGATGTCCACCCCGAAGACGGTGGTGCCCTTGGGAACGTCGGAGTGGTTCAGCAGCAGTCCGGCGCCGTAGGCGATCGCGACCAGCGTGATGATGCCCGCGCCGGCCGCCATCAGCTTCGAGCGGCCCTTCTTCTTCTTGGGAGGCGGGCTCGTCGTCCGCGCGGGGCCGGGGCTCGCGGGCGTGCCGGACGCCGGTCCGGGCGGGCCGGGGAAGTCCGGCGACGAGAAGTCGGGGTTGCCTCCTCCGTGGGAGGAGGGCCCCGCGGACATGGGGCCGCCGGCCGACGGGCCGGGAGGCGGGGGCAGTTGGCCGTCCTGGAACCGGCCGGCGGACGGGTCGGTGCGCGGCACCGCGCCCGTCTGTGATCCGGCGGGCGGGAACGGCGAACGGTTGTCGGAGGGCACCACCGGGATACCGCTGGAGAGCGTGTCGCCCGAGACATGGATGCCGGCCCCGCCCGGAGGCTCGGGGGCGGGCTGCTGCGGGGTCAGGATCGCGGTGTCGTCGGACATGCGCGGCGCCCCGCCACGGTCGTCCCGGTCGTCACGCCGGGCCGGCCCCGAGGGGCTTCCCGGCGGGCCCGTGGGGCCGCCCGAGGCGCCCAGGTCGGCGCCTGGCGGCAGGTCCAGGAAGGCCAGCGACGAGGTGCCGCTCGCCGGGCCCGTGGTCGGCCCGTCGGGCGCGCCGACGCCGAACGCCGGTGTACCGCCCCTGCCGGGCGGCATGAAGGCGTTGCCCCCGGAAGCCGGCGGGCGCGGAACGCCCGCGCCGCCCCTGGTGTCCGGCCCGCTGTCTGAGCCGTACGGAAGGTCGGTACGACCGCCCGTGCCGGGGCCGGGAGCGGGAGCGGGCGGTGGGACCTTCGGGCCCGGTGCCGTCACGGCGGCTCCGGCGCCCATCCCGCCGGCGAGCGTGCCCCCGCTCGGGGGCTTGCGCGGCGCGAACCAGTCGCTCGCCGGGGGCTTGTCGGCCGCCGGCGCGTCCTCGTCGGGCGCACCGGCCTCGGGGGCCGCGCCGCCGGAGCGCTTCATGCCGCCCGTGTCGTCGTCGCCCCGGCCCGGCCGCGCGTCGGGGCCGGCAGGTGCGCCCGATCCGGACGGGCCGCTGTCCGTGTCGCTCATGGGCGTACGCATGACGACGGGCGGAATCGGCCGCGAACCCGGGATGTTGATCCGGATGCGCGTGGTCAGAGTGGTCTCGGTCTTCGGCTCTTCCGGCTGGGCCGGGGCCTCGGCTGTCTCCTCCGGAGCGTCCTGCTCAGGATGCAGCGACGGATACTGGCGGGATCCGTACGGCGGTGTCCCCGAGGGGTACGCGGCTCCGCCGCGCCCCTGGGGCCCGGAGGACGAACTGTCAGTTTCACGACTCAAAGCAGGTTCTCCCGGGTTGGCTCCGCCGCCCGTTCTTACTGGTACTCAACTGTGTGGGTCCCCCAAGCCGGAGGCCAGGGGACGGCCCGGAGCGCGCACCACCATACTGTCCTGCGCCGGAACTCACCCGACGACCGGGGGAAGCGTTTATTCCACCGACCGTACGGACGTGGTCAATTCGGGCCGACGGGTCACTGGACGGGCGTATCACTTTCCAAGTCGGCCGGACTCCGTAGCCGGTTGCGGTGACCGCGACATGGTGGCACACATCACAGCCACCAGTGCACCGCCCAGCAGATAGACGACAGGGCCGAGCCCCGCGTCGAATACGCCGTCGCCCTCCGGCCGCCCGAGACTGAGCACGATGACGGCGATCAGCCAGCCCGCCGCGGGAGCCCCGACGCCGAACGCGGTCCCGGTCGCGGTCCGGCCTCCGTAGAAGAGGCCCGCGGAGCCCACCAGCGCGAGGACCAGGCCCCCGGGGAACCAGCCGCTCTGGAGAAGCGCGCCCGCCGTGCCGACCGCGACGCCGAGGACCAGGAGACCGAGGTAGGCGGCGATGCGCCCGGGTCTCGGCGGCGACGCGAGCCAGAGGCCGGGTACGCCGTGGCCTCCGGCGCCCGCTGCCGTCCCGCCACCCGCGCGGGTAGCCCCGGCCGCACCGGCGCGGACAGCGGCGCCTCCGCTCGCGCCGCTCTTCGCCTTCGGGCGTCCCGCGCCCTCGCGCCCGCTCACACGCCCACCCCCGCGAAGAGATCCGTCTCACGCACGCCGGGGTCCGCGCCGGAGGCGCCCCGCGCCAACTGGTAGTGCTCCGTGCTGAAAAGAGGCTGTCCGAGGCCGTTGGAGAGCGCGAAGAACGCTCCGTCCACTGCGATCTGCGTCACATGGGCGCGCATCGCACCGGCCTTGCGTGCCGCGTACGCCGTCCCGTCGATCTCCGCCGTGATCTCGGCGTCGTCCACCACCCCGGGGACGTCCCCGATGTCCGCCACGCCGTCGAAGGCGATCCCGGAGGCGCGCAGCCGGGCGAAACCCTCCTCGGCGGCCGAGCGCGCCACCCTGTTCCAGTAGATCTTCGCGATCGTGTGCGGGACGCCGAGTCCGGGCCGGAAATCTCCGTCGGCGGCCAGCTCGGCGGCGCGCGTGGCGACGCGGTGGGCCTGGATGTGGTCGGGGTGGCCGTAGCCGCCATCGGGGTCGTACGTCACCAGCACCTGCGGCCGTACGGAGCGGATCACCTCCACGAGGTACGCGGCGGCGCCGTCCACGTCCGCGCCCCAGAAGGCGTCCTCGCGGTCGTTCTGCGGGAGGCCCATCATGCCGGAGTCCTTGAAGCGCCCCCGGCCGCCCAGCAGCCGGTGGTCGGTGACGCCGAGCTCTTCCATGGCCGCGGCGAGCTCGCCCTCGCGGTGGGCCCCGAGCGGGCTGAAGGCGCCCGCGGACCCCTCGCCGGGCGCCAGATGGGCGAGGGAGGGCGGAATGACCTCACCCTCCTCACCCAGGGTGCAGGTCACCAGGGTGACCTGGGCACCTTCGGCCGCGTACCTGGCCATCGTGGCACCGTTGTTGATCGACTCGTCGTCGGGGTGCGCGTGGACCAGGAGCAGACGACGGCCGGGAAGATCGGTCATACCCACAGCGTACGAGGCGCGCCCTCACGGACAAGTCCGGGCGGCGCCACCGCGCGGACACGGCCCGGAACCGGCGGACACGCCCGGCAGGATCGGACAGACCCTAGAACTGGAGGTCGCCGATCATCCCCGCCACATTGGTGGTCAGTTCGGTGATCGAGGGCGCGATCGACGAACTGGCGAGATAGAAGCCGAGTAAGACGCAGACCAGCGCGTGTCCACCCTTGAGTCCGGATTTCCGGATCAACAGGACGACGATGATCGCCAGCAGCACAGCCGCCGAAATCGAGAGTGCCACGGCGGTTCACCTCCACAGAAGGTCGGCGGGTATTCGAGCGGGACGGGCAACACGCATGTGCCGGCGGGTACTTACCCACCTGACGCTATGGATCATAACTTTCCGCAGGAACGCATCGATCGGTGCACGGCAGCACACGGGGGCGCACGAACGACTGGCACGGACGCTAGGTTCGGTCGTATGACCTCGAGGCAACAACTCTCCTTTCCTCGCCAGTACGCGAGGACCCAGCGGTTCACGCTGGGTGCTCCGCGGGCCTTCACGGTGTCCCCCGACGGTTCGCGGGTGGCCTTCCTCCGTTCCGCCTCAGGAACGGACCGGACGAACCGTCTTTGGGTGCTCGATCTCGACGACAGATCGGGTACGGCGCGCGAGCGGATCGCCGCCGATCCGGAAGCCCTGCTGGCGGGCACACCGGAGGAACTCTCGGCCGAGGAGCGCGCCCGCCGGGAGCGGAGCCGCGAGGGGTCGGCGGGCATCGTCGGCTACGCGGTGGACGGCGCCGCCGAGTTGGCGGCGTTCGCCCTGTCGGGACGGCTGTTCACCGCCGAGCTGCGGGCCGGGACGGCGCGCGAACTGCCGGTACCGGGACCCGTGCTCGACCCGAGGCCGTCGCCCGACGGGCGGCACATCGCCTATGTGGCCGGGGGCGCGCTGCGGGTGACGGGCGCCGAGGGCGACGGCGACCGTGAGCTGGCGGCGCCGGAGGACGGGCAGACGACCTACGGTCTGGCCGAATTCATCGCCGCCGAGGAGATGAGCCGGTCACGCGGTTTCTGGTGGTCGCCGGAGTCGGACCGGCTGCTGGTGGCGCGGGTCGACGGGGCCGACGTACAGCGCTGGTGGATCGCCGACCCCGCGCACCCGGACCGGGAGCCGTCGACGATCGCCTATCCCGCGGCCGGTACCCCCAACGCCGACGTGCGGCTTTACCTGATCGGCCTCGACGGTTCGCGTACGGAGGTGGTCTGGGACCGGGCCAGGTCGCCGTATCTCGCGGCCGTCCACTGGTCGTCGGCGGGCGAGCCGCTGCTGCTCGTCCAGGCGCGGGACCAGCGCGACCAGCGCTGTCTGTCGGTCGACACGGCGAGCGGCGAGACGCGGCTCGTACGGGAGGAGACGGACCCGGTATGGCTTGAACTGTTCGCCGGTGTACCGGCCTTGACGCCCGGCGGCGAGCTGGTGCGGATCGTGGACACCCCGGACGGCACGGAGGCCGGGGGCAGCGCGCGGGTGCTGGTCGTCGGCGACCGGGCGCTCACCGGGCCGGAGTTGCAGATGCGCGCGGTGCTCGACATCGGCGAGCGGGACGTGCTGGTGTCGGCGGCGGCCGGCGAGGCCGCCGAGTCGCCGGAGATCGGCGAGGTCCACGTCTACCGGATCCCGTACGGCGCTCCCGAAGCCATCGCGGGCGAAGCCGGCGCTGACGAGGCGGGCGAGACCGGGGAGGCCCACGCCTGGGGGCCCGAGCGCGTCTCGGAGGGCGTCGGGGTGCACAGCGCGGTCCGAGCGGGCGGCGTGACGGTGCTGGCGTCGGCCCGGCCCGACGTCAGCGGATCGGTGGTCCAGGTGGTGCGGGAGGGCAAACAACTCGCCGTCATCGCCTCGTACGCGCAGCAGCCGAATCTCACCCCGCGCGTGCAGCTCACCGAGGGGGGCGCACACCGAATTCCGTGCGCCGTCCTCCTGCCGACGGGATATCGGGAGGCGGACGGTCCGCTTCCGGTCCTGCTGGATCCCTATGCGGGACCGCACGGCCAGCGCGTGCTGGCCGCGCACAATCCGTACCTCACGTCCCAGTGGTTCGCGGATCAGGGTTTCGCCGTCGTCGTCGCGGACGGCCGCGGCAGTCCGGGCCGCTCCCCCGGCTGGGAGAAGGCGGTGAAGGACAATCTGCCGCTCACCCTGGACGACCAGATCGAGGCGCTCCAGGCACTCGCCGGGCGGTTCCCGCTGGATCAGTCGCGGGTGGCCATCCGTGGCTGGTCGTACGGGGGTTACCTCGCCGGACTCGCCGCGCTGCGCCGTCCCGACATCTTCCACGCGGCGATCGCGGGCGCCCCGGTGACCGACTGGCGGCTGTACGACACGCACTACACCGAGCGCTATCTGGGGCATCCGTCGGAGGCGCCCGAGGTGTACGCGGTCAACTCGCTGGTCACGGACGACGGGCTGGCGGAGCCCGCGAGCCAGGCCCGGCCGATCATGATCATCCATGGTCTGGCCGACGACAACGTCGTGATGACGCACACGCTGCGGCTGTCGTCGGCGCTGCTGTCGGCGGGCCGGCCGCACGAGGTGCTGCCGCTCACCGGGGTGACGCACATGACGCCGCAGGAGCAGATCGCGGAGAACCTGCTGCTGCTCCAGGTGGACTTCCTGAAGCGCTCGCTCGGGATGCCGTAGGGAGGCCGCACAGGCACGCCGTCGGGGCGCGGGGTGGTTACGCCGTACGCCCGGCCGGTGTACTCACCAGCCGGGCGGCGGCGACGAGGGCGGCGGCGGACCGAAACCGCCGCCGCTGCCGCCGCTCGGACCGCCGTGACCACCGCTGTAACCACCACCGCCGTAACCACCGCCACCGCCACCGGCCGCCGGATATCCGTACCTCCCCGGCTCCGGCGGACCGAACGCCGGTCCGTACGGGCCGGCCCCCGGCACGTCCGACTCGCCCCTGCGGGCGAGCGCGAACAGCGTGAGACAGCCCGCGCCGAGCCCGAACAGCAGGCTGGCGAGGGGGAGTTGTTCGATCGTTGCCAACTCGCCGAAGCGGCTGAGCTGTTCGTAGCGCAGAGACGCCGCCAGGGCCGCGCCACCCACGCCGACCAGCAGCGCGGCGGCCGTCATGCCGAGCGGCCGTGAGAACGGCGTGTGGAAGAGCGTCCCGCCGGCCGCCACCGCGCAGAGCAGCACGATCGCCGCGTTCAGCCAGCCGGGCGGTGTGCCGAGGAGCGGCATCAGGACCGACTCGCCCGTCAGCCGGTCGAGATAGGCGTCGAGACCGAGCCGCTGCCCCCAGTAGACCTCCCAGGCCGCCCAGATGCCCGCCGCTGCGCCCAGCAGCAGGAAGGCGGCCACGGAGACGCCCTGGGTGGGGCGGGTGGGCCTCAGCCCGTACGCGGAGTCCGGCGGCCTGCGCCCGGCCACGGCCGTGACGAGCAGCGCGACGCCCGCCCCGAGGACGCCGAAGGCGCAGAGCAGCGCGCGGGTGCGCAGTTCGTCCGAGGCGCGTCCGTCCATCCAGGACGAACCGAGCACCCACAGGCCCGGCAGCCGGACGGCGAGCGTGAGGACGCCGGCGGCGAAGAGCGCGGAGGCGGCGACCGCCGAGCGCACCGAGGCGACGGCCACGACGGCGTACACGACGAGCAGTACGGGGTCCAGCAGGGAGGTCGCGGGCGGGGCGGCGGCGACGGCGGCGCCCTGGTCCGCCCAGTGCCACCACAGATCGACCGGCCGGTCGGCCACCCTGAGATCCCGCACGATCCACGCGGCGGCGACGACGGCGAGAGCGGCGCAGAGCACCGCGCCCGTGATCCTGGCCCCGCGGGTGAATATCACACCGCGATGGTCCCGGCTGGACGCTCCGGGAACAAGACCACCGGACGCACTCCGGCGGCCCCCGGCCCCTCACGGCACATCCGGACCCGACGCATCGGCCCCTGCTGCCGTGGGCGACCGGCCGGGACCTCAGGATCCCGGCCGGTCCAACGGCACCCGCACGGCCGTACATCGACCAATGTGGCCCGTCCGTATATCGGCGAGGCGTCGGCCAAGTTTCCTCCGTGTCAACGGGACCGACGTCTCAATCACATCTCCTTGTCCGGATCCGGACCCTGCTCCCCCGCATCGGCATCCCCGGCGCCCCCGTCACTCTCCCTCTCCCCGTCTCCGTCCCGGCTCTCGTCACCCGCCCCGTCCCCGAGGCCCTCCCCGTCGCCCTCCCCCGGCGCGGACGTGGTCGGCACGATCTGCCGTTCCTCGGCGAAGTGACATGCCGAGTCGTGCTCCGCGGGCCCGTCCGTCCCCCGGAACACCGCCGGCACCGCGAGCAGCGGCACCTCCAGCGCGCACCGCTCCTGCGCCTTCCAGCAGCGGGTACGGAACCGGCAGCCCGACGGCGGATGCGCCGGCGAGGGCACCTCGCCGGTCAGGATGATCCGCTCGCGGCCCTCGCGCGCCTCGGGGTCGGGCACGGGCACCGCCGAGAGCAGCGCCTGGGTGTACGGATGGGTGGGGTGGTCGTAGATCTGGACGTCCGTGCCGATCTCGATGATCCGCCCGAGATACATGACACCCACCCGGTCGGAGATGTGCCGGACGATCGACAGGTCGTGCGCGATGAAGACGTAACTCAGGTCGAACTCGTTCTGGAGGCGCTCCATCAGGTTCACGACCTGCGCCTGCACGGACACGTCGAGGGCCGAGACCGGTTCGTCGGCGACGATGATCTCCGGGCGCAGGGCCAGCCCGCGCGCGATGCCGATGCGCTGGCGCTGGCCGCCGGAGAACTGGTGCGGGTACCTGTTGATGTACTCGGGGTTGAGGCCGACCACGTCGAGCAGGTCCTGCACCATGCGCCGCCGGTCGCCCTTGGGCGCCACCTCGGGGTGGATGTCGAAGGGCTCGCCGATGATGTCGCCCACGGTCATTCGGGGGTTGAGCGAGGTGTACGGGTCCTGGAAGACCATCTGGATGTTGCGCCGTACGGCCTTCAGCGCGCGGCCCGACATCTGGGTGATGTCCTCGCCCTTGTAACGGATCTCGCCGGCCGTCGGCCGCTCCAGGTTGACCAGCATCCGCGCGACGGTCGACTTCCCGCAGCCGGACTCGCCCACGATGCCCAGCGTCTCGCCGGCCGCCAGACCGAAGGAGACGCCGTCGACCGCCTTGACCGCCCCGATCTGCCTCTTGAAGAGGATGCCCTGGGTCAGCGGGAAGTGCTTCACCAGATCCCGCACCTCCAGGATGGGCTCAGACGTCATCGAGGGTCTCCCTCCAGAAGAAGCAGGCGCTGCGCCTGTTCTCGTCGACCTCGAAGAGCGGCGGCACGTCCGTGCGGCAGATGTCCTGCGCTCTCGGGCACCGCGGGTTGAAGGCGCAGCCGGGCGGGATCCGCGTCAGGTTGGGCGGCAGGCCCTTGATCGCGTACAGGTCCCGGCCCTTCTGGTCGAGCCGGGGGATGGAGTCGAGCAGACCGCGGGTGTACGGATGGGCGGGGGCCTTGTAGATGTCGTGGACGGGGGCGGTCTCAACGATCCGGCCCGCGTACATGACGGCGATCTTGTCGGCGACGTCGGCCACGACACCGAGGTCGTGGGTGATCAGGATCAGCCCCATGTTCAGCTCGCGCTGGAGATCCGCGAGCAGCTCCATGACCTGGGCCTGGACGGTCACGTCGAGCGCGGTCGTCGGCTCGTCGGCGATGATCAGCGAGGGTTCGAGTGCCATCGCCATGGCGATCATGATGCGCTGGCGCATACCCCCGGAGAACTGGTGCGGGTAGTCGTTCACGCGCTCCTTGGCCGCGGGGATCCTTACCCGCTCCATGAGTTCGACGGCCCGCGCCCGCGCGTCCTTGCGGGACATCCCCCGGTGCACGATGAACATCTCGCCGAGCTGCGCGCCGACGGTCAGCACCGGGTTGAGCGAGGAGAGGGCGTCCTGGAAGATCATCGCCATGTCGGCGCCGCGGATCTTCCGCCGCTCGTCCTCCTTGGTCTTGAGCAGGTCCCTGCCCTTGAAGACCACTTCGCCGCCCGCGATCCGGCCGGGCGGGACGTCGAGGATGCCCATGATCGCCTGGGCGGTGACGGACTTGCCGGAGCCCGACTCGCCGAGCACGGCGAGGGTCTCGCCCGCGTCGACCGAGTAGCTGACCCCGTTGACGGCCTTCGCGACACCGTCGCGGGTGTGGAACTCCACCTGCAGTTCGCGCACTTCGAGCAACATGGACCGGCTCCTCAGCGCAGCTTGGGGTCGAGGGCGTCGCGTACCGCGTCGCCGAGCATGATGAAGGCGAGCACGGTGATGGCCAGGGCACCGGCCGGCCAGAGGAGCATGTGCGGGGCGTTGCGGATGAATTTCGACGCGTCGGAGATGTCGATGCCCCAGGAGACCGAGGGCGGTTTGAGGCCCACGCCGAGGTAGGACAGGGTCGCCTCCAGCGCGATGTAGGTACCGAGCGCGATGGTCGCCACCACGATCACCGGGGCGACGGCGTTGGGCAGGACATGGCGCAGCATCATCCGTGAGTTGGAGGCGCCGAGGGCGCGCGCCGCCTGGACGAAGTCGTTCTGCTTGATGGTGATGACGGAGCCGCGGGCGATGCGGGAGATCTGTGGCCAGCCGAGCAGCACCATGAATCCGACCACCGGCCAGACGCTGGAGCTGGTGACGACGGAGAGCAGGACGAGACCGCCGAGCACCACCGGGATGCCGAAAAAAATGTCGGTGACCCGGGAGAGGATCGAGTCCCAGAAGCCGCCGAAGAAGCCGGCCAGTCCGCCGAGCGCGGTTCCGACGATCGCGACGCCGAGGGTGGCGCAGACGCCGACGGTGACCGAGGCGCGGGCGCCGTAGACGGTACGGGTGTAGACGTCGCAGCCCTGGGAGGTGAAGCCGAAGGGGTGGCCTGGCTGGGAGCCTTCCTGGGCCTTGGCGAGGTCGCAGGAGAGCGGGTTGCCGGAGGCGATCGCCTGGGGCCAGATCGCGATGAACACCAGGAAGAGGATGATCAGGCCCGAGACGATGAAGATCGGGTTGCGGCGCAGATCGCGCCAGGCGTCCGACCAGAGGCTGCGGGCCCGCTCGTCGGGTCCTCTGTCGCCGGGCCCGGCCGGTTCGACCGTCTCCCCGTCGCTGGTGGCGAGATCCATCGAGGCGCCGAAACCGGTCGGGGCGATGGCTCCCTCGTCCTTGGGGGGAACTGGCTCAGGCATAGCGGATCCTCGGGTCGAGTACGGCGTACAAAAGGTCGACCAGCAGGTTCGCGAGCAGGAAGATGATGACGAGGATCGTCACGAAACCGACGACGGTCTGGGTGTTCTGGCGCAGGATGCCCTGGTAGAGCTGGAAGCCGACGCCGTGGATGTTGAAGATCCGCTCGGTGACGATCGCGCCGCCCATCAGGGCGCCGATGTCGGTGCCGATGAAGGTGACCACCGGGATCAGTGAGTTGCGCAGCAGATGCCGGGTGATCACGCGATGCCTCGGCAGGCCCTTGGCGACGGCGGTACGGACATAGTCGGCGCGGGTGTTCTCGGCGATGGACGTCCGGGTCAGCCGGGTGACGTACGCCAGTGACACGGAGGCCAGTACGAGGCCGGGCACGATCAGTTCGTCGAGCGGGGCCGCCGAGGAGACCGACGGGGAGATGAGGTCCCACTTCACGCCGAAGAGCAGCTGCACGATCAGGCCGGTCACGAAGGTCGGTACGGAGATGACGACCAGGGTCAGGAGCAGGACGCCGCTGTCGACGGGCCGGCCGCGCCGCAGTCCGGTGAGGACGCCGAGCGTGATGCCGATGATGATCTCGAAGACGATCGCGACGATCGTCAGCCGGATGGTGACCGGGAAGGCCGTGCCCATCAGCTCGGTGACCTCCTGGCCGTTGAAGGCCGTACCGAAGTCGCCGGTGAAGACGTTGCCCATGTAGATCGCGTACTGCTGCCACACCGGCTTGTCGAGACCGAACTCGCGGCGCAGCTGGGCCGCGGTCGCCGGGTCGCACTGCCGCTCGCCGCAGAGACCCGCGATGGGGTCGCCCATCACGTTCACCATGAGGAAGATCAGCAGCGTGGCTCCGATGAAGACCGGGATCATCTGCAGCAGACGCCGGATCACATAACGTCCCATGAAGGGCTCCGGGGGTCGTGGTCGCTCGGGCCTGACGCCCTAGGTCGTACGTGGCGGGAGAAGGGATGCGGCCCGGCGCGGGGAGTGCGCCGGGCCCTACGACCTCCGGGCGTCAGTTGACCTTGATCTCGTTGTAGACCGGGACGCTGAAGGGGTTCAGCTTCACGTTGCTCAGCCGCTCCGAGAAGCCGGCGCTGCCGTTCTGGTACCAGAGCGGGATGGCGGCCATGTTGTCCCGTACGACGCCCTCGGCCTGCTGGAACTTCTTGACCGCGGCCGGTTCGTCGCTCTCGGCGTTCGCCTCGTTGACGAGCCTGTCGAAGTCGTCGTTGGTGAACTTGCCGTCGTTCGAAGAGGCGTTGGTGAAGTAGAGCGGCTGGAGGAAGTTCTGGATCAGCGGGTAGTCCATCTGCCAGCCCGCCCGGAACGGGCCGGGCATCTTCTGCTGGGTGATCTGGCTGCGGAAGTCGGCGAAGGTGCCGATGGGCCTGCCCACGCACGCCCGGTCGTTGCCGAGGGTGTTGTTGATGCTGTTGCAGACGGCGTCGATCCAGTCCTTGTGGGAGCCGGTGTCCGCGTTGTACGAGAGCTGGATCCGGCCGCCCGGGAGGCCGCCGCCGTCGTTGATCAGCTGCTTGGCCGCGGCGGGGTCGAAGTCGCAGGCCTTGCCGCAGAGGCCGGCCCGGAAGCCGCCCGACTCACCGAGGACGGGTGAGGTCCAGTCGGAGGCCGGGGTGCGGGTCTTCTGGAAGATCGTCTCGGTGATCTGCTTGCGGTTGATCGCCATCGACAGACCGGTGCGGACCTTCACGGCGTCCGGGGTGTTCCATGCCTTGTCGTAGAAGGGGAAGGCGAGGGTCTGGATGATGCCGGCGGGGGTGTTGATGTAGCGGGGTCCCAGGTCGGCGGGCGCGTTCTTGAGCTGGGAGGCCGGGACGTCGTCGACGAGGTCCAGGTTGCCGGCCGTCAGGTCGGTGTAGGCGGTGTTGTTGTCGGTGTAGACCTTCAGGTCCACGCCGCCGTTCTGCGCCTTGTCCGGGCCGGGGTAGTTGTCCCACTTGCGCAGGGACATCTGCGAGCCCTTGGTGTACGAGTCGATGGTGTACGGCCCGTTGCCGACGGGCTTGGCGAGCCAGCCCGCGTGGTCCTTGAAGAACGCGGAGGGCAGTGGCGCGAACGCGGCGTACCCGAGGGTGTCCGGCCAGGTGGAGAACTTCTGGGAGAGCTTGACGGTGAAGGTCTGGGGACCGGTGACCTTGAGGCCGGAGAGCGTGGCGGCGGTGGGGCTTCCCGAGTCGGGGTGGACGGCCGTGTAGCCGTCGATCTGGCCGAAGAAATAGGCGTTGCGCTGGTTGTTCTTGAGATTCGCGCCGTAGTTCCAGGCGTCGACGAAGGACTTGGCCGTGACCTTCTCACCGTTGCTGAAGGTCCACCCGTTCCTGACGGTGATGGTGAAGTTCGTCGAGTCCTTCGTCTCGATCTTCTGGGCGAGCATGTTCTCGGCCCTGGCGGTCTTCGGGTTGTACCGCTTCAGACCCCGGAAGACCATGTCGAGGACCTTGCCGCCCTGGACCTCGTTCGTGTTGGAGGGCTCCAGTGGGTTCTGCGGGTCGCCCCAGGACGAGCTGAGCACCCCGTCGGCGCCGCTCCCGCCGCCGCTGCCGCCCCCGCCACCGCCACAGGCGGTCGCGGTGAGGGCGACCGCGAGCGCACCTGCGGCCCACTTGGCGTGCGTGGCTCCGCGCATGGGGTTCCTCCTGAGTCCTGACTATCACTTAGGCCCAAATATCACTCTCTTTCAGATATCGCGCATGTATTGGGCACCCGTGCGGGGAACGGGCGGCCGGGCCGTCTCCGCCCGGTCCCGCGGACATGACGGAGGCCCGGACCGCGTACGGACGCTGTTGGTTAATTCGGGCCTCGCTTCGCCCCGTCGACTGGTTGGTCGGCGGGGCGAAGTGCT
>NZ_BMMV01000033.1 GCF_014646115.1 Streptomyces camponoticapitis | reverse complement strand
CATCAGTCAACTCATGACGTCTCACCACGACTTACCAACGACCAACAGACTTTGCGGACACGCCCTAGAATCGACGGTCTGATGACTGCCACTCTCGTCGCCAAGAATCTCGCCGCGGGCCACGGCGACCGCGCACTCTTCGCGGAGCTCGACCTCGTCGTCGCGCCCGGCGACGTGATCGGTCTCGTCGGGGTCAACGGAGCGGGGAAATCGACCCTCCTGCGGCTGCTCGCCGGGCTCGACACCCCCGAGGACGGGGCGCTGAGCCTCTCCCCGCCCACCGCCACCGTGGGCCACCTCCCGCAGGAGCCCGAGCGGCACCCCGGCGAATCCGTGCGTGACTTCCTCGCCCGGCGTACGGGTGTCACCGACGCCCAGGCCGCCCTCGACGCGGCCACCCAGGCTCTCGTCGACGGCGCGCCCGGCGCCGACGACGCGTACGCGGCAGGTCTGGAGCGCTGGCTCGGACTCGGCGGCGCGGACCTCGACGAACGCGCCGAGGAAGTCGTCGCGTCCCTCGGCCTGACCGTCGGCCTCGACCAGCCGATGACCACCCTCTCCGGCGGCGAGGCTGCCCGCGCCGGCCTCGCGTCCCTGCTGCTCTCCCGTTACGACGTCTTCCTCCTGGACGAGCCGACCAACGACCTCGACCTCGACGGACTCGAACGCCTCGAATCCGTCGTCACCGGCCTCCGCGCGGGCACGGTCCTCGTCAGCCACGACCGCGAGTTCCTCACCCGCACGGTCACCAAGGTCCTCGAACTCGACCTGGCCCAGCAGCAGGTGAACCTCTTCGGCGGTGGCTACTCGGCCTATCTCGAAGAGCGTGAGCGCGCCCGGCAGCACGCGCGCGAGGAGTACGACGAGTACGCCGACAAGCGCTCGGCCCTCCAGGGGCGCGCCCAGACGCAGCGCTCCTGGATGGAGAAGGGCGTCAAGAACGCACGCCGCAAGGCAACGGACAACGACAAGATCGGCCGCAAGTTCCGCTCCGAGTCCACGGAGAAGCAGGCGGCGAAGGCCCGCCAGACGCAGCGCCTGATCGAACGCCTGGACGCCGACGCCGTCGACGAGCCGCGCAAGGAGTGGGAACTCCGGATGGAGATCGCCTCGGCGCCGCGCTCCGGTTCGGTGGTCGCGACCCTGAACGGCGCCGAAGTCCGGCGCGGCGACTTCCACTTCGGCCCCGCCTCGCTCCAGATCGACTGGGCGGACCGGGTCGCGATCACCGGCGCGAACGGCGCGGGCAAGTCCACCCTGCTGGCGCTCCTCCTCGGCCGGCTGGCCCCCGACGCGGGCGCCGCCTCCCTCGGCTCGGGCGTGGTGGTCGGCGAGGTCGACCAGGCCCGCGCGCTGTTCCACGGCCCGGAGACGCTGCTCGACGCGTTCTGCGCGGCGGTCCCGGACACGGAACCGGCCGAAGTCCGCACGCTGCTGGCCAAGTTCGGCCTCAAGGCGGCCCATGTGCTGCGCCCGGCGACAACGCTCTCCCCGGGCGAACGCACCCGCGCGGCCCTGGCACTGCTCCAGGGCCGCGGAGTGAACCTCCTGGTCCTGGACGAGCCGACTAACCACCTCGACCTCGTGGCGATCGAACAACTGGAGTCGGCGCTCGACTCGTACGAGGGAACCCTGCTGCTGGTCACCCACGACCGCCGGATGCTGGGGTCCGTCCGGACGGGCCGGCGGATCGAGGTCACCTCGGGCAAGCTCACGGAACTCTCACCGACCCGCCCCTGAGCCGTTGGCACGCGGTGGTCCCGCTCCGGACCTCGGTGCATCCCCGAACGCCGGACAGGCGGCACGTACCCGCTGTCCGGCGTTCGACGACAAGTCGCCGGCCCGCCGCTGTCAGCCCCCGAGCCCCGCCCTGCGCAGCGCGTCGGCCATCGCGCTGTTCGCCGGGGCCGGGGCCGGCTTCGACTGCTGTTTCGACGGCGCCTGCCGCTTCGCGCCGCGATTGCCACCACGGTCGCCCGCGCCGGAGCCGCGCTGCTTGCCGCCCCCGCCGCCCCGCTGCTGCGGCGCGCGCTCCCCGCCGGCGGCCGACTCCGCCTCGTCGTCGAGCCGCAGCGTCAGTGAGATCCGCTTGCGGGGGATGTCGACCTCCCGCACCTTCACCCTCACCACGTCCCCCGGCTTCACCACGTCGCGCGGGTCCTTCACGAATGTCTTCGACATCGCCGACACGTGCACCAGCCCGTCCTGGTGCACCCCGATGTCCACGAACGCCCCGAACGCCGCCACGTTCGTGACCACGCCCTCCAGTACCATCCCGGCCGTGAGGTCGCCGATCTTCTCGACGCCGTCCTTGAACGTCGCCGTCTTGAACGCCGGCCGCGGGTCCCGGCCCGGCTTCTCCAGCTCGCGCAGGATGTCCGTGACCGTCGGCAGCCCGAACGCGTCGCTGACGAAGTCCGCGGGCCGCAGCGAGCGCAGCGCCCCCGCGTTGCCCATCAGCGCCGCGACCTCGCTGCCCGTCGTCTTCACCATCGCGCGGACCACCGGATACGCCTCCGGGTGGACGGACGACGCGTCCAGCGGGTCGTCCCCGTCCCGGATCCGCAGGAAGCCCGCGCACTGCTCGTACGCCTTCGGCCCCAGCCGAGCCACATCCTTCAGCGCGCGCCGCGAGCGGAACGGTCCGTTGGAGTCGCGGTGGGCGACGATGTTCTCCGCGAGACCGGCGCCGATGCCGGAAACCCGTGAAAGCAGCGGCGCGGACGCGGTGTTGACGTCGACGCCGACGCCGTTCACACAGTCCTCGACGACCGCGTCGAGCGAGCGGGAGAGCTTCACCTCGGACAGGTCGTGCTGGTACTGGCCCACGCCGATCGACTTGGGGTCGATCTTGACCAGCTCGGCGAGCGGGTCCTGCAGCCGCCGGGCGATGGAGACGGCGCCGCGGATCGACACGTCGAGGTCGGGCAGCTCCTGGGAGGCGAACGCGGAGGCGGAGTACACGGAGGCGCCCGCCTCCGAGACCATCACCTTCGTGAGCTTCAACTCCGGGTGTTTCGCGATCAGTTCGCCCGCCAGCTTGTCCGTCTCACGCGACGCCGTTCCGTTGCCGATGGCGATCAGGTCGACGGAGTGCTCGGCGCAGAGCCGCGCCAGCCTCGCCAGGGACTCGTCCCACTTGTTCGCCGGGACATGCGGATAGATCGTGTCGATGCCGACGACCTTGCCCGTCGCGTCGACGACGGCGACCTTGACCCCCGTACGGAAGCCCGGGTCCAGCCCGAGCGTGGCACGCGTCCCCGCGGGCGCCGCCAGCAGCAGATCGCGCAGGTTCGACGCGAAGACCCGTACCGCCTCGTCCTCGGCGGCCGTACGCAGCCGAAGGCGCAGGTCGATGCCGAGGTGGACGAGGATCCGGGTGCGCCAGGCCCAACGGACCGTGTCGGCGAGCCACTTGTCGCCGGGCCGGCCGCGGTCCGCGACGCCGAAGCGGCGGGCGACCATGGACTCGTAGGTGCTGGGGCCCGGCTGCGCGGCGGTGTCGTCCGCCTCCGGCTCCAGGCTGAGGTCGAGGATCTCCTCCTTCTCGCCCCGGAAGAGCGCCAGCATCCGGTGCGAGGGGAGCGCGGTGAAGGCCTCGGCGAAGTCGAAGTAGTCGGCGAACTTGGCGGCCGGACCCTCCGTGGCGTTGCCCTTGCCCTCGCGCACCTTCGCCGTGAGCCGGCCGCGCGTCCACATGCGCTCCCGCAGCTCACCGATGAGGTCGGCGTCCTCGGAGAAACGCTCGGTGAGGATGGCGCGGGCGCCGTCCAGCGCGGCCGCGGCGTCCGCTACGCCCTTGTCGGCGTCGACGAAGGCCGCCGCGGCGGCCAGGGGGTCCACCGACGGATCGGAGAGCAGGCCCTCGGCGAGCGGTTCGAGCCCGGCCTCGCGGGCGATCTGCGCCTTCGTGCGCCGCTTGGGCTTGAACGGCAGATAGATGTCCTCAAGGCGGGACTTGGTGTCGGCGGCCCGGATCTGCGTCTCCAGGGCCTCGTCCAGCTTGCCCTGCTCGCGTACGGACTCCAGGATCGCCGTCCGGCGCTCCTCAAGTTCGCGCAGGTAGCGCAACCGCTCTTCGAGCGTGCGCAACTGCGCGTCGTCGAGCATCTCGGTCGCTTCCTTGCGGTAGCGAGCGATGAACGGGACGGTCGACCCGCCGTCCAGCAGCTCGACGGCCGCCTTCACCTGCCGCTCACGTACGCCGATTTCCTCGGCGATCCTGCCTTCGATGGACGTCGTCACGTTCTCCCCGACCCGGCTCTCGTGCTGGCTGTGCTTGTGCCTGCATTGTGCCGGGTGGCCGGGGGCCGTGTCGCGCGCCCTGTCCGTCGGAGGTGTCGTGGCGTCACCGCGCCGGGTCGGGCGTCGGCGCGGCCGGGTCAGGCGCGGCGGGCACGGCCTCCGCCGCGCGAGGCGCCGCCGAACAGCTTGGCGACGAGCCGGAACGGCAGGCTGACCACGGTGGCGATGGCGCCACCGACGGCGCGAAGTGCATCTGCGATGGCACGCATGATGGGAAACCTCCTGTTAGACAGCGGGTCTGCCTTGATGACCCACACTCCTCCGGTTTGCCGCTGAGCGCCTTCGCAAACGTCAGCTCTTCCCGATGAGATCCTCCGGGAAGGCTCCGGCACCGGCCGCCGCCAGGAGGAATCCACGCGCCAGCTCCGTGAGACGCTCCACCCCGTCGGCGCCCAGATGTTCGTACGGCGCGCTGTCGAGCCGGTCCGTGTGGTCCTCCAGATCGGCGCTGAGGGCGGTGCCCGCCTCGGTCAGCTCGCCCGCCTCGTCCAGCAGCCCACGCTTCCGCAGCCGGCCGGCCGCGGCGTCCCAGTCCGTACGGTGCCAGCCCCGGGTCCCGAGCACCCAGCGCGGCGACATGCCCTTGCCGGTCGCGGTGTGGCTGACGAGCGCCTCGACCGGGTCGAGACCGGCGGACAGCAGCGCGGTGAGATGGCCGTCGCCGCGGTGTTCGCGCAGCAGGGTCGCCGCGTGCCAGTAGGCCAGGTGCGGCTGCTCGGGGACCGGCAGGTCGGCGTGCGCGGCGTAGAGCGGCCGGGCGTTACGGGTGCACGCCTCGGTGGCGCGCAGCGCGAGCTGTGCCGCCTCGGCCATCTCGTCGGAGGTGATGACCTCCTCACCGAGGACGCGCCGCAGGGTGGAGTCGACGGCGCGCAGCCTGGCGTCGAGCACGGCCTCGGGCGTGGCGACGCGCCAGACGGCGGGTACGTGCTGGGCGACCAGCTCATAGCTGAAGTTGTAGAAGGCGGCGGCGATCACACCGGGCCCTACGGCGCCCATCGCGGCGCCGCGCCCGGCGAAGTACGCGGCTCTCGGGTTGTCGACACCGGTCGCGGCGAGCTCCTTGTCCAGGTCCGGGGAGAAGTAGACCGTCGAGTGGAGCGGATTGACGGCGTTGTGACAGCGGCGTCCGGCGCGCGGGGCGAGAGTGGTCATGCGGGTATGTTACCGACTGGTCGGTACGTACGGAACCCCGGGTGCGTGACCCGCGAGCGCCCCGGCGGGGGGCCTACTCCCGCACCGTCCACCCGAAGCGCGGCGCCCGGCGTTCCAGGAACGCCGCAACGCCCTCCGCCCGGTCCCCGCTGTCGCGCGCCTGCTCGTCCCAGTGCGCGTCCCGGTCCTCGCGGCCCCCCGCGTACTCCTTCGCCGCGGCCTGCGTCAGTCGCGAGCGCGACGCCAGCACCCGGGTGAACTCGGCCACCCGCTTGCCCAGTTCGCCCGCGGCGAGCACCTCGTCCACCAGACCGACCCGCAGCGCCCGCTCGGTCTCGATCAACTCCCCGGAGAACAGCAGGTACTTGGCGGTCGAGGGACCGACCAGCGAGACCAGGCGGCGGGTCGACGACGACCGGTAGACCACGCCGAGCTTCGCGGGCGTGATCCCGAACCGCGCGCCCTCCTCCGCGAACCGCAGATCGCACGCGACCGCCAACTGGGCGCCGCCTCCCACGCAGTAGCCCCGTACGGCCGCGAGCGTCGGCTTCGGGAACGCGGCCAGTGCCTCCTCCGCCCGCACGCTGAGATCCTGTATCACGTCGCCCGGCTCGCGCAGCGCCCCGATGTCGGCGCCGGCGCTGAAGGAGTCCCCGGCGCCGGTGAGCACCAGGGCGTGTACGGCGGGGTCCGTCGCCATCCCGGCCAGCAGTCCGGGCAGCGCCCGCCACATGTCCGGGGTCAGCGCGTTGCGCTTGGCGGGATGGGTGATGGTGACGGTGGCGATCCCGTCGGCGACGGCGGCGGCCAGCCGTGGCGGTGCGGGCTCGGTGGGCTCCATGGGCCGGATGCTATCCGGGCACGCCGCACCCGCTGTTCCCGGCCGGTGTGACCCTCCGGCAGGCGGAACCGCACGGACCGGCGGATCGGACGGGCGGCCCGCACGGGCGCGCGCTTTTCATAGACGGACAGAAAAGCGACACGGTCGGTCAGTCGTCCGACTCGATAAAACGCACCTGGCCGCAATGTGTCGATAGGTGCTGACTTCTGTTCAGTTCCCTGGTCCGTCCAGCCCCGCTCCCAACACTCGGAGTCCGATGCACAGCGCGCTCGGAGCGCTGGGGAATCAGGAGTGGGTGCCGCGGTGATGGAGAGCCTCGGGAGTGTTCCGGCGAGACCGATGCCGTACGAGGGGGTCTGGCGGTTCACGGCACCGGCGGTCGAACTCTCCGTGCCGCACGCCCGGCACGCCGTGCGTGATCTGCTGGTCCGGCAGGGCGCGCCGCTGTCCGACGAGACCGTCCAGGGGCTGCTGCTGATCGTCTCGGAGCTGGTGACCAACGCCGTACGGCACGCGGCCTTGCTCTCGCCCGAGCTCGCGGTGGAGGTCGCCATCGCCGCCGACTGGGTCCGGGTGTCCGTGGAGGACGACCATCCCTACCGGCCGAAGCCGCTGGAAATGGACTACGCGCAGACCGGCGGGCGCGGCCTGCTGCTCGTCCGGGAGATCACCCGGGAGGCGGGCGGCACCTGCGACGTCGATCAGACGGCGAGCGGCGGGAAGATCGTCTGGGCGCTGCTCCCGCTGTCGCGCGACGCCGTGGTGGTGTCCGCCCAGGAGGTCCTGAGCGCCCAGGCCGCGCCGCCCGCCCAGGAGGTCCTGCCGGTCCACGAGGCTCAGGGGCGTCCCGTACCCCCGGCCCCCTGATCCAGGGGGCCCGAGCGGAGGGCTACCAGCCGCCGGCCGGCCCCGTGAGTTCCTGGACCGCCGGGCGCGCCGCGTCCAGCACGGTCATGAACCACGCGGAGAACGGCGCCGACCGGTGCCGCTCCGCAAGCTCCGTCGGCGTGACGTACGCCGTGTCGCCGATCTCCGCCGGGTCCGGCCGCAGCGACGCCTGCGCGAGCCCCACGAAGAGGTGGTTGTACTCCTGCTCGACCAGCCCGGACCCCGGGTCCGGGTGGTTGTAGCGGACCGTGCCCGCCTCGGCGAGGAGCGTGGGCGAGATGCCGAGTTCTTCGTACGTACGCCGGGCCGCGGCGGCGAAGGGCGCCTCACCCGGATACGGGTGCCCGCAGCAGGTGTTCGACCAGACACCGGGGGAGTGGTACTTGCCGAGCGCGCGGCGCTGGATCAGCAGCCTGCCCTGCTCGTCGAAGAGGAAGACGGAGAACGCCCGGTGCAGCTGACCCGGTGCCTGGTGTGCCGCGAGCTTCTCCGCCGTGCCGATGGTGTTGCCGTCCTCGTCGACCAGCTCCAGCATGATCGCTTCTTGTACGCCGTTCGGCGAGCTGCTCGTCGCAGTGACAGGTGTGGTCGGCATAGCCATCCTTCGCTTCGGTCCTCGGCCCCCAAGTCTGCCGTACAAGAGCGTCCTGTCCGTACTTCCGCGAAACGGGCATGTCCGCCCCCGGAATGTGCTCCGCGGGGGCGGACATGGGCGTTACGTCCCGGCTTTCGCCGGGGGCCGGGCCGTCACGCCACCGGTGCTCCTTCTGTCCCTTCCGCGCCTTGCGTCCCCTTGGCCTCTACGGGCTGCCGGGGGCGCAGGACATAACCGGTGTAGCCGTACTCCGCGCCGTGCTCGCGTCGCATCGTGATCTCCGTACGGGTGACGGCGAGCGCCTGAGACATGCCGGGCGCCCGCGAGTCGGCCGCGTCGGCCCGCTCGCCGAGCGGCCCGTAGTACTCGTCCCAGTCGCTCTCCGGCTGCGGATAGACCTCCAGCACGGTGTATCCGGCGGCGACGGCCGCGGCCGTGTTCTCCCCGGCCGTACGCAGCGGATACTCCGCGTCCCAGAATGCGCGCGCCTCGGCGCTCGGCTCCGCCGTCGTCCACTCGCACTCGGTGACGATCAGGGTGCCGCCGGGGGCGAGCAGCCGCCGCCAGAGGCGCAGGCCCTTGTCGAAGCCGATGGAGTAGATCGAGCTCTCCGCCCAGACCAGGTCGAACGACCCGTCCGGGTAGGGGAGTTCCGCCATGTCGACCGCTTCCGTGCTGATCGACCCGGTGAGCCCGCGGGCGGCGGCGGTGTGCCGCAGCTCGTCGAGGAACGGCTCGTGCAGATCGACGGCGGTCACCCGCGCGCCGGCCTCGGCGGCCAGCAGGAGCGACACCCTGCCGGGGCCGCAGCCCAGGTCGAGCGCGCGCGGACGGGACGGCAGCGGTCCGGCGGAGGACAGCAGCCGCCTGGTGGTGGCGTCGGAGCCGGGGCCCTGCCGCGGCAGCCCGTGGTGCAGGGCGAAGAAAGCGTCGTGGACGGAGGTCGGATCGGTCGTGTCGTTGTCGGACAACGTGAGAACCCTTGTGTGAGGGGCTCCGGCCGACGCGGGACCGGTGTGGTGCGGACCGGTCAGCCGGCAGCCCGGAGGATGAGGAAGGACCGTGTGCCGCGCGGGGCGGCCTCCACTGCGACGGTCATCAACCTCAGCTCCTCTCACGACGGGGGAGACGCTCTTGTCTCCGGCCGGGACTCTAACAGGGGCCGTACGGGGCGGGCCCCCGGTTTCCGCCGCCCGCCGGTCACGGCACAGCTCAGTGGCAGAGATTCGCCTCGTGCTCGGCGTGCCCCACGGGCTCCAGCTGGAAGGTGCAGTGCTCGACGTCGAAGTGGCTGCCGAGGCAGCCCTGGAGATCGTGCAGCATCTTCTCGTGCCCGACGCTGTCCAGCACGGACTGGCTCACCACCACATGCGCCGAGAGCACCGGCATGCCCGAGGTGATCGTCCACGCGTGCAGGTCGTGCACGTCCTCCACGCCGGGGAGCGCCACTATGTGCGCCCTGACCTCACCCATGTCCACACCCTTGGGCGCCGCCTCAAGCAGCACGTTCAGCGTCTCGCGCAGGAGCTTCACCGTTCTCGGGACGATCATCAGGCCGATCACCAGGGAGGCGATCGGGTCGGCCGCCTGCCAGCCCGTGGTCAGGATGATCGTCGCGGAGATCAGGACCGTGACCGAACCGAGGGTGTCGGCCAGCACCTCCAGATACGCCCCGCGCACATTGAGGCTCTCCTTCTGCCCGCGCACCAGCAGGGAGAGCGAGATCAGATTGGCGACCATACCCACGGCCGCGAAGATGATCGCGAGTCCGCCCTTGGTCTCGGCGGGAGTGATGAAGCGTTCGACCGCCTCGAAGAGCAGGAAGCCGCCGACGCCGAGCAGCAGCAGACAGTTGGCGAGCGCGGCCAGGATCTCGGCGCGGGCCAGCCCGAACGTACGGTTTCCGGTCGACGGGCGGCCCGCGAAGTGGATCGCGAGCAGCGCGAGGGCGAGCCCGACGGCGTCCGTCGCCATATGGGCGGCGTCGGCGACCAGGGCCAGGGAGTCGGAGACGATGCCGCCGATGATCTCCATGACCATGACGGAGAGGGTGATCCCCAGCGCGATCCGCAGCCGCCCGGCGTAGGCGGCGGACGCGGTCCCCGGCGGCGCCGCGCCGCCGTGTGTGTGCCCGTGATCGTGCCCTGCCCCCATGGGGTTGCCTCCCGGTGTGTGCGAGCCGATGCGGCCAGTGAACTACGGGTGGGGGGTATCGAGCAACACGGGACTGAACACCGTTGTCATTCCCCCTGACCTGCGATGATGCCCGCAGGTCAGGGGAGTGTGAAGATCGTTTTACGGCTCACTCCGCCGACAGTTCGGGGTGGTGCAGCCGCCAGCCTTCCCATGCCGATTCGACCATTTCGCGTACCCCGCGACGCGCGGTCCAGCCCAGGTCCGCGGTGATCGACTCGACCGACGCGACGGCCTTCGCCGCGTCGCCGGCCCGGCGCGGTTCGACGACCGGGGGAGCCCGGTGGCCCGTGACCTCGCCCACCAGATCCGCGAGTTCGCGCACCGACACCCCCTCGCCGCGCCCGATGTTGTACGTCACGTCACCGGGCACGTCCCGCGCGGCCAGCCGCCGTGCCACCGCCAGATGCGCGTCGGCGAGATCGGCGACATGGATGTAGTCCCGTACGCAGGTGCCGTCCGGCGTCGGATAGTCCGCGCCGAAGATCCGCACCGGCTCGCCGCGGGTGATCCGGTCGAAGAACATCGGGATGATGTTGAACACCCCGGTGTCCGCCAACTCGGGGCGCGCCGCCCCCGCCACGTTGAAGTAGCGCAGACACGCGGTGCGCAGCGAGTGGGCCCGGCCCGTGGCGCGTACCAGCCACTCGCCCGTGAGCTTCGTCTCGCCGTACGGATTGATCGGCACGGCCGGGGTCTTCTCGGTGATCAGCTCCACGTCGGGCACGCCGTACACCGCGGCCGAGGACGAGAACAGGAACCGCTCGACCCCGGCGGCGACCACGGCCTCCAGCAGCACCGTGAGACCGTGCACGTTCTCCCGGTAGTAGGTGAGCGGCTCCTCGACCGACTGGCCGACCTGTTTCTTGGCGGCGAGATGCACCACACCGGTCACCGCGTGGTCGGCGAGCGCCCGGTCGATGGCCTCCCGGTCGAGCAACGAGCCGCGTACCAGCGGGATTTCGGCGGGCAGCCGGTCCACGACGCCGGACGAGACGTCGTCGAGGACGACGACCCGCTCACCCGCCTCGGCCATGGACCGCGCCACATGCGCCCCGATGTACCCCGCTCCACCTGTGATCAGCCAAGTCATGCCGTCAGCCTAGGGGGTGCCGTTCGCCCGCCGCCGGGTCGACCGGACCGCCCCGGTGGTCGTACGGTTACCGGACGTTCATCTCGCGGTCGCGGCTTCGACGGTGCAGACCGTGCGGAGTCGGATATGTCTTACGGAGCCCGTACGGCTTCCGACGGCCACGGTTTGTGAGGCGGGGCACCGATCGACAATGATGATCTCCCGGCGGGCCGGAATTGGACCGGCTCATGGCGTCCGGGGCGTGAACGGGCGATGAACGCGGTCTTCCGTTCATCCGATAGCCTCTGCCGACATGCCGCCGACCCGGACCCCGGGCAGAGCCGCCGCACGTCCGCCCTGTCAGTGTCAAGGAGTGAATTCGTCTGTCGACCGCCATCCTCACCGGCACGCCGGTACCCGGATCGCCGCTCGAAGGCGAGCTGCGGTCGCTGGGATTCGACGTGCGCACCGCGCCCGACGCGACCGCGGCCCTGAGGCTGCTCGCCGCGGTGCCCGCCGCTGACCGGGTCGCCCTGGTCGACCAGCGCTTCGTCGGCCATCTCCACACGCTGCGGCTGGCGTTGACCGATCCCCGGTTCCCGGCGGCGGCCGTCACCGGTGCGCTGACGGCGCGGCCCGAGGCGCGTGCGGCGCTCGCCGTGGCGCTGACCACCGTGACGAACGGCACGGACGGCGGCCGTACCGGCGCGACAACGGACGCCCACCCCGTACGGACCGGTGGCACCGGCCTGGTCACCGAGGCCGGCCGGCCCGTCACGCACAGCGCGCCCGCGACCGCCGAACTCCCCCTCGCCGACCGGGTCACCGCCGCGCTCGAAGCCGACGGCACCGACGTACGGCATCCCGAACTCGGCTCGCTCGTCGCCGCCGTCCCCGACGGGCCGGCCGCCCGCGAGGAGGCGCTCGCCGCCGTCGCGGCCGTCGACGACGAGGCCGTACGGCTGCGCTCCGCCGTGAAGGCCCGCGACGGCTTCTTCACCACCTTCTGCATCAGCCCCTACTCCCGCTACCTCGCCCGCTGGTGCGCCCGGCGCGGACTGACCCCCAACCAGGTCACCACCGCGTCCCTGTTCACCGCCCTGATCGCGGCGGGCTGCGCGGCCACCGGCACCCGGGGCGGCTACGTCGCCGCCGGACTGCTGCTGCTCTTCTCCTTCGTACTCGACTGCACGGACGGACAGCTCGCCCGCTACTCGCTCCAGTACTCCACGCTGGGCGCCTGGCTGGACGCGACCTTCGACCGGGCCAAGGAGTACGCGTACTACGCCGGTCTCGCGCTCGGCGCCGCCCGCGGCGGTGACGACGTATGGGCCCTGGCGCTCGCCGCGATGGTCCTCCAGTCCGTCCGGCACTTTGTCGACTTCGCCTTCAACGAGGCCAACGCCGACAGCACGGCCGCGACGGTCAACGGCAAGGCCGTCGTCGGCACCCCCACGACCGCCCTCTCCAGCAAGCTCGACAGCGTCGGCTGGACGGTCTGGGTGCGCCGGATGATCGTCCTGCCGATCGGTGAGCGCTGGGCGATGATCGCCGTCCTCACCGCCGTGGCCACCCCCCGGATCGTCTTCTACGCGCTCCTCGTCGGCTGCGCCTTCGCCGCCTGCTACACCACCGCCGGCCGGGTCCTGCGCTCGGTGACCCGCAAGGCCGTCCGGACCGACCGCGCCGCGCGGGCGCTCGCCGACCTCGCCGACACGGGACCGCTCGCCGAGCTGGTCGCCCGTGTGCTGCGGCGCCCGGCCCGCGCGCTGCCCGGTGTACTGCCGCTCCTGATCGCCCTCGCGGGCGGCGGCGCCGCCGTCGCGGTGGCCGCCTCCGCCCCGCTCGACAGCCCCGTGCTCGTCCTCGGCGCCCTGGTGTACGTCGTCACGTCGGGGATCGCGGTCGCCCACCGGATGGGCGGCCCGCTCGACTGGCTCGTCCCGCCGGTCCTCCGGGCGGCGGAGTACTGCACCGTCCTGGTCCTCGCCGCCCGCGCCGGCGTCCCCGGCGCCCTGCCCGCCGCGTTCGGGCTGGTCGCGGCGGTCGCCTACCACCACTACGACACGGTGTACCGCATCCGCGGCGGCGCCGGAGCCCCGCCCCGCGGGCTGGTCCGGTCACTCGGCGGACACGAGGGCCGCACGCTCCTCGTCACCGCGCTCGCCGCCTTCTCCACGGCCGAATTCGACCTACCGCTCGGCCTGACGGTGCTCGCCGTCGTCGTCGCCGTGATCGCGCTCGCCGAGTCCATCCAGTTCTGGGTGTCGTCGGGGGCCCCCGCCGTACACGACGAAGGAGAAACCGCATGATCGGCCTTGTTCTGGCAGCGGGTGCCGGAAGGCGTCTGCGCCCGTACACCGACACGCTCCCCAAGGCCCTGGTGCCCGTGGACGGCGACACGACCGTCCTCGACCTGACGCTCGGCAACTTCGCGGAGATCGGGCTCACCGAGGCCGCGATCGTCGTCGGCTACCGCAAGGAGGCCGTGTACGAGCGCAAGGCGGCCCTGGAGGCGACGTACGGCCTCACCCTCACGCTCGTCGACAACGACAAGGCCGAGGAGTGGAACAACGCCTACTCCCTGTGGTGCGCGCGCGACATCATCAGGCGCGGCGTGATCCTCGCCAACGGCGACACCGTCCACCCCGTCTCCGTCGAGCGCACCCTGCTCGCGGCCCGCGGCGAGGGCCGGAAGATCATCCTCGCCCTCGACGCGGTGAAGCGGCTCGCCGACGAGGAGATGAAGGTCATCACCGAGGAGGAGAAGGGCGTACGGCGCATCACGAAGCTGATGGACCCCGCCACCGCCACCGGTGAGTACATCGGCGTCACGCTCATCGAGCCCGAGGCCGCCGACGAACTCGCCGACGCCCTCAAGGCCACCTTCGAGCGCGACCCCGACCTCTACTACGAGGACGGCTACCAGGAACTCGTGGACAGAGGCTTCACCATCGACGTCGCCCCCATCGGCGACGTCCCCTGGGTGGAGATCGACAACCACGACGACCTCGCGAAGGGCCGTGTCATCGCGTGCCAGTACTGACCCGACTCATCCCGTCCCCGGTCGTCGTCGACATCAGCGGCGGCGCCATGGACGACCTCGCCGGCCTCCTCGCCGACCAGCGGATCTCCGCGTCCGGCAGGCTCGCCCTCGCCGTCAGCGGCGGTTCCGGCCAGGCGCTGCGCGAGAAGCTGGCGCCCCTGCTGCCCGACGCCGACTGGTTCCTCGTCGCCGACGGCACCATCGACTGCGCGGTGAAGCTCGCCGACGACATAAAGGGCAAGCGGTACGACGCGGTCGTCGGGCTCGGCGGCGGCAAGATCATCGACGTCGCGAAGTACGCGGCGGCCCGCGTGGGCCTGCCGATGGTGGCCGTCGCCACCAACCTCTCGCACGACGGCATCTGTTCGCCGATCTCCACGCTCGACAACGACAACGGCCGTGGCTCGTACGGCGTCCCGACGCCCATCGCGATCGTCGTGGACCTGGACGTCATCCGCGACGCCCCGGCCCGCTTCGTCCGCTCCGGCATCGGCGACGCGCTCTCCAATCTCTCCGCCATCGCCGACTGGGAGCTGTCCCACAAGGTCAACGGGGAGCCCGTGGACGGCCTGGCCGCTGCCATGGGCCGTACCGCCGGTGAGGCCGTCCTGCGCCACCCCGGCACCGTCGGCGACGACGATTTCCTGACCGTCCTGGCCGAGGCGCTCGTCCTGACCGGAATCGCCATGTCGATCAGCGGCGACTCCCGCCCGTCGTCCGGCGCCTGCCACGAGATCAGCCACGCCTTCGACCTGCTCTACTCAAAGAGGGCGGCGAGCCACGGCGAGCAGGTCGGCATCGGCGCCGCCTTCGCGATGCATCTGCGCGGCGCGCGCGAGCAGTCCGGGCTCATCGCCGAGGTCCTGCGCAGACATGAGATGCCGGTCCTGCCCGAGCAGATCGGCTTCACCCCCGACGAGTTCGTGCGGGCCGTCGAATACGCACCGCAGACCCGACCGGGCCGCTTCACGATCCTGGAGCACCTCGACCTGTCCACCGACCAGATCAGGGACGCGTACGCCGACTATGCCAAGACCATCAGTAGCTGAACTCCGTCCGGTCGTTCACCCCCCGGGCGTCAAGGACCGGCGGAGCGGCGAGCACTGGGGGGGCCGGCTCTACATGCGCGAGATCTCCCTGCGCGTCGACCGGTACCTGGTGAACACACGGGTCACGCCCAACCAGCTGACCTATGTGATGACCGTCGCCGGTGCCCTGGCCGCCCCCGCCCTCCTGGTGCCGGGGATCGCGGGCGCGGTGCTCGGCGTGCTGATGGTCCAGCTCTATCTGCTGCTCGACTGTGTCGACGGCGAGGTCGCCCGCTGGAAGAAGCAGTACTCGATGACCGGGGTGTATCTGGACCGGGTCGCCGCCTATCTGTGCGACGCCGCGGTCCTGGTCGGCTTCGGACTGCGCGCCGCCGACCTGTGGGGATCGGGGCGGATCGACTGGCTGTGGGCCTTCCTGGGCACGCTCGCCGCGCTCGGCGCCATCCTGATCAAGGCCGAGACCGACCTGGTGGGCGTCGCCCGTCACCAGCAGGGACTCGCCCCGGTCAAGGAGGCGGCCTCCGAGCCGCGCTCGTCCGGCATGGCGCTGGCCCGCAGGGCCGCCGGGGCGCTCAAGTTCCACCGGCTCATCCTCGGCATCGAGGCGTCCCTGCTGATCCTGGTCCTGGCCATCCTGGACTCGGTCAGGGACGACCTGTTCTTCTCCCGCCTCGGCGTCGCCGTGCTGGCCGGCATCGCCCTCGTACAGACACTGCTCCACCTGGTGTCCGTACTCGCCTCCAGCAGGCTGAGGTGAGTGACATGCGTCTCGGTGCGGTGATCATCACCATGGGCAACCGCCCCGACGACCTCCGCGCCCTCATCGACTCCGTCGCCAAGCAGGACGGCGACCCGATCGACGTCGTGGTCGTGGGCAACGGCGCCCCGGTCGGCGACGTCCCCGACGGCGTACGCACCGTCGAGCTGCCCGAGAACCTCGGCATCCCCGGCGGCCGCAACGTCGGCATCGAGGCTTTCGGCCCCGGCGGCTCCGACGTGGACGTCCTGCTCTTCCTCGACGACGACGGACTACTGCCCGGCACCGACACCGCCGAGCTGGTCCGCGAGGCCTTCGCCGCCGACCCGGTGCTCGGCATCGTCAGCTTCCGGATCGCCGACCCCGACACCGGTCTCACCCAGCGCCGCCACGTCCCCCGGCTGCGCGCCTCCGACCCGCTGCGCTCGTCACGGGTGACGACCTTCCTGGGCGGTGCCAACGCCGTCCGTACGAGAGTCCTCGCCGAGGTCGGCTCCCTGCCCGGCGACTTCTTCTACGCCCACGAGGAGACCGACCTTGCCTGGCGGGCGCTGGACGCCGGGTGGATGATCGACTACCGCGCCGACATGGTCCTCTTCCACCCCACGATGCCGCCGTCACGGCACGCGGTCTACCACCGCATGGTGGCCCGCAACCGGGTCTGGCTCGCCCGCCGCAACCTGCCCGCGCCCGTCGTCCCCGTCTATCTCGCCGTCTGGATCCTGCTCACCCTGGCCCGCCGCCCTACCGTCCCCGCGCTCAAGGCATGGTTCGGCGGGTTCCGGGAAGGCTGGACGACTCCGTGCGGTCCCCGCCGGCCCATGAAGTGGCGTACGGTGTGGCGGCTGACCCGACTGGGCCGACCGCCTGTCATCTGAGAGGCTCGGTTCTGAGAGCATCGACCCTGACTTCCGGGTCACGGCCGTCCACGCCTGTGCCCGACCGGCTGCGCATCTTGAACACGAAAGTTTCAACTTGTGAGTGAGACAACCCATGACGGCGCGATCGCGATGAGCGCCCCGCCGTCTCCCGACGACGGTCTGTCCTCGACCGAACTGGCCGCCAAGTACGGCCTGTCGGTGAGCGGTGCCCGTCCGGGACTGGCCGAGTACGTCCGTAAGCTGTGGGGCCGGCGCCATTTCATCCTCGCCTTCTCCCAGGCGAAGCTGACGGCCCAGTACAGCCAGGCGAAGCTCGGTCAGCTCTGGCAGGTGGCGACCCCGCTGCTCAATGCCTTCGTCTACTTCTTGATCTTCGGCCTGATCCTGAACGCCGGCCGCGGGATGGAGATCCGCGTCTACATCCCGTTCCTGGTCACGGGCGTGTTCGTGTTCGCCTTCACACAGACGTCCGTGATGGCGGGCGTGAAGTCGATCTCGGGCAATCTCGGGCTGGTGCGCGCCCTGCACTTCCCCCGGGCCTCGCTGCCCATCTCCTTCGCGCTCCAGCAGCTCCAGCAGCTGCTGTTCTCGATGATCGTGCTGCTGGCCGTGGTGGTCGCCTTCGGGAGCCTGCCGGGCCTGTCGTGGCTGCTGGTGCTGCCCGTCCTGGCGCTCCAGTTCTTCTTCAACACCGGCCTGGCGCTGATCATGGCGCGGCTGGGCAGCAAGACGCCGGACCTCGCGCAGCTCATGCCGTTCATCATGCGCACCTGGATGTACGCGTCCGGCGTGATGTTCTCGATCCCCCTGATGCTCGCGAGCAAGCCGGACTGGCCGAGCTGGATCGTCGACGTCCTCCAGTACAACCCCGCCGCCATATACATGGACCTCATCCGCTTCGCGCTGATCGACGGTTACGGCTCCGAGAATCTGCCCCAGCACGTGTGGGCGTCGGGTCTCGCCTGGTCGCTGCTCGTCGGCATCGCCGGCTTCGTGTACTTCTGGAAGGCTGAGGAACGGTACGGCCGTGGCTGACCTCATCGAGCAGGGACGTATCCCCACCGTCATCGCCGACGACGTGCACATCGTGTACCGCGTCAACGGCGGCGGCGGTGGCAAGGGCAACGCGACCGCGGCGCTGAGCCGCATACTCAGGCGCGACAAGGGCGAGGAGCGCGGAGTCCGCAAGGTGCACGCCGTGCGGGGGGTCAGCTTCACCGCGTACCGCGGCGAGGCGATCGGTCTGATCGGCACCAACGGCTCCGGCAAGTCGACCCTGCTGCGCGCCATCGCGGGGCTGCTGCCCACGGAGCACGGCAAGGTGTTCACCGACGGTCAGCCCTCGCTGCTCGGTGTCAACGCCGCGCTGATGAACGACCTCACCGGCGAGCGCAACGTCATCCTTGGCGGTCTGGCCATGGGAATGTCGCGCGAGCAGGTGCGTGAGCGCTACCAGTCCATCGTCGACTTCTCCGGCATCAACGAGAAGGGCGACTTCATAACCCTGCCGATGCGCACGTACTCCTCCGGCATGGCCGCCCGGCTCCGTTTCTCCATCGCGGCGGCCAAGGACCACGACGTCCTCATGATCGACGAGGCGCTGGCCACCGGTGACCGCAAGTTCCAGATCCGCTCCGAGGCGCGGATCCGCGAGCTGCGCAAGGAGGCGGGCACGGTCTTCCTGGTCAGCCACAGCAACAAGTCGATCAGGGACACCTGCGACCGGGTGCTGTGGCTGGAGAGGGGCGAGCTCCTGATGGACGGCCCGACGGACGAGGTGCTCAAGGCGTACGAGAAGGAGACCGGCAAGTAGCCGGATTCCCGGGGGAGTTCGAGGCTCCCGCGCGGAACGGGGTGGCCCCCACCGGACAGGTGTCCGGTGGGGGCCACCCCGTTCCGCGCGCGCCGTCAGACGCCGGCCGGTGTGCGCTCCCGCCCGGATCCGGCCGGCTCCTCGGTGAGACCCACCTTCCCGTGCAGCCTGCGCAGCGCGGGCGGCGCGTACCAGGCGCCGCGTCCCAGCAGCCGCATCGCGGCGGGTACGAGCACACCGCGCACCGCCACCGCGTCGATGACGATCGCCAGACCGCTCCCGATGCCGAACATCTGGAGGAAGCTGATCCGGCTCGTACCGAACGCGAAGAAGCTCACCGCCAGCAGTCCGGCAGCCATACTGACGATCCGCCCGGTGCGGGCCAGGCCCTGCGTGACGGTCGTCGTCCGGTCCACGCCCGAGTCGTGCAGCTCCTTCATCCGGCTCGTGACGAACACCTCGTAGTCCATCGACAGTCCGAAGGCGACGCAGAACAGCAGCACGGTCATCGAGGTGTCCATCGGCTGCGGCGTGAAGCCCAGCAGGGACGACAGATGACCGTCCTGGAAGATCCACACCATCGCGCCGATCGCGGCCGACAGACTGATCACGTTGAGCAGCAGCGCGCGCAGCGGCTGGACGACGCTGCCGGTGAACAGGAACAGCAGCACGAAGGTCGTCACGGCCACCAGCCCGACCGCCAGCGGCAGCCGGTCACCGATCGACTGCCGGGAATCGACCAGCATCGCGTCCGTGCCGCCCACCAGCATCTCGACGCCCGCCGGGCGGTCCAGCGCCCGGATGTCCGCCACCAGTTCCTGGGCGGCGCCGGACTTGGGCACGGTGTCGGTGACGGCGACGAGGCGCTGGGCGTCGGGCCGGGCCAGCGCCGCGTCCGCCGGGCCCGGCGGACGCGCCCGCCCGCCGGTGTAGGTGCCGGCGGCGGAGTCGACGCGTACGACACCGTCCAGCCGGGAGAGCTCGCCCGCGTACGCCGCGAGCGGGCCCGCGTCGACGGCCGAGGTGCTCACGATCTGGACGGCGCCCGCCTCGTCGGTCGGGAAGTCGGTCCGCACGGCTGTCGCCACCTGACGGCCGTTGGCGTCCTCGGGCAGCACCCGCTCGTCGGGCGTGCCGAAGGTGACACCGAGCAGCGGGCTCGCGACGAGCAGCAGCAGCGCGAGCACCGGCAGGGCGGTGAGGGCGGGCCGGCGCATGACGAGCGAGGCGAGCCGTCCCCAGAAGGGGGCGTCGGAGCGCTGCACGTTCCTCGCCCACGGCACCCGGCCCTTGTTGACCCGGTGGCCGAGCACGGCGAGCAGCGGGGGCACGACGAACAGGGCGGCGACGACCGCGATCAGGACCACGCCGATCCCCGCGTAGGCGAAGGACCGCAGGAAGAACGCCGGAAAGACCAGCAGCGCGGCGAGGGCGGCGGCGACGGTCGCGGCCGAGAACAGGATCGTGCGCCCGGCCGTCCTCACGGTGGTGCGCAGCGCGTCGGCGACCTCGTCGCCCGCGCCGAGCTGTTCACGGAAGCGGCTGACGAGCAGCAGGGCGTAGTCGATGCCGAGGCCCAGACCGAGCGCGGTCGTGAGGTTGATCGCGAAGACCGACACCTCGGTGAGGCTGCCGAGGACGAAGAGCAGGGCGAAGGTGCCGACGATCGCGATCAGCCCGATGACCAGGGGCAGCATGGCCGCCACGAGACTGCCGAAGGCGAGGACGAGCAGCGCGAGCGTCACCGGGACGGCGATCGCCTCGGCCGTCGCGAGGTCGCCGGAGACCTGGGTGCTGACGTTCACATTGATGGCTGTCGCGCCCCCGGCCCGGACCTCCACCCCGTCGCGTCCGCGCGTGTAGAGGTCGATCAGCTCCTCGGCCCGTTCGGCGCGCTTCGTCTCGTCGCCCTTCACATGGAGGGCGATCAGCGCTTCGCCGCCGCTCTTGGAGATGAGCCGCGGACTCCTGGTGTCCCAGTACGAGACGACGTTGCTCACGGTGCTGTCGTCCTTGAGGCCGTCGGTGATGGAGCGGCCCCGCTCGTCGACGGCGGGGGAGCCCGGCCCCTCCCGGCCGCTTCCCTCGTGGCCGACCAGGAAGAGCAGATTGGTCTCGCCCCCGAACTTCTCGTCGATCCGGACGGTCGCGCGCGACGACTGCGCGTCCGGGTCCTCGAAGCCGCCGCCCAGCAGTTTGCCGAAGGCACCGGCACCGAGCGCGGCCATGGCGACGACGGCGACGGTGGCCAGTACGAGCAGGAGCCGCGCCCTTCTCAGGGCCAGCTCAGCGATCTTGGACAGCACGAGATCCCCCTCATGGAATGTTAACGACGTCAACACTGACCTTGGCAGTGGATGTGAGTGGTGTCAACATCGGGCAGGATGAAGGCATGGAGAACAGTCGGACCGGTCAGGGGGGCAAGGCGGGCTACCACCACGGCGACCTGCGCAACGCGCTGATCGGCGCCGGACTGGAGCTCGCGACCGACGGCGGGCCGGGCAAGGTGGTCCTGCGTGAGGTGGCCCGCCGTGCGGGCGTCTCGGCCACCGCCGCCTACCGCCACTTCGCCGGCCAGGGCGAACTGCTCCACGCGGTCAAGATGGAGGCGCAGCAGATGCTCGCGGACGCGATGGAGCGGGTCGCGGCGGGGCTGCCCGGCGACGGCGACCCCGGGGTGGCCGCCGAGCGGCGGCTGGTGGGGATCGGCAGGGGCTATGTCGGCTTCGCCCTGGAGCACCCCGGCCTCTTCCGTACGGCCTTCCACCACGCGACGGCGGGCGAGGAGGAGGACGCCGGATGGGGCGGTGTGACGTCGGTCGCCGGCAACCCGGAGTTCCGCTCGTACAACATGCTCAGTGCCGCGCTCGACGAGCTCCTCGCCGCCGGCCGGATGCCCGCCGCGAACCGCCCCGGCGCCGAGGCCGCCGCCTGGTCGACCGCGCACGGCGTCGCGATGCTCATCCTCGACGGGCCGATGGCCCGCCTCTCGCAGAGGGACCGCGACGGTGTGATCGAACGCTCGATCGATACCATCGTCGCGGGTCTGCTGGTGCCCCGGGAGCACCCCGCCGGAGCGTGAGACGGCCCCGCGTCGCATCCGCCGCCGCATGCCGTGCGGCACCGCCCGCGGCCCCTCCGGCGGTCGCCCCGCTCCCGCCCGGTGGCCGCCCGGCCCCCGGCAATCGTCAAAGTTGCGTCAAGTCCCGTGCCGCCGAGGAAGGTTGAAGCGGGCCGTGATGTTGTCGTTGTGCGCGAGGCGCCCCGGCGCGGGCCTGGGCGTTGTACAACGTAAGCTGTACCGGTGCTGATTCGTGGCAAGAGCGGCGATACGTCCGTAAGCCCCGGCTGACCCGCCGCGGATCCGCCCATATCGGCGGTATCCCAGTCGCCAGGCCGCGCGGCGTGTCCGAAATGGGATGTTTGGGTCGGCAGTGTAGAACGGGAGACGTGACGGCAATGACGGTTGATCTCCAGCTCCGCGAGGGTCGCGCCGTCCCCGCAGCAGGCGGTCCGCGGTGACGGGCGCCTCCCAGAGGCAGACCGAGACCTCCTCGCGGGCCACGCTCGACAAGGCGTCCGGTGAGAATTTTCCCGTTGCCCCGTTCTTCCTGCCGCGCGCCTGGCGCGTGGATCTGATGGCCGTCTACGGCTTCGCCCGCCTCGTCGACGACATCGGCGACGGCGACCTGGCACCCGGCGGCGCCGACGCCCGCCACCTCGGCCTCGACCCCGAGGCGACCGACGACCGGCTCGCCATGCTGGACGCCTTCGAGGCCGACCTGCGCCGGGTGTTCGACCCCGCGGGACCGGCCCCCGGCCACCCCCTGCTCAGAGCCCTCACCCCGACCGTCCGGCGCCACTCGCTCACCCCCGAGCCGTTCCTCGGCCTGATCGAGGCCAACCGCCAGGACCAGTCCGTACGGCGCTACGGCACCTACGACGACCTCGTCGCCTACTGTGAACTCTCGGCCAATCCCGTCGGCCGTCTCGTCCTCGCGATCACCGGCACCGCGACCCCCGAACGCGTCCGGCGCTCGGACTCCGTCTGCACCGCGCTCCAGATCGTCGAACATCTCCAGGACGTCGCCGAGGACCTGGCCGGCGACCGGATCTATCTGCCCGCCGACGACATGAAGCGCTTCCATGTCACCGAGGACGACCTCGCCGCACCGACCGCGAACGCCTCCGTACGGAGCCTGATCGCCTTCGAGGCAGACCGCGCAGGTCAACTCCTCGACGAGGGAGGGCCGTTGGTCCACAGCGTCCGGGGCAGGCTGAGACTTCTGCTGGCCGGATTCGTCGGCGGGGGGCGCGCCGCCCTCTCCTCGGTCGCCGCCGTGGGACACGATGTACTGCCCGGACCGCCCAGAGCGACCACACCACGTCTGCTGCGTGAAGTGGGAGCAGTCCTGCGGAAAACGCACAGAAAGGGGTGAGCCGGATCGTGGAGGGACAGTCCCCCGTGTCGGCGCCGGTACTGGCCGCGTACAGCTACTGCGAGACCGTCACCGGGCAGCAGGCCCGTAATTTCGCCTACGGCATCCGGCTGCTGCCCGCCGACAAACGGCAGGCCATGTCGGCGCTGTACGCGTTCTCGCGGCGCGTCGACGACATCGGCGACGGCACGCTGGAGCCCGGGGCCAAGCAGTCGAGACTCGAGGACACCCGTGCCCTCCTCGGGCGGATCAGGAACGGCGCCGTCGAGGAGGACGACACCGACCCCGTCGCCGTCGCGCTCACCGACGCGGCCCGCCGCTTCCCGCTCCCGCTCGGCGGGCTCGACGAACTGATCGACGGCGTCCTGATGGACGTCAAGGGCGAGACGTACGAGACGTGGGACGACCTCAGGATCTACTGCCGGTGCGTCGCCGGAGCCATCGGCAGGCTCTCGCTCGGGGTGTTCGGCACCGACCCGTCCGCGCCCGGCGCGGAGCGGGCGTCCGAGTACGCCGACACCCTCGGCCTGGCGCTCCAGTTGACCAACATCCTGCGCGACGTACGCGAGGACGCCGGCAACGCGCGCACCTATCTGCCCGCCGACGACCTCGCCAAGTTCGGCTGCTCCGCCGGGTTCGACAGCGCCACGCCGCCCGTCGGCTCCGACTTCGCCGGGCTCGTCCACTTCGAGGTCAGACGGGCCCGCACGCTCTTCGCCGAGGGCTACCGGCTGCTGCCCATGCTCGACCGGCGCTCCGGCGCCTGCGTCGCCGCCATGGCGGGCATCTACCGCAGGCTCCTCGACCGGATCGAACGCGACCCCGAGGCCGTCCTGCGCGGCCGGGTCTCGCTGCCCGGACGCGAGAAGGCGTACGTCGCGGTGCGCGGCCTCTCCGGACTCGACGCCAGGAACATCTCCCGGCAGGCCGTCAGGAGGCGCCCGTGACGACCCTGCCCGGCACCGGGGCCCGCGGCTCCGGAGTTCTGAGATCAACCCCCCGGGGACCTGGCGCGTCCCTGACTGCGACAGCCGTGGGGGAGGGCGCATGACGACATCCGGAAGTACGGCATCGCGTCACGCGGTCGTCGTCGGCGGCGGCATCGCCGGTGTGACCGCCGCGCTCCAGCTCGCCGACGCCGGGGTGCGTGTGACGCTCGTCGAGGGCCGCCCGCGCCTCGGGGGTCTCGCCTTCTCCTTCACCCGCGGCGAGTTGACCGTCGACAACGGCCAGCATGTCTATCTGCGCTGCTGCACGGCCTACCGCTGGTTCCTCGACCGGGTCGACGGCGCTGCCCTCGCCCCTGTGCAGGACCGGCTCGACGTCCCCGTGCTCGACGTGGGCCGCGCGGACCGGCCCCGGGTCGGACGGCTCAGCCGCAACGCCCTTCCCGTACCGCTGCATCTCGCCGGCGGGCTCGCCGCCTACCCGCACCTCTCGCTCGCCGAGAAGGCCTCCGTAGGACGCGCGGCCCTGGCGCTCAAGGCGCTGGATCCGGCCGATCCCGCCCTCGACGGCATCGACTTCGCGACCTGGCTCGGCCGCCACGGGCAGTCGGCGCGCGCCGTCGAGGCCCTGTGGAACCTCGTCTGCGTCGCTACCCTCAACGTCCCCGCCGAGCAGGCCTCCATGGGCCTGGCGGCGATGGTCTTCAAGACCGGACTGCTCTCCGAACGCGGCGCCGCCGACATCGGCTGGGCCCGGGTGCCGCTCGGTGAGCTGCACGACACACTGGCCCGCAAGGCCCTCGACGCGGCGGGCGTACGGACCGAACTGCGCACCCGCGTCACGGCGGTGACCCGCACCGGGGACGGCCGCTGGGGCGTCGACGTACCGGGCGAGCGCATCGAGGCGGACACGGTGGTCCTCGCCGTACCGCAGAGCGAGACGCACTCGCTGCTGCCCGAGGGCGCGCTCGACCAGCCGGGCCGCCTCCTGGACATCGGCACGTCGCCGATCCTCAACGTGCATGTGGTCTACGACCGCAAGGTGCTGCGCCGCCCCTTCTTCGCCGCGCTCGGCACCCCCGTCCAGTGGGTCTTCGACCGGACGGACGCCTCGGGCCTGAAGGAGGGGCAGTACGTCGCGCTGTCGCAGTCGGCGGTCGCGGACGAGATCGACCTGCCGGTCGCCGAGCTTCGCGCCCGTTATCTGCCGGAGCTGAAACGTCTCCTCCCGGCCGCGCGGAGCGCCGAGGTGCGGGACTTCTTCGTGACCCGGGAGCGCACGGCGACGTTCGCGCCGACGCCCGGCGTGGGGCGGCTGCGGCCGCCCGCGCGGACCCGCGCGCCCGGCCTCTTCCTGGCGGGGGCGTGGACCGCGACAGGATGGCCCGCGACTATGGAGGGCGCGGTTCGCAGCGGTTTCAGCGCGGCGGGCGCGGCTCTCGCCGAACTCGGCCGCACCCGTCCGCACCCCCTTCGGGAGGCCGCGTGAGGCCGGACGCGGCGGTGAGGGGTACGGGGAGCGGAAGCGCGGTGAGAGACACCGCGGCCGGCAACGGCGCGACGAGTGACGGCGCGGCAAGGACGAGTACGGCGACGACGCGTACGGGACCCATCAGTACTGCAAAAAGAGGAGAGACCGTGCCGACTGTGCCCCCGGCGAATCCGGCTGTCGACACCGCGGACGTCTTCGCGCTGCTGGAGCGCGGCCGAGCCCTGTCCACCCCCGTGCTGCGCGCCGCCATCGGCCGGCTCGCCCCCCCGATGGACACCGTCGCCGCCTACCACTTCGGCTGGATCGACGCCGAGGGCCGGCCCGCCGACGGCGACGGCGGCAAGGCGGTGCGCCCCGCGCTCGCGCTGCTGTCGGCCGAGGCCGCGGGGGCGGCGGCCGAGACCGGTGTCCCCGGCGCCGTCGCCGTGGAACTGGTGCACAACTTCTCGCTGTTGCACGACGACCTGATGGACGGCGACGAGCAGCGCCGCCACCGCGACACCGTCTGGAAGGTGCACGGCCCCGCCCAGGCGATCCTCGTCGGCGACGCCCTCTTCGCGCTCGCCAACGAGATCCTGCTGGAGCTCGGCACCGCCGAGGCCGGTCGCGCCACCCGCCGGCTCACCGTCGCCAGCCGCAAACTGATCGACGGTCAGGCCCAGGACATCTCCTTCGAGCACCGCGAGCGGGTCACCGTCGAGGAGTGCCTGGAGATGGAGGGCAACAAGACGGGCGCGCTGCTCGCCTGCGCCGTCTCCATCGGCGCCGTCCTCGGCGGGGCCGACGACCGGACGGCCGACGTCCTGGAGTCGTACGGCCACCACCTCGGCCTCGCCTTCCAGGCCGTCGACGATCTGCTCGGCATCTGGGGCGACCCCGGGGCCACCGGCAAGCAGACGTGGAGCGATCTGCGCCAGCGCAAGAAGTCCCTGCCGGTCGTCGCCGCTCTCGCCGCCGGGGGGCCCGCGTCGGAACAGCTCGGCGAACTGCTGGCCGCCGACGCCAAGAGCACGGACTTCGCGAGCTTCTCGGAGGAGGAGTTCGCGACCAGGGCCGCACTCATCGAGGAGGCGGGCGGCCGGGAGTGGACCTCCCAGGAGGCCCGCAGGCAGCACGCCGTCGCCATCGAGGCCCTGAGCGGTATCGGCATGCCCGAACGGGTCCGCGCGCAGCTCACCGCGCTCGCGGACTTCGTCGTCGTACGAAAGAGATGATCACCATCGCCATCTGTATATCCACGCTCACCGGAGGCTGACGCACCGACAGCCTCCGTAGTCGCGCCGTCCGTCGGTTCGTTGCCGATCCCCCGGACGACGGAGACCCCAGCACAGCAGAGGACCAACTGCACGTAAGGGGAAGCCATGACAGCGACGACCGACGGAAGCACCGGGGCTGTGGGACCCCGCGCTGCCGCGGCGAGCGAACCGTCCGACACCACACCCGTCGTGAGCGACATCGGGGAGGTCGCACGGCGTGCCACCGCACGATCCGTTGAGCATCTGCTCGGCCAACAGGACGCCCAGGGCTGGTGGAAGGGCGACCTGGAGACCAATGTGACCATGGACGCCGAGGACTTGCTGCTCCGTCAGTTCCTCGGTGTCCAGGACGCGAGAACCACCGAGGCGGCCGGCCGCTTCATCCGGGGCGAACAGCGCGCCGACGGGACCTGGGCCACCTTCCACGGCGGGCCCGGTGAACTCTCCGCCACCATCGAGGGATACGTCGCGCTGCGTCTCGCCGGGGACCGGCCCGACGACCCGCACATGGCGCGCGCCGCCGCCTGGATCCGTGACCAGGGCGGCATCGCCGAGAGCCGGGTCTTCACCCGGATCTGGCTGGCGCTCTTCGGCTGGTGGAAGTGGGACGACCTCCCCGAGGTCCCGCCCGAGGTGATCTTCCTGCCCAAGTGGTTCCCGCTGAACATCTACTCGTTCGGCTGCTGGGCCCGGCAGACCATCGTGCCTCTCACGATCGTCTCGGCCCTGCGCCCCGTCCGTCCCGCGCCTTTCGCGCTGGACGAGCTGCACGCGGACGTACGGCGTCCGAATCCTGTGAAGCCCCTCGCGCGGGCGGCCAGTTGGGACGGTGTCTTCCAGCGGATCGACAAGGTGCTGCACCTGTACCACAAGGTCGCCCCGCGCGCCGTACGCCGCACGGCGATGAACGCGGCGGCCCGCTGGATCGTCGAACGCCAGGAGAACGACGGCTGTTGGGGCGGTATCCAGCCGCCCGCCGTCTACTCGATCATCGCCCTGCATCTGCTCGGCTACGACCTGAAGCACCCGGTCATGCGTGCCGGACTCGAATCGCTCGACCGCTTCGCCGTCTGGCGCGAGGACGGCGCGCGCATGATCGAGGCCTGTCAGTCCCCGGTGTGGGACACCTGCCTCGCCACGATCGCGCTGGCCGACGCCGGTGTGAGCCCGGACCACCCCGCGCTCCTCAAGGCGGCCGAGTGGATGCTGGACGAGCAGATCGTGCGCCCCGGCGACTGGGCCGTACGCAGGCCCGGACTCGCCCCCGGCGGCTGGGCGTTCGAGTTCCACAACGACAACTACCCGGACATCGACGACACCGCCGAGGTCATCCTCGCGCTGCGCCGGGTCGCGCACCCGGACACCGGGCGGATGGACACGGCGGTCGAGCGGGGCGCGCGCTGGACGCTCGGCATGCAGTCGAAGAACGGCGCCTGGGGCGCGTTCGACGCCGACAACGTCAGCCCGTTCCCCAACCGGCTCCCGTTCTGCGACTTCGGTGAGGTCATCGACCCCCCGTCCGCCGACGTCACCGCGCACGTCGTGGAGATGCTGGCGTACGAGGGCATGGCCGAGCACCCCGACACCCGGCGCGGTATCGAGTGGCTGCTCACCGAACAGGAGGCGGACGGCTCCTGGTTCGGCCGCTGGGGCGTCAACTACGTGTACGGGACGGGGTCCGTCGTACCGGCGCTCGTCGCCGCCGGGCTGCCTGTCGGTCACCCGGCGATCCGCCGCGCGGTCGGCTGGGTCGAGTCCGTACAGAACGACGACGGCGGCTGGGGCGAGGACCTGCGCTCGTACCGCGAGGAGAAGTGGATCGGGCACGGCGCGTCGACCGCATCGCAGACCGCGTGGGCGCTGCTCGCGCTCCTGGCGGCCGGGCGGCGCGAGACGCCCGCCGTCGAGCGCGCGGTGGCATGGCTCGCGGCGGCCCAGCGCGAGGACGGCTCCTGGGACGAGCCGTACTTCACCGGCACCGGGTTCCCGTGGGACTTCTCCATCAACTACCACCTCTACCGGCAGGTGTTCCCGCTCACGGCCCTCGGCAGGTACGTCAACGGGGAGCCGCGTCCGGACCGCGGACCCGCCCGTGCCGAGCTGCTGGGGGACGGCCGGACGAGGAACGTCAAGGAGCGACGACCCGACAGCCGGGCGGACAGCCGCAAGGGGGCCTGATGGACTCGCCCCCCGGCGGCGCCGGCAGAGCCGTTCCCACGGACGGCGCAACGGCCCCGGCCGTCATGCCGCTGCTGATCGCCTGCGCCCTGGGCATCGAGCAGGTGGCCCTGCGCAGCGCCCTGCGGAGTGGTCTGGCGGGCCGGGGCGGCCGGACACACGGGACCGGGCCCGTCACCGTGCTCCGTACGGGCATGGGCCCCAAGAACGCCGAGCACGCGACGGCGCGCGCGCTCGGAACCGACCGGCACAGGGACGCGGCCGTCATCGCGTCCGGATTCTGTGCCGGCCTGGTCCCCGGGATGAACCCGGGGGACCTGATCGTCGCCGACGAGACCCGGGGCTCCCACGGCGTGACGCGTTGTACGGGAACAGGTCTGCTCGTGGAGGCGCTGTCCCTGGCGCTGCCCGGACGCACGGTCCACACCGGCCCGCTGGCCGGATCCGACCATGTGGTGCGCGGCCCCGAGAGAGCCGGGCTGCGTGCCACGGGAGCCGTCGCGGTGGACATGGAGTCCGCCGCGACACTCCGCACCGCCCTGAGCGCCGGGCCCCGCCCGGTTGCGGCCGTACGGGTGGTCGTGGACGCTCCAGAGCATGAGCTAGTCCGAATTGGCACGGTGAGCGGTGGAATATCAGCTTTCCGTGTCCTTCGTGCCGTCATTCCGGCTTTTCTTGAATGGCACCGTTCTTTGCTGCTCCCCAGGAGGTGAGCTAGATGGCCATGCCGCTCCGTCAGACCATCAGGGTCGGGACGTACCTCGTTGAACAGAAGCTACGCAAGCGTGAGAAGTTTCCACTCATCGTCGAGCTGGAACCACTCTTCGCCTGCAATCTCGCATGTGAGGGCTGCGGCAAGATCCAGCACCCGGCCGGGGTCCTGAAGCAGCGTATGCCCGTGGCGCAAGCGGTGGGGGCGGTGCTCGAATCCGGGGCGCCGATGGTCTCCATCGCCGGCGGCGAGCCGCTGATGCACCCGCAGATCGACGAGATCGTCCGGCAGCTGGTCGCGAAGAAGAAGTACGTCTTCCTCTGCACCAACGCGATGCTGATGCGCAAGAAGCTGGAGAAGTTCACCCCCTCGCCGTACTTCGCGTTCGCCGTGCACATCGACGGACTGCGCCAGCGGCACGACGAGTCCGTCGCCAAGGAAGGTGTCTTCGACGAGGCCGTCGAGGCGATGAAAGAGGCCAAGAAGCGCGGCTTCCGGGTCACCACCAACTCCACCTTCTTCAACACCGACACCCCGCAGACCATCATCGAGGTCCTCAACTACCTCAACGACGACCTGAAGGTCGACGAGATGATGATCTCGCCCGCCTACGCCTACGAGAAGGCACCCGACCAGGAGCACTTCCTGGGCGTCGAGCAGACGCGGGAGCTGTTCAAGAAGGCCTTCGCCGGCGGCAACAGGGGGCGCTGGCGCCTGAACCACTCACCGCTCTTCCTGGACTTCCTGGAGGGCAAGGCCGACTTCCCCTGCACGGCCTGGGCGATCCCCAACTACTCGCTCTTCGGCTGGCAGCGCCCGTGCTATCTGATGAGCGACGGGTACGTCCCCACGTACAGGGAACTCGTCGAGGAGACCGACTGGGACAAGTACGGCCGGGGCAAGGACCCGCGCTGCGCCAACTGCATGGCGCACTGCGGTTACGAGCCGACAGCCGTACTCGCCACCATGGGCTCCCTCAAGGAGTCGCTGCGAGCGGTGCGGGAGACGGTCGCCGGGAGCAAGTAGGACCGGCGGCCCGTGACGTCATGGCCACCGGAAGGACAGCGGCGCACTCCGCCGCTGTCCTTCCGGCGCCGTGACCGGCAGTCACAGACAGCTGACGGATCCGCGAGAGGATCCAGAGGGGGCTGAGCATGTCGATGCTGGAGAACATCCGGGGGCCGCGCGACCTGAAGGCGCTGGGCCGGGCCGAACTCGACGAACTGGCCCGGAACATCAGGGAGTTCCTCATTCCCGCGGTCGCCAGGACCGGGGGCCATCTGGGGCCCAACCTCGGGGTGGTGGAGCTGACCGTCGCCCTGCACCGGGTCTTCGACTCACCGGCCGACCGCATCCTGTGGGACACCGGACACCAGAGCTACGTCCACAAACTGCTCACCGGCCGACAGGACTTCTCCAAGCTGCGGACGAAGGGCGGCCTCTCCGGCTACCCCTCGCGCGAGGAGTCCGACCACGACGTCATCGAGAACTCCCACGCCTCCACCGTGCTCGGCTGGGCCGACGGGCTCGCCAAGGCCCGCCAGGTGCGCGGCGGCGGCGACCACGTGGTGGCGGTCATCGGGGACGGGGCGCTCACCGGCGGCATGGCCTGGGAGGCGCTCAACAACATCGCCGCGGCGAAGGACCGCCCGCTGATCATCGTGGTGAACGACAACGAGCGTTCGTACGGTCCCACCATCGGCGGCCTCGCCAGGCACCTCGCCATCCTGCGTACCACCGACGGCTACGAGCAGGTGCTCGCGTGGGGCAAGGAAGTCCTCCGCGGGACCCCCGTGGTGGGCCGGCCGCTGTACGGGTCGCTGCACGGCGCGAAGAAGGGCTTCAAGGACGCCGTCGCCCCGCAGGGCATGTTCGAGGACCTCGGGCTCAAATACCTGGGACCCATCGACGGACACGACGTCGGAGCCGTCGAGTCGGCGCTGCGCCGCGCGAGCCGCTTCACCGGCCCCGTACTGGTGCACTGCCTGACCGAGAAGGGCCGCGGCTACCAGCCCGCCCTGGACGACGAGGCCGACCACTTCCACACCGTCGGCGTGATGGACCCGCTGACCTGCGAACCGCTGGCGCCCCCCGGCAGGCCGTCCTGGACGTCGGTCTTCGGCGACGAGATCGTCGCCATCGGCGAGGAGCGCCCCGACGTCGTCGCCGTCACCGCCGCCATGCTGCACCCGGTCGGACTGACCGGATTCGCCGCGCGCTTCCCCGACCGCGTCTGGGACGTCGGCATCGCCGAGCAGCACGCCGCGGTCTCCGCCGCCGGGCTCGCCACCGGTGGACTGCACCCCGTCGTCGCCGTCTACGCCACCTTCCTCAACCGCGCCTTCGACCAACTGCTCATGGACGTCGCGCTGCACCGCTGCGGAGTCACGTTCGTACTCGACCGGGCCGGTGTCACCGGCGTCGACGGCCCCTCCCACAACGGCATGTGGGACATGTCGCTGCTCCAGTGCGTACCGGGCCTGCGGATCGCCGCCCCGCGCGACGCCGACCAGCTCAGGTCCCTGCTGCGGGAGGCCGTGGACGTGGACGACGCACCGACCGTCGTGCGCTTCCCCAAGGAGTCGGTGGGCGAGACGATTCCCGCCGTCGGCCGTACGGGCGGGCTCGACGTCCTGCACGCGCCGGAGGCCGGCGGGGCCGAGGTGCTGCTGGTGTCCGTCGGGGCGCTCGCCGGGGTCTGTCTCGGTACGGCGGAGCTGCTGGCCGCGCGCGGCATCGGCTGCACGGTGGTCGACCCCCGGTGGGTCAAGCCCGTCGACGCGGAGCTGCCGCCGCTGGCCGCGCGGCACCGGATCGTGGCCGTCGTGGAGGACAACAGCCGCAGCGGCGGAGTCGGCTGGGCCGTGGGGCAGGCGCTGCGCGACGCCGACGTGGACGTACCGCTGCGCACCTTCGGCATCCCCGAACAGTTCCTCCCGCACGCCAAACGCGGTGAGGTGCTCGCCGACATCGGACTCACACCCGTCGAGATCGCGGGACAGATCAGCGCCGCACTGGCGCGCCGGGAAGAGCGCGAGGAGAACACGCGATGACGGAGAAGACCCGATGACGGAGAACACGCGATGACCGAGCCGACAGGGCACGAGCCGCCGGCTCACGCGCGGGGGTCCGGTCCGGCGGAGACGCCGGGCAAGGCCTTCGACCTCGCGAAGCTGCTGGCCGAACGCGGCGGCGAACGCTACGAGCTGCACAGCGCCCACCTGAACCACCAACTCCCGCGCATGCTGCGCACCATCGGCTTCGACAAGGTCTACGAGCGTGCCGAGGGCGCCTACTTCTGGGACTCCGAGGGCAACGACTACCTCGACATGCTCGCCGGCTTCGGTGTGATGGGGCTAGGCCGGCACCACCCCGTCGTACGCGAGGCCCTCCACGACGTCCTCGACGCCTCTCTCGCCGACCTGACCCGCTTCGACTGCCAGCCGCTGCCGGGTCTGCTCGCCGAGAAACTGCTTGAGTACAGCCCTCACCTGGACCGGGTCTTCTTCGGCAACAGCGGTACGGAAGCCGTCGAGACGGCGCTGAAGTTCGCCCGGTACGCCACCGGGAAGCCGAGGATCCTCTACTGTTCCCACGCCTTCCACGGCCTGACCATCGGCTCGCTCTCGGTCAACGGCGAGGACGGCTTCCGCGCCGGCTTCGCGCCGCTGCTCCCGGACACGTCGATCGAGATCGGTGATCTCGACGCGCTGGAGCGGGAGTTGAAGCGCGGCGACGTGGCGGGCTTCGTCATCGAACCGATCCAGGGCAAGGGCGTCCAGACGACGCCGCCCGGCTTCCTGCGCGCGGCGCAGGAGTTGCTGCACCGGCACAAGGCACTGCTCGTCGTCGACGAGGTGCAGACCGGGCTCGGCAGGACCGGCGACTTCTACGCGTACCAGCACGAGGAAGGCGTCGAGCCGGACCTGGTGTGTGTCGCGAAGGCGCTCTCCGGCGGCTACGTGCCGGTCGGCGCGACCCTCGGCAAGGACTGGATCTTCAAGAAGGTCTACTCCTCGATGGACCGGGTGCTGGTCCACTCGGCCAGCTTCGGATCCAACGCGCAGGCGATGGCGGCGGGGCTGGCCGTTCTGTCGGTGATCGAGGACGAGCGGCTCGTCGCCAACGCCAGGACGACCGGTGATCTGCTGAGGTCGCGGCTGGCCGCGCTGGTCGACCGGTACGAGCTGCTGAGCGACGTGCGCGGCCGGGGGCTGATGATCGGTATCGAATTCGGCCGGCCGACGTCGATCGGGCTGCGGAGCCGGTGGACGATGCTCCAGACGGCCCGGAAGGGTCTCTTCGCGCAGATGGTCGTGGTGCCGCTCCTGCGGAAGCACCGCATTCTCACCCAGGTCTCCGGGGACCATCTGGAAGTGATCAAGCTGATTCCGCCGCTGACCATCGGGGAGCGGGAGGTCGACCGCTTCGTGACGGCCTTCACGGCCGTGATGGACGACGCGCACACGGGCGGCGGGCTGATGTGGGACTTCGGCAGGACGCTGGTGAAGCAGGCGATCGCCGGCCGGTGAGGTGCGGGCGGCGCCGGCGCGTGGCGATGGCACGTGGTGTGGCCGACGGATTGCCTCTGAGGCAATAAATTTGCCTCAGAGGAGAATTCCTGGCGCAATGGGGGTATGAAACACCCCGCCACCGCTCCTGAACAGGCGACCGGCCGGACCGACGCCATGGACGCCATGACAGAGAGTCTGCCTGACGTCGCACCCCGGCTGCGCGAGCTTCGACGCGGCCGGGGCCTCACCCTGGAGGCCGCCGCCGCACGGGCCGGGCTCTCCCCGGCCCATCTCTCCCGTCTGGAGACCGGGCGGCGCCAGCCCTCGCTGCCGATGCTGCTCGGTCTGGCGCGCGTCTACGGCACGACGGTCTCCGAGCTGCTCGGCGAGGAGCCGCCCGAGCGCGACCCCGTCATCCGCGCGGCGCGGGCGGAGCCCGTGGAGGCGGACGGCTGGACGTACCGCCAGGCGGGCAGCCCGTCCGGCCGGGCGATGCAGCCGCTGCGGGTGACGGTGCCGTACGGCGCACAGGACGACCTCGTCCGGGTCCACCCGGGGGAGGAGTGGATCCATGTCCTGGAGGGGCGGCTGCGACTGAGCCTGGGGGACACCGTCCATGTGCTCGACCCGGGCGACAGCGCCCACTTCGACTCGACGACCCCGCACCGTCTCGCGGCGGCCGGTCCCACCGGCGTCGAGCTGCTGTTCGTGCACACCCTGCTGACCAGCCCCGTCGGTGAGCTGTGCCTGCCCGGCGGGGCCCACCGCCGCTGAACGGGCGGCACTCACCTGCTGTCAGCTCCGCCCACCCGACCAGAGAGGCCATCCCCGTGTCCGACAACCCAGTGGACGCCGTTCAGAACCCCTCGCCCGAGGAGCCCGCCAAGTCCGTCATGGACGAGGAACGCAACTTCCCGCGCGGTCTCGCCATCCGGCTCTTCGCCTACCTCGTCGCCGGCCATGTCCTGGCCGGCTTCCTCTACCTGCTGTTCGAGGCGGGCGCCGGCGGCCGCTAGGCCATGTCTTCAAGCCCTCCAGTCCTCCGGTCCTTCAGTCTTCGACGAGGCGCGTCCGCAGCCGCTCGCGCGTCTCGTCCGTCAGCCCGAGGCCGTCCGTGAGATAGCGGTCGACGCTGCCCCACGTCTCCTCCATCGTCGTGAACGCCGTTTCGAGATAGACGGCGCGCGCGTCGAAGAGCGGGGCCAGCAGCTCCAGTACCTCCGGAGAGGTCCCGCCGGGTGTCGGGTCGCTGCGCCGTACCAGGTACCTGCGGTGCGGATCGTTCGACTTCAGATAGTCCGCCTCGATCGCGTCCCGCTCCACGCCCACGGCGAGCAGCGACACCGCGATCGAGAGACCGGCCCTGTCCTTGCCCGCCGCGCAGTGCATCAGGGCGGGCAGGCTCTCCTCGGCCAGCGCGTCCAGCACCCGCCGGTGCTCGGCGGTGCGGTCCAGGATGATCGAACGGTACGAAGCGGACATCCGCGCCGCGCCCTTGCCGTCGGCGAGGATCGAGCGCAGCTGGTCGAGATCGCCGTCGCGGACCATTTTCCAGAACTCGGTGCCGTCGGCCGGGTCGGTGAGCGGGATGTTCACATTGCGTACGCCGAGGAGCTCGACGTCCAGACCGTCGAGCTTCTGGTCGGCCGCGTTGCGGAAGTCGAAGATGGTGTGCAGCCCCAGCGAGGTCAGGAACGCCGCGTCCTCGGCGGTGGCGTGCGCCAGATGGCCGCTGCGGAAGAGCCGTCCGTACCGTACGCGCCGCCCGTCGACGGTGGGCAGGCCTCCCACGTCGCGGAAGTTGCGTACCCCGGCGAGATCGGGCTCGCTCGGCGGGACCTGCTGCGGCACCTCGTGCGTCACGTGGGCTCCTCCGCGTGTGCGGTCGGCGCTCGTCGCCGACGCTGTCGCGCTCCGACTTTACGACATCGGTTCCCCCTGAAAGCGCCTTGGGAATAGGGCTTCTGTCCGGATTGGGTGATTGGCCATAAGGTGCCCCGGTCGTGGGGGAGATGGTGGTAGATCGGCCACGGCTGGTGAGCAGGATCATATCCGTGACGGTGTGTGGCCGCGCCCGGGAAGGGAATTGGGCCGTCGCACGGAATTCGAAGATCCGTAATCCACGCAGGGTGACCGCTCGCGGATGTCGATATTCGAGAGTGGATTGCGGGAGGAAAACAGCGGCTTGTACGGGTCGGCCCGCGCGGCTTACGGTCACCGCAATCCGAGCGGATCGCCGAATCCTGCCGCCGTTCGGAATCCGCATCCACCCAGCACTCATCAACGTGTGGCAGGAGCGGGGGACCCAGGTAGTACGCCGTTTCCGGAGATCCGGACGGCTTGGGGTGAAGTCGCGTCACGGCGCGGCCGGGCATCTCCAGCCCGAACCCGACAGCTCACCTCGTAGGCGCCGGAGAGGAATTCGCCATGCCCGGAAAGGGTAAGCACCGTCGTCCGAGGACCAACCCGATCACCCGTGGCTTCGTCGTCGCGGGAACGGGTGGCGCCGCCATAGCAATTCCGCTCATCGGTGCCACGGGCGCCCACGCCGCCGCGCAGACCGCCGCACCGTCGGTGGCGCCCGAGCGGGCCGTGTCCGCCGCACACACCACCGCCGCCGCGCAGACGGCCCAGCAGGCCGCGACCGCCAAGACCGTGAAGACGTACTCGGTCACCGCGGGGGACTACCTCGCCAAGATCGCCGAGACCCAGAAGGTCAGCGGCGGCTGGCAGAAGCTCTACGAGGACAACCGCGAGGCCGTCGGCGACAACCCGTCGCTGATCCACCCGGGCCTGAAGCTCACCATCGGCGCGAAGGCCAAGGCGTCCTCCGAGGGCAAGGCCGAGGCCACCCCGAAGAAGGCCACCCCCGCGAAGCCCGCACCGGCCGAGCCCGCCCCCGAGGCCGACACCACGGCGAACGAGCCCGCGGCGCAGAGCGCGGACTCCGGCTACACCGCGCCCGTCGACGGTGCGACCATCACGACCCCGTACCGCGCGGCCGGCGGCAGCTGGGCCAGCGGTTACCACACCGGCGTGGACTTCGCGGCCGCCTCGGGCACCACGGTCAAGTCGGTCGGCCCCGGCACCGTCGTCTCGGCCGGCTGGGCCGGGTCGTACGGCAACGAGGTCGTCATCAAGCACGACGACGGGCAGTACTCGCAGTACGGCCACCTCTCCTCGCTGTCCGTCTCGGCGGGTCAGCGGGTCGCCGGCGGCGACCAGATCGGCCTCTCCGGCTCGACCGGCAATTCCACCGGTCCGCACCTGCACTTCGAGATCCGCACGGGTCCGAGCTACGGCTCCGACGTCGACCCGCTGGCGTACCTGCGCGAGCACGGCGTTTCCATCTGACCTGTTCGGTCCCCCATGTAATCGGCCGTCGGCCGGCACCCCCGGGTGCCGGCCGACGGCCTTTCCGCTATTCCCGGTTGAACGAATCTTGACCGGTGGTGTTTCTCACCGGGGGCCACACCTTCTTACGGTCGCGTAGGTCACATGGCCGGGTGAATGATGTTCTGCTGTGGCTGACGATTCGAGATCAAAAAACAGAGGTGCCTTCGAGTCTTACGCGGCCATCGGTGACAGTTTCACCGAGGGCGTCGGCGACCTTGGACCGGGCGGAATCTATGTCGGCTGGGCGGACCGGCTCGCGGTACTGCTCGCCGACCGGACGGCGGACGGATCGTTCCGGTACGCCAACCTCGCCGTACGGGGACGGCTGCTCGACCAGATCGTGGCGGAGCAGATCCCGCGCGCCAGGCAACTCGCCCCGGATCTTGTCACGTTCTGCGCCGGCGGCAACGACATCATCCGGCCCGGCTCCGACCCCGACGACGTCGCCGAACGTTTCGAACGGGCGCTGGCCGACCTGACGAGCGCGGTCGGCACCGTCATGGTCCCCACCGGGTTCGACACCCGGGGCGTCCCGGTACTGCGCCATCTGCGCGGCAAGATAGCCACGTTCACCGCCCACGTCCGCTCCATCGCCGACCGCTACGACTGCCCGGTCCTGGACCTCTGGTCCCTCAAGTCGGTCCAGGACAGGCGCGCTTGGGACGGCGACCGGCTGCACCTGTCACCGGAGGGCCACACCCGCGTGGCACTGCGCGCGGCCCAGGTCCTCGGCCTCGACACCCCCGCCGACCCCGACCAGCCGTGGCCGCCCCTGCCGCCACGCGGCACGCTGGAGGTGCGCCGCGACGACATCCAGTGGGCACGCGAATATCTGGTTCCCTGGATCGGCCGCCGCCTGCGCGGCGCGTCCTCCGGTGACCACACGGTCGCCAAACGCCCGGACCTGCTGCCGCTGGTGCGTCACTGAGCCGGCGGGGACGCGGAGTTCAGCGCGCCACCGGGCTCACCGGTATGCGTTCAAGGACGCCGCCCGCGAAGACGTCGTACAGCGGCAGTGTCTCCAGGTGGACGTAGCCGATGTGGCAGTCGCAGGTGGCGAGCGGGCACGCACGGGGTTCGAGGGCCCGCCGGTAGGAGCCGTCGTACAGGTTGCCCAGTTCCGCCGGGACGAAGTGGCAGCGGCGGACCGTGCCCTCGCCGTCGACCGAGATCACCGATTCGCCCGTGCGGCACGGGAGGCCGGCCGAGGGGTGGGGGTGGCGGCTGAACGGGAACAGGGGGTCGATCGAGGTCCAGTCGGCGGCCTCCGGGTCCGAGTAGGTGCGGCCCTCCGCCGCGTTGACCCACAGATAGACATGGCCCGGCAGATCGGCGCGGAGCCGGCGTGCCTGGTCGAGGTGGTCGGGGAAGCCGACGACGCCGACGCTGAAGCGGATGCCCGCGGCGCCCAGCTCGCCGCACTTGGTGAGGAAACGGTCGTACGGCGTCTGACCGGGGTGGTACGTGCACCAGAGCGCGAGCTTGGCCGGGTCGGCGGACTTCAGCCAGTCCGTGCGGCAGCTGAGGTTCGTCTGGATCGCGACCCGGGCGATGTGCGGCAGGTGCGAGAGATCGGTGAGCGCCCGCCGGTACCAGGAGCGGGTGAGGCCCTCGCCCCACGGGGTGAAGAGGACCGACAGACGGTCGTCGGTCTGTTCGGCCACCCACGTCGTGAAGCGCGCCAGCGCCGCCCGGTCCGCGCGCAACTGGTCAGGAGTGTCACGGCGCTTGGCGAACGGGCAGTAGGGACAGTCGTAGTCGCAGGAGGCGAGCGGGCCCCGGTAGAGGATCGTCAGGTCCACGGGTGCCTCACTTCGGTTCGTACGCGGTCATCGCGGCCCGGACGGCGGGGGAGAACAGGGCCGGGCCCAGCGCGTCCGAGTGGGCGAGCCCCTCGGGCGAGAGCCGCAGCAGGCCGGGCCCGGCCCCCTCGTCGAGCCAGCCGAGGCCGGCGAAACGGTCCAGCTCGGCGGGGAAGTCGTCACCCGGACGGCTGCCGAACCGCGCGCGGTACTCCTCCAGCTCCATGCCCTCCGCCTGGAGCAGCGACTGGAGGAGATGGCGGCGGCGCGCCTCGTCCATGTCGACCGCGCGGCCCACCTCGGCGCGGGAGAAGTCCTCGGTGGTCGTGTAGTCGTCGATGATGTTCCGGATCTCACGCATCCCGACCGCGTAGTCGAAGGAGTAATGCAGCTCCGAGGTGTACGAACGCGCGCCGCAGCCGAGGCCGATCATGCCGTCGGTCTGGCACGCGTAGTCGTCCGCGCCTTCGTGCGGCGCGCCGGCGCGGCGGAACATCCGCATCGACACCTGCTCGTACCCCTCGGCGAGGAGATGGTCCCGGCCCCGCCGGTAGAGGTCCAGCCGCTGCGTGTCCCAGTCGGCCTCACTGGGATGCGCGCGCCTGCCGAGCGGGGTCAACGGCCGTGCGTACAGAGGGTAGAGATACAGCTCCTCCGGCCGCCAGGCGAGCGCCGCGTCGAGGGAGAGCCGCCAGGACCCCGGGGTCTGCCCGTCGATGCCGTAGATGAGGTCGATGTTGAGGACCGGGATACGCGCGTCCCGGATCCGGCCGAGCGCGGCCTCGACGTCGGAGCGGCGCTGCGGGCGCACAGCCGCCTTCGCCTCCCCCTCGACGAAACTCTGCACGCCGATGCTCAAGCGCGTCGCCCCGCGCTCGGCCAGCACCGAGAGCCGGTCGGCCGTCGCGGTCGACGGCGACGTCTCCACCGAGAGCGGCACGGCCCGCAGATCGGCGCCCATCCGCTTCTCGGCGATGTCGCACAGCCGCTCCAGCTCGCCGGCCGTCAGGAAGGTGGGCGTGCCGCCGCCGAAGGCGGCCGCGGCGAAGCGCACACCGTCCGTGCCGTCGGCGTGGAGCGCGTCGGCCACGGCGGTCGCCTGCCGGTCCAGGGCGTCGAGATAACGGGTCGTCAGTTCGTCGGGCGCGCCGATCCGGGTGAAGAGGTTGCAGAAGCCGCAGCGGACCTCGCAGAACGGTATGTGCAGATAGAGCGAGAGCGCGTTCTTCCGCTCGCCCGCCCACAGGCCGCTCAGCGCCGGCCGGTCCGCCAGCCGCCGGTACGCGGTCTTGTGCGGATACGCGTACACGTAACTCTCGTACGGGCGCGGCCGGGGCGCGGTGCCGGTGGTACTGGTCGTGTTGGTCATCAAGGTGCCCCTGGCTCAAGGAAGAAGTGGGCGTACGGCACGGTCCAGACGGACTCGTGGCCGAGGCGGTGGCCCGTCCAGCCGTCGTCGCCGTAGGCCGTGCCGTGGTCGGAACAGACGATCGTGAAGCAGCGGCGCCGGCTGCTCGCCGCGGCGAAGAGCCGGCCGATGTGCCGGTCCACGTATTCGAGGGCGGCCGCGTGCGTCTCACGTGAGTCGCCCGCCTCACGGGTGGCGCCGGGCAGATGGAACCAGTTCGGCTGGTGCAGCGACGGCACGTTCACGAAGAGGAACAGCCGGCGGCTCGCGGGCAGTTCGGCCGCGACCCGCTCCGCGCGGGCCACCTGCGACTCGAAGGACGTGGGCGAGGCGACACCGAACTCCGGCTCCCAGTGACTCTCCTGGAACATCCCCGGCAGTACGGAACCGAGCGCGCCCCGCCTGTTGAAGAAGCCGACACCCCCGATGCACACCGTGCGGTACCCGGCGTCCGCGAGACCCGACACGAGGTCGGGCGTGTCGAAGACGAACGTCCTCGCGGCCGTGGACTCGCTCCCCTCGAACCGGGCCGCGAACAGCCGCGGATGGGGCCCAGCCGAGGCGGGCGTCGGCAGGAACCCGGCGAACATCGCCTGGTGCGAGGCATAGGTGAAGTTGCCGGGGGCGTGCCGCTTCTCCCAGCGCCCGCCCGGGAGATGCCCGGCGAGATTCGGCAGCCGGCCCGCCTCCGCAAGCTCGGCGGCCACGTCGTAACGCAGTGTGTCGAGCGTGATCAGCAGAAGGTCGTCGCGGCCGACGACCCCGCGCATGTCGGGCGGCTCCGCGCCCGTGGTCCCGGGGCCCGTGGTCGCGGGACCCGTCGTCTCAGAGGCGTGCACGCCACTCACCTCCGTCGTCCGCCCTACACGGCACCTTCGACCGCAGGGCCGCGAGCTGCGCCCCGTAGGTGTCCAGGCCCTCCGCGCCGCTGCCGGGCAGTCCGGTGAGGCCGGGCAGCAGATCGCCGAAGGCGTTGACCTCGCCGACGGCGAAGCGGCGCCAGCCGGTCGCGGGCAGCAGGTCCACCCCCACACAGTGCGTGCCGGGGAAGCACGAGGCGGCCCGCTCGCAGATCTCCAGGGCGGCCCGCCAGCCCCCGCCGCCGCTCGCCGCTTCGGTCGCCGCCCGCACCGCGTTGAGATCGCCGCGCGACCCGCCGAGATGCAAGTTGGTCATCGGCGACGAGCTGGTCCGTACGACGGCGTGCGTCGCCCGGCCCGCGACGACCACCACCCGCAGGTCCGTCGCTCTGCCGTTCTGCATGGCCTTCGGCAGCCACCGCTCGACATGCAGCCCGTCCGGGGCCAGCGCGTCGACGATCGCCGCCACCTCGGGCTCAGTGGTCAGACGCCGCACCCGCAGCGAGTTGAACAGCCGCCCGGTCGCGTCGCGTTCGACAGAGGTCGTCGCGCGCACCCGGCCGGGGCCGGCGGTCTCGACGGCCAGCACCCCGGAGGCCGACGAGCCGTGGGCGATCTTGACGAACGCCCGGCGCATGCCGGGACCGCCCATCAGGGCCCGCACATCGTCCCAGCCGCGCACGGGCGGGGCGCCGGCCCCGGACGTCGGTGACGGTGGCACCGGTACGGACGCCAGGTCCAGGACCTCGTGGCACAGCCGCTTGTCGAACAGCACCGCCAACTCGTCCGGCTCGTCCAGAAGACGCGCCCCCGCCTCCCGCACGGCGCGGCCCAACTTCCGTACGGCGGAGGTGAACCGCTCGTACCAGAGGGCTGTGCCCTCGACCCGCGTCGGATCGTCCGTGCCGCGCAGCAGCCGCTCCACCTCCGCGTCCTCGCCCGGCGACTCCACCCGGACGACCTCACCGGGCCGGAACTCGGCACGCCCGCCCAGCACATCGAGCCAGGCCACCTCACGCGCCGGTGGCAGGCCCGCCGCGCCCACCGCGTCCTGGAACAGCCGCACGCGGCGGTTCGCGGGATTGCCGACGACCGCGAGGCGCGGCCCGCCGCTACTCGGAGACGGCGACATAACGCCACTCGTCGTCTTCGTCGATGTCGTGGGCCACCTCCAGCTCCACCCGCACACCGTGGGGCTCCAGAGCCTCCTGGATCCGGGTGCGCCACGGCGCTGAGATGTAGTGGTGGCTCAGGTCCAGCTCGTCGAGGTGCGTGAGCGGCTGGCCGGCGAGCAGTGCCTCGGCCCCCGCGTCGGTGAGCGTGCCCATCGACAGCGCCAGTGATTCGAGCCCGGCGACGACCGGCGCCGCGGCCACCGCGCCGGCGATCTCGTCCTGGATCTCGCTGTTCTGGAGCCCCAGATGGCGCAGGCGGGGGAATCGGCCGCCGTCGAGGAGGGGCGCCAGATCGGCGAGGGTCGCGTTGCCGCCGTACTCGTCGACGCCCAGCCACAGCTCCACATGTTCCAGCGCGGGCAGTTCGCTCGCGCCGACGGCGCGCACGACCGAACCCGGGAGCCCGCCCGACTCGAAACGCAGGACACGCAGCCGGTCGTGCTTCACCGGCCGCAGCCGCAGATCACCGTCCCGGTAGGTGTCGCCGCAGCCCCGCACGCCGAAATTCTCCAGCAGCGGGAACGCCTCGATGGCCGGCGTGATGTCGTTGATCCGCAGCCAGGACACCTCGCACTCCTCGCCCACCACGTCCGCCAGGAACAGCGCGCGCAGGGCCGGGAAGCGTGCAGCGTCGGCGACGATCAGCTCCTGGACGGGCGCCAGCTCCGAGTACTCGCCGCTCCACCACGGCCCGATGACCAGCGCGCGCACGCGCTCGGTGTCCACCACACTCGTGAAGTGCCGCCACAGCTCGGGGAACGTCCATTTCTCGTCCCACCCGCAGTCCAGCCGCCACGCGACGGCGTCCGGCTCGGGCAACGCCCCCGGCGCGGGCGCCTCGTCGCGCGCGAGGGTGAAGACGGGAAGCCCGTGGAACTCCTCGATGTGGTCGATCCCGTCGCTCATTCGGCCACCGCCGTGTAACGCGACTCGTCGTCCCTGGGGGACTCGCGCTCGGACAGGTCCACGACCACACCGGCGGGCTCCAGCGTCTCGCGGATCCGGTCCTCCATGGGCTTGCTCAGGTAGTGGTGGTGCAGATCGAGCTTCTTGAGATGCGTGAGCGGCTGGCCGGCGAGCAGCGCCTCGGCGCCCTCGTCCCCGAGGGTGCCCATCGACAGGTCCAGCGTCTCCAGCCGGGCCACCACCGGCGCTCCCGCCATCGCCGCCGCTATGTCGTCCTGGATCTCGCTGTTGCGCAGCGCGAGTGACGTCAGGGCCGGAAGACGCTCTCCGGTCAGGAACGGCTCCAGGTCGGCCACGATCGTGTTCGCGCCGTACCAGGACGTGCCCAGCCAGATGTCCAGATGCTCCAGCGCGGGCAGTTCGGCCGCGCCGATGCTCCGCACCACGCCGGCGTCCAGACCACCCGTCTCGACGGTCAGCGAACGCAGCCGTTCGTGCTTGATGCCGGACATGTCCAGATCCTGGCCGCCGCGGACCCCGAACGAGTGGAGCTGCGGGAGGCCGTCGAGCAGCGACCGCATCTCTCGCTGGTTGATCCACGAGATCTCGCACTCCTCGTAGGTCATGTCACCGAGGAACAGCGCCCTGAGGGAGGGGAGTTGGCCGCTCGCGGCGACCAGCGCCTCCACCACGCCGTCGGGAGAGGACTCGTACGCCTCCGACCACGCGCCGATGATCAGTGCGCGGACCTCGGTCGTGTCGACGGCCCGGAGGAAACGGGCGAACGCCGACTCCCACTCCTCCTCGCCGTCGTACACGTCCGCGGTGATGCGCCAGGCCACCGAACCCGCGTCGGGAAGCGTCGTCTTCGGCTCTGCTTCGGGGGCGGGGAAGTCGAACGCGGGCAGGCCGTCCAGCTCCTGCAGGTGGCTCGAAATGGTCATGGCGAGTGCTCCAGACACCGGGCGTCGGCGTTGATCGGCTTGATGCTGAGAGAAGTTGTAACAGGCCCCACTGACAAGCCCGGTTCGGGGGCGGAGCCGATTGTCAGACCCACCGTCTAGCGTCGTTCACAGGTCGGCGCACTCGGCGCCGCCGGTCGAGGGGAGAGCCATGTACCGGCAGGGAGACGTGCTCATCGTGCCCGTGGCGGAGGAGAGCGTGCCGTCCGGTGTCGCCGGGACGAGGGGCGAGTCGAGGGACGCGCGGGGGCGCCTCGTTCTGGCGCTCGGTGAGGTCACGGGACACGCCCACGCGGTGACGGGCCCGGGTCTGCTCGTCCGCGAGACGGGCGGCGAGTTCGGGCCGATGCTGCTCCATCTGCCGGAGGGCGGCCGGGTGGTGCACGAGGAGCACGCGGCGATAGCGCTGCCGAAGGGCTGGTTCCGCGTGGTGCGCCAGCGCGAGTACCTGCCGGGAGCGGTGCGCGTCGTCGCCGACTGAGGACGCGCGAACGGACCGGGCGTGCGGCTCGACGACGACTCGAAGACGGTCGACGACGGCTCGGCAGGAAAATACACGGGACAGTGACGACAGGGGACGGGGCTTCAGACATGCGGAATGTGGACAAGTGGCGGGGCGTCGCCGCGGCGACAGGCGCGGCCGACCGGCCGGCGGCCGAGGCGGGGATACGGCTCGCCTACCGGACGGCCGGGCTGGCCGAGCCCGAGCGGATCATCTGGGCGGACTCCCCGCTCGCGGGACTCGCCGCCGTCAGGTCCCTCACGGATCAGGGCGGATCGGTCCGCGAGGAGGTGCGCACCAAGCCGTGGGCGGAGGAACGGCGGCGTATCCACGACGAGTTGGGCCCGGCGGGCTGGGCCGAGTGGTGGGGGGCGACCGGCGCCCGGCTGTGGGACAACACCCGCGCCCTCGCCGACCGGATCCGGTCGGGCATCACCGACGCGTCCGGCACGGAGGCGACGGACCTCGCCGAGACACGTCAGCTGCTGCTCGACGCGGTCCTCGGGCAGCACGACGCCGCCTGGCTCGCCGCGTTCGACGGCCGCGGCGACCGGCTCGCCGGGCTCGCCGAGGTGGCGGCGCACGCGGGCTGGTGGTGGCCGTACGAGAACGTGACGGTGGTCTGCGAACGTCCCGTGGAGCTGCACCGCGACGAGGCGGGGCGTCTCGACCGCGGTGACGGCCCGGCCCTCGCCTACCCGGACGGCTTCGCCCTCTACGCGTGGCGCGGTATGCCGGTCCCGGCCGACTTCCTCGACGAGCTCACCTCGCTCGACCCGGCCCGGATCCGCAACGAGGAGAACGCGGAGCTGCGCCGCGTCATGCTGGAGCACTACGGCTACGACCGGTATCTCACCGAGTCGGGCGCCGAGCCGATCAGCAAGGACGAGACCGGCATCCTGTGGCGGATAGCGCTCGCCGGTGACGAGGACGTCGTGATGGTCGAAGTCGTCAATTCGACCCCCGAGCCCGACGGCACCAGCCGCACCTACTGGCTGCGGGTGCCGCCGGGGACGCGTACCGCCAAGGAGGGCGTCGCCTGGACGTTCGGCCTGGACGCCAAGGAGTACGACCCGCTGAAGCAGACCTGAGGCGGAGGCCGGCCTGCCTCAGGCCCTGCGGGCGAGAAGCGCGTCGATGCCGATCAGCGACGAACTGCCCTCCACCGTGCAGGCGTAGGCGCCCGCGACCGCGCCGAGGCGCGCACAGGCCTCCAGGTCCCGTCCGGCCAGCCGCCCGTAGAGGAACCCGGCGACATACGCGTCGCCCGCGCCGTTGGAGTCCACCACCGGTGCGGGCGGGACGGTCGCCGGGATCGGCCGGGGCGTACGGCTGCCCTCCCGGGTCAGCAGGTACGAGCCTCCGGCGCCCGCCGTGGCCACCACCGCCTGTGCCCTGCCCTCACGCAGGATCTCCCGCATCACCGGAGCTATCCGCTCGCTCGCCCCGGCGGCGCTGAGGAAGACCAGGTCGGCGCGGTAGGCGAACTCACGGTGGTAGGCGTCCACCCCGTCCCAGTCGTGCAGGTCGGTCGAGACGGGGACACCTTGTTCGATGATGTCGTCGAAGAGGAAACGGGTGAAGTTCGTGATCGACACATGGACATGGCGGGCCCGCGCGAGGTGGGGGAGATAGAAGTCGCGCGGCATCCGCAGGTCCTCCGGATCGCGCGCGTCGTGGAAGGACATCCGGCGCCCCGTCCTCTCGACGAGATTGACCGCACGGCGCGTGCCCGCGGCCGAGATCAGCCCCTCGAAGTCCACACCGCCCTTGGCGAGATGTTCACGGATCTGAGCGCCCGCCGGGTCGTCACCGACGAAGTCCAGGAATTTGACGTTCAGTCCGAGGGCACGACAGCCCAGGGCCACATTGCCGCCGGTCTGGCCGGGCCGTTCGAGGATCGGCCCGACGCCGACGGAGTCGGCGAGCGGGACGGGGAGCGAGTCGACACGGACGACCGTGTCGACGCCGCAACCGCCGACGACCAGCACGTCATGGCGCTGCCCGGCCCCTGGCCCGTCCCCCGGCTCGGTTATGTTCTCGACGTCCGGATGTTCGGTCTGCCGCTGCGCCACAGTCTCCACCTTCGTTCCGGATTCCGGATCTCGCGCACAGTATGGCCGTGGTGGTGCCGGCCGGTCATGGCGACCTGGGGTGGCGGTTCGTCAGCCGTGGTTCGCCGGCCCCGAGGGACCGGTCATCGGCCGGCGGCGGTGAGCTCCGCTCGGTCGACACCGAGCTCACGTGCCAGCGCCTCGTCCGTCCAGTCCAGGAGAGTGGCGCGGGTCAGCGATCCCGCGTACGAGGTCATCTGCACCGCCAGCCCGTCCAGCAGCGCGGTCAGCCGCCAGGCCGCCGCGACCGGGTCGGGGCAGCGGAACTCGCCCGCGTCGACGCCCTCGTCGATGACGGAGGCGAGCGCGGCCTTCCACTGCTGGTCGAGTTCGCTGGCCACCTCGTGGAGCGCCGGCTCGCGCGGCGCCGCCGCCCATCCCTCGATCCAGAGCCGCCACCCCTTGGCCCCGCCGGTCGGCGCGTACCAGCGGATCGCGGCGTGCAGCCGGCGCAGGGCGCTGGTACGACGGCCGAGCAACTCCCGCAATTGCGCCAGGTCTTCCTCGGCGGCGTGCCGGAAGGCGGCGGCGAGAAGCTTCTCCTTCGTGGAGAAGTGGTACAGCACCAGGGCGTTGCTCACCCCGAGGACGGCGGCGACGTCGGCCACCCGCACGGCCGCCACCCCTCGTGTCTGGATCTGATCGACGGCGGCGCGCAGGAGGTCCTCGCGCCGCTCCTCCACACTCAGCCGTACTCTCGCCACACTGAACCCTAACTCCCGCCGGTTGACACGAACCGTCGGGCCGTAAACCACGGGCAGTCCCGCCCGGTCAGTGGTAATGGCCGAACCGCTCGGCGATCAGGGGCAGTCGGGCCGCGGCGATCGCGTGCGCGGCGGCTCTCGGAGTCGTACCCCCGGCCTCCGCGCGTTCCAGCATCAGCTCCGTCAGCGCGCGCATGGAGCGCCGTGTGTGGGCGAGGGCCTCGTCGGCGTCGGGGCCGATGTCGCCGAAGAGGGTCCACCACCACCAGGCGTTCGTACCGGAGTTGACAACGATGTCCGGAAGAACGGTGATCCCGCGTGCGGCCAGCAGCTCCTCCGCCTCGGCCAGAACAGGCATGTTGGCCGCCTCGACGATCCAACGGGCCCTGATTCGCGCCTGGTTGGCGGTGTCGATCGCGTACGAGACGGCCGCGGGCACCAGGATCTCGGCGTCCGCCGACAGCCAGGCGTCGCCCGGCAGTTCGCGGTCGCCGGGCCGCAGCACCGCGCGGTCCACCGTCCCGAACGCGTCACGCGCGGCGAGCAGCGACTCGACGTCCAGGCCCTCGGGGCAGGAGATGGTGCCCTTCACGTCCGCTACGGCCACGATCGTGAGCCCGGCCCTCAGGAGGAACCGCGCGGTCGCCCCGCCCATGGTCCCCAGGCCCTGCACCGCGACCCGTGTCCCCTCGTACGCCACCCCCGCCCGGTCCAGCGCGGTGAGCGCGGCCTCGGCCACCCCGCAGCCCCCGGCCAACTCGTCCAGGCCGATCCCGTCGACGTCCACCGCGAAGGCGTCGGCGAGCCGGCGCCGCGCGGCCTCCTCGTCGTCGAGGAGCGGATGGATCGCCTGAATGGTCGAGACGAGCCCGGCCTCCGCCGCGGCCCTGTCGATCAGATCCTGGGTCAGCCCCAGGTCCTCGCCGGTGGTCCAGACGGTCTCGATGTACGGCCTCACCGCGCGCAGGTAGCGGACGAGGATGCCGTACGCCGCCGGGTCCCGGGGGTCGCAGTCGATACCGCCCTTCGCCCCGCCGAGCGGGATGTAGCGCGCCGAGGGGTCGTCGTTGAAGTGCAGGGCCTCCTTCATGGTCATGCCACGCGCGAGCCCGGTCACCTCCTCCAGCGAACAGCCCTCCCGCATCCTCAGTCCGCCGCTGGAGACTCCGCGCACGAGCCGGTCGACGACCAGATACCCCTCGCGGCCGGTGATGTGGTCGCGCCAGGTCAGCGATATCAGGGGGGACATGGGTGGGCGCCTCCGGGGGCGACGGCAGACCGTGGGGGAGTGCTGCAACTGAATGGATGGTCAGTATCCGGAGCGGGAGGCGCGGCTGTCAAAGAGGGCGCGGAGGCGGTCGCGACGGGCTCGGGGAGCCCTGCCCGAGTGGCCGGATCTCGACTGTCCATGGCCGCTCCGGGGAATCCGGGAGATCGTCCGGACGTTGCAGTCAGGTGCCCCGGACGGCACAGCCGGCCTGGCACCCCGGTAGCGAGAAACGCTCATAATGAAATGAACCCGAACCTTCAGGAGATGCAGTGAACGGCGCCGGCTCCCCACCCTCACTCCGCTCCCGGCTGCGCGCGATGCGGTCCGAGACCTTCGGGGCCGACCCGGCCGGCGAGCGTCTGGAGCGGATCCTCAACTCCCCGAACTTCGCCGACGGTGTGTTCCAGAATCCCGAGGGCACCGCCAGGACCAGACCCTCAGGCTCCATGCTGGAGCTGTCGAAGGTCTACCTCCGCAAGGAGTCGCGCGCCCGGCGCGCACCCGCCGCCCCGATCCCGGTCCACCGGGACACCCTCGCGGACCTCGCCGTACCGCCCGCCTCCGGGCTGCGGCTGACCTGGATGGGGCACTCCAGCGTCCTCGCCGAGATCGACGGCAGGCGCGTGCTCTTCGACCCGGTCTGGGGTGAGCGATGCTCCCCCTACTCCTTCGCCGGACCGAAGCGGCTGCACCCCGTTCCCGTCTCGCTCGCCGCACTCGGGCCGGTCGACGTCGTCGTCATCTCGCACGACCACTACGACCACCTCGATCTGCCGACGATCAAGGGACTCGCCTCCACGAACACCATCTTCGCCGTGCCGCTGGGCGTCGGCGCGCATCTGGAGCACTGGGGAGTGCCCGCGGCGCGCGTGCGCGAGCTGGACTGGAACGAGACGGCGGAGGTGGCCGGCATCTCGTTCACTGCGACGCCCGCGCGGCACTTCTGCGGCCGTGGCCTGCGCAACCAGCAGCACACCCTCTGGGCGTCCTGGGTCGTCGCGGGACCCGACCACCGCATCTACCACAGCGGTGACACCGGTTACTTCTCCGGGTTCCGGGACATCGGCGCCGCGCACGGCCCCTTCGACGCCACGATGATCCAGATCGGCGCCTACAGCGAATACTGGCCGGACATCCACATGACCCCCGCCGAGGGCCTGCGCGCGCACGTCGACCTCCAGCAGGGCAGCCCCTCCGGCGTGATGCTGCCGATCCACTGGGGCACCTTCAACCTCGCGCCGCACCCGTGGGCCGAGCCCGGCGAGGGCACGGTCACGGCGGCGGCCGAGACCGGCGTACGCGTGGCGCTGCCGCGCCCCGGCGAGTCCTACGAGCCGACGGTGACCGAGAGCATCCCCGGCACTCCGTGGTGGCGCGAGGTCGCGATGCCGCCGGCCGGCGGCTGGCCGGAGGCGGTACCGTCCGGGGACAAGGCATCCGTCCCGGCCACGGCCGGGAGCACCTCCTCGGCTTCCGGCGCCGAAGCGGTCACGGCGGACAAGGCCACGCCGGCCGTCCCGGCCAACGGCGACAAGTCGGCCACCGGCACCACCGGCGCGGACCCGTCGGAGGCGGCGCCCTCCGCGCGGAGCGCGCCGTAACGACGAGCCACGCGCCCGCCGCGGGGCTCCACCTGCGGCCCGCTACGCGCAGCTCATCGACCCGCGGTCCGCGCCCGGCACCGACGCCAGTCCCTTGCCCGCCGTCCAGACCACACGGCAGGCGAGCCGGTCGATCCGCCAGCCGTCGGGGGTGCGGACCGCACCGATGTCGAAGTACGTGCCGACGTTGAAGTGCGGACCCTCGTCGTCGTGGTGCACATGGGTGGCGATGAGGTGCGCGCGTACCTCCGCACGGTCGCCGTCGAAGTGGATGGTGGAGTTCGAGCCGAGGTGGTGGGTGCGGGCCCACCTCCCCTTGGCCTCGCGCTGGAAACGGGCCAGGCCCTTCACCCCCCGGTGGCTGCCGACGGGGAAGTCCAGCCGGGCGTCCTCGGTGAAGACGGTCCGGTACCAGCTCTCGTCGAACTCCGGCTCGTGCAGGGTGTCGAGACCGACCACGTAGCGCTCGACGAGATCCCTGACGTCCGAGCGGTCGGTCACCACCCGGAGCTGCGAGCGCAGCCGAGCCACCTCGTTCTCGATCGATTCCATTCTGAGCTCCTGCTCTCAACTGGTCACTGGCTGGACTTCACTGGCCGGGAGGTCACGGAGTAGGGGAGTGACGGAGTACGGGGTAGAGGTCCAGAGGTCATGGGGTGAGCGGCCGGACGCCCTTCAACAGCGCCGATTCCAGCAGGGCCGCCTGGCGCAGACAGTCCGCCACCGCGTCCCGGGGGACGCCGCCGGTCCGTGCCGCCGAGACGAAGGCGGTGAGGGTGGCGGCCACCTGGTCGTGCGGTTCGAGCACGATCTCCTCGGTGCCCGACGCCCGTTCGACACGGATCACCGGCCGATGGCCGGCGGGCGGGGTGAAAGCACGGTCCAGGGTGATCCGGCCCTCGCTGCCCACCAGTTCGTACGACGAGCGGTAGGCATGGTCCAGCCCGTACACGACCTGGGCGAAGACACCGGCGGGCGTGCTCAGCAGCGCGGCGCCGCCGGTGTCCACCCGGTCCTGCGGGCCGGAGCCGCGCAGCGCCGCGACCAACTCCAGGTCCGGACCCAGCAGATGGAGAGCCGCGCGCAGCGGATACACGCCGGTGTCCCAGAGCGCGCCCCCACCCAGGTCGGGATCGAGGCGCACGTCCCCCGCCGGGCGGCGGGGGACGGTGAAGGCGGACTGGAAGCCGTGCAAGGTGCCGATCGCCCCGTCCGCCAGCAGCTCACGTACCGCCGCGTGCTGCGGATGGTGGACGAACATGACGTTCTCCATCAGCGCCAGCCCGCGTGCGTCGGCCAGCGCAAGCAGGTCCGCGGTGCCGGCCCGCTCGGTGGTGAGCGGCTTCTCCGCCAGGACGTGCTTGTCCGCGCGCAGGGCGGCCTCCACCCACCGGGCGTGCAGGGCGGCGGGCAGCGGTACGTAGACCGCGTCGACCTCGTCGAGCCGCAGCAGTTCGGCGTAGCCGTGGACCGCGAGGCAGCCGAACTCCCGCGCGGTACGGGCCGCCCGGTCCGCGTCGCGGCTGGCCACGGCGGCGATCTCGATGCCCTCCGAGGCCGCCATCGCGGGCAGCATCCGGCGGCGGGCGATGTCGGCGCAGCCCAGCACGCCGACGCGCAGCGGCGACGGAGGGGCTACCACGGGACCGCCCCGGCGTTGAGGCAGGCCAGCAGTGTGCGGGCCTGGACATTGACGTAATGCCCGTGCCGGGAAAGGGAGTTGAGCTGGCCGGGGGTCACCCACCGGTAGCCGGCCGGTACGTCCTCGATCCCGCCGTCGCCGATCCCGTCCAGCCCGTCCACGTCCATGACCATGTAGCGGCTCTCGGCGTTCAGGAACCGGCCTCCTTCCTCCGAGTGCCGCGCCTCGTAGCGGATACGGGAGCGATCGGCGTTCAGCACCAGGTCCAGGAAGGGCGGCCGGTCGCCGCCCGCCAGATGGGCGTAGTTGCCGGGCGTGTACTGGACCGTGGGCCCCAGTTCGACGGTGTCGAGGAAGCCGCCCTCGACCCGGGCGTGCGCCAGGACGTGCGGCACCCCGCCGACCCGCCGGGACAGGAACGCGGTGACTCCGGGACCGCACGGTTCGAAGAGGGGCTGGGTCCAGCCGGTGACCTCGCGGTTGCCGGCCTCGACCTGGACGCCCACCACCCGGAAGTAACGGCCGTGCACATGGTCGATGGTGGAGTCGCCGCGCCGCCAGTCGGGCAGTTCGTTCAGCGGGACGAGCCGCGCGTGCACATCGTGCCGGGAGCGCTCGGAGGTGAACCAGGAGAGCAGCTCGGTGTCGGTGTGCAGCGCTCCGTGCTCGTCGTGGGCGGTCGGCGCGCAGGCCAGCACCGTACGGGCGTCCATGTTCACCACGTTGTCCCGCAGCAGCAGTTCGCCGATCTGACCGAGCGTCAGCCAGCAGAAGTCGTCGTCGACGACGACGTCCTCGTCCGTCTCGACGATCATGTTGCGGTTGGACTTGTGGTAGAACCACGACCCGTGTTCGGACTGCAGCGCGTCGGCGAGGACCCGGCCGCGCTCCGGCCGGACGAAGTACTCGATGTACTTCACGTCGGCGCCCTTGTGCACCTTGGTGTAGTTGCTCCGGGTGGCCTGCACCGTCGGTGACAGCTGGAGCAGATTGGGGTTGCCCGGCTCCATCTTGGCCTGCATCAGGAAGTGCAGCACCCCGTCGAACTCCTTGGCCAGCAGGCCCAGGATGCCGACCTCCGGCTGCTTGATGATGGGCTGCCGCCAGTTCCGTACGGGGCCTTCGGAGACCGTGACCTCCAGGCCCTCGACGGTGAAGAAGCCCCCGCTGTGGTGCCGGAGGTTTCCGGTCGTCGCGTCGAAGTCCCAGCCGTTGACCTGATCGAAGCCGATGCGGGTCACCTTGAAGTGGTGCGCCTTCTCGCGACCCGCGAGCCAGTCGGCGACCTCGTCGGTGCGCGGCCCGGCGCCGGAGCCGGTGGCGGCGGCCGAACGGGCCAGTCTGAAGGGCAGGTTCACGTCCTCGCGGGGCCGCAGCGTCCCGGCGGGGACGGGCGCCGCGGTGGCCGAGCGGGGCGACGTGCCCGAAGTGCCCGTGGCGGCGGCGGTGTTGGTGGCGGTCATGGTCATGTGCGGGCTCCGACGAACTCCTGGATCGTGGAGACGACGTAGTCGATCATCTCGTCGGTGAGCCCCGGGTAGACACCGATCCAGAACGTCTGCATGGTGATGATGTCGCTGTTGACCAGGTCGCCGACGACCCGGTGCGGCTGGTTGATGTAGGCCGGGTGCCGGGTGAGGTTGCCCGCGAAGAGCCGGCGCGTACCGATCTTCCGGTCCTCCAGGTACTCCACGAGCTCCGCCCGGCTGAAGGGGGCGTCCGGGTCCACGGTCAGCGCGAAGCCGAACCAGCTCGGGTCGCTGCGGGGGGTGGCCTCGGGCAGCATCAGATGCGGAAGGCCGTCCAGGCCCTCGCGCAGCCGGCGCCAGTTGCGCTTGCGGGCGTCGACGAAGCTGTCGAGCTTGGCGAGCTGGGACAGCCCCAGGGCCGCCTGGAGGTCGGTGGCCTTCAGGTTGTAACCGACGTGCGAGAAGATGTACTTGTGGTCGTAGCCCTCGGGCAGCGTGCCCATCTGGTAGTCGAAGCGCTTGAGGCACTTGTTGCTCTCGCCCGGCTCGCACCAGCAGTCCCGGCCCCAGTCGCGTAGTGACTCGACGATCCGCGCCAGCGCGAGATTGGCGGTCAGCACGCAGCCGCCCTCGCCCATCGTCAGATGGTGGGCCGGGTAGAAGCTGACGGTGGTGATGTCACCGAAGGTGCCGGTGAGCTTCCCGTCGTAGGTGGAGCCGACCCCGTCGCAGTTGTCCTCGATGAAGAACAGGCCGTGGTCCTCGGCGAGTTGGGCGATCTCGGTGGCCTCGAAGGGGTTGCCGAGCGCGTGCGCGATCATGATGGCCCTGGTACGCGGCCCGATCGCCTCCTCCACCCGCTTCGCGGTGGTGTTGTACGTCCCCAGCTCGACATCGACGAAGACGGGGATCAGGCCGTTCTGCAGGATCGGGTTGACCGTCGTCGGGAAGCCCGCCGCGACGGTGATGACCTCGTCGCCCGGCACCAGCCTGCGGTCCTCCAGCAGATGCGAGGTGAAGGCGCCCATCGCGAGCAGGTTGGCCGACGAGCCGGAGTTCGTCAGATGGGCCTTCCGCCGTTTGAGCTTGCGTGCGAAGGCCGACTCGAACTTGCGTGAGCTGTGGCCGGCCGCGATCCGCATCGTGAGTGCCGCCTCGACCAGGGCCACCCGGTCGTCCTCGTCGAGCACCGCGCCCGAGGGCCAGATCTCGCTGACGCCCGGGACGAAACCGCCGTCGTTCTGCGTGTCGAGGTGGTACTTGCGGGTCTCGTCCAGAATCAGTGCTTTGTGCTCGCTCATCTCAGACTCCTTGGAGGTTGTCGGTGCGCTGCTTGACGGCCTTCCACCACGCGGGGTTGTCGCTGTACCAGGCGACTGTGTCGGCGAGCCCCTGGGCGAACGGCACGCGCGGGGCGTAGCCGAGCTCGTCGCGGATCTTGCTCTCGTCCAGGGAGTAACGCAGGTCGTGGCCCTTGCGGTCGGCGACGCGCCGGACCATCGACCGGTCGGCCCCGAAGAGCTCCAGAAGCAGTTCGGTGATCCCGAGGTTGGTCTGCTCGTTGCCGCCGCCGATGTTGTAGATCTCGCCGGCCCGTCCCTGGTCGAGGACCAGCTGGATGGCCCGGCAGTGGTCGTCCACGTGCAGCCACTCGCGGATGTTCCGCCCGTCGCCGTACAGCGGGAGCGGCACACCCTCCTGGAGGTTGGTGATGAAGCGCGGGATCAGCTTCTCGGGGTGCTGGTACGGGCCGTAGTTGTTGGAGCAGCGCGTGATCGACAGGTCCAGCCCGTGGGTGCGCCAGTAGGCGCGGGCGATCAGGTCCGAGGACGCCTTGCTCGCGGCGTACGGGGAGTTGGGCGCGAGCGGCCACTCCTCCGTCCAGGAACCGTGGTCGATGGAGCCGTACACCTCGTCCGTGGAGACGTGCACGAACCGCTCGATGCCCGCCGCGACACAGCCGTCGAGCAGCGTCTGGGTGCCACCGACGTTCGTGCGGACGAACTCCGCGGCGGATTCCAGCGACCGGTCGACGTGCGACTCCGCGGCGAAGTGCACCACCGCGTCGTGTCCGGGCAGCAGCGCGCGCACCAGCTCCGGGTCGCAGATGTCGCCCTCGACGAAGGTCAGCCGGGGGTGCGCGGCGGGGAGGTTGTCCCGGTTGCCGGCGTAGGTGAGCTTGTCCAGGACGGTGACCTCGGTGCCTTCGGAGCCCGGATAGCCGCCGTCGAGCAGGGTCCTGACGTAGTGCGAGCCGATGAAGCCCGCACCGCCGGTGACCAGTGTCCTCATGCCGCCACCTCGATTCGGGTGTGGTCGCCCACCACGAGACGGTGGTGGGGGTCCTGCTCGGGGGTCGTGCCGACCGTGGCGTTACGGCCGATGAGCGAGCCTTGCAGGCCCGGGACCTGGGAGATGGTCGCGCCGTCCATCACGATGGACTCGCTCACCTGGGTGCCCCGCAGGGTGCAGTCGCGGCCGATGGACGTGTTGGGACCGATGTGGCTGTCCTCGATCACGGTGCCCGAGCCGACCACGACGGGGCCCTCGATCCGGGAACGCAGCACGCGCGCGCCGGGCTCGATGCGTACGCCCTCGTCCAGTTCGCTCGCCGCGTCGGTCTCGCCGAAGACACCGGGGCGCAGATCGGCGAGGAGCTGACGGTTGCAGTCGAGGACATCCTCGGCGCGGCCGGTGTCCTTCCAGTAGCCGCTGTACTCGCTGGCCTTCACCTCGGAGCCGGCGGTCAGCAGCCACTGGATCGCGTCGGTGATCTCCAGCTCGCCCCGGGCGCTCGGAGAGATGGCGCCGACCGCCCGGTGGATGGCGGGCGTGAAGAAGTAGACGCCGATCAGGGCGAGATCGCTGAGCGGCTGCTCGGGCTTCTCGACCAGCCGCTCGACGTTGCCGTCGACGTCCAGCTCGGCGACGCCGAAGGCGCGGGGGTCGAGCACCTTGTGCACCACGACCTGGGCGGCCGGCCGGGCGGCCCTGAAGTCGGCGGCGATGGACTCGATCCCGTCGGGAAGCATGTTGTCCCCGAGATACATGACGAAGTCGTCGTCGCCGAGGAAGGGGCGGGCCAGCGTCACACAGTGCGCCAGCCCCAGCGGCTTCTCCTGCGGGATGTAGGTGATCCGCACACCCAGCCGGGAGCCGTCCCCGAGGACGTCCGCGATCTCGGTCGCCCAGCCGCCGACGATGATGCCGATCTCGGTGACCCCGAGCGCCCGGATGTTCTCCAGTACGTGTTCCAGGACGGGCTTGTTGGCGATCGGGATGAGCTGTTTGGGCATGGAGTAGCTGAACGGGCGCAGACGAGTGCCTGAGCCGCCTGACAGCACCAGAGCCTTCATGACAGTTCTCTCCTCACAGCATTACGGGGTGGGCCCCGCCGTTCGCCTCCGACCAGGTGGCGAGAGTTCCGGCGGACATGGCCTCGGCTACGGTCGGTGCCGCCCTGTCCTTCTCGGACAGCAGCGGCGGTTCCGCGAATCCCCAGGGCAGTGCGAGATCGCGATCCAGCGGATTGATGTCGATCTGGGTGCCCGGCACATGCGCGCTGGAGAGCGCGTAACAGATGCAGGCGTCGTCGGTGAGGGTGAGGAAACCGTGGCCGACGCCCTCGGGGACGTAGACGGAGCGTCCCGAGTCGGCGTCCAGCACATTGGTCTCGTGGTGTCCGAAGGTGGGCGAGCCCACCCGCAGATCGACGACGATGTCGCGCAGCGCTCCGCGTACGCAGGTGACGTACTTCGCCTGGCCCGGCGGGATCGCCACTCCATGGATCCCGCGCAGCGTATTGCGCCTGGACACGGAGTAGTTGATCTGTACCGGGACGAAGGGCCGGCCTGTCACGCGCTCGAACTCCTCGGAGCGCAGCGCCTCGTAGAAGTTGCCTCGTTCATCGGTGATCTGTTCCGGTGTGACGACGTACGCGCCCGGCACCCCGGTCTCGGCGATACGCAAGGCTCAGCTCCGATCCGGGGCTGACCGGAGCTCGACGGACTTGCGGAGCGCGGCGGCGACGCTGTGCACCTCCGCGTCGTCGAGCGCCTGGTGCAGGGGGAGCAGCAGGGTGTTCTCGGCGCACGCGTCGGTGCCGGGCAGCGGCCCGCAGTCGCCCTGGTAGGCGGGGACCTTGTGCAGCGGCGGGTAGCGCAGGGTGGTGTAGACGCCCTGGTCCAGCAGGTCCGCGGCGACCTTGTCGCGGACGGCCGGGTCGAGCTGCACCCAGTAGAAGTAGTACGACGAGGTGTGGCCCGCGGGCAGCGCCGGGGGCAGCCGCACACCGGCCGCGTCGGCGAGCAGCCGGTCGTACGTCTCGGCGATCTCACGGCGGCGCGCCACGAACTCCGGCAGCCGGCGCAGCTGGACGCTGCCTATCGCGGCGGTGATGTCGTTGCCGACCACGCGGCGGCCGAAGTCGCGTACGTTCAGCTCCCACCAGCGGTGCGAGACCCGGGCGTTGGCGAACCCGCTGGACTGCTCCAGCCCGTGGTACGCCAACTGTCGTGCCTTCCGGGCCAGTTCACGGTCCTTGACATAGAGCATCCCGCCGTCGCCGGTGACCAGGACCTTCATCGAGTCGAAGCTCCACATGGAGATGTCGCCGAAGGCGCCGCACGCGGTGCCGTCCGCCGTGGAGGCGACCGCGCAGGCGGCGTCCTCGACGAGCGGGATGCCGCGTTCCTCGCACAGCGCGGCGATCGCGGCGATGTCGCCGGGATACCCGCCGTAGTGCAGCACCAGGACCGCCTTGGTGCGCGGGGTCAGCGCCCGCTCGATGTCGGCGGCCGTCGGGTTGAGCGTGCGCTCGTCGACATCGCAGAAGACCGGACGGGCACCGGTCGCGGCGACCGCGTTGCCGGCGGCGACGAAGCTCACGGAGGGCAGCACCACGTCGTCGCCGGGGCCGAGCCCGAGCAGCTCCGTGGAGAGGAAGAGACCCGCGGTGGCGGAGTTGATGAACATCACCTGTTCCGGCTCGACGCCCAGGTGCTCGGCGAACTCAGCCTCGAACTTCTTGGTACGCGGCCCGTGCCCCAGCCAGTTGTCGGCGAACACCTCGGCTATCGCCTGGAGTTCCTCGTCGCCCAGGCTGGGCTGGAATACGTTGATCACTGTTTCCTCCGGGAAGAACGGATCGGGGTGGGGAAGGGTCACGGACGGGTGCACGCGAAGGGCGGCGGCCCACCGGGTCTCCCCCGGTGGGCCGCCGCCCTCGCGTAACGTGTCGGTCAGCTCCGGTGCCGCGCGGTCAGCCTCTCCAGCAGGGGGACGATCTCCTGCGGGCCGGGCGCGGTCAGCGAGTCGGCGTACAGCCCGGCCGCGCCCTCCTGGAACGAGGGCTCCTCCAGGATGCGTACGAGCTGCCGCTTGAGCCCGTCGACCGAGAAGTGCTCACGGTCCATCGCCAGCCCGGCGCCGCGCTCCGTGACGTACCGGGCGGTGACCATCGCGTCGCCGCCCTCCTCCCATGTGATGAGCTGCGGTACGCGGTGCGCGACCGCGGCCGCGTAGGTGCCGTAGCCGCCGTGGTGAATGATCGCGGAGCAGCTCGGCAGCAGCTGGTTGAGAGGCAGGTAGTCGACCGTGCGGACGTTGTCCGGAACGCCGCTCAGCGAGGCCAGTTGGGAGCTGTTCAAGGTGGCGACCAGCTCGACGTCGAGATCGGAGACCATGTCGAGCAGGTCCGATATGGCGACCTCGCTGTCCTTGTCCCGCTCACGGGCGGTGAGCCCGAGGGAGAGACAGACCCGCGGTCGCTTCGGCGGCTCGTGCAGCCAGTCGGGAACCGCGGCGGAACCGTTGAAGGGAACCCAGCGCACCGGTACGGACCGTACGGCCAGCGGCAGCCGCAGCCGGGCGGGCATCGGGTCGACGGTCCACTGCCCGAGCAGCGTCTCCTCGTCGAACTCCAGGCCGTACCGCTCCAGCATCGGCCGCACCACCGCGACCTGCGGGTCCTCGACCGGCTCGCCGCCCGGCCGCTCCGGGCGCTCCAGGAACTTCTGCCGGGCCCAGGCGAAGTAGTCCAGGCCCCACATCAGCCGCGCGTGCGCGGCGCCGCTGACCCGGGCGGCGACCGGCGCCGGGGGAAACGCGGGGTCCCAGAGCACCAGGTCCGGCTGCCAGCCGCGGGCGAACTCCACCAGGTCGTCCAGCATGTCCCGGTGTCCGGCGGCGGCCGGCCCGGCGGGGAAGTACTTCGCCAGCGCGGGCAGCACCCGGCGGCGCAGGATCTCCCACAGATGGGTGTCGGTGGTCAGGGACAGCGCCCGGGTGACCCGGTCGAGCTGTGGCCCGATGTCCGGGGCGGGAGCCGTGAGATCCACGGTCTCGCCGAGCGGCACCGGGGTGAGGCCCACGGCGCTGATGGTGTCGGCCATCTCCGGGTGGCTGACGATCCGCACCTCGTGGCCGGCACTCTGCAGCGCCCACGCCAGAGGCGTCACGGGATGCAGATGTGCTGTGGCCGGGAAGACCGCGAACAAGACCCGCATCGGTGTCTCCATTCGATTGGGCGGGGCTGGGCCCGGTCTCCGGGTGTCCCGGATCGAAACAGGGCCTGGACGTGAGAACCGCCGAGGCGCGTGGGCGCCCCGGCGGCACACGGCCGGCCGGCTCCCGGCCTGCTGCGGGGGATGGAGCGGGCCGGGAGGGCTCAGCCGTGGGTTCGTGGATTGGCCGTGAGAGGTCGAAAGCAGCTAGGGACGCCGGGACCGCGCCGCCCGGCGGGACGCCTCGCGCGGTTGTGCTCACCCGCTCGCGTACGCCCGGTAGGAGCCGGATCCCGCGAGTCGCGACGCACCGCGCCGGGCGCCCCGGGCCTGTCCGGTGGGCGGACCGTGCCACGTCGTGGCACGTCCCAGCCCTGTCCGGCGGATTTTCACGGGCCCGTAAGGCCCGGCAGGGCGCTTTGCCGCGCGTTGTGCTCACCCGCTCGCGTACGCCCGGTAGGAGCCGGATCCCGCGAGTCGCGACGCACCGCGCCGGGCGCCCCGGGCCGTGAAGACCCGGGCCTGTCCTACGCCGCTGCCGTCTGGAGTGCCTTGGCGTAGGTCGTCTCCGACTGTGTGCCGGCCAGTGCCCGGCCGCCGTCGAAGGAGATCTGCGGCACCGAACGGATGCCGCCGGCGCGCACGCGGGCCAGATCGGCGCGGAGCCGGTCGGCCGGGGCGTCGTTCGCGTCGACCCCGATCTCGGCCGCCAGCCGCTGGAGCGTCGCGGGGTCGGCGATGTTCAGACCGTCGGTGAAGTGCGCCCGGAACAGCCGCTCGACCGCCGCCTCGCCCAGCCCGCGCGAGGCCGCGGATTGGATCAGACGGTGCGCCTCGAAGGTGTCGGCGGCCACCGCCCGGCCGTAGTCCAGCGTCACGCCGTCCTTCACCGCGTCGGCCGCGGCCTGCTGGGTCTCCGCCACCACGTGCTTGCCGAACATCCCGGTGAGCACCTCCAGCAGCGGCTCTCCGTCGAAGGCCGCGTCCGGCGCGAGTTGGAAGGGACGGAAGACCACCTCGACCTTGCCTCCGTCGGCCCGCACCCGCTCGATCGCGCGCTCCAGGCGGACGTACGCGATGTACGACGCCGCGCAGATGACGTCCAGCACGAATTCGACCGTGGCGGTCCTGTCTTCCGACTGCTCCATAGGGCGAGCCTCCCGTTCTCTTCGTGGCCGGCCGAGCCGGCCTTTCGTATGGCTGCGATCACACGCGCGTGCCCCGATGGTGCCGTGGTCCGGCGGCGCCGGCGGGGCGTTCGTACGACACCGGATGGTCCGGGCGAGGGGCCGGGGAGCGGACTCCCCGGCCCTTCGCAACTCCGGACCCGCCGACCGTGCGGTTCGGCCTGACGGCCCGTCAGCAGGCCCGGTGCTTCAGGTGGTTCAGATGTTGCTTCCGAGCGTGGTCCCGCTCTTCGACGTCTCGGAGCCCGAGGAGGTCTCGGCCGCGCCGTCCGGGCCGCCCCCCGGGGCGCCGTCCGCCGACTCGTCGTGACCGCCGGCGCCCGGCTTGACGTCGCGCAGCAGGACGGATGCCAGCAGTGCCAGCAGCAGCGCGACAGCGGCGCCGACGATGGCCGTCACGTGCATGCCGTACGTGAACGCCTCCCGGGCGACGGTGAGCAGTTCGTCGCCCGCCCTGCCGCCGAGCTCCTCGGCCGCCGCCACCGCGCCGCCGAGCGACTCGTGCGCCGCCTCGGAGTCGACGCCCGACGGCATGGTGCTCTCGATCTCGCTGCGGTAGACACCGAAGCCGATGCTGCCGAGGACCGCGATACCCAGACCCGAGCCCAGCTCGGTGCCCGTCTCGGAGATGGCCGAGGCCGCACCGGCGCGCTCCGGCGGAGCCGCGCCGACCACGAGGTCCGTGCTGAGAGAGGCCATCGGCCCCAGACCCGCACCCATGATCGCGGAGGCCGTCACCAGGATGCCCAGCCCGGCGCTCGCGCTGACCAGGGTGAGCATTCCCAGCCCGATCGCCGCGACGACCAGGCCGCCGGCGATGACGTAACCGGGGCGGATCTTCGCCGCGAGAGCCGGGGCCGACATGGCACCGACCATCAGACCGGCCGCGTTGGGCAGCGACCAGAGGCCGGCCGACAGCGGGGAGAGTCCGTGCACGAGCTGGAGGTACTGGAGCGTGAAGAGCTGCGAACCCGCCATCACCAGAATGCCGATGGTGAGCAGACCCGCCGACGCGCTGAAGGTGCGCTCACGGAAGAGCCTCAGGTCGAGCAGCGGGTCGGCGAGCGACCGCTGGCGGCGGACGAAGGCGTACCCGACGGCCAGACCGAGCAGCACGAAGGCGACCGGCTGGAGACCGAAGCCGTCCTCGGCGACCAGCTTGAGACCGTAGACCACGGACAGGACGGCGATCAGGGACATCACGGCGCTGCCGAAGTCCAGCCTGCCCGCCTGCTCGTCACGGTGTTCGGGCAGCAGCACGGGGCCGAGCACGAGCAGGATCACCATGACGGGGACGCCGATCAGGAACGCCGAGCCCCACCAGAAGTAGTCGAGCAGGAATCCGCCGAGCAGCGGGCCGAGGGCGCCACCCACCGCGAAGCAGGTCATCCAGACACTGATGGCGACGGTGCGCTGGGCGGCGTCGTGGAACATGTTGCGGATCAGGGAGAGCGTGGAGGGCATCAGGGTCGCGCCCGCGACACCGAGCAGTGCCCGGGTCACGATCAGCATCTCGGCGCTGTTGGAGAACGCGGCGAGTGCCGAGGCGATACCGAAGGCGGCGGCGCCGGTCATCAGCAGCTTGCGCCGCCCGATCCGGTCGCCGAGGGTTCCCATGGTGATGAGCAGGCCGGCGACCAGGAATCCGTAGATGTCCATGATCCACAGCAGCTGCGACGTGCTGGGCTGCAAGTCCGCGGTCAGTGAAGGAACCGCCAGGTGAAGGACTGTCATGTCCATCGCGATGAGCAGCGTCGGCATGGCCAGTACGGCCAGTCCGATCCACTCTTTCCGGCCCGCGCGGGGCGCGGCGGTCGTAGTCATGAAATTCCCCTGTCTCGTGGGCCGTAGGCGACGAACCCGCTGGTCAGTGACGTTAGAAGCTGAACTGCGGTTGAGGTCAAGAGCCGCACTCAGCGGACCTCGACGATCTTGTACTGGCCCTCCTTGACCAGCCGCGTCCTGCCGTCGCTCGCGTCCTTCAGCCAGGTGAGTGCCACGTAGCGGCCGGTGGTCAGCGGGATCTGGATGACCGACGAACGCTGCGGGTTCAGCGGCAGCGAGCCGACGCCCTTGGACTGGTCGAAGGGCGGCGGGTCGGCGGGCCATTCACCGTTGGGACCGAACTTGTCGAAGTACGAGGTGAGGTCGGACTCGGTCACATCGGCGGCAAGCGGGAAGAAGACCGCCTCGTTCTCCTGCGGCAGCTTGTTCACGAACTTCAGCGGGCGCCCGGCCTTCACCGTGCCCGACAGCGTGAAGCGGGGCGCGCCCGCGACGCGCTCCGAGACCAGGGTCGCGGTGGGCGTCGGGTGCGTGCCGCTCGCCGCGCCGCTGACGGTCAGCCAGCGGTAGCGGGGCGCGGGGTGGCTCTCCAGGTCGAAGTACTCGAAGAGCAGATAGGTGCCGGGCGTCAGGTCCTGGCTGAACGAGCCGGACAGGCCCGGGTGCGTGACCACACCGCCGAGCAGATCGGCGGAGGCGGCCAGTTCCGTCTGGGCCTGCACGACCACGGCCGGGTCGTCGGAGAGCGTCCGGCGCTGGATGTCGCGGAACCTCTCCCAGGTCACACCGGGGGAGAGCCGCGTCAGCCCGATCAGGCCGGCGGCGGGGTCGGTGGTGCTGGCACGGAAGGTGACCGCGCCGGGGGTGGTCGTGGCCGGGGCGGTCAGTCCGCCGGGGCCCACCGAGATGTCCAGGACACGGCTGCCGCGGACCTCCACCGAGGCCGGCGGGGCCTGGGCGGCCGAGGTCGACGGCGCGACGGCGCAGCCGAGTATCAGCGTGCCGGCCAGACTGGCCAGGACGAGACGGGAGCGGGGGATACGCACGGGAAAGCCTCCAACATGGGTGACATGGGGATGGTGCTCAGGGACATTCGTCGGTGGGGGACCGGTCGTGGGGGGTGCCGGCGGGCTCGCCCCGGCCGGTTGTTCAGTGCTTGTACGGGCGGGTGCTCCGCGCCTCGCGCAACGTCTCGGCCCACCAGAGGAGTTGGCCGAGCAGGCCCTTGGCCGCGGCCTCGGAACCCTCCGGGGAGACCGGGGCACCGTCCTTCTCGAACTGGCGCCAGGCGTTGTGGAAGCTGAGCGCGTCGCGCACGGTCATGGCGTGCACCTCCGCGAAGACCTGCCGCAGATGCTCCGACGCGCGCAGGCCACCGCTCATGCCGCCGTAACTGACCAGGCCGACCGGCTTGGCGTGCCACTCGTCCCGGTACCAGTCGATCGCGTTCTTGAGGGCCGCCGGGAACGTGTGGTTGTACTCCGGGGTCACCACGGCGAACGCGTCGGCGGCGGCCAGCCGGGCACCGAGCCTGTCGCGCACCTCGGCCGTCTCCGTCTCGCACGGCCGGCCGGGTGAGGGCATCTGGAGCGGCAGCGGGAAGTCGAGCAGGTCGATGACATCCACGCTCACACCACCGTTGGCGCGTGCCTGACGGGCGAACCACTTGGCCACGGTGGGGCCGAATCGTCCGCGCCGCACACTGCCGATGATCACCGCCAGCTTGATGGGATTCTCAGTCATTACCGTGCCTTTCAAGACGGGATCGACCTGTCAGGGACGGGATCGACCTGCTGGGGAAACCGAGTCACCGGCGCAGCCCCCATGAACAGCTTCTTCGGCTGCGGGGGCGGCCGACAAGTTTCTTAACGAAGACTTGTAGCGGGTGGAATATGCCGCCAGGCCCGAGGGCCGCGATAAGCGGATTCCCGTTCCGTGGGGCGCCAGTTGAAGGCGGCTCCGGGGCTCTCGTCCGATTCGTCCTGGTCCCCGTCCGCGGTGGCGGCACACGCGAGAACCACCGCGATCACCGCGGCCAGCTCCTCGTCGTCGGGGTTACCTTTCTCCACCCGGACAACATGTTCTGTCCCGGTCGTTTCCATCGCTGACTCCTTTTCATCGCTGAAGCCCCGACAAATGGAAGAAGGCCACCCTCGGAAAGGCGGCCGTAATCAGGAGGCACAGCAATGGAGACTGATAACCACCTTCTTCGGTCGACCCTCACGGGTCAACGCACTTCACCGGGGATTGACAGTCCGCACACGCCGACCTGAATCTCTGACGTGCGGCGCACACGACGGCGGGACCGGCGTGGTGCCGCCGGTCCCGTTTCGGCGGGGACGTCGGCCCCCAACGGCCCACCGCCCGCTAGCGGGACGGCCCGAACCAGCGCTCCAGCGCCATCGGGAGGTCGCTGTGGCTGCCCGGAGCGGCCCACCCGACGTAACCGTCGGGGCGGATCAGCAGGGCGCCGGAGCCGGCCAGGGGGCTGCCCTCGGCGACGCCGTGCGGCGCCGCCGTCACCACGTCGATCCGGTCCGTCCAGCCCCGGGCGCGGTCACGCAGCACCGCGTTGTCGCCGAGGTCGAGCAGCACACCGCGCCCGGCGTGCAGCAGCTCGGTGCTGCTGGTCTTGACGTTCTCCCCGATCAGCTCCAGGTGCGGCATCCTGCGGCCCAGCAGCGGATGCGAGCCGCCGCCCACGTCGTAACGGATCTCCAGACCGCTGACCATGCCCGCGAGGTGCCGGCTGACCTCCTCGTACCCGATCAGCTCCCGCAGCACGTCACGCAGCGGCTGGACCTCCGAACCGCTGAGGAAGAGCAGGCCCTGGGCCTGAGTGTTCATCAGCAGCCGCTTGCCCACCGGGTGCCGCTCGGAGTGGTACGTGTCGAGCAGGCTCTCCGGGGCCTTGCCGCGCACCACCGCGGCCAGCTTCCACCCGAGGTTCACCGCGTCCTGGATGCTGGTGTTCATGCCCTGGCCGCCGGCCGGCAGATGGATGTGCGCCGAGTCGCCGGCGAGGATGACCCGGCCCCGGCGGTACTCGGTGACCTGCCGGGTGGCGTTGCCGAAGGCGCTGACCCACACCGGCTCGCCGTGCGAGATGTCGTCGCCGGTCACGCGCTTCCAGCCGTCGGCGACCTCGGAGTAGGCCGGCGCCTCGGTACGGCGCTGGGGCGGGTTGCCGCGCTCGCAGAGGATGAGCCGGGTGATGCCGCCACCGAGCTTGCCGATCATGACCATGCCGCCCGGCAGCGTCTCGCCGATCATCCGCGGTTCGAGGTCGAGCCCCTTCACATCGGCCAGGAACATCTCCATGGTCGACGCGGTCCCGGGGAAGTCGAAGCCGGCGGCCTTGCGCACCATGCTGCGGCCCCCGTCACAGCCCACCAGATACCCGGCGCGCAGTGTCTCGACGCCGTCCGGGCCCCGGACCTCGATCTCGACGCCGTCCGCGTCGTCGGTGAAGGACAGCACCTCGTGGCCGCGCCGCAGGTCCACACCGAGCTCGCCGACCCACTCCTCCAGCTTCGCCTCCGTCTGGGACTGGGGCACCGTCTTCGCGGCCTGGTGCGCGCCGTCCAGCACGCTGAAGTCGACGGGCAGGCCGCCGAAGTGGCCCTGGGTGCTTATCTCGATGTCCCCGAAGCGGGGCAGCAGCCCGCGCTGGTCGAAGACCTCCATCGTGCGGGTGGTGAAGCCCAGTCCGCGCGACTCCCCGCTCCGTTCCGAGCGGCTCTCCAGCGCGATGACATCCGCACCCGCGAGTTTGAGTTCGGCCGCGAGCATCAGACCGGCCGGGCCGGCACCCACGACAACAACAGCGGCGTCCATGTATTTCTCCTTGGCCATCGTCGGAACTTCCTTCAAGGGAGATGGAATTGGCGGCAAGGCCCTGGGCGGCCGCCGGATCGCACGTCGGTGGGGAAGACAGCGCGGCGAAATATGACACCCAGACTCTTCGGTTCTCAGGTCGAGTTCAAGGGACCGCGGATCAGATCCCGGTGAAGTTTCCTCAGATACGCGCAGCCGGCCGAAAGAACGTGACGCGTATGTCAGAGGAAGGTCAGAGGCACGTCAGAGGAGTGTCGGGCCCCGCGCCTCCGGGCACGTCGCGCGTTCAATGACGCGACAGCGCGACCTGGCGCTCCAGAAGGCATTCCTCCAGAAAGGCGAGAGCGCGCAGATGGTACGAACGGGCCGCCCAGCCGAGACTTATGTTGTGGCCCGCGTTCGGCAGCCGGTCAACGACCACGCGTGAAGAACTCAGCAGCCCCGTCAGCGCGACGATTTCCTCGTCGCTGTGACGCCACCACAGTTCGTGTTCGGCGAAGGTGAAGCGGACCGGTGCCCGGATGCTCGCGGCGATCTCGGGGAACCGCTGCGGCCAGGTGTGCGCCTCGCGCGCCTCCAGGGCGGGCACCCGGGCCACCAACGGGCCGCTGAGCCTGAAGGCGTTGGGCGGATAGAGCCTGAGCACACCCCAGTTCAGCCGCCAGTTGCCATGGGCGCCGGTGGTCGGCAACTGGGCCGTCTCCACGGCGTAACGGTGTCCGCAGCCGGAGATGTCCAGCCCGATCAGCTCGACCCCCTGCTGAGCGGCGGCGGTCAGGGCGAGTTTGCCGCCGAAGGAGTGGGCGATCATGAGGAACCCGGCGCCCGTGTCGTACCGGTTGGCGAAGTCCGCCAGCCCCGCGTGCAGGGTGAGGGCCTGTTCCCCCAGGGTCTGCCCTTCCGGCAGCCGCCGCGCCGACCCGCCGTAACCGGGGCGGTCCACGGCGAGCACGGTCCAGCCCAGCCGCGCGCCGAGTTCCAGCAGCGACTGGCCCGGGGCGGCCCGGCCGTCGAAGTAGCCGGCCCGCATGCCGCCGCCGTGCACGGCGACCACCACGGCCCGCGAGGGTGTGTGGCGCGGTTCGGCGAGCAGCGCCGACAGGGGGATGCCGTCGGCGTTCAGGGTGATCTCACGGACTTCCGGTGTGTCGTCGTTCATGCCGCGTCTCCGTTCTTCTCAAGGCCGGCGACCGGCCTGGTGGGGCGGTGTCGATCAGGGTGGAACGCGCCCGCCGTGACGAGTGGCGGCGCCGGCCGGACCGCCCCGACCGCGAGCAGCACGGCCCCGGCGAGCAGCGCCGCGGCCAGGAACCCCGCCCGGAGCGAGGTCGCCCCCACCAGCGGCCACACCAGCAGCGGCGAGACGAACTGGCCGGTGAACGCGGCGGTCCCCGACAGGGCGGTGGCCCGGGCGCGCGTACCGGGCGGAGCGCCCTCACCGATCAGTACGGTCAGCGTGGGCACCGCCACCCCCATGCCGAGCCCGAACAGCGCGGGAGCGGCGGCCAGCGGCGCCACGTGCTGCGCCGTACCGGCCACCAGCAGCCCCGCCACCCACGCCGCCGCGGCCACCCGGAGCAGTCCGGCGTAGTCGAACCGCCGCCGCAGCCGTACATAGACCAGACCGGCCACCGCGCCGCTCAGCGAGGTGGCCATGGTGTAGCAGGCGACGAGAAACGGCCGCTCGACACCCACCTGCGCCAGCCGCTGCGGCAGAAAGACCGCGAGCACGTACAGAAGCAGCGAGCTGACGAACGACACCGCGTAGAGCCCCCACACCCGCACGGGCAACAGGCGCAGCAGCCGCACCGTGTTCCCGCGACCGGCACCGCGCTCGGCGGCCGGGACCGAGGGCAGCACCCACAGCATCGCCACACCGACCGGCAGACCGACCAGATAGACCGCGAAGGGGCTGTGCCAGGAGATCCCGCCGAGCGCGCCGCCCAGCAGCGGCCACACGATGCCGCCGAAGCTGATGGCCGTCGAACGCCGGCCGATCACCCGGTCCCGCTCGGCCCCCTGATAGAGCGTCAGCAGGGCCACCGTGGAACCGGTGAACACCGCCGCGGCGCCCACGCCGAAGACGAGCCTGCTGATGATCAGCGCGGTGTACGACTCGACGAACAGGCCCGCGCCGCCCGCGAGTCCGTACACGAGCAGCCCCGTGACCAGTGGCGCGCGCAGCCCCCAGCGGTCGATCGACCAGCCCGCGAGCGGACCGGCCACCGCGATCGACAGCGCGTGCGCGGTGAGCAGCAGCCCCGCCGCGGTGGAGCCGATACCGAGGTCGTCACGGATCAGCGCCAGGACGGGGACGAGTACCGTCCCCGCCATGACGGTGAGGGTGGAGGCGAACAGGAGCACGGCCGGTGCCGCTCGGCCGATGGTGCCGGTCGTGCCGGTCCTCGCCTGGCCCTTCGCGGTCATGGATTCCCTCACTTCCCTACGGGTCTCAGAACCCCTCCGCGTGGCCGCGCCCGCTCTCGCGCGCCGCTCGCGCCGCTCAGTCGATGCCGCGGATGATGTGCGTGTCCGCCGGATATTCGTCGTCCTCCCCGGCGAGTCCGGGCGGTGGCGCCGCGCGGTGTTCCTCGGCGGTCGGACCGGAAAGGTGTCGTTCCGGAGCTTCGGTGCTCAACTCTCTCCTCCTCCTTGGGGGCCCGCTCTCCGCGAGCCGGGTTCCTTGCCGTTCTCGCCGGCCGCGCCGGGCCGCGCGGGCCGCGCCGGGGCTTCCACCTCGGCCGCCACCGTGCACAACAGGTACTCCGGCGGGGCGACCTCAAGACGGGCTATCTCCTCCTGTCCCTCGGTGATCCGCGGGTCGCGCATCCAGGAGCAGTACGCGAACTCGTTGACCCACATGGGGTAGTTGATGAACGTCGTGCCGTCCTGGCTGAGATAGGGCGTCGCGGAGATGAAGCCGGGATGGTGCCGCTTCCACTCACCGCTGCGCGCCAGCAGGCCCGTCACCTCGACGGCCGACTCGTGGCCGCTCAGATGCCGGGTGGCCACGGCCACCACGCCCGGCTCCTCCGCCGCCTGCGGGCCCTCGATGCCCGGCGCCGGGGTGCCGGTGAACACGGTGGCGGCCAGCACCCCCGGACGGCCGGCGATGGTCGGCAGCACACCGTCGGCGGGCCGGCTGCGGAACGACGAGTGATAGTCCTCCTCACTCGTCCACTGGCCCCGGTTGACGACGGTGCCGCCGTCGAGGCTCACATGCACCCGGGCCGAGACGAACCCCTCGGTGTGCCGCACCCAGCGGGTCACCTCTTCGGTGAGGATCCCGACCAGCTCGGCGGCGGTGCCGGGGCCGTCCACCCGCAGCACCCCGAACGTCACGAACCCGGCCGCCGGGCGGTCCCGGCCCCTCACTGCGGCGGGTTGCCGTGCTTGCGGCAGGGCACGTCGGCGTGTTTGGCGTGCAGCATCGCCAACGAGCGGATCAGGATCTTGCGGGTGTCGCGCGGGTCGATCACGTCGTCGACCAGGCCACGCTCCGCGGCGTAGTACGGATGCATCAGCTCCGCCTTGTACTCCTTGATCTTCTGCTGCCGGACGGCCTCCGGGTCGTCCGCGGCGGCGATCTCCCGGCGGAAGATGACGTTCGCGGCGCCCTCCGCGCCCATGACGGCGATCTCGTTGCCGGGCCAGGCCAGCGCCAGGTCCGCGCCGATCGAGCGGGAGTCCATCACGATGTACGCGCCGCCGTACGCCTTGCGCAGCACCAGCGAGATCCGCGGCACCGTCGCGTTGCAGTACGCGTAGAGCAGCTTCGCGCCGCGCCGGATGATGCCGTTGTGCTCCTGGTCGACACCGGGCAGGAAGCCCGGCACGTCGACCAGCGTCACCAGCGGCACGTTGAACGCGTCGCACCACTGCACGAACCGGGCCCCCTTCTCGGACGCCTCGATGTCCAGCACCCCCGCCATCGAGCCCGGGTTGTTCGCGACGATGCCGACGACCTGCCCGTCCAGCCGGGTCAGCGCGCAGACCAGATTGGTCGCCCATGCCGGATGCACCTCGAAGCACTCGCCGTCGTCGACGATCTCCTCGATGACGGCCCGTACGTCGTAGGAACGCCCCGACTCGGTGGGGACGATGTCGAGCAGCGCCTCCGTGGTGCGGTCCGCCGGGTCGTCGGTTCTGACGACCGGGGGCAGTTCGCGGTTGTTCGACGGCAGCAGCGACAGCAGGAAGCGCACGTCCTCCAGGCACGTCTCCTCGTCGTCGTACGGGAAGTGCGCCACACCGGACACCGAGGCGTGCACGTCCGCGCCGCCCAGCGCGTTCTGGGTGATCTCCTCACCGGTCACCGCGCGCACCACGTCCGGCCCGGTGATGAACATCTGCGAGGTGTCCCGGACCATGAACACGAAGTCGGTGAGCGCCGGCGAGTACGCGGCGCCGCCCGCGCACGGGCCGAGCATCACCGAGATCTGCGGGATCACCCCCGAGGAACGGGTGTTGCGCTGGAAGATCCCGCCGTAGCCGGCGAGCGCCAGCACCCCCTCCTGAATACGCGCGCCCGCCCCGTCGTTGAGCGACACCAGCGGGGCGCCGGCCGCCTCGGCGAGGTCCATCACCTTGTGGATCTTCTGCGCGTGCGCCTCGCCCAGCGCCCCGCCGAAGATGCGGAAGTCATGCGCGTAGACGAAGACGGTACGGCCGTGCACGGTGCCCCAGCCCGTCACCACACCATCGGTGTAGGGCTTCTTGCTCTCCAGTCCGAAGCCGGACGCCCGGTGCCTGCGCAGGGGTTCGACCTCGTTGAACGAACCCTTGTCCAGGAGCAGGTCGATACGCTCGCGCGCCGTCAACTTGCCCTTCTCGTGCTGTACTTCGGTGGCGCGCTCGCTCGGTCCGCCGCGCGCCGCCTCCTTGAGCTGGCTCAACTCGTTCAATTGCTGCTGCACAACCTGCTCCTTCACGATCTACGCGGCGGACGACTGCGCGTCCGGACCGTCGTCGGACTCCACGGCACCGCCGAGGAGGAGACTGTTCATGGGCAGCCGACGGACCGACGCCGAAACCGGCCCGGTCCCCAGGAGAGCGGCGGCGCCGTGGTGGCGCGGACCGCACGGAACGTCGAGGATCGTCCAGCCCTCCGGCCTCCTGCCGGTGTCCGAACCGAGATAGTCCAGGGACGGCTCCCGCCCCAGACCGGTGCCAAGGCCCTTGAGATAGGCCTCCTTTCGCGTCCAGATCCGGCCGAACCCGTCCGGGCGTGCCTCTCGCGGCAGCGCGGCCAGCTCCGCCCGTTCGTCGGTGTGCAGCGCTCTGGCGCAGACCTCGGCGGTCTCCTCGCGCGGATGCCGCTCCACGTCCACGCCCACCGGGACCCCGGCCACTCCCATCAGCGCCACACCTGAACTGTGCGAGAGGGAGAAATGCAGCGGGGGCTCCGCCGACAGGACGCCCGGCGACGCCACCGGCCGGACCGCCGGCCGTCCGTGCGCGCCGCCGCAACCCGGACAGGGCTCGCGGAAGAACACCACGTCGCGGGGGTGGATCCCCAGATACGACGCCAGCACCCGGCGCAGCGCGATGTGCGCCGAGAGATAGAGCACCGAGTCGGCGGGCCGGAGGAACGCGGCGCCCCGGCCGCGCTCCGCGTCGCTCAGCTCGGACCGGTCCAGCGAACCGGCGATACGGTCGTATTTCGGCAGCCGCAGCAGCCACAGGTCCAGACGCCCATCCCCCGCCATGGGCGCCGCGATCGGGCCGGGCCGTCCGGTCCCCTCAGGTACGGCGCTGCCGGTGCGACTCGCGTTCACAGCGAGCCCGTCGTCCCGGCTCTCGCGTCCGGAGCTGTGGGGGCGCCGGACGGCTTCGCGGTGTGCCGTCCCCGGTTCCCGGCGTTCCTCGCGTGGACCGAGTCACCCGGACCGAGTTGTCCGGCGAGGCAGTCGATCAGCTCGGCGGCGCTGTTGGCGAGCAGGAGTTGCTGGAGGTTCACCTCGACCTGAAGGGCGGCCTCCAGTTGGCTCTGGATCTGCAGCCCGGCGATGGAACCCACGCCCAGGGCGTTCATCGTGCTGCCGGTCGTCTCGATGTCCGACGGCGGAACGCGCAGCACCCGGCCGAGCTCCTGACGGACCAACTCCTCGATGATCCGGGTGCGTTCGGCCGACGGGAGCTCGGCGAGCACGTCCCGGTCGGGCACGGTGACCTCGGGGCCGAGGATGTCCGCGTCCCAGACGCCGTCCTCGTCGTCGAAGTCGAAGTCGTACTCGTCGTCGTAGCCGTCGTCATAGGCGTACGCGTACGTGTCGGAGTAGTCGTCGTCGAGGTCGGTGCCGGAGCCGTCGAGGGGCGTGACGGACAGAATCTGTTGGAGGCTCATGTGATTCCTTTCAGGTCACGGTGTGCGAGGAGGTACGGGGGCGGAGAGAGCGGATTCGGAGCCGGGCTCGGAGGCGGGTGCGGACGCGGGCGGGCGCTCACGCGTACGCGGGAACAGCCCGGACAGACCGACGAGGAACCCCAGCGCGCCGACACCGGTGATCAGGAGGACCGCCGGCCGGTAGCTCTCCAGGACCGCCGGTTCCAAGGCGCCGGCGGGCGCCACGTCGCCGGCCAGCAGGGTCGCGACCAGCGCGATCATCACGACCGCGGCCGCCTGCACCGCCGTCTGGTAGACCCCGCCCGCCATGCCCCGCCCGGCCGCCGGTGCGCCTGCGGTGGCCTGCGCGTTCAACGCCGCGAAGGTGAGTACGAAGCCCGCCCCGACCAGCAGCAGCGCCGGCAGGACGTCGTACGCGTAATCGGTCGGCGCGGACAGGCGCAGGAACCAGAGATGGCCCAGCAGCGGCGGCAGCGCGCCGAGAGCGATCAGCCTGGGGGCGCCGAACTTGCTGACCATGCGCCCCGAGAGCAGCGCGGTCGCCGCCAGCGGGGCGCTCGCGGGCAGCAGCGCGAGTCCGGTGTGCAGCGGGCCCCAGCCGAGCCGTGTCTGAAGGTGGAAGGTGATGACGAACAGCAGCCCGAGATATGAGCCGTTGAGCGCGGCCGCCCCCAGGGCGGAACGGATCAGAGCCCGGTTCACCCACGCCCCCGCCCCCACCAGCGGCCGGGACGCCCGGCGTTCGACGGCGAGGAAGACGCTGAACAGCGTCGCGGCCAGGGCGCCGAGGCCGAGCACACGCGCACCGCCCCAGCCCGCCCCGGGCACGGCCGCGATCGCGAACGCGAGCGCGGCGAGGGTGCCCGTGAAACTGAGCGCCGCGGCCACACCGTAGTGTCGTGGCCCCGCCGCCTCCGGTTCGTCGGAGGGGATCAGCCGCAATCCGAAGACGAACAGCAGCAGCACCACGGGGGCGGGGAAGACCAGCGTCCAGCGCCAGCTGATCTCGGTGAGCACACCGGACAACAGCAGCCCGGCGGTGAAACCCCCGGCGCCGAAGAGGGTGTACACGGACAGCGCGCGACCGCGCTCACGCCCCTCCGCGAAGGCGGTGCTGATGATGGCCAGCCCCGTCGGCGCGGTCAGCGCGGCGCAGAAGCCCTTGACGAAGCGGGTGGCGATCAGCAGCGCCGGATCGCTCGTCACCCCCGCCACCAGGGACGCGGCGGCGAAGACGAGCAGCGCGGCCAGATACACCCGCCGCCGGCCGAGCAGCGCCACCACCCGGCCGCCGAACAGCATCAGACCGCCGAAGCCCAGCGCGAAACCGCTCATCGTCCACTGCAACACGGTCAGGGAGAGACCCAGGCCGGCGCCGATCGAAGGCATCGCCACGACCATCACGGACACTTCGAGGGCGTCGATGAGCATGTTTCCCGCCAGTACGGCGAGCAGCCCCCACAGCCGTGGACTCACCGCCGTGGGGGCCGCCGCCGGGGCGATCGCGGCGGTGCCGGTGGATGTTCTGTACGACGTCAAGGTCCTCTCCCGGATCGGTTGGAGCGGAAACGCGACAGGGCCGGCCGCGATGACGCGGTCGGCCCTGTCGGCGCGGCGGAGAGCCGCTCGGACGGACTCACCCCAGCAGCGTGCCGCCGGTGGCGTCCACGAACGAGCCGGTGACCCAACGGGCCTCGTCGGACGCGAGGAAGGCCACCACGTCGGCGATGTCCTCCGGCTCACCGACCCGGCCGAGAGCCGACAGCTGCGCCATCTGCTCGACCACCTCGGGCATGTCGAAGACCGGGTTGCCGTTACGGGTGATGCCCGGCGCCACGCTGTTGATGGTGATGTTGCGCGGGCCCAGGTGCTTGGCGAAGTGCAGCGCCAGCTGGTCCACGGCGCCCTTGGTCATCGCGTAGGCGATCTCCTGCGGATTGGCGCAACGGGTCAGTCCGGAGGTGATGTTGATGATCCGGCCACCGTTCGGGATGTTCTTGAGCGCGCGCTGGATGAGGAAGAACGGCGCCTTGGCGTTCACCGCGAACAGCCGGTCGAACTGGTCCGGGGTGGTCTCCTCGGGAGCGACACCGCCCATCACACCCGCGTTGTTGACCAGGATGTTCAGCTCGGTCGAACCGGTGCGCTCCTTCAGCCCCCGCTCCAGGCCCACGAACAGCTCGTGGACGTCTCCGGGGACACCCAGCTCCGCCTGGACCGCGAAGGCGCGCCCGCCGTCCTTCTCGATCGAGGCGACGACCTCTTCGGCGGCGTCCGCGCGACTGGTGTAGTGGACGGCGACCAGCGCGCCCTCCCGCGCCAGCCGTACGGCCGTCGCCCGGCCCATGCCCCGGCTCGAACCCGTGACCAGAGCTGTCTTGCCCGTGAGCCTGCCCATGTCGTTTCTCCCAGTGTCGATGGATGGCCCGGCGAATGACGGACCGGTGAAAGATCCGGCCGACGCTCCGGCCGGTCGTGTCTCGACGGCGACGGCGACGGCGACGGCCTCGGCCGTGACCGGGGCCGCGGCCGGTCCCGCCGCCGTGCTCGCGGTCCGGGGCTCCGGGGCGCCCGGCGCGCCGAACCACCGCTCCAGGGCGGTCACCAGGCCGTCCGTCCCGGGTCCGGTGTGCACGATGTGCCCGTCCGGCCGCACCAGGACGACACCGGCGCCCGCCAGCGGGCCGCCGCGCCGCAGACCGGCCGCGACGGTCACGACGCGGTCCGCCCAGGGCTCGGCGACCGCGCGCAGGCCGTCGCCCCGTGAGCCGTCCGAGGTGTCCGGCCCGGCGGACGGCCCGGCGTCCCCCGGGCCGTCCGCCGGCCCGCTCTCGTCGAGGACCAGCAACACACCACGCCCGGTGCGGAGTTGAGCCGTCGTGCTGCTCTCCCCCCGCTCCGTGCGCAGTGGGACGTCCGGCAGCCGCGCGCCGAGCAGCGGGTGGTCGCCCGGCCCGACGTCGTAACGGATGTCTAGCCCGGTGATGGTCCCGGCCAGATGCCCGCGGACCCGCGGCCGGTCGATGAGCTCACCGAAGACCGTACGGATCGCCTCGACCTCGGGGCTGCCGAGCAGCAGCATCGCCTGCGCCTTGATGTGGGACAGCGCGCGGCGGCCGACCGCGTGCCGCTCGGTGTGGTAGCTGTCGAGCAGCTCGCCGGACGAGGGCCGGACGAGTTCCAGGGCCAGCTTCCAGCCGAGATTGACGGCGTCCTGGAGTCCCAGGTTGAGGGACTGGCCGCCGATCGGCATCTGCTGGTGCGCGGCGTCGCCGGCGAACAGCACCCGCCCCTCGCGGTAGCGCACGACCTGCCGGCTGGCGTCACCGAAGGCGTTGACCCACAGAGGTGTGCCGTGTCCGATGGACTCGCCCGTGACCCGCTTCCAGATCCCGACGATCTCCTCGAACTCCGGCTCCCCGGTGCGGGGTTCCGCCGTCCGGCCGAACTCGTGCACCATCACCCGGGTGACGCCGTCGGCGCGCCGCGCCGCGATGGCGAGCCCCTTCTCCAGCCGTTCGAAGCGCCGGTCGGGGATCTCGACACCCGCCACATCGGCCCGGATCAGCTCGCGTCCGGCTCCCTGTCCGGGCGCCGGAGTCCCGGTCAGACGGCGTACGGCGCTGTCCTCACCGTCGCACCCGACCACATAGCGCCCCCGTACCCGCACCGTCCCGCCGGGGCCGGCGGCCTCCGCCTCGACGTGGTCCTCCGCGACGCTCAGTGCCACCACTTCGTGGCCGCGCCGCAACTCCGCGCCGAGCGAGAGGGCCCACTCCTGGAGGACTTCCTCGGTCCGCGTCTGCGGGACCTTCCACTGGCCCGGGTAGCGGCTGCTCGACGTCAGATCGAGAGGCAGTCCGCCGAAGTGCCCACGGGGCTCGGTCGGCGGGCTGCCGAACTTCTCCAGCAGCCCGCGACTGTCGAGGATCTCCATGGTGCGGGCGTGCAGGGTGGAGGCGCGCGACTCCGTCGTCGGGGCCGTCCTGCTCTCCAGCACGATCACCTCGGCCCCGCCGAGACGCAGTTCACCCGCGAGCATCAGCCCGACGGGTCCGGCGCCCACCACGATGACCTGGGTCTGAAGGACCTCACTCTGCTCCGGCTTCTGCCCCCGCATGGTCAGGCCCGCTGTTCTGCGTAGTTCTTGGCGTGGCCGAGGGTGGCGCGGCTGTTGGTGCTGAGCGCGGTGTGGACGTACTCCTTGGCGTCGCCGACGGTGGCGTCCGGACCGAGGACGCGCGCGATGTTCTCGGTGTTGATGACGACGGTGTGCTGCGAGGTCGCGGCGACCACGGTCCGGCCGCCGATCTCGTGCTGGTTCTCGTTGAAGGTCCAGTGGCCGGTGTGGAGGGTCATGAGCGCCGGCAGGGTGACCTGCTTGTAGGCGATCTTGTGGTGGGGGAAGGTGACCCGGTAGGACTTGGTGGTGTGGGTCGAGCCGTCCTTGGCGCGGGTGTCCATCTCCAGGGTCTGGAGGCCGGGGGTGTCTTCCTCCAGACGGACGGTCGCGACGTGGGGGAGACGTTCGTTCCAGAGGCCGGCTTCGTTGATGAAGTCGTAGACGTCCTTGGCGGAGCCGTTGATGTGGACGGTGTCCTCGAAGGAGAAGGTGAGTTCGTCGGCCTGGTGCGCGGCCTCGACGTTGGTCTTGAGAGCGGCGAGTTCGGAGCGCGAGTTGCGGTCGACCGCCTCGTCTATCCACGCCAGGTCGGCGGGGTTGTCGTCGATGGCGGTGTAGTCGTGGAGAAGCCGGATCCTGGACTCGTCCGCGGTGACGGGTTCGATGATCCAGGTGCCGCCCATGGTGGCGACGGGCGGTGTGGAGATCTCCTGGCGGAAGGTGATGCGCAGCGCGTCGGGGTCCAGGGTGCGGCGTGAGGTCCAGTTCTTGGGCTCGCCGTTGGCGGTGGCCCAGATGCGGATGCGTTCGTGCGCCTCGCCCTGTTCGACGTGGTCCACGTGGATGGTCGGGGGGAAGATACGGGGCCAGTTCTCGACGTCGGCGATGAGCTGGTAGACGGTTGCGGCGGGGGCGGAGACGGTGATCTCGTGTTCGACTTCGCGCGGGCCGGGGCCGGTCTGGGACATGCGCGTACTCCCTTTGTGGTGGTGGGGCCGGTGGGGTCGGGTCAGAAGTTGCCGAGGCCGCCGCAGACGTTCAGGGCCTGCGCGGTGATGGAGGCGGCCGTGTCGGTGGCGAGGTAGCCGACGAGGCCGGCGACCTCCTCGGGGGTGGAGTAGCGGCCGAGGGGGATCTTGGACTGGAACTTGGTGAGGATGGCGTCCTCGGTGGTGTCGTAGGCGCTGGCGTAGCCCTGGCGGACGCGCTGCGCCATGGGGGTCTCGACGTACCCGGGGCAGACGGCGTTGACGGTGATGCCGGTGGGGGCGAGCTCGTTGCCGAGCGCCTTGGTGAAGCCGACGACGCCGTGCTTGGAGGCGGAGTAGGGGGCGCCGAGGACCACGCCCTGCTTTCCCGCCGTGGAGGCGATGTTGATGATGCGGCCGCGGTCGCTGTGGCGCATACGGCCGGTGTTGAGGACTTCGCGGGTGAGCCGGAAGACGCTGTTGAGGTTGGTGTCGATGACGTCGTCCCACAGCTCGTCGGTCAGGTCGGCGGTGATGCCGCCGCCGCTGCGTCCGGCGTTGTTGACGAGGACGTCGACGGGTCCGTAACGGGCCACGGCCGCCTCCACGAACGCGGTGACGGAGGCGCTGTCACGCACGTCGAGGACGGTTCCGTCGACGTCGAGGCCCTCCTCGCGCAGCTGCTTGACGGTCGAGGTGATGTTCTCGGCGTTGCGCGCGCCGATGAACACCCGGTGGTTCTGGGAGGCGAGCAGCCGGGCGACGGCGAGACCGATCCCGCTCGTGGCACCCGAAACCAGAGCAACACGCTTCTCCTGCTGCGACATGACTTCACTTCTCCAAACGACGTTGATGCGTGATGAGGGCTGTTGACGGGTCGCCGCGGGTGGAAGGGCGCGCGGCGGGGCGGCGGCCCGTGGCCGTCCGGGCCCTGTTGGGGAGGGAGCCCGGACGGCCACGGCTGCCGCTTCGGCACGGTCAGGCCGCGGCGGGGACTTCGAGGTGGGTGTTGACGGCGGCGATCAGCGCCCGCGGCGTCCGGTTCTCGGTCAGCGCCTCGTCGTCGAGCGTGATGCCGTACTCGCGCTCTATCCGGCCGCCGGTCTCCAGCAGAGCCAGCGACTCGTAACCGAGCTCCTCGAAGTCGGTGTCGAGGATGTCGCCGTTCAGGTCGACGCCCTCCTCCTCGCCCGCACCCTCCAGGAGAATGCGCTTGAGGTCCTCGATGGTGAAGGTGTTCGTGGCCATGGCTGTCCCTTCGGACTGTCGTTCGTGGGTGATGGGTGGAGCTGGTGCGTCCGCGACACGGCGGGGCGCACCGACCGGCCGCCGAGGGGCGGCCGGTGGCATACGGCGCGACGCGGTCTCAGCGCGCGTCGCGGATCACGGCGGCGGAGTTGAAACCGCCCTCGCCGCGTGCGAGTACGAGCACGGCGCGCACCGCGGCGGTACGCGGCCGGCCCGTCACCAGGTCCAGGTCGTACTCGGCCGACTGCTCGACGTTGGTGGTCGGCGGGATCAGCCCCTCCTCGATGGCGAGCAGGGCCGTGGCCACATCGAGCGGGGCCGCGCCGGAGTAGAGCCGGCCGGTCATCGTCTTGGGCGCGGTGACCGGGACGCCGCTCGGGCCGAAGACCGCGGTGATCGCCTCGGCCTCCGTACGGTCCTGCTCCGGTACGGCGGCGGCGTCGGCGAACACCACGTCGATGTCCCCCGGCTCGGCCTCCGCGTCCGCCAGCGCCAGTTCGATGGCCTTGCGCAGACCGGGCGGCCGGCCGCTGCCGGGCTTCGGGTCGAAGGTCGTTCCGTAACCGGCGAACTCGCCGTAGACCCTGGCGCCCCGGTCGCGGGCGCCGTCCGCGTTCTCCATGATGAGGATCGCGCCGCCCTCGCCCGGCACATGACCGCCGGCTTCCGCGTCGAAGGGCAGATAGGCCCGGTCGGGGTGGTCGTTCGTGCTCAGCCGCCCACCGGCGATCTGCGCCACCCAGCCCCAGGGGCAGATCGAGGCGTCGATGGAGCCAGTGACGATGAGCCGGGTGCCCTTGCGGATCTGCCGCCGGGCGTGCGCGAGCGCGTCGAGCCCGCCGGCCTGGTCGCTGACGACCACGCCGCTGGGGCCCTTCATACCGTTACGGATCGAGATCTGGCCGCTGTTCACCGCGTAGAACCAGGCGAAGGACTGGTACGCGCTGACATGCTTGCTGCCCAGGCTCCACAGCTTCCGGAGCTCGTTCTGGCCGAACTCGAAGCCGCCCGACGAACTCGCCGTCACCACGCCCATGTCGTAGTCGCTCATGTCGCCCGGCCGTACCCCCGCGTCGGCGAGGGCCCAGTCGGTGGCGGCGAGCGCGATCTGGGTCATCCGGTCGGTCTGCGGCAGCAGCCTGCCCGGCAGATGCCTCTCCGCGTCGAACCCCTTGATCTCACCCGCGAGTTGGGAGGGATACCGTGCGGGGTCGAAGCGGGTGATCCGGCCGATGCCGGTCTTGCCGCCGCGGGTGGCGGCCCAGTACTCCTCGGCGCCGGTCCCGTTGGGGGCCGCGATGCCGAGGCCGGTGACGACTACCTTCGTCATGCCACGCTCCTGTCGGGACGGGCCAGCACCATGGCGCTCTGGAAGCCGCCGAAACCGCTGCCGACGGAGAGCACGGTGTCCGTACGGTGCTCCCGCGCCGTCAACGGCACGTAGTCCAGGTCGCATTCGGGGTCCGGCGTGTGCAGATTGGCGGTCGGCGGCACCACGTGGTGCTCCATCGCCAGCGCGGACGCGGCGATCTCGATCGAGCCGATCGCCCCCAGGGAGTGGCCCACCATGGACTTGATGGAGCTCACCGGCGTCCGGTACGCGTGATCGCCCAGGCTCTTCTTGAACGCGGCCGTCTCGTGGCGGTCGTTCTGCTTCGTACCGGAGCCGTGCGCGTTGATGTAGTCGACCGAATCGGCCGGCAGCCGGGCCTCGCCCAGCGCCACCCGGATGGCCTCGGCCATCTCGTTGCCGTCGGGCCGCAGACCGGTCATGTGGAAGGCGTTGCAGCGTGAGGCGTAGCCGGCGATCTCCGCGTAGATGTGCGCCCCCCGCCGCCGCGCGGACTCCAGCTCCTCCAGGACGAACACGGCCGAACCCTCGCCCAGCACAAAGCCGTTGCGCGTGCCGTCGAACGGCCGGGAGGCGTGCTCCGCGTCGTCGTTGCGTGCCGTGGTGGCCTTGATCGCGTCGAAGCACGCCATGGTGATCGGCGAGATCGGCGCGTCCGAGGCACCCGTGACCATCACATCGGCCGTGCCCTCGCGGATCACGTCGACCGCGTGGCCCACCGAGTCGATGCCCGATGTACAGCCGGTGGAGACCACGGTTGCCGGGCCCTCGGCCCCCACCTCCCAGGCGACCTCGGCCGCGAAGGAGCTCGGTACGAAGTGGTTGTAGAGGTGCGGGACGGCGTAGTGGTGGTCGACCAGGTCGAGCCGGCCGCCGTCGCTGACGACCCGGTACTCCTGGTCCAGGCCCATCGTCGCGCCGACCGCACTGCCGATGGTCACCCCCATCCGGTGCGGGTCGACGCCCGCGAAGTCCAGCCCGCTGTCGGCGACCGCCTCGCGCGCGGAGAGCACCGCGAGCAGCGCGGCCCGGTCCATCCGCCGGATCTCGTGCGGCGAGAACCCATGGGCCTCCGGATCGAAGTCGATCTCCGCCGCCACCTGCGAACGGAACTGCGACGGGTCGAAGAACGTGATTCCGCGGGTGGCGGTGCGGCCCTCGCTCAGCAAGGACCAGAAGTTCTTGCGGCCTATCCCACCCGGGGCGGTGACACCTATTCCCGTGATCACCACTCGACGATGTGTCACGCCTTCGCCTCCCAGTTGTAGAAACGCCTGGCCATGGCATCCTTCGGGGACCGCCGAGTGGCCGGGTCGTAAGCATCGATAAGGGGCTTCAGTTCGTCACTGATCCGTATGGAGCGAGAATTCGACTTCGCCTCCTCGATCAGCCGGCCGCCGTTGTCGTCGTCGAAATCCCGGAGGTGAAAATGGGGCCCCCGGTACGCGAAGAGCCGCCGCCGCCGCGTACCCGTCCGGTGCGGCATTTCTGTGGCGTCGAAATCCCCGATCAGACGGGCGACGTCCACGCTCGGATCAACATCCGTCCGAGCCACGGTCAGCGTGCTGTGCCTCACTCGTCTCTCCTTCGGACAGGGACCGTTCCGGTTCACGCGCTCGCGTCCGGCGACGGCCGGTCGGCCGGCCGGTAGAGGCTGAGGAAGTCCCGCACACCGTCGGTGATGTGCTGCTCGATCTCCCGGTCGCCGAGCGGCACGGTCCCGTGGAACGTCCGCTGGACGATCCCGGTGGAGGTCAGCAGGATGAAACGGCCCGCCGCCAGGTCCGCGTCGCCGTCCTCGATGGCCAGCACTCCCTCCTCGGACAGCCGCTGCAGATGGCGGGCCAGCTCGCGCCGGGCCGGCCGCGGTCCGGCGTTCTGCCAGATCTCCATGACTATCTGCGGGAGGACCGACACCTCCGCCGAGATCCGCCGCACCAGGGCGAAGTGGTCCGGATAGTCGGCGATCGGCGACTGCCAGGCGAGACCGAAGGCGATCAGATCGGGTTCGAGATCCGTGATCCGGGTGAGGTGCCGCTCGGCGATCGCGGTGAGCGCCGCCGACACCGACGCGGTGCTCTCCAGCAGGACACCGAGGAAGAGCTGCTCCTTGTCCTTGTAGTACCGGCGCACCGTGCTCGCGTCGACTCCGGCCTCGGCCGCCACGGCCTCGGTGTCGGAGCGCTGCCAGCCCTCCCGGGCGAAGACGCGCAGCGCGCTGCGCGCGATGGCCCGGCGCTCATGGGCCGGGCCCGCGTGCGGTACCTGGATCGTTGCTTCCTGCGTAGCCATCAGCGGCTCCTCCGAATGGTTTCGTTGGTCGGTCGTCGGTCACCGACCGGAAGAGGCGCGGACGGAGTCGCTGTGGTCCGGCGAGCGCGGCGCGCGGCATTCACCGGGGATTCAGCACACGTCGGCGGACGGTATTCAATAGCCTCTTCGGGGCGGCAGCCCGCGTCAAGCGGTCCACTTTCAGAGCTGTGTGAATTCGACGTCAGAACGGTGTGCGGTCTGCGGAATCGTGAACTCTCCGCCGACCGGGCACAGTTCGAAGGACGTTAGCCACGACTCTCTTCGCTCGTACGGCCCCGGTCAAGATCCGGCCCTACAGGGAAATGTCAAATCACGTCAGAGTCATGGCAGATGGAAAGTGCCTGCGAAATCGGTGTCAAGTGTCCTGCAACTCCCGGTGGCTCGGTTGCCCGGGTCGAACTCCCGAACTAGCGTGGCGACAATTCGACTGAGGGGGAGTCCGCCATGCGTAACCACACGATTCGTGCCGCCGCGGCGACAGCGGTGTGCGGGGGAGCCGGCTGCGCGACCCGGGAGGCATCGGGGCTGGTCCGCCGACGTGCCGAGGCCGGGCGCCGGCTGTGCCCGGGGTGCGAGAGACGGCTGCTGGCCGAACTGAAGGCGGCGGCGGGGCTGTACGAGGAGTGCGGGCGGCTGCTCGGCGGCTCCGACCAGCCGCGCGAGAGGACGAGTGGGGGGCCGCTGCCGGGCATGCCGTTCAACATGGCGGCGGCCGAGGCCCGTTCGGCGTTCGCCTCGACCCTCTGGACCTGGGTCGGGCTGGTCGTCGAGGAGCGGCGTCTCAGCGCCCCGCCCCGCTCGGTCGACGCGCTCGCGCAATTCCTCACGCGGCACGCCGACTGGCTGGGCGCGCACGACGCCGCCGGTGATCTCTCCGAGGAGCTGGCGCGGGTCGTACGCCGTGCCCGCCGGGTGATCGACCCCTCGGAGGCGCGCCGGGTGCCGATCGGGGTCTGCGTCGAGGAGTCCTGTGCCGGCTCCCTGGCCGCCCGCGTCGATCCGCGGAAGCCGCAGGTCCCCGCCGAGATCATCTGCGACGCCGACCCGGCCCACCGCTGGCTCGGCCACGAGTGGCTACAGCTCAGCCACCGCATCAACTCCCGCCGTGCGAAGGCCTCCTCACCGACGCCGGGCCGATCGGCGGCCGGGCGGTCCGCCGAGGACGCACGGCCGGACGCCGGGTCGGACGCGCGGGCCGACTCCCCGTCGGACACCCGCTGGGTCAGCGCGGCCGACATAGCCCGCCTGTGGGGCATCGCGCCGGGCAGCGTCTACCGCCACGCGAGCGAGCGCCGCTGGCGCCGCAGCACCCGTGCCGGGCGCACCTACTACCACGACTCCGATGTACGTCAGACGCTCGACCGCGCGGGTCGTGGCGCGACCGCCCGCTGACCCGCGCGCACCGGACACGACCGCGACGACGACGCCGGTGGCCCGTACCGGACACCCGGACGCTGTTGGTTAATTCGGGCCTCGCTTCGCCCCGTCGACTGGTTGGTCGGCGGGGCGAAGTGCTGCGAAGTGACTGGTGCGAGTGCGGGCCCGGGGCGTTTCGGTGAGGTGCGCGTCGATCCGGGTGAGGTTGATCGCAGCGCCGGTGAGCTGGTGCTGGAGGCTGGTCTTCGCAAGGCCGCGGTAGCGGGATCTGCGCAGGCCGCAGCGGTGGATGCCTTGCGCGATGGTCCCCTCGTCCCCGGCGCGGATCTTGTAGCGCTCCTTCCAGGCATCGGTCTGCTGCTCGGCTCTGGCGGCCCGTAGC
>NZ_BMMV01000032.1 GCF_014646115.1 Streptomyces camponoticapitis | reverse complement strand
GCGAAAATCGCCGGCTGAGTGAACTCCGTACGACTCAACGCCTCCTCATCACCCCACATCACCTCACGGACAACGGGATCAAGAACCCCACACACCTCATCGAACGCGGTCGCGAACACCGGGAACGACTCATACAACTCACGCCCCATCCCCAGACGCTGACTCCCCTGCCCCGTGAACAGAAACGCCACCTTGCCCTCGGTGACCGAGCCGATCACGGTCTCGGAGCCCACCAGCACCGCACGGTGCTCCAGGACCACACGCCCCGTCATGGCCGAGTACGCCAGGTCGAGGGGGTTCCCGTCCTCCATCAGCGGCTTGAACCGCTCGATCTGGGTCTCCAGCGCGGCCGGCGTCTTCGCCGACACGAGCACCGGCGCGACCGGCAACTCCCGCCGCTCGACCGGCTCTTCCTCGACCGGTACGGCTTCCTCGACGATCACGTGCGCGTTCGTTCCGCTGATCCCGAACGACGAGACACCCGCGCGGCGCGGACGGCCCTCGCTCGGCCAGTCCCGTGCCTCCGTCAGCAGCTGGACATCGCCGGTCTCCCAGTCGACCTGGGGCGTCGGCTCGTCCACATGCAGCGTCCGGGGGAGCTTGCCGTGACGCATCGCCTGAACCATCTTGATGATCCCCGCGACACCCGCCGCGGCCTGCGTGTGACCCATGTTCGACTTGATCGACCCCAGCCAGAGCGGCCGGCCCTCCGGGCGCCCCTGCCCGTACGTCTCCAGCAGCGCCTGGGCCTCGATCGGGTCACCCAGCGTCGTACCCGTGCCGTGCGCCTCGACCGCGTCCACATCCGCCGCCGACAGACCCGCGTTCGCCAACGCCTGCTTGATCACACGCCGTTGCGCGGGGCCGTTGGGGGCGGTCAGACCGTTGCTGGCACCGTCCTGGTTCAGCGCACTCCCCCGCACCACCGCGAGCACCGGATGCCCCAGACGACGCGCGTCCGACAACCGCTCCAGTACGAGAACCCCGACACCTTCCGAGCAGCCCATGCCATTGGCGGCGGCGCTGAACGACTTGCAGCGGCCGTCCGTGGCCAGGCCGCGCTGCTCACTGAAGTAGATGAACATCTCGGGGGTGGACATCACCGTGACACCGCCCGCGAGGGCGAGCGAGGTCTCACCGGAACGCAGCGACTGGATCGCCATGTGCAGGGCGACCAGCGACGACGAGCACGCCGTGTCCATGGTCACCGCGGGGCCGACGAGGCCCAGCGTGTAGGACACCCGGCCGGAGACGATGCTGCCTCCGTTACTGCCGCCGGAGTAGTCGTGGTACATCACCCCGGCATAGACGCCGGTCGCGCTGCCCTTGAGCGAGTCGGGAGCGATCCCGGCGCGCTCCAGCGCCTCCCACGACGTCTCAAGCAGCAGCCGCTGCTGCGGGTCGGTGCCGGTCGCCTCGCGCGGGCTGATGCCGAAGAACTCGGCATCGAAGTCGGGGGCGTCGTAAAGGAATCCGCCCATACGGGAGGCGGTCTTCCCGGGTTTGCCGAGTTCGGGGTCGTAGATGTTCTCCACGCCCCAGCCACGGTCCTCCGGGAATTCGGAGACCGCGTCGACACCGTCGTCCACGAGCCGCCACAGATCCTCGGGGGAGTTCACTCCACCCGGGTAGCGACAGGCCATCGAGACAATGGCGATCGGTTCCTGGTCACGCTGCTCAAGCTCGGCGACGCGTCTGCGGGCTGTGCGCAGGTCCGTGGTCGCGCGCTTGAGGTAGTCAAGAAGCTTCTCCTGGTTGCTCACCAAAGCCACCCCGGGTCGAAAGGGCGTCGACACTTACGACGCGCGCTTGCCGGGAACGTTACGCAGGGTGAAAAGACCCCCCAACCCCTGATCGCCCCTAACGTGCCCCGACCCCTTGGCCCGGCCCGACCATCGGCTTCCGCCCCCTGCCGTCCGGACCGGTGTAGGGCGCACACCGGCCGCGACGGGGTGCGCCTGGGTCACTCGGGCGGCAAGTCCCGGCCCCAAGGACCGGGCTCCGCCGCCTTGTTCCGGATACGCCCCCGGTCGACGTCCAGCCCTAGCTCGGAGACGTCATGAACGGGAGTTGCCGAGATTCCGTTTCTCTCCCGTACCCGGTGTCGGCAGGGTGCGGGAGAGCACGCCGGCGCGCAAGCGCGGGGCGGGATTCCGGCCCCCGCGAACGACTGCGCGCCGACTGCGCCGGGCCTCTCGGCCCGGCGTCGGCGCGTTGATCACGGCGGGAGTTGATCTGTCACACGGGGTACGGGGTCGGCCCCGCGCGGCGGTTGGGATCTCGGGCGGCACGCACCGCGCCCCCGGTGTCCCGTAGGGCCGGCGGGGCTCAGTGCCGCCATTCCCTCTCACGGCCGGCGGTCCAGGCGCCCGGGGGTGTGTAACGGATCTCGCCCCAGCCGGACTTACGCCTCTGCCGGGCGGCGGAGTCCGCGACGACCTGTTCCCGGGTTCCGGTCAGGGCGGAGAGCACCGCGAGCAGCGCGGCGAGTTCCATCTCCCCCGGTGCGCCTCTGACGACGCGCACGAGGTGTTCGGCGGACGTCAGGGCGACGGGTTCCTGTACTCGCGTGTCGGCCACGTGGTTGGGCTGCATGATTTCCCTCCGGTGCTCCGAGAACAGCTGCGTCCGTGCTTTCTCCCGTTCGCCGGAGACGGCATTTCCACGGCGATGCGGGTACCGTCGTACGCCTGGCGCGCGACGGCGGGCACCAGGGGCGAGCCAACTGTCGGCTACCGTCACACCTTCATTGAAGGGTCCTCCCGCACCGCCCTTCCAGCGGATCGACCCCCTAATTCCCCTGCCCCTCCCCCTAATCCGATGACCGCCGGGGACGCTCTTCGGCGGAACGAGCGGCCCTTGCGGGCAGCCGGAGCGACCCCCGGAGGGAGGGCGCGATAGGGGCCGGCAGGGGTCGTCAGGCGCCCGCACGCACATGAACGCTGAACGTAGCCTGAGGCAGAGACTTCAGTCGGACCGATCCGAGGAACTTGATTGATGGCCGCCATATCCAGCAACAACGCCTCGAACTGGATTCGAGAGTTTCATCCGTCCGACCGGACGTCGCCCCGGATGATCTGCTTCCCCCACGCGGGCGGTGCGGCGAGCTACTACTTCCCCGTCTCCCGGGCGCTCTCCGGGCAGGTCGAGGTTCTCGCAGTCCAGTACCCGGGGCGTCAGGACCGCTACGCGGAACCGGCCATCGGCAATGTGGAGAACCTCGCGGCGGCGATATTCCGTGAGCTTCCACCGGAGGATCTGGACCGGACGTGGCTCTTCGGCCACAGCATGGGTGCCGCTGTCGCCTTCGAGGTGGCCCGGCTGATGGAACGGGAGCTGGACCGGTCCCCTCTCGGGATCATCCTGTCCGGCCGGCGCGCGCCGTCCCGGTTCCGTGACGAGACCCTCCACCGCCAGGGTGACGCGGCGATCATCGCCAATGTCCAGGCGCTCAGCGGCACCGACGCGGCCGTCTTCGACGATCCCGACACGCACCGCCTGATCATGCCCGCCCTGCGCGCCGACTACCAGGCCATCGAGACCTACCGGCCGTCCGGCACCCCGCGGGTCTCCTGCCCGATCCATGTCTTCGTGGGCGACGCCGACCCGTTGAGCACGCTGGACGAGGCCGGCAGCTGGCGCGACCACACCACGGGCGGGTTCACCATGCGCGTCTTCCAGGGCGACCACTTCTATCTGACGGCGCGCCCCGCCGAGGTCATCGCCGCGATCTCCCAGCTGATCGTGCCCGCGCCGCCCCGCGCCTGATCGCACCGCCGCTGCCGCCGGGGGCGGCGGGACCGTGTCCGAACCGGATACGACCCCCGCCCACGGATCGACTGGACTCCCTCCGTGTGCTGTGATCAGGCGGACACCGACGCAGCCGGTCCGGCAGAGTGGGAGAAACGCCGTGTTCTACTACGTACTGAAGTACGTGCTGTTGGGCCCCCTGCTGCGCCTGCTCTTCCGGCCGCGGATCGAGGGGCTCGAACACATACCGGCGGACGGTGCCGCGATCCTCGCGGGCAACCATCTCTCCTTCTCCGACCATTTCCTGATGCCCGCGATCATCAAGCGTCGGATCACCTTCCTCGCGAAGGCCGAGTACTTCACCGGGCCCGGTATCAAGGGACGTCTCACCGCCTCGTTCTTCCGCGGCGTGGGCCAGATCCCGGTCGACCGGTCCGGCAAGGAAGCCGGCCAGGCGGCGATCCGGGAGGGGCTCGGGGTGCTCGCGAAGGGCGAGTTGCTGGGGATCTACCCGGAGGGCACGCGCTCGCACGACGGGCGGCTCTACAAGGGCAAGGTCGGCGTCGCGGTGATGGCCATCAGGGCGCAGGTCCCGGTGGTGCCGTGCGCGATGGTGGGTACGTTCGAGATCCAGCCGCCCGGTCAGAAGATCCCCAGCATCAAGCGGGTCACGATCCGCTTCGGTGAGCCGCTGGACTTCTCGCGCTACGCGGGCCTGGAGAACCAGAAGGCCGCGGTCCGTGCGGTCACCGACGAGATCATGTACGCGATCCTCGGGCTGTCCGGGCAGGAGTACGTGGACCGGTACGCCGCCGATGTGAAGGCCGAGGAGGCCCAGCGGTCGGCGGGGAGGAAGTTCCCGCGCCTGCGCCGCTGACGCCGCCGCGCCGGAGACGCCGCCGCGCCGGACGTGCGAGAGGGGGCGACGGCCGTCTTCGGCCGTCGCCCCCTCCCTCTCACCGGTGCTTCCCGTGCCCTGCGACCCGACTAGGCCGTCACGGCTTGGGCGTGGCGTGCGGTGCGCACGTCACGTCGCGGCTGTCGAGCTCGCCGCTGAGCAGATACGACTCGACCCGGTCGTTGATGCACGGGTTCGCGAGATTGGTGATGCCGTGCGAACCGGCGTCCCGCTCGGTGATCAGGCGTGAGCCCTTGAACCGCTTGAGCAGCTCGACCGCGCCCCCGTACGGGGTGGCGGCGTCGCGCGTGGACTGCGCGATCAGTACGGGCGGCAGCCCCCGGCCCGTCCGGACCTCGACCGGTGTCTGCTGCTCCACGCCCCAGGTGGCGCAGGGCAGGTTCATCCAGGCGTTGGCCCAGGTGAGGAACGGGTGGTCGCGGTGGAGCCGGGTGTTGTCCCGGTCCCAGGTGCGCCAGCTGGTGGGCCACTTGGCGTCGGCGCACTCGACGGCGGTGTAGACCGCGTTGCTGTTCTCCGCGGCCGCGTTGCCCACCGTGTCCGACAGATCGGGCGCGACGGCGTCGACGAGCGCCTGGGTGTCCCCGGCCAGGTACTTGCTCCAGGTGTCGGCGACCGGCACCCAGCTGGAGTCGTAGTACGGGGCGCTCTGGAAGAGGCCGATGAGTTCGGCCGGTCCCACGACGCCGCCGATCGGCTCCTTCTTGGCGGTGGCGCGAAGCTTGTCCCACTGCTTCTCGACCTTGGCGACGGTGTCGCCGATGTGGAACGTCGCGTCGTTCTCGGCGACCCACTTCTTCCAGTCGTCGAAGCGCGTCTCGAAGGCGACGTCCTGGTCCAGGTTGGCCTGGTACCAGATCTTCTCCTTCGACGGGTTGACCACGCTGTCCAGCACCATGCGCCGTACATGGGACGGGAAGAGCGTGCCGTAGACGGCGCCCAGGTAGGTGCCGTAGGAGACGCCGACGTAGTTGAGCTTCCTGTCGCCGAGCGCGGCCCGCAGGACGTCCAGGTCACGCGCGGTGTTGGGCGTCGTCATGTGCGGCAGCATCCAGCCGCTGCGCTCCTTGCAGCCGTCCGCGTACTCGGCCGCGAGCTTGCGCTGGGCGCGCTTGTCGGCCTCGCTGTCGGGAACGGGGTCGGCCTTGGGAACCTTGACGAATTCCTGCGGGTCGACGCAGGAGATGGGCGTCGAGCGCCCGACCCCGCGCGGGTCGAACCCGACGAAGTCGTACGCCTTCGCGGCATCCGCCCAGATGGCGTTCTTGGTCACGACGCGGCGCGGGAACGCCATGCCGGAACCGCCGGGGCCACCGGGGTTGTAGACGAGCGAGCCCTGACGCTCGCCCTTGGTGCCGGTGTTGCCGATCCGGTCGACGGCGATCTTGATCTGCTTGCCGTTCGGACGGGCGTAGTCGAGCGGGACGCTCACGTAGCCGCACTGGATCGGCTTCTCCAGGGACCAGTCGGCCGGGCAGTCCGCCCAGTCGATCCCCTTCTTGGCCGCGCGTGCCGCGGCCACCTCGGCGCCGGCCGCCTGGGCGTTCCGTGCCTTCTGTTCCTTGCTCTGCGCGGCTCTGCCACTGTCGGCGCGGCCGTCGGCGCTCGCCGACGTGGCGGCGAGCGTGGTCGCTATGAGCGTGCCCGCGAGCAGAGTGCCGGCCGAGCCGAGCACTGCTGTGCGTCTCAAGTGGTACCTCCCCCTGTAAGACGCGCCGCACGACGCGACGCTGTTCGTAGGGTTACCGAGGGGGATCCTTTCGTCTGTGTGCCAGTTGAGAACAGGCCAAACCGGCAATTCTTTGCCGAACCGATAGCCGGGCCGCTGGTTCCGCTCAGCGGTACAGCTCCGCCAGGGCGTCGTCCAGGACCCGGCGCAAGGCACGCGCGTCCGGGGCGAGCGCGGTCACCAGGGCTCCGGGACCGGCGAGCGGGGTGAGCACGGCGGTGTCACCGAGCAGCCGCGGGGCTACTGGCTTCTCCTCGAACTCCGGTCTCACCAGCAGGAGTTGGCCGACGGCCCGGTGGCCGCCGATGACCGCTCCGCCGTCCCATCCGCCGGATGCGCCGGGGCCGAGTGCCAGTTGCTGGTCCAGCAGCGGGCGGCCGGCACGGTGCACGGTGAGCCGGCTGGTGACGGTGCCGGGAGCCTCGCCGTGCCGGCCGAGGATGAGTTCCTCGCGCAGTACCAGCCGGGCGGTGGGGCTGAGTTCCACGCGGGTGTGTGTCCGCAGGTCGCTCCCGGTGACCGAGATGAGCTGTTCGGGCAGCCAGTGCAGTACGCCGCTCTCGCCGACCGTGAGGCGCATGTCGTAGCCCGCGTGGTCGGCGGGCCCGTCGCCGGTCCGGTGGCCGGGCAGCGCGATCATGGCGGCGGCCGCGTCGACGGTGAGCGCGGCCCCGTCCCGTACGACCGCTTCCAGGGCGAGCCGGTCGCCGCCGAGCGGCGCGCTCATCGCGCCGACGACGGTGACGCGGGCGGGCAGGCCGGTACCCGTGCCCGGGACGGCCGCCGCCGCGCGCGTACGGCGCAGGGCGAGTGGTCCGTCGCTCTCCAGCACCGGAAGTGCCGTTCCCCCGCGGCCGTCGGGCGCGGCGGTGATCCGGGCGGTGGCGTGGACGCTCATGCGGTCCAGGCGGCGAATCGGGCACGTACCCACTCGGCCACCGGCGCCACCCCGTCCGGGCCGGTGAGCGAGGTGAACAGGACGGGCAGTTCGCCGCGCTGCTCCTTGGCGTCGGACGCCATGCGCCCGAGGTCGGAGCCGACGTACGGAGCGAGGTCGGTCTTGTTGATCACCAGCAGGTCGGAGGTGGTGACGCCGGGGCCGCCCTTGCGCGGGATGTCGTCGCCGCCGGCGACGTCGATGACGAAGATCTGCGCGTCGACGAGCCCCTTGGAGAAGGTGGCGGTGAGATTGTCGCCGCCGGACTCGACCAGGATCAGATCGAGCGGGCCGACGGAGTCCTCCAGATCCTCGACGGCTTCGAGGTTGGCCGAGATGTCGTCGCGGATCGCCGTGTGCGGGCACGCACCGGTCTCGACGGCCTGGATCCGCTCGGCCGGCAGCACGGCGTTGCGCAGCAGGAACGCCGCGTCCTCCCGGGTGTAGATGTCGTTGGTGACGACGGCGATGGACAACTGGTCCCGCAGCGCCCGGCAGAGGGCCGCGACGGTCGCGGTCTTTCCGGAGCCGACGGGCCCGCCGAGACCGATACGCAGCGCACGCCGGGAGCCGTCGGGGCGCACCGCCCCCGCCCCGTGGCTGTGCGGGTCCAGATACGCGTCGGTGTACGGGTCGGAGTGGTCGAGGTGCACGGTGCGGCTCCTTCGTGGTCCTGCGGCGGGGGCGTGGTGGCCCGTGGTCAGGGGTTACGAGGCGAAGAGACGCACCGCCCAGGCCGCGTGCGCCTCGGCGGTGATGTCGAGCAGCGGCGCCGACGCGGCGGGCAGGGCGCCGGGCCCCTTCCGTACGGCGCGGTGCGCGGTGGCCACGGCGTGCCGCGCGGTCTTGTCGATGTCGGGTGCCAGGCGGGCGAGGACGCCGGTCGCGTCGAAGGGGTCGAGGCTCAGCAGCCGTACGGCGGCGGTGGCGGGGCCGCTGACCGTCTCGTACAGGACGCAGTGGGCGGCGTCCTCGGGTCCGAGACCGGCCGACCGGGCCGCGAGCCCGAGGACGATCGGCTGGTGGGCGCCGCGCGGTCGGGCCGCCGCCAGTGCGTCGAGCCCGGGGCCGGGCCAGGTGGCGCGCGCGGCGCGCATCATCTGGCGGCCGAGCTTGCGGGCGGTGGCGCGCAGGGCGGGCGACGGGGTGCGGGCGTCGGCGGCCTCGTCCAGGGCGAGGGGGTCGACGCCGAGCACGGCCGCCGCGGCGAACGCGGCGGAGGTGAGTCCGGTGGTGTGCAGCCGGCCTCGGCAGAAGGCCGCCAGGTCCCGGGCGTCGGTGAGCCGCCCCGCGCGGACGGCCGCCTCGGCGCCGCCCGAGTGGGCGTGCCCACCGGCCGGAAACCGTCCGTCGGCGAGGACGAGCAGCGCGGCGCGGCTCATCAGAAGAGGAAGTAGCGCTGGGCCATGGGCAGTTCGGCGGCGGGCGCGGGTTCGACCACATCGCCGTCGATCGTCACCGTGAAGGTGTCGGGGTCGACCTCGACCTGCGGCAGGGCGTCGTTCTGCCGCATGTCCGCCTTGCCGACGGAGCGGGTGCTCTCGATCGGTACGAACCGCTTGCCGAGGCCCAGCCGTTCGGGCAGCGCGTCCTCGATCGCCGCCTGTGCGACGAAGTTGACGGAGTTGGACGCCGGGGCCGTGCCGGTCGCGCCGAACATGGGCCGGGGCATGACGGGCTGCGGGGTGGGGATGGACGCGTTGGCGTCGCCCATCTGCGCGTACGCGATCTGGCCGCCCTTGATGACCAGTTGGGGCTTCACACCGAAGAACGCCGGGTCCCACAGGACGAGGTCGGCGAGCTTCCCGGTCTCGACGGAGCCGATCTCGTGGCCGAGTCCCTGTGCGACGGCCGGGTTGACGGTGTACTTGGCGACGTAGCGGCGGACCCGGTGGTTGTCGGCGCGGCCGTCGCCGGGCAGCGCGCCCCGGCGCTTCTTCATGACGTGGGCGGTCTGCCAGGTCCGCAGGATCACCTCGCCGATGCGGCCCATGGCCTGCGAGTCGGAGGAGATGATCGAGATCGCCCCGAGGTCGTGCAGGATGTCCTCGGCCGCGATGGTCGTCGGCCTGATCCGCGACTCGGCGAAGGCCAGGTCCTCGGGGACCGCCGGGTTGAGATGGTGGCAGACCATCAGCATGTCGAGGTGTTCGTCGATGGTGTTGACGGTGTGCGGGCGGGTCGGGTTGGTCGAGCTGGGCAGGACGTACGGCTCCGACACCACCGTGATGATGTCCGGCGCGTGGCCGCCGCCGGCGCCCTCGGAGTGGTACGCGTGCAGGGTCCGCCCGGCGACGGCCGCGAGGGTGTCGGCGACGAATCCGGCCTCGTTGAGCGTGTCGGTGTGGATGGCGAGCTGGACGCCCGTCTCCTCGCAGACACCGAGGCAGGCGTCGATGACGGCCGGGGTCGCGCCCCAGTCCTCGTGGATCTTGAACCCGAGCGCGCCGCCGCGCAGTTGGGAGTGCATGGCGTCGCGGGACATCGTGTTGCCCTTGCCGAGCAGTCCGATGTTGACGGGGTACGACTCCAGGGCGGCGAACATCCGGGCCAGATGCCAGGGGCCGGGTGTGACGGTGGTGGCCTTCGTCCCCTCGGCGGGTCCGGTGCCGCCGCCGACGAGGGTGGTGATGCCGGAGGAGAGCGCCTGGTCGACGAGGGTCGGCGAGATGAAGTGGACGTGGGCGTCGACGGCTCCGGCGGTGAGGATCTTGCCGTTGCCCGCGACGATCTCGGTCTCGGGTCCGATGACGAGGTCGGGGTGGACCCGGTCCATGGTGTCGGGGTTGCCGGCCTTGCCGATGCCGGTGATCCTGCCGTCCCGGATGCCGACGTCCGCCTTGACGACGCCCCAGTGGTCGATGATCACGGCGCCGGTGATCACGGTGTCCGGCGCGCCTTCGGCCCGTGTCGTACGGGACTGGCCCATCGACTCGCGGATCACCTTGCCGCCGCCGAACACGGCTTCGTCCCCGGCGAGTCCGGGGCCGCCGGAGCGGTCCTCCTCGATCTCGACCAGGAGGTCGGTGTCGGCGAGCCGGATCCGGTCGCCGGTGGTGGGGCCGAAGAGGTCGGCGTAGACGGCTCTGCTCAGCTCAGGCATCGAGGGGTCCTCCGGCCTCGCCGCGCAGGCCCGGTACGACACGGTGTCCGGCGAGCGGGACGAGTTCGACGTCGACGGGGATGCCGGGTTCGAACCGTACGGACGTACCCGCGGCCACGTTCAGGCGCAGGCCGCGCGCCGCCGCGCGGTCGAACCGCAGGCCGGGGTTGGCCTCGGCGAAGTGGTAGTGGGAGCCGATCTGGACGGGCCGGTCGGCGGCGTTGAGCACGGTGAGGCGGGTGACGGGGCGGCCCTCGTTGAGGGGGACGGCGCCGTCGGCGTACAGGATCTCGCCGGGAATCATGGGCCGCGCTCCCCCGTCAGACGATCGGGTCGTGGACGGTGACGAGCTTCGTGCCGTCCGGGAAGGTGGCCTCCACCTGGACGTCGTGGAGCATCTCGGGGATGCCCTCCATGACGTCGTCGCGGGTGAGCACCTTGCGTCCGGACGCCATGAGTTCGGCGACGGTACGGCCGTCCCTGGCTCCTTCGAGGAGATGCGAGGTGATCAGGGCGACCGCCTCCGGGTGGTTGAGACGCAGTCCGCGCGCCAGCCGCTTGGTGGCCACGTCCGCGGCCACATGGATGAGCAGCCGTTCCTGTTCGTGCGGGGTCAACTGCACGTTTCCACCTCACTGTCGCGGCCCGGTCCGGCGTGGAGCCTGTTGTTCGCCCACGCCGATTCAACACTCTGTCGAACGCGAACAGGGGCCGCACAGCCAGACGTCGCACGTTACGGCGGAAGTTTTTCCGGCAGGTTAACCGGGCTTCGGCGTACCCATGGACATCAACCCGCGCAGGCCGTCCTGAAGGATCTCCACCGGTGCCTCACCGAACAGTGCCTGCTGGGCGGCGAAGCCCTGCACCGCGGCGATCATCGTCCGCGCGACATGCTCCGCCGGGATGTCGTCGCGCATGAGTCCCGCCGCCTGGTACGCCTCGACGACCTTGACCCAGGCGACGCGCACCGTGTCGTAGCCGGTCCGCAGCAGCGCCGCGAGCGTCTCGTTGCGCAGGGTCTCCGTCCACACCTGGATGAGCAGGCGGGGCACCTCGACGTCGGCGGCGGGGCCCCGGACGTACTCCCCGCGCAGCACGCGTCCCATCACCTCGCCGACCAGGACGTCGGGCGGATCGGGCGGACTCTGGAGCGCGGCTTCCTCGAACGCCTGCCTGACGGTGTCGAGCACCTCGGTGACGATGGCCCCGATCAGCTCCTCCTTGCCGCTGAAGTAGCGGTAGACGGCGCCGGCGGAGAGGTCGGCCTCGCGCAGCACGTCCTGCATCGACGTGGCGTGGAAGCCGTTGCGCGCGAAACACCGCGCGGCGCCGTCGAGGATCTGACGCCTGCGGGCGTCCAGGTGCTGCTGCGATACGCGGGCCATGCGATCAACGTAAAACGAACATTCCCTCTTGACAAGCCTCCGGCTCTCCGGTGACAGTGACAGCACCGCAAAACGAACGATCCTTCTTTTAGAATCTTCCCGTGGACCGAAGCGAGGACACCCATGTCCGCCACTCCCACGCGCCGCATGATCGGCGTGATGCTCCTGATCCCGCTGATCGCCGCGCTGGCACTCGCGGCCTTCGCCTGGCCCGCCGCCCGCGTCGCACCGCACGAGGTGCCGGTCGGGGTCGCCGGACCGGCCTCGGCGACCGCGCCGCTCCAGCAGGGGTTCGAACGCCGGCCGGACGCCTTCGAGGTGCACCGGTACGACGACGAGGCCGCCGCACGCGCGGCGATCGCGGACCGGGACATCTACGGAGCGGTGGTCGCGACCCCCCGGGGGCCGCATCTGCTGACGGCGTCGGCGGCGAGCCCGGCGGTCGCCCAGTTGCTGCGGGACGCCATGACCGCCCAGGCCCCGGAGGGCACCGAGGCCCAGGTGACCGACGTCGTCGCCACCCCCGCCGGGGATCCGCGCGGCAGCGCGCTGGGCGCGAGCATGCTTCCGCTCGCCCTCGCGGGCGTCGCGACCGGCGCGCTGGTGAGCCTGCTCGCGCTGCGCGGGGTCCGCGCGGTGGGCGCGCTCTTCGGCGCCGCGGCCCTGGCGGGCCTCACCGCCACCGCCCTGGCGCACAGCTGGCTGGACGTGATCGCGGGCAACTGGTGGGCGGAGGCAGGGGTGTTCGCCCTCGCGGTACTGGCCGCCGGCTCGACGGTGGCGGGCCTCGCCGCGCTGCTCGGCCGGCCGGGCATCGGGCTCGGCGCGATGCTGATGGTGCTGGTCGGCAACCCGCTCTCGGGGGTGTCGAGCGCGCCCGAACTCCTGCCGGAGTCGGTCGGTCCGCTCGGCCAGTGGCTGCCGCCGGGCGCGAGTGGCTCCCTGCTCCGCTCGGTCGCCTTCTTCGATGGAAACGCGGCACTCGGCCCGGCCCTGGTACTCGGGCTCTGGGCCGCACTGGGCCTGGCGGCGGTGACGGCGGGAGCACGCCGCGCGGTCCCGGCGCCCGAGGGGCCGGAAACCCCGAGCCCGGCGATGCGGCCGGCCCGCGCGGCGTAACGGCCGGCGGACGACACCCACCGTCCGCGAGGCGCCGGGCCCGGCCGGTCCGGCCAACACGCCCCGCGCGCACCGCGGTTCACACCGGAGGCGCGGCCCACTCGGGCCGCGCCTCGCGTCGTCGCCGCCGGACCGCCCGTCTCAGGCGGGCGGCTCGTGCTTCGCCACGATGCCGAAGTCCGCGCGTTCGCCCGGAGCGGACGTCACCGAGCGGATCGCGCTCATCGAGGCGATCACGCGTTCCTCCGCCACGACGGCCTCATCCGCCTTCAGGTTCTCCAGTCGTTCCAGGTCAGCGGCCGACACGAGGGCGACGAGCGGCTTGCCGTGGCGTGTCACGACAACGCGCTCCTCGCCGTAGACGACCCGGTTGATCAGGTCGGCGAGTTCTGCCCGCGCTTGCGTCACCGGAATTTCGTAGGCCATGGTTCCCATCTTACGACCTGTACGTCCTGTACGTTTTTTACAGACGGACGAGAGCCGCGTCCGGCACGCGAGGAGAGGCACACCATGAACCGTCCTTCCGCCCGCTACGTCCTGCCGGAGTTCACCGAGCGGACCTCCGCCGGGACCCGCTCCCTCGACCCGTACTCCAAGCTCTTCGAGGGACGGATCATCTTCCTCGGCACGGCCCTGGACGACACCGCCGCGAACGACGTGATCGCCCAGCTGCTGCAACTCGAATTCGCCGCGCCCGACCAGGACATCGCGCTCTACATCAACTCCCCCGGCGGCCCGCTCAGCTCGATGTCCGCCATCTACGACACGATGCAGGTCGTGGGCTGCGACGTCGCGACCACCTGCCTCGGCCAGGCGGCGTCGACCGCCGCCGTCCTGCTCGCCTCCGGCGCGCCCGGCAAGCGGATGGCACTGCCCGGCGCGCGGGTCGTGCTCCAGCAGCCGGGGATCGAGGAGCCGGTGCGCGGCCAGCCGTCCGATCTCGCCATCCACGCCGAGGAGTTGCTGAGGCTGCGCGCCCTGATGGCCGCCACCCTGGTGCGCCACACCGGGCAGAGCGCCGAGCGGATCGACGCCGACATCGACCGGGACACGATCTTCGACGCGACGGGCGCCAAGGAGTACGGCCTGGTGGACGAGATCGCGCGGGACCGCAGGTCGTCCCTCGGCCACAACGCCCCCCGGTGAAGCGCCGATGCCGCCACCGGAACTGCCGCCGCTGCCCGCGCTGACCCGCGCCGAGGGCGAGTTCGTCGACAGCTACCTCCAGGTCGTCGATCTGGTCGGCCGGATCAACCCGTCCCGCGCCGACGACACGTACAGCGCGCTGCGCGCCGCGCAGGCCCTGGTGTCCAGGGCCGCCGAACTGCGCGACGCGCTGACGCTGATGCATGCGCGAGGCGAGACGGAGCTCCACACGCCGACCCTGGACCGTACGCTCCGGGTGCTCGACGGGGAGCGCAGGGCCGGGCGCGTCACCATGCCGCCGGGCCCGGTGACTTGACAGGGACCCGCGCCCCGAACCCCCTCCCCACGACGGAATTCGGTCGCCGCACTGCCCGTACGGACGCGTCCGTACGGGATTTGGCCGCTCGTTCGGCGTATCGACCCGCCCGTCGCGATCGGGCCGGCGACTTGCGACGCGCGATCGGCCGTCCGGCCGTAACGCGACGCTGCGCCGCAGGTACAGCGCGTGAGCGGTCATATGAGTCGGTCACCGAATCGACCGTACCAACCCAAATGGGTCATACGTGATGAGAGTCACATACCGTCGTTTCGACTCGGATTTCCGCTGATGCCGCGTCAAGATCCCTGGGACGACAAGCCCCCGCCACCTCGGCGGGGCGGTCCGGGTGGACGCCGAGTCCTGCCGCCGCTCCGGATGCCTGGTCGACACGAGTGGATCGGCAGGAGTGGAGGACCCGAGCAGTTCGGGGCGGTCCGACCATGGACCGCTCCTCGGGGTGAAGCCGCATCCGCGGCCGGACATCTTCGCCTGTCCGAACCCGACAGGTCATCCTTCACAGGCGGCTGACGAAGGGTTGCGCATGTCCGCGCAGACGCATGTCCCGTCGCTGCTCTCCCGGGCCGGTACCGCATCGGCCCTCCTCGCCGCCTTCGGCGGCACGATGCTGGCGCCCGGCGCCGTGTCGGAGGCCCAGGCCCAGCCCGCCGCCACGAGGGCGCTGGATGTGGCCGCGTCCAAGAAGGGCGCACCGTACAGATACGGAGCGGCGGGTCCGCACCGGTTCGACTGTTCGGGGCTGACCTCCTTCGCGTTCAAGAAGGTTGGCAAGACGCTGCCCCGCACGGCGCAGCAGCAGTACAACCGCACGCGCCACATCCCCGCCTCCAGCCGCAGACAGGGCGATCTGGTCTTCTTCCATTACGGAAGGAGCGTCTACCACGTCGGGATCTACGCCGGCGGCGGCAAGATCTGGCATTCGCCCAAGAGCGGTCAGGTGGTGCGGCTCCAGCGCATCTGGTCCAAGAAGGTCCTGTACGGCCGGGTCCGCTGACACGCCGCGTACCGGAGACGCACTCGGCCCGCTCAGCCAGGTGCGCGGACCGTCCACGGCAGGGTGATCCAGACCGTCTTGCCGCCGTCCGCGGTGGGTGTGACGGCCAGTCGGCCGCCGTGCTCGGCGGTCAGCGCCCGGATGATGACCATGCCCCGGCCGTTGTCCTGCTGGGCCGCGACCGGGAGCCGCTGCGGCCAGCGCGGGTGGCTGTCCGTGACTCCGACGCGCAGTTCCTCGTCGCGCCGCAGGGTGACGTCGACCGTGAACGTCGGCGATGTGCCCAAGGTGTGCTGCACCGCGTTGGTAGCGAGCTCCGAGATGATCAGGCGAACCGTTTCAGCGGTGCCGGCATCGACTGGCAACCCCCATTCGGTGAGCACACGCGCGACGTATCTGCGTGCCTCGGGCACCGAGGCCGGATCGCTCGGCAGGGTGACGGATGCTTCCTGATGGTCTGCCATGGCGACGCTGTCCCTTTCCCACCGGGACGCAGACCGACCTATGGCTGGTGCCCGCGAGTACGTCCCCGGATTGCGCTCCGCGCCACATTGCCATCAACGGCACCCGGTGCACGGGCGATCCGCCGGGATACGCCCCTGTCTGTCGCTCTAAGCGGTGAACCCTGCTACGCGAGACCGTATTTACGCGGGCTCAAGTTCTGGGCACCGGCGACCGACAGGCGACGGGTGCTCGGCCGGGGTGCTCAGGCGGGACGCGCCTTCGCCCCGGGGGGCGCCGTCGCGATGATCGTCGCCAGGGCGGTCGCGACCTGAGCGTCCGTCAGGTCGGCACGGGCCGTGAGCCTGATCCGGGAGACCCCGTCCGGCACGGACGGCGGCCGGAAGCAGCCCACCACCAGGCCGGCCGCCCGGCAGTCGGCGGCCCACCGCACGGCCGCGTCCGGAGACGGCGCCCGTACGGAGACGACGGCCGCGTCCGGTCGTACGGCGGTGAGCCCCGCGCCGGTCAGCCCGCGGTGCAGCGCGTTCGCCACGGCGCGTGCCCGGACCGCCAGCGACGGGTCCTCGCGCAGCAGCCGCAGGCTCGCGAGCGCGGCGCCGGCGGCGGCCGGGGCGAGGCCGGTGTCGAAAATGAACGAGCGCGCCGTGTTGACGAGTTGGCCGATCACCCGGGCCGGGCCGAGGACCGCGCCGCCCTGACTGCCCAGCGACTTGGAGAGCGTGACGGTGACGACCGTCCCCGGGTCGCCCGCCAGACCCGCCGCGTGGACGGCGCCACGGCCGCCGTCGCCGAGGACGCCGAGACCGTGCGCGTCGTCGACGAGGAGGGCGGCGCCCCGCGTACGGCACACCTCGGCCAGCCGCGCGAGCGGCGCCGCGTCACCGTCCACCGAGAAGACCGAGTCGCTGACGGCCAGGGCCCGGGAACCCCCGTACGTCTCCAGCGTCTTGTCCACCGCCTCCGGATCGGCGTGCGGTACGACCACGGTCTCGGCGCGAGAGAGACGGCAACCGTCCACGATCGAGGCGTGGTTGGCGGCGTCGGAGACGACGAGAGAGCCGCGCGCGGTCAGCGCGGTGAGGGCGGCGAGGTTCGCGGCGTACCCGGACGACAGGACGAGCGCGGCCTCGAAACCGCAGAAGCCGGCCAGCTCACGTTCCAGTTCGGCGTGCAGCGCGGTGCTACCGGTGACCAGCCGCGAGCCGGTGGCACCCGCGCCCCAGCGGCGCGCCGCGTCGGCCGCCGCGCCGGTCGTCACCGGGTGGTGGGTGAGCCCCAGGTAGTCGTTGCTCGCGAGGTCCAGGAGTGTGGAGTACGCGGGGCGGGGGCGTAGCGTACGGACCAGACCCGACCGCTCACGCCGGCGCGCCTCCTCGTCGATCCAGCCGAACGGGTCCGGCGGCGTCGACGGCGACGGCGGGCTCGGCACGGGTGGCTCGGCTGGCACGGCGGAGGTCCTTTTGTAGGCAGCCCACAGACCCTAACCGTGGATCGCTCCGCTCCGGGTGTGGTCATACACACACCTGAATGCACCTGTCTTGTGGGATTCATCCTTGGCCCGGAGGCCCGCCGTAGGTCAGGATCGGCGCCATGGACCTGCTGAACACACTGGTGGAGAAGGGCCTTCGGCGAGAGCTGCCGTCGCGCGAAGAAGCGCTCGCCGTGCTGGCGACCTCCGACGACGAACTGCTCGAAGTGGTGGCCGCGGCCGGGAAGGTGCGCCGCCAGTGGTTCGGGCGGCGGGTCAAGCTCAACTATCTCGTCAACCTCAAGTCCGGGCTCTGTCCCGAGGACTGCTCGTACTGCTCGCAGCGGCTCGGGTCCAAGGCCGAGATCCTCAAGTACACCTGGCTGAAGCCCGACGAGGCGTCCAGGGCCGCCGCCGCCGGAGTGGCCGGCGGCGCCAAGCGTGTCTGTCTGGTGGCGAGCGGCCGGGGGCCGACGGACCGGGACGTCGACCGTGTCTCGCAGACCATCGGCGCGATCAAGGAACAGCACGCCGATGTCGAGGTCTGCGCCTGTCTCGGGCTGCTCTCGGAGGGCCAGGCGGAGCGGCTCAAGGCGGCGGGCGCCGACGCGTACAACCACAACCTCAACACCTCCGAGTCGACGTACGGCGACATCACCACCACCCACACCTACGCGGACCGGGTGGAGACGGTGCGCCACGCGCAGGGCGCCGGCCTGTCGGCCTGTTCCGGGCTGATCGCGGGCATGGGCGAGAGCGACGCCGACCTGGTGGACGTGGTCTTCGGACTGCGTGAGCTGGACCCGGACTCGGTGCCGGTCAACTTCCTCATCCCCGTGGAGGGCACACCGCTGGCCAAGGAGTGGAACCTCACTCCGCAGCGGGCGCTGCGCATTCTGGCGATGGTGCGGTTCGTCTGCCCCGATGTGGAGGTCAGGCTCGCGGGCGGACGTGAGGTGCATCTGCGCACGATGCAGCCGCTCGCGCTGCACCTGGTCAACTCGATCTTCCTCGGGGACTACCTCACCACCGAGGGCCAGGAGGGCAAGGCGGACCTGGACATGATCGCGGACGCCGGTTTCGAGGTCGAGGGCACTGGCACGACGACGCTGCCCGAGCACCGCGCCGGCGGGTGCGCGAGCGCGTGCGGTTCTGCCGCGGACGACGCGACGGCGGACGTCGCGGCACCGGTCGGGAGCCCGGCCGGCGGCGGACCCGCCCGCACCGACCTGGTGACCGTGCGGCGGCGCGGTGCCGGTACCGATCTGGCGCCCAATGCCTGACACGTCCGCCCCGCCCGCGACGGCTCCGGGGGAACTCCTGGCGCTGGACCGGGCCCATGTCTGGCATCCGTACGGCCCGATGCCCGGCCGCACCGACCCGCTGATCGTGGAGTCGGCTTCGGGCGTACGGCTCCGGCTCGCCGAACCGGCCCACGGGCAGCGCGAGTTGGTCGACGGCATGTCGTCCTGGTGGTCGGCGATCCACGGCTACAACCACCCCGTCCTCAACGAGGCGGCGCACAGCCAGCTCGCCCGGATGAGCCACGTCATGTTCGGCGGGCTCACCCATGAGCCCGCCGTGCGGCTGGCGGCCCGGCTGGTGGAGATCACCCCCGAACCGCTCCGGCACGTCTTCCTCGCCGACTCGGGATCGGTGTCGGTCGAGGTCGCCGTCAAGATGTGCCTCCAGTACTGGCGTTCGCTGGGGCGCCCGGAGAAGCGGCGGATGCTGACCTGGCGCGGCGGCTACCACGGCGACACCTGGCAGCCCATGTCGGTGTGCGACCCCGACGGCGGTATGCACGGCCTCTGGTCGGGAGTGCTGCCGCGCCAGATCTTCGCCGACGCGCCGCCCCCGGACTTCGAGGAGTACGACGAGACGTACGCGGACCATCTGCGCGGTCTCGTGGCGCGCCACGCCGACGAACTGGCCGCCGTGATCGTGGAGCCGGTCGTGCAGGGCGCGGGCGGCATGCGCTTCCACTCCCCCGGCTATCTGCGGGTGCTGCGCGAGGCTTGTGACGAGTACGGCGTACTGCTCATCCTCGACGAGATCGCGACCGGCTTCGGCCGCACGGGCGCCCTGTTCGCGGCGGAGCACGCGGGCATCAGCCCCGATGTGATGTGCATGGGCAAGGCGCTGACCGGCGGTTATCTCACCATGGCGGCAACGCTGTGCACGTCGGAGGTGGCGAGAGGTATCTCGCGCGGCGACGTGCCGGTCCTCGCGCACGGGCCCACGTTCATGGGCAACCCGCTGGCCGCGGCCGTGGCGTCCGCCTCGATCGACCTGCTGCTCGGCCAGGACTGGCAGGGCGAGGTCAAGCGGATCGAAGCGGGGCTGCGCGACGGCCTCTCCGAGGTGACGTCACTGCCCGGGGTGAAGGACGTGCGAGTCCTCGGCGCCATCGGCGTCGTACAGCTGGACCACGAGGTGGACATGGCGGCGGCGACACGGGCGGCGGTACGCGAGGGTGTGTGGCTGCGGCCGTTCCGCGACCTCGTCTACACGATGCCGCCGTATGTGACGGACGACGACGACGTCGCGCGGATCTGCCGCGCGGTGGCGGCCGCGGCACGGGAGGCCTGAGATGTCCGTACTGATCGTCTCGGGGACCGGGACGGAGATCGGCAAGACCGTCGTCACGGCGGCCGTGGCCGCGGTGGCGCTGGCCCGGGGCCTTCGCGTCGCGGTGCTGAAGCCCGCGCAGACCGGTGTCGCCCCCGGTAAACCGGGTGACGTGGACGAGGTGATCCGCCTGGCGGGCGGCGTCACGACGGTCGAACTGGCCCGTTTCCCCGAGCCGTTGGCGCCCGCGACGGCGGCCCGGCGCGCCGGCGCGCGGCCCGTACGGCCCGAGGAGGTCGCCGAGAGTGCCGGGAAACTGGCGACCGAACATGATCTGGTGCTGGTCGAGGGCGCGGGCGGACTGCTCGTACGGTTCGACGACGAGGGCGGCACGCTCGCGGACGCCGCCCGGCTGCTCGCCGCCCCGGTGCTGGTGGTGGCTCCCGCCGGGCTCGGCACGCTGAACATGACCGCGCTGACGGCCGAGGCGCTGGACACGCGCGGGCTCACGGCGCTGGGAGTGGTGATCGGCAGCTGGCCCGCCGTGCCGGATCTGGCGGCGCGCTGCAATCTGGCCGATCTCCCGGGTGTCGCCGGCGCCCCCCTGCTCGGGGCGGTGCCGCACGGCGCGGGCGGGCTCGCCGTGCCGCGGTTCCGTGCGAGCGCGGGTGACTGGCTGGCTCCGGCGCTCGGCGGGGACTGGGACGCGGCGCGGTTCACGGCGGACGCCGCGCGGCCGGACATGCCGACGCGTCGTATCGCCTGACACGCGAGGATCCCGTAACGAGTCGCGTCCCGTGAGCCGCTGAGCGGGGCCGTACAGGGAAGAATCATGGTCACGCCCTGTACGCCGGAGGAGATCCGCCCCATGCACCTGCGCAACCGCAAGGCCCCCAAGGACTCCGTGCACCATCCGCTCTTCGCGCGCTTCTACGCGCGGATGAGCGTCGCCGCCGACTCCAGGGGCGGCGTCGCCGCCCACCGCGCCGAGCTGCTGCGCGGTCTGTCGGGGCGGGTCGTGGAGGTCGGCGCGGGCAACGGGCTGAACTTCGCGCACTACCCGGACGAGGTCTCCGAGGTCGTGGCGGTCGAACCGGAGCGCGGGCTGCGGCAGCTGGCGGTAAGGGCCGCGATGCGGGCCAAGGTCTCGGTGGACGTGAGGCAGGGCACGGCGGAGGCGCTGCCCGTCGAGGACGAGGGGTTCGACGCCGCCGTCGCCTCGCTGGTGCTGTGCACCGTACGTGACGTTCCGCGGGCGCTCGCCGAGATCCGCCGGGTCCTGCGCCCCGGCGGTGAGCTGCGGTTCTTCGAGCACGGGCCGGCCCCGGAGCGTGGACTGGCGGCGGTGCAGCGGGTCCTGGACCGGACGGTGTGGCCGAGGCTCTTCGGCGGATGCCACACGGCGCGGGACTCCCTGGCGGCGATCCGTGAGGCGGGCTTCGAGTCCGGCCCGTACCGCTCGCTGCGGGTGCCGGATCCCGGGCCGCGGACGCCGACCTCGGCGTGTGTACTCGGTGTGGCCTACCGGCCGAGGGCGGACCTGGTCTGACGGGGTACCGGCTCCGGCAGGTCCTGGAGGCTCCGGCCCAGGAACTCGGGCCTCAGAGACTCCAGCCGCGCAGTTCCTCGGCGATGCGCCGTATGTCCGCCGTGCCGTCCTTGACCAGCTTGGCCAGATCCCTGACCTGCTCCGGCGAGATGACGACCTTCAGACCGCTCGCGACGAGATAGCCGTACGCGACGGCCGAGGCGTACATGGCGTTGGACCGCTCCAGGGCCGGCACATGGAGCAGGCTCTGGAGGAGGGCCGCCGCGCGGGTGTACGGGTCGGAGTAGACGGGGGTGCCGAATATCTCCGCCTGGTGGCGGCTGACGGCGGCCACGAGGGCGCCCCAGTCGGTGACTTGGGGATCGCCGGGCATCTTGTGCTCGGCGACCATCAGCAGCCAGGAGAGATCGATCCGCAGCGTCGGGTCGGCGCGTGACGGCAGTTCGGGGGAATCGGCGTTTTCCATGGAGGGCAGCTGTCTCGGTAGAAGGCGGGCGTGGGGAGTCCGGCGGTGATCAGTATCCCCGAGCCGGCTGAACGGTGTGGATGAGCAGTGCGGTGATGTTGTCCTGCCCGCCCGCGTCCATGGCGTACCCGATCAGCGCCCGCGCATCCTCAAGGAGGCTGGGACCGGCCGGTGTTGAGCGCCGGTGGCGAGCGAGCACGGCCCTCGGCGCGTCGGCGTCCGGCAGATGGCGCGTCAGTCCGTCGGTGCACAGCAGCAGCAGGCCGGCGCCGCGCGGGCGGTAACTCCGGACCTGGGCGGCCGGTTCGCCCGCGTCGGCGCCCAACCACGCGGTGAGGGCGCCGTGTTGGCCCGAGTCGTCCTCGGTCAGCGCGACGCACGTTCCCTCGTCGGGCAGCCAGTACGCGCGGCTGTCGCCGATCCAGGCGCACCAGAGCCCCTCGGGGCCGACGATGCCCGCGACGTACGTACAGGCCGGGGCCGCGTCCACGGAGGTGGCGAGCGCGCCGACGGCCCGGCCCGCGCGGGCGGCGGCGTCCGTCAGGACGGTCTCGGGCAGAGTCCCGTCGCGCAGCCCCTTCGTCAGATGGGCGGCGCCGACGGAGGTGGCGACCTGTGCGGCCCGCTCCGCGCGGGGCGACATGGAGACCCCGTCGCACACGACGCCGATCGTCCAGTCGCCGGTCGCGGTCAGGGCCATCGCGTCCGCGTTGATGCCGCGCCGCTTGCCCCGGTCGCTGACTCCGGCGGCGCCGGTGCCCAGGGTGGTTTCGAGGTGGGAGCGGTAGGAGGGCTGGAGCTCGCCGCAGTCCCAGCAGAAGCCGTCGGGGGCGACGGTCCCGCCGCACGCGACGCAGTCCGGTGGCGCGGCCTGGTCGGTCACCGGACTCGTGCCCCGCCGGGACCTGGGCGTGGGATCGGACCTGGACGCGGTCTCAGCGCGTGCCCTCGGCGGTCCGGTCCCCGGGGGCCGCGTCCGTGCCGAACTCCTCGGTGAACACGGACTCGTACTGCTTCATGAAGTCGGCGGCGGACTCGACGAAGGTCTTCCCGACCTCGCCCACGTCCTGCCTGACGAGCTCCTCGATGTAGCGGTTCACACTCATGCCGCGCCGGCCCGCCTGCCGCCGGGCGGCGTCCGCGGTGGTCTCGTCCACGCGTACGTTCAGCTGAGTCTTCGCCACCCCAACAAGCTAGCGCGCCATCGCTAGCGTCGGCAAGTGTGCCGATTCGCCGGGGCCCCGGCCGATTACGCCATTAGGGTCACGCCCGTACGCACAGTCCCCCGTTCGCTGTCACACACCCTTACGAGGAGACCTCATGACCAGGCCCTTCCGTTTCGGAGTGAACATGGTGACGCCCGCGTCGGGCACCGAGTGGAGCAAGCGCTGCGAGCGGGCCGAGGAGCTCGGATACGACGTCATCCTGGTGCCCGACCATCTCGGCATGGTCGCCCCCTTCCCTTCCCTGGTGGCGGCGGCCGAGGCGACGGAGCGCCCCCGGCTCGGCACATTCGTCCTCAACACCGGTTTCTGGAACCCGGCGCTGCTGGCGCGCGAGATCACCACGACCGACGCTCTCACCGAGGGCCGGCTGGAGATCGGGCTCGGCGCGGGTTACGTACCGGAGGAGCACGAGCGGGCCGGACTCCCGTTCCTGCCGCCCGGCGAACGTGTCGGCCATCTCGCCCGTACGGTCGAGGCGTTGGAGGGCCTGCTGGGCGACGAGAGCCATGCGCCCCCGGCCACGCGGCGGCCCCGGCCGCCGCTCCTCATCGGCGGCAACGGTGACCGGGTGCTGCGGCTGGCCGCCGAGCACGCCGACATCGTCGCCTTCACCGGCGCCAGGGTCCAGAAGGGCGCGATGATCGCGCTCTCGGCCGAGGAGCTGGACGGACGCGTCGCCGCCTACCGCGGTTTCGCCGCCGGACGCGACACCCCCGCCGAGCTGAACGTGCTGCTCCAGTTCGTGGCCGTGACGACGGACCGGGCGGCGGCGGTGCGGCCCCTGCTGCCGTACTTCCCGGACACGACGGAGGACGAACTGCTGAAGGTTCCGTTGGTGACGGCCGGTACGGTGCGGGAGATAGCGGAGCAGCTGCGCGAACGGCGTGAGCGGTACGGCTTCTCGTATCTCACGGTCCTCGACCCCTACATGGAGGCCCTCGGCCCGGTGATCGAGGAGCTGCGGGGCACCTGAAGGCGGAGCGGGACGGCGGACGGGGCCCAGGTCGCGGCGCGTCCTGGCACGGGCCGTTCGCTCAGGACATGAAAGAGGCCACGCCCCAGGGCGTGTCCACCATTCGCCACCGACCGAGAGGTGTGAGCGTCCGCCCATGGGCGACCCTTCCCCGCACTCCGCCGACCCGCGCCGGGCCGGCCAGCGCCCCACAGACAGCCGCGGATATCGCGCCGCCCTCCGCCCCCTGGCCGACCATGGGACGGAGGTGACCCGATGACCGAAGTGCTCCTGCTTCTCGTGGCGGTGCTGCTCGCGCTTGCCTGTGGGGCCTTCGTCGCCGCCGAGTTCTCCCTGACGACGGTCGAGCGCAGCGAACTCGAACAGGCGGTCGAAGACGGCGAGCGTGGTGCCGCGAGCGCCCTGAAGGCCGTGCGCAGTCTCACCTTCCAGCTCTCCGGCGCCCAGCTGGGCATCACCGTGACCAATCTGGTCGTCGGCATGCTCGCCGAGCCGTCCGTGGCGAAGCTGATCCGCGGCCCGGTGAAGGCGATCGGCTTCTCGTCGTCCGTGGCGTCGTCGCTGGCCCTGGTCATCGGTACGGCCCTGTCGACGGTCGTCCTGATGGTCGTCGGCGAACTCGTCCCCAAGAACTGGGCCATCTCCTCACCGCTCGCCGTCGTCAAGGTGGTCGCCACGCCGCAACGGTTCTTCACCGCGGCCTTCCGCCCGTTCATCGGCCATCTCAACAACACCGCGAACCGGCTCGTGAGGCTGCTGGGCCTGGAGCCCACCGAGGAGCTGGCCTCCGCCCGCAGCCCCAAGGAGCTGGTCGCCCTGGCCCGGCACTCCGCCAAGGAGGGCGCGCTGGAGGCGGACACGGCCGAGCTCTTCGTACGGACCCTCAATCTCGCCGAGCTGACCGCGGAGAACGTGATGACGCCCCGCGTACAGGTCACCGCGCTCGACGTGCTCGCCACGGCCGAGGACGTCGCCAACGCCACCCGCGCCACCGGGCTCTCCCGCTTCCCGGTCTACCGCGACAGCCTCGACACCGTCGTGGGCGTCGCCCACATCAAGGACGTGCTGAGGATCCCCGCCGAGCGCCGCCTCCGTACGAGGGTGTCCGAGGTACTGCGTGAGCCCCTGCTCGTACCGGAGTCGCTGACCGTGGACCGGCTGCTGGACCGGCTCTACGGCAACCGCACGATGGCGGTCGTCATCGACGAGTACGGCGGCACCGCCGGTGTGGTGACCCTGGAGGACATCGTGGAGGAGGTCGTCGGCGAGGTGCGCGACGAGCACGACCCGCACGAGACGTCGGACCTGGTCCGCGCCGGGGAGGACGCCGACGGCCGTGACCTGTGGTCGGCCGACGGCGCCGCGCGCTTCGACCAGCTGTGGGACATCGGGCTACGGGTGCCCGAGGGGCCGTACGAGACGCTGGCCGGGCTCGTCGCGACCGAGCTCGGACGGATCCCCGTCGAGGGCGACCGTGTGGAGCTGGGCGGCTGGCGCATCGACGTGGTCGACGCCTCGGGACGGCGCGCCGCCCGCGTCCTGCTGCACGCGCCCCTCCCCCGGCCCGACGACGAAGAGGACCACGGCAGGGGGGCAGGACGGTGACCGCGATCCAGTTGCTCGTCGGCCTGCTGACGCTGGTCGTCAACGCCTTCTTCGTCGGGGCGGAGTTCGCCATGATCTCGGTGCGCCGCAGCCAGATCGAGCCGGCCGCCGAGGAGGGTGACCGGCGCGCGCGCAGCGTCCTGTGGGGTCTGCGGCACGTGTCGGCGATGCTCGCCGCCGCTCAGCTCGGCATCACCCTGTGCACGCTGGTGCTGGGCATCGTCGCCGAGCCGGCCATCGCGCATCTGCTGGAACCGGCGTTCAACGCCATGGGGCTGCCCGACGGGGTGGTGCACCCGATCTCGTTCGTCATCGCGCTCGTCCTGGCGACGTACCTGCACATGCTGCTCGGCGAAATGGTGCCCAAGAACATCGCCCTGGCCGAACCGGTGCGCACCGTGCTGGTGCTCGGCCCCGCACTGGTGTGGCTGTCCCGCGCACTGCGTCCGGTGATCTTCACGGTCAACGCGTTCGCCAACGGACTGCTGAGACTCCTGCGTGTGGAGACCAAGGACGAGGTCTCCGCGACCTTCTCCGACGACGAACTGGCCCGGATGGTCACGGACGCCGGCGACGCGGGTCTCCTCGACGACCGCGCCGCCGAGCGCCTGCACGACGCGCTGGAGCTGGGACGCAGGCCGGTGCGGGACGTCGTCATGCCGCTGGAGCGGGTGGTGACGGCGGGGGTGGGGACCACCCCGGCGGAGCTGGAGGAGCTGGCGGCCGAGACCAGGTTCTCGCGGTTTCCGGTGGTGGACGGGTCCCGGCGGATCCTCGGCTATCTGCATGTGAAGGACGCCCTGGACGCCATGCCGCGCGACGAACCGTTCCCGGTCTCCGGTATGCGGGCGATCGCCCAGGTGCACGCGGACACCCCGATGGACGACGTCCTGACGGCGATGCGCCGCAGCCGTACGCATCTGGCCGCCGTGCAGGACGAGGAGGGCCGGCTGCAGGGTCTGGTGACGATGGAGGACGTGCTGCGCGAGCTGGTCGGACAGCATACGCGGGGAAGCTGACACCCGTCCGGGAGCGCCCGGGGCGCGCGATACGATCGCTGCGCCATGGAGAAGAACGCCACATACACCAGCTTCGTCGCTCTCGGGGACTCGTTCACCGAGGGCATGTCCGACCTCCAGCCGGACGGCTCGTACCGGGGCTGGGCCGATCTGCTGGCCGCCCGGCTCGCCGCCCGTACGCCCGGCTTCCGGTACGCGAATCTCGCCGTACGCGGCAAGCTCATCGGCCAGATCCTCGACGAGCAGGTGGACACCGCCGTCGCGATGCGCGCGGACGTGGTGACGCTGGTCGGCGGGCTGAACGACACCCTGCGGCCCACGTACGACGCGGGGCGGGTCCTCGGGCAGCTGGAGGAGTCGGTGGAGCGGCTGGCACCGGCCTGCGGACAGCTGGTGCTGATGCGCAGCCCCGCCCGCCGGGGTCCGGTGATGGAACGCTTCCGGCCCCGCTGGGAGAAGCTCTTCTCCTTCGTCGACGAGCTGGGCGCACGCCACGGCGCACTGGTGGTCGACCTGTACGGGGCGCCGGTGCTCGGCGAACAGCGCATGTGGGACGTGGACCGGCTGCATCTGACCGCCGACGGCCACCGCAGGGTCGCCGAGGCGGTGTGGCAGGCGCTGGGCGGGGAGCCCGCGGACGACTGGCGCGCGGAGCTGGCGCCCGATCTGCCCCAGGGCTGGCTGATGCGGCGCACGGGGGACGCGCGGTTCGCGCGGCAGTATCTGGGGCCGTGGATCGGCCGGCGCCTGACGGGCCGCTCGACCGGGGACGGCAGGCCGCCGAAGCGGCCGGAGCTGCTGCCCTACGAGCCGCTGCCGGGTGACGCGGGCGTACGGCCCGAGCAGGCGTAGCGCCTCGTACGCGCCGGGCGTCTGCCGTAGCGGCGTACGAACAAGGGCGCGGCTCGGACCTGCGGGAACGGCCAAGTAGACTCCACCCACGTGACTGCTGCGTCTGTGAAGCCCCGTATCCCCAATGTCCTCGCCGGCCGCTACGCCTCGGCCGAGCTGGCCGTGCTCTGGTCGCCCGAGCAGAAGGTGAGGCTGGAGCGGCAGCTGTGGCTCGCCGTGCTGCGTGCCCAGCGGGATCTCGGCGTCGAGGTGCCCGAGTCCGCCGTCGCCGACTACGAGCGGGTGCTCGACCAGGTCGATCTGGCGTCGATCGCCGAGCGCGAGAAGGTCACCCGCCACGACGTGAAGGCGCGGATCGAGGAGTTCAACGCGCTCGCCGGGCACGAGCAGGTCCACAAGGGCATGACGTCGCGGGATCTGACGGAGAACGTCGAGCAGTTGCAGGTCCGGCTCTCGCTGGAGCTGATGCGGGGCCGTACGGTGGCCGTGCTCGCGCGTCTCGGGAAGCTCGCCGGGGAGTACGCGGAGCTGGTGATGGCGGGCCGCTCGCACAATGTCGCCGCGCAGGCGACCACCCTCGGCAAGCGCTTCGCGACGGCCGCCGACGAACTGCTGGTCGCGTACGGCCGTCTTGAGGACCTGCTCGCCCGCTATCCGCTGCGCGGTATCAAGGGCCCGGTCGGCACGGCCCAGGACATGCTCGACCTGCTCGGCGGTGACACGGCGAAGCTCGCGGACCTGGAGGGCCGGATCGCCGGGCATCTGGGCTTCGGCCACGCCTTCACCTCGGTCGGTCAGGTGTATCCGCGTTCGCTGGACTACGACGTGGTGACCGCGCTGGTGCAGCTGGCCGCCGGCCCCTCGTCGGTGGCGAAGACGATCCGGCTGATGGCCGGGCACGAGCTGGTCACCGAGGGCTTCAAGCCGGGCCAGGTCGGCTCGTCGGCGATGCCCCACAAGATGAACACCCGCTCCTGCGAGCGCGTCAACGGGCTGATGGTGATCCTGCGCGGCTACGCGTCGATGACGGGCGAGCTGGCGGGCGACCAGTGGAACGAGGGCGACGTGTCGTGCTCCGTCGTACGCCGGGTGGCGCTGCCGGACGCGTTCTTCGCGTTCGACGGGCTGCTGGAGACGTTCCTGACGGTCCTCGACGAGTTCGGCGCGTTCCCGGCCGTCGTCGCCCGTGAGCTGGACCGCTATCTGCCGTTCCTCGCGACGACGAAGGTGCTGATGGCCGCCGTACGGGCGGGGGTGGGCCGGGAGGCCGCGCACGAGGTCATCAAGGAGCACGCCGTCGCCTCGGCGCTGGCGATGCGCGAGCGGGGCGCGGAGCGCAACGAGCTGCTGGACAAGCTCGCCGCCGACGAGCGGATGCCCCTGGACCGGGGGCAGTTGGACGCGCTGATGGCGGACAAGCTGTCGTTCACCGGTGCGGCCGGTGACCAGGTCACGGCGGTGGTCGCGCGGATCGAGGAGATCGTGAAGCGGCACCCGGAGGCCGCCGGATACACGCCCGGATCGATCCTCTGAGGCCGGCGGAGTGAAGCCGGAGGAACTGGCCGCCGCCCGCGACCGCGTCATCCCCGATGTGGCCGCGGCCGGTCTGGGCGTGCTCTTCTGCGGGATCAACCCCGGCCTGATGTCGGCGGCGACGGGCCACCACTTCGCCCGGCCGGGCAACCGCTTCTGGCCGGTGCTGCGCCTGTCGGGTTTCACCCCGCGGCAGTTGGCGCCGTCCGAGCAGGACGAGTTGCTCGACTACGGGCTCGGCATCACCAACGTCGTGGCACGGGCGACGGCGCGGGCGGACGAGCTGACCGACGAGGAGTTCCGTGCGGGCGGCCGGCTCCTGGTGGCGAGGGCGGAGCGGCTGCGGCCGCGCTGGCTGGCGGTCGTCGGTATCACCGCGTACCGCACCGCCTTCGGGGAGAAGCGGGCGGTGATCGGCCCCCAGACGCGGACGATAGGCACGACCCGGATCTGGGCGCTGCCCAACCCGAGCGGTCTCAACGCGCACTGGACGGCGGAGACGATGGCCGAGGAGTTCGGCAGACTGCGCGTCGCGGCCCAACTGCCGGACCGGAGGGACGAGGCCGGCCCGTCCGACGCCTGAGGACGACCCGTTCAGCGGATGCGGGAAGCCGTCCGGTGCCCGTCGCGATCGGCCGTTGCGCTCCCGCTTCCCGGCTGTCTCCCGGCCGCGAAAGCCGCGTTACGGCACGCTCCGGATGCCTTTCCGTCGTCCGTTAGCCGCCTCGGCGACCACCGAGTACCATCCGGCAGACACGCGCACGAGCTGGGAGGACATACCGTGGGGCGGCTGACCGGCGGGGACCCTTCCTTGTTGCGGCGGATCAACTCCGCCGTGGTGCTGCACGCCCTGCGGGGGGCCGACTGCCCCACTTTCACGGATCTGACCCGGATCACCGGTCTGTCGCGGCCGACGGTGGAAGGTGTCGTCGAAGGGCTGATGGAGCTCGGGCTGGTCGTGGAGTCGGCGCCGGGCGAGGGTGAGGCCCGCAGACAGGGCCGGCCGGCGCGCAGGTTCCGGTTCCGGGCCGAGGCGGGGCATCTGCTGGGCATAGAGATCGGGCCGCACCGGGTCGCCGCGCTGCTGTCGGGTCTCGACGGCCGGATCATCGGCGCCAGTTCGCGCGAGGCGACGGAGACCGCGTCGGCGGACGAGCGGCTGGACCGGGTGCGGGTCGTCGTCGCCGATGTGCTGCGCCGCGCGGGAGTGGCGCGCAGTTCGCTGCGGGCCGTCGGCGTGGGCTCCCCCGGCATCGTGGAGGCCGACGGGACGGTGCGGCTCGGTACGGCGCTGCCCGAGTGGACGGGCCTGGCGCTCGGCGAGCGGCTGCGGCGCTCGTTCCGATGTCCGGTGCTGGTGGAGAACGACGCCAACGCGGCGGCCGTGGCCGAGCACTGGAAGGGCGCGGCCACCGACTCGGACGACATCGTGTTCGTCCTCGCGGGTCTCAGTCCGGGGGCCGGCTCACTGATCGGCGGCCGGCTGCACCGCGGTTTCGGCGGCGCGGCCGGTGAGATCGGGGCGCTGCATCTGCTGGGCCGCGAGGTGACGCCGGAGACGCTGCTGTCGACGACCGACGAGCCGCTGCATCCGCTCGACGAGCGGGCGGTGGCCCGCGTCTTCGCGCTGGCGAAGCAGGGGGACACCGGGGCGCGGCAGGCGATGGAGCGGTTCATCCAGCGGCTGGTGCACGACGTGGCCGCGCTGGTGCTGGCGCTCGACCCCGAGCTGGTGGTGATCGGCGGCTGGGCGGCCGGTCTCGACGGCGTACTCGACCCGCTGCGCGACGAGTTGTCCCGGTACTGTCTGCGCCCGCCGAAGGTGACGCTGTCGTTGCTCGGCGAGGCCGCGGTGGCGACGGGCGCGCTGCGCCTCGCCCTGGACCATGTCGAGGAGCAGCTGTTCGCCGTCGACGGGACGGTGACGGCCCGCCGCTGAGACAGGCGACGGGCCGAAGGTGTGAAGAGCGGCCGGTTCAGGAGGCCTTGCGCTCGTCGGTGTGGTGGCTTATCTCCACGTCGCCGGTGTCCCCGAAGGTGAGCCGGCAGGTGTCGGCGCGGTAGGTCGCCACCGAGACGGCGGCGGTACGGCCCCCGGCGAGATAGCGGGTGGTGACGACGAGGACGGGCGCGCCGGGCAGCCGGTCGAGCTCCTTGGCGTCGTCCACCCGGGCCGAGCCCAGTTCCACCGCGCGGTCCTGGCCCTCCATGCCGAGCCGCTGGAGCTCACGCAGCACGCTGCGCGCGCGGGCGGGGCCCGAGGGAATGTCTATGGCGGGCAGTTCGGGCACCGACGCCGACGGCACGTAAAGAAGCTCGGCCGCCACGGTCTGCCCGTGCGTCACGCGTGTCCTGCGGACCGTGTGGACCTCGTCGGCCGCGTCCGTCCCGAGCATCTTGGCAACGGCCGCGGGCGGTGCGGCGGAGACCGAGTCGACGGGCTGCCACGCGTCCGGGTCCGCGCCCGGCCACTCCTGCTGGGTGGTCGACACGTCGACACCCATACGCGGCGGCGCGACGGTCGTGCCCACGCCGCGGCGGCGCTGCAACCGGCCTTCGAGTTCGAGCTGTTCGAGTGCCTGGCGGAGCGTGGCGCGCGCGACTCCGAAGCGCGCGGCGAGGTCACGTTCGTTGGGAAGGACCTCCCCGACCGCGAAATCGGTGTCCAGCGCCTCGCCCAGCACGGTCTTGAGGTGCCAGTACTTCGGTTCCGGCACCGTTTCGAGCTGCGTGGTCCCCACCGTGATCCTCCGCAATCGCCGTGTCCCGGCGGCTTTTCCATGCACTTGTTTATTAAAGGTTCCTGCACTAACTCTCCGAGAGTAGGACGGCCGACCGCCTTGGTCAAGACCAATCCTGCGGGCATCCCCGACAGAATCGCACTGTGCCACAGATCGTTCACGCAGAGTTCGCAGCTTTGGCGTGAAACGACAGCATCAGCAGGTGAGAGCGCCGGGGACGGGAACCCGGGGTGTCGGGACAGCCCTTAGGGTCCACTTCCATGACGGTGTCGGGGACCAGTACAGGTGAGAGCGCGGCGGACAGCGGTGCGGCCGGCGAGAACGAGGGTGATGCGGGCGGCCCGCGTTCCTGGGCAGGCGCGTGGGACGCGCTGCTCGCCTCCGCGCCCGCCCGGCGTCGTGGGCGCGTGCTTCAGTCGGCCCTGCGCGAGGCGGTGCGGTCGGGGCGGCTCGCCGCGGGCACGCGGCTGCCGTCGAGCCGTGAACTCGCCGCGGATCTCGGTGTTTCGCGGGGCCTGGTCACGGACGCGTACGAACAGCTCACCGCCGAGGGCTACTTGCGCAGCGGGCGGGGTTCCGGGACCTGGGTGGGCGACGCCGTACGCGCGGCGGCCCGGAAGACCCGCGACCGGGCGCCCCGCACGCCCGGCGCGCGAGCCGACTTCGTACCCGGCACACCGGACCTCGCGCTCTTCCCGCGCGCCGCGTGGGGCGCCACGCACCGGGCCGTGCTGGCGAGACTGCCGCACCGGGCACTCGGCTACCCGGATCCGCGCGGCCTGCCGGAGCTGCGTACGGCGCTGGCGGCGCTCCTGACCCGGCGGCGCGGCGTGGTGGCCGATCCGGAGCGGCTGCTGGTCTGTTCGGGGGTGGCGCAGGCGATGACGCTGCTCGGCTTCGCCCTGCACGGACACGGGGTCCGGTCGGTGGGGCTGGAGGATCCCGGCAGCCCCGAGAACAGCGCGGTGCTCGGCGCGGCCGGTCTGCGTCCGGTCCTGCTTCCGCTGGACTCGCAGGGCCTGGTGCCGGGCGCGGCGGCGCGGTCGGGCGTACGGGTGGTGGTGGCGACCCCCGCCCATCAGTACCCCTCCGGTATCGCGTACTCGGCGGCGCGCAGGACCGAACTCCTCGACTGGGCACGGTCGGTGGACGGCTTCGTCCTGGAGGACGACTACGACGGGGACTTCCGCTACGACCGGGCGCCCGTCGGCGCGCTGCAGGGTCTGGACCCGGAGCGCGTCGCGTACATGGGCTCGGTCAGCAAGTCGATGGCTCCCGGGCTGCGGATCGGCTGGCTGCTGGCGCCGGAGGAGCTGACCGAGCAACTGGTCGAGCGCAAGCGCACCATGGACCTGGGCAATCCCGTGCTGGAGCAGGCACTGCTCGCGGACTTCGTTCAACAGGGCGGCTACGACCGCCACTTGCGCCGTTGCCGAGCCGCGTACCAGCGGCGCAGGGACACGCTGACAGCGGCGCTGGACGAGCACTTCCCCGGCACCGAGGTCAGCGGCATCGCGGCGGGCCTGCACATCATCGCGCTGCTGCCGGAGAGTTACGGCCCCGAGGTGCGCTTCCTCGCGCGGGCCGCGGCGGCCGGAGTCGCGCTGCGCCCGCTGGCGTACCACGGGACCGCTCGGCCGGACGACGGCCGGGTCCGGCTGGTCATGGGGTACGCGCACCAGTCGCCGTCCGACATCACGCGCGGGGTGGGGCTGCTGGCGCGGGCGGTCGGGCGGGGCTGATCGGGGCTGTCCGCACCGCACCCGCGGGCGGGTTGTTCACCCGGGGTTCGTGTACCGGCCGCCGCCGGGCGCTACGTATGGCACGTCACGCCAGGCGCACCACCCCCACACCTGGCCCTCTCCGCGCACCGCCGCCGGCGTTCGCACGGAAGCCGGCACGCGAACCCGTACCGAAGCCCGCACCGATCCCGCCGCAGGAGGCACATCGATGACGAACAGCCCCCGGAATCCCGCCACGGACCGCCGCACCGTACTGCGCGGCTCCCTCGGCGCCTCCGCCGCACTGGCCCTGCCGACGACCGCCGCCGTCGTGGCCGGGACCGTCGCCGGCGCCGCACCCGCCCAGGCGCTCTCCGGCCGGCCGAGCGCCGACTGGGGGGTCCAGGTGGGCGATGTCACCTCGTCCTCCGGTCTGGTGTGGATCCGTTCCGACCGTCCCGCGCGGATGGTGGTGGAGACCTCGGCGACCGGTTCCTTCCGCGACAGCCGCACGTGGCACGGCCCGATCCTCGGCGCCGGCAGCGACTTCACGGGGACGACTGCGCTGCGCGGACTGCCCGCCGGTGAGCAGGTGCACTACCGGGTGACGCTCGCCGATCCGGACAATCCACGGCGTACGGGCGAGCCGGTGCACGGCACGTTCCGTACGGCTCCGGCGCGGCGCCGGCAGGGGGTGCGCTTCCTGTGGTCGGGCGACATCGCCGGCCAGGGCTGGGGCATCAACCCGGACATCGGCGGCTACCGCGCGTACGACGACATGCGCAGGCTCGACCCGGACTTCTTCCTGTGCAGCGGCGACACCGTCTACGCGGACGGTCCGCTGGAGCCGTCGGTGACGCTGCCGGACGGGCGGATCTGGCGCAACATCGTCACGGAGGAGAAGTCGAAGGTCGCCGAGACGCTGAACGAGTACCGGGGGCAGTTCCGTTACAACCTGCTCGACCAGAACGTCCGCCGGTTCAACGCCCAGGTGCCGACGATCGTGCAGTGGGACGACCACGAGGTGCGCAACAACTGGTACCCCGGCCAGATCCTGGACGACGTCCGATACCAGGAGAAGGACGTCGACGTGCTGGCGGCGCGCTCGTTCCAGGCGTTCGGCGAGTACTTCCCCGTGACCACGCTCCGGGCGCGCGGTGAGGACCGGCGGGTGCACCGGGTGGTGCGGTACGGGCCGCTGCTCGACGTGTTCGTCCTGGACATGCGCTCGTTCCGGAACGCCAACTCCCCCGGCCGGCAGGCCGACGACACCACGGGCATCCTGGGCGCCGAGCAACTCGAATGGCTGAAGCGCGAGTTGTCGCGTTCGCGCGCGGTGTGGAAGGTGATCGCCGCCGACATGCCGATCGGTCTCGTCGTACCGGACGGCACGGCGAACATCGAGGCCGTCGCGCAGGGTGACCCGGGCGCGCCGCTGGGGCGGGAGCTCCAGATCGCCGATCTGCTGCGGTTCATAAAGCACCGGCGGATCACCGGCACGGTGTGGCTGACCGCGGACGTGCACTACACGTCGGCGCAGCACTACGAGCCGGAGAAGGCGGCCTTCAAGGACTTCGCGCCGTTCTGGGAGTTCGTGTCGGGCCCGCTGGCGGCAGGCGGTTTCCAGGCGAACGCGCTGGACTCGACGTTCGGGCCGAACCGCGTCTTCGTCCAGGCCCCGGACCGGGCGAACGTCTCGCCTATGGAGTCGTCGCAGTACTTCGGCGAGGTCGACATCGACGGCGGCAGCGGCGAGTTGACGGTGCGCCTGCGGGCGCAGGGGAACAAGGTGCTGTTCACCAAGGTGCTGAAGCCGGGCCGCGTCGGCCAGTAGTTCCCGCCTGGAGAAGCACGGGTACCGCGAGGTGCCCGTGCGTCCGGGAGGGGGTAGCCTCGCCGGTGTGACGGGTGAACAGCCCCCGTCCCCCGACCGTCGCCGGTCGCGCTCTCCCCCGGGCTTCCTCAGCTGCTTCGCGGGGAATGGTCAGCTCGCGTCAAAAATCAGCCAAAAGTAGTTGATAGGGGAACAGAAGCATCTTTTACCCATCAGTCACAGTACGTTCGTGATCGCGCAACACCACTGGGTCACAGTGAGGTCATGACCGATGTGACTTCATCGAAGAGTGCCCGCCGCCCCCACCACTGGCGCCGGGATCTCGTCGAACTGGCCGCCCTGTTCACGGCGGTCGCGGTCGCCGACGCTGTCGCGAACATGATCGTGCACGGACCGGACGGCCCCATCCTGCTTGTCGCCTCGGCGATCGCCCTGGCCATCACGGCCGCGTTCCACACCTGGTGGTCACGCCACCACGGCGGACACCCGGTCGACGCGCGGCCCGCCGACACGCCGTCGGGCAGGTGGGGCGACCCGCGGGCCGGCGCCGAGCCCGGTGCCGGCGCCGAGGCCGGCAGTGCCACCACGCTGTGGCGGATGCGTGCCACGGTGCGCGACGCCCCCGGTTCGCTGGCCGCGCTCTGCACGGTCCTCGCCCGCCGCCGGGTGGACATCCTCACCCTCCAGACCCACCCCCTGGCGACCGGCACCGTGGACGAGTTCCTGCTGCGCGCGCCTGCCTCGCTGCCCGCGCGCCGGCTCACCGACGAGATCTCCCGCGCGGGCGGCAGCGACATCTGGATCGAGCGCGCCGACGCGCACGAGCTCGTCGACGCGCCCACCCGGGTGCTCGGCCTCGCCACCCGTACGGCCCTGGACGCCGCCGAACTGCCCCTCGCCCTGCGCCAGTTGCTCGGCCGCTGCACGATCCACTCGCTTCCCGCAACCACCCTCACCGGCCGCCCGACCGGCGAGAACGCCCCTGTCGAGGGCGTCCTGGAGGGCACCACGATGCGGATGCGCGACCCGAACGGCGGCGTGATCAGCGTCGAGCGCCACCACCTTCCGTTCACCCCGGCCGAGTTCGCCAGGGCCCGCGCCCTGGTCGAGCTCGACGCGCGCCTCGGCCCGCGTGTCCCGCGCGGCCGGGACGTCCTGACGCTGCCCGAGGGCAACGCGATCACCGTGCGCCGCGCGGACCAGAGCGACGTCGACGCGGCGTCGGCGATGCACGAGCGCTGCTCGGACCACACCCTGGGCCTGCGCTACCACGGGCCGGTCGACGACACCGACCGCTATCTCGACCATCTGCTGAGCCCGCGCCACGGGCGGACGCTCAAGGTCCAGACCGCGTCCGGACGGCTCGTCGCGCTCGGCCATCTGCTCTGGGACGGGGACGAGACCGAGGTCGCGCTGATCGTCGAGGACGCCTGGCAGCGCCGCGGTATCGGCTCCGAACTGCTCGGCCGGCTCATCGCGCTCGCCGTCGAGGCGGGTTCCACCAGCGTGTACGCCGTCACGCAGGCGTCCAACACCGGCATGGTCGCCGCCATGCGCGGACTCGGTCTGCCCCTCGACTACCAGATAGAGGGTGGCACGCTCGTCGTCACCGCCCGGTTGAAGGGGACGGACGAGGCACCGTACGGGACTCAGGAGATCGCTCTGCCCGACCAGGCCGGGCGCTGAGCGCCTCGGTCAGATCCCGCCAGAGGTCCTCGACGTCCTCCAGGCCGACCGACATCCGCAGCAGCCGGTCGCTCACCCCGGCCGACCGCCGGTCTCCCTCCGCCACGACACGGTGGCTGATGGAGGCCGGATGCTGGATGAGCGAGTCCACGCTGCCCAGGCTCACCGCCGGGGTGATCAGCCGGACACCGGCGATCACCTCGTGCGGGTCCCCGTACACCTCGAAGGAGACCATCGCACCGCCGATGGCCGGGTAGTGCACCCGGGCGATGCGCGGGTCGGTCGCCAGTCTGCGGGCCAGGTCCGCCGCCGTGGCCGAGGCGGCCCGTACCCGTACCGGCAGCGTGGACAGACCGCGCAGCAGCAGATAACCGGCCATCGGGTGCAGCACACCACCGGTCGCGAACCGCACCTGACGCAGCCCCCGCGCGAACTCCTCGTCGCACGCGACCACACCGCCGAGGACATCGCCATGGCCGCCGAGATACTTCGTCGCGCTGTGCAGGACGAGCCGCGCCCCGTGCTCCACGGGCCGCTGCAGGACGGGCGTCGCGAACGTGTTGTCGACCAGCAGCGGAATCGAGCCGCAGGAGTGTGCGACGGCGGCGATGTCGACCTCCGCGAGCGTCGGGTTCGCGGGGGTCTCCACCAACACCAGCCCGGTGTCCGGGCGGATCGCGTCGGCGATGCCCGCCGGATCGGTCCAGGTGACCTCCGTACCGAGGAGCCCGGCGTTCAGGAGGTGGTCGCTGCATCCGTACAGAGGCCGCACCGCGACGACATGGCGCAGCCCCATGGCGGACCGTACGAGCAGGACGGCCGTCAGCGCCGCCATGCCGCTGGCGAAGGCCACGGCGCTCTCGGCGCCCTCCAGCCGTGCGAGCGCCGTCTCGAACCGGGCCGTCGTCGGGTTGTCGAGGCGCGCGTAGACGGGCGGTCCCTCGGGCCGTGCGCCGGTGGCGGCGAACTCATCTATCCGCGCGGCCTCGGCACGGGTGTCGTAGGAGGGGTAGGTCGTCGACAGATCGATCGGCGCCGCGTGCACACCGAGCCGCGCGAGGTCCTCGCGCCCCGCGTGCACGGCCTCGGTCGCGAGGGCTCGGGGAAGGGTCCGGGGGAACGTACCGGCGAAGGGGGCGGCTACGGCCTCGGCCGTGCCGTCGGCATCCATGGGATTCATGGCCCCCACTCTGAACATCCACCGGGAAGCGCGGGGGATCCTCCGTGCTACGTTCGCCGGATGAGCGAGTCAGTCGTCCTTGACCCGGTCGATCTGCACATTCTTCGCCTGCTGCAGAACGACGCACGGACCACCTACCGGGAGATCGCCGCCGAGGTCGGGGTGGCCGCGTCGACCTGTCTGGACCGGGTGGCGAGGCTGCGGCGGTCCGGGGTGATCCTGGGGCATCAGCTGCGCCTCGATCCGGCCAAAATCGGCCGTGGGCTCCAGGCCCTGCTGTCCGTGCAGGTCCGGCCGCACCGCCGTGAGCTGATCAGACCGTTCGTGGAGCGAATACGCGGCCTGCCCGAGTCCCGCGCGCTGTTCCATCTGACGGGGCCCGACGATTATCTGGTCCATGTGGCGGTGGCGGACACCGCGGACCTCCAGCGGCTCGTGGTGGACGAATTCACCTCACGGCCCGAAGTGGCCCGTGTCGAGACGCGATTGGTCTTCCAGCAGTGGGACTGCGGTCCCCTTATGCCCCCTTCATCAGCCAATCAGCCGACGACGCGGCCCTGAAGCGGGGTGACGGCGCGGTCCTCGCTCGGAGAGGATGTGGCCCATGCCAGACACTTCCAGCAGCGCGCTGCCCCGCCAGGTCGCCGACGCCTATGTCGACGCACTCATCGAACTCGATCCGATCACCGGTACCTTCCTGGGCGTCGCGGCCAGTTCCAGCCGCCTTCCCGACTACTCACCGGCCGGAGCGCGGGCGCTCGCCGACCTCGCCCGCGAGACTCTCGCCGAACTCGACATCGCGACGAAGCTGCCGGGAGCCGACAGCGACCAGGAACGCCGCTGCGCGAGGCTTCTCCGCGAACGGCTGACCGCCGAACTCGCCGTCCACGACGCCCAGGAGCATCTGCGCGCCGTCAGCAACATCCACTCCCCCGCCCACTCCGTCCGCGAGATCTTCACCGTGACGCCCACCGAGACGGACGAGGACTGGGCGGCTGTGGCCCAGCGCCTGCGCGCCGTACCGGCCGCGCTGAACGGGTTCCGCGAGTCGCTGGCCCTCGGCCTGGAGCGGAAGCTGCTGGGCGGGCCCCGGCCGACCGCGACCTTCGTCACCCAGCTCACGGAGTGGGCGGGCGACGGCCGCGGCTGGTTCGAGGAGTTCGCCTCGGCCGGGCCCGAATCGCTGCGTACGGAGCTGGACGCGGCGGCGGTCGCCGCCACCGGCGCCGTCGTCGAACTGCGCGACTGGATGCGCGACGTGTACGCGCCGGCCGTCGAGTCCGCGCCCGACACCGTGGGCCGTGAGCGCTACGCCCGCTGGTCGCGGTATTTCAACGGCACCGACCTCGATCTGGACGAGGCATACGCCTACGGCTGGTCCGAGTACCACCGGCTCTACGCCGAGATGACCGCCGAGGCCGCCAAGATCCTGCCCGGCGCGTCCCCCTGGGAGGCGCTGGCCCATCTCGACGAACACGGAGAGCACATCGAGGGGGTGGACGAGGTACGCGAGTGGCTCCAGTCCCTGATGGACGAGGCCATCGAGGCGCTGGACGGCACGCACTTCGAACTCGCCGACCGGGTAAGGAAGGTGGAGTCCCGCATCGCCCCGCCCGGGGGCGCGGCGGCGCCGTACTACACCGGCCCCTCGGAGGACTTCTCCCGTCCCGGCACCACCTGGCTGCCGACGATGGGTGAGACGCGGTTCCCGGTGTACGACCTGGTCTCGACCTGGTACCACGAGGGCGTCCCCGGCCATCACCTGCAGATCGCGCAGTGGACCCATGTGGCCGACCAGCTCTCCCGCTACCAGGCGTCCGTGGGCGGTGTCAGCGCGAACGCCGAGGGCTGGGCGCTCTACGCGGAGCGGCTGATGGACGAGCTGGGCTTCCTGCCGGACGCGGAGCGCAGGCTCGGCTATCTCGACGCGCAGATGATGCGGGCCTGCCGGGTCATCGTGGACATCGGCATGCATCTGGGGCTGGAGATCCCCGAGGACTCGCCGTTCCATCCGGGTGAGCGCTGGACGCCCGCTCTGGCGCAGGAGTTCTTCGGTATGCACAGCGGCAGGCCGGCGGAGTTCGTGGAGAGCGAGCTGACCCGCTATCTGTCGATGCCCGCCCAGGCGATCGGCTACAAGCTGGGTGAGCGGGCGTGGCTGCTGGGCCGCGCGAACGCGCGCGAGCGGCACGGCGACGCGTTCGACGCGAAGGCGTGGCACATGGCGGCGCTGTCGCAGGGTTCGCTGGGACTGGACGATCTGGTGGACGAGCTGTCCAAGCTCTGAGCCGCGGCGCCCGGCGTCACGGCGCCGGGTGCCCGCTCGTACGACTCCAGACCTGCGGGCGCCCCGGTGGCCTCTCACGACCACGTGCGGCCGAGTCCGAAGGACTTCACGGGACGACGGAGCTGTTCACCGCGCTCGCCCCGGCCACCGGGGCCAGGGGCCCCGGGGTCCCAGGTCGTGTCTTCAAAGTCCCGCCTGGCCCGCGACGCCTGGCACGGCACCTCGCCGCGTTGTCGGAGCCGTCCAAGTACGCCCAGTACGAGGACGATCCTCCGCCTCGCGATGCACCGCACCAGCCGCCGCGGGCCCCGCCCTGCGGGCGGACGGCTACTTCGAAGACACGACCTAGACCGTCCCTCCGTCCGGGAGCGGGCGTGGCAGGTCCGCCGGGCGTCCCCGGGGCCAGGGGCCGCCCGGTACGGGGGTGAAGTTCTCGCCGCTCAGCAGGAAGCCGCCCTCCGAGTTGATGACCTGGCCGGTGATCCACGCGGCCTCGTCCGTGGCGAGCCAGGCGATCAGCCGCGCCGGGTCGTCGGGCATCCCCCACCGCCCGGCCGGGAACATCCCGGCGATCCGGTCGTACGCCTCGCCGGTGAGGTAATCGGTGTCCACGGGGCCCGGGTTGACCGTGTTGACCGTGATCCCGGCGTGGCCGAGCGAGGCGGCCAGGGTATGGGTCGCCGAGGCGAGGGCGCCCTTGGACAGGCTGTAGGCGATCTCCCCGGGCATGCCGCCCCGCAGGTTCTGGCCGGAGGTCATCATCACGACGCGGCTGCCGTGCCTGATCCGCACCGGATGGGCGACGCGGGCCTTGGCGTACTCCTGGACCAGTTGGATCACGGAGCGGGTGTTGGTCGCCCAGTGCGCGTCGAGCATGTCCGCGTCGATCTCCCAGAGGGTGCCGTCGCCGCCGCTGCGGGCGTGGTTGGCCACCAGGATGTCGACCACTCCGCCGAGCGCCTCGCGGGCCGCCGCGAAGACCTCGGCCGGACCCTCGGGGTCGGACAGGTCACCGGGCCCGTGCGCCACGGTGGCGCCCGGAAAGCCGAGGGCTTCGCGGACCCCGGCGGCGACTCCGTCGGGCCCGTCGGGGTCCGCTCCCCAGGGCTGCGTCTCGTCGTGCGGCACATGGTGGTGGAGGTAGACGCTCGCGCCGTACGCGGCGAGCCGCCGGGCCACGGCGTACCCGATGCCGGAGCGCCGGCTGGCGCCGGTGACGAGGGCGGTACGGCCCCGCAGGGGCATGTGCTCACGGCGCAGGGATTCGGCGCCGGGCTGGGGAAGTTGAGGCATGGTCACCCATCATGGTCGGCCGCCGGGGAGCTGTCATACGGATTCCGGCGGGCCCGGCGACGCGGCGCCCCGGTCGGACCCCTCAGCCGTCGGTGCCACCCGTACGGAGACTGACCGTCGAGCCCCGCCGTGACTTCGTCACCTCCAGTTGGGTGGGGATCCGGCGGCGCAGGTCGGCGACATGGCTGACTATCCCGACACTGCGGTCGCGTTCGCGCAGCGAGTCCAGCACGTCCAGGACCTCGTCCAGCGTCTGGTCGTCCAGGCTGCCGAAGCCCTCGTCGATGAAGAGGGTGTCCAGGCGCGCGCCGCCCGCCTCGTCGGTGACGACGTCGGCGAGGCCGAGGGCGAGCGCGAGGGAGACGAAGAACGTCTCGCCTCCCGAGAGGGTCGCCGTGTCCCGCGCACTGCCCGTCCAGGAGTCGACCACATGGAGTCCGAGTCCGGACCGCTTCCCGCCACCGCCTCTCGCGTCCGAGTGGACCAGGGTGTAGCGGCCCGAGGACATGCGCAGCAGCCGCGCGGTGGCCGCCGCGGCGACCTGTTCGAGCCGGGCGGCCAGGACGTACGACTCCAGGCGCATCTTGCGGTCGTTGTCGGTGGACGTGCCGGCGGTGAGCGCGGCGAGGCGGGCCACCCGCTCGTACTCCGTACGGAGGGGGCCGAGGCGCCGTACCTCCTCCTCGGCCTGCCGGGACAGGCCGGTCAGCTGGGCGCTCCGGGCCCGGGCCCCGTCGAGCGCCGAGGACGCGGCGCGCAGCGCCGACTCGGCCGTCTCGTACGACACGAGCGCCGCGTCCAGCCTGGCGGGCGGTCGCTCGGCGGCGTCGCGCGCGTCGGACTCGGCGAGCCGGTCGGCGACGGTGGCCGCCTCGGCCTGCCAGTCGTCCATCCGGTGGGTCAGTCCGCGTTGTTCCACCTCGGGGAGCATGGCCGCCGCCGCCTCGCGCGGGGTGTCGAACCCGGCCCGGAAGGCGGCGTCCGCGAGCCGGTCGTCGCCGTCCTTGAGCCGCTGTGCCGTGGTGTCGAAGTCCCTCACGGCGTCGGCCGCCTCGGCGAGCCGCCGTGCCCTGTCCGCCAGCCGATCGGCGTTCGCGGCCACGCTGCCGGCGTCGCCCCGGGCGCGGACGAGTTCCGATTCGAGGGCGGTCTGTTCGCGATCGAGCGCCTCACGCCGTGAGGTACGGGCCGCGACGCGGTTCTCGGCCGACTGCTGTGCGGTGAGCCGGTCCTCGCGCTCCCGCTCGGCGCGGTCGAGCGCCTCGCGGGCCGCGTGCGTGCCGGCCGCGAGGCGGTGCGCCTCGGCGTGCTCGCGGGACAGGCGCTCGGTGAGCGCGGCCAGTTCGGCGACGGTGGATCCCCCGGCCGTCGACCGGGCGGCCGCGTACTCCTCTCGTACGGAGGCGTGTTCGCGCTCGGCCGCCGCCACCGCCTCCTCGGCGCTCCGCGAGGCGGCGGACGCGGCGTCCTCCGCCGCCTGGTCGACCTGGCCCGCTCCGGGGCGCGCGGGGGCCGGGTGGTCGGCGGAGCCGCAGACCGCGCAGGGCTCTCCGGGCACGAGACCGGCGGCGAGTTCGGCGGCGATGCCGCGCAGCCGGCGCTCCCGCAGGTCGAGCCAGGTCTCCTTGGCCTCGTTGGCGCGCTCGCGGGCGCTGTTGAGGAGGCCCCGCGACGTGGCGGCCCGTGCTTCGAGCGCGTCGCGCGAGCGGGCGGCGGCGAGTTGCCCGCGCGCCGGTTCGATTTGTCCCGCGAGCTGTTCGGCGCGGGTGGCTGCCTCCTGGGCCGTCTCGATCCGTTCCTGGTGTCCCCGGCGGGTGGCGTCCCAGTCGGCGAGCCAACCCGCGGCGTCCGCCAGCAGCTCTTCGTCGGCGCGTGCCTGGCGGTCCAGCTCGGCGCGCTCACGGCCGATCTCGGCGCTGCGCCGCTCGGCGCCCCGGGCGGCGTCGACCCGGCCCAGCTCCTCGATCATCTTCCGCTCCAGGGCGGAGAGATGGTCGGCGCCGGTGTCGGTGAGCTCGGCGGGCAGGCGGGCGCGTGCCCGGTCGAGTGCGGTGGCGGCCGTGCGGTGCGCGCGCTCCGCGTCCTCGCGCAGGGTGAGGGCGGGGGCCACCCGGTCGGCCTTGCGTGCCCGTTCCAGCCGGGCCCGCGCCGCCTCGTACTGAGGACGGCGGGCTTCGAGGGCCTCGGCCCGTCGCTGTCCGTCGGCGAACCGCTGTTGCAGCCTGGCCAGTTCACGTGTCGAGTCGAGCAGCCGGCGCGCCGCCGCCTGCCCGCTCTCGGCGCCCGCGAGGGCCGACTCGGCGATGTCCGCGTGCTCGTACGCCGTGGAGCGGGCGACGGCCGCCCATGCCAGCACGGCGGGGGCGAGGCCCGGGTCGCCGGGATGCTGTGCGGGCAGGGGCTGTTCGCCGCCCGCGCCGGCCGCCTGGGCGATGCGCTGCGCGACGCCGAGCAGCCGCTCGTCCCCGGCCCGTACCTGCTGTTCGGCGCCCCTGCGCAACTCGGCGAGCCGGTCCTCCACGGCGGCGAACCGGCGGGTGTCGAAGAGACGGCCGAGCAACTTGCCGCGCGCCTCGGCGTCGGCGCGCAGGAAGCGCGCGAAGTCGCCCTGCGGCAGGAGGACGACCTGGCAGAACTGCTCCCGGCTCATGCCGAGCAGCTGGCCGATCTCCTCGCCGATCTCCTGGTGGGAGCGGCTCAGCGCGCGCCAGCCGGTGCCCGGGGTGTCGTACTCCCGCAGCAGGCTCTGCGCCTTCTCGGTGGTGACGCCGGTGCCGCGCTTCTTGGGGCGTGTCTGCGCCGGGCGGCGGGTGATCTCCAACCGCCGCTCGCCGAGGGTCAGTTCGAGCTGGACCTCGGTGTAGGTGCCCGCCGGCGCGTGGTCACTGCGCAGCGAGGCGTCCTTGGCGGCGCCGCCCTTGAGCTGGCGCGCGCCCGGCACGGCGTCGTACAGCGCGTAGCAGACGGCGTCGAGAACGGAGGTCTTTCCGGCGCCCGTCGCACCGTGCAGGAGGAAGATCCCCGCGGCGCGGAGGGTGTCGAAGTCGACCTCCTGGGTGTCGGCGAAGGGGCCGAAGGCGGTGATGGTCAGCCGGTGGAGTCTCATCCGGTCACCTCGCGCACGGCGTTCTCGACCCGTACGTGGTCGAAGGCGCCGCGCAGCACGGTCCGCTCCCGGTCGTCGGGCCCGGCCCCGCCCCGTACGTGCGCGACGAAGTCCTCGGCGATCTCCTGGTCGCTGCGGCCTTCGAGGCGCTGCGCGTAGGACGTGACGGTGTCCTCGTCGCCCCGGTCGGGGTCGAAGACGAGGCTGAGGGTGTGCGGGAAGCGCTCGGCGAGGCGTGCCATGGGTTCGGCGGGACGCACGGGGTCGGTGAGTGTCGCCTCGATCCAGGCCTGTTCGTGGCGGGTGAGCGCCGGGTCGTCCAGGAGGTCGGCGAGGGCCCCCCGGAGGCGGGCCAGCGGGCGTGGCACGGGGCAGTCGATCCGTTCGGCCTCGATCTCGCCGCCGGGGCCGAGGTCCACGAGCCACATGGTCTTGCGGTGGTCGGTCTCGGAGAAGGAGTACGCGAGGGGTGAACCGGAGTAGCGGACGCGTTCGGTGAGTGCCTGCGAGCCGTGCAGATGGCCGAGGGCGACGTAGTCCACACCGTCGAACGTGCCGGTGGGCACGGCGGACACGCCGCCGACGGTGATGTCTCGCTCGCTGTCGCTGGCGGCGCCGCCGGCCACGAAGGCGTGCGCGAGGACCACGGAGCGGGTGCCGTGCGGGCGTTGGGCGAGGTCGGCCCGTACGCGGTCGAGCGCCGCTGCGAGCACCGCCTCGTGTCCGGCCTTCGCGGCTTTGAACTCCTCGCGGACCAGGGACGGTTCGAGGTACGGCAGTCCGTAGAAGGCCACGTCGCCATGGACGTCGGGGAGCACGACGGGGGTGGCGCACCGCGCCGGGTCGGTGCGCAGATGGATGCCCGCGTGGTCGATGAGACCGGCGCCGACGCCGAGGCGGCGGGCCGAGTCATGGTTCCCGGAGATCATCACCGTGGGCACGCGCGCCTCGGCGAGCCGGTGCAGGGCCCGGTCGAAGAGCTCAACGGCGGAGAGCGGCGGCACCGCCCGGTCGTACACGTCGCCCGCCACCAGGACCGCGTCCACCTCCCGCGTCAGCGCGGTCGCCACGAGATGGTCGAGGAAGGCCGCCTGTGCGTCGAGAAGGCTGACCCGGTGGAAGGACCGTCCCAGGTGCCAGTCCGACGTGTGCAGGAATCTCATGATCCTTGAGAGTAACGGTGGGGTCGGACATCACGGGTGGCTTCCGGCTCACACGTCGCCGTACGCTTCACCGCCCAGTGCCAGCAAGGCGGTTCCGGCGGTGGTGTCGGCGAGCCAGGCCCGGAAGGCGTCGACGTCGGCGTCCGGCAGTCCGATCCCGATGGTCACTATCTCCGCGTACCGCACGTCGCGTACGGCGCGGCCGGTGGCCCGGAGTTCGTTCTCCAGCTTTCCGGCCCGGTGGTGGTCGACGATGATCGTGGCCAGCCGGTAGCGCTGCCGGGTGACGGTGCCGACCGCGTCGAGGGCTTCGCCGACCGCGCCGCCGTACGCACGGATCAGCCCTCCCGCGCCGAGCTTCACGCCTCCGTAGTAGCGGGTGACGACGGCGACGACATACCGCACGTCCCGGCGCATCAGCATCTGCAGCATGGGCGCACCGGCCGTACCACCGGGCTCCCCGTCGTCGCTCGCCTTCTGTACGGAGGCTTCGGCGCCGATCACGTAGGCGAAGCAGTTGTGTGTGGCGGTGGGGTGTTCCCGGCGTACGGCGGCGACGAAGGCCTGCGCCTCCTCTTCGGTGGTGGCGGGGGCGAGCGCGCAGATGAAGCGCGACCGGTTGACCTCGGTCTCGTGGATACCCCGTCGGGCGACGGTGCGGTACTGCTCATGCATCGCGCCACCCTAGGCTCTCCGGCCCCGGTCCGGGTACGGCGGGGGAATTGCGGGGCCGTACTCCCGGTTGTCAGTTGCATGTATGCAGACGATGAGACGATCCGCAGGATCCTGACCTCCACGGGTGACACCTGGGCGGTGGTGGGCCTCTCCAACAACCGGTCCCGGGCGGCGTACGGCGTGGCGTCGGTGCTCCAGCGCTTCGGCAAGCGGGTCGTCCCCGTCCACCCCAAGGCGGACACGGTCCACGGGGAGAAGGGGTACGCGTCGCTGGCGGAGATCCCGTTCCCGGTGGACGTGGTGGACGTTTTCGTCAACAGCGAGCTGGCGGGCGTTGTCGCGGACGAGGCGGTCGCGATCGGCGCGAAGGCGGTCTGGTTCCAGCTCGGAGTGATCGACGACCAGGCGTACGAGCGTACACAGGCGGCCGGACTCGACATGGTGATGGACCGCTGCCCGGCGATCGAGATCCCACTGCTGGGCTGAGCGTTTCGGAAGAGCTTCGATTGGAGTCGCGACTGCCGGGCCGCCCGGCAGTCGCGACTTTCAGTTCGCGATGACGCCGAGACCGTCGATGATCACGGCCCCCGGCAGGGTGGCGAACGCCTTGCCCGGGACGATCAGCTTGCCCCGGCGGCGGCCGCTGCCGATCAGGACCCATTCGGTGTCCACCACCGCGGCGTCCACGAGGACGGTCCAGCCGGTGGGAAGGCCGATCGGGGTGATGCCGCCGTACTCCATGCCCGTCTCGCCGGTCGCGGTGTCCATCGGGGCGAACGAGGCCTTGCGCGCGCCCAGTTGTTTGCGTACGACTCCGTTGACGTCGACGCGGGTCCTGGAGAGCACGAGACAGGCGGCCAGCGTGGATTCGCCGCCGCGCTTGCCCGCGACGACGACGCAGTTGGCCGAGCTGTCGAGCAGATCGGCGCCGTGGTGCTCCACGAAGGCGGCGGTGTCCGCGATCTCCGGGTCGGTGTCCACGTAGAGCAGTTGGTCGGCGGGCACATCGCCCTGCCAGGCCCGTACGGCGGCGGCGACGGGCTCCGTGAGCAGGTCGAGGCAGTCGGGGGCGGGTCGGGCGTTGTCGAAGTCTCCGATGGGGGCGCGCATGGGCGTCAAGCTAACAGGCGGCCCGACGGCCCGGAACGGCCGGTGGGGCGGGCTACCGGCGGCGGGCGGCGGAAGCGCTCAGCGCGCCGGCGGGATGGAGACGGCCATGGTCATCTCGACCGTCGTCCCGCCGTCGTTGCGGTAGGTGTGCGGCACGTTCGCCTCGAAAACCGCGGACGATCCCTCGGCGACGGGATGTGACACGCCGTCCACCACGAGGGTCAGCTCACCCGCGGTGACGTGCAGGAGTTCGGTCGTGCCCTCCGGGTGCGCGTCGGAGTCGCTGTGTTCGCCCGGCATCAGCTTCCAGGACCACAGTTCGAGCGGGCCCCGGGACTCGGTCCCGACCAGCAGGACGGTGGCGCTGCCCGCCTCGGTGGACCACATACGGACGGTCTGGTCGGCGGGTACGACCCTGACCTGCGGGCCCTGCTCGTAGTCGAGGAGTGTGGTGATGCTGATGCCGAGCGCGTCGGCGAGTTTCACCGTCGTACCGACGCTGGGGTTGGTGCGGGCCTGCTCGATCTGGATGATCATGCCCCGGCTGACGCCCGACCGGGCCGCCAGGGCGTCGAGGGTGAAGGCTCTCTCGCCGCGCCACCGTTTGAGATTGCGGGCGAGCGACTGGGTCAGCTGATCGAGGTCCGACACATTCCGTCCAATATATTCAATGACAGAGTTCAATGGACTGCACTACGGTGTGGTGTACCAACCGTTCACCACACTGTACTGGCGAGGTTCGCGTCATGACCGCACTGTTCGCGCTGGCCACATGCCTGCTCTGGGGTCTGGCCGACTTCGGCGGTGGGGTACTCGCCCGGCGCGTACCCGCCCTGACCGTGGTCGTGGTCTCGCAGGCGATAGCGGTCGTCGTCCTCGGTGCGATCGTCCTCGCGACCGGCGCCTGGTCCGAGGCCGGACCGCTGCTCTGGTACGCGGTCGGGGCCGGAGTCGTCGGGCCCGTCGCCATGCTCGCCTTCTACAAAGCCCTCGCGCTCGGCCCGATGGGCGTGGTGTCGCCGCTCGCCTCGATCGGCGTGGTCGTACCGGTGGGCGTGGGCCTCGTCGTCGGTGAGCGGCCCGGACTGCTCCAGGTCGCCGGGATCGCCGTGGCCGTCGTGGGCATCGTGCTGGCCGGCGGGCCCGAACTGCGCGGAGCGGCCGTCCGGCGCCAGGCGATCGCGCTGACGCTGGTCGCCGCGTTCGGCTTCGGCGCGGTCATGGCGCTGATCTCCGAGGCGTCGACGACGATCACCGGCCTGTTCCTGGCGCTCTTCGTGCAGCGCGTGACCAACGTCGCTGTCGGCGGGGCCGCGCTGTACGTGTCGGTACGGCGGGGTGCGCCCGCGCTGCCCGAGGGCGGCGGGAGCCGGGTGATCCGAACGGCCCTGCCCGCGCTGGCGTTCGTCGGCCTCGCGGACGTGGCCGCCAACGGGACGTACTCGATCGCGGCGCAGAACGGCCCCGTGACCGTGGCGGCCGTCCTCGCCTCCCTGTATCCGGTGATCACGGCCCTGGCCGCACGCGGTGTCCTGAAGGAGAGACTGCGCGCGGTCCAGGCGGCGGGCGCCGGGCTCGCGCTGATCGGCACGGTCCTGCTGGCGGCGGGCTGACCCCCGTCCGCGGCAGTCCGGTCAGGACCGGTCCGGATCCAGCTCGGAGAGCGCCACCAGCTGCTCCGGAGTGACACCCTCCGGGATCGGTACGGGCGCGGGCGTACGCAACGGCGGCTGCCAGCCCCGCTCCTCGTCCCAGCGCCGTACGACCCGCGCGGGGGCCCCCGCCACCACACAGTGGTCGGGCACCTCACCGCGTACGACCGCCCCCGCCGCGACCACCACGTTGCGCCCCAGCCGTGCCCCGGGGAGGATCACCGCGCCGGTGCCCAGCCAGCAGCCCGGCCCCACGGAGACCGGTTCCGTACGGGGCCACTGCTTGCCGACGGGCTCCCGCGGATCGTCGTAACTGTGGTTGGTCGAGGTGATGTAGACGTACGGCCCGCAGTAGGTGTCCGAGCCTATGGTCACGGCCGTGTCGGCGATGACATGGCTGCCGCGGCCGAGGACGACGCCGTCACCGAACCGCAGGATCGGCTCCGCGCCCAGGTCGAGGCCGGGCATCATCCCGGCGGTCAGGGTGACGCGTTCACCTATGACGCAGTGGTCACCCAGCTCGATCCACGCCTCACCGAAGACGGTGCCCTGCGGGAAGGCGAGCCGGGTCCCGGTACCGATCCGGCGGAAGCGCAGCTTTCCCGGATGCTCCGCGCTGACCGCGCCCGCCTCCTGGACCCACCGCCAGCCGCCCTGGACGGCGCGCGAGACAAGGCGGCGGCGCCAGGCGCTCAGCGAGGAGAACGTGTTTCGGCTCTTGGGCACCCGCCCACGGTATCGGGCGGTCGGCGCTCCCTGTTGTGACGTTCACCCCACGGCCAGACTCAACGGCCGCCCCACGCCACCACCGGCCCCGCGCGTCTACCACGACCTCACCGTCCGCGTGGGCGACTTCCCGGCTGACTCCCTCATTGGTGGTCACTCGCCCCCGGCGCCCCTGCCGCGACGCACCGTCTGAGTAGCGTGAACGTCACACACGGCAACGCCACACCCGACCCGGCCTCACCGTTCCGGTCGGTGACCGGCGCCTCCCACCACGGCCGCCGCGCGCCGGTCGGCCGGTCTGTTTCCCCCCCGCACTCGAACACCGAGGGACCGCGGAATGTCAGTGCCTGTCGCACCGAGCCCCCACCGCGTACGAAAAACGCGCCCCCTGTCGCTCGCCGGACCCCCCGCCCTGCTGCTCCTGGCCGGAGCGGCCGCCGGCGCCGCCACCACCGCCCCGGCGGGCGCGCGCGGTTGGGCGGTGACGACGCTCGCCGTCGCCTGGGTGGTCATCGCCTCCGTCGTCGTCGGCGCCGTGCTGACACTGCGGCGTCACCGACGCGGATCGGCGACGGCCGGCGGCGAGATCCAGGCGCTCCACGCGCAACTGGCGAGGAACGGCGCGGAGTCGGCCCATCTGGTGAACGTCACGCTCCCCACCGTGGTCAAACGGCTCCGCGACGGCGCGAGCACCGAGGAGGCGCTGGCCGCCACTCCCCCGCCGGCCGACGCCCAACTGCGTAGCCTACTGGGGACGTTCGCGACAGAGGTGGCGCTCGGCGAGCGACGCGTCGCCGCCGCGGTCGCCGACCACGAGACCGCGGTGGCCAGGCTGGGCCAGGTGGCCGACGATCTGGACCTGCTGTCCACGGTGACCCTGCCCACCGCGCTCGGCGGGCTCCGCGAGGGCCGGGGCGCCGACACCGTACTGTCCGATCTGAAGCGTCCGTCCGATCCGCGCCTCCGGGTCCTGACCGAATCGATCGTCCGGGACTTCGCCGTCAGCGAGCGGCGCGGCGCAGCCGCACAGGCGGCCGGCGCCAAGGCCCTGAGCCGGGTGCAGGCCAAGGCCGTGAGCATGCTCGCCGACCTCCGCGAGATGCAGGAACGTCACGGCGAGGAGGTCTTCGGCGATCTTCTGCGGCTCGACCACAACACCTCCCAACTCGGTCTGATGACCGACCGGCTGGCGCTGCTGATGGGCGGCCGGGCGAGCCGCGCCTGGAACAAACCGATCCGCATGGAGAGCATCCTGCGCGGCGCCGTCGGCCGGATCGCCGCCTATCAGCGCGTACGGCTGCACTGCTCAAGCACCGCGGCCGTCGCGGGATTCGCCGCCGAGGGCGTGATGCACCTGCTCGCCGAACTCATGGACAACGCCGCCAACTTCTCCCCGCCCATCGACGAGGTGCACGTCTACGTCGAGGAACGCTCCGCGGGCATCGTCGTGACCATCGAGGACAGCGGCCTGAAGATGGCCGACGCGGCCATGCGCCGCGCCGAGGAGTCGGTGTCGGGACGGGCCAACGACCTGGCCACGCTCCAGGGCACCCGGCTCGGGCTGGCCGTCGTCGGGCGGCTCGCCGAGAAGTACCACCTGAGCGTCAACTTCCGTCCCTCCTCACGCGGTGGCACCGGAGTGGTCGTCCTCTTCCCGCCGCAGCTCCTCGCCCAGCCGAGGAGCGCGGTGCACCAACTGTCCGGGCGGCACGCGGCGCCCGCACCGGCGCCTACGGTCCCCGAGCCCGCCGTCAGGCGCCCGCCGGCCCAACTGCGTTCCGTGCCACTGCCGTCAGCCGCCGGGCCCGTCGACGGCCCCCGCGTGGCGACGCCCGGCGGGCTGCCCGTACGGCCGCCGGGACGCACCATGGCCGCGGCCGACCGCGACCGGCCTCCCGCGGACGGCACGGGCGAGCGGGGCCGTACGCGCGACGGCGCGGCGCCGCGGGCCGTACCGCCCGGCCGCGACGCCGGAGCGCGGTTCGACGCCTTCCACCGCTCCCGGCTTCCCGCGGACGGCGCTCCAGGCAGGACGGAACCCCGGACGCGGCCCGGACCGGAGTCGGGGCGGGAGCCGCAGCCGCAGCCGCAGCCGCAGCCGCAGCCGCAGCCGGGCGACACCTCATGAGGTGCTCGTCGTTCCCCGTACGGCGCCGGAAGCAGCCCCGCAGACAGACCGGGGATCAGCGGCACGGCCGGCGCCCACCCCGTCAGCGAACGTGAGCAACGCGAGTACGTGAGATTGGAGGCACGGGCCGACGATCCGCTTCCCCCGGCGGATCCCGCCCCACGCAACCCATGCACCCCCTTCCGACGACTGACAACAGCCTGACCTGGCTCCTGGAGAGCCTGCTGGAGCGCACTCCCGGCACCCGGCACGCCCTGGTGCTGTCGCGCGACGGTCTCAAGCTCTGCTGGAGCCGCCATCTGACGCTCGACCAGGCCGACCAACTGGCCGCGATCTGCTCGGGCATCCAGGCCCTCGCGCAGGGCGCCTCCGTCGAGTTCGGCAACGGCACAGGCGGCGTACGCCACTCGATGACGGAGTTCCACGGCGGCCTGCTCTTCATCGTGGAGGCGGGCGACGGCGCGCATCTCGCGGTGGTGGCCGCCGACGGCGCCGATCCGGGCGTGGTCGGCCATCGGATGACGGAGTTCGTCGACCAGATCGGCGAGCATCTGCGCGCCGAGCCCCGGACCCCGGTGGCCTCCGAGGCCGCCCCGTCATGACCCGCGGGCCCGTGGACATCGGCGATCCCGACCGGCTGTACACCGTCACCGGTGGCCGCAGCCGCGCCGACCACGACGTATTCGACCTGGTCACACTGATCGTCAGCGAGTGCGCGCCGACCCGGGGAACGCAGTGGGAACACCACGCGATCCTCGAACTCTGCCGTCGCCCCACGGCGGTCGTGGAGATCTCGGCGGAGCTGGGACTGCCGGTGACCGTCGTACGGATCCTGCTCGGCGACCTCCGGGCGACGGGCCGGATCACCGCCCGCCATCCGCGCGCGGGGCGGTCCGTCTCCGCCCTGCCCGACCCGGCCCTCTTGAAGGAGGTGCTCCATGGACTCCGCAACCTCTGAGCTGCCCGCCCGAACCCCGCTGGCCGACGCGGCGGAGACCGGACTCAAGATCGTGATCGTGGGCGGCTTCGGGGTCGGCAAGACGACCCTCGTCCGGTCGGTGAGCGAGATCCGTCCGCTCAACACCGAGGAGGTGATGACGCAGGCGGGTGTCGGTGTCGACGAGACCGCCGGTCTCACCACGAAGGCCACGACGACGGTCGCCTTCGACTTCGGCCGGATCAGCCTCACCGACCGGGTGGTGCTCTATCTGTTCGGCGCGCCCGGACAGGAGCGGTTCTGGTTCCTGTGGGACAGCCTCTTCTCCGGCACGCTGGGCGCGGTCGTCCTGGTCGACACCCGGCGGATGAGCGAGTCCTGGTACGCGATCGACCGGCTGGAGCATCACAGGACGCCGTTCGTGGTCGCGGTCAACCGGTTCGACGACGACGTCTCCTCGTTCTCGCTCGACGAGATCCGGCAGGCGCTGTCCCTGCCCGACCACGTGCCGCTGATCAACTGCGACGCGCGGGTCCGCTCGTCCGGCAAGAACGTCCTGATCGCTCTCGTGGACCACCTTTACGAACTGGCGATTGCACGGGAGTCGACACCATGACCGATCCGCACGCCCCCTACCCCGAGACCCTCGACGCCCCGGGCGCGCTTCCCGAGGCGCAGCCGCCGCCCGGCTGCCCCGCCGCGCACCCCGAATCGGTGCCGCTGAGCGGTCTTGAGTTCCAGCGGACACCGTCCCAGCTCTACCGCGGCCTGCGCCGCGAGCACGGCCCGGTGGCGCCCGTCCTGCTGGACGGCGGGATCCCGGCCTGGCTGGTCCTCGGGTACTCCGAGGTCACCTATGTCACCGGCCACGACGAGCTGTTCGCGCGGGACTCCCGCCGCTGGAACCAGTGGGCGGCGATCCCCCCGGACTGGCCGCTGCTGCCGTACGTCGGCCACCAGCCGTCCGTGCTGTTCGCCGAGGGCGCCGAGCACCGGCGGCGGGCCGGCGTCATCACCCGGTCGCTGGAGGCGGTCGACCAGTTCGAACTGGCGCATGACTGCCATCAGATCGCCGAGGAGCTGATCGACGTGTTCGCGGGCGTCGGGGAAGCCGAGTTGATGGCCTCCTACGCCCACGCGCTGCCGATGCGGGCCGCCGTCCAGATGTGCGGGATGCCGGCCGGTGGCGCCAACACCGAGGAGCTCGTACGCGATCTGCGGGTGTCGCTGGACGCGGCGGAGGGAGACGACCCGGTGTCCGCGTACACGCGGGTGCAGGAGCGCATCCAGCAGTTGGTGAAGGACAAGCGGGCCCGGCCCGGCTCGGACGTCACCTCGCGGATGCTGGGGCACCCGGCCGGGCTGGCGGACGAGGAGATCGTGCAGGATCTGATCTCCGTCATCGCCGCGGCGCAGCAGCCGACGGCCAACTGGATCTGCAACACGCTGCGTCTGCTGCTGACCGACGACCGGTTCGCGCTCAACGTGTCGGGCGGGCGGCTGAGTGTCGGGCAGGCGCTCAACGAGGTGCTGTGGCTGGACACTCCGACGCAGAACTTCATCGGCCGGTGGGCGGTCCGCGACACCCAGCTGGGCGGGCGGCACATCAGGGCGGGCGACTGTCTGGTCCTCGGGCTCGCGGCGGCCAACACCGATCCGCAGATCTGGCCGGAGGGTCGTATCGGCGCGGAGAACTCGGCGCATCTGTCCTTCAGCAACGGCGAGCACCGGTGCCCGTATCCGGCGCCGCTGCTGGCCGACGTGATCGCCCGTACGGCGGTCGAGACGCTGCTGGAGCGGCTGCCGGACGTCGTACTGGCCGTGGAACCGGACGAGTTGACGTGGCGGCCGTCGATCTGGATGCGCGGTCTGACGGCGCTGCCGGTGGAGTTCACCCCCGTGGTGCGGTGAGTCCCTGTCGCTGTCCTCGGTCGTCGTACGGGGTCGGAGGAGCCCGTACGACGACCGGCAGAGCGTCGAATCGCGGCGCGGTCAGCTCCCGACCGGTGTGAACTCCACCGGCAGCGACCGCGGACCGCGCGTGAACACGCCCTGCTCGACCGGGTCGAACCCCTTGGCCGGCCTCAGATCGGGCATCGCGTCGAGCAGTTGCCCCACCCCCACCCGTACCTCCGCCCTGGCCAGCAGCGCGCCCACGCAGAAGTGCCGTCCGAGCGCGAAGGCCAGATGGTCCGCGGCGGCGGAGAACGCGGTGGTCGTCGTCAGGTCGTCCCGGAAGAGGTTGAAGGTGTCGGGCTCGGCGAAGCGGTCACCGTCCCTGTTGGCGGCGCCTATGAGGCAGGTGACGGTGGCCCCCGCGGGTACGGTGCCGCCGCTGAGCGTGACCTCCTGGGCCGTCTGCCGCATGATCATGTGCACCGGCGGGGTGAACCGCAGCGTCTCCGCGAACGCCCGGTCCATCAGGCTCCGGTCCTCCCTCACGGCGGCGAGCTGTTCCGGGTGGGCCAGCAGATTCGCGAAGATCGAGGCGATGGCCTTGTCGGTGGTCTCGCCGCCGGCCGCGAGCAACAGACTGCAGAACGCCTTGATGTCCTCGTCGCTCATCCGCACCCCGTCGACCTCGGCGGCGCAGAGGGTCGAGAGCAGATCGTCGCCCGGGTTCTCCCGGCGGTCGCGGATGATCGGGATCATGTACTCGGCGAACTCGATCCGGGTCCGTTCGCCCGCCGCGGTCACCTCGGGATCACCGGAGAGATTGCCGAGGAAGGCTATGACGGCGGTGTACCAGCCGTGGAAGCGGGCGTGGTCCGCCTGGTCGAGGCCCAGCATCTCGGCGATGACGTTGACGGGGAAGCGGGTGGCGAAGGCGTCCACCAGGTCGACGCCCCCGGTGTGCCGGAAGGTGTCGATGAGCCGGCGGCTGTTGCTCTCGATGACCGGCAGGAACCTCTCCTCCAGGTCGCTGCCCCGGAACGCGGGTGCGACCAGGGCGCGGCGTACGGCGTGTTCGCGGCCGCTCAGCTGGAGGATCGTCTTCCCGTGCACGGGTTCGAGCTGCCAGTGGTAGTTCTCGGTGGTGAACGCCGACGCCTTGTCCTTGAAGGCCCGTTCCACGTCCTCGTACCGCGAGATGAGGTAGCTCTTCGTGGCCTCGTGCCAGATCAGCGGCGCGCTCTCACGCATCAGCCGGTAGGCGGGATACGGATTCTCGGCGAACTCGGCCGACAGGATGTCGGGTACCTGCTGTGCGGTGGCCATGGAGCTCCCTCGCTCGAAGGGACAGCGACGTTCGACTCCCGCAAGGCTATTGACCGGCCGTCGGACGAGCCAGACGTGAGCCGGCCCGCCTGGTGCCGGAGAGCGCGGGATCGTCGCTTACGGTTCCGGTACGCGCACGGCGCCACCGGTCGTACGGAACAGTGCGACGCGGGGCCGACACCGAACGGCACCGGAGGAGACGGCATGACGGAGCGGCCACTGATCGCGGGTGTGGGCGGCACGGAGCCCGCGATCGATCCGACGGCGTTCGTGGCGCCGACGGCGGTGGTACTGGGCGAGGTCACCATGGCGGCCGGCTCCAGCGTCTGGTACCACACGGTGCTGCGGGCCGACGGCGGCCCGATCGTCGTCGGGGCCGACAGCAACATCCAGGACAACTGCACGGTGCACGTCGACGTCGGCTCCCCCGTCACGATCGGCGAGCGTGTCTCGGTGGGTCACAACGCGGTACTGCACGGCTGCACCGTCGAGGACGACGTGCTGGTCGGCATGGGCGCCGCCGTGCTGAACGGGGCGCACATCGGCGCCGGTTCGCTCGTCGCGGCCCAGGCGCTCGTACCGAAGGGCATGCGCGTACCACCGGGTTCGCTGGTGGCCGGGGTGCCCGCCAAGGTGAAGCGGGAGCTGACCGAGGAGGAGCGCGAGGGGATCAAGCTCAACGCGGCGGCCTATCTGGAGCTGGCCGAGCGCCATCGGGCGGTGTACGAAGGCTGACGGCCGGCGGTCAGTCGGTGGCGGGTACGGGCTCCTGGTCGAGCGGGCCCGGCCCGTCCTTGACCGACGTCGGCGCCGCCGACCGCTCCCGCGCCTGTGCCGACGCCTTCTTGGCCCGGTTCTTGATGACGAGCATCGAGGTGATGCCGATCAGCACGGCGAGTACGAGGCCCAGCCAGGAGAAGCGCTTCAGCCATGCCTCGGCGACGACACCCACGGAGTAGACGACAGCGGTCGTGCCGCCCGCCCAGAGGATTCCGCCCAGGACGTTGGCGACGAGGAACTTCCAGTACGGCATTCGCAGCACACCGGCGAGCGGCCCGGCGAAGATCCGCAGCAGCGCGATGAACCGGCCGAAGAAGACGGCCCACATGCCCCACTTCTGGAACGACCGCTCGGCCATCGCGATCTGCGGCTCGCCGAAGTGACTCGGGAACTTCCTGCCGAGCCGGGCGAGCAGTGGCCGGCCGCCCTTGCGGCCGATGGCGTAGCCGATCGAGTCACCGATGATCGCGCCCGCGGTGGCGCACGCGCCGAGGATGTACGGGTTGATGTCACCGTGCTGCGAGGCCAGCAGCGCCGAGCTGACGAGGACGATCTCACCCGGCAGCGGAATGCCGAGGCTTTCGAGGCCGATCACGACGCCGACCAGGATGTAGACGCTGATCGCGGGTACGGTCTCCAGCCACTCCTGGACGTGCAAGACCGGTTCCTTCCGTGTCGGATGTGCCGCTGCCCGGCGAGCGCCTTCCAGGCGCTCGCCGGGCAGCCTACCTGTGCGCGGCGCCCGCCGATGACCGGCCCCGGTCGCCGGAGCCGGCCCGGTCAGGTGTTGAGACGCAGCGTCCAGACGATGGTCATCTCACCGGTGACGGCGCCGTCCTCGCGGTTGAAGACGACGGTGACGGGGATCTCGGGGCGCCCGCCCCCGTCGAGTTCGGCGACGACCTCCGCCACCGGCCGGTCCACGGTGGCCGTCGCCGTGACGACGCCCATGGCGAGCTTCTTGTAGCCGATCTCCGCCTTGACGACGAGAGGTACGGCGCGGGTGAGCTGGTCGCCGAAGGCGGCGAGCAGCACGGCGCCGCTGACGGTGTCGCCGAGGGTGAACATCGCGCCGGCGTGGGGGCCTCCCACATGGTTGTGGAAGGAGGGCTGGTCCGGCAGCCGTACGACGGCACGCTCGGCGGTGGTTTCGAGGAACTCCATGTTGAGGGTCTTCGCCATGGGCACGGTGGCGGCGAGCATCTCGCCGACGGTCATCCGATCAGAACTCATGCGGCTCGATATTACCCACGGGTAGCCTCAGTTGCCATCCTGCGACAGGGCGGCCGTAGCAAGGCGGGGACGACCCCTCTATCGTTACTCGCCATGTGGCCAGGACAGCAGCCGCCCGGGGGCGAGCCAAACCCGCAGGATCCGAATTCGAACCCGTACCAGCAGCCGGGGTACCAGCAGCCGAATCCCTACCAGCAGCCGGGATACCAGCAGCCTGGTTACCAGCAGCAGCCCGGCTACCCGCAGCAGCCGGGAGCCCAGCAGCCCAACCCGTACCAGCAGCCGACCGTGCCCCAGTACGCGGTGCCGGGGCAGCCGGGCGGGCCGGGCGGTCCCGATCCCTCGCAGGACAAGAAGCGCACGAAGACGGTCGCGATCATCGCCGCGTCGGCGGTCGTCGTGGCGGCCGCCGCCACGGGCTTCTTCGTGATGCAGGGTGACGACGAGAGCTCGAACGTCGCCGAGGACCCCAAGGCGTCGGAGTCGAAGGAGCCGAAGACGAAGCCGTCGGCGCCGGACAACCCGCGCGACGGGTCGACCGCCGGCAAGCCCACGATCGCGGGCTGGAAGGTCGTGACCAACCCCAACCACGGGACGCAGTTCGACGTCCCCGCCGACTGGGTGGTCGAGAAGCCCGACACGTTCTCGGGCTTCGAGGACGTCGAGAAGGGTGACGGCTCGCCCGCCATCACCTTCTCCGCTCCCGCCTTCCTGAAGACCAACTGGTGCGAGCAGGACAGCGACCAGGACGGCGAGATGGAGGACGTCAGTCTCGGCGGCACCGGCACCAAGGGGGGCAAGGGCGCCAAGGACACGGCGACCGGCGCCAGCAACGAGTCCGGCAGCTGGGTCTGGGCCGCGTACGCCCAGGAAGCCACCGAGGAGCAGCAGCAGGCGGCGATCAAGGTCGAGAAGTCCAAGGCCTACACGACGAAGTCCGGCCTCAAGGGGCACTACTCGACGGCCGCGAGCACGGGCCTGCCCAAGAAGGAGAAGTGCGACACCGACGGCAAGTCGATCGCGTTCACCTTCACCAACGCCAAGGGTGACTTCACCACTTGGGTCCTGTACGGGGCCAAGGGTGTGGAGGACGAGATCCCGGACGAGACGCTGATGAAGATCATGAGCACCGTCCGGTTGGCCAAGTAGGCCCGTTCTCCCCTGCCCGAAGTCGCCTCCGGCACCGGAGTCCTGTCCGGCACCCGGCACCGTGCCCCGCGCACAGGCGCGGGGCTCAGCCGATGCTGAACGCGCCCTCGGGCGGCTCGGGCGACGCCACCGCTTCGGCGTCCCGTACGACCGGCGCGGCTCCGGTGAACCGCCGCAGCGAAGCGCCGTGTTCGACGCGCGCGGGGAAGACGTCGGACGCGGTACGCCGGGCCAGGGCCGCCGTGTCGATCGGCGCGTGCGAGGCGAGGAGTACGGCGTTGCCGAACCGGCGTCCGCGCAGCACCGACGGTTCGGCGATCAGCGCCAGCTCCTCGAACACCGAGGCGAAGGTGGCCAGTTGAGACGTCAGAAAGGTGAACGGCGCGCCGTCGGCGAGGTTGGCCGCGTAGAGACCGCCGGCTCGTAGCGCCCGCTCGGCGAGGCGCGCGTACTCCACGGACGTGAGATGGGCGGGCACCCGGGAGCCGCCGAAGACGTCGGCGATGAGCAGATCCACCGAGCCGGCCGGTGTCGCGTCGAGCCAGGCGCGGGCGTCGGCGTCGTGGACGGTGATCCCGGAGCCGTCCGGGAGCGGCAACTCCTCGGCGACCAGGGTGAGCAGGGCCCCGTCGGCGTCGACCACGTCCTGCGCCGAGCCGGGCCGGGTGGCGTGCACGTAGCGGGCCAGGGTGAGGGCCCCGCCGCCGAGGTGGAGCACGGTGAGCGGGGCGCCGTCGTCGGCCGCGCAGTCGATCACATGCCCGAGGCGCCGGGTGTACTCGAATTCGAGATGGGTCGGCTCGTCCAGGTCGACGTACGACTGGGGTGCGCCGTCGACCGTCAGCAGCCACGCCCGTTCGCGGTCCACGTCGGGCAGCAGTCGGGCGGTGCCGTGGTCGACGGTCCGGATGACGGGGATGGCTTCGCTCACCGTCCCATTGTGCGTGCCGTGCCGCGCGGAGCGGACCGCGCCCGTCCCCTCCGGGTGGAGGGGACGGGCGCGGCCGACAGGTCCCGCGGGTCCGGTCAGATCAGCTCGGTGACCGTGCCCGCTCCGACCGTGCGTCCGCCCTCGCGGATCGCGAAGCCGAGCCCGGACTCCAGCGGCACGTCCCTGCCCAGCTCCACGGTCAGGGCGACCGTGTCACCGGGCCGCGCGACGGCGAGCTCACCGAGGTCGATGTCGCCGACCACGTCCGCCGTACGGATGTAGGACTGCGGCCGGTAGCCCGTCGTGACCGGCGTCGTACGCCCTCCCTCACGCGTCGACAGGACGTACACCTGCGCGGTGAAGCGCCGGCTCGGTACGAGGCTGTCCGGCGCGGCCACCACATGGCCCCGGCGGATCGCGTCGCGCGGCATGCCGCGCAGCAGCAGCGCGACGTTGTCGCCGGCCTCGGCGGACTCCATCGGCTTCCCGAAGGTCTCCAGCGAGGTGACCGTACTGAGCTGGGGCCCGGACTCGGCGCCGAGCACCTCGATCCGGTCCCCCACGCGCACCGTGCCGCGCTCGACGGCACCGGTGACGACCGTGCCGCGCCCGGTGATGGTCAGGACGTTCTCGACCGGGAGCAGGAACGGCGCGTCGGTGTACCTGACCGGGATCGGCACGTAGGTGTCGACCGCGTCCAGCAGGGCCACCACCGCCTCGGTCCAGCGCGGGTCGCCCTCCAGCGCCCGGAGTCCGGAGACCCGGACGACGGGGACGCTCTCCCCGCCGTACCCGTGCGCGCTGAGCAGTTCGCGTACTTCGAGCTCGACCAGGTCGGTCAGCTCGTCGTCGCCCGCGTCGGCCTTGTTGAGGGCGACGACGATGTGGTCGACGCCGACCTGGCGGGCGAGCAGTACGTGCTCGGCGGTCTGCGGCATGATCCCGTCGAGCGCGGACACGACGAGGATCGCGCCGTCGAGCTGGGCGGCGCCGGTGACCATGTTTTTGATGTAGTCGGCGTGGCCGGGCATGTCGACGTGCGCGTAGTGCCGGGTGTCCGTCTCGTACTCCACGTGCGAGATGTTGATCGTGATGCCGCGCGCCGCCTCCTCGGGGGCCCGGTCGATCCGGTCGAACGGCACGAACGTGCCGGTCCCGCGCTCGCTGAGGACCTTGGTGATGGCAGCGGTCAGAGTGGTCTTGCCGTGGTCGACATGGCCCATGGTGCCGATGTTGAGGTGTGGTTTGGTGCGCACGTATGCCGTCTTGGGCATGGCTGACGTGTTCCTTCCAGGAACTCGAAGCGTGGTGTGGACCCCGGTGCCTTGCCGACCCTCCCCCTGTGGGGTCCGCCGGACGATCCGGGAAGGGTCAGCTTCGGGCGCCGTCGAGGGGCGCCGCCGCGGCGGCCTCTGCCGCCGCCGCTTCGGCGTGCGCTGCGAGGAATGCGGCAGCCTTCGGCGCGTCCGCGACCGCGGACGACGCTGCGTGGAAGGCGTACCGGAACATGTCGTTGATGATGTCCGACCGGCGGCGGGGCCGTCGACCGGTTTTCTCCGGGGCCGCCGCCCGATGCCACTCAGCAGTTCTTCAGCCGTTCTTCAGAGGTTCTTCAGGGCTTCGCGTACGGAGAGCGGGGAGAGCCGGTCGCGGGCACTGGCCACGAAGCCCTGGACGGCGCCGGGATCCGTCTTCGCGTACTCACGCAGGCACCACCCGATCGCCTTGCGGATGAAGAAGTCGGGGTGTCCGGACTGCCGGAGGCAGTAGCCGAACAGCCGCTCGGTGTCGGTCGCTCGCTTGTAGGTGAGCTGGTGCAGCAGCGCGGTGCGCGCGATCCAGAGGTTCTCGTCCTCGATCCAGGCGTCCATCTCTGTGACGAGAGCGCGGTCGGCTGCCACCAGCCCGCCCGCGAGATGGGCGGCGAGGAGGTCGACTGTGTCCCACCAGGGCACCGTGGAGACCAGATGCCGTACGACCGGGAGGAAGCCGGACGAGAGGCGCCCGACGTGTCGGCGGAGGTAGTCGACCGCGAAGTACTGATACTCCCGCTCGGGCAACTCCCAGCAGCGCAGCGCGATCGCCACGCAGTCGGTCTCCTCGGGACGCGGCAGTGAGTCGAGCACCTGCCGTGACAGCGCGCGGCGTTCGGGCGTCGGGATGCCGAGGAAGGGGGCGACGCCCTTGAGATACGCGGCGGACCGCTCGGCCTGTGCCGGATCGGCGGCTGCCGCGTACCCGACGGTGAGCCGTTCGAGGACGGTGTCGGCAAGCGCGCTGGGCGGCGGAACGAGTGTCATGACGTGCAGGTTATGCGCCGCCACCGACAACGGGCGGGGATCCTGTCACGTCCCCGAAGGGGACCGGGCCGGGTCCCGAGTGGCGCTTGTCTCCCGGCTCTTGACGGCGATCACCACTCCTCGTCGGTTAGTCTCCCCGCATGCTCGACCCTGTTGACAGGTCGTTCGCCGGCCTCACGGTCCGCTGTACGAGGGTGCTGCTCTCACCCTGGTCCAGACTCTCTCTTCTGGTTCTCGTGCTCGCGTGCGCGGGGGCCGCTGTGCTGGTCTACGAGCCGCAGAGACTCGTCTCGGCCGGCTGGCCGGAGCTGAGCGGCGGCGCCGCCGTGGTGCTGTTCTCCCTCGCGTACGGGCTGTGCACGGCCGCCTTCGTACCGCGTCCGCTGCTGAATCTCGCGGCGGGCGCCCTGTTCGGTTCGCAGTTGGGGCTCCCGGCGGCACTGGCGGGCACGGTACTGGGCGGGGGGATCGCCTTCGGGCTCGGCCGTTTCCTCGGTCAGGAGGCGCTGCGGCCGATGCTGCGGGGCCGCTGGCTGACCGCCGCGGACGGGCAGTTGAGCGAGCACGGCTTCCGCTCGATGATGGTGATCCGGCTGTTCCCCGGGGTGCCGTTCCAGGCCGCCAACTACTGCGCGGCGATATCGCGTATGCGCTGGCGGTCGTATCTGCTGGCGACGGCCCTCGGGACGATTCCGAACACGGCCGCGTACGTGGTCGCGGGAAGCGAGGCGGGATCGCCGACGTCGCCTGCGTTCCTGGTGTCCATGGGCTTCATCGTGCTGACGGGAGCCGCGGCGGCGGTGGTCGCCTGGCGCAAACGCCACCGTCTGCGCCCCGCCCCGGCGGCCCAGCCTCCCACGGAGGAACGCGTACCCGAGCCGGTCGCCTAGGGCCGTCCGGCGCGGATCCCGGAACGCCTGTGGTGCCCCCGGTCGCGGCCAGTTCCTGCGCACGCCGGGGGCGTGGGCGGGTGCGGACAATGACCCGTCCGGTACTCCGCGCGCCCTGCCGCGAATCATGGGCCCCGGAAATGATGAGCGAACCGCACGTGATCCAGACGACTCCGCATACCTGCCCTCCGGCAGGTGGACATGCGGTGGAAGGAATCCACGGTGTTGCTTCTCATCTCTCCCGACGGTGTCGAAGAGGCCATCGACTGCGCGAAGGCGGCGGAACACCTCGACATCGTCGATGTCAAAAGACCGGCCGAGGGCTCGCTCGGCGCGAACTTCCCCTGGGTCATCAGGGAGATCCGCGACGCGGTCCCGGCGGACAAGCCGGTCTCCGCCACCGTGGGGGACGTCCCGTACAAGCCCGGCACGGTGGCCCAGGCGGCGCTCGGCGCGGTCGTCTCCGGCGCCACGTACATCAAGGTGGGCCTCTACGGATGCACGACGCCCGAACAGGCCACCGACGTCATGAGCGGGGTCGTCCGGGCCGTGAAGGAGTACCGGCCGGACGCGTTCGTCGTCGCCTCCGGGTACGCGGACGCGCACCGGATCGGCTGCGTCAACCCGCTCTCGCTGCCCGACATCGCCCGCCGGTCCGGCTCGGACGCGGCCATGCTCGACACCGCCGTCAAGGACGGGACCCGGCTGTTCGACCACGTACCGCCCGACGTCTGCGCGGAGTTCGTCAGGCTGGCCCACGAGGCCGATCTGCTGGCCGCCCTCGCGGGCAGCGTCAAGACGGCCGACCTCGAAGCCCTGACGCGCATCGGCACGGACATCGTGGGCGTACGCGGGGCGGTCTGCGAGGGAGGTGACCGCACGACCGGAAGGATCCAGCCGCATCTCGTGGCCGCGTTCCGTGCGGAGATGGACCGGCATGCCGGGGAACAAGCGGCCGCCGTCGCCGCCGCGAGCTGACCGCCGCCATGCCGACAGACCAGTCCGGTCACGCGACGGCGGCAGCCGGTGAGCGGTTCGCCGTCCTCGATCCGGCCACGGGCGAGGCCTTCGACGAGGCTCCCGCCCAGCGGCCGGACGAGTTGGACGCCGTCGTCTGGCGGGCTCATGAGGCCTGGCGCGGCTGGCGGTCCGACGCCGTCGCCCGCTCCAAGGCACTGCTCACGGCCGCCGACGCCGTGGAGGCGGCAGGGGCCGACCTCGCTCCGCTGCTCACCCGCGAACAGGGCAAACCGCTGGCCGAGTCGTACGCGGAGGTCGCCCGCACGGCGGCGCGCCTGCGCTACTTCGCCGAGTTGGTCCCAGGGACCCGGAGGATCACGGACGGACGGCCGGTACACAGCGAGGTCCGCTGGCGACCACTCGGGCCCACCGCCGCGATCGTTCCGTGGAACTTCCCCCTCCAGCTCGCGTCGGCGAAGTTCGCGCCCGCGCTCGCGGCGGGTAACACGGTGGTGCTCAAGCCCTCCCCGTTGACACCCCTCGCCACCCGGCTGCTGGGGTCCGTCGTCGCCGGCGCCCTCCCGGAGGACGTACTGACGGTCGTCACCGGTCAGGAACCTCTCGGCGCCCGCCTCGCGTCCCACCCGGGGATCCGTCATGTGACCTTCACCGGTTCGGTCCCCACCGGGCGGGCCGTCGCGGAAGGCGCGGCGGCCTCGCTCGCCCGGATCACCCTGGAGCTGGGCGGCAACGACGCCGCGGTCCTGCTGGACGATGTCGATGTGGAGCGGATCGCGGAGCGGCTGTTCTGGGCGGCGTTCCGCAACTGCGGGCAGGTCTGCATGGCGGTCAAACGGGTCTACGCCCCGGCCCGGCTCTACTCGCGCGTGGTCGAGGCCCTCGCGCAGCATGCCCGCTCCGTGGTCGTCGGAGCCGGGCTCGACCCGGGCTCACGGCTGGGGCCGGTCAACAACGCGGCCCAACTGGCAAGAGTGGAAAGGTGCGTGGACCAGGCCGTGTCGGCGGGCGCCCGGACCGTGGCCGGTGGCCACCGGCTGGACCGGCCGGGCTACTTCTTCGCCCCGACGATCCTGGCCGATGTGCCGCCCGCCTGTCCCGTGGTGACGGAGGAGCAGTTCGGCCCGGTCCTGCCGGTGCTGCCGTACGGGAACCTGGACGAAGCCGTGGAAGCCGCCAACGGCACGGGCTTCGGGCTGGGCGGCTCCGTATGGGGGACCGACCTCGACCGCGCCGAGGCGGTGGCCGGCCGGCTGGAGTGCGGGACGGCGTGGATCAACCACCATGCCGAACTCTCCCTCGCCCAGCCCTTCGCGGGCATCAAGGACAGCGGTGTCGGCGTCGCGGGCGGGCCGTGGGGGTTCTACGGAAACCTCAGGCCGTTCGTCGTGCACCGTCCGGGGGCGGCGTGAGAAGGAGGTTCGGCGCGGCGGTCCTGCGCTCGTACGAGAACCGTTTCGCCCTTGAGGAGGTGATCCTGAACTCGGGACCGGCCGACGGCGAGATCCTGGTCAGGATCGCGGGCTGCGGGATGTGCCGGACCGATCTCGCGGTCCGTCGCTCGGCGGGCCGCTCACCGCTGCCGGCCGTGCTCGGCCACGAGGGGGCCGGGGTCGTGGTGGAGACGGGCGGCCGGGCCACCGGTCCGAGCGTCGGCGACCATGTCGTGCTGAGCTTCGACTCCTGCGGGCAGTGCGGGAGTTGTACGGGCGCGGCCCCCGCCTACTGCGACTCCTTCGCCGCGCTCAACCTCTTCGGAGGGCGCGCGGAGAACGCGGCACGGTTCACCGACGCGGCCGGGGGCGCACTGGCCCCCCGGTGGTTCGGCCAGTCCTCGTTCGCCGATTACGCGATGGTCCCGGCCCGCAACGCGGTGCGGGTCGATCCCTCGCTGCCCGTCGAACTGCTCGGACCGCTCGGCTGCGGCTTCCTCACCGGTGCGGGGGCGGTCATCAACTCCTTCGGCGCCGGCCCCGGCGACACGATCGCGGTCCTCGGCGCGGGAGCGGTGGGCCTGGCCGCGGTGATGGCGGCCACCGCCGCCGGGGCGGTGACCGTGGCCGTCGACCGGCAGCCCGAACGGCTGGCCCTCGCCGAGCGGCTGGGCGCGATCCCCCTGAACGCCGCGTCGGCGGCTCTGCCCGACCGCATCCGGCGACTGACCGGGGGCGGCGCGCGGTACGCGCTCGACACCACCGGTTCCGCGCGGCTGATCAACGACGCGCTCAGAGCCCTGCGCCCGACCGGCCATCTCGGCCTGGTGGCACGGCTCAACACCGCGCTGCCGCTCGAACCGGGAACGCTGGACCGGGGCCGGAGAATCTCCCACATCTGTGAGGGGGACGCGGTGCCGGGGCTGCTGATCCCGCGGCTGACCGGGCTGTGGCGGGCCGGGCTGTTCCCCTTCGACCAACTGATCCGTACGTACCCGCTCGCCGACATCAACGAGGCCGAACGCGATTGCGAAGCGGGCCGGGTGGTCAAACCGGTCCTCATTCCGCAGGGCACGGGGCGATGAACGCACGGCTGCCCACCTGATCGCCGGCCCCTCGTCCGTACCGCTCGCTTCTGGTGGTCCCTGCTCGTATCCAAGGAGGACGCATGACCGGCACAGTGCCCGAAAGCATCAGTACGGAGGGCGTGAACGGGGGTGTCGGGCTGACCGCCCTGCTGGTCGCGGCGGCGCGGGCGATCGAGACCCATCGCCCCGACAGCCTGGCGCAGGACGTCTACGCGGAGCACTTCGTGCGCGCCGCACCGGCGTCGGCGCGCTGGCCCGTCCATATCCGGCAGGTGCCGGACGGGGACGCGAACCCCCTGTGGGGACGCTTCGCGCGCTACTTCGGCCTGCGGACACGGGTCCTGGACGATTTCCTGCTTCGGTCGGTGCACACGGGAGGTGCCCGCCAAGTCGTTCTGCTCGGGGCCGGGTTGGACGCACGGGCCTTCCGGCTCGACTGGCCTCCGGACTGTGTGATCTACGAGATCGACAGGGAAGGCGTGCTGGCGTTCAAGCACCAGGTGCTCGGCGAGCTGGCGGCCACCCCGAGGGCGGGGCGCGTGCCGATCGCGATGGATCTGCGCGCCGACTGGGTCGGCGCACTGACCGCCGCCGGCTTCGACCCGGCAGCGCCGAGCGTCTGGCTGGCCGAGGGACTGCTGTTCTACCTGCCCGTGACCGCCGAGACCTGTCTCATCGACACGGTGGACCGGCTGAGCGCGGAAGGAAGCGCCCTGGCGTACGAGGTCAAGCTGGAGAAGGACTTGCTGGCGTACCGCGACAGCCCGCTCTACACGGCCACGAGACACCAGATCGGTATCGACCTGCTGAACCTGTTCGACGGGGAGCCCCGGCCCGATTCCGCGGCGGATCTGGCGGGCAAGGGCTGGTCCACGGCGGTCCACACCCCGTTCCACTTCACCCGACGCCACGGACGCGGCCCGCTGCCCGAGCCGAACGACGCGCTGGAGGGCAACCGCTGGGTGTTCGCGGACAAGCCCCGGCGCTGACGGCGCGCCCCATCCTCGCGGGGGCCGTGAACGCGAGGGGCCCCGGGACCTACTCCCGCCCCGCCGGCCCCAGGTCCCCGCCCGGCGGCGCCGCCGAGAAGCGCGCCACGTCCTTCTCGGTGACCAGTTCCAAGTCTCCCGGCTGCCACCGAGGCATCCGGTCCTTGTCGATCACCTGGGCGCGGATGCCCTCCACCAGGTCCGGCGTCCGCAGCGCCGCGCAGGACGCGCGGTACTCCGCCTCCAGCACCTCCTCCAGCGTCGCCGACTCCCGCGCCGTCCGCAGGGCCGCCAGCGTCGCCTTCAGGGCCGTCGGCGACTTCGTGAGGATCGTCTCCGCCGCCTGCTTCGCCGCGTGGTGCCCGCAGGCGAAGAGGCGGTCCACGATCTCCTCCACCGAGTCGGCCGCGTAACACGTGTCGATCCACTCACGGTCGGCGGCCAACTCTCCCTCGGGCGGCGCCGTCGCATGGCGCCGTACGGCCACCGGCGCGTCCGTGGCGGCGAGTTCGGCGGCCAGCACGGGGAGCCGGCCGGAGGGGACGCAGTGGTCCGCGAGCCCGCAGAGGATCGCGTCGGCCGCGCCCACCGCCGCGCCGGTGAGGGCGAGATGCGTACCGAGTTCGCCGGGCGCCCGGGAGAGCAGATACGTACCGCCGACGTCCGGTACGAGTCCGATGCCGGTCTCAGGCATGGCGACCTGGGAGCGTTCGGTGACGATCCGGACGTTCCCGTGCGCGGAGACGCCGACGCCGCCGCCCATCACGATGCCGTCCATGAAGGCGACGTACGGCCCCGGGAGGCGGGCGATCCGCGCGTTGAGACGGTACTCGTCGCGCCAGAAGGCGGGGGACGCCGTGCCGCCCGTACGCGCGTCCTCGTAGATCGCCCGGATGTCGCCGCCGGCGCACAGGCCGCGTTCGCCGGCGCCGTCGATGAGCACCGTCCTGACGGACGGGTCCCCCTCCCACTCGGTGAGCGCGGCGTCGAGACGCGACACCATGGCGTGGGTGAGGGCGTTGAGCGCGCGCGGCCGGTTGAGCGTGAGCCGGCCGACGCGCCCTTCGCGCCGTACGAGAACGGTCTCGTCCTCCTCGGGAAGGCCGTCCGTCATCGCGCCCCTCCCCCCGCGTCCGCCGGCAGCTCCAGTGCTTCCACGATCCGCTCGGCGGCCAGCGTCGCGGTCAACGTGCCTTCCCGCACCGCCTGTTCGAGACCGGGAGCGAGGCGGCGTACGCCCGGATGGCTCCGCAGCCGGTCCAGCAGATGGTCACGGACCATCGACCAGGTCCAGTCGACCTGCTGGTCGCTCCGCTTGCCCTGGAGGCGTCCGCTGGTGTCGAGGACCTTCCTGTGCTGTTCCAGGCGCTCCCAGACGGTGTCGAGCCCCGTCCCCTCACGGGCGCTGCAACTCAGCACCGGCGGCGTCCAGGCCGCGTCGACCGGGTGCATCAGGCGCAGCGCGCCCGCGAGTTCGCGTGCGGCGGACTTGGCGTCCCGCTCGTGCGGCCCGTCGGCCTTGTTGACGGCGATGAGGTCGGCCAGTTCCAGGACGCCCTTCTTGATGCCCTGGAGCTGATCGCCGGTGCGGGCGAGGCTCAGCAGCAGGAAGGAGTCGACCATGTTCGCGACGGCGGTCTCCGACTGGCCGACACCGACGGTCTCGACGAGCACCACGTCGTACCCCGCCGCCTCCATCACGATGATCGTCTCGCGGGTCGCCTTCGCGACACCGCCGAGCGTGCCCGCGGTGGGCGAGGGACGGACGAAGGCCGCCGGGTCGACGGCGAGGCGCTCCATGCGTGTCTTGTCGCCGAGGATGGAGCCGCCCGTCCTGGTGGACGACGGGTCGACGGCGAGGACGGCGACCCGGTGCCCGAGGCCGGTGAGCATGGTGCCGAGGGCGTCGATGAAGGTGGACTTGCCGACGCCGGGCACACCGCTGATGCCGATCCTTCGTGCCGTGCCCGAGTGGGGCAGCAGCGCGGTCAGGAGCCGCTGGGCGAGTTCCCGGTGGTCGGCCCTGGTCGACTCCACCAGGGTGATGGCGCGCGCGACGGCCGAACGGGAGCCGTCGAGCACGCCCTTGGTGTAGGCGTCGATGTCGATGGTGTTCCGAGGAGCCACCGGCTCACCGCTCGTGGCCGAGAGCGGCGGACAGGGTCGTGAGCAGATCCTGGGCGGCGTCGGGGATGACCGTGCCGGGCGGGAAGACGGCCGCGGCGCCCGCGCGGTGCAGCTCGTCGATGTCTCCGGGCGGGATCACACCGCCCACGACGATCATGATGTCCTCGCGGCCCTCCTTGGCGAGTTCCTCGCGCAGGGCGGGCACCAGCGTGAGGTGTCCGGCGGCCAGCGACGACACCCCGACGATGTGCACGTCGGCCTCGACGGCCTGCCGCGCGACCTCGCCGGGCGTCTGGAACAGCGGGCCGACGTCCACGTCGAAGCCCAGGTCGGCGAAGGCGGTGGCGATGACCTTCTGGCCGCGGTCGTGGCCGTCCTGGCCCATCTTGGCGACCAGGATGCGCGGGCGGCGCCCCTCGGCCTCCTCGAACTCCTCGACGGCGACCCGGGTCCGCTCGACCGCCGGTGACGTGCCGGCCTCGTTCCTGTACACACCGGAGATGGTACGGATCTGCCCGGAGTGGCGCCCGTACGCCTTCTCCAGGGCGTCGGAGATCTCGCCGACGGTGGCCTTGGCGCGCGCCGCCTTCACCGCGAGGGCCAGCAGGTTGCCGTCGAGGCCCGGGGTCGAGCCCGCCTCGGCCGCGCCGGTGAGGGCGCGCAGCGCGTCCTGGCAGACGGCCTCGTCGCGCTCGTCGCGGAGCCTGCGCAGTTTGGCGATCTGCTGGGTCCGTACGGAGGAGTTGTCGACCTTGAGGACATCGATCCGCTCGTCGGTCTCGACCAGGTACTTGTTGACTCCGATGACCGGCTGGCGTCCCGAGTCGATCCTGGCCTGCGTGCGGGCCGCCGCCTCCTCGACGCGCAGCTTGGGGATGCCGGCCGCGATGGCCTGCGCCATACCGCCGGCCTCCTCGACCTCCTCGATGTGCTGCCAGGCCCGGCGCGCGAGGTCGTACGTCAGCTTCTCGACGTACGCGCTGCCGCCCCACGGGTCGATGACGCGGCAGGTGCCCGACTCCTGCTGGAGCAGCAGCTGGGTGTTGCGGGCGATGCGCGCGGAGAAGTCGGTCGGCAGGGCCAGCGCCTCGTCGAGCGCGTTGGTGTGCAGCGACTGGGTGTGGCCCTGGGTGGCCGCCATCGCCTCGACACAGGTGCGGGGGACGTTGTTGAAGACGTCCTGCGCGGTGAGCGACCAGCCGGAGGTCTGCGAATGGGTGCGCAGCGACAGGGACTTGGCGTTCTTCGGGTCGAACTTCTTGACGAGCCTGGCCCAGAGCAGCCGGGCCGCGCGCAGTTTCGCGATCTCCATGAAGAAGTTCATGCCGATGGCCCAGAAGAAGGAGAGCCGGGGCGCGAACGCGTCGACGTCGAGGCCCACGTCGAGTCCGGCGCGCAGATACTCGACGCCGTCGGCGAGGGTGTAGGCGAGTTCCAGGTCGGCCGTCGCGCCGGCTTCCTGGATGTGGTAGCCGGAGATGGAGATGGAGTTGTATCGCGGCATGTTCCGCGAGGTGTACGCGAAGATGTCGGAGATGATCCGCATCGAGGGCGCGGGCGGATAGATGTAGGTGTTGCGGACCATGAACTCTTTGAGGATGTCGTTCTGAATGGTCCCGGCCAGCTTCTCCGGCGGTACGCCCTGCTCCTCGGCCGCGACGATGTAGAGCGCGAGCACGGGCAGGACGGCGCCGTTCATCGTCATCGACACGGTCATCCTGTCGAGCGGGATGCCGTCGAAGAGCTGGCGCATGTCGTAGATGGAGTCGATGGCGACGCCCGCCATGCCGACGTCACCGGTCACGCGGGGGTGGTCGCTGTCGTAACCGCGGTGCGTGGGCAGGTCGAAGGCGACGGAGAGGCCCTTCTGCCCGGCGGCGAGGTTGCGCCGGTAGAAGGCGTTGGACTCCTCGGCGGTGGAGAATCCGGCGTACTGACGGATCGTCCACGGCTGGTTGACGTACATCGTCGGGTAGGGGCCGCGGAGATACGGCGCGATGCCGGGGTACGTCCCGAGGAAGTCGAGGCCCGCGAGGTCCCCCGGCGTGTAGAGCGGTTTGACGTCGATGCCCTCGGGGGTGTGCCAGACGAGGTCGGCGTCGCTCCTGCCGGTGCTCTCCTTGACCGCGGAGCGCCAGCGGTCCTCGTTCGCGCCCGTGGCCCCGGCGGGCCCCAGATCGATGCCGGTGAAGTCGGGGACGGTCATCGCGCCACTCCAAGGTGGTCGAGGGCGGCGGAGAGTACGGCGACGGCGTCGTCGCCGGCGGCGACGAACTCGTCGACTCCGGCCCGGGTGAAGGTCTCTCGCTGTTCGCCGGGGCGGCCCGCGAGATACACACGGGTGGCGCCGGCCGATTTCAGTGCCGCGGCGACCTCTTCGGCCTGCTCGGCGTAGAGCGGGTCGCTGGAGCAGAGGCAGGCGATGGCCGCGCCGGAGGCGGTGAGGGCGTCGGCCGCGGTGGTGGCGTCGATGGTGACCGGGTCGTGGACCGGTTCGATGCCGCCGGACTGGAAGAGGTTCGACGCGAAGGTCACGCGCGCCGTGTGCGCGGCCGCGGGGCCGAGCGCGGCCAGCAGGACGCGCGGGCGGGCACCCGTCGACGCGAGGTGCGCGTCGGAGCGGGACCGCAGGGCCTCGAAGGCGTCGTCCCGGTGGACGGTGGGCAGTCCGCCGGCCGGGGCCGGAGGCGGGGTGTCGCGTACGACGGGTACCTCGGCGAGCTGGGGGAACTCGCTGACTCCGGTGACCGGTTCGCGCCGGCGGGCGAGCTTCTCGGAGCGGGCCTCCCAGGTCGCGGCGAGGCGTGTCGCGACCAGGCCGTCGCGCAGCGCGGCGCGCTGGCCGCCGGCCCGCTCGATCTCCTGGAACCAGGCCCAGGCGGCGTGCGCGAGGTCGTCGGTGAGCCGCTCGACGTACCAGGAGCCGCCCGCCGGGTCGATGACCCGTCCGAGGTGGGACTCCTCGATGAGGATGGTCGAGGTGTTGCGGGCGATGCGCCGGGCGAAGCTGTCGGGAAGTCCGAGGGTGTGGTCGAAGGGCAGTACGGTCACGGCGTCCGCGCCGCCGACTCCTGCCGCCAGCGAGGCGACCGTGGTGCGCAGCATGTTCACCCACGGGTCGCGGCGGGTCATCATCACCGAGGAGGTGACGGCGTGCTGGCGCTGTGCGGCGCCGGCCGGTCCCGCTCCGCCGACCTCGGCGACCCGGGCCCACAGCCGGCGCGCGGCGCGCAGCTTGGCGATGGTCAGGAACTGGTCGGCGGTGGCCGCGTACCTGAACTCCAGCTGGGCGCAGGCCGCTTCGAAGGGGAGTCCGGCGGCGTCGAGGTCGCGCAGCGCGGCGACGCCGGCGGCGAGCGAGCAGCCGAGCTCCTGGGCGGCCGAGCCGCCGGCCTCGTGGTAGGGCAGGGCGTCGACGACGAGGGCGCGCAGTCCGGGGTACTCCCGGTGGCACAGCTGGGCGAGTTCCGCGGCGGCGGCCTGAAGGCCTGGGGTCTCGTCGCCGGTGCGGGCGAGGCGGCCGAGCGGGTCGGCGCCGAGGGTGCCGCGCGCGGCGTCCCGCGCGACGTCGCGTTCGTCGAAGAGACGCAGCAACTCGGCTGCGGCGGCCGGGAATTCGTCGCCCGCGTCGAGCGCGACGGGGGCGAGGTCGAGATAGACGCCGTCGAGGGCGTCGCCCAGCGCGGAGACGGGTACGCCCGTCTCTCCCACGGCCAGCCACAGCGAGGTGGTGCCGTTGGCCAGGTCTTCCAGTACGGCCTCGTTGGTGCGCGCCGCGTCGGTCCGCGCGTGGCGCTGACGCACGTCCCAGCCGCTCGGCGTCGGGCCGCTGGGGGTGCCGCCCCGGGTGAACGGCGCGAAGCCCGGCAGGCCGCCGTCCCCGGGGTCGTCGGCGGCGGTGTAGAGGGGACGGGTGGTCAGCCCGTCCTCGATGGTTGTCGAGAGTGCGTCCTCGGCGTCGGTCCCCGAGACGTTCCGACCGGTTTTCCGGAGTACCCCCTCCACCAGACCCTGCCATTGCTCATGGGTCGGCTCGGGGAACTCAGCTGCCAGCGATAGCCCGCTGTCGGGCAGGAGCGTCATGGCCGAGATGTTAGGGCAGGGCGTCTCCAAGCCATCAGGTTGGACTCGTGTGACCTTGCCCTCCCCGTTGCACGCCCCCTGACTGCCCCCCCTATGCGCCCCCTAGCGACCCCCTCAACGACCCCTCCTCGACCCTCCTTTTCACGCCGGCTGTCGCCCTCGGTGCAGCCCTCGTCGCCGTGCGTCCCCCGCCCGCGCAGGGGGTTGGCGCCGTCCCATAATCATCAACGGCTACGCTGCCCCAGACCGGCGCGTGATGGGCCCCTCCATGCACTCGCGCAGACGAGCGATTACGCGCGCCAACTTTTAGTCCGCAACCCGCCACTGCCCCGTGTTCACACCGGCCGGTGCACGATCTTTTCTTGGATGGCGTAGCACCCATGTCTTGGTTCGAATCACTCATCCTCGGACTCGTCCAGGGGCTGACCGAGTTCCTGCCCATCTCCTCCAGCGCGCATCTGCGGCTGACCGCCGCTTTCGCCGGCTGGCACGATCCGGGTGCGGCGTTCACCGCGATCACACAGATCGGTACGGAAGCGGCGGTCCTCATCTACTTCCGCAAGGACATCGCCCGGATCATCTCGGCGTGGTTCCGCTCGCTGACGAACAAGGCGATGCGCTCCGACCACGACGCGCAGATGGGTTGGTTGGTGATCGTGGGGTCGATCCCCATCGGAGTGCTCGGGGTGACGTTCAAGGACCAGATCGAGGGACCCTTCCGTGATCTGCGGCTGATCGCGACGACGTTGATCGTGATGGGTGTCATCCTCGGCATCGCGGACCGGCTGGCGGCGCGCGACGAGACGGGCGGCAAGCACCGCGCCGTCAAGGAGCGCAAGACGCTGAAGGAACTGAACGTCAGGGACGGTCTGATCTTCGGATTCTGCCAGGCCCTGGCGCTGGTTCCGGGTGTCTCCCGGTCGGGTGCGACGATCAGCGGCGGACTGCTGATGGGCTACACCCGTGAGGCGGCGGCGCGTTACTCGTTCCTGCTCGCCATCCCGGCCGTACTGGCCTCGGGCGCCTTCGAGTTGAAGGACGCCGGCGAGGGGCATGTCTCATGGGGGCCGACGATCTTCGCCACGATCATCGCCTTTGTCGTTGGATATGCCGTTATCGCCTGGTTCATGAAGTTCATCACCACGAAGAGCTTCATGCCGTTCGTGATCTACCGGGTCCTGCTCGGCATCGTGCTGTTCGCCCTCGTCGGTACGGACACGCTGAGCCCGCACGCGGGCGAGTCCGCCGGCTGACCGGGCGGCACAGGCTCCTTCTCCTTCTTCCCGTTCCAGTCCGCTTCCGGGCGGTCGTCCGCCCTCCGTGTGCTCAAGGACACGTCCGGCCGTCGCCCGTCCCCGGACGGCCGGGCGACGGCCGGAACCCTTGGCGCGACTGGGCTCGAAGCTGACGCACCGTGGGGTTGCCCTGTCGGCGTGTGAGCTATCCCGCTCCCGGAACGGCACGGGAACCGAGCGAGGGCCCGTACGGTTGCCGTATGTCCACAACTTCCTCCTCCGCTTCCGCGGCGTCCGGCGCCGTCGCGGCCAACGAGCGCATCCGCGCCCTGGTCGACGCGGCCGACGGCACGTGGCCGGCCGAGGAGTACGAAGTCCTGCTGCTGGAATGGGCGGCGGCCCTGCACGACGCGGTCGACGAGGCCGCGTAAGGGATACGCCCCGGGCGTGTTCCGGCAGTCGGGATTCGGGCCCGGCCCCGCGGTGACACCGCGGGGCCGGGCCTTTCCCATGAACCACCGGCGGATACGGCCGATCTGTACGACCGGATGATCGGCGCGGCCCCTGACCCCTTGGCCTGGGGCCCCCACTGCCGGAGACTGATCCGATGACGCAGCGTGTGGATCTCGCGACCTTGATGGACCGCCTTGCCGTCGACGAGGTGATCAGTGGCTACGCGACGGCCATGGACGATGCCGACTGGCCAGGCTTTCTCGCGCTCTTCACCCCCGACGGACGCGCCGACCACCGCGGCGCCGGTGGGATCGAGGGATCGGCCGCCGAGGTGGCCGACTGGCTCGCCGGCGTCCTGGGCGGTTTCCCCGTACGCCAGCACCTGATCGGCAATCGCCGGCTGAGCTTCGAGAACTTCGACGGATATCCCGGCGAAGACCGTGCCGAGGTACGGGCCGACTGCCTGAGCACGCTGTTCCCGGAGTCCGGCGAGGCGACCCTCGCCATCAGCCGTTACACCTTCGGGCTCACCCGTGCGGAGGACGGCTGGCGGCTCCACACCGTCATGGCCGGGGAGAAGGCGCGGCGCGCCCCCGGGCGCTGACCGCCGCCGGCATCTGCCACGCCCGGCCCGACGAGGGGCGGACACACCGGGGGCGCTCTGTCCTCCCACGCCTTCTCTCCCCCACACTGATCCGGAAAGTACTGCCCACCGGCACGTTCGGTGACGTCGATCAGCCGTAGCGCTGATCGGCGCCGCTGACCCGTACCGCTGATCTGCACCGCTCACGGGCGGGACGAGGGGGCGCGGCATGTGGGTTCCGGTCGAGCGGCGGGAGGCGTGGGTCCGTCGTTCCCATTCGCCGGTGTGGCGAGGATTCGCGGCCCTGCTGGCAGGCGCGCTGCCCGCGTTCGCCTTCCCCGAGTCGAACATCGCGTGGTTCGCGTACATCGCTCTCGTGCCCTGGATGGTGATGCTGCGTACGGCCCCGACGGGCCGGCGGGCGTTCCTGGACGGCTGGATCGGCGGGCTGGGCTTCATGCTCGCCGTCCATCAGTGGCTGATCCCGAGCCTGCATGTGTTCATCCTGGTGCTCGGCGGTTTTCTGGGGCTGCTGTGGGGGCCGTGGGGCTGGCTGGTCCGTTTTATGCTCCGCGGGCGTCCGTCGGTCCGGCGCACGGTCGCCGCGCTGGCGGTGCTGCCGTCGGGCTGGCTGATCATCGAGACGGTGCGGTCCTTGGACGGCCTGGGCGGTCCCTGGGGGCTGCTGGGTGCGAGTCAGTGGGACGTGGCGCCCGCGCTACGGCTCGCCTCGGTGGGCGGCGTGTGGCTGGTGAGTCTTCTGGTGGTCGCCGTGAACACGGCGCTGACCGTGCTGCTGACCGTCCCCCCGGTCCGTACGACCGCCGTCGCGGGCCTGACGGCGTGCGTCGTCGCCGTCGGCGTCGCATGGGTCTGGGCGCCGCTCCCGGAGAACGCGGGGCACGCCCGTGTCGCCATCGTCCAGCCCGGTGTCATCGGCGGCATCGAGCGGCGTTTCGTACGCAGCGAGGAACTGACGCGCTCGCTGGCCGGACAGGATCTCGATCTCGTGGTGTGGGGCGAGAGCAGCGTCGGCCGCGATCTCACCACCCGGCCCGATCTGGCGAACCGTGTCGTCGAGCTGTCACGCCAGGTCGGCTCCCCGGTCCTGGTCAACATGGACGCTCCCGGCTCGGACGAGGCGGGGCGCACGGGGATCTTCAAGAGCGCGGTACTGGTGGGTCCCGACGGTCTGACGGGCGACCGCTACGACAAGATGCGGCTGGTGCCGTTCGGCGAGTACATCCCGATGCGCGACGCGCTCGGGTGGGCGACGTCCGTGGGCAAGGCGGCGTCCCAGGACCGCAGACGCGGCACACACCAGGCGGTGATGGTGCTGCCGGGGCCCTGGCAGGAGAGGCTGCGGATCGGTCCGCTGATCTGCTTCGAGTCGGCGTTCCCCGACATGAGCCGGCAGCTGGTCAGGGACGGCGCGCAACTGCTCGTCGCGCAGTCGTCGACCTCGACCTTCCAGCAGAGCTGGGCGCCCGAGCAGCACGCGACACTGGCCGCGCTGCGAGCGGCCGAGACGGGCCGCCCGACGGTGCACGCCACACTCACCGGTGTCAGCGCGGTGTACGGCCCGGAGGGCAAGCAGGTCGGTACCCCGCTCAGCACCGATCGCAGCACGAGCGCCGTCTACGTGGTGCCGCTGGCGCGCGGCACCACCGCGTTCGTCAACCTCGGCCCCTGGCCGCTGTACGGCGCGCTGGCCGTCCTCGCGGCCCTCTGCGCGTTCGAGGGGGCCCGGTCGCTCAGACGGCCTGCGCGCGAGCGGCCAGCACCACACGCTCACACAGCTCGTGCGTCGAAAGAGCGTCCCGGGCGCTGAGCGTCTTCCCCGCGCGTACGGCGTCGAGGAACGCCAGCACGCACTGCTCGATGCCGCGCTGCCGGGCCACCGGCACCCAGTCGCCGCGCCTGCGGACACTGGGCTGGCCCTTGTGGTCGACGATCTCGGCGATGTGGTGGACGGCCCGCTTGGTGTCCTGTCCGGAGACTTCGAGGATCTCCTCGGTGGAGCCGTTCATCCGGTTCATCATGCCGATGGCGGTGAAACCGTCGCCGGAGAGCTGGAGCACGACATGGTGTGTCAGGCCCTCGCGGACCCGGGCGCGGACGTCGACGTGCTCGACGGGGCCGGGGAGCAGGAAGCGCAGGGTGTCCACGACATGGATGAAGTCGTCCAGGACGAAGAGGCGGGCGTCCTCGGGCAGGCCGATGCGGTTCTTCTGCATGAGGATCAGATCGCGCGGATGCTCCAGGCACTGCGCGTAGGCGGGCGCGAAGCGCCGGTTGAAGCCCACGGCGAGACTCGTCCCGCGCTCCTCGGCGAGGGCGACCAGGCGCTGCGATTCGCCGAGTTCGTACGCGAGGGGCTTGTCGACGAAGGTCGGTACACCGGCCTCCAGCAGCCGGGTGGCGATCTCGGCGTGCGCGGCGGTCGGCGCGTGGACGAACGCGGCGTCCAGTCCCTGGGCGAGCAGCGAGTCGAGGTCGGCGTGGCGCCGCTCGCCGGGGATGTGGTGACTCTCGCCGACCCGCGTGAGGGTGGCCGGGGTGCGGGTCTGCAGATGAAGCTCGATCCCGGGCAGCGTGGTGAGCACCGGCAGATACGCCTTCTGGGCGATGTCGCCGAGCCCTATGCAGCCGACCTTCACGTGGGTCTCCCTGTCGCCTTGCCGCGGTCCTGTTGTCTCACGCGCCGGTGCGCGGGGGTCCGCCGGGCAGACCCTGGTCCGCAGCATACGGGCGATGCCGGGGCGGCCGGTCGGCGACGCCCGCGTAGCGCTCAGGGGGAGGCGGGAAGACGCCGGGGGGTGCGGCGGGGCAACACGGGGGCGGGCCGCGTCACCCGTGCGGGTCACACCGCGCTGTTTCGTCTCCGACACGCCGCACGACCAGCAGAGTTGGCCCCGTGACGCGGCGAACGAGAACGACAGCGGTACTCCTCCTCGGTGTGGCGGTCAGCGGGGTCTCGGCCTGCGTGGCCGTGGAGCCCGAGGCGGGGGTCGGAGCCGGACGGGAGGCCCCGCCTCAGCGCACCGTGGCCCCGCGGATCGTGCAGCAGCCGGCGCGCGAGGCGCTGGAGGCCGCGACCCCGCTCGCGCGCACCCCGCCTCCCGAGCGGCCCGCCGCCCCGGAGGCCGTACCCCCTCCCGGGCGGCGGGCGGCCGCACAGCGGTCCGAGCCCACCTCCGCACCGCCCGCCACGGCGCCCCCGGCGGCGCCGCCTGGCACGGGCGTGGAGCTGTGCGCGCTCGGTGAGCGGTACGGAGGCTGGAAGCCCGGCAGCGCGGAGAGCCGTCTCTGCCAGGAGACGTACGGCGGCTGACTCCGCTCAGTCGTCGAGCAACTGCCGCTCCAGCCGGCCGATCGCGGTCCGGACCCCGTTCCCGTACCCGTCGTCCCCGAGCGCGTTCACGGCGGCGCGGGCCCGGGAGAGGTGCAGTCGGGCCGCGTCGGGGCGCTGGAGTTTCACATAGTCGGCGGCCAGGTTGAGATGGAGCGAGGGGTAGAAGGCCCGCACCGCCGGGGAGGCGCGGGACAAGGCCGGTCCCTCCGCCGCGGTCAGGGCGCGCAGGTCCCAGGCCAGTTCGTCGCCGGGGTCGTCCTGCGTGTCGGCCATGTAGTGCGCGAGCGTGCAGCGGTGGAGCGGGTCGCCGGACTCGCCGATCTCGGTCCACAGCTCGCCGAACCGGTTGCGCGCCTCCTCGCGGTCACCGCCGTGGAGCAGCATGACCGCCTGACCGATCCTGGTCAGGACGGCGTCCTCGGACACCTCACGCCGCTCCATCGCCTGCCGCCTCCCGAGCCCGTCCGGTCGATCCCGTCCGGCCCGACGCTAACCGCCCCGACCGGCATTCCCGCTCAGGCTCACCCGCCCGGCGCGGACCGCCGGGCAGGGCCGGCGACGGCGGCGCCGGGCGTGACGGGGCAGGTCAGCCCAGGTCCGGGACGCGCCAGTCGATCGCCTTGTGCCCCTGCGCGGCGATCGCCTCGTTGATCTGGGTGAACGGGCGCGAGCCGAAGAACTTCTTCGCCGACAGCGGCGAGGGATGCGCGCCCTTGACCACCACATGCCGCGACTCGTCGATCAGCGGCAGCTTCTTCTGCGCGTACGCGCCCCAGAGCACGAAGACAGCGGGATCGGGCCGGGCGTCCACCGCGCGGATCACCGCGTCCGTGAATTGCTCCCAGCCCTTGCCCTTGTGCGAGTTGGCCTCGCCGGCCCGCACCGTCAGAACGGCGTTGAGCAGCAGCACGCCCTGCTCGGCCCACGGCATCAGATAGCCGTTGTCCGGCACCGGGTGGCCCAGCTCCTCCTTCATCTCCTTGTAGATGTTCCGCAAGGAGGGAGGCGTGCGCACCCCGGGCCGCACCGAGAAGCACAGACCGTGGCCCTGGCCCTCACCGTGGTACGGATCCTGGCCGAGGACCAGCACCTTCACCTGGTCGTACGGCGTGGCGTCGAGCGCGGCGAACACCTCGTCGCGCGGGGGGTAGACCGGCCCCTTCGCCCGCTCCTCCTCGACGAACTCGGTGAGCTCCTTGAAGTAGGGCTTCTGCAGCTCTTCGCCGAGGACGCCGCGCCAGGACTCGGGCAGCATGTCGGTGTCGGTCACGTCAACAACCTCCGGTAAACGATCAGTTGGGCCACTCCTGAACCTACCGGTGAGCACTGACAATCGCCGCTACCAGCTGGCCTTCCGGCTGAACTCCCAGAGCTGCATGACGGTCTGCGGGTCGAGCGCGCGCTCGCCACCGCTGATCTCCTGCGACGCCGCGACGTAGAGCTTGCCCTGCCACAGCGGGAGCAGCCGCACGTCGTCGACGAAGATCTCCTGGGCGCGCTCGAACTGCTCGATCACCGCGCCCCGGTCGCTCTCGCGCCGCGACTGCGGCAGCAGCTCCGTGGTGATCTCGGGGCTCTCGTAGGGGGTGCTGAGCGCGTTGTTCTTGCCGACGAACGGGGCCACGAAGTTGTCCGGGTCGGGGAAGTCGGGGAACCAGCCTCGGCCGAAGACCGGGTACTCGCCCTTCTGGAAGCCCGCCTGGAAGTCCTTCCAGGGCTTGCTCTTCAGCGTGATCTTGAAGAGGCCGGACGCCTCCAGCTGGCGCTTGAGCTCGGCAAACTCGGCGACCGTGCCGGAGCCGTAACGGTCGGTCGTGAACCAGAGGGTCAGCGGCACCGGCGTCTGGACGCCCGCGTCCTCCAGGATGGACTGCGCCTTCTTGACGTCCGGGTCGCCGTATTCGTCGAAGAAGCTCGTGGCGTGCCCGGAGATGCCCTTGGGGACCATCGAGTACAGCGGCTCGGCCGTGCCCTGGTAGACCTTGGCCACCAGCGCGTCGCGGTCGACCACCTGGGCCACCGCCTGGCGTACGGGCAGCTTCGCCGCCGACTCGTCCTTGGGGTTGAACACCAGGTAGCGGATGTCGGCGCCGACGGTCTCGATCAGCTGAAGGTGATCGTTCTCTTCCTTCTTCTGTTCGAGCTCGACGACTTCCTCCGAGGTCAGCCCTCGGTAGATGACGTCGATCTCCTTCTTCTTCAGGGCGCCGAACATCTTGTCGGAGTCCTGGAAGTACTGGATCTTGACGCCCGAGTTCTTACGGTCGGCGAAGCCCTTGTAGCTGGTGTTCTCGGCCAGTTCGGCGTTGCTGCCCGCGGTGTACGACTGGAGCGTGTACGGGCCGGATCCGGTGAGCTTGCCGTCTTCCCGGAGCTTGTCGGCCGGGTACTCCTCCGGGTCGACGATGGACATCGCGGGGGCGGCGAGGACGAACGGGAACGTGGCGTCGGGCTTGTTCAGGTTGAACGTGACGGTCAGGTCGCCGTCCGTGGTGACGCCGTCGAGGGACGCGAGCAGTCCGTTGGGACCACCGTTCACGTTGATCTTCACAATGCGGTCGAACGAGTGCTTGACGGCGTCGGCGTCGAGCTTGTGACCGTTGGAGAACGTCAGCCCCTCGCGGAGTTCGCAGCGGTAGACCTTGTTCGTCGAGTCCGTGAATTTGCAGTTGTCCGCCGCGTCGGGCTGCGGAGTCGTACTGCCGGTGGGAAACGCCACGAGCGTCTGGAAAACGTTCCTGTACAACTCCCACGAGTTGTCCCATGCGGCGGCCGGGTCGAGCGTGCTCGGCTCACTGGTGGTACCGATCGTGATCTTCTCGTCCTCGCCGGCGCTGTCCGCCGAGAACAGGCCACATCCGGCCAGCAGGGATATGGACGCGAGGGCTGCAGCCGCCTGCAGACTGGTCCGGTTGAACACGTGCACGCTCCTTGTTCAGCCACGAGTCGGGCGACCATACCGCAGTGCCCCATCGGTTCAATATGCAGGTCCGATGGGGCACTTGGAGCATTCAATGACAAAATATGTCAGTGCACGCTTGCGTTGAGAAAAATTCCGCCGTCGACGACCAGGGTCTGCCCGGTGATCCAGTCCGACTGGTCGGACGTGAGGAACGCCGCGGCGCCGCCGACGTCCTCCGGCACACCGAGGCGTCCCAGCGGATAGGCGGCCACGGCCTCCGCCTCCCGGCCCTCGTAGATCGCCTGCGCGAACCTGGTCTTGATCACGGCCGGCGCGATGGCGTTGACCCGCACACCGGGCGCGAACTCGTGAGCCAGCTGAAGGGTCAGATTGACCATCGCCGCCTTGCTCATCCCGTACGCGCCGATGAACGGCGACGCGGACACCCCCGCGACCGAGGCTATGTTCACGATCGCACCGCCGTGATCCTTCTGCCAGGCGCGCCAGGTCAGCTGGGCGAAGCCGAGGGCCGAGACGACGTTGGTCTCGAACACCTTGCGCGCCACGTTGAGATCGAGATCGGCGATCGGGCCGAACACCGGGTTCGTGCCGGCGTTGTTCACCAGGAAGTCGACGCGGCCGAACGCCTCCATCACGCGGTCGACCGCGGCGGCCTGGTGGACCTCGTCGTGGGCCTTGCCGGGAAAGCCGATGACCCGGTCGGGTCCCAGGCGCTCCACCGCCTCCTTGAGCGCTTCCTCGTTCCGTCCGGTGATGCACACCCGGTCACCGCGGGCGACGAGCGCCTCGGCGATGCCGTAACCGATACCGCGACTGGCGCCGGTGACCAGTGCGACCTTGCCGCTGTCGGGCCGTGCCTCTTCCTTCGGCTGTTGCGTCATGTCCGCCACCTTCCGGTTCAGTTGAGGGGTCCGCCGGCGACGTACAGCACCTGGCCCGAGACGAATCCCGCGTTCTCGCCCGTGAAGAAGGCGATCGCGTTCGCGATGTCGTCGGGGACGCCGACCCGCTGGACGGGGATCTGGGTGGCCGCCGCCGCCTGGAACTCCTCGAAGCCCATGCCGACACGGGCGGCGGTCTGGGCGGTCATCTCGGTGACGATGAACCCGGGGGCCACCGCGTTGGCCGTGACGCCGAACTTGCCGAGCTCCTTGGCCAGGGTCTTGGTGAAGCCCTGGAGACCGGCCTTGACCGCGGAGTAGTTCGCCTGGCCGCGGTTCCCGAGCGCCGAACTGGACGACAGATTGACGATACGGCCGAACTTGGCCTCCACCATGTGCTGCTGGCAGGCGCGGGCCATCAGGAAGGCGCCCTTGAGGTGCACGTTCATGACGGTGTCCCAGTCGGACTCGCTCATCTTGAAGAGGAGGTTGTCCCGGAGCACGCCCGCGTTGTTGACGAGGATCGTGGGCGCGCCCAGCTCGGCGGCGACGCGCGCGACGGCGGCCTCGACCTGCGCGGAGTCGGAGACGTCAGCGCCGACGGCGAGGGCCTTGCCGCCCGCGGCGGTGATGGTGCCGACGGTCTCCTCGCAGGCCGCCTCGTCCAGGTCGAGTACGGCGACGGCCCGGCCCTCGGCCGCGAGACGCACCGCGGTCGCGGCGCCGATCCCCCGCGCCGCGCCGGTCACGACGGCGACACGCTGCTCGGTGGTGGACATGCTGCTTCTCCTCGTCCTTGGATCGCGGTGTCGGCACGAGTGCACTGAGCGACCGCTTAGTATTCAGCTGCCGTGACGCTAGAAGCCCTGGCACCCGGTGTCAACGGCACACGGGGGCGGTGAACGTATGTCACACCGCGTGAGCCCACCGGCCCGCCGGGTCCTACCGCACCAGCAGATCCAGCAGCCGCTCGACCTCCGCCCCCGGGTCGAGCGTCAGCCCCGCGTGTACGGGACCGGGCTGGACGACCGTCGAACGGGGCGCGATCAGCCAGCGGAACCGCCGCCCGGCGTCCTCGCGCGCGGCCTGCCCGGCGGGGTCCCCGCCCACGCAGACGTTCTCGACAGCACGCAACGCGGCCCGTACGCCCGCCACATCGGCGTCCGGCGCCAGCGCCCTGAGCCGCGACTCGTCCAGGTGCGTGCGGGCGGCCACGAACGACTTGGCACGGCAGTACACGAGCACGCCCGCGTTGATGAACTCCCCGCGCTCGACCCTCGGTACGACGCGCAGCGGCGCGTACTCGAACACATCGCGTCCGTTCATCGGCCCTCTCCTCCACTCTTCTTCGTGGGATGCGGCCGGGGCGTGAGGCGTTCGGCCAGCCAGCCGGGGGCCTGCGACGGGCGCGCCTTCGCGGGTGCGCCGAGGGTCAGACGTTCATGGATGGTCGCCGCGCGCGGCAGCAGCGCCTCGACGTAGGCGCGCCGTACCGCGTCGGTGGTGTCGAACCCGGGCTCGTCCACGAGCCATTCGTCCGGCACGTCGGCCGCGACCTCGGTCAGCAGCTCCTCGGTGACCAGCGGCGCGAGTTCGGCGGCGGCCGACGCGATGTCGGGGCCGAACCGGGCGAGGACATGGTCGGACGCGTCGTACGGCTTCGCGGCCGAGGTCTTCGCACCGGGCCAGTTGTGGTGCCAGATCATGGTGGCGCCATGGTCGATGAGCCACAGATCCCCGTGCCAGACAAGCGTGTTGGGGTTCCGCCAGGACCGGTCGACGTTGTTGATGAGCGCGTCGAACCAGACGATCCGGCCGGCCTCGGCCGGACCCACCTCGTACGCGAGCGGATCGAAGCCCAGCGACCCGGGCAGGAAGTCCATCCCGAGGTTCAGCCCACCGCTCGCCTTCAACAGGGCCTGCACCTCTTCGTCGGGCTCCCCGAGACCGATCACGGGATCGAGCTGCATGGCCACCAACTCCGGCACCCGCAACCCGAGCCGCCGCCCCAACTGCCCGCAGATGACCTCGGCGACGAGTGTCTTGCGCCCCTGCCCCGCGCCGGTGAACTTCATGACGTACGTCCCCAGATCGTCGGCCTCGACGATCCCGGGAAGCGAGCCGCCTTCACGCAAGGGCGTGACGTAGCGGGTCGCGATGACTTCGCTCAGCATTTTCCCAGGCCGCCCATCTTTTCAACCTTGGAATCCATGGCTCTCTTTGGAGGGGTGTAGCAGCGGGAATCACCCGTCAACGGGGCTGGGGAGAATTTGGGGAGTTTCGATCAACATGCCGATCTCCCCGCTCCCCAAGCAATCCTTCGATGGCCGTCCGCCCCCTACTTCCGGCCTCCGGCATGAAGTGAGCATAGTAACCGAGGGTGATCGCGGGCGAGGAGTGTCCAAGCCACCGCGCCAAGGTCACGACAGACTCCCCGGCCTCCAGCATGATCGAAGCATAGGTGTGCCGGAGCACGTGGAAGCCATCCTGCGGGGCCGCCGCCCACTGCCAGGGTTTCGCCCCATCAGCCCGCGGCGGGATGATGCCGGCCGCAGCCAGCGCGGGCTTCCAGGTGTAGGTGTTCCAAGTATTCACCGCAATAGCGTTGGAAAATCGCGTAGTGAGCAGCAGGGAGAACTTCCTGGCCTGGCCCTCCGGCTTCCCCCACGGAAGCTCCACCTCCACCGGTGCGAACGCTTCCACGTGGCGCTTCAGCTCCTCAGCTACCGAGAAGGGCATGTCAACGGTACGGGTCTTCTTCCCCTTCGGCAGGGCGAAGTACAACCTTCCCCCGATCACTTGGACTTGGCGGCGGACATGCAGGACGCCTCGCGCGTAGTCGATGTCCTCGGGGCTCAGCCCGAACACCTCGCCCTGACGGAGCCCGCATCCCCGGCCGACTACAACGGCTATCCGGTTTCGATGGCTGATGACATCGCGGACTCTCAGAGCCGTCTCCAACGGCCAGGCGCCGCGTCGCTCCTGCGGCGCCTTCGGCCATCGCACCGACTTCGCGTGCATGGGGTTTCTGGCGAGCCGCTTGTCGTCGACAGCCGCCTCCAGAATGGAGGAGAACTCGGACAGAATGCCGCGCTGATAGTCGACCGAGGAGACGGTCGACTCCAACGTGGCTATGTACGCGCGCAGATCCGCCGCCGGAGAATTCCAGTCTTTTGGGGTTCTTTCTTTTCTGCCGTGGGCGGACGCGACCCGCGGTTTACCGGCGCGAAGTGAACTCCTCGGTCCCTGCATCGCGAACCCGGCTCGCGGGCGCATGCAGGTTAGTGACGGCGAAGGACCGGGTTCGCACGGACGCCTTCGGGGCCTCCTTCTGCCCAGTGCAGACGAGGAGTTGGGCTCGGTGTGCAACGTCGTTGTCTTCGTGGACCACAAGGACGGCTCACGGTGGCCGTTGCTTCCGGGTCTCGGACGGTCTGATCGTCCGGGATTCACTCCGGTCATCAACCCGAACCACGAGGCGCTCACCCGGGCCCGGCTCGTCCACGTCGACCAGTACTACCTGTGCGCGGAGACCATCGCCGCAGCGAATGCCGCCCTGATTCAGGCCCAGGCGAAGGTGCCCATCGTCCAGCACTGGGGCCAGGGCCTGCTCGCCTCCGTCGACGGCCTGCGCTTCGTCGTCCCCGTCCGCACCATCAACGCCGCCCCAGCCCCAAGTACTTCGCGAAGAAGAAGGGCATCACCTGGCTGAACGCCATCAACAACCAGGTCATCGGTATCGGGCAGATGGTGGTGCCCGGTACCCCGCGCGACTCCCTGTTCGCACGGCGTCGACCGGCGAGGACACAGCCGCCACCGTACGGCGGCTGGTCGCGCTGGTGACGCTGCTGCTCACCTGCTGCAGATTCATGCGGTCAACCCCGTGGTGATGCTCGCGCACAACTTGGATCACCCGCCGCCGGGTGACGCACTGCTGGAGACGACCGGGCTGCGTACGAGGCTTCCGGTGTGCGACGGGCTAACCGACGAGGTATTGGCTGGTTGCCCAGCGCGGCTACGAGACCGACTGGGTCCGGAACATCCAGGCGGAGCCGCGGGTCCGAGTCAAAGTCCGCACCGGCGCCGGCCTCGGCTGGCGGGCCGGGACGGCGCACATCCTCGACGACGACCCGCATGAGCGGCGCAGGCTGATCGGCCTCGGCAGCCGGGCGCGGCGGATATGCATGGCTGCGGCGGCAGTCGGGGACACGGACGCACTGGCCGTACGCGTCGACCTCGACGGCGCCGCTGACGATACGGCGCATACCGGGGACGGATGATTCCACGAAGGCCTGACATTCAGACACGACGGGACGACTCGGGGGGGGTGGTTACGAGTATGTACTCCAGGGGCATGCGCTTCGCCCGGAACAGATCCTGCGCCCGCTCCACGTCCCTCGGTCCCACCGACAGCCCGCAGGGATGGATCGGCGAGCGCCTCCGGGCAGCCCCGGGCGACCCGGACGGAATAGTGCGAGGAGTGCGTTTCCATCTCCTCGGCTGCTGGGCCATCCAGGGCCGGACGGGCGGCCTCACCACGGCGCAGGCGCGCCAAATGGTGCAGACCGATCCCAACGCCCACGCCTACGGTGTGTGCGGGGCGCACAAGGCCCTGGCCGACGGCGAGTAGCCGCCTGCCCGAGGAGACCGCCGAGTTCCTCGCACGCCACACCCCGGAGCTGGCATGAAGCCCCCTTGCCCGACGCCGGAACCGTCCGTGCCGCGATGGACGCCGTCCTCACAGAAGCAGCGGCCTCCGGGCGCCGGGCCACAATCGGCGCCGTCTAACGCCGCCTCGGTGTCACCCACGCCACGTTCTACCGCCACTACCAAGATCTGATCACCACCTACTTCCAGCCCTGTCTCCCCACAGCACCGAAGGCATCTCCGACGGCCCAGAACGAACAAGCCAGGGACAACCTGCGGAACGCCGATCTGCGCGCCACTCTCCACCCCTACGAGGAGCACATTCCCCGGCTCACCCTTGAGAACCACGCCCTGCGCCAGGGCGGCACGGTCTCCGCCATGCCCTTCCGCTGACCGATCGCATCCTGCGGTGCGTAGGGTCGTGGCCGCTCGCGATGAACAGCTCCCTGTGACCGGGAGTTCGCAGGCGGCCCGGCTGAAGACTGACGCCGGCCGTGTCCCCAATGTCACAGGGCAATACACCTGGAATGCACTGCGCCGGGCCAGACGCGTCACAGCTCCTGGGGAAGGAGCTTATCCAGGGTGATGGGCAGGTCTCGGACCCGTACGCCCGTAGCGTGGTACACCGCGTTGGCGATGGCGGCGGCCGCGCCGACGACGCAGACCTCTCCGAGTCCCTTGGTGCCGAGCGGGTTGGTATAGGGTCCACGGAGTCGATCCAGTGGGCTTCGACGGAGCCGATGTCGGCGTTCGCGGCGAAGTGGTAGCTGGCCAGGTCGTGGTTGACGATCTGGCCGATCCGGTTGTCGACCACGCCAGATTCGTGCAGGGCCATCGAGATGAGTTCGATCGCCATCTCGTCCATCGCGGACTCCAGGGCGAACATGCCCTGCGTCTCGCCGGGGCCTCGCATGATGGTCGGCACGGAGAAGTCGAGCGGCAGGAGCCGGTGCGTGGTGCGCCGGTGCGGCGCGGCCCACATCGTGCGCGAGCACACGGCGATCTGCTCGGCGTATTTCTTGCTACGGGCGGTCTGCTGCACGGAGTCGTGGGCGATCGCGGTGAGCCGTCCGTCCCGGTCGGCGCCCAGTTGCAAGCGGTGCCGGCTGGGGGCCCGGTATCCGGTCATGAAGAACATCTGCTGACGGGCGAGCGCGAGCTTGACCGGGCGGCCGACGACCTTCGCGGCCATCGCGGGCAGGACGGCATAGAACTGGGGGAAGGTCTTCGAGCCGAAAGCGCCGCCGACGTGCGGGGAGATGACCCTGACGTTCTCCGGCGGTAGTCCGAG
>NZ_BMMV01000031.1 GCF_014646115.1 Streptomyces camponoticapitis | reverse complement strand
GCCGGACATCGAGGGCGACCTCCTCGGCGTGGGCCCACTGCCCGTACTGATCAGCACGGGTCCAGGCGACCCAGACCTGGGCGACCGGGGCCTCCAGGGTGCGGGTGACCGTGTAGTCGAAACCGGTGGTGGTCATGGCTGTCTCCCTCAGTTCGATCCCGCGGACGCGGGGTCAGGACTCTCTCTCACACAGGACGTCGGAGCCGACGACACGTTCTCGACACCACCCGGAAGATTTCTTTTCCCAGTTGTTCCCGCGGTCCGGAGCGCGGCCCGGCAGAACACCGGGCAGGGACCGCGCTGTCAGTGGGCACTGGCAGGATGGTCGACATGATGATCAAGGAAGTGACGCGTCACACAGTCGCGGAACAGCGGATCGAGCAGGCTCTCGCGGACATGCGGGGCCGGGCCTTCGGCCGGTGTTACGAGATGCGCGACGGCGACAAGCCGCTCCGGCAAGGGCTCAGGGAACTCGGCGGAGAACTGGCCGACCACATCGCCGCGCGTACCGTGTCCGACCCCGACCTGCGTACACCCGACGCGCGAGTCGCGGTCCTCACAGCCGCGGAGTGCGCCATGGGCGTGCTGAGCCTCGCGTGTTTCCCTGACGGGGACTTCACGGTGCCTCTCCCCCTCGCCGCTGACACGCTGAGCAACGAGGAGCTGCACTACGAGGAGAGCTCGGAGCCGGTCGATCCGGTCACCTCGGCGCGGACATGGACGGACGCTTTCGCGTGGTCCGTGATCAGCGGATTGATACGGGAGCGGAGCCGGGTGATCGGCCCTCTGCTGCGCGAGGACTACGCGCCCGCCATCCGTGACGGCGTTCCGTACTCGAAGCGGGAGTCGGTGTCCGACCCGGCCGACCTCGCGGAGATGGACGCGCTGTGCGGCTATCTGACCGTCGTCCAGGGCCCCTATCCAGGCGCGCTCCCCGGCCCGGTGCCGCTGGCCAAGCCGGACACCGCCGAGCGGGCGCGTACGGCCGAGCAGCTCGACACCGCCGGCACGCTGACTCCGGACCAGCGGCTGCTGCGCGTCCTGCTCGACGACGACCAGGCCGCGTTCGAGCGGGCTCTTCAGGAACGACTCGTCGCGCATCGCGAGAGCGTCGGCGCGGATCCGGCTGCCCGGAGTCTGCTGCCGGTGGGGGCCATCACGTTGGCCGCCCTCGCCTGTCTCGCGCACGGCTGGCAGTTGGGCACCCGGTCCGCCTATCTGCCCGAAGGTCTGGTGCGCGCCGCGCAGGAGTGAACGCCCGGCGGAACGGCGGAGTGCGACTGGACCCGGTGGACGCTGTGGACCCGGTGGACGAGCTTGCGGTGCCGCGACCGCGGAGCTGAGCATGTGAAGGGCGGGGTGGGGGGCGTTCCTGAAGCTGTACGGGGTGCCGGGAGGTGGCGGGAGTTGACCGGTCGGCTCTGCGTCAACGCGGCCTGTCCCCGTCGGGGGGCGTGGCTCGGGCGGGTCGGCGCGACTACGAGGAAGGCGTCCAGGAGGCCCGAGCCCGGTACGGGACAGCGGTTCCGGGCCGTCACCCCGCCCGTCCGACGGCGCCTTCGGCGTCGGACGGCACGGTGACGGTCTCCTCGCCGTCCCGCGTCCCCGTCGGCGCGACGGTCGACCGGCGCTTCAGCCGGCGTACGTCCGGAACGGCCAGGACCGCGGCCGTCAGCAGGACGACCAGCGCCGAGCAGCCCCACAGCGCGTACGTACGCCCGAAGGCACTCTCCGCGGGTCCGGCGAGCGCGGTGGCCACCGGAATCATCCCGATCGAGCCGAGCATGTCGTACGCGGAGACCCGGGAGAGTTTCTCCTCGGCGATCTCCTGATGCAGCGCGGTCATCCAGGACACCCCGAAGACCTCGACCGACAGCCCCGTCAGGAACATCACCACCGCCAGCCCCGCGCCCGGCAGCGGCACCGCGAGCCCGGCGGCCGGCAGGGCGAGCGGAAAGACGCAGAGCGTGCCCGCGAGCAGCAGCCGCCGCGGCTTCCAGCGCATCATCACCAGCGCGCCGCCCACGGTGCCCGCGCCGAACGCGGCGAGTGCCACGCCCCAGGGGCCCGCCCCGCCCAACTCGTCGCGGGCGATCAGCGGTCCGTACACCGACTGGGCCGCCACGACAACCGCGTTGACCACCGCGAACTGGACGACGATCGCCCAGAGCCACGGTCTGCCGATGAACTCGCGCCAGCCGTCGCGCAGATCGGCGACCATCCCGCCGCCTGGCTCCCGGGCCGGGATATGGCTCACATCGAGGAAGGCGCGCAGCGCCCCGGCCACCAGGAAGGCGGCGGCGTCGACGGCCAGCACCCAGCCGGGGCCGATGACCGCGACGAGCGCCCCGCCCAGGGCGGCTCCCCCGATCCCGGCGCCGTGCATCGACATCCGGTAGAGGGCGAAGGCGCGGCCCGCCTGTTCGCTGTCGACGCTGGACATCAGCATGCCCTCGGAGGCCGGGCTGAAGAAGGCGTGGCCCGTACCGCCCAGTGCGGCCAGCGCCATCATCTGCCACATCCGCGCGTCGCCCGTGATGACCAGGGCGGCGAAGGTGGCCTGCGAGACGCAGTTGACGGCGTTGGCGGCGACCATCACCCGGTGCCGGGGCAGCCGGTCCGCCAGCGCGCCGCCTACCAGGAGGAAGAGAACGAGCGGAATCGTACGGGCCGCCGCCACGAGCCCCACGTCGCCCGCGTCGCCGCCGGACTCCAGCACCGCGAACGCCGACGCGATCAGCGCGCCCTGGCTGCCCAGATTGGTGGCGATGGCCGCGGCGGTCAGGAGGGTGTAGTTGCGTCCGGCCCACGCGGGGCGGTGGGGGCGGTGGGCGCGTCGCGGGCGTCGCGGGCCGGTGTCGGCTTCGGCGGCAGGGGTCACTCCCGGACTATCCCCGGGCCGACGCTTCCTGCCAACCGGTTTTGTCGCCATCTGGGATCGGCTCCGGAAGCTGCTTACGGGAGGGACGATCGGCGGGAGTTGACGCGCCGTCCGAGTTCAGAGCGTGGTGGCGGTAGTCGCGGGGCGGGAGGCCGAAGGCGGCGCGGAAGGTGCGGGAGAAGACGGCCGCGTCGGTGAAGCCGCAGCGGGCGGCGATGTGGTGGACCGGGGTGGTGTGCTGGGCGGGGTCGGCCAGGAGCCGGCGGGTGCGTTCCAGGCGCTGCTCGCGGATCCAGGCCGCCAGGGTGGTGTGGTGGCCGAGGGTGCGGAAGACGGTGTGCAGGTGGCTCACGGAGATGTGGTGGGCCGCGGCGATCGAGCGCGGGGTGAGGCCGGGGTCGTGGAGGTGGTGACGGACGAAGGTCTGGATCCGCAGTGCGAGGGCGCGGGTGCGGGTCTCCGGCGGGAGTTCGTCGTCGGCGTCCAGGTGGTGCGCCAGGGTCGCGGCGAGCAGGTCGACCACCACCGGTTCCAGGCGGGGCCCGTCCGACGGGCGGAAGGAGCCGATGTCCTGCCTCGCCAAGCGGATGAGGGTCCCGGCCAACAGCGCGCCCGGCCCTTCCCGCCCCGGTAACCGCCGGGTCGCCAGTCGCCGCACCTTGTTGTCCGGAAGGGGCAGGAGTCTTCGGGGAACTTCGAGCGCCACCACCCGGCTGCGCTCTTCATTGGCACAGTCGAAAGGCTCCGAGGTGCTGACGGTGTACATCTCCAGCGGGCCGTGAAATCCGCTCCGGCCTCTTTGGGTTATTCCGATTCCGCCGGCCAGCATGAGTGTCAGGTGGCAGATCTCCGGATCGGACTGCCGGATGAGTCGGGGAGTCCGCCGGAAGCTCATGGGCTTGGACTTGCCTGGCCAGACGGTTACTTCGCCCAGCATCCGCAGGTTCGCCTCCGCCTCGAACCGGTCGGGCCGATCAGTTGTCATCTCCATCGGAGCCATGGCGTTAGCCATCTGCTCACGCCACAGGTCGAACCTGTCCTCCCGAGGAACATCAGAGGTCCGGAACACCGTTTCGATCATCACAGCCCCCGTGCTGCTTCGCGACGTTGTCTTGTTCAGCAGCGTAACGAGAGTGAATAAACACGCACTACTCAGCTGGTGCGTCCGGCCTCGGCCGGGTCGCACGGGCATGGGAGTGCGGGTACTACCACCGCGGGGGTATCGAATGACCAGGAGTCCGGCGGATCGTGGGGCCAAGAACTGCTGGTTCGGACACGATAGGAGGATCTGCACGGTGCCGCCGCTCAGCGAGAGACTCGAACGACGGATCCGGCATGACTTCCCCGGGCCGGGCTCGGCGGCAGAGATCATGCGGATGCTTGACGAGCTACCGAGCAAAGCAGGCCATGAAGCGGAGCACTTCGCAGGTGAGCGCCTGCAAGCTGCGATTGTGCTGCTCACCGACAGGAGCATCGGTCGATTTCATGAGGCCGTCAGACTCGCCTTGAGCGACTGGCGCGACCTCCTGGTCGCGGCCGAGTTGGCTCACGAAGACTGGCCCGATCGGTTGCGTGCCGAATTGGGCGGGCCTGAGCAGGAAGAGAATCCGGGACCTTCCTAGCCGTTCGTCGACGCCCTGGCGAGTTCTCGTAGTCACAGGTCCTGTGGCCATCCACCCAGGGCCCGCGCCAGGTGCTCGTGAAGATCCCCCAGATATAGAGACACTCATTCGTCGACGGGTCAATCACGATCACTCAATTCTCGTGCAGGAATTGGCGGAGATCGGCGGCGAGGGCGGACATCCGCTCGCCCGCTTCCAGCCACGTGGTGACGGAACTTTCCCAGCCACCGGCGGCAGTCGGCCAGGGCCGAAGAGTCCAGGTCAACCCGACATGCCCGCCCGACCGGAAGACCGCTCCGAGGGTGAGGTCGTGATCGCAGTTCTGCCAGACGCGCTCTCCGTCCCACCCTCGAAAGTCCCGGGCCAGCTCCTCCAGGAAGGGCACCAGGTCCGCGTCCCAGATCCATGCGACGACTTCGGAGACTCGGACATCGAGCCCGGGCGCACGTGCCTCAACGGCGTAGTGCACGGCGTCTTCGTCCGGGCGGAAACGATCACAGAACCTCACCGTGACCGCGGGGTTGTCCTGGGAGTGGACGACCACCTCGGTCACCTCGTCGAGGCCGGTGTCGCGAGTGCTCATCCGCTGAACTGTAGGTGAGCCGGCGCCAACCGTCACCGGGATTCCGGACCGGGCAGCCGGCCGCGGATCATGGCACCGCGAACTGCTCGTTCGCGGCCGGTGGCCGATCCGCCCTGTCGGAGGTGTGGGGGCAGGATGGCGCCATGACACAGCGGATCTTGTCTCCGTCGGAGTCCTGGCGCCGGATCGATGCCTGGCTGGCGACCCATCTGGCCTCCGATTTCGCGCTCCTCAACCCACCGGTGACACCGGACCAGCTTCTGCGGGCCGAACGCGTTCTTGGCACCCCGCTGCCCGGTGATCTCGCTGAGTCTCTGCGATGCCACGACGGCGTGAGCTCCTGGACGACCATCTTGCCGGAGCAGTCCCCGCTCCCGGTGAGCGGCATCGTGGACCATTGGGAGACCTGCATGGCCGTCGCGGCGGAGAATGACGGCCTTTCCCCGCGGCCCTGGGAAGACGAGCCCTGGTGGCACCCGCTCTGGGTTCCCTGGGCTGAGAGTGCCGATGGCGCGGCGCAGGTGGTCGACCAGCGTCCTGGTCCGGACGCCGGGCGCCTGGGGTGGGCAGGCAACAGTGGTGGTGGTGACTTCACCGATTCCTGGCCTGATCTGGCGAGCCTTCTCCACGCGGTCGCTCAGGCGCTCCACGAGGGCGGAGACGTCCGCGGGCTGCGCCCCTACCTCACCACGGAAGGTGGGATGTGGTGGGACGAGGACGGCTGCGAGGAGCTCAACGGTCACCCGCTGTGGGCAGCCCCCATCGGGCTGCCCCGACCACCAGCGCGGCCCGACAGGATGTGACATCTGGTGGCGCACGGGACAGCAGTGCCTCCATGTGCGCGTCGACCAGGTCGAGGGCGATCCGCTCGGCGGGCGTGTTCATTTGGCCACCCTGGGGCGTGTTTCAGAAGTGGCGTGGACGGGACTTCTGAAACACGCCCTGGCCGCCTCCCCCGTACCAGGCCGGCCCCCGGGCGATCGACGGGACGATCCCCCGGGATCGCGGCCGAGGTCCGGGCGGCCTGGTCCTTGCCAGCGGGCGGCCAACAGGACGACAAAGCACGTCAGATGGGCGTCGAGACGCTGCGGGGAGCGTCATTTCGGCGTCCAGGTATCACCGAGTGGCGTCCTCGTCGTCGACAGCGCCGCACGCCCCGAGCGCCGGGGTGTGCGGTCGCCCTACCGTGTGTAGACGGCGTCACTGCCGTACAACTGCCTGGTGAACGCGGAGACGTCGGCGCTGCGATCGGCACCGTCGAGGTTGTACGTCAGATAGACGCCGTATCCCTCGCTGACGGTGCGGCGGGCGAGGTCGGCGGCCGTGCTCTGCGAGGTCCGGCCGATCTCGACGGCCGCCGGCGACAGCTTCGACTTGGGCAGCGCGATTCCGGGGACCTGCCAGCTGCCGTAGTACGGGTTCCAGGCGTAGTCGAACTCGGACGAGAGGTCGACACCGCCGTAGGAGAGCCGCGACGCGGCCGGGCCGATGTTGTAGAGGCTGATGATCTTGTTCGGCATGTTCGCGCGCAGCGCCGTCACCAGGTGCACGAACGAGCTGGCGTTGGGCTGGCCGGTGCCGTTGTTGCCGTACTGGGCGTACTCGTCGTCGAAGTCGATGCCGTCGAGACCGTACCTGGCCACGGCGTCCGACATCTGCTTCGCGAACGCCGAAGCCGCCTGCTGGGTCGGGAAGTTGGCGAAGCCCGCGCCCTGGTGGTTGCCGAGCACCGACAGGACGACCTTGATGCCCTTCTGCTGCAACGGCCGTATCTCTGTGGCGGCGTTGTCGAGGACGCGCTGCACGTTCTCGTTGAAGTGCAGATACGCCGTCTTCGAGCCCGTGTCGTAGTTGATGTTCGCCGCGAAGATCACGGCGACGTCGAAGACGTTGCCGCCGCCGTTGGCGAGGGTGTATTTGCCGACGTTGAGCATGCTGTTGTTGTTCACCTCGACGTACGCCACCGAGGCCGGTCCCTGTTTCGCGAGAGCGGGAGCGGGTGCCGCTGCCGCGCCGGTGGTGCCGGTCGTACCGAAGGCGAGGGCCGCGACGGCCGAGAGCGCGAGCGCGGCCGTCCGCACTCTGCTCCGTACCAGAGTGAACATCGTTGATCGGTCTCCCATCGCACGGGTCGGCGCCCGGCCTGCTGCGAGAGCGCCGAGTGAGCCTTCCGAGTTTTCCGCTCCCCTGGCCGAATCCCGAGAATGTCGCACGAACTCTCACGACTCCCACGCATGTTTCACCTCAACTCAGCACTTTCACAAGGGAGTTGACGCATCGAGCCGACGCGTATGGATGTCATACGGAAGCGACTTGAGTCTCCAGCGGCTGGAGGGTCCAGGATCTCCCCCATGAACGACGAACGTCCCGACGTGCTCACCATCGGCCGCCTCGCGCAGCGCACCGGACTTCCGGTGCGTACCCTGCGCTTCTGGTCGGACGAGGGAGTGGTGCCGCCCGTGGCCCGCTCCGCCGGCGGCTACCGGCTGTACGACGCCGAGTCCGTCGCCCGTGTCGAACTGGTCCGCACCCTGCGGGAGTTGGGCCTCGGGCTCGACGACGTGGCACGGGTGCTGAGCGGTCGGGCCACGGTCGCGGAGGTCGCCGACGCGCACGTGGCCGCCCTCGACGCGCAGATCCGCTCGCTCAAGGTGAGCCGGGCCGTTCTGTCCACCGTGGCCACACGTGGTTCCACCACTGAGGAGACAGCACTGATGAACCGGTTGGCGCGGCTTTCCGCCGCCGAACGCAAGCAGATCATCGACGAGTTCAAAGAGGAGGTGTTCGGTGGTCTCGACGTCGAGCCGCGGCTGCGCGACCGCATACGCACGTTGAGCATCGACCTGCCCGACGATCCCACCGCTGAGCAGGTCGACGCCTGGATCGAACTGGCCGAACTGGTACGGGACCCCGGCTTTCGCGCCCGGCTGCGCACCTGGATGGAGCTCAACACACCCGCACCGGGGCAGAGTCGTCCCGCCGGCGCGTCCATCTGGTGGGCCAGGCAGGTCGTGCAGACCGTCGCGGAGGTCAGGAAACGCGGGGTCGACCCCGAGGACCCGGAGGCGGCCGAAAAGCTGACCGAGCTGTTCGGCGACGCCGATCGGGCCGCCGTGCTGCGCGGCCTGGAGGCCGGGATCGAGGCGGGCGCGGAGCGCTACCGCAGGCTCGTCGCCCGCGTGCGCGGGCAGGAATCGTCGCCCGACGCGACCGAGGAGCTGGAGTGGCTGGCGCGCGCCCTGCGCGCCGCGGGTCGGGCCTGACCGGTCAGGCCCGGCCGGCCACGCTGCCCTGGTGCGCGATCCCGTGACCCGTGACCCGGACCCGTGCGGACCTTCGCCTGTAACGGTCGAGGCTCCTGCCATGATTCCCGTCATGGGGATACACATCGCACCGGCCCAGGTGGCCGACTTCCACCAGGTCCTGGCTGATCACTCCCGTTACTGGGGCGAACGCGACCTTCGGTCGCTGCACCTTCTGGCGCTGGTGCAGGAGTTCGGTTCCACCTGCTTGGTTGCCCGGGCCGAGGACGGAATCCGTGGCTACGTCTTCGGCTTCGTCACCCCGGACGGCACCGGATACGTGCATCTGATCGCCACGCGGGACGACGCCCGTGGCACCGGTCTCGGGCGCCGTCTGTACACGGCGTTCGCCGAATCAGCGGAACGTGACGGTGCACGGCGGCTGAAGGCGATCACGTCGGTCGAGAACACCGGATCGATCGCCTTCCATCGCAGCCTCGGCTTCGACACGAAGATCGTCGACGACTACAACGGCCCCGGCCGGGCGATGGCCGTCTTCCTCCGAGACCTGCCGATCGCAGGCTGACGAGTCGACCGGTCGGGCCAACACCCCAGGGTGTCGCGGCAGTCCAGGTCGCTCACCGTCCGGTCTGATCCACACCGGTACCACCTAGATCCATTGCGGCAAGGTCGCACAGTACGGGATACTCGCCCCCTCACAGTCACCCTTCCCCCACACCTTCCATCTCCCTTCCCGGGGAGATGGCCGTCTGTCGTGGGGAGAGAAGGCGCCCGGTGGACGCCCGTCCCCTCGATTCGCCACCGAGAGGACCTCATGCTCCGGTATCTCCCCATGATCGTTGGAGCCGTCTGTATCTACTACTGGTTCAAGACTCGTCGCCACGACTCCGTGATCGCCTCCGGTAATCCCAGACAGTCCGCACGCTCCACCAGACTCGGTTTACTTCCGGTCACCCAGCTGAACAAAGAGCTGGCCGCGCGCCCGGAGCCCGAACTGGAGGCCGCCCTCACGGGAACCCGGTCGGGTGACTGGCGGGCTGCCGCCGATCTTCTGGCGGGCACCGGTACGGACTGGGAACGCCGCTCGATGTACGCGGAGATACTCGGCGGCATCGCGGCGGCGGACGACGGCTGGCTCCTCGCCTGGGAGAAGGCCCGCCACGACGACCCTGGCGCGGCGGTCGTACGAGCTCGCGCCACGGTGAACATGGCGTGGCGGATACGTGGTGACGCCGCCGCGTCGCGCACCAGCCGCAAGCAGTTCGACGGCTTTCATCGGACTCTGGCCCGCTCACGCGAAGACATCGTGCGGGCCGCCACGCTGAACCCGCACGACCCGACTCCGTACATCACCGAGATCTGGACGGCGCTCGGCCTCGGCTACCCGCACGCGGACATGGACCAACTGTGGGCAGAGATCACGGCCCGCGCCCCACACCACTTCCAGGCCCACTTCAGCGCGCTGCAGTACTGGTGCGCGAAGTGGCGGGGATCCGACGAACTGGCCCACGCGTTCGCGGCGCACGCGGCGGCGGACGCACCACCGGGAAGCCTCATGTCGGCGTTCCCGCTCATCGCGTGGTTCGAAGCCCGTCTCAACACCACGGTGAAGGCGTCGGCGTACCGGAGCCCCGAGCTGACGTCGCTCGTCGACGCGGCCCTCGTCGACGCCGCGGCCGCCCCGCGCGAGCACCCGCACCTCGCGGAACTGCGCCATCTGCTCGCGTACTTCCTGTTCCAGCAGGGCCGTTACGACGCGGCACTGGAACAGTTCCGGCTGGTGGACGGCTATGTGAACGCCCTGCCGTGGACCTATTACGGCGAGCGGTACTACGGCTCGATCCGCGAGGCGACGGTCCGCAAAGCCCGCCCGGCCGACGCCTAGGAACGCGTAGCCGATGACGCGCCCCCGCCCAACCCGATACCCATACTCCGGTCGGTCTCGACACGAGGTGTGGGATGCGAACGCCCCCGGTCTGGTTCTCATCACAACGGTGTTGAGTGGGTGGGATCGGGCGCCGATGAGAAATGGCGCCGACAGTCGTCTAAGTACGGTCCAGTGAGAACGCGCTGCGCGCATCAAGGGAGAGCAACGGGATGAGACCACTTCGATACTCGATCAACGTCACGCTCGATGGCTGCTGCCATCACGAGGCAGGGCTCCCCCCGGACGAGGAGTCGATGCGCTACTGGACCACTGAGATGGAGCGAGCCGATGCCCTGCTGTTCGGCCGGGTGACCTACGAGATGATGGAGTCGGCGTGGCGGAAGCCGGCCACGGGTACGTGGCCCGACTGGATGGATGAGTGGGAGATCCCGTTCGCCGAGGCCATCGACCGGGCGAAGAAGTACGTCGTGTCGAGCACGCTGAGCGGGGTCGACTGGAATGCCGAGCTGGTGCGAGGCGACGTGGGGCAGGCGGTTCAGCGGCTCAAGCAGGAGTCAGGCGAGGGCCTGTGGGTGGGTGGCGTGACGCTCCCTCTGGCGTTGGCGGATCTGGGACTGATCGACGAGTACGAGTTCCTTGTGCAGCCGGTCCTTGCCGGACACGGGCCAACGTTGCTCGCCGGTCTGCGCGAGCGCATCCAGCTCGACCCCGTGGACCGTCATGAGTTCCGGTCGGGGGCGGTCGCCCAGCGCTACCGGCCCACGCGAGTTACGGCTTGACGTGATTTATCCCGGCACGTTGGCCGCTCCCTCGCGATGGAACGACGGCTCGGGGTCACGTCGGACGCGCGCTGGCCGTGCCCCCGAACGCGCGGACATATCGAAGGGGGACATCGCCCCGAGGTGCCGGTAGCGGACAGGGCGAACGTTGCCTGACGTGGCCCGAGGTGTTCTGTCCACGGGGGTTGGGTGCGGTGACAGTGATCACCATCTGGGGATCTTGAACGAGTGAGGGCCTTTCGGGTCCGGTGGGGATTGCGACGTCTGCACCAGCCCGGAAGGCCCTCATGCCCCACCGTGATGCGCCTCTGACCGAGACCGGACGTCTGCGGCCGGCCCGCTGCGTAGTTGATGACGGATGGCTTCTGCGCCGGGCCGCGGAGCGGTTCCAGGTCGCGCCATCTCGACCAAGCCGCACCAATCTCGGCGCTGCGGAAAGCCGTCAGTGGTTCGAGATCATCTCGTTGCCCCTTTGACCCGTATCTCGGTCAGACCTCCAGAGGCTGCGATTTCCGACTCCAGTCCTGAGAAACTGTGTGAGTGAGGGGGAATGCCGATACGGATCCGGAATTTCCTCGCCCGGAAATACGGGTCGGACGGGTCAGCAGGTGGCCGCCGTATCGATCCTGATACCGGTCACGGTGTAGGCCGAAACGAAGTTGATGGAGTGGTTCGGCGGGACACAGACGTACTGGGTCGCTCCGGTGCTGTTGTTGATGTAGCGCAGGTAGGCCCGGTCGTCGTTGCGGGTGTTGTGCACCCAGTCCGCGCCGCGGCTGTTGGCGCCGAGGTTCTGGTAGGAGCCAGTGACGTCCTGGTACGCGGCGGTAGGACTGCCGCTGTTCCAGTTGCTGTTGGTGAGGTAGAAGCAGACTCGGGGATATACACACCCGTTGTACGAGTCGGCCGTTGCCGTGGGCGCCGTGGCCAGAGCGGCGACGGCAAGTGCGGCGCCGGCCATACCGACGGTAGCAATTCGCTTGATCGTATTCATAAGGAAATTCTGATGGCGGAATAATCGACTCAGAAGGATTTTCTCAGCCACGGAAGTGGCCCGTTTCTTCTCGGAATTCGAATCTCCTCTTCCACCCGCCGACGCCACTCCCGTGCCGATCTTGACTCCGCCCACGGGCACGGAGCCGACGGCCGTGGCGGCCGGAGGGCGGGCGGCCGCCGGTGACGCACGTCTAGCGGTACCCGGACCAACCCGCCCTGGAGGTGCGTGTCGCCGGCCGGTGGCAGCGGTGCCCCGTCACCGCCCGGGCCACCTGTCCGGGCGGGTGGCCTACCACCTTCGAGCCTCGATGATCTGGATCAAGGACCTCACCCGGACCGCTCCTTGATCACGACCAAATACGCGCCCTAGGCACTGTTTCTCGGATCTCCCGACATGAGTGGGGTGTTGGGGTCAGGCTGTTGGTATGGGGCGTGGAGATCTGACCAATGCGGAGTGGGATCGGCTGGAGTCGTTCTTACCTCCTGGTGGTGCCCGTGGTGGGCGGTGGAGTGATCACCGCCGGGTGATCAACGGAGTGCTCTACCGGGTCCGGACGGGCGTTCAGTGGAGAGATCTGCCGGAGCGGTTCGGGCCGTGGGAAACAGTCTACAAGCGGCATCGCCGCTGGTCGGCCGACGGGACCTGGGCGATGCTCCTGTCGCGGATTCAGGCTGCCGAGGACGCTGCGGGCCGAATCGACTGGGACGTATCGGTGGACTCGACAGCGGTACGAGCCCACCAGCACGCTGCCGGCGCGAGGAAGGCACCGCCGGACGCGTCGCCTCAAAGGGGGAATGTTCGAGGGACGAACCAGGTCGATCCGGTACTGCGGAAACTCGTCGTCCGGCTGGAGGAGGTGGTCAGATCGGCGAGTGTCTGGGCCGCTCCCGCGGCGGATTCACCACCAGAATTCACCTCGCCGCCGACGGACGATGCCGGCCCCTCGCCTTCGTCCTGACACCCGGACACTACGGCGACGGACCCCAGCTCGAGCGCGTACTGGAAGAGGTCTCGGTACCCCGAAACGGAGTCGGCCGACCCCGGACCAGACCCGGCCGGGTCCTGGCGGACAAGGCCTACACATCCCGCAGCAACCGCCGCTACCTGCGACGACGCGGGATCCCACACACCATCCCAGAACGCCTTGACCAGCAAAGACACCGCAAGAACCGGGGATCACAAGGCGGCCGACCCACCAGCTTCGACAACGAGCGCTACAAGAAACGCAACACCGTCGAACGCACCATCAACCGCCTCAAAGGCTTCCGCGCCGTCGCAACCCGCTACGAGAAACGCGCCTACATCTACCTCGGCACCGTCACCCTCGCCGCCCTCGCTATCTGGCTCCGCACATGATCCGAGAAACAGGCCCTAGTACTGCAACGCCGTCGCGACGTCCCTGCCGATGCGTTCGACCGCGCCGAGGTCCAGCCCGTAGAGCACGTAGCGGCCGTTGCGTTCCGTACGGACGAGGCCCAGGTCGCGCAACGCGCGAAGATGGCGCGACACCTGCGGGCGCGTCATCGACAGCCGGTGGGCCAGGTCCGCCGTGGTCATCGACTGGCGGGCGATCAGTCGGCAGAGGCGTACCCGCCTCGGATCGGTCAGCGCGAGCATCCGGCTCCGGGCCAGGGTGACCCCCACCACCGGCGCGTCCACCGGGAAGTGCACGACCGGCGGCAGGCCCGGCTCGTTCTTCACGACCAGATGCGGGGCGCCGTAACGGGTGGGGATGAGGAGCACCGGGGTGCGGGCCGGAGTGATCACCGCGTGGTGCACCTTGTCGAAGACAACACGCGGCGGGTCGGCGAGCCGGACGCTGGAGGGGCTGAGCGCCGCCAGCGCCGCCGCCGGGCCGTCGTCCGCGAGCCGCTGCCGTACGCGGTGGGCGGCGCGTGCCAGATGGGGTCCGGTCTCGGCCCACAGCGCGGTGAAGAAGACGGAGTGGCACAGGCGGAGGAAGGTGAGCACGTCGGCCCGCAGCGCTTCAGGGTCACGCAGCAGCGCCTCGGCGAGTTCGAGGTGCGGTTCGGGGAGCCCGGAGGCGGCGTGGCGCAGGGCCGCGGCTTGGGCGGGGTCGTGGAGGACGCGGTCGAAGGCGTAACCGTTGTAGCCGCTGGCGCAGGAGTACGCGGTGAGTTCGGCGAAACGCTCGACAGGCAGGCGCGACAGCGGGGACATGGCGGCGGGCGGGCCGGACGGGGCGGAGACGGAGGGGGTCGTCGGTGACGGGCCTGCCGGTGGTGGGCCTGCCGGTGGCGAAGTGGCCGACGGAGCGCGGACGCCCGGGGACGGACCGGGTCCCGGCCGCGGGGCCGGCATCCCCTCCGGCCTCTCCAGCCCCGTGTAGAACCCCCGCCACCGCAGTGCCGTCCACAGCGGAGAGAACCGGCGCAGACCGGCCCGGAAGGCCGCCGGCGCCGCGCGTGCCACCTCCTGGGCCCAGGGCGCGTGTTCCGCGTGGTGCCCGCGCCCGTGGCCGGTCAGCACATGCAGACTCGCGGCCAGTTCGGCGAGGGGCGACACCGCGACCGTGAAACGGCCCGGCCCAGCCCCCTCCAGCACGACTACGACCGACATGACGGGAGTGTACGAGCGCCGTCCGGGCGGCCGCTCGTGTCCCCGGCGGCGACGAACCCCGCGTCACTCCCGGCCGCGTCGCTCCCGGCATCGATGTCCCCCGCCGCCCCTGGCTCCTTCCCTTCCGCCCGCGTCGCCGCCTCGAACTCCGCCCGCGCCGCCGCCAGGAACTCCGGATCCGAGACCAGATCCGTCACGACCCGGGCCAGCCCCGTGGCCGCCGTCCGCGTGCGGTCGTGCGCGAAAACCGTCGCCGACGCGTCCCGCATGGCGTGGGAGTGGCTGGGCGTACCGAACGCGGCGGTCTGCATGTACGGATGGATGACCGGAAGCAGGTGGGAGAGGTTGCCGATGTCCGACGAACCGGCCGGTTCGTCCGGTGCGCCGGGCCCGATGTCCACGCCCAACGCCCGCACCGTGGCGCCGAATCGGGCGGCGAGCACACGGTTGTCGCGGCGCTCCGCGTACAGGGGCCCGGTCTCCGTGACCGCCGCCTCCGTCCCGGTGGCGAGCGCCGCGCCCCGCGCCGCCGCGCGGACCCGTTCGACCAGCGCCTCGGTGGCGGCCGTCGTGCCGTCCCGTACGTAGAAGTCCACGGCCGCCCGCGCGGGCACCACGTTCGGGGCCTGCCCGCCGTCCGAGACGATCCCGTGGAGCCGGGCGGTCGGCGGTATGAACTGCCGCATCGAATCAAGTGCGTTGAGGAACAGCTGCGCCGCGGCCAGCGCGCTTCTGCCCTCCCAGGGGGTCCTCGCGGCGTGCGCGCTCACGCCGACGAAGTCCGCCCGAAGGTGCGCGGCGGCCAACGCCCTCTGCGTGGTCGCCGAGCGGTCCGCCGGATGGAACATCACCGCCGCGTCGACACCGTCGAAGACCCCGGCATCGGCCAGCAGGACCTTGCCCGCGCCACCCATCTCCTCACCCGGCGTGCCGATGACGGCGATCGTCCCCGGGTGGCCGGGCAGCGCGCGGACGGCGGCGATCGCGGCGGCCGCGCCGCCCGCCGCGATGAGATTGTGGCCGCAGCCGTGGCCGACGCCGGGCAGCGCGTCGTACTCGGCGAGCACAGCCACGTACGGACCGGGCGCACCCCCCGCGTGCTCGGCCACGAACGCGGTCTCCACCCCGCCCGCCCCCGTCCCGACCGCGAAGCCGGCCTCCGCGAGCCACCCGGTCAGCACCTCCACGGCGTGGTACTCGCCGAACTTCAGCTCCGGCCGCGCGTGGATGGCACGGCTGACCTCTTCCATACGGGGCTGCAGCGCGGTCATTTCGTCCATGACGCGCGTCAAGGACGGGGTGGCCGTGGGCGACGCGACGCGTGGGGGCGTACTGCCGGTGGGCGTTCCGGACATGGGGGCTCCTGTCGTACGGGAGAGCGCGCACCGCGTGGGTTCGCGGCGACGGACCGCCCACGGGGCTGCGTGGCCGGCCACCACGAGCGTGCGTCCGGCCGTGTCCGCCCGGCCCCGGATTACCGCGCCCCAGGTAACCCACCCACGCCCCGGGCCACCCCGTCCGGCACCGGGGTAAAGGCGTTGAGGCGTTGAGGCGTTGAGGCACGTCGGCCGGGTGGTTGCTCAGAGAGCAGCGGACTCAGCAGTCGCCCGAGGTTCTCGCGGGCCGCGGGACCGCAGGGTCCAGCTGAGGACGAGGTTGGTGGTCGTGCTTCCGAACTCGGCCAGCGCATCGACAATCTCTTCGAGGTGGGCCATCGACGTGGCCGCCACCTTCAGGACGTAGCAGTCGTCCCCGGTGGTGCGCAGACACTCCAGGATCTCCGGGCGCTCCCCGAGCAGCCTGCGCAGCGGTTCGTGCCGGTTCCCCGGGTACTTCAGCCGCACCACCGCCAGCACGGCGTACCCAAGTAGTGGCGCGTTCGGCGCTCGTCACGCGAGGGCGCGGATCGCCTCGACGGTCCGGTCCACGCTGAGGGTCCCGTTCGCGCAGTCGCGCAGCAGGGCCGTCACCCGTTCGTCTTGGTATTCGCGCAAAGGCGCGGGTGGGGCCTCGGGTGCCGGCGCTTGGGCGATGTCGTCGCGGGTCAGGAGGTGGTCCGCCAGGGCGGCGCAGGAACGGTGCTGGAAGATGACGTCCGGCTTGATCGGAACGCCGAGGACCGTCCCGACCCGGCGGGCCAGGCGCACGTAGATGATGGAGTTCAGGCCGAGCTGCCGGAACGACGCGTCGTCGTCGAAGCCCAGCGCCTCGTCGCCGATCTCCGGCTGGAGGATCTCGCGTTTGATGCGCTCGATCAGGTCTCGGCGTGGGTCGGGCGCGGGCTCCCGCGCGGCGGTGATCCGGTCGATGAGCGAGGTGAGCACCTTCGATTCGCTCAGTTCCGTGAAGACCGACACGCCCGCGTCCCGCAGATACCGGATGCAGTCGGTCCAGCGGACGGGCTTGGCGATCTGCTCGGCGAGCAGTTCGCGGACTTCCCGCGCATCGGGGCCGAACGGCCGGCCGGTCACGTTGGAGATGACCGGTGTCCGCAGTTCACCCACGTCGACCGAGGCCAGCAGGAAGCGGAAGCGCGCGGCGGCCGGGGCCATCGCCGGCGCGTGGAAGCGTCCGCTGACCCGGACCGGGACGAAGCCCCGGACACCCTCCACCTTCTCGAAGACCGGCTTGATCCGCGCCAGTTCCTCGCGGCTGCCGGAGAGCACGAACTGCTCGGGCGCGTTGTAATTGGCGATGACGACGCCGGTGGCATCGTGCTGCCTCAGGGTCTCCTCGACGATCTGCTCGGAGACACCGACGACCGCGGCCATCGCACCGCCGCTGACCTGGCTCATCAGTTCCGCGCGGCGTCGCACCAGCGTCAGGCCGGTTTCGAAGTCGAAGGCGCTGGCCGCGAACAGTGCGCTGTACTCGCCGAGGCTGTGGCCCGCGAGAAAGTCCGCGGGCGGCAGGTCCTCCCGCGCCGCTGACCAGTGCAGCGCGTTGACGACCGTACGAGATCACCCGGTGCCCCGGCCTGCGACACAGCACGGTGAGCACCCGTGCCCTCTACGGCAATTACAAGGTGCGGCCGCCGTTTCCTCCGCTGCCGGCCACGGCGGGCGGCCTCCAAGATTCCGACCTCGAAAACCTCGACCCCGGTGTATGGGGTGCCGCGGCGATCCGCACGTGCAGCGTCTGTGACCAGCACATCCAGGGTGTGAACCTCCGTCAGGTCTGGATCTCACTGTGGACCTCGGGAGCTGACGTCCTGCCACTGCTGGTCAACGCCTGTTCGGCGGCCTGCATCGACGCGCTGCCCGTACCGGCCGACGGCTACGTCCAAACGCCGCACACCGGCGGGCCGAGCGTCAGCCAGCCGCCGGCCGGCCGGCAGCCTCGTCGACGCAGAGCGGCTTCCGAAGAAGCCCTCGGTTCAGAGAAGTGACGACGCCGAAGCTGATGGCTTCGGACCAGATGGCTGACGGCATGGGACCCTCGGTGGCCGTTCTTGCGGCCGCTGAACTCGGGCCTGACCGGCATCTCGGCCATCCCCACCCCGCTCAACCCTCAACGAGACGAACCCAGTGCCGTGACCGCATAGGTTCACCGGGTGGTTGATTTACAGGTTGTTCAGGTAAAAGTTGCCGAGCCGGTCTACGGCGGCGTCGACGTACTCGGGCTCGTCGTACATCTCGTAATGGCCCGCGCCGTCGATCACCATGAGGTCGACCGGGTTGGGTGCCAGCTTCCACAGCCGCATGCCGGACTCGTAGGAGCCGGTGTTGCCGATGCGTCCGGCGAGGACGACCTGCAGCGGCTGCGTCATGAGCTGGTCGACCAGGTGGTACGCGTCGTAGCCCAGCAGCAGCGAGTCGCCGCGCGAGAGGCGGCGGTTGGTGGAGTGTTCGTTCCTGGCCCGCTCGGTGCGGTAGTAGGTGACTGCCTGGGTCGTGTCGATATCGGTCAACCCGACCGCTGTGGCTTCTTCCAAGGTGTCGGGCAGCCAGTTCACGCGGGTCAGCTCGCCGGAGCGGGTCTCTTCGATGCGCGCGTCGGCCATGGTGTCGAGTGCGGCCGCCGCGCCATCCGGCTGGAAGCCGCGGAACGACGTGCCCATGTTGCCTGGGACGACCGTGCCGACCGCCTTGATGCGATGGTCTGTGCGGGCGGTGTGCACCGCGTAGCCTCCGCCGGCGCAGATGCCGAGGACGCCGATGCGTTCCGGGGCGATGCCGGGGATCGTGCTGAGCGCGTCGATGGCGTAGGAAATGTCCTCACCGCGGCGGTAGGGGTCTTCGAGGTCGCGGGGTTCTCCGCCGCTCTGCCCTTGATGGGCGGGGTCGAACACGAGCGCCGCGATGCCCCGTGCGGCGAGGCGGGACGCGTAGTTGGCGCCGATCTGCTCCTTCACGCTGCTGCCGGGCGTGGAGAGCACCACGGCGCGCAGCGGCGTCGCATCGTCGATGTTGTCGGGCAGGTAGAGGTCGGCCGCGAGATCGATCGGTCCACGCGGGATCATGATGTGCTGAAGCATCCGATGACGCCTTTCACGGCGGAGTTTGAACCATAGCCGTTCAGTACGAGACATCTTCTAGTACAGTTTCAAACTAATTCTAAACTGTACCATCTGGATGGATGGAGGGGCTTGCGTGGCGGTTGACGGGGCGCAGCTGTGGACGCTGAACCAGCGTCTGCTGAGCGTCGTGATGGATGCCTGCAGCGCTGAACTGGCCCAACTTGGGCTGGAGACGAAGGAGTTCTTCGTGCTGGCAGAGGTGGCCGCGTCGCCGTACCCTGCCGAACTCGCGGCGGCGCTGATGATCCCTAAAGCGAGCGTGACGGTCTACGTCCGCAACCTCGTCGCAAAGGGGTTCATGCGGCGCGAGATCGACGACGAGGACCTGCGGCGGCATCGGCTCATCCTGACTGCCGAGGGCCAGGCGGCGCGGGACCGCGCGCTCTCCGCGCTCGCGGCGGAGTTCGACCGCAGGCTGGCGAGGATCACCCCGCAGGACCGCACCGAACTGCAGCGCATCCTTCTGGAGATGCTCAAGACCCCGGAATGAGGCCAGGATGAAGGGCGGTTGGCCTTCCCGGTGAATGCCTTGCCCGTCGGCGGCCGCCCCGGCGGATCTCGCTTCGGATGCGGGCGCGTTCCTCGCGTTCGGCGGCCAGGACGTAGCGATAGGGGCGTGTGGTTGGGCTCTACGCCCTAAGGGGGGCCGAGCCTATGAACGCCGGTCCGGTCGGCCCAAGGCGGCCGGATACAGTGCGCGAGACGGCAGCCTGGTCAGGAGGCGAAGCGTGACCGACACCAGCGATACCCGGCCCGCCGAGGGCGAAGCGCGAGCGCCGCGGCGGAGCCGACTGCGCCGCGTGATGCGCTACATCCCTCTGATCGCCCCCATCCTGCTCTGGGCCGTGCCCTGCTGGGTGCTCCTGCACACCGGCCAGCACTGGCCGCTGCCGGTCACGCTCATCGGCACCGCTCTGTTCGTCCTCGGTCTCGTCGGTATGCCGCTCGCGATGGCGCGCGGCCACGGCCGTCGCCAGCAGGATCGGGCGGCGATCGTAGGTGACACCCTGCTGGGCACCAGTTGGGTTCTGTTCACCTGGTCCGTTCTGATCGGCGGCCTCTTGCGGCTCTTCCTGACCGTGGCCGAGGTCGGCGAGGGGCAGGACCGGGCCCGGACCGTCACCTGGGCCGTCCTCGCCGTCAGCGCCGTACTGCTCGGCTGGGGGTACGCCGAGGCCCGTCGCGTGCCGCGCGTGCGCCGGCTCGACGTACGACTCCCGCGGCTGGGTGCCGGGTTGGACGGCCTCCGGGTCGTCCTCATCACTGACACCCACTACGGCCCGCTCGATCGCGCTCGCTGGTCGGCGAGGGTGTGCGAGACGGTGAACACTCTGGAAGCCGACCTGGTCTGCCACACCGGCGACATCGCGGACGGCACCGCCGAGCGCCGCCGCGCCCAGGCCCTGCCACTCGGCACCGTGCGGGCAACCCGGGACCGTGTGTACGTCACCGGGAACCACGAGTACTACAGCGAGGCCCAGGGCTGGGTCGACCTGATGGAGGAGCTCGGCTGGGAGCCGCTGCGCAACCGCCATCTCCTGCTCGAACGTGGCGGCGACACCCTCGTGGTGGCCGGCGTGGACGACGTCACCGCCGAGTCCTCCGGCCTGGCCGGACACCGAGCCCACCTCGCCGGAGCCCTGGAGGGCGCCGACCCCGATCTGCCCGTCCTGCTCCTGGCCCACCAGCCCACGTTCGTCGACCGGGCTGTGGCGGGCGGTGTCGACCTCCAGCTCTCCGGACACACCCATGGCGGCCAGATCTGGCCCTTCCACCACTTGGTCCGCCTCGACCAGCCCGCCCTCGCCGGGCTCAGCCGTCACGGCGCCCGCACGCTTCTCTACACCAGCCGCGGCACCGGCTTCTGGGGCCCGCCGTTCCGCGTCTTCGCCCCCAGCGAGATCACCCTGCTCGTACTCCGCTCCCCGCATCCCACCACCTCGCCCTAGCCTCAGCCACATCACGAGGCATCAAAGCCGGCTCTGGCCCTTTCGGCTTCAATCGGGGTGGGGGCGGCGCGGTGCGGCCTCCTGTTCGGGAGAGTCGTTCACCGTGCCACCCCGATCCGAGGCCGGGTGAGCGGTGCCACCCGGCGCGCCCCCTGTGTGGGCGGCCCGGTGCGAACCATCCCCGCGCGTGCGGGGATGGCCCCGACCAGGAGAATGGGGGCTCACCCAACCCTGAACTGCGGTTACCTTCAGGCGAGTTGTCCACAGCCCCCGAGGGGACGGGCTTCACCGCCTTCGCGGCCTGGGCGACCGCGCGCTCACGGCCACGGGTCTTCACCGGCGTCTTCGGTACGGCCCCCCAGCTCAATACCGCCGCACTGCATGTACAGCCCGTCCGCGACCGCCGGGCCGGTCAGAAAGATGCCGCGCCGCAGGTCAGATACCTTGCCTGTCTATAGCCTGCGCACATGAACAACGATGTGATCGCGGCATGGGAACGCATCGAGTCCTGGCTGAGACTCCACTCTCCGACCACCCCGATAGTTCCCGGCGCCTCCAACGAGCTGATCGCCGGGGCTGAGGCCGAGCTCGGTTTCCACCTCCCGGTCGACCTTCGTACGCTGTGGCGGCGGTGCGCAGGGCCGCTCGGGCCGTTGACGCCCGAGGGCGAGGTGCTGCTCGGAGTGCGCCAGGCTCTGGATGCCTACGACTTGCTGAATCACCCCGGGGTCTGGGAGACGGCATGGATCCCGTTCACCGCCGACGAACCTGACGACCCGTTCTGTGGGACTTTCATCGACGCCGCGACGGGGTTGACCGGGTCGTGGAACCGGCAGGATGTCTCCCACCTTTACGACGGAGGCAGCACCCTGACCGGGTACCTGACCGAGGTGGCCGACGAACTTCAAGCACTCCACCGACGGCGCCGAACGAATCCCGCCCGTTGAGGAACTGATCCCGCAACGGGCGGGACGGTAGTTGTCGGATCGCTGTTCTCGGGGTGTCAGCGGCGCGGCGGGCTGAGCTTTGCCGACTGACCCCATTCGGGGAAGCCGTCGGCCCACGCGTCGCAGATGACCTTCTCCGCAAGCCAGTTGCATCCGGCGGCCGTCAGGCCCGTCCAGACGTAGTAGCCGTCGGCGTCCAGCAGTCGGTTCCACGACGAGAACTGGCCGAACAGGCGCATCGCCCCGGAATTGACCTCCAGCGACATGGACGACCGCCCGCACTTGGCCTTCGTCCAGTCCGGTTCGGGATAACGCCCGTCGTCGCGGAGGTGCAGCGTGCCGTCGTCGCTCAGGCCCTCGTAGGTCTGCACGCACTCCTCACCGCTGTTGACGAGGTACGGGTTGGCGTTGCCGTCGGGCGTCTTGGGCATGCCACCGGACTCGTACGTGGCGTTGAAGGCGTACTCGTCACAGGACGGCCTGTCCTTCGGGGTCGGCTTGTCCGGCTTGGGCGTCAGGTCGCCCTTTAACTTCGGCGCCGAGTGCCTCGTCGGCGAGGAGAGCCGCTTTGCTGAGTGGAGTCAGACGATCGGACGCGATCTCTTGCCGATTGACTCGACAAAGGCCGGCTCCTCCTCGGCATCGATCAGAACAACAAGGTCTATCTGGTCGAGACGTGGGTCGCGACCTTCGGTCCGGCCCAGGACGCGCTGCAGAAGCTCGTCCTGGGTGTTGCTCCGGAAACTATCGCCAGGGCATGAACTTCGCCAGTGCGTCCCTGTCGGTTCGTCCAGGAAAGCACGTCGGTGCAGGGCAGTCCGGAGGGCAGGATGGCGTCGTGACTGATCAGCTGTCGAATGACGTCAGATGGGTCTTCGACCCCGAGGTGATGGGGTCGCTGCCGGACGTATGTGTTCCTGACGCTTCGGTGGATGACTGGCAGGCGGTGCTTGATCTCGTTCTCGAACAGGGCTGGACACCACCCGCGCGGGAACCGAAGCGCCCGCCGAGGCCGGCAGACCGCTGCAGAATCCAAGCCGACGACCCGCCAGTTCCCGCGCAGGCGGCGGGCGTCGGCCCGAGGCAGTCCAGTAGGCCGCGCTGGCCACGGATAGGCACGCCGAGCCCGAGCAGACCCGGCACGACGCGTTCGCCTCCCGGTCCGCCAAATCCGGCAGCTCTTCCGGGACGTCGCACCGACAGGCACGGACAGGCCCTACCCACCCGCTGGGCTCCTGCGCGGCATGCTCCTGCTCCACAACCCCTCGCCGTGGCAAGAACTGGACGCGGCCCGCTGGCTACGCCCACTGACACCCACTGCACGTCATCGCATCACCGCGCCTGAGCACCCAGTCACCTGCAGCACGCCTCACCCACCTGGCCCTCAGCGCTCACCACTCGTCCGGGGCGGCGCAGTCCAGCACCGATACCGACCGTCTGTACCGTGCCTGCGGCCTCGCCCCCTCACAGCCCGGCGCAGACACTCGACCAACTGGTACTTACCCGCATCATCACCCAATGGCAGTTCAGCCATGACAACGAAGAAATCCACTGGACCCCAGCCCCGCCCGCCTCTCACACACCCTGGGCACAGGCCGGGGTGTAACAGGCGGCCAGCTTCACAGGACTCACCGGCGAGAAGAAGCACGAGAAATGCCTGCCAATCGCAAGAACTCATACACAAGCTCTAGCCGAGGGCGTCGATCCAGGCGTCGCCGGGCGGCGGGACGAAGAAGTAGCCGCCGCCGGTGGTCAGCACGTACTTCGCCAGCGCCTCGCCCTCCAGGCGTTTCTGGACCGCCTCGAATCCCTTGGCCAGGTCCCGCTGGTAGCAGTTGAAGATGATGCCGGCGTCTCCGTCGCCGCGGTCGTAGCTGTAGCTGCGGCGCACGATCGGGGGCGGGTTGCGGCGGTCGGGGGCGGCGAGTCGTACGTGTGAGTCGAGTGGCGTCTGCCGGCCTTTGGGGTCGGCGGCGAAGTTCGGCTCCTCGCCGACGGACGCCCCGTCGAGCCACTTCCCGTCGCGCCGGCGGCCCATGATGCGCTCCTGCTCGGGGACGGAGTCCTTGTCCCACAACTCGGTCGCGAAGCGTATGACGCGCACGACTTGGTAACTCCCGCCGACGGCCCAGGCGGGTTCCCCCTGGCCCTCCCGGACAAGGGCCCGGTCGGCGACCTCCCGCTCGGTCTCCGGGTTCCCGAAACCTTCGGTGAAGTGGAAGGGGTTACGGGCGAGCGCCCGGCTCTCCTCGACGCGATTGTCGGCCCGGAAACCATCGATGCCCCAACGAACGGTCCAACCGACCTCGGTGGCAACGGCCTTGACATCAGCCACGGCCTTCCGCACCGCCGCCGCGTCCTCGCCCGCGACCCGCACAAGAAGATCACCATGCGACTGTGCGGGATCGAGCAGATCACCCGCGAAGGACGGCATCACCCTCAACTGCCGTGGCGCACGCGACCCCGCACCCTCGAAGAGAGACGTCCCCAACCCGAACGCAACTAGAGTGTCGCCCCCGTCGTCAGACCGCGCCCCCTCGACCAGCGCCCTTACCGCACGGCCGACTTCCCCTTCCGACTGGTCCCGATCCAGGACAAAAACCCCCGCCCGGCTCTCTGGCTGGTGCGCTCCCAGCACCGGCGCAGAGACGGTATCGGCGACCGCGCCGGAGCGTTCACCGGTCTCCGACACGCGATCCCCCAAGCGCACTGCGGCCGCACCCGCGCCCACGGCACCGAGTCCAACCGCCGCCCCCGAAACCACCAACGATCTACGCCGCACAACACAGCCCCCACTCCCGGTAGTGATCACCCTGACGAGCGACGAACCGCCGCATGCAAGTACACACGCACCGGCGTCCTCGTTCTATCACTCAAATAGGCGGCGACAGCCAGACCGAACGCCGACTCCTCACCGCCCCCGAGCAAGGACACACCACAAGATCAGCCGCTCGCCCTCTACCACCTTCTGCGCAGCCGGCGCCGGTCCTCCCTGATCACCACCCGTGCCCACCAGCATCCCCGCCCAAGCCCTCGATGACTGCAGCGGGAAGCCCGACGACCTCGACCATCGCCGTGCTCGCCGACACGGTCCGCGCTGCCACGCCCCCGACCACCCTCGTCCTCGCCCACTGGGCCTACGACGGCACCGGCCTCACCCCCGACCTCGAACGCCTCGCCGCACTCATCGGCGGCGGCCCGATGCGCGACCAGGTGGTGACAGCTCGTGCGTGACGACGAACTGCTCACCGTCCCCGAGGCAATGGCCCGTCTCAAGATCGGCCGCTCCGCCCTCTATGACCTCCTGCGCACCCGTCGCCTGGCTTCGCTGACCATCGGCCGCGCCCGCCGCATCCCCGCCCACGCCCTCGCTGACTACGTCCAGCGCCACCTGGAAGAGGCCGCGAGATGACCGTGCCCAAGCGCCAGAAGGCCCGCGCCAACGGGGAGGGCACCATCTACCCGCGCAAGGACGGCCGTTGGGAAGCCGCCGGCTACGTCCTCGCCGCCGACAGCAACCGTAAACGCGTCCGCGTATACGGCAGCACCCGGAGAGAAGCCGCCGACAAACTCGCCGAAAAGATCGCAGACAGCAACCGCGGACTGCCCGTCGCCACCGCCGACAGCACCGTCGGCGACTACCTCACCTACTGGCTCGGCACCGTCGCCGTCCACCGGCTCCGCGAGAACACCCACACCCGCTACGCCACCTGCATCCGCCTCTACCTCAAGCCCGGCCTCGGCACCAAGAAGCTCTCCCGGCTCACTGCCAAGGACGTCCGCACCTTCCTCGACCGGCTCCGCGCCACCTGCCAGTGCTGCGCGCAGGAGCTGGATGCAGCCAAGCGCCAGTGCTGTGCCGTCGACGAGTGCTGCGACAAGCGGCTGTCCCCGCTGACCGTGACGTACGTCCACTCAGTCCTCAAGTCCGCCCTGGAACACGCCGTCCGCGAGGGCGAACTCCCGCGCAACGTCGCCCGGAACGTCAAGACGGCCTCGCCCCGCCCCAGACGCTTCCAGCCCCTGGATGGACGCCGGGGAATTGCAGGTCATGGAGACCCGCGTCTACACCGAACTGCGGCGCCCGCTGCGGGCCGTGCCGCTGCTGACAGACGTGCTCGGACGATACAACGCCAGCCACGCCCGGGAGTTGGCACTGTACCTTTCCTAGATGGCGGTGGCCTACGCCGACTCCAACGAACCCGAGGCTGCGGCGGGAACAGCGGGCCAGATGCTCGCCCTCGGGCAAAGTGGCAGCGAGCGCACGGCGGAACGCACGAAATCGTGCTCGATCGGCTACATGCCTACCGCGACATGCCCGAAGTCGCCGAACTGCTGGCGTCCTGAGCGCCCTCACAGTTGGCCGCCCGGAGTCAGCCTCCGGCAGATTCCGGCAGATTCCGGGCCTGAGTGGGAGGGGACCCTCGTTGGTCGGGCATCTTCGCCGTACCAAGGTTCTCCGGGGGCCGCCAAGGCTCACATCGTGACGCTTGCGCTCGGCCTTGGCGGCCCCCGGGGGTTCCTGGTACGCCTCCGGTGACCGGGCGACGAGAGACCCCCTCCCGCGCCACGACGAAACCGCACCCGACACACCGCCTCCTGTCCCTCAGAGGGAGGGCCGGGGTCTGGGGCGGAGCCCCGGGAAAGGGTTCGCTGTGTGGGTTGGTGCGCGCCCGGACCGGCGGGGTCGGCGGCAAGCGGGGCGGCGGCCCGTGGGGCCGGGCGCGCGCGGGCCGCGCCAGCGCGTCGCCCTGATCAAGTAAAGAAACCTCTGAACAGCCCCGAGCTGTGTGCCCCGCTGTTCCGCCGGGTGCGGGTGGTTCAGCGTCGGCTTCTGCCTTCGTTGAGCCGGTCGCGCCAGGCTTCGCCGCATCCGGTTTCATGACCTCCGCCACTCGGCGGCGACCCTCCTCCTGGAGCAAGGCGTCGAACTCGTCGTGATCAAGGAGCTGTTGGGGCATGCCCACATCGGCGTCACCGCCACGGTGTACGCCCACGTCCGCCTCCGCCTCCGCCTCCGCCTCCAAGGCGACGCCATCGACCTCCTCGGCAACGCCCTCCGCAAGCCCGACGACGGCAACGAACCACCGCTCTGCGCGGCGCCGGTCCGCTGACGTTGCCGTCAACTACTGCCGTCAAGACCCCAAGAAGCCTCGCCCGAATTCGTTATGGCGGGGCTTCTAGGTTATCTGCTCACGGGAGTGAAGGAAATACTTCTTCCCATGCTCTCAACCGCCCGTTGCCCTCTTCTCTGGGTACCACTCTCACGAGACCCAGAGCAGGCGAAATTAGATTCTTGACAGCCCGCAGAAGTCGAATTTGCCCAATATCGAGAGCACGCCAATCGACAGATAGATCCCGGGCTTCTTCGGCTGACATCGGAAGCTCTTGAAATAGAAGGTCGAGTAGATGACTCGGATTCAGAATGCCAACTTCAGCATTCGGTGGAACCTGTTGCAGGAGAGCCACAGAGAGATGCAGGCGTCGAATCACGCTCTCACGCTGATCGATAGAGCCCGAGACCATCGCAGCTTCGAGAGCGTATTCGTGCGCCAACGAACAGGTAACCCAGGACTCCACAGACAAGGAGCCGCACTCGTCAGTCAGGCGCATCGTCATCAGCTCAAGAACACCAAGCCACTCACCGCGACCCAGTTCAGGGACTGCGGGAGCGCGTGAGGCCAGGATCTCAGAAAGAGACCGCAGGTCGAGCGAAGCCAGATTGTCGAGCCTGTTCATCAGAAATGAACTCCCGCCGCAGCAAATGCATCTCTACCGATTTGCAGACTCTCACTCGACGGCAGGAAGTGACCACTGTGGTTGTTGATATCCAAACCAAAGAACCCGTCTCCTGATGAGCCAGCAACATCGGCCTCACCAGCCGCTCGTACCGGGGCCCCTCGGGTGAGAGCCGAGTGTGAAATCTCTTGCCCATTGACGAACTTCGGCATGACCACGAGGCTTCCGTCCTCCCGAACCGCCCATTTAACCGTCCCGGAACTGACTGCGGAATCAAAGCCAGCAGATCCAACACCAGAGGGCGAAACGCCCAGCCTGTCCGCCAGGGCGAGCTCCCTGTCGAGAGTTCCTGGCATTGAATTGGGAAACACCTCACAGCCCGGACCGCTGTTATGCACGAGCACCGGCGTATTTCCCGCGAGTACATAGTACGTGTGGATGTCGTCGACGGTGAGGTTGTAGACGGTCGTTGGCTTGGTGTGGTGGGTGATGGCGGTGATCTGGGTCCAGGTGCCGGTGCTGGTCTGGAGCCATTGGCCGGTGGTGAGTTCGTCGGCTTCGATCCAGCGGCCGAGGGCGGGGACCCAGAAGGGGTGGCCGTCGGTGGCGGTGAGGGTGCTGGTTTTGCCTGTATCGAGGGTTATGTCGACCAGTTGTTTATCGCCGGTGCCCTTGATGAGCGCCGTGACCGGGCGGGAGCCCGATTCGCCGGTCTCCGGGTCGGTGGCGAGGACCTGGTCGCCGATCTGGATGTCCTTGATCGGTTTGCGGGTGCCGTCCGCGAGGAGGACCGGGGTGTCCGCGGTGAAGCTGTTCTTGGGGACAGTCAGGCAGGAGTTCCCGCGGGAGATCCACTTGACCTTGCTCAGCATGCCGCCGGCGCAGCCCAGCGCCGCTGAGGTTCCGACCTGGCCCCAGTTGACCTTGCGGCCAGAGAGGCGCTGGTCCAGCCAGTCCAGGCCTGCCTCGCCGAGGCCGCCGATCACGCAGCCGGCCAGGAGCGGGGAGTTGCCGGTGGGGTCGGTGTAGGTGGTTGGGGAGCTGAGGGCGTACTGGTAGAGGTTGGTGCCGCCGGCGTAGCCGATCGGGTCCTGGGAGATGAAGCGGCCGGACTCGGGGTCGTAGTAGCGGTTGCGGTAGTAGAGCAGGCCCGTGCCGTCCGACTCGCGGCCCGTGAACGTGTACGGGTTGGTGGAGGCCGCCCCGGACGAGGTCGGCTGGCCGTAGGGGTCGTAGGTGTAGCTGGTGGCGACGGTGCCGTCCGCGTCCGCGAGGCCGACCACGCTGCCCAGCGCGTCGGTCAGGTAGACCTGCGTCTTGCCGTTCTCCGTGCGGGTCAGGTACTGGTCCAGGCCGGAGGTGGCGACCGTCGCCTTCGACGCACCCGAACCGTCCTGCTCCACCAGCGGGTTGGAGCCGTCGGTCAGGTACTTCTGGGTCGCGTCGTCGAGCTTCTTCGAGCTGCGGGTGCCCAGTGGGTCGTAGCCGAAGAGGCCGGTGGATCCGCCGCCGGTGGGCGTGACCCCGGACAACTGGCCGCGGGCGTTCCAGGTGTACGTGCGTTTGCCGTCGGACTTGAGCTGGCCGTCCGCGTCGTACGTGAACGAGCGGCCGCCCAGGGATGTGACCCGGTTGTCCTTGCCGAACACCGCCCCCGTCTCGGCCGCCGGAAGGGCGACCGACGCCAGGCTGCCCGTCAGGCCCGTCTGGAGGCCCCGGGGGTCCCGGGTGTACGTCAAGTCGCCGACATCCGTGGTGCCTCGCGCGTAGTCGATTCCGGAGACCACGCCGGTCTTGTCGAGGGTGGTGGTGCGGGTGATGCCGCCCGGCAGGTTCGCCGTCTTCTCCCGGCCCACCGCGTCCAGGCCGAACCGCACTTCCTGACCGCCCGAGGTGACGGAGGTGAGGATGCTGGAGGTGTCGTAGCCGTAAGTGGTGGTGGTCCCGGCGGCCGTCATCTCCTTGCGGCGGTCCGCCGCGTCGTAGTCGTAGCCGACCGTGCCCGTCGGGCCGGTGAGCGTCTTCAGCCGGTCGTAGGCGTCGTAGTGGAAGCTCTGGTCGCCTGCCTGCGTGTCCGTGATCGTCTTCGGCAGGTCCACCGCGTCGTACGCGTACGTGGCCGTGGACTCGGCCACGCCGGCCGCGTTCACGCCGTACTTGGTGTTCTTCGCCCTGTCCAGGAGGTCGTACTCGGCCGTCGCGGCCAGGCCCGAGCGGTTCGTCGCCTTCGTCAGCCGGCCCGCCGCGTCGTACCCGAACAGCGCCTGGGCGCCGAGCGGGTCCGTCACCGACTCCGTGCGGTCCGCGTCGTCGTACGCCCACGTGGTGCTGTTGAGGCGGGCGTCGGTCAGCTTCTTGAGGTTGCCGTTCTCGTCGAAGTCCAGGGATGTCGACTGGCCGAGCGGGTCGGTGATCTTCCGGGTCTGGTTCAGCTCGTCGTACGTGAGTGTGGTGACCGAGCCCGCCTCGTCCGTCACCACGGTCGGGCGGCCCGCCGCGTCCAGGAACTGGGCGCCGGTGCGGCCCTCCGCGTCCTTCACGGAAACCAGCTCGCCGTGCCGGTAGGTGTACTCCGTCACCGCGTCCGATGCGTCGGTGACGGTTCTGACCTGGCCGTCCTGGGCGTAGGTGAGGGTCGTCTTCCGGTTCTCCGGGTCGGTGACCGTTCGCAGGTTGCCCGTCTCGTCGTAGTCGAGGGTCGTCTCGTTGTTCAACGGGTCGGTGACCGAGGTGGGTTGGTCGTAAGGTCCGTTGTAGACGGCTGTGCCCGACTGGCGCGCCTGCGCCGTGCCCGCCAGCTCCGTCGTGCGGGTCACGTAGCCGTTCGCGTCGTACGTCAGCTCCGTACGCCGGTTGTACGGGTCGGTGACCGCGTCGATCCGGTGCTTGGCACCCCGGTGGTATTGGGTGGTGCGGGCGAGAGCGTTTCCGTACGCCTCGGTGTCCTTGACGCCGTAGCCGTCGGTGTCGAACTCCACCCGCCGCACCGATCCGCCCGGCTGCGTCACGTTCGCCGACGTGATCTTCCCGGCGCCGGTCTGCGTGTACGCGAACGAGTACTCGGCGCCCTCGGTGAGGGTCTGCTTCTTCACCCGCCCGTCGGCGTAGAACTCGTTCTGCATGTACGTGACGCCGCGGGCGTCGGTCGCCGACTTGATCCGGTTGGACGTGCCGTCGTACTCGTACCGGCTGATCTTGCCCGCCGGGTCCTTCACTGTCTCCAGACGGCCCGCGGTGTCATATGTGTACGAAGTGGTGCGGCCGGTGTTGTCTTTCGCCGTGTCGACGCGGTGCTGGGTGTCGTAGGTGAGTGAGATCCAACGGCCGTCGGACGTGGCGATGCGGGTGATCTCGCCCTTCTTGCCGTCCCGGCGCGTCAGCTTGATGGTGTTGCCGTGCCGGTCGCGGATTTCCTTGAGCGCGGCGTACTGCGGGAAGACCCATACTGTGCCGTCGCGGAAGGTGAGGTCCCAGCCGCCTTTGTATCCCTTCCAGGTGATCTTTGAGCCCTGGAAGTCGGATGAGGTGTCGAGCGGTTCGAACTCCGCGTCCGTCCAGCTGGTCCCCGGTGAGGTGCGGGTGAAGTGGGTCTTGCTGCCGCCCGGGAGGTAGAGGTCGACTTCCTGCCACTGTTTCTTGGAGTGCAGGAAGGCGTTGTAGGACAGGTCGCGGCCGATGCCGAACGCCCGCTTCTCCTTGTCGCCCTGCCAGTAGGTGCGGGTGACGTCGGCCGACGCGTTCGATCCGGCGACCGCGAGGTCTGTGCGGGAGTCGGTGAGCAGGCCCGTGGAGAGTTCGACCGGGTCGCCGGAGAGCCAGTCGATGACGTCTTCGATCCAGGTGTCTTCCCACGGGATCAGGTCGGCGACGTTGAACATGGCGCCGTGGAAGGCCCAGACACGGGTCTTTTTGTCCGGTACGACCTGGCGGCCGTCGGCCGACACCTCACCGGTGCCGTAGACGTACCAGCCCTTCTTCTTCGGGTCGTAGTCGAGGAACTTGACCCGCGTGCCCGGGGCTTCACGGGTGTAGTTCGGGTAGACGATCTGCGCGCCCTCGGGGAAGACGTAGGTGCCGCCCGGCTGCACGGTGAAGTACACCGGCACGATGCCGTTCTCGGGCAGCGGGAACGGCGGCCGGTCGATCGGGATCGCCGTGATCCCCAGCTCCGTGACCGGCTTCCCCTTCTCGTCACGGACTACCGAGCCCTTGGGAATACGGACTTCGAGACCCGGGATCTTGGGGGTCTTCAGGACGACGTCGGCCTTCGCCGGCGCGGCGAACTTCACCGTGTTCTTCGTGTCCAGCGGTGTCATCCACACCGGGAACCCGAGATCGGCCGTCCGGCCTGCCTCGGGTGTGATGCGGATGTCGTAACGGCCGTAACTACGCTTGGAGTTGTTCGCGCTCGCGCCGTCGACCACCAGGGTGGTGGAGGTGTCCGCGATGCCTGTCAGCAGGAACCGGCCGCGGGCATCCGTCTTCGCTGTCTTCTTGCCCACCGAGACCGTGACTTTGGCCAGCGGCTTGCCGTCCAGCTTGAGGATGCGGCCGGTCAGCGCGGTCGTCCTGGGCGGGGCGCGGAGTGCGGCCGGGCTCTTGGGTGTGTCGCCGCGGCGGGTCAGCCAGTCGTGGCCGGCGAGGTTTCCTTTGTCCGGCTGCCAGGCGTCCGGGCCGGTCGGGGTGATGCGGGCGGCGGGGGGCGTGGTGTCGTCGGTGCTGGTCTTCGGTTTGTCCGCCGACGCGCCGGGGTTGTCTGTTCGGGCGAGGGCTGCGGCGGCGGTCAGTCCGAGGGTGTAGGTGCCGGTCTTGAGGGTGTTCGGGTCGACCGACATCGTGTAGGTGCCGGTGGCCGGGAGCGTCGGGAGGGCGTAGGTGACGGCGGTCGCGCTCATCGAGCGCCCGTCGACCAGCCACTTGCCGTCCGGGCCGTGGACCGACAACGCCCAGGCGGCGGGCGGGGTGTTGAGCCCCAGGGTGAGTTTCTGGCCCTGGGTGCCGGTGAACGTGAAGTGGCCGTTCTGGCCGGCGGTGGCGAGGGTGACGGGCTTGCGTGTGCCGGTGGTGGTGAGGGCTCCGCCGTCGGCGTCCGGTATCAGCGTGCCGGTGGTCTTTCCGGTGGCCGGGGCGTTGGGGCGTACGAACAGCAGGTGGGCGCCGGTGGCCAGCGGCGCTAGCAGGTCTCCCTCGCCCGCCGACTTGGTGAGCGAGCCCAGCGCTGTCTCTGTCCCGTTCGGCGTCCGGTGGACCATCTGTGAGGTGGTGCTGAGGGTGGTGTTGCCGAAGGTGACGGCCGCGCCGTAGGCCGCGCCGGTGGCGGTGAGCGTGAACTCGAGTTGCTGGCCGGGGCGGGTGATCTCGCCGGTGAGCGCGGGTGCCGATGTCGTGAAGGTGCCCGCCTTGACGGGCTTGGACAGCCAGAGCGTCATGCCTCCGGTCGCGGCCTCGGCCGGCTCGAAGACCAGCGAGTACGACGCTCCTGCTGTGAGGCCCGTCAGGTAGAACGCCTCGGCCGCCTTGCTCCCGGCGCGGCCGACGACCGTGCCCGCCCCGCCGTCGGGGCCGATGAGCCTGACCTCGGTGGATTCGGCGATGGTGTTCGCGGTGATGCCCAGGCCGAGGGAGGTCGTGGCGGGTGCGGTGAACTTGGCGCGTATCCGCTGTCCCGCACGGGCCGCTGTGGCCGTGAGTCCGGCCGTGTCAACGGTGAGGGCGGCCGGGGCGTCGGTGGAGAGCGTGAGGCCGGCCGATCCGGCCGCGCCCTTGTTCGGGTCCAGGACGACGCGGTAGGTGCCGGTCTCCGGCAGTGCGGGCAGCGGGACTGTCGCCGATGCGCCGGCCGCCACGTTGAGTCCGTCGACCACCTCGGCGCCGGACGGCGCGAGGACCGTCAGATCGACGTACTGCCCGAAGGTGTTGCCGGTCACGCCGAGCGACAGCGCGGCCCCGGCCTGACCTTGGAAGGACGATTCGGCGTTCTGGCCGATCCGGCCGACCGTGGCGGTGGTGGTGCCCGCCGTGGTCGACAGCGCGGGTACGGCCACCGGACGCGACATTGTCAGCGCCAGCTCGCCGGTCCCCAGGGCGCTGCTCGGCCGCACGAAGATCGTGTAGGTGCCGGTCGTGGGCAGAGGCTCGCTGTCCCACTCTCCGGCGTCGCCGTCGGGGACGAGGAAGTAGTCCACCAGCCCGCCGCCGGGACGGTGGATCTCGACCCGGGTCGACGAGCCGAAACCGGTGGCCGTGGCGCCGAGGGACACCCGCTGGCCCGCCGTCCCGGCGAACTGCGCGCGCCCCTGCTGGCCCGGCCGGGTGAGGGAGACGTTGACCGCCGGGCCGGTCGGGTCGAGCGTGCCGGCGTCGGCGTAGCGGGAGCCGGTCACCTTGACGGTGCCCAGGGCCGCGGTGTCCGGGTCGAGTTGAAGGGTGTAGGTGCCGGACTGGGGCAGCATGTCCAGGTCCAGGCCGGCGATCCGCGTGCCCGTCACGTAGACCTTGTCGATCTCCGCTCCGTCCGGGCCGTACAGGCGTGCGTAGGTGGCCTTGGCCAGCCCGGTCGCGTCGATACCCAGGCTCAGCGAGTCCCCGAGCACTGCGGGGAAGGTGAGGAGGTGGTCCTGTCCGGGTCGGGTGAACTGCGCGTCGGTACCCGCTCCGGTCAGGCTCAGCACCGATGTTCGCGGTGCCGATACGGTCACCTTCACGGAGCCGATGTTGCCGGGGCCCGGGTCCAGAAGCACCGTGTACTGGCCGCTGACGGGGACGTCCTTCATCTCCCAGTCGCCCGCCGGGCCGTTGTAGGCGGCGGTCTCCAGGCGTGTGCCCTGCGGGTCCAGGAACCTGACCGTGACAGTCGAGTTGAACGTCGACTCGGTGAATCCGACGTTGATGTCGTCGCCGGCCTCCGCGTCGAAGACCACCTGTGCCCGGTTGCCGGGAGTGGTGACCGACACCGTCGGCGGGGTCTCGTCCCCCACCGTCGTCTCCTCGGACGTCTCGATCTCTCCCTCGCCCGCGCCCGATTCCACGCGGAAGCTGGAGGCGGATGTGACGATGCCGTCGGGGGTGGCGACCTCTATGGGTCCGGTCGCCGCGCCTGCCGGGACCGTCACGGTCAGGGCGCTGTCGGACCGTGTGTCGATCTCGGCCACGGTGCCGCCGGTGAACCGCACCACGTTGTCCGTCTGCGCCGGGGCGAAGCCCGATCCGGTCAGGACCACCTTCGTGCCCACGAGGCCGGTCGTGGGCTCCACCTTGGTGACGGCCGGGGCGGGCCCGGCGAGCGCGAACGCTTCCGGTGACTGGGCCGTCGTGCCGCCGGTGGTCACCGACACCTTGCCGTTCCCGGCGGCTACCGGGACCTTCACCGTCAGGCGTGTCGCCGATGCGGAGACGACCTCCGCGGCTTTGCCCGCGAACGACACCGCGTTCGAGGCGGGAGTGGTCGAGAAGCCGGTTCCGGAGAGCGTCACGGTCGCGCCGGCCGCGGCCTTCACGGGGACAAGGGAGAGGACCGAGAGGTCGGTGGACGGGAACCGGTCGACGCCCAGGCGGTTGCCCGCCGCGTCGTACCGGTAACGGGCGGTCTCCCCCGCCGGGTCCGTCACACCGACCAGGCGTGAGGTCGCGTCGTACGCGTACACGGCGTTTTTCGTGGTCGGTTCGGCGGCTTTCGCACTCGCCGGTGCCACCGGGCCCACGGGGGCGCCGGCCAGCTTCGGCTGCGGAGGGGAAACATCCGCCGATGGGGAGGAAGTTCCCGGCGTCGGGGCGGGTGGCGCCGCCTCGGCCGACACCAGACCCGCCGACAGGGCCAGCGCGAGCAGACCGACCGTCAGAGACCGTCGGCGCGCGGACATACGTATCCCAAAGCGTTCGCCGTGCATGCGCACCGCGCCCCTCCCCAAAACCCCCTCATGAGTCACTAAGGACTCATGACGCCCACACTCCCCATGCAAGCGGTCACAACTTACACACAAACAGTCACCGTGGCGAGGAAAAAGATCAAGATCTTGCCAACTGGCCTGAGTGGCAGAGCGGAAGGCAACCGGATCCTGTTCCACCGTCGCCGGCGGTTCACACGCCGGAACGGCAGCCCCCGCACGGTCGACCCCGCAGCGAAGGGCGGCCCGTCCCCCGGCTCACGAACGGCCAGCCGGAAACCTGGACTTGACCGGATCCCGCCGGTGACCGCGACAGCGTCTCTGCGGCGGACTGTTGCCCGGCTGATGGGCCGGGCGGTCGCACATGTCGGCCCGACCAGCAGCTCCCGGAACGGGCCCCGGCTCCGGCCTGGGCAAGGCTCATTGGGTAGTAGAGCGGAGTTTCGCTTGGCTCCACCACTTCAAATGACTACCTAGGTGGACTGACTCGTGAGGTTGGGGACGCGGGGCTCGTACGACAGTTCGACAGCTAGGCCGTTTCGTTTGGATCATCCGATCGTTGGTCCGGATGTGCCGTTGACCGACGCGCAGTGGACGCGATCGAGCCGTGTTAACCGGACCGGACACCCCGGCGGGGTGGCCGGTGGAGGGGTCACCGTGAGGTGATCGACGCGATCGCGTGGAAATTCCGGACCGGATCGCAGTGGGTGCACCTGCCGGAGAAGTACGGCAACTGGCGGGGGGTCTACAACCAGCTGCGGATGTGGGCCGTCGACGGCACCTGGGGAGCCCGTCTTCACCGCGCTGACAGCGCAGGCCGACGCCGATGAGGCCCTGAATTGGGCAGTCTCGGTGGACTCCACCATCGTGCGCGCACATCAGCACGCGGCCGGGGCCCGCTAAAAAGGGGCCCGCCCGGCGAGCCGCACGACCATGCCATCGGCCGCTCCTGCGGCGGCCTGACCACAAAGATCCATCTCGCGTCCGACGCCCGCTGCCGGCCCCTGGCCTTCGCTCTCACCCCCGGGAAGGCCGGCGACGCACCCGCACCGACGTCATGGCCCAACTCCGCGTCCCCCGCCCACGCGGGCGGCCCCGCACCCGACCGGACACGGTTCTGGCCGACAAGGCGTACTCCTCCCGCGCCATTCGCGAGCCCAGGTCGTGGTCGCGGGCGCGCTGAGTGGATGCCGCAGGCAGGGCAGGAGCCTGCCAGTAGATTCTGTGTCTGTCGGCGTCTTCCTGCGCCTGCTGGATCGCGGCATCGGCCCGGCCCCCTGGCCATCGACTTGGTCCTCGGCAATGGGTCGTCCCACGTCTCGAAGGCAACCCGAGCCTGGCTGGCCGCGCGCCCACGATTCACCGTCCACCACACGCCCAAACAGCCTCGTGGCTGAACCAGATAGAGAATATTCGAATTGGCACGCTGAAAATTTTTGGGAATTGAGGAACCGTATGCGTAGAGCGCAGGAACGAACCGGTCTCGTCGAACCCCCGATCAAAGCGATGTGCGTTACAAGGTCCCCGGCCCGTTGAAGGGCCCTCATGGCGCGCAGGATGATTTGCGTTACTCCGCGTTGTCCGCGAGCGTTGGGGTGTACCGGTGCCGCCGGGCGGCAGGATCGGGGAGTAGCCGACGATGTAGAGGTGCGCCCTGGCGCACGCCGCCTGATCTCTTGCGTCAGGTCGGACAGTACTGCTGTTCTCAGCGCTGTCGTCCGCTGCCGCGTACTGTCGATGCCGTCCTTGACGTAGCGCTCTCGACAGGGAGCGTCGACCGGGACGTCTTTATTACGAGTGATGAGCTTGTACGCCGTTCCATGGTGAGGCAGCGGGTAAGCATGCTGCTGAAGCCGATGTCATCGCCTCCGATGCCGAGGGTGACGAGTCGGGTTCGGCTGGAAAGGGCGGAGAGCAGCGCCGGGTAGTTGTGGTCGGAGCGGTCACAGCCAGCTGGCTTGCCGCTCTGAGCCGGTATGCGTGGACTGGAAGTGTAGGAGTCACCGAGGGCGAAAAGTGGGCTTGATTCGGTCAGAGACAGGGCACGCCTGGGCCTGCGAGGCAGCGTCCCCGGGGGTCGGTGAAAGGCACCGGTCGCCTCGTCTGTCACCGCGGCGGTTGCATCAGGCCGAACTGGTAGGCGAAGGCGACGAGCTGTGCACGATCGCGGGCGCCCGTCTTGGTTTTGGCCCGCTGGACGTGGGTGCGGACGGTCAGGGGGCTGAGGAAGAGTGCGTCGGCGATCTCGTCGTTGGATTTGCCCTCCGCGACCACGGCCAGCACTTCGCGCTCTCGCGGAGTAAGGCTGCTGAATCGCTCGGGGGCAGGGGCGACGGAGCTGGGCACGGGTAGGGCGAGGAAGCGGGTGATCAGTGAGCGGGTTGCCACGGGTGACAGCAAGGCGTCACCGGACGCGACCGTGCGGATGCCGTCGAGGAAGGCGTCGGCAGTGGTGCTCTTGCCGAGGAAGCCGCTGGCACCCAGGTGCAGGGCTTGGGCGACGTGCTCGTCGGTCTGGAACGTGGTGAGGATGAGGACGCGTGTGTCCTGCAGCCCGCTCTGGTCGCAGATGGCGGCGGTCGCGGCCAGTCCGTCGGTGCCGGGCATTCGGATGTCCATCAGAACGACGTCCGGGCGGTGGAGGCCGGCCAGCGTAATGGCCTGCTGTCCGTCGGCGGCCTCGGCGACGACCTCCATATCGTCACAGGAGTCGATCAGCACCCGGAAGGTCGCTCGCAGCAGGGCCTGGTCGTCGGCAATCAATACGCGGATCGTCATGGAACTTACTCTCTGATCAGGCGCTGATGGGAAGTTCGGCCGTGACGGCGAAGCCGCCTCCCGGGCAGTGCCCGGCACGAAAGGTGCCCCCGACGGACTGAGCGCGTTCTCGCATGCTGATGAGACCGAAGCCTCCGCCGGGTGCCTGCGGGGGCGTGATCGGACTTCTGTCGTTGCTCACGGTGATCGTCAACTGTCCCTGGCCGTGGACGAGGTGGACATGTGCCATGTTCACCGCGGCGTGTTTGGCAACGTTGGTGAGCGCTTCCTGCACTATCCGGAAGGCGGTCAGGTCCACCCCTGCCGACAGAGCCTTCACGGGGCCTTCGACAGCGATCGTGATGTGCAGTGCAGCGGCGGCGAAGGCGGCGACCAGGTCAGGAAGCCGGTCAAGTCCAGGTGCGGGGTTCAGTGATTCCTCGGCGGTCTCAGGCTGGCGCAACAGGCCCACGGTTGCCTCGAGTTCGCGCAGCGCTGCCGTCGTCGTGCCGGTGAGTTCGGTGAGGATGCGACCGGTCTGCGCGGGACGAGTGGAAAACAGGTGGGCGGCTGTGCTGGCCTGGGCGTTGGCGAGGGCCATGTGGTGGGCCACCACATCGTGCAGTTCCCGGGCGATACGGACGCGTTCTTCGGTGACGCGGCGTTGTGCTTCCTCATGGCGGGTGCGCTCGGCGTCCTCGGCGCGTGTGCGGACGGTGTCCATGTACGCGCGGCGAGCTCGCACGGCCAATCCATGCAGGATGGGCAGCAGGATCCAGAAGGCCAGGCTCACCGCCTCGTTCGCCCAGGGCTCGTCCTCCGCATCCCAGCGCAGGGCAGTGGGCACGAGGATGACAGCAACCAGGAGACCGTGGATACGGATGGCTTGCTGGGAGACCTGGAGAGTCAGTTCGTACAGGGCGACGATGACCGGGAGCAGCAGGAGGGGTCCGAAGGTGCTGCCCTGGGCACCTGCGACCGCGGTGCCGAGGGTGGTGAGGACGACAACGGTGCCGGGGCGTCGGCGGCGCGCCAGCAGGCTCGTACAGGTGACTGCCGCGAGGACGAAGCCCGGCCACCACAGGGTGTCGTCGCCGGCCCGGCGGTACTGGTTACTGGTGGCCGCGTAGATCAACAGGAGGAAGGCCGCTTCGACCGGGCGGGGATGGCGATCGACGTGACGTCGCAGGCGGGTGACCATGGTTTCTCCGAGCCGTACCGTGACCGCGGGCTGAGGAAGTGGGCAATGTGGAGGCCGGTCCGGGCCGCTCTGAGACTGGGGTGGAGCGGCCCGGTCGGCACGTGCGTCAGACCGTCACGGAGGCCCGTGGATCGTCGGCGGGCAGATCATTCGGCGCGGAGACCTGCTGGGTGAGTGCTTCGCCCTCGACGTCGACGCGGGGCATCAGCCGGTCCAGCCAGCGCGGCAGCCACCATGCCCGCTTGCCGAGGAGCGCCAGGACCGCGGGCACGAAGGCCATACGGACGACGAAGGCGTCGAAGAAGACGGCACTGGCCAGTCCGAAGCCGACCATCTTGACCAGGGATTCGCCGCCCGTCATGAACCCGCCGAACACCGCCATCATGATCAGCGCTGCTGCCCCCACGACCTGGGCGCTGTGCCGGAACCCGGTGACGATGGCCTGGCCGGGTCCTTCTCCGTGGATGTGCGCCTCCCGGATCCGGGAGACGAGGAAGACCTGATAGTCCATGGCGAGGCCGAAGACGATACCCACCAGGAAGATGGGCATGGTGCTCATGATCGGGCCGGTTTCGTCGACGCCGAAGATGCCGGCTCCGTGGCCCTGTTGGAAGACCGTGACGATCGCGCCGAGGGCCGCGCCGACGGACAGCAGGAAGCCTAGTGCGGCCTTGAGCGGCACCAGGATCGAACGGAAGACCAGGGCCAGGAGGAGGAAGGCGAGACCGACGACGACCGCGAGGTAGGGAATGAGGGCGTCCTGCATCTTCTGGCCCACGTCGATGTTCAGGGCGGTGGTGCCGGTGACCTTGAAGTCGGCGCCGGTGGAGGACTCCACCGCACCGCGCTCGCTGCGGATGGTGTGCACCAGGTCCTGCGTCTGCCGGCTGGTGGGTGCGGTTGAGGGGACAGCGGCGATCACCGCTGTGTCTTTGGCCTCGTTGAACCGTGCCGGGGAGACGGAGACGACTCCCCTGGTGCCGGTGAGCTTGTTGGAGACCGCTGTCACGGCCGCCTGCGGGTCCTTGGCCTCCTTGACGTCGACCACCACGGTCAGCGGGCCGTTGTAGCCCGGGCCGAAGCCCTCGGCGAGCGCGTCGTAGGCGCGGCGCTCGGTGGTCGCGGTCGACTTGGCCTCATCGCCAGGCATGCCCATCCGCAGGTCCAGCGACGGCACCGCGAGCGCCCCGAGGCCGATCACCGACAGGAGCAGGACGGGCAGCGGGCGGCGCACCACGAACTGCGCCCAGCGAACCCCGCGGGGGAGCTTCGTGGAGGTGCCGGCCGTCCTGGTCCTGCCGACGAGGCTGAGGATCTTGGTGCGGGAGCGACGTCCGCCCTTGCGGTCACGGCGCGAGAGCACTGCATTCGGCCAGAAGCCCAGGAGTGCCGGCACTGCGGTCAGGGCGATCAGGACTCCGACCATGACGGTGCCTGCCGAGCCGATACCCATCTTGCTGAGCATCGGGACTCCGATGACGGAGAGACCCAGCAAAGCGATGACGACGGTGAGTCCGGCGAAGACGACCGCGCTTCCGGCCGTGCCCACGGCCAGGGCCGCCGCCTCCTGCGGCTGGTGTCCCTTGGCCCGCTCCTCCCGGTAGCGCGAGACCACGAACAGGGAGTAGTCGATGCCCACGGCGAGGCCGAGCATCATCGCCAGTTCACCGACCGTCGAGGAGAATCCGAAGGCACTGCTCAAAGCGGTGATTCCGGCCAGGCTGATGCTGACGCCGAGGATGGCGGTGAGCAGGGGGAGACCGGCGGCGGCGAGTGAGCCGAAGGTGATCAGCAGAACCACTGCGGCGACGAGAACGCCGAGTACTTCACCCAAGCCCTGCGCTGCTTCGGTCTCCAGCGCGGAGCCGCCGACCTCGACGGTCAGGCCCGCGTCCCGGGCCTGCTCGACTGCCTTGGTCAGGTCCGTCTTGCTGGCGTCGGTGAGATCGTCACCGGCGACCTTGTAGGTGACGGTGGCGTACGCGGTCGACTTGTCCTTGCTGACCGCGTTCGTGTCGAAAGGGCTGGCCGCGTCGGCGACCTGCGGCCCGTCGGCCACCGCCGTGACGAGTTCACCGATGGCCGACCGGCCGGCGGCGGAGGTGACCTGCTGGCCGTGTTCCGCGACAAACACGATGCGGGCCTCCGCACCGTCCGCTTCGGCGCCCGGGAACCGCTCATTGATCAGGTCGAATGCCTGCTGGGACTCGATGCCGGGCAGGGAGGACGAGTCCTCCGATGCCTCGGATGCGCTGGAAGCCCCGAGGAATACAGCAGCCAGTACTGCCACCCAGGCCAGCACCACGGTGCGGCGCCTTCGGAAGGACCAGCGGCCCACCCGATGCAAGAAAGTCGCCATGAAAGACATCTCCATATCTGAATATCGGGAACGTCATTCACCCTGCCGGGGCGCCCGCATTCGTGTCGTCGGCCGTATCGACGATCCCCGTACTCAAAAACAAGTAGGGCTCGGCGGGGGTGTCATATCCCGCCGGTAGTCCTCCTGCGACGAACGGCGGGAAGCCGCGCGAACAGGACGGCGGCACATTTGGCGGAGCACGCCATCGGCTCTGTTGAGGCGTTCGGTGTGTCGGTAACCGCCCGCTGTCCGCAACAGCGGACCGACGGGCTCGGGCGATTCTCAGGAATTGCCGACGAGGCTGTCGGAATGCAACGGCAGCAGGACGCGGAACGTGGCGCCTTCCCCAGGCTGAGAGCACACCTCAACACGGCCTTGGTGAGCGGTCACCAGGGAGCGGACGATGGACAGACCAAGTCCGGCACCGCCGGTCTGTGTGCGGCCGCGGGCGGTGTCGGCACGGTAGAAGCGGTCGAAGACCTGGGTGACCTGTTCGGCTGTCATCCCTGCTCCCTCATCGCTGAGTTCGAGGATGGCCTGGTCCTGCAGAGTGCCTACGCCGATGCGTACCGGCGTGCCGGGCGGGGTGTGGGCGATGGCGTTGCCGACGAGGTTGGAGGTGACCTGCCGCAGGCGTGACTCGTCGCCCAGAACCGGGGCGCCACCGGGCGGGCCGCCGCCCGGCCCGGTCAGGGTGACGGGACGGTCGGGTGCCATGGCCCGCAGGTCGTGCAGGGCGTCGGCGGCCAGGGTGCGCAGGTCCATGGGAGTCAGGCGAAGGGGCAGATGCGCATCAGCGCTGGCGTCTTCGTCGAGCCGGGCGAGCAGCAGCAGTTCCTCGACGATGCGGACCAGGCGGGCTGCTTCACGTTCGATACGGCTCATGGCAGCATCGACGTCCGCACGCTGGGGCATGCCGCCCATCCGGTACAGCTCGGTGAAGCCCTTGATCCCGAACAGCGGGGTGCGCAATTCGTGACTGGCGTCCGCGATGAAGGTACGCATGCGCGCGTTGGTGGCCGCGCGGGCGGCGTCGCCGGCTTCGATGCGGTCCAGCATGCCGTTGAGGGCGGCGGACAACCGGCCCAGTTCTGTGCGCATGGTGGCCGGCTGCGGCACCCGGCTGGACAGGTCCCCGCCCGCGATGGCGGCTGCCGTCTTCTCCATGCGCCGCAGGGGCCGCAAGCCGGCCCGCACCGCGAACCAGGCGACGACGCCCAACCCGATGAGCACCACCGCATCGATCACCAGCATCCACACGCCCAGGTGCCGGATCGTCGTATGGACCGGAGCCAGGGAACCGGCCACGACGACGCTGCCGCCCTTGCCCGCGTCGACGTCCTGACCCGGGGCCAAAGGAGTAGCGATGACACGCCACTCTTCGCCGTCGCCCTTGGCCGCCACCTGGAAGGGGCGCTGTTCGCGGACGGCGACCGCCGCTGCGTCCAGGTCGGGAAGACGTGGGGCGCTGTGCGTAGCCGGACGCAGCGTACGCCGCAGTTGCCCCTCGGAATCGAGGTAGACGACGTAGACGTCGCCCGTCAGGTCGCGCTCCACTGCCTCGCGCAGCTCCGGTGCCGTCTCACCGGGCACGTCTTCCAGGTTCGACAGCCGCGCCGCCGTCGCGGAAGCGGCGCGCAGCCGCTCTTCCAGTTGGTGCACCAGTTGCCGCTCCAGCAGGGTGACGAGTACGGCGTTGCTGGCCAGCAGGGCGGTGACGACCAGCAACAGAGTGATGGCCACGACCCGCCCGCGCAGCGACATCCGGCTGATCGGCCCGCGCGTGGAGGCGGTACTCACGCGCGGGACCTGCGCAGAACGTAGCCCGTCCCCCGCACCGTGTGGATCAGCTTCGGTTCTGTGATGTCGATCTTGCGGCGCAGGTAGCTGATGTAGGAGGCGACGATGGAGTCGTCACCGTCGAAGTCGTAGTGCCAGACCTGGTCCAGAAGCTGATGCCTGGACAGGACCTGGCCGGCGTTTTCCATCAGCACCCGCAGCAGACTGAACTCGGTCGGAGACAGTTGCACCGGCCGGCCGCTGCGGGTCACCTGGTGGCTGTCGGGATCGAGCTCCAGGTCGTCCACCACCAGGAGCCCATCGGGCCGACGGCCGCTGGTTCGGCGCAGCACCGCCTGGATGCGCAGGATGAGTTCCTCGAGGTTGAAGGGCTTGGTGACGTAGTCGTCCCCGCCTGCCCGGAGACCGCTGATACGGTCCTCCGCCGCGTCCCGGGCGGTCAGAAAGAGGATCGGCGGCTGCCCGATTCCCAGGCCGGAGGGGTCCTCACGCAGACGACGTGCCACCTCGAAGCCGTCAAGGTCGGGCAGCATCACATCCAGGACGATCAGGTCGGGTCGGTTGTCGCGGACCGCTTCCAGGGCTTGGCCGCCCGTCTGGGCCGGAGTCACCTCGAAGCCGGCCAGCCGCAAGCTGGCGGACAGCAGCTCACACAGCGTGGGCTCGTCCTCGACCAGCAGCAGTCGTTGTGTCGTCGCCATGGCACCTGTCCCCGACTGATGATCTTCTGTCTTCACTGTCCCGCCCCGCTACGCGTCACGCTTGCCGAAGACAATGAATGCCACCACCATCAGAACCGCCACGGACCCCACCATGACACCCACCCCTGCCCAGGGACTCAGCAAGTCGGGGTCCTGATGGCTGGTAATGATCTGCCCACCTGCGATCGGCGGCCAGTACTTCGACACCCAGTCGCCCAGTTCTCCGGGCAGGGCCGGGGCGAATGCCTGAACAATCAGCATCACCCCGAACAGCGTGGTCACCGTTGCCGTCGTGGAGCGGATCACCGTGCCCAGAGCCAGTCCGAAGAGCCCGGCCAGTGCCAAGTACAAGCCACCACCAAAGATGCCGCGCAGCGCCACGCCGTCGGAGAGCGCGAGGTTCGGAGCGCCCGCCCTGGACAGCGACGTCTGCCCAACCAGAAACCCGGCCAGCGACACCGCGATCCCGACCGGGAGCGCCACGCCCACCAGCACCACAGCCTTGGATGCCAGCACCCGCGCCCGGTGAGGAACCCCGATCAGAGTGGGGACGATCGTTCGCGCGCCGTACTCAGAAGTGATGACCAGACCGCCCAGGAGACCGAGCGCGATCTGCGCGAGCAGGTAACCGCGCAAACTGGTGGCCAGCGGGTCGAACGACGCCTGGTCCGCGGGGCTCAGGTCCGCGAACTCGCTGCCGGCGGACGAACCGTTCAGCGCGGCGAGTCCGAGGCAGAACGCCAGGGTGCCCAGGATCACGTACAACGTCGACCGCATCGTGCGGATCTTGATCCACTCGGCGTGCAGGCAGTGCCAGAAGGTCACCCTTCCATCCCTCGCACGACGCGGTTGCGGCTGAAGACGGAGCACGAGCGGGCGTCGGCGGGCTTTCGTCGCCCTGACAAAGTTTTGCGTGGTCGAACGTGTCATCGGCTCGTCTCCTTCTCCGACTGGTACTCCACCGCATCCCGGGTCAGGTCCATGAACGCCCTTTCCAGCGACACCTGGCGCGGAGCAAGCTCATGCAGCTCCACTCCGTTGGCCGACGCCAGCGCGCCGATCCCGGCGGCCTCCAAGCCCGTCACCACCAGAGCGTCGCTGCTCTCAGTCCGCACCTCAACGGCTGCACTGAGCATGCCGCGCAGTTCCTCGGCCTGGGGACTGCGGACAAAGACCTCACGCTCGGAGTAAGCCTCGATGAAGTCCTTCATCGAGGTGTCGGCGATCAGCCGTCCCCTGCCGATGACGATGAGGTGGTCGGCAGTCAGCTCCATCTCGCTCATCAGATGGCTCGACATCAAAACCGCGCGTCCTTCCGCCGCCATCCTCCGCATCAGCGAGCGGATCCACACGATGCCCTCCGGGTCCAGCCCGTTGAGCGGCTCGTCAAAGACCAGCACCGGAGGATCACCCAACAGAGCCGCCGCGATACCCAGCCGCTGACGCATGCCGAGGGAGAACGTCCCCGCACGTCGGCGGCTCACGTTCTCCAAGCCGACTTCCGCCAGCACCGCCTTGACCCGGCTGCTCGGGATCCCATTGCCGGCCGCCAGCGCCAGCAGATGGTGATAGGCGGTGCGGCTGGGCAGCACCGCGCCCGGATCCAGTAGCGCCCCGACCGCCTTCAGCGGCGTGGGCTGCGCGACGTACGGCCGCCCACCCACAGTCGCAGTCCCGGAACTGGCGGCGTCCAGGCCCACGATCAACCTCAGGGTGGTCGACTTGCCGGCACCATTCGGCCCCAGGAACCCCGTCACTTCCCCGGGCCGGACAGCGAACGTCAGATCGTCCACGGCCAGGACCTCGCCATAGCGTTTTGACAGGCCACGTACTTCGATCATCGAGACTCCAGACCGGCGGTGGTGCACGCGACCCTCGCGCGCACCACTCACTGTCCGCCGCCGCCATGAACCGGATCTGGACGAATATGAACGTCACATGGGAATGCCAAGCCTGTGACCTGGGAAGACTCGGCAGGCTGCACCGGGGCGCCCTCTGACTCACATGAAACTCACATGCTGGCCTCCGGCCGGCAGCCATTGATGGCCACCCCCGCGCGGTGGGCAGAGGCCCAGCAGGAAGAGTCCGGCGCTGGCCGGCCATGGAACGCAGGTGGCCTAGGTGTTCTGTCCGGGGAGGTTGTGGACGGGTGAGGCAGATCTCGACTGAGGGATCTTGAGCAGGTGAGGGCCTTCCGGTTCGGTGTGGATTGCGACGTCTACACCACCCGAAAGGCCCTCATGCCACACCGTAATGCACCTCTGACGGAGACCGGCCGTCTGCGTGTGGCCCGCTGCGTCGTGGACGAGGGCTGGACCCTGCGCCGGGCCGCCGAACGCTTCCAGGTGTCACCCACGACGGCCCAGCGGTGGGCCGTCCGCTTCCGCGAACTCGGCGAGGCGGGCATGGCGGACCGGTCCTCACGCCCGCACCTCAGTGCGCGCCGGACCCCGGCCCGCACTGAACGCAGGATCATCAAGGTCCGTGTCCTGCACCGCTGGGGACCGGCCCGCATCGCCTACCTCCTCGGACTGAACCCGGCCACCGTCCACCGGGTCCTGACCCGCTACCGCCTGGCCCGCCTCACGCACCTGGACCGGGCCACCGGCCGGGTGATCCGACGCTACGAACGGAGCGCGCCGGGCGAGCTGGTGCATGTCGACACATCAAGAAGCTCGGCAACATCCCCGACGGAGGCGGCCACAAGGTCCTCGGGCGCCCGGCGGGCCGCAAGAACCGTGCCAACGCCGGCTACAGCTTCCTGCACAACGCCGTCGACGACCACTCCCGGCTCGCCTACAGCGAGATCCTCACCGACGAGAAGAAGGAAACCGCCGTCGCCTTCCGGCAGCAGGCCCACGACTTCTTCGCCCAGGCCGGGATCATCACCATCGAACGCGTCCTGACCGACAACGGCTCCTGCTGCAAGTCGTATCTGTGGCGCAACACCCTTACCACGCAGGGCATTTCACACAAACGCACCCGCCCCTACAGGCCCCAGACGAACGGGAAAGTCGAACGGTTCAACCGAACCCTCCTCGACGAATGGGCTTACGCGAAGCCCTACCGCACCGAGACCGAACGACGCGAGGCATACCCCCACTGGCTCCACACCTACAATCACCACCGCGGACACACCGCACTCAAGGGCCAACCACCCGCCAGCCGCGTCCCCAACCTCACGAATCAATACACCTAGGGCGTGTCCGCAATGTCTTTCGGTCGTTGGTCCGTTCGTGGTGCGACGTCATGAACTGACTGATCAGGCCTGGGAAGTTGTCGGGCCGTTGCTGGCTCCGCCTCGGATGGGTCGTCCGGTGCGGGACCGGCGGCAGGTCCTCAACGGCATCCTGTGGAAGCTGTCCACGGGGGCGGCCTGGCGGGACCTGCCCGAACGGTACGGGCCGTGGAAGACCGTCTACGAACGGTTCCGCCGCTGGTCGGCCGACGGAACCTGGGACCGGCTCCTGGCCCACGTCCAGCAGCACTCGGATGCGTCCGGCGAAGTCGACTGGTCGGTCGTCTGCGTCGACTCGACGATCGTGCGCGCCCACCAGCACGCCGCCGGAGCCCGAAAAGGGGGCCCTGGACCGGTGAAGCACTCGGCCGGTCCCGCGGCGGGCTGAGCACGAAGATCCACCTCGCCTGCGACGGCCGCGGCCTTCCCCTCGCGTTCACGCTCACCGGCGGGAACGTCAACGACTGCACGCAGTTCGAGCCGGTCATGGCCCGCATCGCCATCAAGCGGGCCGGGCCCGGCCGGCCCCGCACACGACCGCTACGGGTGCTCGGCGACAAGGGCTTCCAGCGACTCGAAGCCGGCTGATCAAGCGCCTGGCCGCCGTGTGCGGCGTGGCCTGTCAGGCCACGTCTGTGTCCTGTTCGATGGCCTTGAGCCGGTTCTTGAGCCGGTAGCTCGGTCCGTTGATGGAGATCACGTCGCAGTGGTGGAGGAGGGCGGTCAAGGATGGCGGTGGCGAGGACTTCGTCACCGAACACCTGTCGGCGCTGGAGGCCCGGAGGACGTACTGCGGCTGGTGCCCGGAGCTGGGCTGAACGCCGGTAACGGCGGCGGCTGGCCGGTGGCCGAGGAGATCCTGATCGACGGCACACCGGCCGGTCGTGCTTACGCCACTCGCCAGGCCACGCAGGAGAAACAGGAGGTCGGTGAGGCGCCGGCCCGGCGGTGGACACCGCTGCTGGACGGTGCGGAGCGGGTCGGAGTCCTACACGTGCGGACGGCGTCGGCCGACGAGGACACAGCCGCGACCGTTCGGCGGCTGGCCGCGCTGGTGACGCTGCTGCTCATCTCCGTGCGTTCGCAGAGCGACTCCTACGCCCGACTGGTACGCACCCGCCGGGTGACGGTGGCAGCCGAACCGCAGTGGAACCTGATGCCGCCACGTGCCTTCGCCAACGGGCAGGTCACCATCGCGAAGGCCGCTGCCGGAACCCGTCCTGGCAACATTCGCAGCGCCAGGATCACCCACGCCGACGACGGCACCGCCGTCCTCGCCAACGCGGCACCCGAAATTCCCTGGCGCCGACAGGAACGGCTTCGTCCAACCCGGACAGGTCGCCGACTCCGACGAATCCACGATCAGTCTCGCTGGCGGTTTCTGGAAGGCGCGCGCTGGCCGGCTGCTGGGTTTCGACTCGGCCGACGCGCCGACGGGGCAGCCATCGCGACCGCCACCCCGCAGCAATGGGCAGGTGAGGCGGTACGCGAGCCGAACCTCATCCCCTGAACCAGCGGCATGATCGACAGGGACACATCCAGGTCCTTGCAGGACCGCCCGCAAGGCACGGAACGCGGTGGACGCGGTTTCGGTCGCTCACTGCCAAGCCGACAAGCTCCGCGGCAGGCGGCCTTCGGACTGGAATGGGCGTAGCTCGCCTGCCTCCGGCCGGCCCTTTCAGGCGTCAGCCTTGCTCCGCGGCGCGGAGGGCGAACCACGTAGCTGTTCGTTGATGCGCTGTGCTTCGTCGAGCTGGTCTTCGAGGATGACGATGCGGCAGGCGGCCTCGACGGGGGTGCCCTGGTCGACGAGTTCGCGTACACGGGCCGCGATCTTCAGCTGATACCGGGAGTAGCGGCGGTGGCCGCCCTCGGAGCGCAGCGGGCGGGTGTGGTGCCGAGCAACCACGCGGGCGCCGACCCGAACCTGGCCGTTTCCGTCAACGTGGGCGCCTTCAACCTCGGCGCCGCGGCTGGCTCCGTCATCGGCGGCGCGATCGTCGCCGCCGGCGCTCCCCGCTGGACCGGCCTGGCCGGCGCGGTACTGAGCCTCGATCGCCGCCTGATACCCCGTCCACTCACCTCGCAAAGAGGTCACCCTGCACGCTATCCAAATCCCTCGTCACGGCGGGCCCGAATTCCTGTCTGTCCGGGAGGTTCCCCAGCCCACTCCAGGAGCTGGTCGAGCCCGAACTCCCCGCCACCCCGGGGAGTCGGAATGCCGTGTGCGGGAGCGCCCCACCTTCGACATCAACCCATAAAAGGCGACATACTGACGCATAGGGAAACCTCTCCGCAAGGAGTTGCCTGTGACCACCAGCAGTCCGGCCGGAAGGCCCGACCAGGCGGTACGCGGCCGCGGAGTCCCGGACATCCTGGGTTCGGACCTCACAGCGCCGCTGGTCAAGGCTGTCCGGGAGGCCGTAGGGCGGCTGGACGCGGTGACGGCGGTGGTTTACCTGCTGAGCGACCACAGCGACCAGCTGTGGGCGGCGATGATCGGCGGCAGTTCCCTTTCGATCTTCGCCCTCCAGGGGCAGATCGCGGTGGACGCGCCGAGTCCTTCTGCCGACGCGCTCCGTTCCGGAACGGTGGTCGTACGGGACTCGCCGAAGCCGGGCGGGGCCGACGAACGCTACGTGCAGGTGTTCCCTTACGCCGTGGCCGCGGCCCCGGTGGCAGCTGCCGGGCACCGTTTCGGCACCCTGGAGGTGCTCCGGCCGCAGACCGAGGCCGGTTACGACGCCGGGGACCGTGCCGGACTCCAGGAGACCGCCGATCGGCTGGGCGCCCGTCTTTCGGCGCTCGCCGCGAGTGGCACGCCAGTCCGCTCCGGGAGCAATCCCGTGCTGGTGCCGGCCTTCGGTGACCCGCCGGACACCGAAGTCGATCCCGGCTGGGGTGTGGCCGGCGTACCGGGTTCGGCGGGGATGAGCTTCATGTACCCCCTCGGCCGCCTGGCCGACGCGATCAACCGCGCCGCCACCATGGACGACGTCATGGCGGCCGCCCAGGTGTCAGTCGGTGCGCCTTTCGGTGCCGACTCCCTCGTCATCGCCTCGGTCGGCGAGGGCCGGTTGTGGGTCGGCGGCCACAGCGGGAGCTCCGCGCGGCTGGCACAGAGCCTGCACGGCAGCAGTGCCTACGCCAGGCGGGACGTGGCGGACGCGATCCAGGGCCGCCCCCACTTCCCCCCGGACGGCGACCTTCGCCCTGCGGCGGACAAGAACTCGGAGACCTCCCAGGACCCTGACCACCCAGGCGCCGGGCCGGCCGCCGAGGTGTTCCTCCCGCTCGTCGGCAGCGAGGAGATCGTGGGGGTGTTCTGCCTGACGTTCGCCGGATCGCGCCGCTTCACGCCTGAGGAGAAGGCGGTCCTGGCGATGATGGCGGTCGTTCTCGGTCCGGCCGTGCAGCGTGTCGAGCTGGGACAGAAGCGGAAGATCATCGCCGAGAGTCTGCAGAAAAGTCTCCTGCCCCGGATGCTCTCGGAGGTGTCGCAGCTGACCACCACGGCCCGTTACCGCGCCTCCGCCGCGACGTCCGAGGTGGGCGGCGACTGGTACGACGTGATCAAGCTGCCCGACGAGCGGGTGGTGCTCGTCGTCGGCGACGTCGAGGGCCACAGCATGGAGAGCGCCGCCGTCATGGGCCAGCTGCGCAGCGCGGTGGTCGCGTACGCGACCGAGGGACACCGGCCCGCGACAGTCATCGACCGCACCAGTCGGCTCTTGGGCGGGCTCGGCACGGAACTGCTCGCCACCTGCTGCGTCGTCCTCTTCGACCCGGACGGCGGGCAGGCCGAGGTGGCACTTGCCGGGCACCCCGCTCCCCTCGTGCGCCGGCCCGACGGGAGCATCGGCACCCTGACCGCCCCCTCCAACGTGCCACTGGGCGTCGAGGCTCCGGCTCCGTACCGTCCCCGGGAGTACCGACTGCAGCCCGAGTCGGTGCTGATGCTGTACACGAACGGTCTCACCGACGGAAGGGCGGCTGACCCCGTGGCGGGCGCGAGCGCGCTGCTCAGCGCCTTCGGGCGTGAAGCCCAGACGTATCTGGAGACCCTCGCCGACCACATGGTCGCCGACCTGCCGGGCCCCGACCGGCGACGCGATGACGCCGTTCTGCTGCTGGCGTCGTACGAGGGTGCGGGCCGAGCGCAACCGTCCAGGACCGGGCGGCTGCACATCCAGCGCTACGACCTGCAAGGAGTCAAGTCCGCGCGACGCTTCGTGAACAGCCGTCTGGATGCCTGGGGGCTCGCCGAGATGTCCGACGACCTCCAGCTGATCATCTCCGAGGTCGTCACCAATGCGATCATCCACGCGGGCAGCTCCGTCGACGTACGGCTGCGGGCGTTCGCCGACCATGTCCGACTGGAAGTAGGGGACTTCGACAGCAATCCGCCGGTCCCGTCGCCGCTGACGCAGAGGCAGGAGGAGAACTCGGAAGCCGAACACGGCCGCGGCCTGATCATCGTGGAGGCGCTGGCCCGCGCCTGGAACACCTTTCCCAACGGCCGCGGCAAGACCTTCTGGCTGGAGCTGGCGATTCCCGGCGCGTGTGGATCACGGTCTGGTCCCGCTGATTGACCTGGAGCGGTATCCCCCGAAGGCCGGGGCCATCCAGCGCGTTCTGCCCCGGCTTCCGGTGACCACGGCATTGGTCGCGGCGCGCCTCGACCGGCCTGCGGCATCATCTGCCTCCGTCACCCGCGCACCAGGGGTTCACCCGGCCGGGCGGGCCGGGGGCGGTCACGGCAGGGTGCCGTGACCGCGCCGCCGCCCGGCCGACTCGGACCGCTGTGCGTCGCGCGTGGCCGTGGCCCCCGGCCACCTCACGTCAGGTCATGTGCCGGTGAGGTAGGCCACGATCATGTCGCCGAGCATGCGGCGGTGCCGGGTGCGGTGCTTGGCGGCTGTCAGGTCGCGGCCGAACAGGGCGTGGAACGTGTGCTGGTTGGAGATCCGGAAGAAGCAGAACGAGCTGATCGCCATGTGTACGTCGGTGGCGTCGGCCGAGGCGGTGAAGTCGCCGCTCTCCCGGCCGGCCTCCAGGATCCGGGTGATCAGGTCCAGCGCCGGCGTGCCGAGGCTCGCGAGCACCGGTGACGTACGGATGTGCTCGGCGTGGTGGATGTTCTCGATGCTCACCAGCCGGATGAAGTCGGGGTGCGCCTCGTGGTGGTCGAACGTCAGCTCGGCCAGGGTGCGGATCGCCTCGACCGGGCCGAGGTGGTCGACGTCAAGGGCGCGCTCGGTGGCTCTCACCTCGGCGTAGGCCTTCTCCAGCACGGCGGTGTACAGCTGTTCCTTGCCGCCGAAATAGTAATAGATCATGCGTTTCGTGGTGCGCGTGAGAGCCGCGATCTCGTCGACCCGGGCGCCGGTGTAGCCGTGCCGCGCGAACTCCCGTGTGGCGATCTCGAGGATCTCCGCCTTCGTCCGGTCGGCGTCCCGCTGACGTTCACGGCCGACTCCGGTTGCGGGATGCGAGGTCATGGGCTCCACCGGTCGACACCTGGAGCGTCCATCATAGGCGTACGGGTCCCGGACGACGCCGGTCATCGTCCCGGGCCGGAAGGCCTTCCTCCCCGTTCCGACGTGGGGACGTGCTGGGCGGCCAGTCGTACCGCCGTGTTCGGCAGGCCGAAGCCGCGGTAGTCACCGGTCCGCTGGACGACCTCGAAGAAGACCCGCCCGACCGTCGTGGTGTAGAGGTGGACGAACTCCCCGGCGCCGTCCGTGTCGTACAGCAGCCCCAGCGCGCGCAGTTGCCGGTGGCGCCGCTCGCCGAGGTCGTGACGGGCTTCCAGGTCGTCGTAGTAGTTGTCCGGGATCGGCAGCAGAACGTCGGGCACGTCGCGCAGGCGTTCGGCGACGGCCACGATGTCGTCGGTCGCCAGCGCCACGTGCTGCCGGGGCAGGTTCCCGTCCCCGAGGTGGGCGATATTGAGCGCCATGCGTACCGTCCCGGCGGCGTTCGACATCGCTCGGCTGCGCAGCAGGCCGTACGGGTCGGCCACCTCGACGCTGTCGTGCGGGCGCAGCCCCAGAACGGTGCGGTAGAACAGCACGGCCTCGTCGAAGAGGTGCCAGGGGTGGCTCAGCGCCACATGGTCGATATGGCTGATCAGCCCGTCGGCAGGCGGCGGCGCGGGGCTGAAGTCGCCGCGCCAGTCGGGATGGGCGGGGCCGTCCGCGCCGTCCTGGGGCGTGGAGCGGCAGAAGAACAGCTGTGTGCCGTCCGGGGCGGCGACGGCGTCGAGCGCCGCCTCCCGCGGGGCGCGGTCACGGGGCAGTACGGGAGAGAGCAGGGACTGTGCCCGCCGGGCCGATGCCGAGGGATCGGCGGACTCCAGGCCGATCGCGGACAGGGTCGTGTCCGGGTCTCCGGGGACGGACGTGTCAGGGTCGCCGGGGACGGACTCGTTCAGCAGGATCCTGGCTCCGCCCTGTTCCCACAGCTCCACGGGCTTGGTCGCGTGTCCCCCGGTACGGGAGAACCCCAGTGCGCCGAGCAGAGTGCCGAGGCGGTCTCGTTCGCGCGTGGCGAGTTCCGCGAAGGCGAAGCCGCCGGGGGGACGAGGTCCGGGGAGCGGCGGGCCGCCGTCGAGGATCTCGGAGGCGGAGCCGGCACCCAGCACCTGTACGACGGATTCCTCCAGGGCGATCAGGGAGCGCATCGCGTCGACGGCGGTGCGTCCGGTGTCGGCCTGCCGGAAGACGTCGTTGAAGACCTCCAGCGAGAGCGGACCCGCGTATCCGGTGCGCAGTACGTGCGCCAGCAGCCGGGTGACATCGAACCCGCCCTGACCGGGGAAGCAGCGGTAGTGACGGCTCCACTGCAGCACATCCATGGCGAGCACCGGCGCGTCGGCGAGTTGGAGGAAGAAGATCTTCTCGCCGGGGAGGGCCTCGATCCCGCCCGGGTCCGAGCCGCGGGAGAGGATGTGGAAGCTGTCCAGGCAGGTGCCGAGGGCCGGGTGGTCGGCCATCCGTACGATCCGCCAGGCGTGCAGGTACTCGTTGACGTGGCGGCCCCAGGCCAGTGCCTCGTAGGCGATCCGGATGCCGTGTGTGGCGGCGAGGTCGGCGAGCAACCGCAGCTGTTCCGCGGCGAGTTCGTCGCCGGCCACGTCAGGGGTGACGTTCGAGCAGACCAGCAGGGTGTCGGCGCCGAGCCGTTCCATGGTCCGGAACTTCAACTCGGCTCTGCGGAGATTGGCCGCGAGCCGGTCCGGCGAGACTCCCTCGAAGTCCCGGAACGGCTGGTAGAGGTCGATGCCCAGGCCGAGGCCGGCCGCGCGGTCGCGTATCCGCTCGGGTGGGAGCGGACAGCCGAGCAGATCGTTCTCGAAGATCTCCACGCCGTCGAATCCGGCCTCGGCGACCGCGTCGAGCTTCTCGGTCAGGCTGCCGCTGATCGACACGGTCGCGATGGACTTGCGCATATCTGCTCCCGCGTTCAGGTGGTGACGAGGGTCGTCAGGTGGTGACGAGCGTGGTCAGGTGGGCGAGCATCCGCTCGGCGTCGGGCTCACGGCCGGTGAACAGCCGGAAGGCGTCGGCGGCCTGGAAGACGGCCATGCCGCCGCCGTCGAGCGTGCGGCAGCCCAAGGCCCTTGCGTGGCGCAGCAGTTCGGTGTCGAGCGGGCGGTAGACCACGTCGGCGACCCACAGTCCGGGGCGGAGCAGTCCGACGGGGAGCGGCAGTCCGGGATGCGTGGCCATACCGGTGGGCGTGGCGTGCACCAGACCGTCCGCGCCGGCGAGCAGGTCCGCGAGCCGGTCGGGGGCGGCCGCGTCGGCCCGGCGTACGCCGAACCGGCCGACCAGCTCGGCGGCGAGCGCCTCGGCCCGTCCGAGGTCGGCGTCGACGAGGGTGACGCGGTCGGCGCCCAGGGTGAGCAGGGCGTGGGCGACCGCCGCGCCGGCACCACCGGCGCCGAGCTGGGTGATGTGCCGCGCGGGCACGTCTTCCAGGCCGCGGGCGAAGGACTGGGCGAAGCCGCTCCAGTCGGTGTTGTGCCCGATGGCGCGGTCCCCGTCGAAGACGACCGTGTTGACCGCGCCGAGCAGCGCGGCGTCCTCCGAGAGTCCGTCGAGGTGCGGGAGGACCGTCTGCTTGCAGGGGTGCGTGATGTTGAGGCCGTCGTAGCCGAACCGCCGGGCGCCTCGCACCAGTTCGCCCGCCGCGTCCGCGCCGAGGCCGAGCCGGTCGATGTCGATGCGCCGGTACAGCAGGCTCAGGCCGTGGTGGTCCCCCTCGCGCTGGTGCAGCGCGGGGCTGAGCGAGGGCCCGATTCCGGAGCCGATGAGCCCGATGAGGTACGAGGTCATACTGCCGCGCCCTTCGCTCATAATGTACGGACTAGTAAGTTATTTATAATCGATCCCGGCCCGATAGAGAAGCCCACGACTCAAGCCGCAGAAGCTTGTTCGGGACCTCTTGACAGTGCGATGCGACCACCTCACGATGTCGGCACGCCTTAATGAACTAACTAGTTCGCAACCCGTGGACACGATCTCCTGGTGGGGCGGGTGCGGTCGCACACTCCCCGGCGACGCACGCACGAGCCACACGGCCGACGGGACGACGGCCTCCCCCTTGTCTCACCTTCTGTCCCCGCGCACGGACACTCGACGAGGAGAACCCCGTGACCGACCAGCCCCCGCTCGCCCGACCCGGCGGGAACGAACAGCCCGGCACACCCCGTAAGGCCGCTGTCGCCGCGTGGGTCGGCAGCGCCCTGGAGTACTACGACTTCTTCATCTACGGGAGCGCGGCGGCCCTGATCTTCCCCCACGTCTTCTTCGACGAGTCGGATCCGGCGACCGCGACCCTCCAGTCGCTGGCCACCTTCGGTGTCGCGTACGCCGCCCGCCCCGTCGGCGCCGTCGTCCTCGGACACATCGGGGACCGGTCGGGGCGCAAGAAGATCATGCTCTTCACGCTGATCCTCATGGGCGTGGCGACCTTCCTGATCGGCTGTCTGCCCAGCAGGGACCAGATCGGCGGACTCGCCCCCGCGCTCCTGGTCTTCCTTCGCGTACTGCAGGGCCTCTCAGCGGCCGGGGAGCAGGCCAGCGCGGGCTCCATGACGCTGGAGCACGCCCCCGCGGACCGGCGCGGCTACTTCTCCAGCTTCACCCTCGGCGGTACCCAGTTCGGCCAGATCATCGCCACGCTCGTCTTCCTCCCCATCGCCGCGCTGCCCGACGAACACCTCTACGGCTGGGGCTGGCGCGTCCCGTTCTGGCTCAGCGCCGTCGTGACCGTACTCGGCTACTACATCCGCCGTACGGTGCGCGAGACGCCCGTCTTCAGGGAGACGGTGGCCAGCGGGGCCGTGGAGAAGATGCCGCTCACCGTGCTCCTGCGCGACCACTGGGCCGATGTGCTGCGCGTGATGTGCGCGGCCGTCATCGCCACGGTCAGTACGGTCTTCACCGTCTGGGCCCTGAACTACGCGACCAGCGACGAGGTGGGCCTCGACAAGACGGTGATGCTCTGGGTGAGCATCGCGGCCAACACCGTCGCGCTGGCCGCTCTGCCGCTGTGGGCGATCCTCGCCGACCGGATCGGCCGCAAGCCGGTCTTCCTGATCGGCGCGATCGGCAGCCCCGTGATGATGTTCGCCTACCTGGGAGCCATCGGGTCTGGCGGCTATCCGCTGATCTTCCTGACGGGCATCCTGACGTTCGGCGTCGTCTACTCGGCGGCCAACGGCATCTGGCCCGCGCTCTACGGTGAGATGTTCAGCGCGCGGGTCCGGATGTCCGGCATGGCCATCGGCACCCAGGTCGGATTCGCCGTCGCCGGGTTCGCCGTCGCCTCGGCGGCCGGGATCGCCTCGCCCGAGGGGTGGCTGGGACTCCAGGGCCCGACCGGCGTCGGGATCTTCACGGCCGCTCTGTGCGCCGTCAGCGCGATCTCCATCGCCACCGCACGCGAGACGCACCGAATACCGACGGAGATGCTCGGCGCCAAGCAGGACGACACGGCACGAAGCCCGCACGAGGCGCCGGCCACGCCGCGCCGCTGACACGCCCACTGCGCCTGCCCGTGATCGGGCAGGGCGCCGGGCAGTGAGAAATGCACGCTGCGACGTGGGGCCTGCCCGACTTCGTGTTCCAGTCCGCACTCACCCACAAGGGTTCCGGGCAGCGGGAGTTGGGTGACCGGCCGCTGCTGAGCGGCACACGCGGCGCGGTCCAGATCAAGTGCCGCACCGTCAGGCCGAAGGGCGACGAGCGGGAACGGACCTGGATCCAAAAGGTCGTTGGGAAGGCGATGGGGCAGGCCAAGGGGACGGTGCGCATGCTGCGCCTCCAGCCGGCCGACATGGTCAACGGACGTGAGCGACGTGACGGCCAGTCAAATTGGCGGAATGAACGGTCAACAGAACGTCGGCGAAGCCTGGCGCTCCCTCACCGGCTGGCTGCAGTCGAATGCTCCGGTCTCCTTCGCCTCGCTGCTGCCTCCGGCCGACGAGCAAGCCATCGAGGCCGCCGACACTCAGCTGAAGCACCACCTCGGCTTTGAACTTCCCGACCAGCTGGCCGCGTTGTGGCGGCTGTGCGGCGGTGTGAATCATCAGGAGATTGAACATGACGAGGAAGGGGAGGTCGGTTCGGGGGCATTCCTGCCCGGCGGGGTGATCATGTCGCCGGTAGCCGCCCTGCGCCCGCGCATGCCCGACCACGCCGGAAAGGACTGGTGGCAAGGCGCGCCGGTGGTGCCGTGGCTGACCGGGGATGAGTCAGGGCCCGAGTCCGGCCACTGGGTCGGTGCCATCGGTGTCGGCCGGTGGGGCTTGGACAGCTTGCCCGGTGTCGGCGCCGAGCCCGCGTTCCCGTCGATCGCCGCCTACCTGGATGCCGTCTTGCGCACCGTGACCGAAGGGCCGGCCAATGCGATGGGCCCGGATGTGCCCGGCCTGGTGTGGGGCTGCCTCATCTGGGAGAACCCGGAGTATCCCCTGCTGGACGAAGCCCTCCCGCACTGGACGCCGATCCACTGACCTGCCTTACGCCGACAGGCGCGGCTCCTTCGGCTCCGACCGGCCGTTCTCGTAGTTCTTCACCGACTGCGTCGACGTCTTCAATACGACCGTGATGGATGTGAAAGCTGCGCTCCTACACCCTGCTCGGCACGACGGACGGCAAAGGCCGACCGGCCCGCGGCGACAGTACCCGGGCCCCGCAACGAGCACGAGGTCACCACGGCGACCAGCATCAACGACATCGCCCGCGACCTCACCATCTGGTTGGCCGCCCGCGACTTCCCCGGAGAGCCAACCATGCAGGTCAGCGAGTTCTAAAACACGCCCTAGCCGCCGTCTGCCACGGAGGGTCACATGCCGTCAGCGATTTGGAACGGTTCCATCTCTTTGGGCTAGTAACTTCTCTGAACTAGCCGCTGAGCCTACGAGGTCTGCTCGCCTCGACGACCTGGCGTCCGTATCTCTCAGCCGGATCAGGCTCCGCCTGGAGAGCACTAATCAGGCGGCACCGCCCCCATCTCGGACGCTGGAAGACGTCGAGCATCCCCACCATCTGGTCGCCGCCGGAGCATATGCCCACCGCCTCAACGTTCGGATCCCCTCCGGCACGGTGAAGGAAATGGTGTAGGGGGTTCGGTGAGCATGGACCGTCGTACTTCAGCTCAGCGGCAAACCGTGCGAAACGGGACCGGGCCTGGCAGGGCGTCGACAGCCATCGCCTCCGGCCGCGTACCACCGGGCATCGCGGCAGGGAAGCTCGTCACCAGCTGGATCAACCCCGCTTCCCTCATCAGGGGTGTACTGGCGGTGGGGGCCGCGGCGCGTACCTCGCGTCGTCTATCTCGCCCGCGACGCCCAGCGCACTGGCGGCCACCCTCACCCAGGCTTTCTGGCTCCGTGCCCTTTACGCCGGGGTGTTCGTGGGTGTTATCTCGGCCGTCGGGCTGTTCGTCCTGCGCGCAGACGCCCGGCTACCGTTCGACGATCTCACTTCCGGCGGCGCCTTGCCCGTCCTCGTGCTGTCCGTGGCCGCCGGCCTTCGCTGTCAACTGCTCGCATGGGGCCGCTCCCAGCAGCGGGGTGATGGGCTCGCTGCCCAAACGGTGGTGAACCGCGAACCGGTCCAGTGGCGGTTGGGGCCGGCGGGGTGAGGCGGGGGGTGAACTGGCGGGACCCCTCCAGCCGCAGCCTCAAGATGACGTAAGAGTTCGCCTCGGCCATGGTGACTGCGCCGTGGCACTGGCGAGCTGCCCACTGGGCGGAGCCAAGTGATGCGATGTTATGTGGTGGGGTTCGCCTCTCCGGAGGAGTCGCAGCCCCGCCGCAATCGTCCGATGATCATATGGAGGCGTCCGAAATGTGGGACGATATCTTCGAGCTGCACATCCCGGTCGCCGAAAAAGTAATTCGGACGCTGATGGTTTATGTCCTCATCCTGGCACTCTTCCGCCTCACTGGAAAACGCGGCCTCGCAAGCCTCAACGCATTCGATTTCGTCGTCATCTTTCTTCTGTCGAATGTAGTGCAAAATTCGATCATCGGGAACGATCAAAGTGTCACCGGCGGCGCGATCGGCGCTGTGACCCTGGTCATGGCCAACGCTGCCATCAACCGCTGGCTGGCGGTCGACGAGCGGGCTGCGCATGTCATCGAAGGAACACCCACCACGGTTATCGAGGACGGAAAGCCCGTACAGAGAGCCATCAGACGTCTCGGACTTCGTTCTGATGAACTGAACGACGCCGTTCGCAAACAGACCGGCAGCGAGATCAGCAGCGTCGCCCATTCCCGCCTGGAGCCTGACGGACGACTAGTAGTCGTGCTCCGGTGGGAAGAGACGAATGCGACTCGGAGGGATATCGACGAATTGGAACGCCGACTCATCACTATCGAAGACCTTCTGCGGGCCCGTCCCGAACGGGCCGACGAAGAAGGCTGAAACCAGATGACCTCTGGCTCCGGTTGTCGCATCCGCACGAGCTGGTGTCGGACTCCGCCGAACAGCAACGGTTGCGCTCAGTCCCGCCGGACCGAGACGGCATCCCGTCTTCTCACGCGGCAAGGTTTTCAAGACGCCACTGACGAGGTGACGTCCCGTACGTCTTTTTGAACGCGCGGCTGAAATGCGACGCGCTGGCGAAGCCGCATCGTCTTGCGACAGATTCGATGGTCGCTTGCCGACCATGGGGGGAAATGAGCTCCCGGCGGCTCTCCTCCAGGCGCTGGGTCCTGATCCAGTCGCCCAGCGAAATACCGGCCCTGGAGAGCACCAGGTAGAGCTGCCGCACGGAGATGTGATGTTCGGCCGCGACCCGCGAGGCGCTCAGGTCGCTGTCGCCCAGATGGGCCCACACGTACGTCATGACGCGCTGCTGAAGGGTGCGGTGGGGCGGCTCGGCGGCGACGCCCAACCGTTGTTCCTGGGTAGTGGCGATCAGGGCACGTATGAGTTCGATGCACGGGGGACCGAGCAGGTCCGGTTCGCGGGTATGGGCGGCCGTGCTGTGAACCAGCTGCCGGAAATACGTCGCGGCGACCTCGGCGGTCGGGTGGCTGGGGTCGATGGTCCGGGCGGAGGCCGCTCTCAGTACCGAAGAAGGAAGCGCGAGCACGTTGCGTGGCACGCTCACGGTGATCTGTTCCACGGCCTGCGTGCCGGAGACCGCAAACGGGCGGGAGTTGTCGTGGATGACGAACTCCCCGGGCCGCACCACTGCCTCTCGTTCATTCTGTCTGACCATGCAGCTCCCGGAGAGCTGCATGGTCAATACCACGGTTTGCTCGACGTTGCCCTGGGTGGCGTTCAGTGTTCTCTGGATAAAGAGTGAATCCCCACTGATGGTCGAGAGAGAGACCGCCCCAAGCCTTATGACCGACAGTGTGCGGCATATGTTCGCGGGCCCGTCGCTGCGATTTACCTCTGGTGGGCGCCGCCCCTGCGGTGCCAGGGTGCTGGTGTCGAAAGGTGCCGCCAAAACGCCTCACCCTCTCCGCATCCCGAGCCCTGGCCGCCGCCGAAGACCAACAGGGTTCTCCCGGTCGGCGGTAACCACATGACAAATAACGCTACGCCGCCCGGGGCGGAGTCGCAGGTCCAGTCTCTCCGCTGAGGGCTTGTGAGCGGCCTGCTTCGAATGAGCGGGCCGACGGCCGAGAGGCGCGTGAGCGGCGATTTCAGCGAGTGACGACCACTTTGCCGACCTGTCCGCCTGTCTCGACGAGTCGGTGGGCCTCACGCAGGCCGGCCGCGCTGAAGTCCCTGATGGTGGTGGTCGCGGTGGTACGGACGCGGTGGTCGTCAACCAGGACCGCCGCATCCTCCAGGAGTTTTTTCTGCTCGATCATGTCCGGGGTTTCGAGCATCGAGCGGGCGAACATCAGCTCCCAGTGCCAGGCGATGCATTTGAGCTTCAGCGGGAGCAGGTCCAGGTGCTCCGGCTCGTCGATGGCCGTGATGTGCCCAAAGGGCCGGATGATCTCGGCGAATGACTCGATGTTGCCGGCGGAGTGCGAAGTGAAGATGTAGTCCACACCCTCGGGCGCCGCCTTCCTCACAGTGGCGACCAGGTCGTGGTGGTCCACGACCGCGTCGGCTCCGAGTTCCCGTACCCAGTCGGAGGACTCGGGGCTGCCGGCGGTCGCGAGTACTGTCAGACCGGTGAGTTCCTTGGCGAGCTGGATCATGATCGAGCCGACGCCGCCCGGTCCTCCGATGATCAGAAGGGTTCCCTGGGAGTCCTTGGACAGTTCGAAGCGTTCGAACAGACTCTCCCAGGCGGTGATGGTCGTCAGCGGAAGCGCCGCCGCCTCGGCATGCGACGGACTCCTCGGCGCCCGGCCCACGATGCGCTCGTCCACCGCCTGATAGTCCGCGTTGCTCCCGGCACGGTTGAAGTCACCCGCGTACCAGACCTCGTCACCGACGCGCAGCGTGGTCACCTTCGGGCCCAGAGCCTCCACCGTGCCCGCCGCGTCGAACCCCAGCACGCGGGGCTGATCAGACGGAGCCAATTCCGCGCGTGCCTTCACGTCCGCCGGGTTGACCGACACGGCCTCCACCCGTACCAGGACATCCCGGGGCCGTAGCTCAGGGACAGGCACCACCACGTCCAGAAGACTCTCCGGATCCTCGACCGGCAGCCCCCGGAAAGATCCCACGCCATTCATTTTCTCTTTCGGCATTTCTTTTCTCCTTTGCGGCGGATCGATCCGGCCTGAGGTGCCACACCGTTGCGTCGGTCCTGCCTAAAACACTAGTTGTCGCATCCAGCACAAGCTCCGGGAATGCACGTCCGGTCAAGACCTCCGCACAGGCGGTCAATAAAGTTGAGAAAAACTCCCCTACGCTTAAAACGTAGTCGTGTGCCACTTCGTTGCTACCCAGAGCGAAAGACGATGCAAAGAGCTACGGACAGTCATCGAATGAAAGGCTGTACGATCATGGATTCGGATACCAGCCCAGCAGAGAGCGCGGTCGGGCGGGAGAATGAAACGGGCGTTCTCACGGAGTCAGATCCGGTTGTCTTGCGAGCAGTGCGGAGCCGAGCCGTAGTGGTGCCCCTGCGCCGGCCCATCGTGGCGGGGATAGGCGAATTCGACCAATGGCCCCTGGTCCTGGTGGATGTGGAAACCAGTGACGGTGTTGTCGGAAGCAGTTACATCGCCCCCTACCGTGCGTCGGCCATGCCCGCGATCGTGGCCGAGCTCCGCGATCTCAGCGATGTCTGGGCAGGCCGGCCGCTCGCGCCCGCCGACGCTTTCGCCGAGTTCGGCAAGGACCTCAACGTGGTGGGAATCGCCGGCCTCTCGATGATCACCAGGTCGGCGCTGGACATGGCGCTCTGGGACGCCCTGGCGAAGTCCGCGGGTCTGCCCTTGGTGAGCCTGCTCGGCGGGACGATCGGGCCGACGGCGACCTACAACAGCAATGGGCTGTGGCGGCACAAGGTCGATACGTTGGCCGCCGAGGCGCGCGAACTCCGCGACGAGGGCGGCTTCGGCGCGATGAAACTCCGGCTCGGCGATCCCGACCTGCGAAAAGACCTGGCAGCTGTGAAGGCGGTGCGGGACGGTGTCGGCACGGACATCAACGTGATGGTCGACTTCAACCAGGCACTGGGATACGGGGACGCCGTACGGCGGTGTCACGAACTGGACGAGCAGGGTCTCTACTGGTTCGAGGAACCCATCGCCTACGACAACGTTGAGGGCTACGCCCGACTGGCGGGCAAGGTGAGGACTCCCCTGCAGTGGGGCGAGAACTTCTACGGCCCGCGTGACCTCTTCACCTATCTGCGGGGCGGAGCGGTCCCCTACGCGATGGCGGACCTCATGCGCATCGGCGGAGTGTCCGGATGGCTCCAGGCGTCCGGTCTTGCCGCGGCGGCCGGCACTCAGCTGTCGAGTCATCTCTACCCGGAGATCGCGGCACACCTGCTGCGCGTCACGCCCACCGCCCACTGGTTGGAGTGGGTCGACTGGGCTCACCCGGTACTTGAGGACCCCTGTCTGCCCGTCGAAGGAACGGTCACCCCGTCGAACCGGCCCGGTATCGGCGTCACCTGGGACGAGAAGGCCGTCAAGAAATACACCGTGGCCACCTGAAGCCGCTTCCAGGTCTCGGGACGGCGTCACGCGAAGCTCACAGACGAAGGAGTTGGCTATGTCCACTCAATCCGTTGCTCCGTCACATGTCCCTCCTCCCCTGGGGAGTTGGGTGGCACCGGACTACGAGGTGGTGGCGGAGTTCGGCGACCTGATGCCGACGGGGGTCACCGTCACCGACGAGGGACGGATCTTCGTATCCTTCCCGCGATGGGGTGACGACGTCCCCTACACGGTCGCCGAAGTGGTGAACGGTGAGGCTGTCGCCTATCCCAACGCCGAGATCAACACATGGGCTCCGAACGGGAGCCCCGACAGCCTTGTCTCCGTGCAGAGCGTGATCACCGACCCCGCCGGACATGTGTGGCTCCTCGACACGGGCAGCCACTCCTTCGCGCCGTGGGTGGAGAACGGTCCGAAGCTCGTCGAGGTCGATCCCGCCAGGGACCAGGTCGTCCGGATCGTGCGTCTGGACGCCGAAGCACTGAACGCGACGACCTACCTCAATGACGTGCGATTCGATCTCTCCCGCGGAACGGGCGGATACGCCTACGTCACCGACTCCCAGCCGGAGGGCGCACTGATCGTGGTCGACCTCGGATCCGGACGGAGTTGGAGCCGGCTTCGAGGCAACGCTTCCACCAGGGCAACGGACGGCTTCCGTGCGATCGTTCAGGGTACGGTCCGTGAGAACTACGCGGTCGGTGCCGACGGTATCGCGATCAGCGCGGACGGTTCTCTCCTGTACTACTGCCCCCTTTCCGGCCGGCGTCTCTACAGTGTGCCGACCAGTGCCCTGACCGACCGCTCGCTCGGCGACGAGCAGGTGGCCGCGGCCGTCGTGGACCTGGGTGACAAAGGCTGCTCCGACGGGCTTGAGTCGGACACGGCAGGCAACGTCTACGCGACGGCGTACGAACACAGCGCCGTCCTCAAGCGTGCCCCGGACGGTACGTGGTCGACGCTGCTGCACGCCCCCGCTCTGCTGTGGCCGGACACGCTGGCCCTGGCGGCCGACGGCTACCTCTATGTGAGCGTGAACCAGCTGCCCAGGACACCGCTGTTCAACAACGACGTCGACGACCGCATACCCCCGTACCAGATCGTCCGGGTCCACGTCGGCGCACGCCCCATACGCCTGGCGTGAGGCGGCGAAATGAGCTGATCCCCCGAGCCGCTGACGTGCAGGCTCGCCCGAGCAGGAGGAATGACTGCGATGAAAACACCCTACGACCTGATCGCCCAGGTACCCGCCTTCACCCTGGCCAGCGACGACATCCAGGACGGGGGGAAGATACCGCTGCCCCAGGCGAGTGGGATCCTCGGTGCGGGGGGTTCCGACATCTCCCCGCAGCTCAGTTGGTCCGGCTTTCCGGCTGAGACCAAGAGCTTCGCGGTGACCATGTACGACCCCACCGCACCGACCGGGAGCGGATTCTGGCACTGGGCGGTCGCCGACATTCCCGCTTCTGTCGACGAACTGCCGACCGGGGCAGGCGATGCGTCTGGCTCCGGCATACCCGACAAGGCGTGGCAGCTCCACAACGACGCGGGAATGCCGCGCTACCTCGGCGCGGCCCCGCCGCCCGGCAGCGGCGAGCACATCTACTACATCGCCGCACACGCCGTTGACGTCCCCACGCTGGACCTGGACAAAACAGCACGACCGGCTCTCCTGGGATTCAACCTCGCCGCCCATACACTCGCGCGAGCCGTGATCACAGCCGGGTTCACCGTCGAAGGCTGACAAAGCAGTCAGAGGCAGCGGGGCCGTCCCCGATTGAACGATCGGGTTAGCCGGCCGGCCGGTGGACGTCAGTCGACGTCAATCACGATTCTGCCGTGGGCGCTGCCGTTCTCCAGGATCGCGTAGGCGTCGGCAACGGTGTCGAGGGTGAAGCTCCGGTGATCGATCAGAGGCTTGAGTGCCCCTCCGTCGGCGAGGGCGGCTGCCTCGCGCATGATCTCCCCATGGTGTTCCCGCCCGCGGCCGGTCAACAGGGGCAGGAGGGTAAAGACACCGGAGTAAGTGGCTCCGCGGAAGGAGAGGGGTGCGATGCTGTGGGTACCCCACCCCAAGGCGCTCAAGACGTGGCCGGTGTAGGTGCGTACCGCTGCGAAGGACGCGTCGAGTACCGGCCCGCCGACGGTGTCGAAGATGACGTCGAAGCCCTCGCCGGCGGTGTATCTGGTGACGTACTCCTCAACGGCGGTGGTGGTGTGGTCGATCGGCGTCGCCCCCAGGCCCTGGACGACATCCAGTCGCGAGGGTGACGCGGTGGCGAAGACCTCGGCACCATAGGCTCGGGCGATCTGAACGGCCACGTGGCCGATACCGCCGGCGCCGCCGTGGATGAGCACCTTCTGCCCCTCGTGGACCCGCGCCCGGTCGACCAGTCCCTCCCAGGCCGTGATGACGACCAGGGGCAGGGCCGCGGTCTCGCGCATGGTGAGTGAGGTCGGTTTGCGGGCGAGCAGGCGGGCGTCGACGGCCGCGTACTCGGCGAGCGAACCCTGCAGGTCACCGACGCCACCGGTCATGCCGTAGACCTCGTCGCCGGGGGCGAGGCCGGTGACACCCGCGCCGAGCTCCTCAACCACGCCGGCGAGATCCATGCCAAGGACGGCGGGCAGCGTGATCTTGGCGTGGGCAGCAGCACCGGCCCGGATCTTGGTGTCCAGAGGGTTGACGCCGCTGGCTTTGACTTTGACCAACACCTGCCCCGGGCCGGCGGTGGGCTTCTCGATCTCGCTCAGGATCAGCGGAGTACCGAACTCTTGCAGAATCAATGCGCGCACGAGTGAGCTCCCTTATGTCTTGTCAGTGAGGTGCGGAGGTCAGCCTGGAGGCCCCGCCGGGAAAGCTGAGAGTCAACTCCGCAGGCCGCCGTCCATCGAGCCGGGGGTACACCCGCACCAGCGCCGAGGGCGTTCCTCCGGGAAGCAGGATCAGACGAGGTGGCCGCCGAGAACGGAGAGGAACTGGAGTTTGTTGTGGCTCTCGCTGCCGGGGCTGGCTGTGAAGACCGTGAGGATCTGGGACTGGTCGGGGTCTATGAGACTCTGCCCGTGCAGTTCCATGGAACCGACCTGGGGATGGTTGATGCGCTTGGGTGCGCAGTACGGGCCGATGACGGGGTGCTCGTTCCAGATCTCGGCGAATTCCTCGCTGCTTTCGAGCAGTGCCCCCACGAGGGCGGAGACGCGGGGGTTGGCGGGGTCGCGGGTGTGGGCGCCGTGCAGCTGCGCGGTGATGGTCCGGCCGTTGCCGGGGTGGTCCTCGGCGGGGAAAAGCTGCCGTTCGGCGGGATCGGTGAACCAGCGGTAGGCCAGGGCACGGGCCATGCCTGTGTGCCGGGTCTGATCTCCGATCAGGAGAGCGGAGAACCGGTTCTGCGCAAGAGTCTCCCCGAGATGGTTCATGATCTGCGCCGGGGTGTCTTCCATACGCTGGAAAATCGCGAGCATGCCGGGGTTGATGTGGTCGGAGCGGGAGACGCGCAGGGGCGTGGCGTAGCCGCCGAGCCGGAAGAGGTGATCACGTTCGTCCAAGGACAGGCGCAGCCCGTGGGCGATGGCGGCGAGCATCTGTTCGGATGGGCGGGGCCCGCGCTGCTGCTCGATGCGGCTGTAATAGTCGCTCGACATGCTGCTGAGGGCGGCGATCTCTTCACGGCGCAAACCAGCTGTACGCCGGCGGCCGGTGCGGGGCAGACCGACATCCTCGGGTTGCAGCGCCTCGCGCCGCGTGCGCAGGAAATCGGCAAGCTCTGCGCGGTCCATGCACCCTCTCCTCTCCGTACAGGCAGCGGCGGCAGCCCTCGATGAGGGGCCCTGGGGGCTCGCCTCCCGAGAAGCGCCGCTCAGGTCAGGTGTACACCAGCTTCACAGAGTGCGAAGGCTGATGAGGGGGCTCAGCCAGGGACCGTCTGTCCGTGGCTGACGCACCGCCGACGCGGTAACACGCGACCTGGATCGTTTATTACTGCGGTGATCGTGAGTGACCTTGATCACCGGACTAGCTGTCCCTGGCTGCGCTCACTGGTTCTTGTGAGGCTTGATCCCATGAACAGCAACCGTGAACCCAGTTTTCCCGCTCCCGCCCACTGGATCGACGGCCGGGCGATTCCCTTCGACGGTCCCGTGATCGAGGTGGTCAACCCGGCCACCGGCGCCGTTATCGCGACTGTCCCCGAAGGCACGGCCGGCGATGTCGACCGCGCCGTGGTTGCGGCCACCGCCGCGTTCCCTGCGTGGGCCGCCACCGACCCGGCCGAGCGTGCCGCCGTCATGCGGTCCATCGCCGCAGGCCTCAAAGCACGCAGCGAGGAGATCGCCGTCGCCATCAGCACGGAGATGGGCGCCCCGATCTCCCTGGCCCGCTGGGGCCAGGCCGCGATGCCGATCATGTCCACGGAGGCCATCGCCAGTGTCGAGAGCGACTTCCCGTGGAGCGAGGAGATCGCGAACTCGTTGATCCTCCGTGAGCCGATTGGTGTGGTCGCGGCGATCACTCCGTGGAACTTCCCGCTCCAGCAGGTTGTCACCAAGGTCGTTCCGGCCCTGCTGGCCGGCAACACCGTGGTCCTCAAGCCGTCCGAACTCGCCCCGCTGTCCGCACGGATCTTCGCGGAGGTCGCCGCCGAGGCCGGTCTGCCCGCCGGGGTGTTCAACGTGGTGCACGGCACCGGGCCAGTCGTCGGTGAAGCGCTTGCCGGTCACCCGGCCATCGACATGGTGTCCTTGACCGGCTCCACCAGTGCCGGCAAGCGCGTCGCCGCTGTCGCGTCCGGGACCGTCAAGCGGGTCGCACTGGAACTGGGGGGCAAGTCCGCCGCCGTCATCCTGCCCGACGCGGATCTGAAGGACGCGGTCACCCGCGGGCTTGCCAGTGCCTGGACCAACAGCGGCCAGGTCTGCGGCGCCTACACCCGCATGCTCGTCCCGGCCGAGCTGCACGACCAGGTGGTCGACCTGCTCCGTGAAGCGGCCGGCGAGTACACGACGGGCGATCCCACCGACGAGAACACACGGCTCGGCCCGCTGGCCTCCGAGGCGCAGCGCACGCGCGTGGCCGCCTATATCGAGCGGGGCGTCGCCGACGGGGCCACCCTTGTGGTCGGCGGTCCCGGCAGACCCGTGGGGCTTCCCACCGGTGCCTATGTCAAGCCCACCATCTTCGCCAACGTCGAACCGGACTCCGTCATCGCCCAGGAGGAGATCTTCGGCCCGGTCCTCGCGGTCATTCCTTACACCGATGACGACCACGCCGTATGGATCGCCAACAGCACGATCTACGGCCTCAACGGCGCCGTGTTCGGCGAGACCGAGCACGCCCTGGCCATCGCCAAGCGGATGCGTACTGGCCAGGTCGACATCAACGGTGGCCAGTTCAACCCGCTCGCTCCCTTCGGCGGCTACAAGCAGTCCGGCAACGGACGCGAATACGGCCGCTTCGGTCTGGAGGAGTTCCTGGAGACCAAGGCCATCCAACGCTGAGCCCCATGCCAACGGCGCCCTCCGGCGGGCCGGGCTCAGACCGTCAGGGCCGGTTTCCGTGTACCACGGTCAATCAGATATCCACCCCAGGCCCTTCCGATCGGCGGTCGACTCAGTCCGAGGAGACTTCCGGTCCCGTTCACACAGGGCAGTTCGTACATTTCCGAGTCACGCATCGCTGCGGCAGGCCGATCACCCCTGATGGGCCTGCGCCCAGCGCGAATCGAGGTATTCATCTTGAAGGCAACCCCCGGGCTCACTGCCCGCGCAGTCGATCGCCTCCTCCGGCGGCTAAGAAAGCTTCCCGCGCCACGCAACGAGTACGCCGTCGTGCGTGGCTTGCGGACGCCGACTCGGGATGGCTTCGTCCTGGTGAGTGACCACTACAGTCCTGTGGTCTCGGGCTCCGACAGCGCCACGATTCTGATCCGCACACCGTACGGCCGAGGGTTGCCGGTCGATGCGCTCTGGGCCCGGACTTTCGCGGCGCGGGGATATCACGTGATCCTCCAGAGTGTCCGCGGGACGGTGGACTCCACCGGCACCTTTGAACCCATGGTGCGGGAAGCCGAGGACGCCCAGGACACAATCGTGTGGTTGCGCGAACAGTCGTGGTTCAACGGAAAATTGGCAACTTTGGGCATGTCCTACCTGGCCTTCACCCAATGGGCCCTGCTGGCCGACCCCCCGCCCGAACTCCGGGCGAGTGTAATGATCGCTGGACCTCACGACTTCAGTCGGGTCATCTGGGACAACGGCTCGTTTGCGCTGGAGGCCATGCTGGGCTGGAGCGCTGTCAACAGTGTCTCGTTCGAGGACAGGCCGAGCCTGTTCCGGCAGCTCGTGGGGAACAAGCAGTCTACGAACCGGTTGGTTGCGTCGTTCGCGGGTCTGCCCTTGGCAAGAGCGGCAGAGTCCGTCCTGGACAAGCGTGCCCCGTGGTTTCAGGAATGGCTGGACCACACGGACCTGACCGACCCGTACTGGCGCCCGTACAACTACACCGGCGCCGTGCAGCATGTGCGGACGCCGACGCTACTGGTGGGTGGCTGGCAGGACGTTTTCGTCGGACAGACCGTGGAGCAGTACGAAGCCCTGCGGTCCAGGGGCGTTGATGTCGCTTTGACGCTCGGTCCGTGGACGCACGCCGGTCACGTCACCAAGGGGTCAGGCGTCATTGACAACGAGGCCCTGGACTGGCTGGACACGCACCTCGGTAATGATGGACCGGCTCGACGTGCCCAGCCGGTCCACACGTTCGTCACCGGCAGCGACACCTGGCATACCTCACCGATATGGCCGCCGACCTGCACTGAGACAAGCTGGTATCCGAACAGTGCCGGTCAGTTGACGGCGACGGTCCCCTCGGGAGGCGAGTCGGCATTCAGCTATGACCCCGGCGATCCCACGCCCTCGGTAGGCGGGCGGAGACTGACAGGCGATGCGGGTGTGCGGAACAACTCGGATTTGGAGGCGCGGCAGGACGTCCGGACCTTCACCACTCTGCCCCTTACTGCCGATCTCGAATTCGAAGGATTCCCTGTCGTCGACGTGTCCTTGAGTTTGGACAACCCTCACGCCGACCTCTTCGTACGTATCTGCGACGTCGACGTAAAGGGCCGCTCACACAACATCGCCGATGTCCTCGTCCGACTCGACCCCACGGCGGACGCCGGACAGGTCCAGCACGTCACCGCACGGCTGTCTCCCTGCGCTCACCGATTGCTGAAGGGACACCGTCTCAGGCTGCAGCTCTCGGGTGGCGCTCATCCGCAGTACGCCCGAAATCTTGGCACTGGCGAGCCCCTGTCGACCGGGACCGGCCTCAATGCGGCCGTCCACACCATCCACCACGACTCCACGCGGCTGACTCTTCCTGTCACTTCCACGGGGACCACCAGACCGTCGTAGCCCAACTGCTGCTGGTCGCCCGCCTGCGACCTGCCGCACGTCGTCGGCGGCCTCCTGTACGCGACGGGTGTCCCTCGATGGCCGGTATCGCCCGGCCGATTCGACTCCAATGAAATGGGGCTCCGTCCGACCGACTAACCGATGGGGTTCTCGGCCGCGAAGGTCCTGGGCCGCCGGCACCCCCACCCCACTACACACGCCCAAGCCGTCAATCTGGGCTTTCTCCAGAAATACGACAGCCGACCAGTAGCCGCCCTGGACGGGGAGCCGGCCTGTGTGCCCGCACCATGACGGCGCGTACCCGGTGCGGCCGGTGAGTTCGGGCAAGAATCTCCGCGGCTGCCGCCTCGGACGGAGGTCTCCACTCCGCCCTGCCGGCGGGGCAGATGTGCCATTGTTTCTGGCGTCTTCCCGACAAGGCGTTACATACGCAACCCGAGAATTGGTCCCGCAACTCGGTGCACACCCGGTAGGAGACAGGGCTTTTATCCACGGACTCTTTGTCCATGGGTAAACGCTCCGGACCCGGTCCAGCTTCTGCAAGGCTTCAGGTTCATACGGATGACCGTTGACTAGGAGTCGTTGTGAAGGACATATCGGTTCCCCATCTGACTGGGAAACTCGCGGTGGTGACCGGCGCGAGCGACGGTATCGGGCTCGGTCTGGCCGAACGGCTGGCCCGCGCCGGCGCCGAGGTCTTGATGCCGGTCCGTAACGCCGCCAAGGGCGAGGCGGCCGTCGCCCGCATTCGCTCGTCCGTCGCGGACGCCGCGGTTTCCACCTTGGCACTCGACCTGGCCTCGTTGAACTCTGTGGCCGCGCTCGCCGAGCACCTCACCACTGTCGGGCGTCCGATCAATATCTTGATCAACAACGCGGGCATCATGATGCCGCCCACCCGGCACACCACGAGCGACGGATTCGAGCTTCAGTTCGGCACAAATCATCTTGGTCATGTTGCGTTGGTGGCACGCATACTGCCGCTGTTGCGGGAGGGCAGGGCAAGGGTCACCACCATGACCAGCAGTGCCGCCCGCACCGGCAAGATCAACTGGGACGACCTTCAGAGTGAGCGCTCGTACGCGCCCATCGGCTCTTACCGGACCTCGAAACTGGCCAACCTGCTGTTCGGGATGGAGCTTGACCGGCGCAGCACGGCAGGCGGCTGGGGAGTTGTCAGCAATGTCGCCCATCCGGGGACGACCCTCACGAACCTGTACACCGCCGGCCCCGACATGGGGCGCCAGAAACCCTCGGCGTACAAGGCGATCATGACGCGGCTCGCTGGTTGGGGTCTGTTCGTGCAGAACGTCGACGCGGGATTGCTTCCTACTCTCTATGCGGCCACAAGCCCGGAGGCGCACGGCGGAGGCCTGTACGTACCCGACGGTCTCGGCCACTTCACGGGCGGTCCCACCAGCCAGACTCCCTACAAGCCTGCCCGGAACGAAGCCCTCGCCGCACGGATGTGGGAGGTCTCCGAACGTCTGGCCGGGGTCGCCTTCCCGCGCGTCTGACCCACACGCAGAAGCCCGCCCTGTGAACCGAGCCGAAACCGCCGCCCTCCTGCGCAGGCGCCGTTGAGTACTCCAGCTCGGATGTCAGGCCGCCCGAGGACAGACCCAGGGGCAACGCACCTGAATGGTTGCACCGTCCATGCCTCCGCTCTGGGTAAACCCTGCCGCTGTGCTCGGATCCCCCGAAAGCACGCCGTGGCGCGAGCCACCACCGCCGCACATGCATACAAACTGGGGACCGCACCCTTCCTGCGCGGGGAATTGAGCTCGCCCGTGGTGGCCGGCGACAAAAGAAGGAGCTTTCGCGTGACAACCGTTATCCAGCACGTGCTGAATCGGCTTCAGGACATTGGCGTGAAGCACGTCTTTGGCGTACCCGGTGATTACGCGTTCCCCATCAACGATGCCATTGCCCAACATCCAGACGTCGAGTGGGTCGGCAACTGCAACGAACTCAATGCCGCCTACTGCGCGGACGGCTACGCGCGCGTTCACGGGGTGGGCGCGGTGTGCACCACCTACGGTGTCGGAGAACTCAGCGCCATCTGCGGCATCGCCGGCGCCTACACGGAGCACGTTCCACTGTTCCATCTCGTCGGAATGCCGCAGATGGGGGTGCAGGCTCACCACTCCGTCGTGCATCACACATTGGGCGACGGCGAGTTCAACCTCTTCGAAAAGCTGTCGGGTGCGGTGGTCTGCGCGAGCGCCATCATGACCCCCCAGAACACCGCCGCCGAGACGGAGCGCCTCATCGCTGCCGCGCTCTACCACCGTCGGCCGGTCTACATGGCCTTCCCCTCCGACCTGGCAAGCATGCCCGTAGTCGGTGAGGCGCAGCCGCATCCCACTCCGGCCAGCGATCCCCGCCAGGTGGATGTCGCCGTGCAGGCGATCAGTGACATGCTCGGCAGAGCCAAGAGCTCGTGCGTCCTGCCCGGTGTCCTCCTGGCACGTGCCGGCCTGGAGCCGGACCTCCAACAACTCCTCGACGCCACCGGAATGCCCTTCGCCACGATGATGTCGGACAAGGGAGTCCTCAACGAGGACCAGTTGTCCTTCGTCGGCATGTACGACGGCAAACTCATGAACGAAGACGTCCGCCGCTTCGTCGAGGACAGTGACGTCGTCATCCTCGGTGGCACACTGATGAATGACTTCAACACCGGAGCATTCACCACGAACCTCGATCCCGGCCGGTTGATCGACATCCGGCACCACTACGTGCGGGTCGACGGCATGACCTACCAGAGCGTGGAGATGAAAGACCTCCTCAACGCTCTCGCCGAGAAGCTCCCCCACAAGCAGTGGCCGCAGCCGTCGGCGGAGATCACACGCATGGCGCCGGCAGGAGGCAGCGGTGACGACCCCATTACCGCCGCAACCCTCTACCCGCGGTGGGAGAGGTTCCTCAAGCCGAACGACGTACTGATCGCCGAAACCGGAACAGCGTCCATGGGCATGGCGTTCGCCCGGCTGCCCGCGGGTGCCACCTTCCACAATCAGACACTGTGGGGCTCGATCGGCTGGGCCACCCCGGCAGCTGTGGGCGCCGCCGTCGCGGCCAAGGACAGTCAGCGCGTCGTGCTGATCACCGGAGAGGGCTCGCACCAGCTGACAGCCCAGGAAATCAGCCAGTTCGGGCGAAACGGCCTGCACCCGGTGGTCTTCGTGATCAACAACAACGGCTACCTGATCGAGCGCCTGCTCTGTGCCGACGGCGACATCGCCTACAACGACATCGCCGACTGGCGGTACTCAGAGCTGCCGAAGGTGCTGGGCTGTGAAGGTTGGTACACGGCACGCGTGACCACCATCGCTGAGCTCGACCACGCCATGGACACCGCGGCGAACGCCGACACCGGATGCTACGTCGAAGTGGTCACCGGCACCTACGAGGCACCTCCCCTGCTCAACCAACTCCACAATTACACCGCGACGCTCTACTCAACCTGAGCGCACGCACGGGGCGTCCGAGAGTGCCGGCTGCTGGCCATCAGGGGACGGCCAGCAGCCGGTTGGCGATGGCGGTGACGAAGGCCTCGCCGAGGTCGTCGGGAGGTGTGCGGCTGTAGGCGGTGATCTCCCTGTCCACTGGGGGTACGGGAAAGGCCGTCCGCCCGGTGAAATGTGGGGGAAGGTTGTTCTCCGGGACCAGGGCGGGACCCATTCCCGCGGCGGCCAGCCGGAGTGCGGAGGACGCCTGTTCGGTGCGGATACTCACCGCGGGGGTGAACCCGGCCCGGGCACAGGCGGCGTCCAGAATGTCGGACAAGCCACTGTCTGGGGTGAAGTGCACCCATTCCCGGTCAGCGAGTTCCACCAGGCTGATGGTGTGGCGTCCGGCGGCCACGGGGTCGTCCTCGGCGGTGACCACCGTGAAGCGCTCGAAGCCCAAGGAGCGCACATATCCGTCCCAGTGGTCCGGACGCGGGCCGATGGCGATATCGGCCTGGCCGTCCACCATGGCCGCTGTCATCGTCGCGGACCTGCGGTGCTCGAACAGGCGGACTCGGATTCCGGAGTGGGTGAGCCGCCAACTGCGCAGCGCGTCGGGAAAGATCCCGACGCTGTGTGAGTACATCGTCGCGACGTACAGCTCCGCCTCCACTTCGGCGACGACTCGGTGTGCGGTGGACTCCACCCGTGCGCCGGCGGCCAATGCGGCTCGGGCGTGCGGCATGACAGCTCGGCCTGCCGGGGTAAGCCGTGGTCGGCGGGGCGTCCGCTCGATCAGTCGAACCCCGAGCGCTCGCTCCAGGGCCTGGAACTGGTGCGACAGGCCGGGTTGGGTCACGTGCAGGAGCTCTGCCGCCCTGGAGAAGGAACCCTCATCCATGATCGCGACAAAGTACTCCAGCTGGCGCAGTGAGACGTTCATGCGCTCAGCTTATGCATTTTCATAAAAACTGTCCTTGGACGCATGGGCTCGGCTGGGCCACTGTGTCCGTGCAAGACCAATTTGCCGGAAAAACCGAGCGAGGAGCACACAGCATGAGTACGTCTGGCACGATGCGGGCGGTGGCCTCATACCAGGGCCTGCCGGTCGACGACCAGGACAGCGTTGTAGACGTTGAGGTGTCGGTGCCCGAGTTGCGTGGTCGGGATGTGCTGGTACGGGTGCAGGCGGTTTCGGTGAATCCCGTGGACGTCAAGATCCGTTCGGGGCTGGCCGCTTCGAAGACTCCCCGAATCCTGGGATTCGACGCGGCTGGCGTCGTCGAGGCGGTGGGTCCCGACGTAACGACCCTGGCAGTTGGCGACGAGGTCTGGTACGCCGGCGACGTCACTCGCCCCGGCGCCAATGCCGACCTGCACGCGGTCGATGAGCGGCTCGTCGGGCGCAAGCCGAATTCGCTCACCTTCGCCGAGGCGGCAGCGATGCCACTGACCACCATCACGGCCTGGGAGACGCTCTTCGAGCGTTTCGGGCTTACCCAGGACTCGAAGGGCACACTGGTCGTTTTGGCCGGGGCCGGCGGCGTGGGGTCGATGACGGTCCAGCTGGCCAAGGCGCTGACCGGCGTGCGCGTTCTCGCTTCTGCCACTCGCTCCGAGTCCCGGGCGTGGGTACAGGAGCTTGGAGCCGACGCGGTGGTGGACCACCACGACCTTGTGGAGTCGGCGACGAACGCCGCCCCTGACGGCATCGACTACCTCTTGAGCCCGCATTCGCGCGGAAACATCGAAACCTACGCGCAGATCATGCGGCCTTTCGGCCACATTACGGCTATCGATGAGCCCGAGGGCCTGGACCTGCTCCCGCTGAAAAGCAAGAGCGTCGCCTGGCACTGGGAGTTGATGTTCACCCGGTCCATTCACCAGACCGACGACATGGTGGTGCAGAAGAATCTGCTGGAGACTGTCGCTGGTCTAGTCGACGAAAAGCGGATCCGCACCACACTCACCACCGCAATTGACGACTTCTCCGCCGCCGGCCTCCGCGAGGCGCACCGCTTGGTGGAGACTGGTCGGGTCACCGGGAAAATCGTCGTCACTCGCTGAAACAGAGCCGCTCGCGGTCCAACGAGGCGTAAGCGTCTCCAGCAAACGCCGCTGGCCGCGCCCGTTGCCCCTCGTGCGCACCCGTGAGCTGGCGGGAGAGTCGCGTCACATCACCGACTACGCAAACGAATCCCGGAAAATAGCCGCACAATTTTCCTTGCAGAGATCAAAGGTTTTCCCGCCGGCTCTGCTCAGTCTAATATCGCCTCATCCCTGATCGTACTGCCGAGGAATTATGATTTCCGATTTCACCACCACCGCCAAGACGTCCGGCCCCATCGGGATACTCATGCCGATCGAAGTCCATTTCGACGACTTGGACGCTCTGGGAATGCTTCACAATGGCCGCTACCAGGTACTGGTCGAGCGCGCATGGCTTTCCTTCTGGCACAGAAAAGGGTTTTTCGGCGCCGAAGGCCTGGAGAATGACGGCTTCAACGTCGTAAAGACTTTCACGATCACGTACGACACCCCTGTAACCGCGTTCGGTACGTATGCCGTCAACTTGTGGATCGAGAAGATCGGCACGACTTCAGTGACATGCGGTTATCGCGTGTGTTCCGCCGATGGCGAGAAGACTTACGCGTACGGCATCCGTACCGCCATCTGCCTCGACCGAAAGACGCTCTTGCCCACGCCATGGTCTGATCACGCTCGCGAAGTCGCCGCCACAATCATGGCGACACAGGCTAGCTGAACCATGGTGCAGCGACTCGAAGAAGTGATGCCGCTCGGACGGGGCCGGCCTGCGGGAGTCCGGGTGAGTGATGAACAGCGCTAGTCAGGCTGGGCGCGGGAATTGCCCCGTGGATGGGCATCTGCTCAGAGAAGTACTCGACCGGCCTGCGTTCCAGGCAAATCCGCATCTCGTATTGCGAGATCTGCGGGAGGCAGGGGCAGCGCACCGGTGCGAGCCACGTGGAGCTCCGGCGCAGTGGTTGGTCACCGACTACGAGGAGGCTCGTTCGGTACTCAGCGACCCCCGGATGAGCAAGCGCTCGGAAGCTGCGGGCCTGGAGCCAGGATGGTTGATGAGCGGGATCCGGGTCCCCGAACAACCGCCGTGGCTCATTACGCTGGACGCGCCTGAACACACGCGGCTGCGACGATTGGCAGGACGGGCCTTCATACCTCGTCAGGTTGAGGCGCTGCGCCCGGCAATCCAACGCACGGCGGACCGGTTGTTGGACGACATGCTGGCGACCGGGTCGCAGGCAGATCTCGTGGACGCCTTCGCCTTTCCCCTGCCCGCCCTGGTGATCTGTGAGCTCCTTGGGGTGCCGGCCGAGGACATACCCGGGTTCCGCTCGTGGACCGATGTGGTGACACGGTCGGACGCACCAGAGCTGCAGCAGAGGGCTTTTATCGAACTTTCCACATACTTGGGGTCTCTCATCGGCCGCAAGCGGGACGAGCCTGGTGACGATTTGCTCAGCGCCTTGGCCCAGCCTTCAGACGAGGAAACCCCTCACGATCGTCCTCTGGATGACGCCGAGTTGGTCGGTGTTGTGTTGGTGCTGCTCGTTGCCGGGTTGGAGACAACGGGCAGCCTGATCGGCAACGCGGTGCTGGAGCTGCTACGCCGTCCGGAGTTGGCGGCCTCTCTTCGCACCGATCCGGATTTGATGCCTGACGCCGTCGAGGAGTTCCTGCGCTTCAACGGACCGGCTCACGCCACGACTGAGCGCTTCGCCACCCAGGACCTGACGATCGGCAGCCTTCCGATCCGCCGAGGTGACATGGTGCTGGTCTCCTTGTCCGCTGCTAACCGGGACCCTTCGCGCTTTTCTGACGCGGACGACCTCAGGATCGGTCGTGACACGGCGGGCCATATGGCCTTTGGTCATGGCCCGCACTACTGCCTGGGAGCCCCCCTGGCTCGCGCCGAGGCCGTCGTTGCTCTGAACGCGCTCCTGCAGCGTGTCCCGGATCTAAGGTTGGCGGTGCCGGAGAACGAGCTGACGTGGCGTCCCGGGCTGCTCATCCACGGACCTGCCATCTTGCCGGTCTGCTTCGACGCCATGTCCGGCAGTCCAGCCGCGAAGTAGGCAGCTGCTGTCGTTTCCAAAGCTGAGTCCTCGGCGGCCCGGTGATCACCGAAGGTGATTCCCGGGCCGCCGTCACGTTGGCGCGTTGGTGTGTGTCTGCTCGTGCTGATGAGGTGCCACGTAGCGGGCGTGCTCGGCCCGGGCGTCGTACTTCCGGGCGAACCGCGTGGCTCTCGTGTTGTAGCGGATGGTGAACGCGGTGATCTTGTTCAATACCCGCAGCCTCCGCTTGTCGGCTACAACAGCCAAACCGTCGGCGCCGAGGACTGGCGGCGTCTGACCGTCGAGCGAGTCGGTCACGGTGCCATGCCCTTGGTGCGCATCGCTGTCTGGTCATGCGTGGAGACACCGCAGAAGGCACGATGGGACAGGGCCGCGCGGGCCCACTTCTTGGTCACACTCGAAGAACCGGTGCGGCCCCTGTCACGTCAGGGCCGAGCAGATGGTTCGCGGACCGGGTCGTGGCCATCGTGCTACGACAGGGTCAGGCTTTCGCATCAGTGCAGGCCCCGGGTGGGCGAACCATGAACACGTCGATCGGGTCTTGAGCTTCCACGACGAATCCGTGGCGTTCGTAGAGCCGACGGGCAGCACTGCCTTGCAAGACGTTCAGACCCACGGTCATGCCCTGCGCGTCAGTCCGCTCCAGCACCGAGTGCAAGACAGCAGATCCGTGACCTCGGCCTTGACGGTGCGGAGCGAGGGTAGAAGTGCTCCAGCCACTGCCCGCCTTCGAAGGGCCGGACCGTGACGCATCCTGCGAGTTCGCCGTCGATCATGATGATCGACGTGTGCTGCGTGGAGAAGGAATCCAGCAGCCGCTGGCGCACCCGGTGCTCGTCCTAGCGGCCAAGCCGTTCCAGGTCCGCACGCATGACCGTGGCCCGCGGCTCCGCGATCACCTCGATGTCCCTTGCCTCCGCAGATCGCACCATCCAGCCCGCGCCGTGCGCCGGCCTGGGCCTGTACAGGGACCACGTCTGATTGCGCCCCGCTTCCCATCAACCCGGCATCCATGGCCCGATTATCCAGTCCTTCGGCTCGGGCCCGGCAGATGGGGGGACCTCACGTCTGGCTGCCCCATCCTGCTGCGACCTCAATCGCGGACCGACTCGGTTCAGCGGGTTCGCCTGAGGCTGATGTCCGCATCCGATCGCGCCTGCGCGGGGAACGCACCGTTCCGTGTTGTCGGACCACGTCGGCCCAGCTCGGCAAGACGAGTGACTGTGTTCGGCGGTGTCTGGTGCGCCCCGTCGACAACCGGCGGGCGGGGTAAATCATGGCGTCCAGCGCGTGGCACATCACGGCGGAGCACCGACGTGGCCGCGCTCGGGCACCAGCAGGGCCTCCGGCGAATCCCTGACGCATCCTTTTCGAGAGCGAGTAGACGCACCGTGACCTCTGCCGAACAACACTCCGCAGCGCCCAAGGATCCGCAGGTCATTGTACTGTTCGGCGCGACGGGCGACCTGGCGGGCCGCAAGCTCTTTCCCGGCCTGTACCGCCTGTTCCGCGCCGGGATGCTGCCGGATCGTTTCACCGTCATCGGCTCGGGGCGGCACTCCCCCGGAACGGACGAGGAGTTCCGTACCCGACTGGCGGGCAGGGTACGGGAGCACGCCGGGGACGCGTTCGAGGACGACACGTGGGCCGCGTTCGCCAATCACCTGACCTTCCATACGTCGTCGGCCGACGACGGGGCGGGACTGGCGGAGGCGCTGAAGCGCACCCAGCGGGAGTACGGCGAATCGGCACGGACCCTCGTATACCTCTCCGTGCCGCCCGACAGCATGGAACCCATGATCAAAATGTTGGGCGACACAGGCATCGCCGACGCCGCCACCCTCATCATGGAGAAACCCTTCGGCCGGGACGAGGCGAGCGCCCGTTCCCTGAACGCGGCCGTGCACAAGGTCGTGCCCGAGGAAAGGGTCTTCCGCATCGACCACTTCCTGGGCAAGGAGGCCGTTCAGAACATTCTGGCGCTGCGCTTCGCGAACGGCCTCTTCGAACCGGCCTGGAACCGAGACCACATCGCGTACGTGCAGATCGACGTGCCGGAGCAGATCGACATCGAGGGTCGGGCGGCGTTCATGGAGAGCACCGGAACCTACCGCGACATGATCACCACACACCTCTGCCAGATCCTCGGCTTCGTCGCGCTGGAACCGCCCGTACGCATCGGCGCACAGGAACTGCGGACCGAAAAGCACAAGGTTTTCGAATCGCTCCGCCCCTTCGATCCGAAGGAGGTCATCTTCGGGCAGTACGACGGCTACCGCGACGAGAAGGGCGTCGATCCGGGGTCGACCGTCGAGACGTTCGTGGCGGTCCGCGCGTGGGTGGACAACTGGCGCTGGCAGGGCGTTCCGTTCCTGCTTCGCACGGGCAAGGCCATGGCCCAGTCCCGGCGCGTGGTGACCGTCGGATTCCGCAACCCGCCGCAGGCGCTCTTCGGCGCGACCACATGCGAGCAGGGCGAGCCGAACGAACTGGTCCTGGAGCTGACCGACGAGCCCGAGGTGTCGCTGGTGCTGCGTGCCAAGCGGCCCGGCCCGGAACTCGTGCTGGCCGACGCGCGCCTCGGCCTGAAGTTCGACAAGGCGTTCCCGGGCGTCCAACCGCTTGAGGCGTACGAGAAGTTGCTCCTCGACGCCATGCGCGGAGATCAGACACTGTTCACCGGTTCGGCGGGGATCGAACGCCTGTGGCAGGTGTGTGACCCGGTGCAGCACGACAGGCCCGACGTGCTGCCGTACGCCAAGGGGTCGTGGGGTCCCGAGGCGGCGCTACCGCTCGCAGGCGAGGGCGGCTGGCGGCTTCCTGACGCATGACACCGCGAAGCAGGACCAACGATCCGATGATCGGAAAACACTTCCTAGAACCACCCGCCTCGCGGGAAACTCGCCCGCTGAAGTACAGCCTCAGCTCGGCCAGCTGCTGTCCAGTGCGTATTGTCTGCGCTCGACTTCGGAACGACAGCGTCCGCCGACCCCGCGTCCTCGTGCACGAACCGATTGCTGACCAGGCCCTCCGGCCCACACCCTTGTTGAAAGTCTTGAGCGTCGCACCCCTACAGCGGCATCGTCCCCGCCGCGGGCTTCGCACACGGTCGCGGAACCTTCAACGACGTCACCGTGCCGGCTTCGCATTTTCGCAGTTCAGTGCCCCCTTCCTCATACGAATGTGTGAGGAAAGGACACAGTCGGCCGCAACGTAGCCGTCAACCGCGTCTTCGGAATCCCTTGTCCGGTCGATGTGGCGCCGGTGTTCTGGAGTGTTTCCTGTCAACACCCGAACAGGTTCAGAAGCAAGGCAGGAGACCATGAAAACCGCAGGCCGCCCCACCGTCGTTCTCGTCCACGGTGCCTTCGCAGATGCCTCCAGCTGGGCCGGGGTGATTTCCCGGCTCCAGCAGAACAACGTGCGTGCCCTCGCCGTCGCCAATGAGTTGCGCGGCGGCGCATACGACGGAGCGAGACTGGCAGCACTTCTGCACGACCTGGAAGGGCCGGTCGTGCTCGTCGGCCACTCCTACGGCGGCGTGGTCATCGCCGAGGCGGCTTCCCGCGCGAGCAATGTCAACTCACTCGTCTTTGTGGGTGCGTTCGCACTGGAGGAGGGAGAGAGCCCGATGGATCTGCTGGGCCGTTTCCCCGCCAACGATCTGGGCTCCGCGCTCGTGCCGATGGCGTTGCCGGGCGTCGGCGACGCTGAGGAGACCTGGCTGCGGATCGACGAGAGTGCCTATTCGAAGGTCTTCGCCGCAGACGTCGACCCGACCCGGGCCAAGGTGCTGGCCGTGAGTCAGCGTCCCATTCTCGCCTCGGCCTTCGACGAGAAGGCCGGCCCGGCCGCATGGCGGACTGTGCCCACCCACCACCTCATTACCGCCGCGGACGAGGCCATTCCGGCCGAGGCCCAGCGGGCCATGGCAACGCGTACTGGCGGCACCAGTACAGAGATCGCGGCCTCTCACGCGGTCGCCGTTTCCCGGCCGGGCGCCGTGACCGCGGTGATCCTGGAGGCCCTCAAGGACTGACTGCCCACTCTCCCCTCCCACAGCAGGAATCCGGTGTCTCTCTGTTCGCCGGCCCGCATACCCATCAAGGACTTCTGATGAAGCGCAGCAGGAAAATACTCATCCCCACCGCTGGTGCCCTCGCGGCGGCAGCAGTCGTGGCAGCCGTGGCGATCAACGCCGGCACCGCCTCGGCCACCGCTTCTCATCCGGCGCCTCACCGGCCCACGGTGGTACTGGTGCACGGCGCCTTCGAGGACGCCTCAAGCTTCGCCGGTGTCACCACTGAACTCCAGCGGGACGGGTACACGGTGGTCGCTCCAGCCGTTCCGCTGCGCGGGCTTGCGCAGGACTCCGCCTATGTGGCCAACGTGGTCCGCTCGATCGACGGGCCCGTCGTGCTGGCGGGCCACTCCTACGGGGGCATGCTGATCAGCGAGGTGGCCGCCCAGGTCCCGGACGTGCATGCCCTGGTGTACGCCGCCGCCTTCATCCCGAGGAGGGGCGAAAGCCTGCAGGACCTCAACGAGAAGTACCCGGGCAGCCTGCTGGGCCCCGACACCACCTTCACCGTCAACCAGGCGGACGGTCCCGAACTCCACGTCAAGGCGGAGAGTTTCCGGTCAGTGTTCGCCGCCGATCGCACGGCTGGTGACGCCGCGGTGGCCGCCGCGGGACAGCGTCCAGTCCTCGCCTCCGCTCTGGGTGACAAGGCACAGCACGACAGCCCGTCGTCCGTTCCTGTGTACTCCATCATCACTACTCAGGACAAGGCGATTCCGCCGGCAGTGCAGGAGTTCATGGCGCATCGTGACCACGCCAGGACGTGGAAAGTACGGTCCGCCCACGATGTCACCACTACCCACTCACAGTTGGTGGCCTCCGTCATCGAGCAGGCGGCGGGCCGCAACCGCTGACGTGGCGGGGCACCAGTGGCCGGCGCGCTCCTCACCAGGGGCTCGCCGGCCGGCGTCTCACTCCAGGGTGAGTACGAACCGGGTGAGGTGCACCCGGGAACTTATGCCCAGCTTGGCGAAGACAGACCGCAGGTGTGTGCCCACCGTGCTCGGGGAGACGACCAGCTCTGTCGCCGCGGAGCGATTGGTGTGCCCCTGCGCGATCAGCAGCGCGACGCGGCGCTCCGCCAGGGTCAGCGACTCCCACCCGGAGGACGGCCGCGAGGCCGCCCGGCGTGTGCGACTCCGGACTCCCGACGCGTGCAGGTGCCGCCGCACACGGGCGGCTGGTCCGACCGCACCGGCTTGCTGGTACTGGGCAAGGGCATTTTTCCAGGCCTCCAGTGCCGCGTTCTTGTCGTTGGACATGGCCGCCAGCCCCCATTCCTCCTCGGCCCGCGCCCTCAGCAGCAGTCGCGGAGACGTCGCCAGCGCGTCTCTCGCTTCATCCAGATTCTGCTCGCGCAGACCGCGGGCCAGAGCCGCGGCTGCAGAGATATCCGCCGCTTCGGGATTTTGTCCGGCCAGGTCGGTCAGGCTCGCCACCGCTGCGCGCAGCGTCTCCCCGTCGGCGGCGTGATGTGCGGAAATGGCAGCTTGAAGCAGGAACTCCTCTCGCCAAGGCAACGCGGTCTCCGCCGCGGCCCTCAGCAGCCGCGGCGCGGCTTCCGGCAATCCCTCGAAGTCCGCGGCGAGGGCGGCCAGAACGGGCAGCGCCCTGTTGCTGCCCGGAGAGCGGGCGAGGTGCTTGCGGGCCGTCGCCCGCTCACCCCGCAGGAGCGCGACCCATCCCAGTACGTGACGGGCTTCGGGCTCGATGACCGGGTCACCTATCTCCTTGGCCAGTCGCAGACCGCGCGCAGCGGAGTCGGCCGCATCGGAGAGCCTGCCGACAGCCACCAGAACCTGGCTTCGAGCAACAGCAAACTGGGCTGAATCCCAGGAATCGAGACCGAGATGCAAGTCGTCGACGGCGGCGTCCAGTTCCCGGAGGACTCCGGACGGCTCCCCCAGTACGGCGCGCAACACCAGGACGCGTATGTGCAGGGACGCGTTCGGCAATCGCCCGACCTCTGTCGGGGAGACGGCGGCATTCAGCCTCAGCGCTGTTCGGTAGCCTCTCAGCGCGGCAGTGTACCCACCGTCCGCGACATGCGACTGGGCGTGAGCCGCCGCGGTGACAGCAGCGGCCAGGTGGTCGACGGGTGCCTCAAGAGGCGTCCCGGCGGACCAACCACGGTAGGCAGCCAACCGCTCGCGCAGGGCCTCGGGCGCGTACGGCACGTCCCGCGCGAAAGCGTGTACATCCGCGTTGCGTCCAGCGAGCCACATGTGAGGGGCGAGGGAAAGGCGCACTTCGGCCTCGGTACTGGGGGCGAGGCCGACACGCAACAGGTCGCCCGCGAAGGTTTCCGCCGCGGCGTACTGGCGGGCGTGCAACAGCACCTTCACCACGTCCCGGCCCAGTCGGTCGCGCAGGACCGTGTCCTCCCGGACAAGGTCATATGCCTGCCTGATAAAGATGGCAGATGTCACGGACATGGTGTCAAGGATCTCGAAGGCCGCCCGTCTCAGTACTTCCACGGCCGCGCTGTCGCCCGGCTCCGCCGAGGCCAGTACGTGGGGTGCCGCCTCAGCGGCGCCCCGCTTGTCGCTCAGAAGGCGGTCGACAGCCTTCTTGTGAAGTTCCGTACGTACGGAGGGCGGGATGTCCTCATAGACAGCCCGTCGCAGTAGGTCGTGTGAGAAACGGATCTGGCCGCCCTCGTCGGTGAGCAGCCCCGCGGACAGCGCTTCTTCCAGGGGCGCCGTCAGCCGGATGACAGCCTCCGACAGCAGATGGGCCACGTCGCGGAGGGGGAACGAGGAGCCGAGTACGGCACCCGCTCGTAGCAGCGCCCGGCACAGGTCCGACGTGGGCGCGATGCGGCGCCTGATGCCTGCGACCAGGCCGGCTGGAAGCCCCGCCCCCTCTTTGTCGTCGCTCCCAGGTTGCAGAAGCCCTTCTGCGATGTGAACAGCCAGGAACGGGACGCCGTCAGCTTCGAGAAGGTGGCCGGCAAGCACCGGTTCGATGTCACGACCCAGACGGTCACGGGCGATCTCCAGAATGGCATCGCGCCGCAGGGCCCCAAGATCGATGCGCAGGACAGGGACGTCCGCCTCGGTCGCCATGCCGACAACCTGATCGGTGGGGCCGGCGGCAACGGGCCGACTGGCCAGGAACCACAGAATGGGCGCTCCGGCGAGCCGGGCAGGGAGGGTACGCAGAGCGAAGGCACTGAGCGGATCAGCCCACTGGAAATCATCCAACGCGATCAGCAACGGACGGACGTCGGATGACCGCCGCAGCAGACTCGCCAGCTGTTCAACCAGCCACAGGGGTTGCTCGACGAGCGGGAGCAGACTGGCGAAGTCCTCCGCGGAAAGCAGTGGAACGCGGCTCCCTGCTCGAAGGGCCGTGCCCAGCGAAGCCAGTGGAGTAGTCCGGTCACCTTCCCCCGCTGCCGCAGCGCCCACGGCGAAGCCGCCACTCTTGAGCTGTTGACGGACGACCCGCAGGAATTGGGTCTTGCCGATCCCGGGATCGCCGTCCACGACCACCAGTCGAGAGCCGGTCCGCTCGGCGCGCCGCGCCTCGTCCAGAACCGACTCCAATTCCGCCGTACGTCCGCGCAACGGATAGGACGGCGATGGCGGAACGAATGCACTCATGTTGCCTCAGCTAGGTGAATTGCCTGCGACGCCTCGGGCGTGCAGGGCGCCTTCTGCATCGGATCGCTTACCGATAGGTAGCGATCGTTCAGTCCTCGAACTTCCCCGAGTGCATGCGGCCTCTACCACACGCGGTATCGGACATCAGTGTCCCTTATCGGTTTACAGCAATAGCACCGAGGCCGTTTTGTCATTCACACACAAACTCAGTACCGAAATATGGGCCTTTCTTGACTCTGACAATACGGTCGCACTCGCTCTCGCGGATCAGTTCACCAGCATCCCCCGGGGCGAAACAGCAAGCGTAAGTACGGATAAATGCCAGTCGCTGGACGGTCTGAGGGGTCAGCGGGTTGACCGGGGGACTCATCAGGACTCCGGAGAGCGTGCGTTGGGGCAAGCCGAGGTTGACTGGACTTGACCGGTTGCCCGACGGGCCGCGTCACGCTTGGCCCGAAGGACAGTCAGTGTCAAGTCGATCTCACGGTTTGTTGTAGAGGGCGGCGGCCCGGCCGAGGAAGTCACCGCCCCGAGCACGGACAACTTCGAAGCGCGGCACGTCCAACGTGGACGACTGCCGACGAGCAAGGTCCGTGGTACCCACCCACTCGACGTTGACAAGGCCTGCATAGATGACGACGACCTTGTAGAGCATCTCGGCGGCATCCGACCGACCGACTACGTGCGACTCATAGCCTGGGAGTCCTTGCCGCCACTTTCGTTCAGAAGAATGACGTCCGCTTCCCTGCTCGTTCAGCCGACGGAGGCGGGGATCCTCGACGGCCAAGGCGGTCCGAAGGGGGTATCAGCCGAGGACCGTCCTCAGGATCAGTTCCTCGAAAATCAGGTAGGCCAGTAGCGAGAAGGGCATGGCGGTCAGGAGGGTCAGTACGCGTTCCTTGTGGGTGCGGCCCATCAGCAGCGCCACGAGGACCAGAACGGCGAGGCATGCCCATGCCTGGGAAACGTAGTGCAGGACCCAGGCGTACTGGATGGCCTCCATGCCGAAAACACCCGCGAGGGCGGCGAGTCCGATGACGCGGTAACGCGGGCTGCAGCCCCGCCACCAGGAGCCCGCCACCCCGAACAGAGGGCCGGCGATGAACGCCATACCCAGCCAGATGAGGGGAGCGAACAAAGAGCCCATGCCAACGCGCGCGACCTCCGCGTAGCCGTAGTAGCCGACGACTAGACCGGACTCGGCGCACAGACCCGCGACGGCCACTGCGGGCAGGCTGACCTGCCGGGCCAGCAGCGCGCCAGCCGCGAACGCAGCGACGGACCAGACCGCACCGGAGTTGGGGATCTGATTCCAGGCCCCCGGAAGCCAACCTTGGGCCAGATTGGTCAGGACGCCGAGGAGGAGGCCTCCGGCGAATGCCGACACCGTTGGGTAGAGCCAGACTCTTCTGCTCGTGTCGGACACCGAGGCCGCGGCAGGGGACGCGTTCATGGCGGTGGTGCTCCCTGTTTCTTTCGAGGCTGCGAGGCTCACGCCCCTTGGTGCAGTTGTAAGGATGCAGGGGGCCGGCAGTTCGTTCCCTTGATGGGCTCCGCCGATGTGGGTAGGCGCACCCAGAACTCCCAGAACGTGGGACAAGAGGTGAGCAAGCCCGCCGTCTGAGCTTGAGTTCTAGTGGTTGTCGCAACACCCCGGTTCAGGGGATGCGATGGACTTCGAAATCCGGAAGATCCCGTGCGCCTCCTCATCGCCACCGAAGACCACTCGATCCGGTTCCGCCGGATCCACCTGGAAGACATGGGTCTGGTCCGCAACCGGAAGGTCTGCGAACTGGACGGTGAGGAAGTCACCTCGGCCGAGATCGGCAAGGGCTACGAACTGTCGAAGGACAACGTCATCCCGATCAGCGACGATGAGCTGGCGGACATGCCGCTGCCCACGGCACGTGCCATCGACGTCGTCGCCTTCGTCGACCGCGGCACGATCGACCCCATCCGCCTCGGCCAGACCTATTACCTGGAGGCCGTCAGCGAGGTCGCCGCGAAGCCTTGCACCCTTCTACGGAAGGCGCTGGAGCGGTCCTCGAAGGCGGCTGTGGCGAAGTACGCGCTCCGTGGCCGCGAGCGCCTTGGACTCCTGTCCATCAAGGAGAACGCGATGGTGCTGCACCAGATGCACTGGCCGGACGAGATCCGGGACCCGCCGAGCTGACGCCTCCCGAGGTGGAGCTGGACGAGGGCGAGATCGAGGGGGCGCTCGCCCTGATGGAGACCATGGCCCTGGACGACGTTTCCGGCTTCCACGACGAGTACACCGAGGCGCTGGAGAAGGTCATCGAGGCGAAGGCCGATGGCAAGGCACCGCCGCAGCCTGCTGGCGAGGCGAAGGGCAGCGGCCAGGTGGTCGACCTGATGTCCGCGCTGGAGCAGTCCGTCCAGCAGGCCAGGAAGTCCCGCGGCGAGACCGGTGAGGACGCCACCGTGCACGACATGCCGGCCCGCAAGAAGACCGCCGCGAAGAAGGCCCCTGCCAAGAAGCACGGATCAGGCTAGGGCTCCCACCCGGCGGCCGGTGTGACAAGGAGCGGCATGACCCCTTCAACGATCGACGGAGCAGTGCTCGTGCGAGTAGACGGCTCGGCGGGCCCCAGGGTGCTGGACGTTCTCGGCCCACGATGCGGCGGGGTCATCGCAGACCCCGGTGCGTCGGCGTTCTACTGGTTCGTTGACGCGCAAGCCACTGAGGGGTGGGATGCGCTGGGCGCCTCGGTAGTTGCCGCCGAGGATCGGCCGACCGTCCCTCCACTCGACAGAACCAAGAGCCCTGGCCCTCACTGGCGTATGTGTCCGGCCGGGGACAGCTGGCACACCGATGCCGATGCCCTGCGGGCAGCCATCGCCGACACCCACATGGCGCCCTCCAATTCCCCGGTTGCGACGGCCCAGGCACCGAGAAGCCGCTTCATGGATTCAGGTGCCGGACAGGCCATCGGAGCACCACGTCTGGGTACGACTCGCCGTCGTCCTGGCGGCCCTCCCGGTGTCCATCGCGGCAGCCCAGCAATCGCACTTAGACGTCGTTTCTTATGGCTTGATCGTTCGTTGAACGGTGCATGACGGACTTGGTTGAGCGGTTGGTGCCGGATGAGTTGTGGGTGTTGTTCCGTCGGGTGGTGCCGCCGACGGTGGTGATACGTCCGCAGGGTGGTGGCCGGGCTCGGGCGGGTGATCGTGAGGTGCTGGCGGCGATCCTGT
>NZ_BMMV01000030.1 GCF_014646115.1 Streptomyces camponoticapitis | reverse complement strand
CACCACGGCGCTCAGTGCGGGACGGAGGCTGTAGTGGCGATCCCCGGCAACTTCCTGTCGCAGGTGACGGAGTCCATCGACCCGAACACCTCGGGCTGGACTCCGCTCCTGAACTGCACGTTGTCGAAGGGCACCGGCGGCCGGAATGGCGACGGGGTCCTGACCGTCAAGTCGGTCGCGGCCGGGGAGATGCGGGCCCGCACCGTGTCGTCCTATGCCGTCACGCCCGGCACCGTGTATCAGACCTTCGCGGACGCCTCGGGCTCGATCGTGGAGAAGATCGGTCTGCGGTGGCTGTCGCCCACGAACATCGAGCTGTCTATCTCCTGGTCGCTCACCACGGCGTCGGCATCGGCGTCGCTGCACAGGGTCGGCGTGGCAGCCCCCGCGCCGGTCGGCGCTGCACGCGCGCAGGTCGTCCTCTCGTCCAGCCCGGCCGGGGCGGCGGTCACCCACCTTTGGGAGAACGTCTACTTGGGGCTGCCGATCCGCTCGACCGGCAATCTGCTGCCGTTCGGCACCGAGAGCTTCGAGATCGACGCATCCGGCTGGACGTCCGAACTGAACGCGACCGTCGGCAGGGCGGCCCCCGCCGTCCAGTGGCCGGTCACCTGGTACTACTCCGGCGGCGCGATCCTCACCGTCACCGCCATCGCAAACGGGGATGTGGCGGCCCGCACAGTGGAACGTCCGGTCGTCACCGAAGGCATCGAGTACACGGCCTACTGCTACCTGTCGCCACCCACGACCGGCTCCGATTCCTGGATCGAGATCCGGTTCTACGACGCCACGGACACGCAACTGACGGCGACCCGCGGTGAGTTGGCCGCGGCGAGCACCGGGTATCAGCGGCAGCGCGTGTCCGCCATCGCCCCTGCGGGCGCGGTCACGTGCGGCGTCACCGTCGGCATGGACGGCGCCACGGCCGCACAGATCTTGAGGGTTGAGCAGGTCGTCGTTACGGTCGCGCCCGGCTTCCAGGCGGGCAGCGTCGTGAGGTATGCGGACGCCAGCTTCGAGCAAGGCGTCGCCGGGTGGACCAAGACCAGTGGTGTCGCGACGATCGCCCGCTCCACACCCTGGGGCGCCGCAGCAGCGGACGGCAGCTACTGCCTGACCGTCACCTCGGCCACCGCCACCGCCAGCACCATCCGCAGCGCGAAGTTCCCACTTCCCTCGGGCAGCGAGGGCCAGGACTTTCGGCTCTCCTTCTATGAGCAGGTCGCCGCCGGATCCTGGACGACGACCCGGGGAGTCCGCTGGTACGACGCCGCCGACACCGACCTCGGCGCCACCGGCACCGGCGCAAGCGCCGCACCGTCGCCTGGCTGGTGGAAGCTCAGCCGCGACCAGACCGCCCCGGCCGGTGCGACACAGGCGGCCGTCGAACTCACACTCACCGCAGGGGCCATCAACTCGACCATCCGCCTGGACGCCGTCGCACTCTGGCAGGCAGAGCCCCTGATGGAAGTGGACGTCATCCCGGCGTCCGCCAGCATCACGATCACCTTGCGCGAGCTGACGCTCGACCGGGGCATCCTCATCTACCGCATCACCCCGGACGGCACCCGCACGCTGGTGCGCGGACCGAACGGACTGTACGACGGCACGGTCGTCATCACATCCGACCAGATGGTCATCGAGGACTACGAGGCGCCGCTCCTCACGCCCGTCTACTACTACGTAGAGGTCATCGACCCGGCCGACCTGTCCCACCAGAACCGCACCTCAGACCCAGTGACGATCCCGCACGACGACCCCGACGAGGCGTGGCTCAAAGATCCGGGCAACCCGCAACGGAACTGCCGGGTGCTGATGCAGACCGCCCCCGTATGGTCGCGGCCCATCGAACAGGCCACGCACCGGGTCGCCGGGCGCAGGAACGCCGTCGTTCTGTCCGGGGTGCGCAGCGGGCTGGAGGGTGACCTTCAGATCTGGACGCGCACAGACGAGGAACGCGCGTCCCTGCACTGGCTCCTCGACTCAGGCAACGTCATCTTGTGGCAGGCCGCCCCCGGCAAGGGGGTGTCCGACATGTACGTCAGCGTCGGCAGCATCACCGAGGCACGCAGCGAAGAGGACGCCGACGACCCGTGGCGGGCCTGGACTCTGCCACTGACCGAGGCCGACATGCCCGTCACCACCGGCGTCAACGGATCGGCAGGCCGCACCTGGCAGGACATCCTGTCGGAGTTCGCCACCTGGCAAGAGGTCCTGGAGACCTACGCCACCTGGGAAGATGTATTCCTCGACCGCCGCATCGGGGGGTGACGTGTACCCCGTATCGGCCCGCTTCCTACCCCGTCTCGCCGAGCCTCATCGCGTCATCACCGAGGTGCTCCTCTTCCGGACGGACGGCGCGGTAGCCGCCCTCAGGCATACCGGTGGCAGTGTCAGCGTGGACAGCAAGCAGCAGACGCGGCGCACGTGCACCGTCGCCTCGCCCGACGTGTCAATGATCCCGACGACTCCGACAGACTCGCTGGCGACCTACGGGGCTCGGTTGCGAATCTCGCGTGGCGTCGACTACGGCGACGGCACACAGGAGCTGGCGCCACTTGGGGTGTTCCGCGTCGATGGCGTCGATGGCGATCCGACGTTCGGGCCGGTCACTCTTACCGGGCGGAGCCTGGAGTGCGTCGTGGCGGACGACAGGTTCACTGAGCCGTATCGGGCCACGGGCACCGTCTACTCCGCGATCGCGGCGCTCATCGCTCGCAGTATCCCGGACGCCGAGGTCATGTTCCTCGTCGCGGATACGGCGATCGGCTCCCGTACTTGGGATGTGGAAGGTGACCCGTGGGCCGCAGTACAGGAGGTCGCAGCAGCGGCCGGCGCAGAAGCGTTCTGCAACGCGGACGGCGTTTTCGTCGTAGCCGAACTGCCGGACCTGCTGTCAACTCAACCCGCATGGACAGTTGCCGCCGGCGAGGGGGGCGTCTACATCGAGGGCAAGCGCGGCATGTCAGCTGCAGGCGTCTTCAATGCAGTTCTGGCCCGAGGAGAGAACGCAGCCGACGGAGTGCCTCCGGTGCAGTCGTTCGTCAAAGACGACGACCCCGGCTCGCCCACGTACTGGGACGGGCCATTCGGCCACAGGCCCATGTTCTACTCCTCCAGCACTCTGACCAGCGTCGGCGCTTGCCGTCTGGCGGCCGAGTTGAAGCTGCGCGCCGCCAGGGCGCCGAACGCCACGGGGGACTTCAGCGCCCTGGTGAATCCAGCATTGGAGCCGGGCGACGTGCTGCGCGTTGTCCATCCGGACGGGCTGCGCGAGCTTCACCAAGTGGCGTCGTTCACGGTGCCACTGGAACCCGGTGGCGGCATGCCGGTCGGCACGATCGCCGCGAAGGAGGATGCGTGACCTCCTCCATCGAGCGAGCACTGGCCGACATGGTTGCCCAGCAGGCCGTGGAGCAGAGTGCGGCAGACCCTGCCGTGCGCCGCGGGGACTGGCGGCAGGCGACAGTCGCCTCCGTTGACGCGGGCACCGTCACCACGGTGGATGGGGCGATCGCCCGATGCTTGGAGGCCTACTCGAACCCCGCAGTCGGCGACTTGATCCGGCTGGACACGAACGGGACTGGGGATTCAACCACCCCCGGCCGGCTCTCCGTTGCTGGCGACCCCGAGTGGGTGGCGTTCACCAGCGCGTGGACGGCGGCCACGACCAACCCGGTGCTCGGTAACGGGCTCCGGTCCGGCCGCCGGGTGCTGCACGGCAAGACGTGCCACCTGTCGGTGCGCATCGTGCCTGGTTCAACCACGACCTTCGGCTCCGGCAACTACAGCTTCAGCCTGCCGTTCCCGTCGGCCAACGAGACGGTGGAGTACACCGGCACCGCACGGCTGACGGCCGGGTCCACGTACATCGGGCAGACCTACGCCGCGGCGAACGCGACGACGTTCACGGTCACTTTCCCCACGGCAGCGACGCCGGCGAACGCCACGAACATGTCGCCCAGCACCCCGGCAACTCTCGCGTCGGGTCACATCCTCCGCATGAGCCTCACCTACCAGATTGCCTAGAAGGGGGCTCGTGTGCCCACGGAAGACCAGTACGACCAGGACGTGATGGCCGCGTCGTTGCAGGATGTGCCGGACGCCGGAACGCTGGCGTCGGCTCTTGCGAACGCGCTGGCCGCGAAGGTCAACATGAGCTTCGCGTCCGCCTCGGCCAGGGCGGCGACTCTGACGTCCCCGGTGGAGGGGATGGAGGTGTGGCTGCGGGACGTCAATCAGAAGTACGTGTACGACGGGACCGCGTGGCGGCAGGTGCCCCTCGGCGTGACGGACTCCGTGTCCGACCAGCAGTCGTCCTCGTATGACGTGCTGTCGACGTCGTACACCACGACCGCTTCGGCTGGCACCTACGCGCACTGCCAGGTCGTTTTCACGGCCCCGGTGACCGGGCGGGTGGAGATCAAGACGTCGGCTCGCATGATCAACGAGACGGCTTCGAACGGCTGCCTGATCGCCCCCCAGACCCGCACCGGCAACACCCCCGGCTCGGGCTCGATCATCGAGGATGCCTCCGACGGGCTCGGCCCGAGCAACTACGGCAACACGTTCTCACGGCACGGAGTCAGCCACCTTCTGGTGGGCCTCACGCCCGGCTCCACGTACAACACGCGCCTTCTCCACAAGACGTCGTTCAGCGGGGCCACCGCCACCTTTGCTCTGCGTGAACTGATCGTGAGCCCCGCGCCGTAACCGCAGTCCACCCACGAAGGAGTTCGCCCGTATGCCGCACCACATCCTGGTCACCGAAGCTGGCGCGCGTCTCGCGCTCCTGTCCTGCGTCCTCCGCAACGACGGCTCGGGCTGGGAGATCCTGAACGACTCCGGCCACAGCCCGTCCGGGATCACCGGCGTGAACCAACTGGCGGACCGGCTGGAGCTGCTGCACGCCGCGACCGCGCTGAAGGTCTCCTCGGTGCAGGTCACCCCGGACGAGTACCTGGCCGCGCGCGCCTACCGGTGCGGCATCTCCGTCGGCCTCGCGACCAGCCGCATCTACCTGTACCGGGGCACGTCCACTACCCCGCTGTCGCCGGCCACGGTTGTCGCCGCGTCCGGGAACCTGTGGGTGACGGGGTTGATGGAACTCCCGCCCGCGTAACCCGCCCCGCATCCCGAGCCCCGAGCCGACGGCCGGGGCTTCCTTCATGCCCGAGGAGGGTTCATGAAGCTCGTCACCCGCGCCCAGTGGGGCGCCCGCGCCTACCGGACACCGAGCGGGGCCACACCCTACGGCCGCGCACGGAAGGGCGTGAAGGTCCACTACCTCGGCTCGGCGTACAGCGACCGCACGCACGACAAGTGCGCCGCATACGTCCGCTCGCTCCAGAACAGCCACATGGACGGCAACGGCTGGTCCGACATCGGCTACAGCTTCGTCGTCTGCACCCACGGCTACTCGTTCGAGGGCCGCGGCCTCAAGCGCCGCAACAGCGCGAACGGCAACACCAGCCTGAACGATCAGGACTACGCGGTGTGCGCGCTCGTCGGCTCGTCGGGGCTCACACAGCCCACCGACCCGCAGCTCAACGGGATCCGCGACACGATCGAATACTGCCGCGAGAAGGGCCCCGCCGGCGACTGGCTCGGCGGCCACCGCGACGGCTACGCCACCACCTGCCCCGGAGGCCCGCTATACGCGTGGGTCAAGAAGGGCGCACCCCGACCGAACGGCAGCACCACCCCCGAGGAGGAAGACCCCATGGCCGCCATCACGAAGACCGACATCTTCAACGCCGTCTGGAAGACCGACGGGATCCCCGCACCGTCCGACGCGGACGACGTGAAGACGAACGTCAACTGGCAGGCGCTGTCCGTCCTGCGCGACATCCAGGCGCGCGTCCGCGCGAACACGCAGACCGAGGCTGCGCAGTCGGCGGCCATCGCCAAGCTCGCCCAGCTCGTCGGCTCCGACGTCGACACCGCCGCCGTCGTGGCCGCCGTGGAGAAGGCCATCAAGGACGCGGTCGTCAAGGTCGACGTCGACATCAACGGCCCGGCCGCCTGACCGAAGTGTCCGTTTTCCTCGAGTAATCCGATCTTCCCCGGCTAGAAGAAACGAGACCGCCATGTCCACCAGCTTCCCCCTCCCCGACGCTGAGACCGTCGTGAAGACCGCCAAGACCTACGCCCGCGACCTGGCCGAGCGCACCCTCGCCACCGCCGTCGTCGCCGCCGGTGGTGTCGCCATCGCCGCAGGCCCGGCCGACATGTTCCACGCCTCCTTCTGGGAGACGATGGCCGCCGCCGGAATCGCCGCCGGCGGAACCCTCTTGAAGGGCATGGTCGCTCGCGCCTTCGGCAGCAAGAACAGCGCGTCCCTCTCCAAGGGGGTCTGATGCGGCGCGGGCTGTGGCGGCTCGCGCACCGTGTTGGCCGCCGGGGCGCCATCCTCCTGCTGCTCGGCGGCCTCGTCACCCTCTACGGCGTCGGGCAGTTGGAGCAGCCGCTGCCCGACCAGACCGGCATCCGGATCCTACTGATGCTGATGGATCTGGAGTGCTGGTCCTGGACGTGGATCGCCGCAGGGGCGCTCGCGGTCGTGTGCGCGTTCCTGCCGCAAGGTCGAGACTGGCCCGGCTTCACCGGGCTGTGTCTGGCGACTGCCCCGTGGGCGCTGTCCTTCTTCATGTCCTGGTGGCCGCTGGAGGAGAACCCCCGCGGCTGGGTCAGTGCGGCGATCTTCGCCGGGTTCGGCGCGATCCCCCTCGTCATCGTCGGCTGGGACGAGCCCGACGCCGAAAGACCCCGGGAGCACGATGAGCACTGAAATGCTGGCCGCACTCGCAGCCCTGGGAGTCGCCCTGATCACCGCCGTTGGCGGCATCGTCACGGTCGTGGTGGGCCGCCGGCAGCCGCGGGGGCAGGGTCGGCGGGACGACTTCACCAAGGTGACCGAGCGACTCGACAAGGACATTGAGCGGCTGGAAGGGCGGGTCACCCGGCAAGAGGTGAAGATCAGCGGCCAGTCGGCGGCGATCACCTACCTGTCGGCGGTAGTGCGGAGTCTGAGCGCGTTCGTCCGGGAGTCCCGGTTGCAGCCGCCTCCGGTCGCGGCGCCGCCGGAAGAGGCGAAGCCGTACCTGCATGACATCGGCGTGTGAGAACTGGAGTACGCATGACCGAACAGCCTGACCAGCACCCGGTGCAGCCGCGCGTCGATGAGGCGGCGGCGGATCTGGGGACGATGGTGGAACTCGGGATGGCCGACCCGGCGCCGGTGCCGTCACCGTCCATCGCGCCGTTCCTGGAGCCGGCCTGGCCGCCCGAGGTCGAACCCGATCCTTACGGTGGCTCCTGACGAAGCCCCTCCTGCCTACGGGCGGGAGGGGCTTCTTGCGTTCCCCCGCATGGGGGTATCACTCGGGATACACTCTTCATATCCCATGCGACAAAAGGGTGTTGACGAGGCATCAAGGAGAGATGTGGACGGGTCCCTAGAAAAGCTCACCCAGGGAGTGCCAGCGGAGATCCGCGCCGCATGGGCAGCCCGGCACGGCGAAGCGGCCGCCGAACGACTCGCGGCCGCCGAAGACTTCGCCGACGCTATGAAGGAGGCGACCACCCCGCCCAACACGACAGACACCTACAGCAAGGGATGGAAGGTGTGGCAGCGCTTCTGCGCCGAGCAGGGCCTCCCGGAGACGGAAGGAACCCGAGGTGCGCTCGTCGCCTACGTCGCCTGGATGCTCGACCGCGGCCGCGCAACCCCCGGACGTGACGGCGGCCGCGGCTACGCGCCCACGTCCGCACACTCCCATCTCACCGCCGCCATCGTCGGCCTACGCGAGCGCGGCCGCCCCGTGAGCAAGGATGCTCACTCCGAAGCGCGCGCCCGACTGGAAGGCGTCGCCACCCAACTGGCCAAGGCGGGAGAGCGGCGCGGCCGCGGCAAGGCTGCGGCCGCCGACCTTGACAGCCTGCACCGCATCGCCGCCGCCTGCGACGGCAGCCCAACCGGACGACGGGACCTTTCGCTCATCCTCACCGGCTTCCACTTCGCATCCCGCGCTTCAGAGGTCTCCGGCCTGCTCCTCGCCGACATCACTGTGCATGCCCGCGGCATCAAGGTCGCCGTCGTCACCGGCAAGACGAAGAGGTCCGTGCGTACCGTCGCCATCCCCTACAACAACGACGAGCCGGAGATCTGCGCCGTCCGCGCCTGGCAGCAGTGGTGCGAGATCTACGGACGCACCGATCTGACGGCGGCCGCCTTCCCGCGCATCGACCGCTGGGGACACATCGGTGGCGCGATGGCGCCCGACTCCGTCACGAACGCGGTCACCCGCGTCGCGCGACGGGCTGGCGTGCCGATCCGCTGGACCGGTCACAGCTTGCGGTCCGGGCTCGCCACCGAAGGCCGCAAGAACGGGAAGGACCCCGTGAACATCGCCAAGCAAGGCGGATGGGCGCCAGGCAGCAAGGCCATGCTCGGCTACATGCAGCTCGCCGACGAATGGGACGACAACGCGGCAGCGGGCCTGCGGCGGAGCGGGGGTCAGTGATGAAGCCTGTCGTTCGCGACGACACATGCGGCAAGCCGACCAAGAGCGGCGGGCTGTGCACCAGGACCCTCCACTACTGGGAGGCGCGAAGCTTCGAGTTCGATCGGGCCGACGGCTGCTGGCACCACATGAGCCAGCCCTTCAAGGAAGCCTCCAAGGCGCGCAAACAGGCAGAGGAGAAGGCGTGGTTGTCGTACCTCTACGCCGATCCGATCTGCTGGGGGTGGCCCGTCCCCGGCCTCCCGGCTCCAGCCGAGATTCCCGAAAGCAGGGCGGGAGAACTGCTCCTCCTCTGGCAGGACGGGCGCTGCGCAATATGCGGGCATCGCCGCGAGTCCGTAGAGGACCACGATCACGTCACCGGCCTGACCCGCGGCTATCTGTGCCGCGGATGCAACATCCAGGAGGGTGTCTACCGCGACTCGGGCACCCTGTTCGGCAAGTACAGGGAACGCCACCCGACAAGGATCCTCGGCTTCGAGATCCGCTACTGGGATCCGTTCACGCGGGAGTACGCCGCGCCAGCCGACGAGCGCGCTGCCGAGGATCCGTGGACCGACGCCGCGAGCGACGACATCGGGCTGTAGTACCTAATCCGGTCATTCGCCTTCCCTGTCGCCCATTTCGGGTGCATCGTGTTCTTGCGTGGACCCCGAGCCCCCCAGGCCGTGGCCCCCGTACTGGCCCCGCCGTGTGCTGCGCACTGGCGGGGCCTTCGTCATGCCCCGTCGTTCGCGAGCCTCCGCTCCGGCGCGCAGAACTCGCACGCTGCCACGCTCCCAGGATCTTCCGTGAGCCCGAGCCGGGCCGCGCTCGCCTCAATGGGCAGCGTCTTCCGCTGCGGCATGGTGCAGTCGGCGAGGTGAATGCGCGCCGGCTCCGGGTGTGTGGGGTGGCGTTTCGGCTCGACCACGTAGCTGGCCGGGCCGGTGGGGGCTTGTTCGAGGGCGTGGATCTTCCGCCGGGTGTCGTACAGCTGCCAGTCCAGCCACGCCTCCAGGGTGCGGAGCTTGGCGAGGCGTTCAGCAGGCGGCAGGTCGGACATGTGTTCGATACTAAGCCCAGCCGGATCGCCCGAAGCCTCCCGATCTGTCGGCGCCTACTGCCACACTGACAGTGGCCTCGCCGCCGCCACCCCCGTCGGCGGCGAGGCCGAACCCGAAGGGAATCCCGTGACGCCCGAGCAGGAAGTCGAAGCAGGGTCTTACGCGGTGCGCTATTGGGGTGGGCCGCTGGATGGAGGCGAGGAGCGCATCGCCTGCCCGTACCCACCAAGAAGCCTGAACGGGTACGGGCTCTCACACAGCAAGCTTGGGCGCTACTACGTCTACACGTGGGCGAAGCGCATGCGCTCCCAGGCCGACAGCGTCTGACCCGCCCCGCTGTCAGCGCCCACCCGTAGACTGGTCGCACTAACCCCAGGGCCTGCGGGCCCGCGAAACAGGGGATTTCTCACCGCCCCCGCCCGGCGTGATGCACCGGACGGGGGCGGAGCTGCGTCCGGTGATCGCTCTACGGGCGCGCGTCTACTGAAAACGCTTATCACTTTCGAGGAGCCTCGAAAGTGATCAGGCCGTAGCCTCGTCGGCTTCCCGCGCGGCCGCCTTGACGGCCATCTCCAGCTCGTACCGGCTCACCCCGGCGGTCGCCGCCGCGCGCTCCGTCACGGCCCGCTGGACCGCCTCTGACGCGTCCAGCCACGGCCGCCACGCCCCTGGGGAGTAACCGCCCGCCGTCGCCTCCCGGTGGGCCGCATTCGCCGCACGCTGGAGCTGAAGCAGGCCATCAGGGATCTCGATGTTCACCACGGCCGGAGGCTACGCCGGGCGGGTCAGCCGGCCGACGGGGGCTCGGCAACGAAGGACCCGAGCCCAACCTCCGTGCGCACCAGACCCTCGCCCTTCAGGTGACCCAGCGCCTTCTGGGCGGTCGCCGCGGCAACCTCAAACTCCGCCGACAGCTCCACGACCGAGGGAACCTTCGACCCGACCGGATACGTGCCGTCCTCGATGCGGCCCTGAATGACCGCCGCCACCTGCCGCCAGATCGGCCGCGTCCGGTCAAGATCAGCACTCATGGCACCGACGCTAGGTAACCGCAGTACACCACGCGACCGCAGTAGACCGCAGTACACTGCGGTGACCTGGAACACAGGAAACCCCCGCAGCCGTGCGACCGGCCCGGGGGTATGGACGACGCGGGAAGGCATCGCCATGGCGGATTCTACCGACGACCAGGTCGACCAGGAGAGTGGAGAACCAGGCCAACGCCAGGCCGTTGCCGTCAGCCCGGAAGTGCGCGCCGAAACCGCCTGGCGAAAGTACATCCGCCACACGGTGGAGCTGTGCGAGACCACCTGCCGCACCCCCGGCGTCGACTGCCCGAAGGCCGTCGAGCTCAAGGCGGCGTGGAGCCGGGCGAAGGACGAGGCTTGAGGGCTCTACCCACGGCCTGACGTGCCGTTACCCGCCCCACACGGGGTGTGCGTGGCGTGTGAAACAGGTTCGGCATGACCCTTTCGGAATCCGGGAACGTGAGATTGACTCTGATTCAGTCCCGGCTCAGACCCTGCCGCAGGGCATCGGAGGCTCCCGCCCGCCGTGTGCGGTGGAGCAAGCGCGGCGGGCGGGGAACCCCCGAGTCACTCGGCGAGCAGGTTACTGGCGGGGATGCCTAATGCGCGAGAGATGCGCAGCAGCCAGCTGATACGCGCATCGGTCGAGCCGGACTCGATGTTCTGGATCGTGAGCCGCTTCACGCCGGCCAGTTCCTCAAGGCGCTCCTGCGTGAGGTTGGCGTACTCGCGCTCGGCGCGGACGCGCGCGCCGATGGCTCTGCGCTTCTCGGTGACCCACTCAGGGTCGGGCTCGCGGGGCACTGGACAAACGCTTCTGCCCACAAGATCATTAGTCAGCCTGCGCAGACATGCTTTTTGTGATCTTGAAAGCTCGGCCGGGGTGGCGTAGTGCATCCGCCGTCTCGGCCGTGTGACGCCAAGACCTAGTCAAGGCGTCCCGCCCCGGTCTCTTTTGAGGCCGGGGCGTTCTACTGTCGGAAGCAGAACGCCCCCGCCGTGTGTATCGGCGGGGGCGAACCCAGTGGAGTCGAAGCTCCACCAGCGGGACCAGGTCCCGCCGACTTCTTCCCCACCGGTCTTGGCTGGGGGGCGCATCAGGGACTGCGCTATGCCGCGCGCCCTCCCCGGAGATCACGACGCTAGGCGACGCGCCGCATAGATGGAACAGGCACGCACCCCCTCTCACTCATTCGGGGGGTCGGCCTGGTCACTCGGCTATGTGGACTGGAAGTGGACTCTCAAGATCAAAGAAGGGGAGCCCTCCAACCCGAGGTTCGGGGCTGAAGGGCTCCCAAGTAGCCTTCTACCTGCACACTCTTCTACAGCAAAGATGACACCGACCCGCCATGCTCGCCTCGCGGCAAGTGGTCGCTCGAAGCGACGAAGGTTGGGCCCGGGGGCTTGGATCGGGTCGGTGCCAACACCAGGCTAACAAAGCCACCCGGGAAAGTGATTCCCGCGCTTGAGTTGACTTCCGGATCATTCTCTGAGGAGGTCGGGAACTCCCTGCTCGTCGGGGTCGTCGCGGTCCGCGGAGACGACCGTCAGCTGCTGCGTCGCCCGGGTGAGGGCCACGTAGAGCACCCGCAGTCCGGCCGGGGACTCGTCGGCGATCTCGGCCGGCGAGACGACCACCGTGGCGTCGTACTCCAGCCCCTTCGCCTCCAGGCTGCCGAGGGCCACCACCCGGTCGCCGAGCCCCGCCAGCCAGCGTGCCGCCTGTTCCCGGCGGCTCATGGCCACGACCACGCCGATCGTGCCGTCGACGCGGTCCAGGAGGCGCGCGGCCTCCTCCCGTACGGTCCGGGCCAGGTCACCGTCGCGCACGGCGCTGAAGCGCGGCTCGACGCCCGTGGAGCGGACGGCGGCCGGGGACTCCATGCCCGGCATCGCGAGGGCGAGCACCTTGGCGGCGAGGGCCGCGATCTCGGCCGGGTTGCGGTAGTTCACGGTGAGGGTGAACTGGCGGCGCGGACGGTTGCCCAGGGCCTCGTCGCGTGCCTCGGCCGCCTCGTCCGGGTCCGACCAGGACGACTGCGCGGCGTCGCCGACCACCGTCCAGGTGGCGTGCCGGCCACGGCGGCCGACCATCCGCCACTGCATCGGGGTGAGGTCCTGCGCCTCGTCCACGATGACGTGGGCGTACTCCGTACGCTCCGCCGCGAGCCGTTCCGCGCGCTCCCGCTGCGACTCCTCGCGCTGCGGCATCAGCTCTTCGAGCCCGGTCAGCTGGTCCAGCGGGTCCAGCTCGCGGCGCTTGCGCTGGCGGGGCGGTGAGCCGAGCAGCTGCTCCAGCTCGTCGAGGATCGCCACGTCGTGCACGGACAGCGGCCCGGTGCCGTCGGGGCCGGCGCGCCGCAGGGAGCGGGCGACCTTCCTGGTCTCGGCCGGGTTGAGGATACGGCGGGCCCAGCGGCCGAGCCGGCGCTCGTCGGCCATCGCCGCGAGCACTCCGCGCGCGGTGAGTTCGGGCCACCAGGCGTCCAGGAACTCGATGAAGCTGTCCTCGGACGCCACGTCCTCGTCGAAGCCGCTGCGCAGTTCGGCGGCCAGCTGGGCGTCGCCCGTGGCCACGTAGTCCCCGGCACGCGACGCCGCGCCGGACTTCGCCCAGAGCGCGTCGAGCAGCAGCTTCCGGGCGCGTGGGCGCAGCAGGTTGACGGGGGCGGTGCCGGTGAGGACGGACTGCCTGATGCGGTGCAGCTCGTCGGATTCGAGCTCCAGGCGGCGGCCGAGCGCGACCACCCGCAGCCGGGTGGGTGTCAGGGGCCGCCCGGACCCGCCCGACGGGTCCCCATCACCGCTGTCGTCGCCGCCGAAGGAGAGCTGCCCGTCTCCCCGGCCGCCACGCCCACCGCGGCCCCCGGCGGGCGCCCTGTCCCCCTCCAGGGCCCCGCGCGCCGCCTTGCGCAGCACCTTGAGCATGCGCGCCGAGCCCTTGACGCGGGACACGGCGGGTTCGTCGTACGCGGTGGCCTCCGCGCCGTCCACGAGCGATCCGACCGCGCGGATCGCGACCTGCCCCTCCTCCCCCAGGGACGGCAGCACGCCTTCCGTGTACGCGACGAGCAGCGGCGTCGGTGAGACGACGAGGATGCCGCCCGCGTACCGCCGCCTGTCCTGGTACAGCAGATAGGCGGCGCGGTGCAGCGCGACGGCGGTCTTGCCGGTGCCGGGACCGCCCGACACCTCGGTGACGGACGCGGCGGGCGCCCGGATCACCAGGTCCTGCTCGGCCTGGATGGAGGAGACGATGTCCCGCATGGTGTGGCTGCGGGCCTGGCCGAGGGCCGCCATCAGCGCGCCGTCGCCGATGACGGGGAGCGCGGCGCCGTTCAGCGACGCGGTCAGCTCCGGGCGCATCAGGTCGTCCTCGACGCCGAGGACCTTGCGGCCCTTGGAGCGGATGACACGGCGCCGTACGACACGGCCGGGGTCGACGGGTGTCGAGCGGTAGAACGGCGCGGCCGCCGGCGCGCGCCAGTCGATGACCAGCGGCGAGTAGTCGGAGTCCAGGACTCCGATACGGCCGATGTGCAGCGTCTCGGCGATGTCGGCGGTGTCGTCGTCGCGTACGGCGTCGTCGGCGGGCTCGACGGAGGTGTACGCGCCGTCCGGGCCCTTCTTGCCGTCCTTGCCGGGCAGCAGGTCGACCCGCCCGAAGAGGAAGTCCTCGAATTCGTTGTTGAGCCGGTTGAGATGGATTCCGGCCCGGAACACCTGCGCGTCGCGTTCGGCGAGCGCGCCTGGTGTGCCGACCTGACCGCGCTTGGCGGCGTCGTTCATCAGGAATTCCGCCTCGTCGATCTTCTCTTCGAGACGGCGGTAGACCTGGTCGAGATGTTCCTGCTCGACGCCGATCTCGCGGTCGCGCACGGAGTCGGCCCCCGCGGGGTGCGCGGGGGCCTTCCCCGTCGCGTGGACGGGGTCGCTTATGGCGTCGTTTCCCTTGTCCCGTACGGGATCGACAACCGATCCGGCGGATTCAACAGCGGCATCCTGCGCGGCCACCGAGGCCCCCTTCTGACGTGCACTGGGCAGCCGTCAACCGTACGCGAAGGGGGCGGGTATGTCAGGCCTCGACCTCCACCAGACGCTTGCCGTCAAATGTCCGGACCTCGAAGTGGTCGATGTCGTTCCGCTCCATCGCCGAGCCACCGTGCACGTACAGCGGGTTCTTCGCCACGTCGTGCGTGCTGTCCGGAATGCCATATCCCCACTTCGGCACGGCCCAGGAGGTGACGATCTCCTCCTCGCCCGTCTTGGACACGGCGATGAGGCTGCACTTCAGCGGCCCCTTGACGTTCTTCAGCTCCAGGACGGCATGCGTCCCCCAGCCCTTGGGCTCCATGCCGACGGTCGCGCTGACCTTCGTCGTGGGGTCCGTGGCCTCGACCTTCTCCGCCATGTGCTCGAAGAAGGCGTCCTCGGCGGGACTGGTGGGGTGCGGGTCCCCGGCCTGGTTGCTCGTGCCACCGTCGCCGGCGGTGGCGACGACCGCCACGGCGGGACCGCCGATCACCAGCGCGGCGGCCGCGGCCACCAGATACATCGAGCGGCGCCTGCGCTTGGCACGCTTGACCGCGACCTCGTCGACGAGCCGGTCGAGCAGCCGCGGGCTGGGCTGCACCGTGACGGCGGGCGCCGTCGGCGGCGCGGGCGCGGCGGCGCGTCCGAACGGGGAGGCGGAGGGGACGGCGGCGGGCCGGCCGAAGGGATCGGATCTGCCGAACGGCGACGACTGCCCGACCGGGTCGGGATTGTCCGCCAGCATGGCCAGCATCGGCTCCATCCCCGCGAACTCCTCCAGATGGAGCGCGCAGATGTGGCAGCCGGCGAGGTGCGCCTCGAAGGCGGTGGCGTCGGCCTCGTCCAGAATGCCGAGCACGTACGCCGCCGCCGCGTCGTGCGCGGTCGTGCCGTCGCCCTGCCCGGACTGCTCGTACGTCGTCATGCCGAGACCCCCCTCTCCTCCAGCGCGAGCTTCATGGACCGCAGTGCGTAGAACACACGCGAGCGCACGGTCCCACTGGGTATACCGAGCGTCTCGGCGGCCTCGTTGACCGTGCGTCCCTTGAAGTACGTCTCCACCAGAACTTCCCGGTGGGCGGGGGTCAAATCATCGAGGGCATCAGAGAGCGTCATCAGCCACAACGCCTTGTCGATCTCGTCCTCCGCGGGCATGACCTCCAGCGGCGACGGGTCGACCTCCTGCGGCCGGGCCTGCCGGCTGCGGTGACCGTCGATGACGATGCGCCGAGCGACCGTCACCAGCCAGGGTCGGACAGAGCCGGTCGCCCGATTGAGCTGACCGGCGTTCTTCCAGGCACGGATGAGCGTCTCCTGCACGACATCCTCGGCCCGTTGCCGGTCACCCGCGACGAGGCGCAGGACGTAGGCGAGCAGCGGTCCGGCGTGTTCCCTGTAGAGGGCTCGCATCAGCTCCTCGTCGGGGACGGAGGTGTTGGTGCGCTGTGCCTCGCTCCGGTGCCGGGCCCGGTGAGGTCGGTCGTCGGCCACGGCCGCATCCTTGCGCACCTGAACCTCCCGGGTCGAGACCTTGAGACGGCTGCTTGTTCCCATCACGGTGACTTACGGGCCGGTGGGAAGATCTGCTCAACGCCGCAGCGGAAATCTTTCAAGATCTTTTACGGGGGGTGTCAGGGCCCGGCGCCGGGGCCCGGACCAGGCAGGGCTCAGGCGCGGGCGAGCGCCGCCCGGCGGCGGTGCCTCGCGACCCGCTCCCTGTTGCCGCACACCTCGCTGGAGCACCAGCGGCGCCGGCGCCCGCGCGAGGTGTCCAAGTACACACGCCGGCAGCTGTCTCCCTCGCACTGGCGCAGCCGCTCCCGTGCGACCGGATCGGTCAGCAGGTCCACCGTGTCCCTGGCCACCGCCGCGAGCAGCGCCCCGCATTCGGGCTCGTCGCTCAGCGTCCGGACGAGGCCGCCGCCCGGCTCACGTACCGCGCGGATCCCGGGCGGCGCACCGGCCGCGATCGCGTTGACGCGGTCCAGCGCGGCTGCCGCGTACCGTCCGTCGATCTCGGCGCGCACCAACTGGCCCACACAGTCGCGCAGTTCCGCGAAGCGCCGGACCCAGCCGGTGTCGACGCCGACGAGCGGGGTACCGGGGGGTACGAGGCCCGAGCCGGTGAGCCAGCTGCCGAGTAGTCCCGCGTCGTCGGCCCGTGGCCCTTCGTCGAACCCCTTCGGGTCCGGCTCGCCGGTGGCCACCAGATCCAGGCAGACGCGCCCGGAGTCGAATCTCCACTCGTACGAGCCCACGCCCGTAGTCATGTGCCTGTCACCGCCTCGGTACCGTACTGCCGCCTACTCCCCAGAGTGCATGCCCCGTAAGGTCTCCGGCACCCCTCCGGAGGCAACTCACTTCAACCTCGGCCGGTGAATTCCGGGCGCGGGACGGAACCCCGGCCCCCGGAAGGCCCTCTTAGGGTTTTACGGCGCCGCCGGTCTCACGGTCCGGCCGGTTTCACGGTGCCGTCCTCCCGCCGCCCTACAGCGCGTTGTTCGGCGGCCCGTCGTGCAGGATCCGCTGGAAGAGATGGTGGTCGCGCCAGGCCCCGTCGATGTGCAGATAGCGCGGCGCCGTCCCGATCAGCTCGAACCCGCACTTGCCGAGGACCCGTTGCGAGCCGATGTTGGACGGCATCGTGCTGGCCTCGATCCGGTGCAGCCCCAGATCCTCCAGGGCGGCCCGGCAGACCTCCTCCACGGCGCGGGTGGCGAGGCCGCGTCCGGTGTACGCGGCGTCGGTCCAGTAGCCGAGCCCGGCGCTGCGGAACGGCCCGAGGACGAGGGTGGAGAGGGTGGCCTGGCCCACGACGTCGGGCCCGTCGACGAAGACCCAGCGCAGGGCGGAGGGGTCGGTCAGCAGGGTGGCCTGCGCCTCCGGGGTGAAGAAGTCGGCCGGGCGGTAGGGCGACCAGGGAGCCATGTGGTCCCTGTTGCGCAGGAGCGCCTCGGCGAGTGCGGCGGCGTCCTCCGCCCGCGCGGGCCTGAGCTGGGGAGAGTCGTTGACCATCCGCTTAAAATAGACGCCCTGGTTCCGGTTCGATACCGCAGCGGTGACCTCGATCGACGGACGGTCATGCGTCCCTGGTCACAGCCGGTGTCCCGGTAACGTCACGCGCCCCCGTACTTCGTGCCGGCCGCCGGGTCCAGCGCGAGCCGGTAGCCGCGTTTGACGACCGTCTGGATCAGTTCCGGCGCCCCAAGTGCCGTACGGAGCCGGGCCATGGCCGTCTCGACGGCGTGCTCGTCACTGCCCGCGCCCGGCAGGGCCCGCAGCAGATCCGCCCGCGAGACCACCCAGCCCGGGCGCTTGGCGAGCGCGTTCACCAGGGCCATCCCGGCGGGCGGTACGGGCCTCAGGCCGTCGTCCAGCAGCACCGCGTGGCCACGTATCTCGAAGCGGCGGCCCGCGACGGTCAAGGTGCGGGTACGGCCCGGCAGTTCGAGGCAGAGGACCTGGACGAGCGGGCCCAGGCGGAAGCGTTCGGGCTGGACGGTGTCGATGCCGTGCTCCTGGAGCGGCAGGGCGGTGACGGGCCCGACGCAGGCGGCGAGCACGTCGTGGTGGAGCGCGTCGACCAGGCCGGCCAGCAGCCCGCGCTCCCTGGCCCGGGAGAGCAGCGAGGCGGCGGCGGGCGCGCTGGTGAAGGTGACCGCGTCCAGGGCGCGCGCGACGGTCGCCTCGATGAGCCGGTCGACGGGCGCGATGTCCTCGGGCGGCATCCAGCGGTAGACCGGTACGACGACGACCTCGGCGCCACCGGCCCGCAGCGCCTCCACGAATCCGGGCAGCGGCTCGCCGTGCAGCTGGAGCGCCACCCGGCGACCCTCGACGCCCTCGGTCAGCAGCCGGTCCAGCACCTCGGCCATGGACTCGGACTCGGGCGACCACTCCTCGGTCAGCCCGGCGGCGCGGATCGCGCCCTTCACCTTCGGCCCGCGCGCCAGCAGTTCGGTGCCGCGCAGAGTGTCGAGGAGGTCCTGGCCGTGGCCCCAGCCGTCGGCCGCCTCCACCCAGCCGCGGAAGCCGATGGCCGTCGTCGCGATCACCACATGGGGCGGGGCCGCTATCAACTCCTTGGTGGCGGAGAGGAGTTCGGTGTCGTCGGAGACCGGCACGATACGCAGGGCCGGGGCGTGCACGACGACCGCGCCGCGCCGCGTGAGCAGCGCCCCCAGTTCGTCCGCGCGCCTGGCGGCGGTGACCCCGACGGTGAATCCGGCGAGTGGGCCGTGCTGCTGCTGTTCGGACATGGTCTGGTGTCCCGCTCTCTCGTCCGTACGGCTCCGACGCGGAGCCGGGCTCACACCCCCGCGTAATCGAGACCGCGCCGCATGCCGCCCCCGGCTCCGGTGTCCGCCTCCGTCGCCGGCCCGGCCGTCCGCTTCCGAAGGTATACCGCCCAGGTGAGCGCCGAGCACACCGCGTAGAAGCCGAGAAAGGAGACGAACGCGGCGGTGCCGGTGCCCGCCGACTGCTGGAAGGACTGCCGGAAGGCAAGGTTCACCCCGAGCCCGCCGAGGGCGCCGACGGCACCGATCAGTCCCATGGAGGCGCCGGAGAGCCTGCGCCCGTACCGCTCCGCCGCCTCCCCCGTCATGCCCCTGGCCAGGGCCCGCGTCCGGAAGATGCCGGGGATCATCTTGTACGTCGAGCCGTTGCCCAGGCCGCTGAGCAGGAACAGCGCGGTGAAGCCGACGAGGAAGACGGGCAGCGACCCGGTCGTCGAGGCGAAGATCACCACGACGGTCGCCGCCGCCATCCCGGCGAAGTTCCACAGGGTGATGCGGGCGCCGCCGTGCCGGTCGGCGAGCCTGCCGCCGACGGGCCGCACCAGCGAGCCGAGCAGCGGGCCGGCGAAGGTCAGGGACGCCGCCTCCAGCGGCGTACGCCCGAACTGGGTCTGGAGCACCAGCCCGAAGGCGAAGCTGTAGCCGATGAAGGAGCCGAACGTGCCGATGTAGAGCACGGCCATGATCCAGGTGTGCCGGTCGCGTACGGCCTCCCCGGCGGCCCCGGTGTCGTTGCGCACCGGTGCCAGGTTGTCCATGAACAGCGCGGCGCAGACGGCGGCGGCGACGATCAGCGGCAGATACACGGCGAGCACGATCCGGGGATGCGTGGCGCCGGCCGTCCCGATCACCAGCAGCCCGACGAGCTGCACGACCGGTACGCCGACGTTGCCGCCGCCCGCGTTGAGGCCGAGCGCCCAGCCCTTCTCGCGCAGCGGGAAGAAGGAGTTGATGTTCGTCATGGAGGAGGCGAAGTTGCCGCCGCCGAGGCCGGTGAGCGCGGCGACGGCCATGAAGGTGGTGTACGAGGTCCCCGGCTCCATCACCGCGTAGGCGGCGCCGGTCGGCAGAAGCAGCAACAGGGCGCTGACGACGGTCCAGTTGCGTCCGCCGAAGCGGGCGACGGCGAAGGTGTACGGGATCCGTACGAGCGCGCCGACGAAGGTGGCCGTGCCGATGAGGAAGAACTTCCCTGCCGGGTCGACGCCGTACTCGGGGCCCATGAACAGCACCATCACCGACCAGAGGGTCCAGATGGAGAATCCGATGTGCTCGGACAGCACGGAGAAGAGCAGATTGCGCCGGGCGGTCCGGCGGCCCGTCCGCTCCCAGAAGCCAGGGTCCTCCGGATCCCAGCGCTCGATCCATCGCCCTCCCCGGGCGCCGCGTGCCGCATCGGTGATCGTCGGGCCAGTCATCGCGCCTCCACTGACGGTGCGGTTCGAAGACTCCCGACCGTAGGGACGCCGCGTTTCGCCGCCGTGCCCCGAGATGACCGGCACGCAACCTTGCTCTCACCCGGGGGCGGGCGCGGCTGTGAGCCCGCCCCCGGACGCGTTCACCAGCGCGTCGCCGTGAAGTCGACCGGCCGGGGACGCAGGGCCGCGGTGCGGGTCGCGAGGGCCCGCATACGGCGGTCCGCCTCGGCGGCCGTGAAGTGATTGCGGTCGCCGTGGCCCGGGAGCAGCCACTCGAAACGGAGGGCGTCGACGGTACGGGCGAGGGAGGCGGCCAGCTCCTCGATGGAGTACCAGGTGACGTTCTCGACCACCTCGATGTCGCCGGTGGTGCGGGACCAGTAGAAGCTGTCGCCGCTGAAGCAGTACCGCTCGTCGGCGACGTAGACCACGCTGCCGCGCGTGTGGCCGGGCAGCGGGTGGGCGACGACCCCGTCGGTGATCTCGACGGCCTCGGTGCCCCTCAGCACCTGGTCGGCGTCCGGCGCGGCGTCGAGGTCGCCCTCGTGGATCCAGAGCCGGGCGCCGAACCGGTCGGCGTACGCGCGCCCGTGCGCCGCGTGGTCCCGGTGGGTGAGCAGGACGTCGGAGACGGGTCCGAACGCCTCGAATCGGACCGCGAGCGCCTCGCTCCAGCGCGGGGTGTCCACCATGACCTGGCTCCCGGACGGGCGCCGGACCAGGTAGGAGTTGGCGGCGGCGGTCATGGGTGCGTTGTGTCCGCAGAGGCGCACGGTGGTGTCGAGCGGCATCGGGTACGGGTCGAGCTCCGGACCGAGCCGGCGGCCCGACGGCGGGCGGACGGAGCGGGTGTGGCAGGCGAAGGCGGCCGCGTGCAGCCGCCGTTCGTCCGCCGCGTCGCGCGGCTGGCGGACCACGACGGACCGGCCGCCGACGGCGGCGATCAGGCCCGGCGCGAGCTGGCGGGACACGTCGCAGTCGGTGCAGCGGTCGTCCACGTGCCATTCGGCGTCGGTGGCGGGGGTGTCCGGGTCGGTGGAGGTGTCGGTCACGGTGTCACTCCTGTGCGGCTCGTCCCGGTCCCGTACCGGTCGCGTACGGGACGGCGTACCGGCCGGGTACGAGACGTACCGGCCGGACGGGTACGAGGCTCCCCTTCCGCCGGGGGAAAGCGGAAGGGGGTCCTGGCCTTGTTTCTCGCCGCCGTGCGCCATCTCGGAGGCGGGCGGCGGCGGCCCGCTTTTGCCGCGTACATGACACTGCCGCCGCCCGCCGGGGCCGAGGGTCAGCGACGGTCCGGCGAGCCCGCGTGCGCGGGCGGCGCTTGGCGCCTGGAGGCGGCAGGCCCGGAGCGGTGCGACCCCTTCGAGCCGACCGGGCCGCCTTGGCCGCCTGAGCCGCCTTGGCCGCCGGAAGTGCCCGAGCCGCCACGGCCGTTCGGCCAGAGCCTCGGCCGCCGTTTCGCCGCCAGGTCCTCGACCCACCCGAAGGCGAGGATCGCGAGAGCCAGCAACGGCCAGACCAGGACCAGCGGCAGCACCGGATACAGCCGGTCCACCAGGTCACCGTGGGCGGACAGCACGGGGGCGTCGTAGAGCAGGTCGATGACCGGGAAGGTCGCCATGATCAGCAGGTTGTGCCAGAGATAGACCGTCACGGCACGGTTGTTGGCGAGCGTGATGGTGGAGTCGAACCGGGCGAGTTTTCCTGGCAGTCGCCGCCAGGAGGGCGCGTACTGGAGCAGGATCGCGCAGAAACCGAGCGACCAGGTCGCCTGGGCCAGCGGGATCTCGTCCAGGTTCCAGCCCTCCTCGGTGAGATGCCCCGAGGCCCACCAGATGCCGAAGACCATGGCGAAGGAGGCCAGCGAGACCGTGATGTACCGCGGCAGTCGCTCGAACAGGCCCTCGTGGTGGACGAAGCCGAGCACCCAGCACGCGCCGTAGACCGCGAAGTCCGTGAGCGCCTCGCCCGTCTCGCCGGGGATCTCCACCAGTCCGGTGCCGACGACCGCCGTCAGCGCGAGCGGAGCGAGCAGCGTCGCCCACGGCGCCCGCCGGAAGGCCCACAGCAGCAGCGGCGAGGCCAGGACGAACCAGAGATAGGTACGGATGTACCAGAGCGGACCCACCGCCTGTTCGGCCCAGTCCTGTTCGAGCAGCCCGCCGGCGTCGCCGCTCTCCGCCGGGAACGGCGGCGCCCCGACCGGGAACAGATAGTTGGCCGTCTTGAGGAACCACCAGAGGCCCTCGTCACCGGCCGCCCGCCAGCCCATCACCAACATCAACGGGACGACGACCAGCCCGAACACCCACATCGGCGGCAGCAGCCTGCGCATCCGGCCCCGGACGACATCCGACGTCGGCCGGCCGCCGAGCGAGCGGGCCATCAGCGAGCCCGCGAGCGCGAACATCACACCCATGGACGGGAAGAGGACCGTCAGCCAGGCCCAGCCGAAGATGTGGTAGATCACCACCCGGCCGAGCGCCACCGTACGCAGAAGGTCGAGATAGCGGTCACGCCCGGACGGGCGCCCGCCGTCGGCGGAGCCCTCGGTCATGCCACCGGCCCCCGGACGTCCTCGCGCCGCCGGCCGGCGGTGGACCCCGGCGCCTCCACGGCGCCCGTGCGGCGCAGCTTCTGCCAGCGGAGCCGGCCGCCGGTGAGGGCGGTGATCCAGGACTGGAGCAGCACCACGTACATGAGCTGCCGGTAGAGGATCTGCTGGAGTGGCAGCGAGATCAGATGGATCATGCGCTCACGGTCGAGCCGGAAGGCGTACGCGGCGCAGACCGCCTGTACGGCCAGCACACCCAGCCACGCGACGACGGTGTTCCTGGTCGGGCCGAAGACCAGGCCGTACAGCAGGAAGACGTCGATGAGCGGCGCCAGCAGCGGGAACAGAACCATGAACAGCGACACCAGCGGCAGTCCGACGCGGCCGAAGCGCCCCGAGGGCCCCCGCTCGATCACCGCGCGCCGGTGCTTCCAGATCGCCTGCATCGTGCCGTAGCTCCAGCGGTAGCGCTGGGACCACAACTGCTGCACGGACTCGGGCGCCTCGGTCCACGCACGGGCCCGTTCCGCGTACACGACCCGCCAGCCGTCGCGGTGCATGGCCATGGTGATGTCGGTGTCCTCGGCGAGGGTGTCCTCGCTCATCCCGCCGACCCGCTCCAGGGCCTGGCGGCGGAAGGCCCCGACGGCGCCGGGAATGGTGGGCATGCAGCCCAGCAGGTCGTACATACGGCGGTCCAGATTGAAGCCCATCACATACTCGATGTGCTGCCAGGCGCCGATGAGGCTGTCGCGGTTGCCGACCTTGGCATTGCCGGCGACGGCCCCGACCCTCGGATCGCCGAACGGCTGGACCAGCTCACGCACGGTGGACGGCTCGAAGACGGTGTCGCCGTCCATCATCACGACGATGTCGTGACTGGCGTGCGCGATGCCGTTGTTGAGGGCGGCGGGCTTGCCGCCGTTGACCTGCCGTACGACATGGACGTTCGGGAGCCACATCGCCTCGACGATGTCCGCCGTCCCGTCCGTCGAGCCGTCGTCGATGACGATGACCTCGATGGGATGGTCGCTCTCCATCAGGGAGCGGACCGTGTTGGCAATGCACTCGCGTTCGTTGTACGCGGGCACGAGCACCGTCACCGGTTCGGTGACCGGCTCGCCCCAACTGAAGCCGCGTCCGCGCACCTTGCGCGCGTGCGCGAAGGAGAGCACCAGCATCAGTCCGAACCGCCCGATGACCAGCACGCCGATCACGGCGAGCCCGGCGACCAGTGCGCTGGTGGTGGCCTCGGAGACGGCGACGGCGCCGACGAAGGCCTTGCCCTGGAGGAGTTCGACACCGGAGACACGCGTATGGGCGCTCGGGGCGCCCAGCGCCTCGGTCAGGTTGGCGAACTCGTACCCCTTGTCCTGCATCGTCGGCAGGAGGTCGTCCAGCGCGGCAACGGTCTGCGAACGGTCCCCGCCGGAGTCGTGCATCAGCACGATCGCGCCGCGCGGGCTCTTCGGCGTGGCGTTACGGGTGATCACACCGACGCCCGGCCGTTTCCAGTCCTCGCTGTCCGTGTTGTTGAGCACGGTGATGTAGCCGAGGCCGCCGATGTACTCGGCGACCGGCCAGGACCTGTTGTCCATCGCGTCCGCGAAGGAGGAGTACGGCGGCCGGAACAGGGACGTACGGATGCCGGCCGCGCCCGCGAGCACCAGCTGGTTCTGGGTCAGCTCCCACTCGATCCGGGACTCGGACTGGTAGGCGAGGTCGGGGTGGTTGAAGGTGTGCAGACCGATCTCGTGGCCCTCGTCGACCATCCGCCGCACCAGCTCCGGATGGCGCGAGGCCATCGTGCCGGTGACGAAGAAGACGGCGTGCGCGTCGTACTCCTTCAGCTTGTCGAGGACCTTGGGCGTCCACTCCGGGTCGGGTCCGTCGTCGAAGGTCAGCACGAGCTTGCGGTCGGGAATCCTGAGCGCCTTGGCGGTGGTCGTCCCGCGCGCGTCTATGACCGGGCCGCCGCCCAGTATCCGGTCGGGCACCTGGTTGGTCGGGGCCGGCGGGCGTACGCGATGGTCCGCGAGGATCTCGCTGTGCACATAGCCGCGGAGCATCAGCATCGCGAGCAGGGCCACGAGGAGCAGCGAGGGCAGCAGATAGCGCATGGGCAGTCTGCGTCCGGCGACGCGCCCCGGCTTCCGCTGAGTCCGACCGTGCTTGTGGGACGGGGCCCGTCTGCCAGAAGGGTTCATTTCTACTGGGCGCCTTCCGCGGCTGTGCCTTGGCCGTCCTGATCGACGGGTGGATCGACGGGCGTCGAGTCCGTGGGACTGGGGTCGGGATCGGTGTCCGGACCGGGATCGACCGTGCCCGGGTCGGACTCACCGGGGTCGGGATCGGGGTCGGGGTCACCCGGATCCGGATCCGGGTCGCCGGGGTCCGGCTTCGGATCGGGCTTACCGGGTTTCGGGTCCGGGTCGGTCTTCCCGGAGGGCGAGCCGGACGGGTCCGGCCCGTCCGAGGCTCCGGTACTCGCGCCGGTCGGCGTCCGCGAGCCGGCGACGGACTCCGTCGGGCTTGGGTCGAGGCCCCCGGCACCCGGCGTGGCCACCACGGTGGGCCGGTCCTTCGGGGGCGGCTGTATCTCGACCTTGTCCGAGTCGCGCTTGTCACCGACGCCGGGTATCTGGAGCCAGGGAGCGCTGGAATTGCCGCCCATCAGGGAGGCGACCAGGGCGACGGCGTAACAGGCGCTGGCTATCGCCAACACCCAGCCGAGGCGCCGGAGTTTCTTGCTCCGCCGACCGCTGGCATCGACGAAGACGGGACGGTCGGTGCCGTCCGCGGCGTGCGCCGCGGATCCGCCGTCGGCCTCGGTGTCCGGGCCGGGCAGCTCGGAGAGCTGCCGCCCCAGACCGTCGAGCTCGACGGTGACGTCCATCGGCTCATGCGTATGCCCCTTTTGGGCATCTTCTCGCCAATTGTTCACTGCTGTACGCACATCCCCCACACAGGATCACTGGGTGCGTGCATGAAATCCGGCCGGAATACGGCCGCCGGCCGGGCCCCCACCCGAACCGAGCGCCCCCCACCACTTGCACCCGGACCCAGAATGTAGCGCACGGCGACCACACCCGTGCGCCCACTTCAGCAGTTGTTAGGCGTCTGTACGACTTCGTTGCCGAACGGCCACTCTTGAGGGAAAAATGCCCCCTGCCCGTTCATGCGCACGGCGAAGGCCCCGCTGCCACCAGGGCAGCGGGGCCTTCGCCTCACATGGGAACTGTGGAGATGGCGGGAATCGAACCCGCGTCCAACGGTGCGGAACCAGGGCTTCTCCGAGTGCAGTTCGCTGCGCTTTTCTCGGCCCCGGAGATCACGCGAACAAGTCTCCGACGGGCTCAGTCACTGTTTGATTTCCCACCGTGCCCCGTGACCGAACACGGTGGTTTAGTTCCCTAATTGATGCCAGGATCCGGGTCGGGAACACTCCCGGGCCGACACTCCACGGAGTCTTCGCTAGCTGCTAATTAAGCAGCGAGAGCGAAGGTGGAGGAATCGCGCTTGGAATTGGCGATTATTGTTTGCGACATATGGTTAACGAGATCATTGCCGCTTCCTCGACTCGCTTCCCCTGCCTCGACATCCGCTGTCGAAACCGATCATCCCCATGTTGATTTTTCAAACGCCGTCCCTGCTGTGCGGGACAACATCCATCGTACGTGACCAACGCCGGGCACGGCCACCTTATTCCGCCCGGAGGGGCCACCCGCCGGGCGATCAGGCCCGCTGGCGGCGGCGAACGGCCGAGACCGCGCGCTCCGTCTCGCGCCGGTCCTGCTTCTCACGCAGGGTCTGACGCTTGTCGTACTCCTTCTTGCCCTTCGCCAGCGCGATCTCGATCTTGGCCCGGCCGCCCTTGAAGTAGAGAGCCAGCGGCACGATCGTGTGACCGGACTCGTTCGACTTCTGCTCCAGCTTGTCGATCTCGATGCGGTGCATCAGCAGCTTCCGCTTGCGCCGCGCCGAGTGGTTGGTCCAGGTGCCCTGGGTGTACTCGGGCACATGCACGTTGTGCAGCCATGCCTCGTGGTCGTCGATCTGTACGAAGCCGTCCGCCAGGGAGGCGCGTCCCTGGCGCAGCGACTTGACCTCGGTACCTGTCAGCACGAGACCGCACTCGTAGGTGTCCAGAATGAGGTAGTCGTGCCGCGCCTTCTTGTTCTGCGCGACCAGCTTGCGCCCTGTGTCCTTTTCCTTTGCCATAGTGCGTTCATTTTCGCACTACGACCCGCCTCCGAGGCCACTCAATACTGTGCGGGCCCGTTCCTGGGCCTCCGCGGCCACCACCAGGTCGGGTGTAATGCCCTTGTCGTCGACCTTGTGACCGGCCGGTGTCCGGTAGTGCCCGACCGTGAGCTCCGCCACGGAACCGTCCGGCAGCCGGCTCGGCATCTGTACGGAACCCTTGCCGAAGGTGGGAGAACCGACCGTGATCGCCCGGCCGCGGTCCTGGAGGGCCCCGGTGACCAGCTCGGCGGCGCTCATCGTGCCGCCGTCGACGAGAGCCACCACGGGCCGCTCGGTGTCACCGCCCGGGTCCGCGTACAGGGAGCGCTGCTCGCCCTCGACGTCGTACGTGGCGACGAGGCCGCCGTCGAGGAAGGCGGAGGCCGCCTGGACGGCCTCGGTGACCAGCCCGCCCGCGTTCCCCCTCAGGTCGAGCAGGACGCCCGCGCCCCTGGGCGCCTCCAGGACGGCGTCCCTGACCTGCTTGCCGCTGCCCTTGGTGAAGGCGGCGACCTTGATCACGAGCGCCCCGTCGGGGCCGGTGTCGAACGTGACGGCGTCGGTACTGAGGCTGGCCCGGCGCAGCGTCTCGGTCCACTGGTGGCCGTCGCGCGAGAGCCCGAGGACGACGGTGGTGCCCTCGGGCGCGTCCTGGGAACGGCCGGTGTCGCGGTCCGTGCCGTCCCCGCGCAGCAGCGCGACGACCTCGGTCACGGGGCGCCGGCCGACCGGCTCGCCGTCGATCGTACGGAGGATGTCACCGGCCCTTATGCCGGCCCGTGCGGCGGGGCCGCCCGGCTGGACCTTGCTCGCGGCGATCCGGCCGTCGGCCAGCCGCTTGGCCGAGAGACCGACCCCGGTGTACTTGCCGTCGAGGGCCTGCTCGAACTCCTCGTACTCACCCTTGTCGTAGACCGCGCCCCAGCGGTCACCGCTGCGGCTGACGACGTCCTCGGCGGCCTCGGTGGCGGACTTCCCGTCGGCCATGGCTTCGGCGGCGGCCCTGGTGACCTCGTCCTTGTCCGCGGTGGAGGCGACGGAACGGGTGCTTATCCGGGCGGCCTCCTCGTCGGCGCGAGGCAGCGAGTCGGTGGCCGCGGCGGTGGCGAGCACGCTCGCGAACAGCAAGGTCAGGGCCGCCCCGCGGTAGACACCGTGGGGCCTGAGGCGATTTTCGTGGCCCGGCATGGCGACGAGTCTAGGACAACCCCCGGCGCCGCAGAGCGGCTTGGCGAGACGACGCCAGGGGCGATCGTCACACCTTGAGGTACTTGCGCAACGCGACAGAGGCCGCAACCGCCGGCATGAGCAGACCGATGACCAACACCAGTGGCAGGACGGCCAGTACGGCGTCCCAGCCGATGAAGTTGACGAGCTGCATCTTGTCCTCGAGCGCGATGCCGCCGTCGATCAGGAAGTAACGCCCGGCCAGGAGCAGGACGCAGGCGACGACGCCGCCGATCAGCCCGGCGAACGCGGCCTCCATGATGAACGGCATCTGGATGTAGAAGCTCGACGCTCCCACCAGCCGCATGATGCCGGTCTCCCGGCGTCTGCTGAACGCGGACACCCGGACGGTGTTCACGATCAGCATCAGGGCGATGACAAGCATCAGCGCCATCACCCCGAGCGCGGCGACGTTCATGCCCTGCATCAGATTGAAGAGGTTCTCCAGGATGTTGCGCTGGTCCGCGACGGACTGCACACCGTCCCTGCCCTCGAAGGCGGTTGCCACCACCTTGTACTTCTCCGGGTCCTCCAGCTTGACCCGGAACGACTCCTGCATCTGGTCCGGGGTGATCATCCCGGCGATGGGCGTATCGCCGTACTGCTCGCGGTAGTGCTTGTACGCCTCGTCGGCCGACTCGTGGTAGACCTCGTCGACGATCTCCATCTTCTTGAGATCGGTCTCGATGGTCTTCCGCTGATCCGCGGTGACCGGGCCCTTCTCGCACTTGTCGGTGGTCTCGGCGTCTCCCTTGTTGCACAGGAAGATCGAGACGTTGACCTTGTCGTACCAGAAGTCCTTCATCACGCTGACCTGCTCGCGCATGAGCAGTGCGCCGCCGAACAGCGCGAGCGAGAGGGCTACGGAAATGATGACGGCGAACGTCATCGTCAGATTTCGGCGGAGACCGACGCCGATCTCCGACAGGACGAACTGGGCGCGCATGGCGTCCTTTCAGCTTTCGATGCTCTTCGCGATGCTCAGTGCTGGTAGCCGTAGACGCCTCGCGCCTGGTCTCGCACGAGACGGCCCTTTTCGAGCTCGATCACACGCTTTCGCATCTGGTCGACGATGTTCTGGTCGTGTGTCGCCATCACCACGGTCGTGCCGGTGCGGTTGATGCGGTCCAGCAGCTTCATGATGCCGACGGAGGTCTGCGGGTCGAGGTTGCCGGTCGGCTCGTCCGCGATCAGCAGCATGGGGCGGTTGACGAAGGCCCGCGCGATCGCGACGCGCTGCTGCTCACCACCGGAGAGTTCACCGGGCATCCGGTCCTCCTTGCCGCCGAGACCGACGAGATCGAGGACCTGGGGGACGGATTTACGCGTCTCGCCGCGGGACTTGCCGATGACTTCCTGAGCGAAGGCGACATTCTGCGCGACGGTCTTGTTCGGCAGGAGGCGGAAGTCCTGGAAGACCGTGCCGAGTTGACGGCGCATGCTCGGTACCTTCCAGTTCGACAGCCGCGCGAGGTCCTTGCCGAGGACGTGCACCATGCCGTGGCTGGCGCGCTCCTCACGCAGGACGAGACGCAGGAAGGTCGACTTGCCGGAACCCGACGAGCCCACGAGGAAGACGAATTCCCCCTTCTCGATGTCGAGTGAGACATCGCGCAGGGCGGGGCGGTTCTGCTTCGGATAGGTCTTGGAGACGTTGTCGAATCGGATCACGGGTGCACCACGGTCGGCCGGGAGTAGGTGAGCGAGACCTTACGCGAACCGGCGAGGGGCGCGCAGTCGGCCGCCGGGGTTGGTCCGGGCATGGGTGATTTATCACGGATGCCGACCGGCCGCCAGTGGGGACGGACCGGGTGTAATCCGACGGGGCGCGCCGAAACGAGCGGGAGCTGGCACAGTGGTACGGGGAACGGTGGTGTTTCCCGGAGCGTTGAGCGGAGCGAGAGTGCCCGCGGCTCCGCGGCGCGGGAGGAGAAGAGCGCATGACCTTTGATCGGCTGGTGTGCGCCAACTGCGCGGGACCCGTCAGCGAGGGCCGGTGCCGCGTCTGCCGTGCCAACAGGCAGCGGCTGGAGCAGGAGGGCCCCCTCGGCGGTCTGAGCCCGGTGGCGCTGCTGACCCTGCTGGTGGTGCTGATAGCGGCGGTGGCGCTGGTGGCGGTGGGGCATCAGACGGCCTGAGCCGTCTCCGGAGCACAGGGAAGGGCCCGGACACCGATTGCGGTGTCCGGGCCCTTCCGTGCGTAGCGGGATGCCTCAGGCCGTGATGGTTCAGGCGGCCGTGGCGCGGCTGCCGACCAGACGCGGGAGCATCCGGAAGCCGATGCCGCCGGCGATCATGGTCGCGGCACCGATGATCAGGAACGTGGTCTCGGCGGCGCCGGTCTCCGCCAGCTCCTCCTTGGCCTCGCCCTGCTCGACCGGCTGGGAGCCGGCGTTGTCGGTGTCGGCCCCGCCCGTGGTGCCCGCGCTGGCGCCCGCGTCGGCGCCACCGGTCTGGCCCTCGTCGGTGCCGCCGCTCTGGCCCTCGGTGGCGCCGTCGGACGTGCTGCCGTCGCTGGTGCCCTCGGACGTGCCTTCGGAGGTCCCCTCGGAGGTGCCCTCGCTGGTGCCCTCGGACGTACCCTCGCTGGTCCCTTCGGAGGTGCCCTCCGACGTACCTTCGGAGGTGCCTTCCGAGGTGCCCTCGGACGTACCTTCGCTGGTCCCTTCGGAGGTGCCTTCCGAGGTGCCCTCGGACGTACCCTCGCTGGTCCCTTCGGAGGTGCCCTCCGACGTACCCTCGCTGGTGCCCTCCGAGGTGCCCTCGGACGTACCCTCGCTGGTGCCCTCGGAGGTGCCCTCCGTGGTGCCGACGGTGGTGTTCCCGCCATCGGTGCCCTCGGTGCCGCCTTCCGTGGTGCCCTCGGTGTCGCCGAGGCCCAGGCCGACGTCCAGGCCGTCCTCGTTGACATCCGCGTTCGCGCTGAGGCCACCGACATTGACATCGATGCCGACGGCCGAAGCGGCGCCCGCGGCGGTCAGCGAAGCACCGGCGGCGATCACGGCGCCGGCGGCTATCCGCGCTACGCGTATCCGCGTCTTCTTGGTCATGTGCTTGCTACCCCCAGTAGCTGATCGTGAGTGGTGCAGCGGTCCGGGGCCGGCCGTCGGAGATCCGTGCGTGCAGGTCCCCCGTGCGCACGCGCCCCAGAAATACGCATGCCGCGCGTCACCATTCCGAGTTTTCGAAGGGGCGTCAAGGTCGTTGCGCGCGCGATGCCCGGATTCACGTCAGTTGTCCGCCACGCGCGGGGTAACTGTGACATAAACGGGAACTGCCGCCTCGGGGGCGGCAGTTACCTTGTCGATAAAGCGAGTCCCTTACAAGGGGCCCCGGTTGGGCTCTGACCTTCGCAAAAGGCGCCCGAAGTGGCCTAGCGCTCAGCCTGCTTGCGCCACCGGATACCGGCCTCCAGGAAGCCGTCGATCTCGCCGTCGAGCACGCCCTGGGGATTGCCCACCTCGAACTCCGTACGGAGGTCCTTGACCATCTGGTAGGGGTGCAGGACGTACGAACGCATCTGGTTGCCCCACGAGTTACCGCCGTCGCCCTTGAGCGCGTCCATCTTCGCCTGCTCCTCCTGGCGGCGGCGTTCGAGCAGCTTCGCCTGGAGGACGTTCATGGCGCTGGCCTTGTTCTGGATCTGCGAGCGCTCGTTCTGGCACGAGACGACGATGCCGGTGGGGATGTGCGTGATCCGGACGGCGGAGTCCGTGGTGTTGACGCCCTGGCCGCCGGGGCCCGACGCGCGGTAGACGTCCACGCGCAGCTCGGTCTCGTCGATCTCGACGTGGTCGCTGGACTCGACGACGGGCAGCACCTCGACGCCCGCGAACGAGGTCTGGCGGCGCCCCTGGTTGTCGAAGGGCGAGATACGGACCAGCCGGTGGGTGCCCTGCTCGACGGAGAGCGTGCCGTAGGCGTACGGCGCCTTCACGACGAAGGTGGTCGACTTGATGCCGGCCTCCTCCGCGTACGACGTCTCGTAGACCTCGGTCGGGTAGTTGTGCCGCTCGGCCCAGCGGATGTACATGCGCTGGAGCTGCTCGGCGAAGTCCGCCGCGTCGACGCCGCCGGCCTCGGCCCGGATGTTGACGAGCGCCTGGCGCTCGTCGTACTCGCCGGACAGGAGGGTGCGGACCTCCATCTCGTCGAGCGCCTTCTTCACCGAGGCGAGTTCGGACTCGGCCTCGTGACGGGCGTCGGCGTCGCCCTCGCTCTCGGCGAGTTCGAAGAGCACCTCGACGTCGTCGATCCGGCCCCTGAGCGCCTCGGTCTTGCGCAGCTCGGCCTGGAGGTGCGACAGCTTGCTCGTGATCTTCTGCGCCGCCTCCGGATCGTCCCAGAGGGACGGCGCCGCGGCCTGGTCCTCCAGGACGGCGATCTCGGCCCTCATGTTGTCGAGGTCAAGGACGGCCTCGATCGACCCCATGGTCGAGGAAAGGGACTTCAGCTCTTCGGATACATCGACGACTGCCACGCACCCAGCCTAACGGCTGAGCGCCGAAACCCCGCCGCCGCGGTTGCCGCCCGGCGGCGGACGGGGCGGCGGGCCCGGCGACCGGCCGGACCCGGGCCTACGGAACCGGGGACACCGACCGCGTCGTACCCGCTGGATCGGGCTCCGCGCCGTCGCTGCTCGTCGCCAGCCAGCCGCCGACGCCGAGGACGGCGACCAGCAGGACGGCCGTCACACCCAGCGTTATACGGCGCTTGCGTACCGCCTCCGCCTTGTGGCGGGCCGACCCGGGCCTGCGCTGGCCGGCCGCGCGCGGAGCTCTCGCCGTACCGCGCGCGCCGCCCGCCAGTTCGTCGGGGGCCGGGACGCGCATGCTCGTGTGGGTGTCCCGGTTGGAATCGGGGGCCGCTCCCGGGACGAGTGAGACGGCGCCCCGGCGGCGCGGCTGCTCGCCCGCCGACGCCTGCGGGACGTCGGCGTCACCGTACGACCGCTCCTCCTCGGTGGCCCCGCTGTCGGGCTCGTCCACCTCCAGGGAGGGGATGCCGGCGAGCTGGGGAAGCTGCTCACGGAGCCGGGCCGCCAGCTCGGAGGCGCGCAGCCGGGAGGCCGGGGCCTTGGCCAGGCACTGGACGAGGAGCTGCCACAGTTCGTCGGGGATGCCGGGCAGCGGGACGACGGTCTCGGTGACATGGCGGCGCAGGACGGCTCCGGGGTGGCCGCCGCCGAAGGGCGTGAAGCCGGCGAGGAGCTCGTACAGGACCGTCGCGAGCGCGTAGATGTCGACGGCGGCGCGCGGCGGCAGGCCCTCCACGATCTCGGGTGCCAGATAGTCCGGCGTACCGATGATCTTCGTCGCCTTCGTACGGCGGGGCGTGTCGATCAGCTTGGCGACACCGAAGTCGGTGAGCAGCGCGGGGTGCGAGCCGCCGGGGCCGATCGGGCCCTCCATGTCGAGCAGGATGTTCTCCGGCTTGACGTCGCGGTGGACGACCCCGGCGGCGTGCGCGGCGGCGAGGCCGTCGGCGACATCGGCGACGACGGCGACCGCCGCCTCGGGGGCGAGCCGGCGCTCGCGGTCGAGGCGGGTGCGCAGGTCGGTGCCGCGCACCAGCTCCATGACGAGCGCCAGGTCGTTGCCGTCCACGACGAGGTCGCGGACGGCGACCACATGCGGATGGTCGAGTCCCAGCAGCGCGGTGCGCTCCTGGACGAAGCGCCCGACCAGCTCCTGGTCGGAGGCGAGGTCCTCGCGCAACAGCTTGATGGCGACGGGCCCGTCCGGTCCCTCACCGAGCCACACCGTGCCGGCGCTCCCCCGCCCCAGAATCTGATGGGCGGTGTACCGGCTGCCGATATTCCGTGCCAAGACTGCTCCCTCAGCGGCTGGCTTTGCCCATCAAAGTACGCGGGTATCGGGGTGTTGAATGCCCGGTACCGCGTCAACGTTCACTTCTACGGGGGAATTGATCCCGCGGGAATCGACAAAGCGACAGAAGCGCCAGAACGCGCCGGTGCCGATGGGAGTTCTCACCGGCGCCGGTGTCAGTTGCTTCCGGTCGACCCGGAGGTGGTTCCCGAGGTGGATCCGGCGTCCGAACCGCCGAGCTCCGTGACCCAGTCGGACACCGTGTTGAAGGTGTCCTTGATCGCGTTCCAGTAGCTCTGGCCCTCGCCGATCCAGTCCTGGAGCGGGGTCAGTTCCCAGACGAGCCAGCCGGCGACGAAGAGCAGGACCAGCGTGAACAGACATCCCTTGAGGCAGCCGAGGCCCGGGATCCGCATCGGGTTGGCGCCGCGCTGCCGGGGCTGGCGCGGCGCGGGCGGCTGGGGCGGGGGCTGCTGCGGCGGCGCGTAACGCTGTTGCTGCTGCGGGGGCGGCGCGTACCGCTGCTGCTGCGGCGGGTGGGCCTGCTGGGGCGGGTACGGCTGCGGGGACCGCTGCTGGCGCTGACGCTGCTGCTGGGGCGGCGGAGGCTGCTGGCCCTGGGGCCGCTGGGGGCGGCGCCGGAGCGGGTCCTGGCTCGGGTCCAGATACTGGACCTGGGTCTGTTCGTTGCGGTCGCGCGCGGCCCTGAGCTGGTTCTGCCAGGGGTGCGGGTCCTCGGGGCGCGGTCCGGCGTCGGGGCCGCCCGGGCCACCGGGGCCGACGGGCATGACCGACGTCCGGTCGGCCGCGCCGGCCGGGGCGCCCGGCGCGTTCGTCGGCATCACGCTGGTCGCGGCCGCCGGGTCGTACGATCCCGCGCCGCTCGGCAGGACCTGGGTCGGGTCGGCGGCTCCCGGCTCACCGGGGACGGCGGTGGGCGACGGGTCGGGCGCCAGCAGGGCCCCGACTCCCATCGCCGCGTTCACCTGGGCGGAGTTCGCGTGCACGCCGATGCCGGAGGCGACGGTGCGCAGGGCGCGGGCGAGATTCACCGCGCTGGGCCGCTCGTCCGGCTCCTTACGGAGGCAGCGCTCCATGACCGTCCACAGCGGTTCGGGAACGCTCGACGGGCGGCGCGGCTCCTCGCTGAGGTGGCGGTGGAGCACTTCGAGCGCCGTTCCGCCCGCGAACGGCGGGCGGCCGGTGACCAGCTCGTACAGCAGGATGCCGGCGCCGTAGATGTCGACGGCGGAGGTCTGCGGACGGCCTTCGGCCGACTCCGGCGCGACATAGGCGGGCGTGCCGACGAACTCGTGCGTCCTGGTCAGCCCCGGGGAGTCCGCGAGCCGGGCGATGCCGAAGTCGGTCAGCATCGGGTGCAGCTGGTCGCCGTCGTCCTTCAGCAGGACGTTGGCGGGCTTCAGGTCACGGTGTACGACGCCGTCGGTGTGGCTGGCGGCCAGCGCGTCCGCGATCTGCGCCGTGAGCAGCGAGGCCGCGACGGGGCTGAAGGGCCCGTTCTGCCGCAGGTAGTGGTGCAGGTCGGGGCCCTCGACCAGATCCATGACGAGGGCGAGGAGGTCACCCTCGACGACCAGGTCACGGGTGCGCACGATGTTGGGGTGGGTCAGGCGGAGCAGGACGGAGCGCTCGCGCAGGAAGCGCATCACCACGTCCGCGTCGTTCGCCAGCTCCTCCTTGAGGACCTTGATCGCGACGGTCTCGCCGGGCTGCCCGGCCACCGCGGCCTCGGCGCCGGCGGTCTCCCGCTGACGGGCTCTCCAGACGGTGCCCGTGGCGCCGCGCCCGATGGGCTCCTCCAGGAGGTACTTGCTGCCTACCGGCCGCACGTCACGCTCTCCCTGCTGCTGGTGGTCCTTGCATGGCCCCGGGGCCACCCGGGTGTCCGACCTACTTTAGGGCCTGTCTTTCGAATCCTGCCGGGCTCGCGGTCCCGGGCACGCACGCTCGGTCGCCGCGGTGTCGTCGCGGTCATGTTCGAGTGGAAGACGCGCGCCTTCGACGGATGGTTGCCAGTCACGTGTACCCGCGGGGTCCACGGATGATCCCAACGCGCTCCCAACCACGCACTTTTGCACCCACAGCAGACCATTCAAGATCACTTACCCGTGGTCCGTGGGCGTGTTGTCGGTGGCAGGTGCGAAGATGCCATCCAGCACTCGGTGTGTGGGGTCGTTCGCTCACCGTCCGTGCCGACCTGTACCGGACGATGTGTCGGTGCCGGGTGGGGGGATTCACACAGGGCAGCACCCCTGCCGGGCACCCCGCGCAGAAGGGACCGCTGACGGCGATGCAGATCCGGCTGACCGTCCTCGCGCCGCGCAGCGGCCATCCCACGGGGCGCGCGTGCGACGTGCTCGTCACCGCCCCGGCGGGGACGGCGCTCGCGGCCGTCGCCTCCGGTCTGGCCACGGCCGTAGCCGGCCCCGACGTCTCGGGACCCGTCGTGCTGTACGCGGGGCGGGAGCGGCTGGACGCACAGCGCCGCACCCTGGGCGAACCGCCGCTGGTGGACGGCGCCGTGCTCTCCCTCCAGGCCCCCGGCGAGGACGACGCGCCCGCCGACGACGTCGCGGCCCAGCTCCATGTGGTCGCGGGCCCGGACGCGGGCGGGGTGCATCTGCTGCACGGCGGACAGGTCAGGATCGGCCGTTCGGCGGAGGCCGACGTACCGCTCGACGATCCCGACGTCTCACGGCTGCACTGCGCGGTGACGGTCGCCGACGACGGTCATGTCTCGGTGGCGGACCTGCGTTCCACGAACGGCACGACGCTCGAAGGCGTACGGGTCGGGTCCGCGGCGGTGCCGCTCCCGGCGGGCGCCCTGCTGCGGCTGGGCGAGTCCGCGCTGCGGCTCATCCCGGGCGGCCGGACACCGACGCTGGCGGCCACGCCGGACGGCGAGGGGCATCTGCGGATCGCGCACGGAAGCGTGACCGGAGCCGAAGGCGATGACCCGGGCGCCGGCACGGGACCGGGGACGCACGGTGGCGCGCGGTCCGGCGCGGACTCCGGGTCGTACGGAGCGGGCGCGGGCCCCGGGGGCCGGACGGTCCACGCGTACGGCGCCCACGGCGGCCCCGCCGTCACACCCCGCGTGCCCGACCCCCGCACCCCCCGCTCGGACGCCGACACCCGGTACGGCGACGCCCTGTACGTGCCGGTGCCCGGCGCCGGCCGGCGCCCCGCGCACGACCGGGCCGAGAGTGACGAGACTCACGGCGCGGCCGACGACGACGGCCCGCAGGGACACAGCCGTACGCCCGGCTCCCGGCGCCAGGGCACGCCCACCCGCGGCACGGAGCTGCCGGAGGGTCCCGGCAGGCGACGCGGCGGGATAGGCGCCTGGGCGAGGCGGCTGGCCGGCACCCGCGACGAGGACTTCCCCGAGGACGACGTCCCGGCCGCCACCGGCTCCGCCCCCCGCAGGGGCCCGGCGCCCCTCGACGACACCTGGCCCGACCCCGCCTCCGTACTGATGACGGCCCTGGGCCCCGGCCCCCGGCTCTGGGAGCGCGGCCCCTCCCACCCCGAATCGCTCGTCCTGCGCCTCGGTACGACGGAGCGCCACTCGCACGACGGATCCGGCCCGCTGCCCTCGGTCCCGGTGACCGTGAGCCTGCGCGAGGCCGGTTCGCTCGGTCTCGCGGGCCCCAGGGAGCGGCTGACCGGCCTCGCCAGGTCGGCCGTGGCACAGCTCGCCGCGCTGCACTCCCCCGCCGATCTGGAGATCGTGCTGATCAGCGCGGACCGGTCCATAACTGTGGGGCAGCGCAAACGGGAGTGGGGCTGGCTCGGCTGGCTGCCGCATGTGCGGCCGGCCCACGGCCAGGACTGCCGGCTGCTCCTGGCGTACGACCGGGACCAGGCCACCGCCCGGCTGGGCGAGTTGACGCGCAGGCTGGACGACGGGCCGCTCGGCAGGGGGTGGGCGTCGGCCGACACCAGGTCGATCGCGGAGGCCGCCGGGCGGTACGAGGGGAGCGCCACCCTGCTGGTCGTGGACGGCGATCCCGGATCGTCGGCGCTGCGCGAGACCACCGCGCGGCTGGCGGGCGCCGGCTCGGTGGCCGGTGTCCATGTGATCTGTCTCGCCGAGACCCCGGCGGCCTCGCCTGTCTCCCCGGTCGCCGCGACGTACGAGACGGCGTGCGCGGCCTCGCTGGCCTTCCGCGAGTGCGGGGCGGTGGCCATGCTGAGCGGCGATGTGGCGACGGCCCTGCGGCTCCTGCGGACGGCGGTGGGGCAGCCCGCCGGGCACGGCACGCTCGCGACGGTGGACGCGGTGTCCGCCGCGTGGGCCGACCGTTTCGGCCGGGCGCTGGCCCCCCTCCGTACGGAAGCGGGCAGCGGCGCCGGCTCGGGCCGGAGCCGGCAGGCCGCGGAGCTGCCGCGCTCGGCCAGGCTGCTGGACGAGTTGGGGCTGGCGCGGGCGACGCCCGCGTCGCTGATGGCCCGCTGGGCGTCGGCGGCGGGGAGCACCACGGTGCTCGGCACGGGGCCGCACGGCCCGGTGACCGTGGATCTGGTGGAGGAGGGCCCGCATCTGCTGATCGAGGGCCCGCCGGGCAGTGGCCGTACGGAACTGCTGCGCGCGGTCGCGGCCTCGCTGGCCGCGGGCGGGCGGCCGGACAGGCTCGGTCTGTTCCTGGTGGACGGCGCGGGCGGTGAGCGCGGCGAGGGTCTGGGGGCCTGTACGGAACTGCCGCATGTGACCGAGCACCTGGTGGCCTCCGACCCGGTCCGGATGCGGGAGTTCGCGCAGGCGCTGGGGGCGGAGTTGAAGCGGCGCGCCGAGGTGCTGGAGCGGCTGGACTTCGCCGAGTGGCACAACAGACGTGAGGTCGCCGAGCGGATGGTGGGCCAGCGCGCGCCGAGCCCGGCCGAGCAGCGCGGTTCGCGGCGGGAGCGGGCCGAGCAGCAGGCGGCCGGCCCCGGGGCGCCCTCGGGGGGCGCACCGGGTGTGCCGGTCGCGGGCGAGCCGGAGCAGCGGCCGACCGGCGCAGGCACCAGCACCGGCAGCACGGGCACCGGCGTCGCCCCGGACGGCGGCACCCTGCGGCTGCGCCAGACCTCGTCCCGTACGCGCGGCGAGCCCGGCCCCGGCCCGGTCCTCCCCCGGCTCATCCTCCTTGTCGACGACTACGACGCCCTGGTCGCGCCCGCGCTGGGCAGTCCGGGCCGCCCGGCGGCCGGTTCGGTCGTACGGGCCCTGGAGGCGATCGCCCGGGACGGTGAGCGGCTGGGCGTCCATCTGGTCGCCACGTCCGCCCGCCCCGAACGAACGTCGGAGACGGAGCTGGCGGGCCGGGCCCGGCTACGCGTGGTTCTGGACACGCCCCCGGCGGCGCCCGGCCCGGACGATCCGCTGCCGGGCCGCGGCAGGCTCGGGCATCCGGACGGCCGGGTGACACCGTTCCAGGGCGGCCGGGTGACCGGCCGGATCCCGCGTACGGCGACGCTGCGGCCCACCGTGGTCCCGCTGGAGTGGGAGCGCATGGGCGATCCGCCGACCCGTCGGCCGGTACGGGAACTGGGCAACGGCCCCACCGACCTGGCCCTGCTCGCAAGTGCCCTGGAACGGGCGGCCCGTTCGGTCTCGGCGGTACCGGTGAGCCCCCTGGGCCGGGTCTGACAGCGCCCCTCGGCCGTCGGGCGGCCAGGGGGTCGCCCGGTGGCCGAAAGCGGACATCCTGAGGTCGGAGCCGATTTCTGTCCGGATCTCGGCGGCCGCCCTGTCTTCACATCTCTGAAATTACCCCTACGTCCGCAAACCACGTCACGAGCCCATCACGATCTTCGAATTGAAGCTCAAGACAGTATTGCGGCCTACGGTCACGGCGCGTAGGACTTACCGCACGGGACAAGGACGGCGTCGTCGGCTCGCTCGGGGCGCCGGTCCGCATGCGTAAACATGCGTCAAGATCCGCACGCGCACGGGAGAGACGGGGCAGTCATGCGTACAACTCTTAATGGCCGCAAGGCGTTTGGAGCCGGAGCACCCTCAGCAGGCCGAGGTTCACACAGAGCGGCGGTGGCGGCCGTGGTCGTCGGCGCCGTGGTGCTCACCGGCTGCGGGGGCGGCTCCGATGACAAGGAGGACGGTGGCGGCGAGAGCAAGAAGCCCGCGGCCACGGTCGAACTGCCCAAGTTGGACGGCGAGAAGATCCAGGTCGCCGCGGTGTGGACCGGCCCGGAGCAGGCCAACTTCACCAAGGTCCTGGACGAGTTCGAGAAGCGGACCGGGGCGACGGTGACGTTCGTCCCCGCGCAGGACCCGATCGTCAACTTCCTCGGCACGAAGATCGCCGGCGGCAGCCCTCCCGATGTCGCGATGCTCCCGCAGGTCGGCGCGATCACGCAGGCCGTGGAGAAGAAGTGGGCCAAGCCCGCCGGCGCCGAGGCGAAGGCGCAGCTGGCGAAGAACTACAGCAAGGGCTGGCAGGACCTCGGCGCGGTCGACGGCGAGCAGTACGGCGTGTACTACAAGGCCGCCAACAAGTCGCTGGTCTGGTACAACAACACGGCCTTCGAGAACGCGGGCGCGGCCGAGCCCAAGACGTGGAAGGACTTCCTGACGACCGCCGACACGATCTCGGCGTCGGGTGTCACCCCGGTCTCCGTCGGCGGCGCCGACGGCTGGACGCTCACCGACTGGTTCGAGAACATCTATCTGTCGCAGGCCGGCCCGGACAAGTACGACCAGCTGGCCAAGCACGAGATCAAGTGGACCGACCCCTCGGTGGCCACCGCGCTGACGACGCTCGCCGAGCTGTGGGGCAAGCCCGCCCTGATCGCCGGCGGCGCGGACGGCGCGCTCCAGACCGAGTTCCCCGCCTCCGTCACCCAGACGTTCACCGGCGGTGACACGCCGAAGGCGGGCATGGTCTTCGCGGCCGACTTCGCGGGCGTCAACGTGACCGAGGCCGGCGCGAAGGTCGGGACGGACGCGAAGGTCTTCCCGTTCCCGGCCGTGGGCGCGGACTCCCCGGTGGTGACCGGTGGCGACGCGGCCGTGGCGCTGACGGACAGCAAGGGCGCGCAGGCGCTGCTGACCTTCCTGGCGTCCACGGACGCCGCTCAGATCCAGGCGGAGGCCGGCGGCTTCATCTCGCCGAACAAGGCCCTGGACGGCAAGGCGTACCCGAACGACGTGCAGCGTGACATCGCCAAGGCGCTCATCGACGCCGGTGACGACTTCCGCTTCGACATGTCGGACCAGATGCCGCAGTCGTTCGGCGGTACGCCCGGCAAGGGCGAGTGGAAGGCCCTCCAGGACTTCCTGAAGAACCCGAAGGACGTCAAGGGCGCTCAGCAGCAGCTGGAGTCGGACGCCGCCAAGGCCTTCAAGAGCTGACGCGGTGAAGTCGGCGACAACAGGGGGCGCCGGCACCGCGGTGCCGGCGCCCCCGTCCCCCGCCAAGGGGAAGCGCAAGAGCGTGACAGGCACACGTAAAGGCCTCGCGGTGGCGTTCCTGCTGCCCGCGCTGGTCCTGCTGGGCGCGCTCGTGGTCTACCCGATCGGGTTCTCCGTCTACAGGTCGTTCCTCGACCAGTCCGGCGACAACTTCGCGGGCTTCGACAACTATGTGGAGATATTCACCGAGGACACCATCCGGACCGCGATCAAGAACAACTTGATCTGGGTGGTGGTGGCCCCGACGGTCGCCACCGCACTCGGTCTGATCTTCGCCGTACTCACCGAACGGGTGCGCTGGGGAACGGCGTTCAAGCTGATCGTCTTCATGCCGATGGCGATCTCGATGCTCGCGTCGGGCATCATCTTCCGGCTGGTGTACGAGCAGGCTCCGGAGCGCGGCATCGCCAACGCCGTCGCCGTGGGCGTGCACGACACGTTCTCCGAATCGGCCGGCTACCCCAAGGCCCGTCCGCTGCCGGTGCATCCGCTGAAGGCGGGCGACGCCAAGGGCTCGTTCGTCACCAAGCAGCCGGTCACGGCGGGCACTCCGGCGCTGATCCCGCTGGTCGGTGTGCCGCCGGACAAGATGCCGTCCGACGCCGAGCCGGCCAAGACGGCCGGGAACGGCGGCGGCGAGATCACCGGCACCGCCTGGCTGGACTTCACCAAGGGCGGCGGCGGCAAGCCCAACGTCGTGGACTCCAAGGAACTCGGCCTGGGCGGCCTCAGGATCGAGGCGGTCAAGGACGGCAAGGTCGTCGCGTCGGCCACCGCGGCGTCCGACGGTACGTTCACCCTGCCGGCCTCGGCCGACGGAGCCGTGCTCCAGCTGCCCGAGTCCAACTTCAAGGAGCCGTACAACGGGGTGGACTGGCTCGGCCCCTCCCTCGTGACCCCAGCGATCATCGGCAGCTATCTGTGGATGTGGGCGGGCTTCGCGATGGTGCTGATCGGCGCCGGTCTGGCGAGCATGCCGCGTGAACTCCTGGAGGCGGCACGGGTCGACGGCGCGAACGAGTGGAACGTGTTCCGCCGGATCACCGTCCCGCTGCTCGCACCGGTCCTGGCCGTGGTCATGGTCACCCTGATGATCAATGTGCTGAAGATCTTCGACCTGGTACTGATCATCGCGCCAGGCTCCTCCCAGGACGACGCGAACGTGCTGGCGCTCCAGCTCTACCGCTCGTCGTTCGGCACGGACGCCAACGTCGGCGTGGGCAGCGCGATCGCCGTATTCCTCCTGCTGCTCGTGATCCCGGTGATGCTCTTCAACATTCGCCGGATGCAGAAGGAGAACCGCCGATGAGTACGACTGACACAGCGGTACAGGCGAAGCAGCCCCTGCCGGCCGGGACATCGGCCAAGCCGAAGCCGTCCCTGCCGGCCCGGATAGCGGCGAAGGCCGGCGGCGGAGTCGTCTCGGTCTTCCTCATCCTGGTCGCCCTCTTCTGGATGATGCCGACGATCGGTCTGCTGATCTCCTCGCTGCGCGGCTCCTCGGACATCGCGGCGAGCGGCTGGTGGGAGGTCTTCACCAAGCCGGCGCAGCTCACCACCGAGAACTACTCGGAGCTGCTGTCCAACGACATCATCACCAACTCCCTCTGGTCCACGGTGATGATCACGGTCCCGTCGACCGTGCTGGTCGTGGTGATCGGCTCACTCGCCGGCTACGCCTTCGCGTGGATGGACTTCCCCGGCCGCGACTGGTGGTTCATGCTCGTCGTCGGTCTGCTGGTGGTCCCGGTCCAGGTCGCGCTCATCCCGGTCTCCGAACTCTTCGGCGAGATCGGGATCTTCGAGACGACCTTCGGCGTCGTGATGTTCCACGTCGCCTTCGGACTCCCCTTCGCGATCTTCCTGTTGAGGAACTTCTTCGCGGAGATCCCACGGGAGCTCCTGGAGGCCGCGCGGCTCGACGGCGCGGGCGAGATCCGGCTGTTCACACGGGTCGTGATGCCGCTCGGCGGTCCCGCGATCGCGTCGCTCGGCATCTTCCAGTTCCTCTGGGTCTGGAACGACATGCTGGTGGCCCTGATCTTCGCGGACTCCGACTCCCCGCCGATCACGGTCGCCCTCCAGCAGCAGGTACGGCAGTTCGGCAACAACATCGATGTGCTGGCGCCCGGCGCCTTCCTCTCGATGATCATTCCGCTGGCGGTCTTCTTCCTGTTCCAGCGGCAGTTCGTCTCCGGGGTCATGGCGGGGGCGGTCAAGTAGGGCCGTATCGGCCACTCGTTCGACATGGAAGTACGCCAAAAGGGGCGGGCCGGTTCAACCACCGGCCCGCCCGGCGTATTTGTCCCCCGTATGCCACGTCTGGCGTAACCAGGTCACTCCATCGGCCGTTCCCGAGCCATGGCCCGGTTCAGCATCATCGTCCCCGCGTACAAGGTCCAGGCGTATTTGCAGGAGTGTCTGCGGTCGGTGCTCGACCAGAACTATGAGGATTTCGAACTCATCGCCGTGGACGACGGATCACCCGACGCCTGCGGGACAATTATCGACGAGACAGCCGCCGCCGACCCTCGCGTGGTCGCCGTTCACCTCCCGGAGAACGAGGGCCTCGGACCGGCCCGTAACGCCGGGATGGCCCATGCCACGGGCGACTATCTGATCTTCCTCGACGGTGACGACACCCTCACCCCGGGCGCTCTCCAGACGATCGCGGACCGGCTCAAGGAGACCGACGGGCCCGATGTCCTTGTCTACGACTACGCCCGTGCGTACTGGTCCGGGGAGGTCGTCAGGAACGTCCTCTCCGACCTGCTCGCCGAGAACGGCCCCGCGCCCTTCCGGCTCACCGACCGGCCGGGTCTGCTGAGGGTGCTGATGGTCGTCTGGAACAAGGCCTACAGCCGCGAGTACATCGCCCGGCAGGGCTTCAGCTTCCCGCCCGGCTACTACGAGGACACCCCCTGGACCTTCCCCGTCCTGATGGCCGCCGACTCGATCGCGACGCTCGACCGCGTCTGCGTGCACTACCGGCAGCGGCGCCAGGGCAACATCCTCTCCACCACCAGCCGCAAGCACTTCGACATCTTCGACCAGTACGACCGCGTCTTCGCCTTCATCGACTCACGGCCCGCGCTCGACGACTGGCGCCCCGTGCTGTTCCGGCGGATGCTCGACCACTTCTCCAAACTCGTCGCGGCCGGCGGGCGGCTGCCGCGCCGCAGCCGCCCCGAGTTCTTCCGCCGGGCCCGCGCCCACCACCGCCGGCACCGCACCCCGGGCTCCGCGCCGCTGCTGCGGGCCCGGCTGCGCCACACCCTGCTGCGGTTCGGCGCCCACCGCACGTACCGCGCCCTGTGGACGGCGCAGCACCTGCAACTCGGCGCCCACCGGATCGCCACGACGCTCGGCCGGGCCCTGCGCGCCGGGGCGCTGCAACTGCACTACCGGATCCAACGGTGCCTGCCGGTACGGGAGAACAGGGCGGTCTTCGCGGCGTACGACGGCCGGGGCTACGCCTGCAACCCGGCGGCCATCGAGGAGAAGGTCCGCGAACTCGCCCCGCACATCGCCACGTCGTGGATCGGGCGCGCCGAATACCACCACACCGTGCCCACCGCGACGCGCAAGCTGCGGCCGGGCAGCTTCGGCTACTGGACGGCGCTCGCCCGCGACAAGTACCTCGTCAACAACGTCAACTTCGACCCGCGCCTGGTCAAGCGCCCCCGTCAGATCCTCCTCCAGACGCACCACGGCACCCCGCTCAAATCCATGGGGCTGGACCTCCAGGACCACCCGGCCGCCGCGCGCCGCACCGAGTTCGACCGGCTCCTCGCGGGCGTCGACCAGTGGGACTACTCCCTCTCGGCGAACCGGCACTCCACCCTGGTCTGGGAGAAGGCGTATCCCGCCGGGCACACGGCGCTCGAATACGGCTATCCGCGCAACGACGTGTTCCAGCGGGCCACTTCGGCCGACGTCGCCCGGCTGCGGGAGTCCCTGGGCATCCCCGACGGCTTCACGGCCGTGCTGTACGCGCCCACGCATCGCGACTACCGGCGCACCCCGTACGTCCCGCTGGACCTGGAGCGGCTCGCCCAGGCGCTGGGCCCGCGCTTCGTGGTGCTGACCCGCGCCCACCACACGTACGAGGCCCCGCTGCCGCACGCCCCGCACCCGCGCATCATCGACGTCTCGGGCCATCACCGGGTCGAGTCGCTGTGCCTGGCCGCGGACGCGCTCATCACGGACTACTCGTCGCTGATGTTCGACTACGTGAACCTGGACCGGCCCGTGGTGATCCACATCAACGACTGGGAGGCCTACGAGGCGGCCCGCGGTACCTACTTCGACGTCCGCGCCTTTCCGCCTGGCGCGGTGGCGCGCGACGAGGACGACCTGATCGACATCTTCACCACGGACCACTGGCGCGGCTCCCGCTCGGCCCAGCTGCGTGCCGCCTTCCGGGCCCGGTTCTGCCCGTACGACGACGGTCTCGCGGCCGAGCGGGTGGTACGCCGGGTCTTCCTCGGTGAGACCGCGGGTCTGCCGGAGCCGGTCCCGCTGGAGAAGCGCACCCCGGCGCCCTCCCCGGTGTCGCTGCCGCAGCAGCGGCACGGGCGGAACGTGTCGGAGGTGCGGCGCTGCGGCATGTCCGGCGGGGCTCCGGCGGGTCGGCGCGGGCCGTCGGCGTAAGCGCGTGTCAGGGCAGGATCTCGACGTGGCCGTCGGTTCCGTGCACGCGGATCCGCTGCCCGTCCCGGATCAGCCGGGTGGCCCGCTCCACGCCCACGACGGCCGGCAGGCCGTACTCCCGGGCGATCACGGCGCCATGGGTCATCAGGCCGCCCACCTCCGTCACCAGGCCCGCGATTCCGACGAACAGCGGCGACCAGCTGGGGTCGGTGAAGGCCGTGACCAGGATGTCGCCCGCTTCGAGATCGGCCTCCGCCATGTCCAGGACGACGCGGGCCCGTCCCTCGACGGTCCCCGCGGAGACCGGCAGGCCGGCCAGGGCGCCGGCCGGCACGTCGTCACGCCGGTACGCCCCGGTGACGGCCTCACCGTCCGAGGTGAGCACCCTGGGCGGGATGAGCGCGTGGTACGACCGGAACGCGTCCTTGCGCCGCCGGACGAGCCCGTCGTCCACCTGGTGCGAGCGCGCGACCTCGTGGAGTTCCTGGAACGTGAGGTAGAAGATGTCCTCCTCCTCGGGAAGCACGCCGGCCCGCACGAGCCGCCCGGCCTCCGCCAGCAGGGCCCGCTTGTAGACGAAGTAGCGGCTGACGATGTCGTACTTCGGGTACTCCCGGTATCCGGCGAAGCTTCTGACCCGGTCGATCATCCGCTTGGTCTCGTCGGCTCTCCGGTCTCCGTCCGGCAGTGCCCGCAGGCGTGACAGGACATCCAGTTCCTTCTCCCGGGCCTTCCCCCGCCCCTGCTCGAAGCGGCGCCCGGCGGCGCCCGGCCGGAAGTTCCTGACGTTGTCGAGGATCACGGGCACAAGGGTGCCGGGGCGCTCGCGCCAGCGCGGCCTCGTGATGTCGATCTCGCCGACGCAGCGCATGCCGTACCGGTCGAGGTACGCCTCGATGGCGTCGCGCGCCTCCGTCCCGCCCGCGAGTTCGGCCAGCCCGCCCAGGAAGGCCTCGTCCTCGGCGTGCTCCACGCCCCGCAGGAAGGCCACCACCTCCGGGTGCGGACGGATCACGTCGGCGACGTCGGAGAGCGCGAGTCCCATCTCCGACGTGACGTTGCCGGAGGCCGAGAGCGTCAGGGTGTCGGCCGCGTTCTTCTCGCCGAGCCACTCCCGCAGCTTGTCGTTGAGCCACCACGTGGCCTCCATCCCCGCCATGATCGCCTGATGGCTCAGCGGATCACCGAGGACCCGCTTGTGCTCCTGGAAGGCCTCCAGCAGGAAGTCGAACAGCGCCGGTCCGGTCTTCGTCCGGATGTCGCGGTCCAGGGCGGCGACGGACGCCCGGCTCCGCCCGATCAGCTCGGTGACGATGGCCGGATCGGGCTCGGCCGGGGCGGACGCCCCACCGGCCGGCGGCCCGCCGGGTCCCGCGTCCGGGAGCGACGGGACGAAGCCGTCGCGGTCGAGGACGGTCTCCAGAGCGTCCCTGATCAGCGGATCGCCCTTCCCCATCGCGTCCAGGAGAGCGGCGCGGCTCGCGGGCGAGGCCAGGCGCCGGGTGACGTCCACGAACAGCCTCCCGCCGGCCTCGTGCATCGGCACCATGGCCGTCAGCTGCCACATGGAGAGCCCGAGGGGCTTCATGGGGTCGGTCATCATCTGCCCGTGACCGACGGAGACATAGACGTGATTCTCCTGGTCGCCGGCCTCGGGGACGGGGAACAGCGTCGTGATCGGCCGGCTCTGAACGATCTGGAAGCCGTCGTCCGCCAGGCACCATTCGATGTCCTGCGGGCGCCCGAAGCGCGCTTCGATCCGCCGCCCGAGCTCCACGAGCCGCAGGACCTGCGCATCCGTCAGCGCGGGCCGCTCCTGCCGCCGCGAGACCACCTCGACGACGGCTTCGCCGTCACGCACCTTGAAGACGTCCGGGTTCACCAGCCCGGAGACCAGGGCCTCGCCGAGACCGAAGCCCGCGTCCACGGTGGCGACCTTCCGGTCACCCGTGACGGGGTCGGCCGTGAACAGGACGCCGGACGCCCGCGGGAGGACCATCCGCTGCACGACCACGGCCATGTGGACCGTGCGGTGGTCGATGCCGTTCCGCCGCCGATAGATCACGGCCCGCTCGGTGAACAGCGAGGCCCAGCACCGGCTGACGTGCCGGAGGACCGCCGCCGCCCCCACGACGTTCAGGTACGTGTCCTGCTGACCGGCGAAGGAGGCCGTCGGCAGGTCCTCCGCCGTCGCGCTGGAGCGGACGGCGTACGCGGCCTCCTCACCGAGCCGGGCGAGCGCGCGGGTGATCTCCACCACGAGCTCATCCGGGACGGCGACCGCTTCGACGGTCCGGCGGATCCGCTCGCTGAGCGTTCGGATCGCCTCCCGGTCGTCCGGGTCCACGCGCGACAGCTGATCGAGCTGGTCGTCGATGAGCGGTGCTTCCGCCATGACCCGCCGGAAGGCGTCCGTCGTCACACAGAACCCACCCGGCACACGTATTTCGTCGATCCCCACCAGCGCACCGAGGTTCGCGCCCTTGCCACCGACGAGGGCGGCCCGCGTCCCGTCTACCTCTCGGAGATCCAACACGTACGGCTCCAGCACTTCCGCGCCCCCGTTTCCGCAGGTTGTGACATCGGCCGCCGATTCTGCGCCACCCCCCGGGCCTTGCCGCAAGCCCCCCGCCGCGCTATACGTTGAGAGTGGCAAGGAGAGATCTCTCCTTGCCATCGCCTTTTGCCGGGCCCGTCACCGCCGGACACCACCTGGGGCTACCGGTCGAGCAGATCGAACAACTCGTGCCAGCGGCGCAGGATCTCCGTCTCGGAGTAGCGCTGGACGTTCGCGCGGGCCCGGTCCCCCAGGGAGTCCCGCAGGCGGGGATTGCCCGTGAGCCGTAGCAGGCGGTCGGCGAGTGCGTCCGTGGCGCCCGGGGGTGCGAGGAGGCCGTCGGCGCCGTCCGTGATGATCTCCCGGACTCCCGGCGCGCAGTCGAACGCCGCGCACGGCAGGCCGCTCGCCATGGCCTCCATGAGGGCCAGTGGAAACCCCTCGCCCCGGGAGGACTGGACGAAGACCGAGCTCCCGGCGAGCGCGGCCGGCACGTCGTCGGTGGGGCCCATCCAGTCGACCGAACCGTCCAGCCCCAGCTCGGTGCACTGCTTCTTCAGTGCGGGCGCGTCCTGGCCCGCGCCGTAGACGCGCAGCCGCCAGTCGGGGCGCTCTCCGGTGACCATGGACCAGGTCTCCAGGAGCAGGTCGATGCCCTTCTGGTCGTCCAGTCGGCCGATGCTTGCGACGGTCTTCTCGGTGCGGGGCGAGGGGAGTTCGGGCAGGGAGCCGAGTGCGTTCGGCATGGCGCCGACGTTGTCGAAGCCCTCGGCGATCCAGGCGTCCGCGTCCTCCTGGGTGAGGGTGAGCCAGCGGTCGACGCGGGGGTAGCTGTTCTTGATCCAGCGGAAGCGGTGGCAGCGCTTGCTGTACTCGTACGACTCGTGGCTCATCCCGATCAGCCGCAGACCCGTGGTGTCGGCCTCCAGGACCCATTCCATCGGCCAGACCTGGGTGACGATCACCAGCGCGCCGGGCCCGGCCGCCCGGAAGATCTCCCCGAGACGTGCCACAGCCCGCCGCTTGTCGGCCACCCTGGCCGCCTCGCGGCGGCGGGCGCGCAGGTCGAAGCGGTCGAGTGGCGAGCGCGGCTGCCAGGGGGTCGGCGGGTGGGCGGGGTAGAGCGCGGTCACCGGGTAGGCGGGCGGCTCGGGGAGGGCGAGTTTCAGCTCGGCCTCGTGAATGCCGACGACCTGGACGCGGTGGCCGTTCGCGCCGAACAGACGGGCCATCTGGTGGGTCCAGGCGGTGACGCCGCCGAGGACGTCGGTGGCGTTGGCGAGGAGGATCAGCTCCCGGGGGACGGTGGCGAGCGCGGTGTCGGTCACCGGCGGGTCCTTCCTGCGAAGAGCACGTCCACGGCGGTACGCGCGGCCTGGCCGCTCTCGAAGCCGCCGAACTTCTGGGCGAAGCGCGCGCGGTCGGCCCGGTGGGCGGTGTCCGACGGCTTCAACTCGTCCATCGCCCGCAGCAGTTCGTCCTGCGTCTCGACCACCGGCCCGGGGGCTTCGGCGCGCAGGTCGAAGTAGCTGCCGCGCGCCGCCACGTACGCGTCCAGATCCGGTGCGAAGAAGATCATCGGCCGGTCCAGCAGGACGTAGTCGAACATGATCGACGAGTAGTCGGTGATCAACGCGTCGGCGAGGCAGAGCAGTTCACTGACGTCGTGGTAGCCGGACACGTCGATCACCGTGCCGGGCGGACAGACGGGCAGGACCGCGGACTCCAGATAGTGGGCCCGTACGAGCAGGACGTACTCGTCACCGAACCGCTGAGCGAACCGCCGCACGTCGAGCGGGAGTTGAACCGCACGGCCCTTCTTCGGCATCCCCCGGAAGGTCGGCGCGTACAGCACCACCTTGCGGTGGTCGGGGATCCCGAGGGCGGTCGCGAGCGCCGGGCGCGGGAATCGCCCCTGCGTCTCGTCGGTGGCGCGGGCGCGCACGAGCCGGTCGTTGCGCGGATAGCCGCAGCGCACGAGGGATTCGGCGGGCTGCCGGTAGTCGCGCGCGAGGGTCGTCACGTCGTGCTCGGACCGTACGAGGAAGTGGTCGAACCGGGCGAGAGCGGCGCTCAGCTTGTCCCGCTCGGAGGCGTTCTGCGCCTTGATCCGGCTCTCCGCGAAGCCCATGCGCTTGTACGCGGAGCCGTGCCAGGTCTGGAGGTAGGTGGTGCGGGGAGGCTTCCTCAGGTCGAGTGGGAAGCCCTGGTTGTCCACCCAGAACTGGGCGCGGGCCAGGGTCCACAGATAGCGCCAGGAGAGCCGCCGTACCAGCCGCACGTCTGTCGGGAAGCCGTCGGTGGACGAGGCGTACGACCAGGCGCAGCGCACCTTGCGGCGGCCCTGCGCGCGCAGTTCCTCGTACATGGCGCGCGGGCTGTCGCCGTAGCACTTGCCCATGTGGCTCTCGAAGACGACCGAGCCCTTGCGGACGGGGAGCCGGATCAGCAGCCGGTTGTAGACGCGGGCCTTGACGGAGCGGGCGGAGAGCCGGTCGAAACGCCGGCGCACCCCCTTGACCAGCCTCTTCAGCTTGCGGGCCGGGCGGAAGTGAGTGAGGTAGTGGAGGGCCGCCGCCGCGATCCGTCCGGGGCGGCGGCGCGCTTCGAGTTGCAGCGCGAGGTGGTGCTTGACCGTGACGTACGGCTTCCAGGTGTCGCCGAACAGCGGGCCCCGGCGTGGACGCGCCCGATAACTGCCCGCCGCCTCGACCCGGTCCCGCTCCAGGAAGAGCGGGCCGCTGGTGGTGCCGACCGGCGTGTGAAGGGCGAGGTGGGGGTCGCACACGCGGTCCCGCGTCCCGCCGACGCGCAGCAGCGCGCCGATCTCGACGGAGGCGCGCCAGCGTACGGCGTCGCCCTCGCGCCACACCTCGTCCACGGGTGCCCGGAACGCGCGCCGTCCGTCGCTGCCGCGTACCAGGAACTCCAGCGTGGCCGTCAACGAGGCGTCGGGGGCGAGCGGTTGGAGCGGCGCGGGGAGCCGTCCTTCGAGGACGAGCTTCTCGCCCTCCTGGCCGCAGTGGATGAGGTGGTTCATCAACGGGGTGCCGGCGAAGGGCCGGTACTGGTGGCCCAGCTCCGTGACGTCGAATGCCGCCCGTTCCCCGGGGTCGTCGGGCAACTCCGCGCGCCAGTACACCCGGCCGTCCCGCTCGGCGAGCGCCGAGGCTACGGTGTCGGGCCTGCCGAGCGCGTAGCCGGCGGCCAGTACGCCGTCGGCGTCGCCGTCGGCGAGGAGTTGGAGGCAGACCCGTTCCACCGGCGGCAGGCCGACCCGGAGCCCGGGGTCGGTCCGGGCGGCGGGCAGTGCGGCGACCAGGGCGGCGGCGCGGGCCCGCCCGTCGGCGTCCAGCTTCGGGAACTGCCTGGCGAGCGGGACGAGTTGGTCGGTGAGGAAGGCCCGGTCGCGGGCCTCGCGGAGGCCCGGGTCGTTGCGGAGCAGGGGCAGTTCGGCGACGCGTACGTGCGCGGCGAGCTGTCCTTCCAGCGCGCCGGCCGGGTCGTGGGCCGCCCGGCCGCTGACGACCAGGTTGGGGACGAGCGCGATCCGGCGTGCGGCGGCGGCCAGTTCGGCGCCGAACAGGATCTCGGCGCGGTCCAGGTCCTCGGCGTAACGCAGGCCCGCCCGGTCGAGGAGGGCGGTGCTCACACAGAATCCGGTCACCAGGGCGTCGGCGACGACGAGTTCGGGGGCGTCGGCCAGATCGTCGACGGTGCGGGAGCGCGCGTACAGCTCGCTCTCGACGATCCGGGCCGGTGGCTGCTCCTTGACGCGGCGGCCCGCGCGCGGGGTCCACCGGCCGGCCACGAGTTCGGCGCCGGAGCGTTCCGCGGCCTCCCACAGATTCCGGCAGGCATCCCGCTGGAGGCGCTCGCCCTCGCCGAGCACGGTGACGTACCGGCCTCGCGCCTGGTCCAGGCCGTGGTTGCGCAGCACGGCGGTGGTGGGGGTCTCGGCCCCCGAGGTGACGACCCTGACGCGGGCGGGGTCGAGCGCGGCGAGTTCGTCGGCCACGGCGCGTACGTCCTCGGCGGCCGACTCGGCGTCGGCGAACCCCGCCGCGGCGGCCCGCTCGCCACTGCCCGGCCCACTGTCGGCGGGGCCGGTGCCCGGCGGACCCGCGACCGTCAGACCGAGCACGACGACCGCCTCGGTGGCGCGCATCGTCTGCGCGACGACGGACTCCACCGACCTGCGCAGCGCGTGCGCGTCCCGTCCGGCGGTGACGACACAGCTGATCTCGACCGCGCTCATGCGCCGCCCCCCACGGGCATCAGGTCCGCGACACGGGCGGCGGCGGTGCCGTCGTCCAGATCGCAGAAGGTCTCCCGGAACCGGTCGTACGCGTCGGTGGGCACCCGGGACTCCGGGGCGCGCAGGGCAGCCACGAGCGCGGCGGTGTCGGCGACGACCGGCCCAGGCGCCGCGGACTCGAAGTCGAAGTAGAAGCCGCGCAGGGTGTCCCGGTAGTGCTCCAGGTCGTACGCGTGGAAGTACATCGGCCGGCCCGTCTGCGCGAAGTCGAACATCAGCGACGAGTAGTCGGTGACCAGGGCGTCGCTGATCAGCATCAGCTCGGCGACATCCGGGTAACGGGACACGTCCCGTACGAAGCCGGTGGCGCCGCGCCCCGCGCCCGGGACCGAACCGCCCACCAGATAGTGGCGGCGCACCAGCAGGACATGGTCGTCCGCCAGTTCCCGCGCGGCCAGTTCCAGATCGAGCCGGAGGTCGAGCCCGTAGCGGCCGCCCTTTCTGGGCTGGTCCTCGCGCCAGGTCGGCGCGTAGAGGATCACCCGCTTGTCCTCGGGAATCCCGAGGTGTTCGCGCAGGGCTGCGGCGACCTTGCCCCGGTCGGACGCGTACAGCAGGTCGTTGCGCGGATAACCGCACTCCAGGACCGTGCCCTCGTATCCGAAGGCGCGGCGCATGATCGGGGTGGAGAAGCTGTTGGGCGAGACGAGCACGCTCCACTGCGCGGCCCGCCCCGGCAGGGACGCGATGTACGCCTCGTCGGCGTGGGCGGTGCCCGTCAGGTCGCGGCCGATGCGCTTGAGCGGGGTGCCGTGCCAGGTCTGGACGACGTGCTGGCCCTCCGCCCGCTCGAACCACTGCGGCAACTGGGTGTTGGTGACGACGCACCGGCTGCGGGCCAGCGCCTCGTACCAGTCGGCACTGTGCAGTTCGACGGCGCGCACGTCCCGTGGCAGGGCCACCTGCCGGTCGCGTACGACCCACAGATGCTCCACGGGGGCCCGTCGGCGCACCAGTTCCTCGTGGACGGCGCGTGGCGAGTCGGAGTACTGCCTGCCGTCGAAGCTGCTGTAGAGAACGGCGTCCCGCATCGGGCCCGCCGCACGGGACTCGGCGTAGACGCGGCGCAGCCGCTGCTGCCGGTAGGCGCCCCGGTCCTGCTCCGGGAGCACGGACCCGGAGTGCAGCTGGAGCATGTCCTGCTGGTGCCTGTCCAGGGTGAACTCCCGGCCGTCCAGGGTCCGTACGAGCGGCAGCGTCTGGTGCCGCGAGGGCTGGATCCGGACGGGGGTGTAGCTCTCCGGGTCGCTCTCGCCCGGCTCGCGGACGTACAACAGCCATCGCCCCTCGGGCAGTTGGCGCACGCCGTTCAGTCCCTCGACGGCGCCGGGCAGCAGGGCTGTCCGGAACCGGCCGTCCGGGAGGATACGGACCGGGAAGACGTTCTCCTCGCGGTGGCCGGTGTGCCGCAGTACCAACTCGGCCTCCCGCATGGAGGGTTGGCTGCCTTCCAGGACCAGCTCGCCGTCCGCCGCCCAGTCGAGCGTGTCGGCCACCGGCTGCTCGGTCTGGTCGCTGAGGACGAGATCGCCCGCCGCGTTGGCGGTGACGTACAGCTCGCGGCCGTCGCCGAGGCCGTAGTGGCCGGGCGGGACGGCGCCCCGGGCGGCCACGGCGAAGCGGCTGCCGTTGGCGCGTACGAGATGGACGCCCCAGGGCACGGTGGACCGCCCTCGCGCCGCGGGGTCGCCGAAGACCGACAGTGGGACGTCGGCGCTGAAGGTGCCGTCCGCGAGGCGCAGCGGGAACTCGTGGACGTCCTTGGTGTACCAGTTCTGGACGGCCAGCGCGCTCGGCGGGCTGCTCGTGGCGTGGAGCAGCCCCTCGATCCGTACGGCGCCGTCCGTCGCGTCGGTGCCCGGGTCCGCTGCCGCGTCGGTGCCCGGGTCCGCCGCCGTGTCGGTGGCGCCGTCGGCCGTCGTGTGGCGGCCGTGGGCGGTGAGCAGGGCGCGTACGGGCTCGACGCGCAGTTCGAGCTTGTTGCCGGAGAGCGTGGGCACGACGCGCGTGGTGTCGTCCACGTAGTGCACGGCCGGTACGGCGGGCGCCGCGGCCGACCCGGTGAGCCGCAGCGGCGCCCGGCGCAGCCGCCCCGCCCCGAACACCCCCATCTCCACCTTCCACACGGTCCGCGACGATCGCGCACGAGAGGCCTCCGCCTTCGCGAGCCGGCCCGGGTCGACCACGGTCTCGAACCCGGCCCAGTCGTAGGCGTGCAGTCCCTGCCTGGACTCGTACGTCGCCGCCGGCATCCGCACGGTGCGCGTCCGCAGCGGCAGCACACGCCGCTTCCCGGTGCGCAGCCAGGCGACCTTGACGGACTTGCGGCGCGCGTCGGCCGGCACGTTGCGTACGTACGCGTAGCCCTTGAGGTGCAGTCGCCCGTCGCGCCATACGGCCTCGGTGAGATGCGAGGTCACCGGCAGCTCCTTGGGCCTGAGGGTGGCGACGGCCCTGGGCAGACCGCCGGTGAGCACCGGGTACTCGGCGCGGGACCTGCGCAGCCCCCGGACGCCGAAGGCCCCGGGGTCGGCCTTCTCGTGGGCCAGCAGCGCGAGGAGTTCGGGCATCCGGCGTTCCCGGATCAGATGCCACTTGACGCGCAGATGCAGCGGCAGGGCGTCGAGGACACTCTCGTCGACCGTCTCGGCGAAGGCGTTGGCGTGGTCGAGGAAAGCCGTGTGGAACGCGGCGTCGCCGTCGGGCAGCGCCTCGATGAAGAGCCACAGATCGCCGGAGAGGACGTGCTGGTGGTAACGGCGCCGGGCGTCGGCCCAGTCGATGCCGCCGCCCGAGTCCGTACGCCGCTGTCCGGCGAGGAAGTCGCTCACCGACGTCACGGCGGTGACCCGGTCCCGGATCCCCCTCGGCACGGCGCGCTTCGCCGTGATCGAGCCGTCCCTGGTGCGCCAGTGGTAGACGGGGGCGGACAGCACGTCCACGCCGCTCGCCAGGAAGTACGCGGGGAGCACGACGGCGATGTCCTCGTACAGCACCCCGGAGGGGAAGGCGAAGCCGTGCCGGTCCCAGAAGGACTTCCGGAACACCTTGTTGCAGGCGATACGGTCCCCGAGCAGCACCCAGTCGCGGGTGATCCGCGTCCCGGAGCGCTCCGTCGCCATCGGCTTGCGGAACATGGGCGCCTGTACGAGCGAGCCGCCGGGACCGAGCCTGAGGACATTGCCGGTCGCGAAGTCGGAGCCGGAGGCGTCGAGCGCCGCGAGCATCCGTTCGTACGCGTCGTCCGGTACGACGTCGTCGCTGTCGACGAAGGAGAGGAACTCCCCCCGGGCGCGGCTCACTCCGGTGTTGCGCGCCGCGCCGAGCCCGGCGTTCTCCTGCTCGACCAGCCGGAAACGCTCGTCCCGTTCGGCGAACCGTCTCGCGATCCGTGCGCTCCCGTCCGTGGATCCGTCGTTCACCATGACGATCTCGGAGTCGGCCATCGTCTGTCCGGCCAGTGACCGTAGGCAGTCGTCGAGATACTCCTCCACGTTGTAGATGGGCACGACGACGGTGAGGCGGGGGGTCATGCGTGGTGCACGGTCCTTCCGAACTTCCGGACTTCCGAACTCAGAACAGCGGTGGATTCGCGGCGGGTTCGCGGTCGTTCCGCGACGGGCTCGCGGTGGATTCAGGGCTTGACCGCGATCCGGCCCTCGTCCATGCGCAGCATGAGCAGCCGCTCGCCCGTCTTCTCCAGGAACTCGTCCACGGCCTGGCGGGAGCCCTGCCAGTAGCCGTAGTCGTCGATGAGCAGCACACCGCCGCTCACCAACCGGGGGTAGAGAAACTCCAGTTCATGCTTGGTGGAGGCGTACCAGTCGGTGTCCAGGCGCAGGATCGAGATCTGCTCCGGCGCCTGCTGCGGCACGGTGTCCTCGACCAAGCCCTGCACGTAGTGCACCCGCTCGCCGGGGTAGGGCACCCGCTCGAAGCCCGCCTGTACGTCCTCCAGCGAGGCGATGGCCCAGATCGGCCGGTCCTTGCCCTGCGCCGCGAGCAGTTCCTCGGCGGACTTGCCGTCGCGCCGCAGGTCCTCGGCGGTGGGCGGCGGCATTCCCTCGAAGGTGTCGAAGAGATGCAGGCCGCGGTCGGTCTCGCCGAGGGCGAGCAGCGTCTTGGCGCAGGCCTGCATCGAGCCCCCGCGCCAGACTCCGCACTCGACGATGTCACCGGGGATGTTGTGCCGTACGACATGGCGGGTGGCGAGGATGAAGGCGTTGAGCCGCTCCGGGGAGGTCATCGTGTACGGCTTGACCGCGCGGATGATCGACTTCGCCTCGTCGTCGTAGTCGGCGGGGAGCGCCGCCGCCTTGGGCTTCGGCTTGGGCTGCGCCGGTGCCTGTGTCTCGGCCTTCGCGGTGGCCGGCCGGGCCGGCGCCGGTACGGCGGCGGGCGCCGACGTCGCCGACCGCGGGGCGGGGACCGGGATCCGCCTGAGCTGATATCCGGTGAGCTTTTCGAGTGCGCCGTTCACTGCGCTTCGCCATGCCATGCCGACGGACGGTACGCGCAGAACTCCGTGGATGTCACCTTTCGTCAACTCCCGCTAGGTTATGCCTCTTTCGTGTGCGTCTTGGCTGTTACGGGCTGCGCGGCTCCGGGCTCTGCCTCCGGTGACGGCGCGGGTACGAGGGGGGCGACGGGCGCGACGGGGGCCTTGGCGGGGGCGCCCCGGCCGCAGCGGTCGCGACCGGCGACGGGCTCGGGCAGCGGGACGGAGCCGACGCCGCCGACGCGGTTGGCGTACCGGACGGTCAGTTCACGTACCGCGTACTCCCACACCCGCCGCCTCGGCCGGCGCGGCCTGCGGAACACCCCGACCGAGTCGCCCCAGTAGGCGCGCTTGCCGTCGATGGCGGCGTAGTCGAAGCGGATGCCCTTCATCGGCGGGAAGTCCGTGTATGCCTCGGCCAGTTCGAGCCCGGCGAAGGCGGCCATGGCCCTGAACCCGTCGGGGTAGTACCGCCAGCAGTCCTGGGCGTCGTGCGCATGGCCGCGCGAGGGCGCGGTGACGAACGCCAGCCCGCCGGGCCGCAGGACGCGCGAGATCTCCATCATCGACGCCCAGAAGAACGGGATGTGCTCGAAGGCCTGGCCGGAGAGCACGAAGTCGGCGGTCCGGGACCGTACCGGAATGCGGTACGGCCGGGGCATCACGATGTCGACGTTGGGACCGTCGAGCACGTCGACGCCGATGTACTCGACATCACGCCCGTCGAGCAGACCCCGGTGGGTGAGGGACTGGTTGGGCGAGATGCGCGAGCCCAGGTCGACCACCCGGTGGCGGCCGGACGCGGGCATGTACTCCTTGACGCAGAGCTCCATCTGCTCGTACGCGGACTTGTGCACGGTGACTCACTTTCCATCCGGCTCGTTGGGTGCGGCGCTCCCCCGACGCCGGTGATGTCTCGTCTCCCGACGTTCGAGGACATCAACGCCCGTACGGCCGTATGGTCACGTGGTCGACGCGTCGGCCCGACCGGTTCCTTCGCGAACGCGCGCGCCCGGCAGGTCGGTTCGCGAACGCGCGGTCCCGGCAGGTCAGTTCGCGGTCGCCCCCGCCGGGTCGCCCGGCTCCGTCTCCTCCCCGGGACCCGGCCGCCCGCCGGGCGTCTGCCCGCCGCCCTGCGCCGGTTCGCCCACCGCCGGTGTGCCCAGGGCCGCTCCGCCCAGCGGGACGGTCGCGGCGACCGTCGCCTCCGCAGGGGCCGCCAGGAGCCTCCGGTAGACCCCGTCGAGGATGTCGGCCTGCGCCTCCCAGGTCCACTGCGCCAGCAGTCCCGGACGGTCGTACGCCTTGCGGTAGGCGGCCGGGTCGTCGAGCACGGCCAGCGCGGCCCGTACGAAGTCGGCCGTGTCCTCGGCGCGGAACACCTCACCCTGCCCGGTCTCACGTACTTTCGCGGCCATGGTGCGCACGTCGCTGACGACGATGGGCAGCCGCGCGTGCGCGTACTCCATGAACTTGGTGATCAGGGCGAGTTCATGGTTCGGCCAGTGGTGGATCGGGATGACGCCGATGTCGGCGGGGGCCAGGAAAGGCGCGATCTGCCAGTGCGGTACGTACGGCAGCGGGTGGACGCGGTCGGCGACGCCGAGCTCCGCCGCGTGGTCCAGCACCTTGCGTACGACCCACCCGTCGGGCGCGGGGACGATGAGCGCCGCGTGCGCGCCCGGCAGTTGGGGCAGGGCCTCGATGAGGGTGGCGAGTCCGCGCTGCGGGGCGAGGGCGCCGCTGTAGACCAGCAGTGGCGTGGCGGCGTCGATGCCGCACAACTCCCGGAGATCCGGGACGGGTTCATGGGCCCGCTCGGCGGGCGGGCCGCCCTCGGGGGCGTTGAGCACGACGACGGGCATCCGGGGCAGCCGGTGCTCCTTGTGCAGCAGCTCGGCCAGCGTCTGGGAGACGGTGACGACGGCGTCCGCGCACCGCCCGTACTCCCGCTCGTGCGCGACATGGGCGGGCATCCAACGCCGGTAGCCGGCCCGCGGTTTGATGCCCGGCAGATACTCGTGCGCGTCCCACACGAGTTTCACGGTCCGGCCTCTGCCCCGCGCGCGGTGCACGGCACGGGCGGCGACTCCGATCATCCGGAAGTCGTTGGCGTGGATGAGGTCGGGTTCCAGTGCGTCGACGACGGGGCCGAAGGCGAACTCGTAGTCCCACAGGTACGGTTCGAGTCTGCGCCAGCAGCGGTCGCCGAGCAGCGCGCGCCACATGGCCGTACGGAGCCGCTCGGGGAGCGAGTCCGGGTTGCGTCTGCCCTCCACCAGGGCGAGTTGGCGGTGCCGGAAGCCGACCCAGCGGGCCAGGATCCGGGCCGCCGTACGCCGGATCAGGAATCTCCGGCCCTCGGCGGACCTGCGGGCCAGCAGATCGGCGCGCCAGGCCTTGACCCACTGTTTGCGGTGGTGGGCGATGCCACCGCGCCGGTAGGCGAAGAGCCGGGGCAGAACGACTCTGCGGTAGTCCCTGCGGCGTTTGGCGAGGGTCATCACGACGGGGACCAGGTGGACTTCGGCGCCTCCGATGGTCCAGCGGTGCCGGTCGCGGTCCGGGGACTGGCCGAGCAGCACCACGTCCCAGCCGGCCTCGGCCATGGAGCGGGCGGCCTTCTGCACACGGGAGTCGCCGTTGACCGCGTTGTCGACGAGCATGACGACCCGCCCCCGGCCACGTCTCCGGGGGCTCGCGGGGACGGGCTCCCGGGGCCGCCCGGAATCTGGTGTGGAAGCGACCGTCATGGCGCCCGTCCTTCGGCTCGTCCTCGCGCGCTCGGCTTCGCGCCCGTCTTCGCGGAGGGACCTGCCCTGGTCCGCCCCACCGGGCAACGAAGGTCCGTCCACCAGGGCTACGGAGACGGGGGTCATGTCACCCGTACGGCGGCTACGAGCAGCGGGGAGGGCGCGCGGGGGGAGCGCTTGGACGCGAAGGCCCGCGCGTTGACGCGCGCGTGCGCCTGTCAACCCGGCCGTCGGCGGCAGACGACGCCGTCAGGAGCTGTCCGCGGGGGCCCGCCACCGCGGACACCCAGGAGCCGCGCCCGGTCACACGGGCGGAGCAGCCGGGCGCTCTCGCGGTCAGGCGCGGTAGCGGGCGGCGGGGACGGAGCGCGACAGATTCGGGACCAGAACCCCACGGGCCTTCTCCAGGGCTTCCCAGTCGGTGATGTCCGGGAGCGAGGGAATGGTGACGGGCTCACCGGCGTCGAGGCCGGCGAGCGCCGCGTCGACCGCGTCGTCAGCGGTCATGATCCACTCATCGGGGAAGGACGCGAGATCAATCCCGGAACCGTCCCAGAACTCCGTACGAACGGCTCCGGGAAGGACGGCCTGAACCGTGATGGCACTCTCCGCCAGTTCCTGCTGCAGAGCCTGCGTAAAGGTCAGGACGTAGCTCTTCGTCCCGCTGTACACGGCGCTCACGGGGAGGATGTTCAGGGCGAGCGCGGAAGAGATGTTGACGATCGTGCCGCTGCCTCGGCGAGTCATACCACTCACGGCCGCGGTGGTCAGTCGGGTCAGCGAGGTCACGTTGAGCGTGATGAGGTCCCCGAACGCGGTCGCGTCCGCACCGGCGAGCGGAGTGAAGAGCGAACCCCCGGCGTTGTTGACGAGCACCTGGACGCTCGCGTCCTCGCGCAGCCGCTCCTCCACACCCGCCAGTTGTGCGTCGTCGGTGAGATCCGCGGTGAGCACCTCCACCGCCTTCCCCGTGCGTTCCCTGACCTCGGCCGCCAGTGACTCCATCCGAGCCGTGTCGCGGGCGACGAGAATCAAGTCGTGACCCCGGTCCGCGAGCCGGTGCGCGTACGCGGCCCCGAGGCCGGCGGAGGCACCCGTGATCAGGGCGGTTTTCGTGTTCTGTGCTGGCATGGCGAAGTTCTCAATCCTCGAACGACAGTGGGAGAGGGGGCCCGCGGGCACCCCTCTCCCACTTAGATACCACATGACATCTAAGAGAGCCCAATGTCTCCGCCCCCACAGGCTCCCCTACGCCCGTGCGGCCTCGGGAGCGCACGGGCACAGCAGGGCGCCCCTGGAATAGCCCGGCTCCCACGGGCGCTAACATGGACATAGATGTCGATATTGATCTAACAATCAGGCAGGCACACCATGAGCCGCGTTTCCCAGGCACAGGCAAGGGAGAACCGCGAGCGCGTCGTGGCCGCGGCGTCCCGGATCTTCCGCGAGCAGGGCGTGCACACGAGCATCGCCGACCTCATGGAGTCGGTCGGCCTGACCCGTGGTGGATTCCCGAAGCAGTTCGGGTCCAAGGACGCCCTGGTCGCCGAGGCCACCGAGAAGGGCTTCAGCGGCATGAGCCAGTTGCTGGACTCGTTCGACGACACCCACGGCGACCGCACGGCCGCTCGCCAGGCGCTGGTGGATTTCTACCTGTCCGCCGAGCACCGCGACGAACCGGGCACCGGGTGCCCGACCGCCGGTTTCGCCGGCGACATGGCCCGCCGGCCCACGCCGGACGAACCTCGCGCGGCCTACAGCGAGGGCGCCAGGCACTTCGCCGACTGGTTGTCGAACGGCGACGACAGGGACGGCCTGGCGGACATGTGCACTCTGGTCGGCGCCATTCTGCTCGCCCGCGCCACGGCAGGGACCGAGCTGTCCGAGGAGATCCTCGATGCCGCGCACCGGGCCCAGACACCCCCGGTGAAGTGATCGGCGTCTGAAGTGATCGGCCGACATCGCAACCCGGCAGGGCGCGCCGGGCGGAGCGCGCACCACCAGGGGTAGTTCGAGGCCCGAGTTCGCGGCCTGGTTTCGAGGTGCCGCCGACCGGCCTTGCGGAGGTGGCGGCCGGAGAGCTGCCGCTCGGCGGTTCAGCTCACTACGGGTGCGCCGATGTCCGCATTGGCGAGCGCCGTCTCCTCGCCCCGGTCATCCACGAAAGCGACGCGCAGGGGCCGCCCGGTCCGCGTGTTGACACGGCGTGCGAGCGGGCCGTCCGGGTGGGGGCGATGCGCGTCGCCCCACTGCTGCAGAGCGCCAACGATGATCTTCACCTCTTGCCCGGCCTCTGTCAGGTAATAGCCGAAGCGCGCCCGCGACGTGGCCTCCCGGTACGGACGCTTCTCCAGGATGCCCGCCTCGGTCAGCGTCGCCAGGCGTTGGCTGAGCGGGTATGTCAACCGGGCCGTCCCCGACGCGGGACTCGATGGCTTCGTCGACGACATCGCCGACCGCATCGCGTCGTTCGACAAGTCGGCACTCGCCGAGACCAAGGCATACGTCGGAGATGTCACGCTCGCGGACCATGCCCTGATGCCACCCGCGCTGGACGCGTTCTGGGTCTCGGTCGCGCGGGAGGGAACACAGCGACGGGTGGGCACGGCCGCCAAGGACGGACTTCAGGACCGCACCACGTCGAACTGCGGACGGGCGACTACCTCGCCGACCTGGGCGCGAAGAGCGCGCGCGGCTGGCACGGAGGTCGGGAACGACTCGGTCCGCCGCATCGGCCGAGACGGCGTCCCGTCGGCGGCATCGACTGGGACACCGTCCGGTCGGCGGCGGGGCCGGCCGGTTCCATCCGCGATGACTCCGGACTCCGGTGGTCCCGCGCCGCCGACTGCACGCTCGAACGCCCCTGAGGGCGCAAGGACCACCGGTCGGGCCGGAGCAGATTCAGTTGCCCGCCCGAGCCCTTCTCCCGAGCACGACCATCCCGGCACCGCCGGCGACGGCCGCCCCGGAGAGACCGGCCATGACAGCGGTCCGCTCGGAAGAGCCGGTCTTGGCGAGGCTGGGTCTGCCGTTCTCCGAGGCCGAGCCGGCGGCCCGCAGGATGAGGTCGGTGACGGCGCCGGGGTTCGTGAGATACGCCGCGTGCGGGGCGTCGACCTCGATCGTGTGCGATCCGGCCCGCTTCGCCATGAACCGCTCGTTGGCGGTTCCGATGGCGAAGTCCTGTGTGGCAACCAGGGCCCACGAGGGGATGGTCTTCCACGCGGGGGCCTTCGAGGGCTCGGAGAAGGCGAAGGGTGTGGCGGGCCGCTGCGCGGCGGCGAGTACGGCGGCGGTGTTCGCGTCCAGGCGGTTGCTGAGGAACACTTCCCGGAACTTGTCCGGCTTGATGTAGAGGTCGACGTCTTCGCTCGGGTTGGCCGGGCCGGGGATGGGCACGGCGTCCAGCGCGGTGGGGACGGGAGCGTCGGGGTCGTCGCTCAGCCGGCTGCCCGGGAACTTCGTGGCCAGTTGCAGCGGACTCACCGGTATCGGGCTGGTACGCGGCGAGGCAGACCAGGGACTTCACGTTCGGGCTGCCCGTGGCCGCGTTCGTGATGACGGAGCCGCCGTAGGAGTGACCGACCAGCACGATCGGACCCTTGATCGTCTTGAGCCGGGCGGCCAGGTAGGCGGAGTCCCCGGAAAGACTTCGCAGCGGGTTGGCTGCGGCGATCACGGGATAGCCGTCCCGCTGGAGGCTCTCGGTGATCTCGTTCCATCCGGAGGCATCGGCCCACGAGCCGTGCACCAGGACGATGGTGGGCTTGCCCTTCGCGGAGGGCGCCCCATCACCGGGAGCGGCGGCCACCGCGGAGCCGGCCGATTCAGCGCGGTGGCGGGCAGGAGAACGGTGAGGGCCAGCAGCCGACGCGGTCGCTGGTGCGGCGTTGCGGTCATGATCACTTCTTCCTCGGGAGGAGACGTTGCCTCGACTCTCCAAGACAGACAGCGCGCGGTCGCGATCAACGGGGCAGGCGCGATCAACGGGGCAGGGGAGTGACGCGACGGCAACGGGCCTCGACACGTACGCGGACGACCCCGCGCGGCTGATCGAGCAACTGGCCCCGAGGGACGCGGGTTTCGTGGGCTCACTCCCCCCGCGGCGTCTTGAGTGGCGAGTGGCCGGGTTGCGCCTGGCCGCGTCGGGACGGCGGTCGGGGGCGCGCGGCGCGCCCTCGATCAGGTGGTGCGGTCGCGGGTCAGCGCGGCGACCGCCGTGGTGGCGAGGTCGTCGAGGTAGCCGGCGGGCAGGTCGCCCCGTACGACGACGAGACGCCAGTAGAGCGGACCGGCGATGAGGTCGAGGGCCCGGTCGGGGTCGGTGCCCTCGGGCAGCTCGCCGCGCGCGACCGCCTCGCGTACGACCGCGGCCGCGATGCCCTTCTCCTTGTCCAGCAGCGCCGACTTGATCGCCTCGGAGATCTCCGGGTGCCGGGCCGCCTCCACCAGCAGGTCGGGGATGACGCGGGAGGCCAGCGGGTGGCGCAGGGCGTGCGACGCCACTTCGAGCAGGGCGCGTACGTCTCCGTACAGCGAACCGGTCGAGGGGACGGGCAGCCCCTGTGCCGCGACGGCGGATACGAGGTCGAGCACCAGCGCCAGTTTGGACTTCCAGCGCCGGTAGACGGCGGTCTTGCCGACACCGGCCCGGCGGGCGATGCCCTCGATGGACATCCGCGCGAACCCGACGGCGGCCAGTTCCTCGAAGACGGCGGAGCGGATGGCGTCGGTCACATCCTCACGGAGCACGGCGGCTCCCGCTGGTGCGCGGCGTGAGAGGCGGGGGTCCGGGGACATGCCGACGAGCATAGCGCCAGGAACGTCACGACGAAACGGTTGCGTTGCGACGTACATCCGTCCTAGCCTCTTCGTTACGACGAAACGGTCCCGTTCCGTCGGTCGATCCCCGCCATCACCACCCCACCGTCTTCGTTCGATGTCCCTCGTCGAAAGCGACCTCTGTGAGCCAGACGACCACATCCGCCGCCCCGGTCCGGGCCCCCGAACCACCACCGCCGGGGGCATCGGCCCCCGCCCTCCCCGACGACCTGCGCGCGCTCGCCGCCCGGCACGGCCTCACCGAGAGCGGCGCCCGTCCCACGCTTCTCGCCTATCTGCGCGGGCTGCACTCCCGCCGCCACTTCGTCACCGCCCTGGCCACCGCCCGGCTCACCTCGCAGTACAGCCAGGCGAAGCTCGGCCAGCTCTGGCAGATCATGACGCCGCTGCTCAACGCGACGGTCTACTACTTCATCTTCGGCGTCCTGCTCAACACCAAGGACGGGGTTCCGGACTACGTCCCGTTCCTGGTCACCGGCGTCTTCATCTGGACGTTCACCGCCGGCACCATCACCGCGGGTACCCGTGCCGTCTCCGGCAACATCGGTCTCGTACGCGCCCTGCACTTCCCGCGTGCCTCGCTGCCCCTCGCGTTCGCCCTCCAGCAGTTGCAGCAACTGCTGTTCTCCCTGGGCGCGCTGACCGTGATCCTGGCCGTCTTCGAGCAATACCCGAGGCCCGCCTGGCTGCTGGCCGTGCCCGCCCTCGCGCTCCAGACCGTGTTCAACACCGGCCTCGCGATGATCTTCGCGCGGCTGACGGCGTCGACGCCCGACATCGCGCAGCTGATGCCGTTCCTGCTCCGCACCTGGATGTACGCGTCCGGGGTGATGTGGAGCCTGGACACGGTGTTCAAGGACGAGGCCGTGCCGCGGCTGGTCCGCCTGGCGCTCGAATGCAATCCGGCGGCCGTCTACATCGACCTGATGCGCTTCGCGCTCATCGACAGTTTCACCGCCGGTCAACTCCCGCCCCACGTCTGGCTGGTCGCCACCGGCTGGGCCGTGCTGCTCGGGGCCGGCGGATTCCTGTTCTTCTGGCAGGCGGAGGAGAAGTACGGCCGTGGCTGAGACCGAGCGTGTTCCGACCGTCGTCGTCGACGACGTCCACATCACCTACAAGGTGCACGGCACCAAGGGCGGGAAGGGCAGCGCCACTTCGGCGCTCAGCCGGATCGTCTCGCGCCGTCCGTCCCCCGGAGTACGCGAGGTGCACGCCGTACGGGGCGTGAGCTTCGTCGCGTACAAGGGCGAGGCCATCGGTCTCATCGGCTCCAACGGCTCGGGCAAGTCGACCCTGCTCAAGGCGGTCGCCGGGCTGCTGCCGGCGAGCCGGGGCAAGGTCTACACACGGGGGCAGCCCTCACTCCTCGGGGTCAACGCGGCGCTGATGAGCGATCTGACGGGCGAGCGCAACGTGATACTCGGCGGGCTCGCGATGGGCATGACGCGCGAGCAGGTCAGGAGCCGTTACGCCGACATCGTCGAGTTCTCCGGGATCAACGAGAAGGGCGACTTCATCACCCTGCCGATGCGCACCTACTCCTCCGGCATGGGCGCACGGCTCCGCTTCTCCATCGCGGCGGCCAAGGCGCACGACGTGCTGCTGATCGACGAGGCGCTGTCCACGGGCGACGCCCGGTTCCAGAACCGCAGCAAGGAGCGCATCGCCGAGCTGCGTGCGGAGGCGGGCACGGTCTTCCTGGTCAGCCACAGCAACAGGACGATCACCGAGACCTGCGACCGGGCGATCTGGCTGGAGTCGGGGACGCTGCGGATGGACGGGCCCGCGGCGGAAGTCGTCGCGGCGTACGAGGAGTTCACGGGCAAGAAGCCCGGCAGGAAGCCCGCCGCGAAAACGGCCGGGAAGACGGCCGCCGCGGGGGCCGTCGCACCCACCCGGCCTACCACATAGCGCCGTACGGAACGTCGTACGGCGCGGGAGGGGCGCCCGGCTCGGGCCGGGCGCCCCTCCCTCACTCATGCGGCGTTACGCGTGCGTCCGCAGCAGCGTGCGCATCGTCCGCATCGCGACCGACAGATTCGCCAGGTCGAAGGAGTCCGAGCTCTGGATCTCCTCCAGCGTGGCGCGTGAACGCCCGAGGATCGCCGCGTTCTTCTGCTCCCACGCCTTGAAGCGCTCCTCCGGCGTCGACGTCCCGTTGCCGACGGACAGCACGTCCGACGCCAGGGCGGCGTGCGCCGCGTACAGGTCCTCGCGGATCGACGCGCGGGCCATGGACTGCCAGCGGTCGGCCCTCGGCAGCTCGATGATCCGGTCCATCAGCTGCGTGATCCGCAGCCGGTCTCCGAGGTCGTAGTACACCTCGGCGACGGCCAGCGGGTCCTTGCCCGTGCGGTCCGCGATCCGCACGATGTCGAGCGCCGGGAACGCCGCGGAGAATCCGGCGACCCGCAGGGCCAGTTCCTCGGGCACGCCCACCGAGGTGAGCTCCTCCACGATGTTCTGATACCACTCCAGGTCGGCGCCGCGCAGCAGTCGGGGCAGCTGCTGCCACACCTGCTCCACGCCCGCGGAGAAGAACTCGACCGTCTCCGCGATCTCCACCGGCTGCGGCCGGTTGCCGAGCAGCCAGCGCGTACCGCGCTCGACCAGTCGCCGTGAGTGGAGCCGGATCCGGGTCTGGACGTCGGCGCCGACGGTGTTGTCCAGCGCCTCGACCGCGTCCCACACCGGGCCGAGACCGAAGATCTCCCGGGCGGCTGTCTGCGCCCGTACGATCTCCTCGATCGACGCCCCGGTCTCCTCGCGCAGACGGTGCAGGAAGGTCGAACCTCCCGCGTTCACCGTGTCGTTGACCAGCACCGTCGTGATGATCTCGCGGCGCAGCGCGTGCCCGTCGATGTGCTCGGAGAACTTCTCGCGGAGCTGCGCGGGGAAGTACGCGTACAGCAGTTTCCGCAGATACGGGTCGTCGGGGAGGTTGGTGGAGATCAGCTCGTCGGCGACAGTGATCTTGGTGTACGCGAGCAGGACGGCGAGTTCGGGCTGGGAGAGCCCCTTGCCTCCGTTGAGCAGCTCGCGGATCTGGCGGTCGGCCGGCAGGAATTCGAGCTGCCTGTCGAGATTGCCGTCCCGCTCCAGCCGGCGCATGAACCGCTGGTGGGCGTGGAGCAATGACGGGGCCTGGAGGACCGCGTTGGCGAGCGCCACGTTCTGCGCGTAGTTGTTGCGCAGGACCAGCTTGCCGATCTCGTCGGTCATGGCAGCCAGCACCTTGTTGCGCTGCTTGACGGTCATGTCGCCTTCTTTGACGAGGCCGTTGAGCAGGATCTTGATGTTCACCTCGTGGTCGGAGGTGTCCACGCCCGCGCTGTTGTCGATGGCGTCGGTGTTGATCTTGCCGCCCTGGCCGTCGGCGCCGCGCCGGGAGAACTCGATCCGGCCGAGCTGCGTCGCGCCCAGGTTTCCGCCCTCGCCGACGACCTTGGCCCGCAGGTCCTCGCCGTTGATACGGATGGCGTCGTTGGCCTTGTCGCCCACGTCCGCGTTCGACTCGGCGGACGACTTGATGTACGTACCGATGCCGCCGTTCCACATCAGGTCGACCGGGGCCTTGAGGATGGCCCGCATCAGATCGGCCGGCGTCAGCTTGGTCACACCCGCCTCGATCCCGAGCGCCTCGCGCACATGCGCGTTGACGGCGATCGACTTCGCGGTACGGGGGTGGATCCCGCCGCCCTGCGACAGCAGCGACTTGTCGTAGTCGGCCCAGGAACTGCGCGGCAGCTCGAAGAGGCGGCGGCGCTCGGCGAACGAGGTGGCCGCGTCCGGGTTCGGGTCGAGGAAGATGTGCCGGTGGTCGAAGGCGGCTACCAGCCTGATGTGCTCGGAGAGCAGCATGCCGTTGCCGAAGACGTCACCGGACATGTCGCCGACGCCCGCGACGGTGAAGTCCTCGGTCTGGGTGTTGTGGCCCAGCTCGCGGAAGTGCCGCTCGACGGACACCCAGGCGCCGCGCGCCGTGATGCCCATGCCCTTGTGGTCGTAGCCGGCGGAGCCGCCGGAGGCGAACGCGTCGCCGAGCCAGAAGTCGTAGGCGATCGCGACCTCGTTGGCGATGTCGGAGAAGCTCGCTGTGCCCTTGTCGGCGGCGACGACCAGATAGGTGTCGTCCTCGTCGTGCCGCACGACGTCGGCCGGGGGTACGACCTCGCCGCCGACCATGTTGTCGGTGATGTCGAGGAGGGCCGAGATGAACGTCTTGTAGGAGGCGATGCCCTCGGCCAGCCAGGCGTCACGGTCCACGGCCGGGTCGGGGAGGTGCTTGGCGACGAAGCCGCCCTTGGCGCCGACGGGCACGATCACCGTGTTCTTGACCATCTGCGCCTTGACCAGACCCAGGATCTCCGTACGGAAGTCCTCGCGCCGGTCCGACCAGCGCAGGCCGCCGCGCGCGACCTTGCCGAAGCGCAGGTGCACGCCCTCGACCCGTGGCGAGTAGACCCAGATCTCGTACGCCGGGCGGGGTGCGGGCAGGTCGGGGATGGCCTGCGGGTCGAACTTCATCGACACGTAGGTGTGGTGCTTCTCGCCCGTGCCCCTGCGGCCCGTCCCGTCGTGCCCCTTGCTGGCGCTCTGGAAGAAGTTCGTCCGCAGCGTGGCCTTGATGACGGTGAGGAACGAGCGCAGGATGCGGTCCTCGTCCAGGCTGGCGACCTGGTCGAGGGCGCCTGTCAGCTCTTCCAGGAGCCCCTCGATGAGCTCGGTGCCGGCTCGCTGGCGGTTGGGCGCCATCCGGGCCTCGAAGAGGGAGATCAGCAGCCGGGTGGTGTGGACGTTGTTACGGAGGGTGTCCTCCATGTAGTCCTGGCTGAAGGTCGCCCCGGCCTGCCGCAGATACTTCGCGTAGGCCCGGAGCACCATCGCCTCGCGCCAGTTGAGCCCGGCGCGCAGGACGAGGGAGTTGAATCCGTCGTTCTCCGCCTCGCCCGTCCAGACGGCCGCGAAGGCGTCCTGGAAGCGTTCGCGGGCGTCCTCGGCGAGATGGTCGTCCTTGGCGTGACCACTGTCGCCGTACGGCATGCGCAGCCCGAAGTCGTAGATCCAGGCCTGTGCGCGGTCGGAGCAGCGCAGCTCGTACGGCCGCTCGTCCACGACCTCCACGCCGAGCTGCTGGAGGATCGGCAGAACGGCGGAGAGGGAGACCTGCTCGCCCGTGCGGTAGATCTTGAAACGGCGCTCGCCGGGACCGGCGCCGACCGGCTCGTAGAGGGAGAGCGCGAAGTCCTGCTCCTCCCGGCTCAGCTCCTCCACCCGGACGAGGTCGGCGACGGCCGCGCGCGGTGAGTGGTCGGCCTTGTAGCCCTCGGGGAAGGCGTTGCCGTAGCGGCGCAGCAGCTCGGCGGCGCGCTCCTCGCCCAGCTCGGCGTTGAGCGCCTCACCGAAGCCGTCGGCCCAGGAGCGGGCGGCCTCCACGAGCCGTGCCTCGATGCGGTCGACGTCCGGATCGGTGAGCCCGGCCAGCTCGGTGCCCGGCGGGACACGTACGACGAAGTGGAGCCGGGACAGGATCGATTCGGTGTTCCAGGCGGTGAAGTCGACGCTGGTGCCGCCGAGCTCCTCCTTGAGGATGTCGATCAGGCGCAGCCGGACGCCGGTGGTGTAGCGGTCGCGCGGCAGATAGATGAGGGCGGAGTAGTAACGCCCGTACTCGTCCTGGCGGAGGTAGAGGCGCAGCCGGCGCCGCTCCTGGAGGTACAGGACGCTGGTGACGATGGCGCGCAGCTGCTCGACGGGCGTCTGGAACAGCTCGTCGCGCGGGTACGTCTCCAGGATCTGCATCAGATCGCGGCCGTCGTGGCTGTTCGGCGAGAAGCCGGCGCCCTCCAGGACCTCGGCGACCTTGCGCCGTACGACCGGCACACGGCGTACGGACTCGGTGTACGCCGCCGAGGAGAAGAGTCCCAGGAAGCGGCGCTCGCCGACGACGTTGCCCTTGTCGTCGAACTTCTTCACACCGACGTAGTCGAGATAACTCGGGCGGTGCACGGTGGAGCGGCTGTTGGCCTTCGTCAGGACGAGCAGCTTGTGTTCGCGGGCCTTGGCACGCGCGTCGGCCGGGAGCCGGTTGAACGACGGGCTCACCGGGTGGGCCTCGTCGTCGGTGTGTTTCGGGTCGGAGCGCAGGATGCCGAGGCCGGTGCCGGGCACGGCGGCCAGGGCGTCGTCGCCCGTCAGCTCGTACTCGCGGTAGCCGAGGAAGGTGAAGTGGTTGTCGGCGAGCCAGCGCAGCAGCTCGCGGGCCTCTTCGACCTCCTGGTCGCGAAGGTCGTCCGCGGTCGGCTCGTTCGGCAGCTCGTCGGCGATGCGCAGGGCGGACTTGCGCATCTTGTCCCAGTCCTCGACGGCCTCGCGGGCGTCGGAGAGGACGCGCAGCAGGTCGGAGGTGATCTGCTTGAGATCGGAGCGGTCGGTCTCGCGGTCGATCTCGACGTGGATCCAGGACTCGATCAGGGTGTCGTGCGACAGCTCCGCGCCCTCGGCCCGGCCCTCGGGAAGGATCTCGATGAGCTTGCCGGTGATGTCCCGGCGCACCAGGATCTGCGGGTGGATGACGGCGTGGATGCCGCGGTTCTGCCGGGTGAGCTCATTGGTGACCGAGTCGACCAGGAAGGGCATGTCGTCGGTGACGACCTCGACGACCGTGTGGGTGCACGTCCAGCCGTTCTCCTCGACGGTCGGCGTGTAGACCCGCACGTTGGCCGTGCCCTGCGGGCGATTCTCGGCCAGCCGGTAGTGGGAGAGTGCCGCGCCGTAGATGTCGACCGGATCGCGGTCGGCGAGGTCGTCCGGGGCGGTGTGCAGGTAGTACCGGTGGAGGAAGGCGAGCAGCGCCTCGTTGTCCGGATGCTTCTCGTCGTACGCACCGTCGTCGGTCGCCGTCGCGGCCGAGTTGTTCCGGGAGGTGCCCCCCAGACCCCCAGCCCCCCCGGCTGGGCTGTTCTCAGCGACCCGTGCCGCCCGTGCGAGCAGCTCGGTCTTGGCTTCGTCCAGCTTGGTCTGCATGTCCTCTGGCTCCTGTCGCGCGCCATTGCGTGACGTCGTTGAAAGAAGCGGCACGACGCCACGACGCGGGGTGTCCGGTCGGAGTCGACGCTATGCCGCGATGAGAGATGTCCGGGACGTTATTGGCCAAATTTGACGGCCACGCCGGATTGAGGGGATCAGGGAGGCCCGGGGCGCTGTGGCACTCCGGGCGCGGGCCGGGAGCTTCACTGCTCCCACGGCGTATCGCACTGATCACGGCCCAAGGCTATCCCGCCGCACCCCGGCCCCGTCATGAACCGCATATGTACAAAAGAAGGGCAGGAAATTTGCCATTCCGGCCAGTGACATGCGGCGGGGCGAGGGTGGTGGCGCCCGGCGGTGTGCGGCGGTGCCGCGCGGTCAGTGGTGTGCGCCGGCGATCAGCGCGCGATGCTCTGCGCCAGGTCGACGGCCTCCGCGAGACTGTCGACGACGGGAACGCCCACCGCCTCCAGGCTCTTTCGGCTGTGCGATCCGCCCGTGTAGAGCACGGCGCCGGCTCCCACATGGGCGGCGGCCAGGGCGTCGTCGACGGCGTCACCGATCACCACCGTACGCTCGGGGGCTATCCGGCCCTCCTCGGCGAGCGCGGCCAGATGGCGCTCCATGTGCACCGCCTTCGTGCCGCCGGAGGGTCCCGTCCGTCCGTCGACCCGGACGAAGTGCTGGTGAATCCCGTAACCCCGCACCACGGGAACCAGCTGGTCGTGCGCGTACATGCTGAGGATGGACTGGCTGCGGCCCGCCAACGTCCACTGCGTCAGCAGCTCCTCGACGCCTTCGGTCAGCAGGCACCCGACGCGGTGCTCCACATAGTGCCGGTGGAATGTCTCGTCCATGACCAGCCACTCGGCGTCCGTGGGGAGGCGGCCCATCAGACGCTCGTAGAAGACCGGGATCGGCATGCAGTACAGATCCCTGTACCGCTCCGCGGTGATCGGGTCGAGGCCGATCTCCGCGAAGGAGGCGTTGGTCGCCGCCATGACCGCGCTGAAGTCGTCGAGCAGCGTGCCGTTCCAGTCCCAGACCAGATGTGTGTCGTGCTTCCCCATGCCGGAAACGTTACCGGCCGGGTCTGACAACGCGCCGCGCAACCTTACGCGACGATGCCCGGGATCTCCTGCACCCCGAACCAGAGCAGTTCGTGGTCCTCGGCGCCGTCCACCGTGAACCGCGCGTCGTCGTCACCGTGGTCGGCGGCGCCCAGCGCCGCGGCGGCGGCGGAGACATCGGCCTCGGCGTCGTCCGCGTCGATGTGCACGGCGGCGGCCTTGGCCAGGGGAACGGCCGAGGCGATCCGCACCTCGCCGAGCCCGGCGGAGTCCACCCCGCGGTCGGGGTCGGCCGCGGCTTCCCTGTCCGGCACGTCGACGGCGACCACGACCCGGCGACGGGCGGCGGAGGGGTCACCGGCGAGCAGCCGGAGGGAACCGGCGGCGGCGCGGTTGAGGGCCGCGTACTCCAACTCCTCGATGTCGTCGGAGAGATACCACTCGCGCAGTCCGGGCGTCACCGCGTAGGCCGTAAGCGGCCCGGGACCCAACTCGCCCGTCTTGTACGCCTCGGCGAGACCGGGGAGGGTCAGGGGGACGTAGACGCGCATGCGATGACCGCTTTCGTAGTCGGAGGAGCGGTCCAAGGATACGTCCGGCACATCCGGGCGATCCCTCGTCGGGGTGACACTGCGGAGCCGTTCAACGTCCACCTGAATACACAGAGTGACGCCTCCAGCCCTGCTGCGGCTTGCCCGGCCACTCGGACAGGTGACATCCGACGAGCGCGCCGCCCCGCAATCCGGCCCTTGCGACGGCCGCGGATCACCCGTAGAAGATCCCCAACACAAGTTACCGCCCGGTAACGCGATCGCGGACCGGGCCTGCGGAACGGGGGCGATCTGCGTGAGCGACACAGACACCGGCAGGACGTACGACAGGCGGGCGGCACGGACGGTCGGCCCACCGACAAGGCGCGACCCGCGCAGGCCGGGCCGGGTGATCTCCCAGCGCCGCGAGCCCTGGCTCCAGCCGCACGAGCGCTTCGCGGAACTGCTGCTCGCGGTCCTCAGCGGCCTGCGACCGGTCCACTCGATGCTGGGCCAGACAATCGGTGAGGCGTACGACCAACTGGTCCACCTCGCCCCGACGACCCCACTGCGCGCCCGCAACACCACCCCGGTGATCCGCACCTGCCGGGGCTTCCACCCCCGCCCGGGGGTGGTCGAGGCCTGGGCGAGCATCGCGGCGGGCGACCGCGTCCGCGCGATGGCATTCCGCCTCGAACAGGGCCCCGACCTCCGCTGGCGCTGCGCGGCAATCGAGGTGGCGTCCCGCCGCCCCCGGGGGTAGGGCGGCGAGCGGACGCGCCGCACTGGTGCACCCGCCCGGGCCCCCTCAGCCCGGGCGGGCCGCCTCAGCCCGTCCGGCGCTTGAGGACACACCCACCACCAACCCGCCACATCCCAGCCCACCCGCACCAAACCAGCCCGCCCGGCGTTTGAGGGCAACACCCGCCCGGGCGGACCGCCTCAGCCCGTCCGGCGCTTGAGGACGAACCGGCCGCCGGACGGACCCGGCCCGACCGCTCACCGCGGCCACGAGGCCCTCGTACAGCCCCCTGCGGCCCCCGCCGGGCCCAACCCTCACCAGGGGCCGCGCGGGGCGCGCAAACGGCGGCCGGGCCCGGACACATCGTGTCCGGGCCCGGCCGCCGCACCGAATCCGCGTAAGGAACCCCGCCGCTTACTTCTTGCGGCGCCGCCCCCCACCCTTCTGCGCCTTCCGCCGCTCCGCGCGAGTCGTCCCCGCACCCGCCTCCGTGCGATCCGCGCCACCGCTGCTCTCGAAGTCGCCCTCGACGACCCCGCCCTCACCGTCCACCGTCGGCGCGGAGAAGTGCAGCCGGTCGCGGCGCTGCGGAGCCTCCAGGCCCTTCGCCCGGATCTCCGGACGTCCGCCGCCACCTCGGGCACCCGCGCCCGCGCCCGCCGGCGCGTCCGCCTTCGCCAGCGACGTACGCTCGGCCGCCGCCGCGTCCTGCACCGGGACCTCCTCGACCTGCTGCTCGACCTGGACCTCCAGGTTGAACAGGTAGCCGACGGACTCCTCCTTGATGCCCTCCATCATGGCGGTGAACATGTCGAAGCCCTCGCGCTGGTACTCCACCAGCGGGTCCTTCTGCGCCATCGCGCGCAGCCCGATGCCCTCCTGGAGATAGTCCATCTCGTAGAGGTGCTCGCGCCACTTGCGGTCCAGCACGGACAGCACCACGCGCCGCTCCAGCTCCCGCATCACGTCCGGGCCCAGCGACTTCTCGCGCTCGTCGTACTGCACGTGCGCGTCGTCCTTGATGGACTCGGCGATGAACTCCGCCGTGATCCCCGCGCGGTCCCCCGTCGCGTCTTCCAGGTCCTCGACCGTGACCTTCACCGGGTAGAGCTGCTTGAAGGCGCCCCACAGCCGGTCCAGGTCCCACTCCTCGGCGAAGCCCTCCGCCGTCTCCTGGCGGATGTAGTCGTCGATGGTGTCGTCCATGAAGTGCCGGATCTGCTCCTGGAGGTCCTCGCCCTCCAGGACCCGGCGTCGCTCGCCGTAGATGACCTGGCGCTGCCGGTTGAGCACCTCGTCGTACTTCAGGACGTTCTTACGCGTCTCGAAGTTCTGCTGCTCCACCTGCGACTGCGCCGACGCGATGGCACGGGTGACCATCTTGTTCTCGATCGGGACGTCGTCGGGGACGTTCGCCATCGACATGACGCGCTCGACCATCTGCGCCTTGAACAGACGCATCAGGTCGTCGCCCAGCGACAGGTAGAAGCGGGACTCGCCCGGGTCGCCCTGACGGCCGGAACGACCGCGCAGTTGGTTGTCGATCCGGCGCGACTCGTGACGCTCCGTACCGAGGACGTACAGCCCGCCGAGCTCGACGACCTCCTCGAACTCCGCCTTCACCGCCTGCTCGGCCTTCTCCATCGCGGCGGGCAGCGCGGCCGCCCACTCCTCGACGTGCTCCACCGGGTCGAGCCCGCGCTGCCGCAGCTCCGCCTCGGCGAGGTCGTCGGGGTTGCCGCCGAGCTTGATGTCGGTACCACGGCCGGCCATGTTCGTGGCGACGGTGACCGCGCCCTTGCGCCCGGCCTGGGCGATGATCGGCGCCTCACGGTCGTGCTGCTTGGCGTTGAGCACCTCGTGCTGCACGCCCCGCTTCGAGAGCTGCTGCGACAGGTACTCGGACTTCTCCACGGAGGTCGTGCCGACCAGGATCGGCTGGCCCTTCTCGTGCTTCTCGGCGATGTCGTCGACGACCGCCGCGAACTTCGCGACCTCGGTGCGGTAGATCAGGTCGGGCTGGTTGACCCGGATCATCGGCCGGTTCGTCGGGATCGGCACGACGCCCAGCTTGTAGATCTGCTGGAACTCGGCGGCCTCGGTCATGGCCGTACCGGTCATGCCCGAAAGCTTCTCGTAGAGGCGGAAGAAGTTCTGCAGGGTGATCGTGGCGAGCGTCTGGTTCTCGTCCTTGATGTCCACCCCTTCCTTCGCCTCGATCGCCTGGTGCATGCCCTCGTTGTAGCGGCGGCCGGCGAGGATACGGCCGGTGTGCTCGTCGACGATCATGACTTCGCCGTCGATGACGACGTAGTCCTTGTCGTTCTTGAAGAGCTCCTTGGCCTTGATGGCGTTGTTCAGATAACCGACGAGCGGGGTGTTCACCGACTCGTAGAGGTTGTCGATGCCCAGCCAGTCCTCGACCTTCGCGACGCCGGACTCGTGGATCGCGACGGTGCGCTTCTTCTCGTCGACCTCGTAGTCGCCGGTCTCCTCGATGCCCTTGAGCTGGTTGCCGGCCTCGCCCTTGGTGAGCCGCGTCACCAGCTTCGCGAAGTCGCCGTACCACTTCGTGGCCTGGTCCGCGGGGCCGGAGATGATCAGCGGCGTACGGGCCTCGTCGACCAGGATCGAGTCGACCTCGTCCACGACGGCGAAGTTGTGACCGCGCTGGACGAGCTCCTCCTGGGACCACGCCATGTTGTCGCGGAGGTAGTCGAAGCCGAACTCGTTGTTCGTGCCGTACGTGATGTCGCAGCTGTACTGCTCGCGCCGCTGGGCGGGCGACATGTTCGCGAGGATGCAGCCGACGCTCAGGCCCAGGAACTTGTGGACCCGGCCCATCATCTCGGAGTCGCGCTCCGCCAGATAGTCGTTGACCGTGATCACGTGAACGCCCTTGCCGGAGAGCGCGTTCAGATAACAGGGCAGCGTGCCGACGAGGGTCTTGCCCTCACCGGTCTTCATCTCGGCGACATGGCCGAGGTGCAGCGCGGCACCGCCCATCAGCTGGACGTCGTACGGACGCTGGCCGAGCACCCGCTTGGCCGCCTCACGGACGGTCGCGAAGGCCTCGGGGAGCAGGTCGTCAAGGGTCTCGCCGTCGGCGTAGCGCTGTTTGTACTCGTCGGTGAGGGCCTGCAACTCGGCGTCGGAGAGGGCGGTGAAGTCCTCCTCGATGGAGTTGACCTGGTCCGCGATGCGGTGCAGTTTGCGCAGGATCTTGCCTTCGCCTGCACGCATGAGCTTGTTGAAGACGGACACTGAGGTTGGTCTCCTTGCCGGTCGGGCCTGGCACTGGGTCTGGTGATGGACACTGGCGCGGGCGCGGCAGGCCGACCCCACCGCAACGGCCATCGTAAGCGAGGACCCGGCCGCCTCGGGAGGTCCACGTGACGCCGGCCTCCTGTCACCCGCCCTGAGAACGCGCGGGAAGCGCGATAGGTGCCGGTGAGCCACGAAAAGCGCTCGCGCCGGGGACCCCCTCTCACCAGAATCCCTCCATGGAGCCAGTCACCCTCGTTTCCGCCCCTCCGGACGCCTCGGCCGTCTCCTTGATCACCGAGCGTCTGCGGCTGCGGCCCCTGGTCCCGGACGACATCGACGCCGTTCATGCGGCCTGCCAGGATCCCGACATCCAGCGGTGGACGACGATCCCCTCTCCGTACGGAAGACAGCACGCCGAGCACTTCGTCGAGCGGGTCGTGCCGGACATGTGGCGGGCCGGGACCAACTTCGTCTTCGCGGTCGAGCCGGTCGGCGGCGGCCCGCTGCTGGCCTCGGTCAGCGCCCACAGCCGGACCGGGGTGTGGGAGGTCGGCTACTGGACGGTCAAGGAGCACCGGGGCCGGGGCTACACGACGGAAGCCCTGGGCGCCCTGGTCCGCTGGATCTTCACGGAGCTGGGCGCCGAACGCGTCGAGTGGCGGGCCGAGGCCGGCAACGAGGGATCGCGGGCCGTCGCGCTGAAGGCCGGTTTCGTGCCGGAGGGCACCCTGCGCGCCGCTCTCCTCACGAAGGAGACGACGCGTGACGTCTGGATCGGCGCGATACTGCCCTCCGATCTCGGCCTGCCGTCCAGGCACCCGTATCTGCCCGCGCGCGCCCGACGCCCGTGATCACCGGCCCCGGCCGGCTGTCAGTGCCGCCGTCTATCGTTCGTGGCATGACCACTGTGCCGCCCCCCGCCGTCGAGCTGTCCGCCGCCGAAGCCCGCCGTATCGCGCTGCGAGCCCAGGGGTTCCTCGGCGCGCCCGACCGACGGGGCGGCGTACGGGGCGTGCTGCGCCATCTCGGAGCCGTACAGCTGGACACGATCTCGGTGCTCGCGCGCTCGCACGAGCTGATTCCGTACGCGCGGCTGGGCGCCGTGGGCCGCAGGAAGGTCGAGGAGTCGTACTGGACTCCGGCGGCGCCCGAGGGCGACCCGCCCCGGCCGCACGCCTTCGAGTACTGGTCGCATGCCGCCTGCCTCCTCCCGATCGAGGAATGGCCGCATTTCGCCTTCCGGCGCCGCGCCTACCGCGCCCGCCCGCACTGGCACCACGAGCTGTCGGACGGGGCGTATGACGCGGTGATCAAGCAGCTGCGTGCCGAGGGCCCGCTCACGGCGACGGAGCTGGGCGGCGCGAAGAACGGCGGGGAGTGGTGGGACTGGTCCGAGGCGAAGGTCGCGGTCGAGCGGGCGCTGATGCACGGCGAGGTGGTGTGCACCGAGCGCCGCAGCTGGAAGCGGGTGTACGACCTCGCGGAGCGCGCCATTCCCGACCATCTGCTGCACGACGACCTGGATGACACCGAGTGCCTTCGTCGGCTCGTACGGCTCGCGGGCCGGTCGCTCGGTGTGGGCACCCGCTCGGACATCGGGGACTACCACCGCATCAAGGGTGAGCAGGTGGACGCGGTGATCGCGGACTCGGGGCTCGTGCCGGTGACGGTCGAGGGCTGGGCGAAGCCCGCCTGGGCCGACCCGGACGCGCTGACGAGCGTCCCGCGCGGGCGGCACCGCACGACCCTGCTCTCACCGTTCGACTCGCTCATCTGGGAGCGCGCCCGTACCGAGCGGATCTTCGGCTTCACCCACCGCCTGGAGGCTTATGTCCCCAAGCCCAAGCGGATCTACGGGTACTTCGCGATGCCCCTGCTGTCGGGCGGGAAGCTGCTCGGCCGTGTCGACCCGGCGCGTGAGGGCAGCACGCTCGTCGCCCGACAGGTGTCGCTGGACACCCCCGCGGCAGTCGAGCCCATGGCGAGGGCGCTGCGGGAGGCGGCCGAGTGGGTCGGCTGCGACTCCGTACGGATCGAGCGCGTCGACCGCCCTGACCTGGCGGCGGCGCTGACGCGGGCCGTCATCTGATTTCGAGGATCTTCTCCCGCATCGCGTAGACCACGGCCTCCATCCGGGAGTGCAGCTGCAACTTCTCCAGGATGTTGCGGACATGGTTCTTCACGGTGTTCTCGGAGATGAACAACTCCTTGGCGATATCACGGTTGTTCATTCCCGTGGCCACCAGTTTCAGGACTTCGAGCTCGCGTTCGGTGAGCCTCGGCGCGGGCACGAGTCTGCGTTCGTCGGTGCGCTGAATCATCGACTTGAACTCGGTCAGCAGCTTGGAGGCCATGGAAGGGCTGATCTGCGACTGCCCGTCGGCGACGGCGCGAATCGCGGTGGCCACCTCGTCCGTCGAGATCTCCTTGAGGAGATAGCCGGTGGCGCCCGCCTTGATCGCGTCGTAGAGGTCGGCCTCCTCGTCGCTGATCGTCAGCATGATGATCTTGGCACTGGGGGCCACCTCCTTGATGGAGGTGCATGCCTCGATGCCGCCGCGCCTGGGCATCCGGACATCCATCAGCACGATGTCGGGGAGCAGGTCGGCGGCCTTGTCGACGGCCTCCGCGCCGTCCCCGGCCTCGCCCACGACCTGGATGTCCTCCTCCTGGGCGAGGACGATCTCCAGTCCCCGGCGGAAGAGCGCGTGGTCGTCCACGACAAGGACCCTGATCGGTTCCTTGCCGGGGTCGTCCGGGTCCGCGCCGCTGCCCGGTCCGGCACCGCCGGTCGTACCGCCGGCACCGTGAGCGTGGTGCACCGGCCCGAAGCTGTCCGCCATCGTTCCTCCCCCTGAAGGCCATGGGCCGAATTACATGCGAGCTACACCAACCCCAGGTCAGGGAAAGGGTGTTGGCGTGCGTGGCCATGATTTCATGCCCGGCCGACAGAGCGGTGATCCAGTAGTCGCGCGGTGGTGCCCCCGAGGCCGGATCAGGACCGCGGGGGCACCACCGAGGGGTGTCGTTTCTCTCAGCCGCCGAGCGCGCCGCCCGCGCCCGCCGCCTCGGACTCGGCCAGCTGGTCGGTCCTCAGGTGGATGACGCCGTAGTCATAGGCGTGCCGCCGGTAGACGACACTCGGCTCCTTGGTCTCGGAATCCACGAACAGATAGAAGTCATGTCCGACCAACTCCATCTCGTAGAGAGCCTGGTCGAGGGTCATCAGGGCCGCGGTGTGCGTCTTCTCGCGGACCACCAGCGGTCCTTCGCCCTGCACTTCGAGCGAGCCGATCCTGGTGGTGGGTACGCCGTTCGACGACTCGCTCACGGGGGCGGGGCCCGCTCCGTTCAACTGGGCGACCCCAGGAACGACGTCGACGACCTCGGCGGCCGAAAGCCTGCCGTTGCCACGCCGGTTGAACCGCTTCTCGTGCTGCCTGCGAAGCCGCGCCTCCAGCTTGCCGGTGGCCAGGTCAAGCGCTGCGTACGGGTCGGCGGCGGATGCTTCCGCCCTGATGACGGGACCGCGGGAGTGGAGCGTGATCTCCACCCGGTCGCAACGGTCCGCCTGACGCGGGTTGTGCTCCTTGGACACCTCGACGTCGAGGCTGATCACCTTGCCGTCGAGCTTCTGGATCTTCTCCAGCTTCAGCTTCTCGGCCACGTGCTTGCGGAACCGCTCGGGTACCTCTGTCTTGCGGCCCTTGACGACGATGTCCACGCAGAACTCCGTTCCCGGATTCGCTCCGCCGCGTTGCGGAACTACTCCCTCTTGCACCCGACCTCGATGGTCATCGAGGCCTCGGACTTGGTGACTTTCACCTCCTCCTCCCCCGTGGGCAAGATCCCCATTCCCTCTGTCTCCGAGGTTTTGGAAAACGCTCCCAACACGCCGCTGCATATCGGTGAGTACAGCTTTCGCTTTTCCTCACAACCGAACATAGCTCGCTTGGACGGGTATCGGCACCCGCTACCCGCGCGTACGTCCGTTTCGGTGTTTTATGACCCTCACCACCTGCAACGAAGCAAACTAGCGATCAGTTCCGGTTTATTTCGAAAGAGAGCGGAGGAGCGGCGACCACGGCCGCGCTCACCTGTACGAATACCGAGTTCCCCGGACGCGTCGCGGCATGCACCGCACGCGAAGCCTCCACAAGCGAGGCACCGGTTGTCATGAGATCGTCCACCAGCACCACTCTGCCGCCCTCCAGGAGCCCCGCACCGCCGACGGCGACCTCCAGAGCGCCGGACAGATTGGCGAGCCTCTGACGGGCGCCCAGGCCCGACTGGTCGGCCACCGCGCGTCGCTGCCGCAGCACCGGAAGCACCCGGGCGGAGCGACCCGCACCGCGCAGCTCCCCGGCCGCCGCCAGGGCGATACGGCGGGCCGCGTCGTGTCCCCTGGCACCGACGGCACGTTTCGTCGACGGAACCGGCACGAGCATCAGGGGCCCGACACCGGTGCCCTGCGGCACGGCGGCCTCGATCGCCCCGGCCAGTGCCCTGCCCAGGGGCGCGGCCAGCCCGAGCGTGCCACGCTCCTTGTGGGCCAGCAGCACGGCCCGTACGGCGTCCTCGTACGGCGCGGCAGCGTGCACCACCGGCAGCCCCACGGGCTCGGGAACCGGCCGCACCCGGCCGGGCCACATCCCGTACAGCGCTCTCGCGCACGCGTCGCACAGCGGCGTCCTGGGACTCCCGCAGCCGCCGCAGACGACCGGAAGCACCAGCCCGGTGATTTCTCGCCACCACCCCCGCATGTCATCCACTGTGCCAAGGTCTCGGACCTGCGGCCACCCCTGTGGATAACCCGGTTCCGGATCCGGCCACAAAGTCCCCGCCGGAGCCGCGCCCGACCCGTCGGCCGAGGCCCGGCCCCGGGGTGTGACTAGCCCGGATAGACCGGTGACGAGCCCTCCTGCACCATCGTCTGCCAGTTCGCGCCGGTCGGCAGCCGCACGATCCCGGCGTCGTCCGAGTCGGCGACCAGCGGCTGCTGTTCGTCGTCGGTCGCGGCGATCCCCGTGACCTGATTCAGCCCCGGCAGCACACCCGCGGCGGACGTCGAACCGTCCGTCTGGATGTAGCTCACCTGCTGCACCCCGCCGGCCTCCTTGCCGACCACGACGAGCCGGCTGGGACCGGCCCACGACACGGCGGTCACGGTCTCCATACGAGGCGCCACCGCCTTCAGCTCCGTCACGGACACGGTCTGCCGGCCGGCGGGGCCGCGCCGCTCCACGCGGCCGATCTGCAGGGTCGTACGTCCGTCCTCGGTGAGGAGCAGCGCCACCCGTACGCCGTCGGCCGAGACCCGCAGCGCCTCGATGCGCGCGTCACCGAGACCGTCGACCGTGACCTCGCGCGGCGCGTCCGCGCCGTCGGCGAGGCGCAGCAGCCGGGGCTGCTGCGGGTCCCGGTCCGCTATCCACAGATCGCCGTTGCCGTCCCAACTGGGCGCCGACAGCCGGTCCTCCTTCTTCTCGGCCTTGCTGACGACCAGGGCGTCGCCCACCTCGCCCGCCGAGATGATGGACCCGACGTACATGGACTTGGCGTCCTGCGACACGCCCGCCGCGTGCTTCTCGTCCCGCGCCACCGCGACCTGGCCCAGCGGCATCGTGCCGTCGCCGAACGGGCCGCGCACACGCGGCGGGTCGATCGGCTCCTTGCTGCTCGCCGACAGCTGCGCGAGGCGGCCCTTCGCGTCGATGAAGTACGGACTGTCCGGGCTGCCGGACGTACGGTCGGCGGCGAACTCCTCGGCCTGGTCACCGCTCAGCACGCACAGCGAGGAGCCGTCCTGCCGCAGGAGTTCGACCTGTTCGCCCCGGGTGGACGTCAAGTCGCGCAGGGTGAAGAGCAGTTGCGCCGCCATCTTGCGGCACTGCTCACGCCCGACGTTGTCGACCTTCGAGTTGAGCGGCACCTTCAGGGCGTTCCGGTCGTCGAACTCAAGTGTCCGGGTGCCGCGCTTGAGCTCCGTACCGGTCGGGAAGGGCGAGTCGACCACGGGCCGCATCCAGTCCGTGGGCCCTTCGAGGAGCACCTTGACGGCCTGGGTGACCGGGTCCATCCGTGTCACGGGGTCTATCCGCTGACGGATGTAGACGGGGTCCGCGACGAGCCAGCCCTGTCCGGGGGCGAAGTAGTACTTGTTCACCGCACGGTAGTTGCGCTGGAAGTCGGACTCGCCGAGCACCAGCCCCTGCGGAAGGTCGTCGATACGCCATTCCTTGCCGTCCAGCACGTTCTCCTGGACGAGATGGATGGAGCCGTTGTACGGCTCGGGTGCCACCGGCTGGTAGGCGTGCCCGGCGTCGACGGCGGCGATCTGGTCGCCGAACAGCGGGTAGGTGAGGCCGGGGCCGTCAGGACCGGACGGGCCCTGGGGGTCGGCCGGGTCGGGGGCGGACGCCAGCACCGTCGTACGGTTCGCCGGCTGCCAGCTCTGCGACGCCTGCTTGGTCAGATACTTCCTGGCCACCGCGAAGTCGGGGTCGTCGCTCGTCATCGCCTCCAGGAAGCCGTCGACGATCTCGTTCGGATCGGCCCCCTCGGCGGGAGCGACGGGATACACCCGCACCTGCGAGTCACCGCGTGGGGACGCCTTGACCGGCTCGACGTCCCCGCTGTTGGGAATCGACGCACAGCCGGCCAGCAGCAGGGCACCGCACCCGACCACGACGGGCAGCCGCACCGCGCGCCCCCGGCCGTGACGAAGCCGGTCAACGCCCACGAGTTGTGTCCTCCCGCTGAGGTGCCTGCGCCGCGGACGCGGACGCGGAGGCAGATGACGATGTGGTCCTCGACGCCGAGGACGACGACGGGGAAGCGGAGGGGTCGGAATCCCGTTCAACGGGTTCCCCGGCGGCACGTGGCACGACCCGGGCGCCGTTGCCCGGCAGCGCCGTCGGGTCGACCACCCCGGCGGGGGGTGGCACCGGCGCCCGGGGCGGCACCGGAAGCGGCGACGCCGTCGGCGACTGGGAAGGCACACTCGCCAGCCGGTGGGCGCTCTCCTTGGAGTCGAAGGCGGAGCGCTCCCGGCCGCGCCGCGAGTCCTCCGGCTCCAGCGGTATGGGCGAGCCCCGTAGCGGCTCGTCGGCGGTGCGCGGCAGCGTCAGCCGGAACTGCGACCCGCCGCCCGGCTCGCCCCATGCCTGGAGCCAGCCGCCGTGCAGGCGCGCGTCCTCGACGGCGATCGACAGGCCGAGGCCCGTACCACCGGTGGTACGCGCCCGCGCCGGATCCGCCCGCCAGAACCGGTTGAAGACCCGGGTCGCCTCGCCGGGCTTGAGGCCCACTCCGTAGTCCCTTACGGCCACGGCGACGGCTCCGCCCGCCACCGCCATCCGCACCACCACGTCGCGTCCCTCACCGTGCTCGACGGCGTTGACGACGAGATTGCGCAGCACCCGCTCCACGCGCCGGGCATCGGCCTCGGCGACGACCGGCTGCTCGTCGCCCATGACGCGGATCCGGGTCCCCTTGCGCTCGGCGAGCGGTTCCGCTCCGCCGATCACACGGCGTACGACCACCCGCAGATCTATGGGCTCGGCCTCCAGCGCCGCCGCGCCCGCGTCGAACCGGCTGATCTCCAGCAGATCCGAGAGCAGGGACTCGAACCGGTCGAGCTGGTCACCGAGCAGCTCCGCCGAGCGCGCGGTCACGGGGTCGAAGTCGACCCGGGCCTCGTGGATGACGTCCGCGGCCATCCGGACCGTGGTCAGCGGGGTACGCAGCTCGTGCGAGACGTCCGACACGAAGCGGCGCTGCATCCTGGAGAGCTCCTCCAGCTGCTGGATCTTGAGCTGAAGATTCTGGGCCATCTTGTTGAAGGCCTCGCCGAGACGGGCGATGTCGTCCTCGCCGGTGACCTTCATACGTTCCTGGAGACGGCCCGTGGAGAGCCGCTCGGCGATCCCCGCCGCCATCCGCACGGGCGTCACGACCTGCCGTACGACGAGCCAGGCGATGGCCCCGAGCAGCACCACGACGAACAGCCCCGCCGTCGCGAGGGTGCCCTTGACCAGATTGAGCGACTGTTCCTCCTGGGTCAGCGGGAACAGGTAGTACAGCTCGTAGGAATTGCCGTCGACATCCGTCAGGCGCTTGCCGATCACCAGCCCGGACTCGGGCTCTCGGCCGTCCGTGTACTCGATCAGGGTGTACGTCTGGAACGTCCCCGTGCCCTTGGCCACGTCCGACCTCAGATCCGCCGGAACGCTCGCGATGTGGTCCACGCCGCCGGACGCGCGCGGGAAGCGGCTGCTGGACCCCGCACCGTTCGCGTCCGCGCTCAGCGCCACCACGTTGAACGCGCTCTGTCCGCCACTGGCCAGCTGTACGACCAGGTCGGAGCGCCAGTTGACGGAGTTGCGGCTCGACTTGCCGTCCCCCGCGCCGCCCTCCTGGCCACCCGGCTCGACCGGCGCGTCGGCCTTCTCCTTGGCGACGGTGAAACCACCCGCCGCCTGGCTCTGGGCCGCTTTCTCCTTGGCGTCGAGCAGGCCGTTGCGGACCTGCCCGATCACGACGAAGCCCAGCAGCAGCACCACGCCCAGCGACATCAGCAGGGTGGTGGTGACCACCCTGAGCTGGATGTTCCGCCGCCACAGCCGCACCGCGGGCAGCACCGGACGCCTGAGCCAGCGCACGACGAGCCGCAGCACGGGACTGCCCGCCGCCCCGTCCTGGAGCAGCCGGCCACGGCGCAGGAGCCTGCCCAGGCGTGAGGCCCGACGATCCCGGTCGGCAGTCCGCCCCGCACGGACTCCCGGCTCCCCGGGCTTCGGGGCAGCACTGCCACTGGACATCTCAGCTCGGTCCGGCCTTGTAGCCGACACCGCGTACGGTCACGACGATCTCCGGGCGCTCCGGGTCCTTCTCGACCTTGGAGCGAAGCCGCTGCACATGCACATTGACCAGGCGGGTGTCGGCCGCGTGACGGTAACCCCAGACCTGCTCCAGGAGCACCTCACGGGTGAACACCTGCCACGGCTTACGGGCCAGCGCGACGAGCAGGTCGAACTCCAGCGGCGTCAGGGCGATGGACTGCCCCTCACGCTTCACCGAGTGACCCGCCACATCGATGACCAGATCGCCGATGGCCAACTGCTCCGGAGCCGGCTCCTCGGACCTGCGCAGCCGCGCCCTGATCCTGGCGACGAGCTCCTTGGGCTTGAACGGCTTGACGATGTAGTCGTCGGCGCCCGATTCGAGCCCCACCACCACGTCGACCGTGTCGCTCTTGGCCGTCAGCATGACGATCGGCACGCCGGACTCGGCCCTGATGAGCCGGCACACCTCGATACCGTCGCGGCCTGGAAGCATCAGATCCAGCAGCACCAGATCCGGCTTGGCCTCACGGAAAGCGGCGAGAGCCTTGTCGCCGTCCGCTACGAACGACGGCTCGAACCCTTCACCTCGCAGCACGATGCCGAGCATCTCGGCCAGTGCGGTGTCGTCATCGACGACAAGGACGCGTCCCTTCATATCGACATCATCCCATTTTCATTTCCGTTGCGTAGACTTGCGTGATCCAGCTCACTGACCTGGGACGACGTGGACGTGTGTCCTTCGTGGACCGTCGCGGTTCGTTGCTGTTGACGTCAACCACAGATGTCAGGCCCTGTCTCGTTGACCTTCTCCGACAGGAACCATAGCGAGCCGCCCGCCCGGCCCACCCCGACAACGTGCCTCCCCCACCCCTCGCGCACCTGTGCCGTCAGCCCCGCGCCTGCTGTCGCGCCTGGGCGCACAGCTCCGCGATCCCGTCCCGGGTCACCGGCGACAGCGCCCCGTACTCGGTGACCAGCGCCGTCACCAGTTCCGGAGGCGTCACGTCGAAAGCGGGGTTGTACGCCTGCGTCCCCAGCGGCGCGATCGGCATGCCACCACCCAGCTCCACCCCGGCCCCCGCCGCCTGCGGAGCCGTGAGCTCGGTGACCTCCTGCCCCGGCCGCTGCTCCACCTCGATCGCCGCGCCGTCCGGGGTCTCCAGATCCAACGTCGTGGTCGGCGCGACCACGATGAACGGCACATGGTGGTACTTCGCCTGCACCGCGAGCGGATAGCTGCCCACCTTGTTCGCCACCGAGCCGTCGGCGGCGATCCGGTCCGCCCCGATGAGCACGGCGTCCACCTCACCCGCCGCGAACAGCGAACCGGCCGCGTTGTCGGTGAGCAGCGTGTACGCCATCCCGTTGCGAGCCGCCTCGTACGCCGTCAGCCGCGCCCCCTGCAACAGCGGACGGGTCTCGTCGACCCACAGCCGCCTGAGCCGCCCCGCCCGGTGCGCCGACAGCGCGACGGCGAACGCGGTGCCCTCGCCGCCCGACACCAGCGCCCCGGTGTTGCAGTGGGTCAGGATCCGGTGGCTTCCGCCCGGCAGCAACTCGTCGAGGAGGGCCAGCCCTGATGCCGCCATTCGGGCGCTGGCCAGGGCATCCTGCAGGTGCAGCTCCCTCGCCTCCGCCAGCGTCGCCGCGGCCGCCTGCTCCTGGTCGGCGCCCCCGGCGATCGCGGCACGATGCACCCCCAGCGCCCGCCGTACCCCGTACCCGAGGTTCACGGCGGTGGGCCGGGCGCTCTCCAGCAGTGCCGCCGCCTCATCCACGTCGTATCCCCGGGTGGCGGCGAGAGCGACGCCGTACGCCCCCGCGATGCCCAGGAGCGGCGCCCCGCGCACCGCGAGCGTCCGAATCGCCTGCACCAGGGCCGGCACGTCGGTACAGACCAGCTCGGCCTCCTCGACCGGCAGCCTCGTCTGGTCGAGAAGGACCAGTACGGGCCCTTCAGGCAGCTCGTCCCAGCGCAGCGCCGGAGACATGGACGGCTCGGCAGGGAGCGGCGATGGTGCGTACTGATCAGTCATCCGCCCAGTCTGCCCGGTACCGCTCGGACTATGAAGGTGAGAAGGAGATGGAGCACCCCGCCCACCAGCGGGCCACGCGTGGCACGATGGCTGCCAGCCTCCCGCTCTGCTTCGCAGACAGGCACCGTTGAAGCGCCGGCTCCCCGAGCCTGCCTCCGAAACCAATCCACGAGGTGGACGACCGTGAACGACACTCCGGGCTGGGCCTCGCCCGGATCTGCCCCGTCCGACGGCCAGGACGCGAGCGTGCCCCGGCCCGCCGCCCCCGCCGACGACTCCGGCACGCCCTCGGACTCCCCCTCGAAGTGGTCCAAGAACCAGCCGCCGCCCGGCCAGTGGTCCGCGCCCACCACCCCCGGCCCCGTTCCGCCGGCTCCCAGGCCCGCACCGGGCTGGGGCGGCCCCGGCCCCGGCGGCGGGAGGCACCCCGGCTGGGGACAGCCGCCCCTCGCGGCCAAGCCCGGAGTCATCCCGCTGCGCCCCCTGGGTGTGGGGGAGATCCTCGACGGCGCCGTGTCCACGCTGCGCGCACACTGGCGCACCGTCCTCGGCGTCACCATCGTCGTCGCGGTGATCTCGCAGATCGGCGACATACTCGTCCAGCGCTATCTCCTGCCGGAGCCGGTGGACCTCGACCCGGACGCGAGCCCGGCGGAAGCCCTGAACCAGGCCGTCGACGCGATGCAGTCCAGCCTCCTCGCCCTGGCACCGTCCCTGTTCATCACCGTCATCGGCACGCTCTTCACCACGGCCGTGCTGACCGTGGTCATCAGCCGCTCCGTCCTCGGCCGCGGCGTCACCCTGACCGACGCCTGGGCCGAGGCCCGGCCCCGGCTGCTTCAACTGCTGGGCCTGACACTGCTGTTGCCCGTCATTGGCGCCGCCATCGTGACCGTCGGCATCCTGCCGGGACTGCTGATCGGCTCCGGTGCGGGAGTCGCACTGACGATGCTCGGCGGACTGGCCGCCGCCGTCGTACTGATCTGGCTGATGGTCAGCTTCAGCCTCGCCTCGCCCGCCCTGATGCTCGAACGGCAGGGGATCGTGGCGTCCATGCGCCGCTCCGCCAAGCTCGTGAAGGGCACCTGGTGGAGGATCTTCGGGATCCTGCTGCTGACGATGCTGCTGACCTTCGTGGTCTCCATGATCATCGCTGTGCCCTTCAGCCTCGTCGCCATGGCGGTGGACGGCGACGGGGTCAGTGGCCTGTTCTCCGAGACCGGCCCGGACTTCGGCTGGCCCTTCCTGATCATCACCGGCATCGGCACCGTGATCAGCACCTCCATCACCCTGCCGATCTCCGCGGGTGTCTCCGTGCTTCTCTACGTAGACCAGCGCATCCGGCGCGAAGCCCTGGACCTCGAACTCGCACGCGCCGCCGGTGTACCGGGCTACGGCCCCGAACAGCCTGGCAACGACGCCCACAGGGGCTGATGCGGTGTTCGGCACGGGGGGCTCGGCAACGGCTTGGCGGACGGCACTCACGAGCGACGACATACCGGTGGACACCCCGCGTGTCCCCGCTCGTGAGGCCGCCGAGGACGAACTGTCCAAGCCGATGTACCACGAGAACGACCCGAATCTCCTCCAACGCGCGATGGACCGCTTCTGGGAGTGGATCGGAGACCTCTTCAACTCCGTGGCCGGCTCCGGCGTCACAAGCCCGGTCGGCCTCGCCGTGATCGCAGTCCTCGTCGCGGCACTGGGCACAGCCCTCTGGTGGCGACTCGGCACCCCCGGGCGCACCACCCTCCCCAAGGACGCGCTCTTCGACTCCGGCCCACGCGGCGCCGCCGAACACCGCGCCAACGCGGAGGAACACGCCGCCGCAGAACGCTGGAACCCAGCTGTCCAGGAACGGATGCGCGCCGTCGTCCGCTCCCTGGAAGAGCGCACGATCCTCGACCCGCGCCCCGGCCGCACCGCCGACGAGGCCGCCGCCGACGCCGGCCGATCCCTCCCCGAGCACGCGACCGCCCTGCGCGCGGCGGCCAGAGCCTTCGACGACATCACGTACGGCGGACGCACCGCAGACCAGCAGACATACCTGCGCCTGCGCGAACTGGACCTCGCGCTGGAGAGCAGCAGACCCCAGCTGAGCGACGTCACCCAAGGAGCCGCCGAATGACCGGCACCGGGACCGGCGCCCCAGCTCGGCCGATGACCAGCCCCACCTCGATGTCGCCCAGCGCCCAGCAGGTCTGGAAGCGCGTCCGAGGGCTGCTGCTCGCACTCGCCATCCTCCTCGTGGCCGGGATCGCCCTGGCAGCCGTGCGCTCCGGCGACCAGCACGGCCGCCTCGACCCCCGCTCCGCCGACCCGCTCGGCAGCCGCGCCGTCGCCGAACTGCTCAAGGACCGCGGCGTCTCCACCCGCGTCGTCACCACGCTCGCCGACGCCACAGCGGGAACCGGCCCGGACACCACCCTGGTCGTCACCTCCCCCAATCTCCTGACCTTCCATCAGCAGCGCACCCTGCAGACCGCGACGGAACTCTCCGGCGGTCGCACCGTCCTGCTGTCGCCAGGACCGCCCTCCGTCGGCACCCTCGCGCCGGGCGTCACATCGACCACCGAAACACCGGTGGCCGCCAAAGACCCCCGCTGCTCCCTGCAGGCCGCCCGCGACGCGGGCACCGTCGACATCGGCGGGCATCGCTACACCGCCGACTCGCCCGACAGCGACGCCTGCTACCCCACGGAGGGGCGGCCGTCCCTTCTCCGAGTCGACACCCCGGCCAACGGCGACACCGTCCTGCTCGGCTCCCCCGACCTGCTCTACAACGAGCGCCTCGCCAAGCAGGGCAACGCCTCGCTGGCCCTTCAACTCCTCGGCTCCCGGCCTCATATCGTCTGGTACCTCCCCTCACTCAGTGATCCCTCCGCCACCGAATCCGGCAGCGGCATCGGTAGTGGCAACGACAGCGGCAACGGCGACGACAGTGGTGACAGCACCGGCGGCGAAGAGGACCAAGACGGAGCAGACAACGAGTCGAGCTTCCTCGACCTGATCCCCTCCGGCTGGCTCTGGGGCACTCTCCAACTCGCCCTCGCCGCCGTACTCGCCGCCGTGTGGCGCTCCCGCCGACTCGGCCCCGTGGTGGCCGAACGGCTCCCGGTCGCCATCCGCGCCTCCGAAGCCACAGAGGGCCGCGCCCGCCTCTACCGCAAGGCCAACGCCCGCGACCGTGCCGCCTCGGTCCTCCGTACGGAGACCCGCACCCGCCTCGCTTCCCTCCTCGGTGTCCCACCGTCCGAGGCCCACACCCCGGAGACCCTGGTCCCCGCCGTCTCCGCACAACTCCCCGACGACTCGCGGGATCTCCGCACGCTGCTCTTCGGCCCGGCGCCGGCCGACGATGCGGCTCTTATCCGCCTGACGGACCAACTCGACGCCCTCGAAAGAGAGGTACGCACCTCATGAGTGCCCCGACCCCCAAGACCGCTGAGGACTCGGACAGCGCCCGCGCCTCCCTGGAGGCCCTGCGCACCGAGATCGCGAAGGCCGTGGTCGGCCAGGACCCCGCCGTGACCGGACTCGTCGTCGCCCTGCTCTGCCGGGGCCACGTCCTCCTCGAAGGAGTCCCCGGCGTCGCGAAGACACTCCTGGTACGGGCCCTCGCCGCCTCTCTCGAACTCGACACCAAGCGCGTCCAGTTCACCCCCGATCTGATGCCGAGCGACGTGACGGGCTCACTCGTCTACGACGCGCGCACGGCAGAGTTCTCCTTCCAGCCCGGCCCTGTCTTCACCAACCTGCTGCTCGCCGACGAGATCAACCGCACCCCGCCCAAGACCCAGTCGTCCTTGCTCGAAGCGATGGAGGAGCGCCAGGTCACGATCGACGGAACGCCCCGGCCACTCCCCGATCCCTTCCTGGTCGCCGCCACACAGAACCCGGTCGAGTACGAGGGCACCTACCCCCTCCCCGAAGCACAGCTCGACCGATTCCTGCTGAAGCTGACGGTCCCCCTCCCGTCACGCGACGACGAGATCAGCGTCCTGACCCGACACGCGGACGGCTTCAACCCACGCGACCTCCAAGCGGCGGGCGTTCGCCCCGTCGCCGGCCCGGCCGACCTCGAAGCGGCACGAGCCGCGGTCGCCAAGACCTCTGTCTCCCCGGAGATAGCGGGCTACGTCGTCGATATCTGCCGTGCCACTCGTGATTCCCCCTCGTTCTCACTGGGCGTCTCCCCGCGAGGCGCCACCGCTCTGCTGTCCACCGCCCGGGCCTGGGCCTGGCTCACGGGCCGCGACTACGTCACACCGGACGACGTGAAGGCTCTGGCACTACCCACCCTGCGTCACCGCGTCCAACTCCGCCCCGAAGCGGAGATGGAGGGAGTCACAGCCGACTCCGTCATCACCGCGATCCTCGCCCACGTCCCCGTACCCCGATGAGGCGATGAACCGTGGCCCTCACCGGACGAACGGCGCTCCTCGCCGCTCTGGGCTCGCTTCCCGTCGGCCTCCTCGCCCCCAGTTGGGCCGGGATGCTGGCGGTCAACGCGCCCCTCTCACTCGCAATTCTGTGCGACTACTGCCTGGCCGCGCCAGTGCGAACGCTCCAGTTCACTCGAAGTGGTGATACCTCAGTTCGACTCGGCGAAAAGGCCGAGGTCCAGCTCACGGTCACCAACCCCGCACGCCGAGCCCTGCGCGCCCATATCCGCGACGCCTGGCCCCCTAGCAGCTGGCCGGCCCACTCCGAACAGGCCGTCTCCCGCCACGAGTTGACCGTCCCGGCGGGTGAACGCCGCCGCCTCACCACCTTGCTCCACCCGACTCGCCGCGGCGACAGGCGTGCGGAACGAGTAACCGTGCGCTCCTTCGGCCCCCTCGGCCTGGCGGCCCGCCAGGGAAATCACGATGTCCCGTGGGCGGTGCGCGCCCTGCCACCCTTCACGAGCCGTAAGCATCTGCCGTCCAGGCTCGCGCGCCTGCGCGAGCTCGACGGTCGGACAAGTGTGCTCACCCGCGGCGAGGGCACCGAATTCGACAGCCTTCGCCCCTATGTACCGGGGGACGACACCCGGTCCATCGACTGGCGCGCCACCGCCCGTCAGTCGGCGGTCGCGATCCGCACCTGGCGACCCGAGCGTGACCGCCACATCCTCGTCGTCCTCGACACGGGCCGAACGTCGGCCGGCCGCGTGGGCGATGTCCCGCGCCTCGATGCCGCGATGGACGCCACACTGCTCCTCACGGCCCTCGCCACCCGCGCCGACGACCGTATCGATCTGCTGGCGTACGACCGCCGCACGCGCACCCAGGTCCGGGGCCGCTCGGCGAGCGACGTGCTGCCCGCGATGGTGAACGCGCTCTCCACGCTGGAGCCCGAGCTCGTGGAGACAGACGCACGAGGCCTGGCCGCCACAGTCATGAAGAGCGCGCCCCGACGTTCACTGATCGTGCTGCTGACCAGCCTTGAGACAGCTCCGGTCGAGGAGGGACTCCTGCCTGTCCTCCCTCAACTCACCCAGCGCCACACAGTGATCGTCGCCTCGGTGGCCGACCCGCATACAGAGGCGATGAGCACGGCACGGGGTTCAGTGGACGCGGTGTATGAAGCCGCTGCCGGCTCGCAGGCGCAATCCCAACGTCGCCGTACGTCGGAAAAGCTCCAGAGGTACGGCGTTACGGTCGTGGACGCCGTACCCGACGCACTGGCGCCGGCATTGGCGGACGCCTATCTGGCGCTGAAGGCTGCGGGCCGCCTCTGAAGTGACATGTGCGGGAGGGGGCGAAAAACCTCGCTCACGCAAAAGGGCCCCGAACGCAGAAATGCCCCGCACCATAAACGGTGCGGGGCACTCCCACAAAGATTGTTCGGCGGCGTCCT
>NZ_BMMV01000029.1 GCF_014646115.1 Streptomyces camponoticapitis | reverse complement strand
TCAAGGAACGGACGCTTCCTTCGTACTCACCCTCTCGGGCTTTCCTCCGGGCTTCCCTTCGGTCCTGCAGTCTTGCTGTCTTGCGTTTCCGACTCTATCAGAACCTTTCGGCGCCTGATTCCCAGTCAGCGGGTTTGTCTTTCCGGCCCTGCGGCCGTTCCGACGTTTCAAACTCTAGCCCGTTTCCCCGCCGTCTCACAAATCGAGTCCCGGTAATGGATTTTCGGCACGCCGAAATTGTTCCCGGTCGAGGGGTCCCGCAGAGTTTGTGTGCCGCATTCAAGCGGCCGGAGTGCGTCGTAGAACCCGTTACGGCTCCATGACAACTCGAAGAACCTTACGGACCGACCCCCGCAGTGTCAACTTGGGCTGTTCGCCCTGCGTCAATCCAGGTCGGTCAGGCGCCCGCCGGCGTCCGGCTGCTCATGTTCCACGCGGCGGAGCAGGCGGATCAGCAGCTCTCCCAGCACTCCTCGTTCCGCTCCCGAGAGGTCCTGGAGCAGGTCTTCCTCGAAGTGCGAGGCCATGCGCATGGCTTCCAGCCACTTGGTGCGGCCCTCGTCCGTCAGTTCGACGATCACCCGGACCCGGTTGTTCTCGTCCCGGTCGCGGGTGACCAGGCCCTCGCCCGCCATCCGGTCGATCCGGTGGGTCATCGCCGCCGGGGTGAGGCCGAGGCGCTTCGCCAGTTCCCCCGGGCCGAGGCGGTACGGGGCTCCCGCCAGGACCAGTGTCTTGAGGACCTCCCACTCGGCGTTGCTGATGCCGAGCTCCGAGACCTGTCGCCCGTACGCCACGTTCATCCGGCGGTTGAGCCGGCCGAGCGCCGAGACGACTTTCTCCACCTGGGGGTCAAGGTCGTCGAACTCCCGCTGATAGGCGGCGATCTGTTCGTCGAGGCTCGGCTCCTCGGGGCTGTCAGGCATGCCGCGCAGTATGGCACGCAGGCCGTTCGCACTGAAGTCCTTCGATGTGTATTGTTGAGACTCTAACTTTAGTGTTGAAGTCTTCAGACCTCAGTAGTTCGTACTTGTCCTTCTTCTCCTTCTTCGTCAAGGCAGGTGAGTGTTGACCAGGGTGATGGGCGCCGCGATGCGCCGGATTCAGGCAGGGAACGCGTTGAGCGCGTTCGGGCTCGGGTTCACCGTCCCGTATCTCTATGTGTATGTGGCCCAGGTGCGGGACCTGGGCGCGAGTACGGCGGGGGCCGTGCTGGCCGTCTTCGCCATGGCCGCGCTCGTCGCCCTGCCCTTCACCGGTCGCGTGATCGACCGGCGCGGTCCGCTGCCCGTCGTTGTCGGTGGTGCGGCTCTGGCCGCCGTGGGTGCCATGGGCATGGGGGTGGCGGCCAGTGTGCCGGCCGCCGTGCTCTCGGCCGCGCTGCTCGGCGCCGGTACCGCCGTCATGCAGCCCGCGCTCGCCACGATGATCGTGTGGTGCTCGGCGCCGTCCGCCCGTACTCGGGCCTTCGCCACGCAGTTCTTCCTCCAGAACCTGGGGCTCGGCGTCGGTGGTCTGATCGGCGGGCAGATCGTCGACGTCAACAGGCCGGGGAGCTTCACGCTGCTTTTCGGGGTCGAGGCCGCGATGTTCCTGGTGCTGGCCGCCCTTGCCGGGACGGTCCGGCTGCCCCGTACGTCCTCCGCCTTGTCCGCGCTTTCCAAGGAGGAGACGCGCGCCGGGGGTGGTGGGCTGCGGGCGCTGATCGGGCACCGGGCGATGGTGCGGTTGTGCGTGCTGGGCTTCGTGCTGTTCTTCGCCTGCTACGGGCAGTTCGAGTCAGGGCTGGCCGCGTACGGGACCGAGGCCGCCGGGATCGACCCGTCGACGCTCGGTATCGCGCTTGCCGCCAACACCGCCGTGATCGTGGTCGCACAGTTCGTCGTGCTCAGGCTGGTCGAGCGGCGCAGGCGGAGCCGGGTCATCGCCTCGGTCGGGCTGATCTGGGCGGTCGCCTGGATCGTCGCGGGGTACGCGGGCCTGGGCCACGGGAGTCAGACGATGGCGACCGCGGCCTTCATCTCCACGTACGCGCTCTTCGGGCTCGGCGAGTCGATGCTCTCGCCGACCGTGGCTCCGCTGGTGGCCGATCTGGCGCCGGACGAGATGGTCGGGCAGTACAACGCCGCTTTCGCCCTGGTCAAGCAGCTCGCGCTGGCCGTCGGACCCGCTGTGGGCGGGCCGATGGGGGCCGCGCTGCACGGCCCGTACATCGTGACGTTCGTGCTGTTCTCGCTCGGCGTCAGTGTGCTGGCGCTGCGGCTGGGGCGGCGGCTCACCCCCGTACAGGACCGGCCTTCGCTCGCGCACAAGTCGCGCGTGGTGGCCGTGCACAAGCCGGAGACCGTCGCCCTTCCTCAGTAGGAGGGGCGCGGTTCAGTGGGGCAGGGCGAACTCGCACCAGACCGCCTTGCCACCACCCGGTGTGCGGCGGGAGCCCCAGGACGAGGCGATCGTCGCGACGATCGAGATGCCGCGGCCCGCCTCGTCCGCCGGTTCGGCGTGGCGGCGCAGTGGCAGATGGTCGTCCCCGTCGGTGACCTCGATGATCAGCCGGCGGTCCGTACGGCGGAGTCTGAGCCGCATGGGCGGGGTGCCGTGCTGGAGGGAGTTGGCGACGAGCTCGCTGGTGGCGAGCACGCCGAGGTCTCTGAGCTCGACGGGAAAGCGCCACGAGGAGAGGACTCCCGAGGCGAACGCGCGGGCGCGTGGCGCTGCCTCGATACCGCCGAGCAGGTCGAGCGCGGCGTTGTGGAAGAGCTCGGCGGCCTGGCCGGTACGGGCGGGGTGCTGGAGGACCAGGACCGCCACGTCGTCGTCGTGCTCGGCCGTGACGCCCATCGCGCGGATCAGCCGGTCGCAGACGACCTGGGGTGATCCCTTGGCCCCGGCGAGCGCGCGCTCCAGGGAGGCCACGCCCTCGTCGATGTCCTCGCTGCGGCGCTCGACGAGCCCATCCGTATAGAGGACGGCGGTGGAGCCGGGCGCCAGCTCGATACTCCCGGAGGTGTGGATCCAGCCGCCGGTGCCGAGCGGGGGGCCTGTCGGGTCGGCGGCGCGCGCGACCGTGCCGTCCTCGGCGCGTACGAGGATCGGCAGATGGCCCGCGGACGCGTAGACGAGACGGCCCTCGTTGGGGTCGTGGACGGCGTAGACGCAGGTGGCGATCTGGCTGGCGTCGATCTCGGCGGCCAGTCCGTCGAGCAGTTGCAGTACTTCGTGCGGCGGCAGGTCGAGGCGCGCGTACGCGCGGACGGCGGTGCGCAGCTGGCCCATGACGGCCGCCGCGCGGACGCCGCGACCCATGACGTCGCCGATGACCAGGGCCGTACGGCCGGCGCCGAGGGTGATCACGTCGTACCAGTCGCCGCCGACCGCCGCGTCCGTACCGCCCGGCTGGTATGTGGCGGCGACGCGTAGGTCGTCGGGCTGTTCCAACTCCTGCGGGAGGAGCGAGCGCTGGAGGGCGACGGCCGTCTCGCGGAGTCTGCGCTCGCTGGCGCGCAGGCGCTCGGCCGCCTCGGCGTGGTCGGTGACGTCGGCGGCGAAGATGAGGACGCCGCCGGATCCGCTGGTGTCGACGGGGGTGCAGGTGACCGTGTAGGAGCCGTCGCGCGCCACGGTGGCGGCGCCGTTGACCGAGGTGTGGGGCGACGGGTGGGCGGCACCCGAGGTGTGGAGCGCGCCGGATGTGGCCGCCTGGACCTTGCGGGACTTGACCGTACGGGGCTTTCCGCTGCGCAGGACCTGGTCCATGAGGGGCATCAGGCCGAGCTCGATCAGCTCGGGGCAGCTCTCGGCCGCGGTGCTGCCCGGCTCGCGCGGTCCGAAGGCGTCCTCGTAGGCATCGTTGACGTACGCGACGCGGTGGTCGGGGCCGTACACCAGCGCGACGAGGGCGGGGAGTCCGCCGAGGACGTCGCGGACGGTCAGCTCTTCGAGCTCGGGGATTCCGGCCGGTCTGCGGTCGCTCGCTTCGCCGCCGCCACCGCTGTCTCTGCTGCCTCTGGTGTTCTTTCCGCCTCTGCCGCCCTGGCGCTCACCGCGGCGCTCGCCGTGTCGTTCGAATTCACCACGGGCGGCGGGCACGGAACCGGCGGAACCCGACGAGTGCGCGGAATTCTCCCGTGGCTTCGCCTGGGAGTCTCCAGAGTCCGCCCGCGCGGCGATGCGGCGCTGTGTACCGGGGAGCCGGGCGCTCCAACGCGTGAAATTCACGGATTTTCAGGCCTCATGGTGTCGTTGCTGTTCGCCTTGGCGGGCTACCGGGTCGCTCTCTACCCAATCACGCTGTGCAGATGTGAACCCACCTATGGTCACACGTTCAGTGTTGCCGACCGCACTGACATTGGACGTCACACGTCTCTGGGTCGTTCCCGTCCGGCGGCGAGTTCGAATTCGGCACGTGGGTGCTCCAGGGAGCCGAGGGAGACGATCTCCCGTTTGAAGAGCCCGGCAAGGGTCCATTCCGCCAGTACGCGCGCCTTGCGGTTGAAGGTCGGTACGCGGCTGAGGTGGTACACGCGGTGCATCAGCCAGGCCGGATATCCCTTGAGTTTACGGCCATACACGTGTGCGACGCCCTTGTGGAGACCGAGTGACGCGACGGAACCGGCGTACCGGTGACGGTAGTCGTGCTGCTGCTCGCCTCTCAGTGAGGCAACGATGTTCTCGGCGAGGACCCGGGCCTGGCGGACGGCGTGTTGCGCGTTGGGGGCGCATTCGGCACCTGGCTCGTCCGCCGCCAGGTCGGGGACGGCTGCGGCGTCACCGGCCGACCACGCGTGTTCGGCGCCGTCGACGGCGAGCTTGGCCGTACAGACGAGACGGCCGCGTTTGTCGAGGGGCAGATCGCTGGCGGCGAGGATCGGGTGCGGTTTGACGCCGGCGGTCCAGACGAGGGTGCGGGTGGGGAGGCGGGCGCCGTCGGAGAGGACGGCGACCCGGTTCTCGCAGGAGTCGAGGCGGGTTTCGAGGCGTACGTCGATGTTGCGGGCGCGCAGCTCGCGGACCGCGTACTTGCCCATGTCGTGGCCGACCTCGGGAAGGATGCGGTCCGAGGCCTCGACGAGGATCCACTTCAGGTCGTCGGCCTTGACGTTGTGGTAGTAGCGGGTCGCGTAGCGGGCCATGTCGGCCAGTTCGGCGAGGGCTTCGACACCCGCGTAGCCGCCGCCGACGAAGACGTAGGTGAGGGCGGCGTCGCGCAGTTCCGGGTCGCGGGTGGAGGAGGCGATGTCCATCTGCTCCAGGACGTGGTTGCGCAGGGCGATGGCCTCCTCGACGGTCTTGAAGCCGATGCCGTGCTCGGCGAGGCCGGGGACCGGGAGGGTGCGGGAGATCGAGCCCGGGGCGAGGACGAGTTCGTCGTACGTCATCTCGAAGGCGCCGGGCGGCTGTTCGGAGCCGTCGGCGTCCGGGCGGTCCGCGTGACCGGCGCCGGCGTGACCGCTGTTGACATCCCGGCCGCCGACGGCCGCTCTCGTATCCGCCTCTTCCTCCGACGCGGCGGTGACGAGCGTCGCGACGCGCTTGCCGTGGTCGATGGATCTCGCCTCACCGACGATGATCGTGCAGTCCGGCAGGACCCGTCGCAGCGGCACCACGACATGGCGCGGTGAGATCGAGCCCGCGGCGGCCTCGGGCAGGAACGGCTGGTAGGTCATGTACGGGTTGGGCGACACGACCACGACCTCCGCCTCGCCGCTCCGGAGCCTCTGCTGGAGCCGGAGCGCGGTGTACATCCCGACGTAGCCGCCACCGATGACGAGAACGCGTGCGCGGGGCGGTTGTGCGGGGGTCGTCCCCCGGGAGATCTCTGCCTTCACCACCCCATGAGGCAACGGGCTCCTTGGTTTGTCCACAGCCCCGGCAAATTGTGTGACCGGAGCCCTTCGACCGCCCCACGTGCGCAAATCCCCCTGTGGCGGGGAAGGTTCGCAGGTCAGGCGGCACGGACCCGGTGGTGGGAGAGTACCGAATCAGGCATCTTCCGGTCCTTGCTCCGATCGGGGGGCGCACTGTGCGGAACCACCCCCTTCTGAATTCCCCGGGGCTCAACTATGTTCGTACTTCGTCGGGGGCGTCGGCCGTGACTTGGTCGGACGGTCCCGGCTGTCAAGGCGGGGAGGTCTCCGGGGGGAGACGTCATTACCGGGGGAACGCTTATGCACATTCAGGATTCTCATTGGCAGGCCGTCGTGTCCGTGGACGGCAACGGACGCGCGAGCGCGGGCGGGATCGGCCGTGCCGCACCGCTTCGCGTCGACGCACAGCGCAATCTTGAGCATGTCCTGCGGGCGGCTCGTGAGGTGTTCGGCGAACTCGGTTACGGGGCGCCGATGGAGGACGTGGCGCGCCGGGCCCGGGTCGGGGTCGGCACGGTCTACCGGCGGTTTCCCAGCAAGGACGTGCTGGTCCGCCGTATAGCCGAGGAGGAGACCTCCCGGCTGACGGAGCAGGCGCGTGCCGCTCTGGGGCAGGAGGACGAGCCGTGGTCCGCGCTCGCCCGCTTCCTGCGGACGTCGGTGGCTTCCGGTGCGGGCAGGCTGCTGCCGCCTCAGGTGCTGAGGGTCGGGGTGGACGTCGACGAGTCGACGGTCGTCCCGGAACCGGCCGACGAGGCACGCGTGCCGCACCAGCGGCAGTCCGGGCACCCGGATCTTCGGGTGGTCGGTGCCGGCGAGCATGCCGGGCAGCACCCTTCGGTGCCGGGGGGGTCGGCGGAAACGGCCGACTCGGCTGGATCCCTGGGCGACGACCTGGCGGACTCCGCTTCGGGCACGGTCGAACTGCTCGATGTCGTAGGGCAGTTGGTCGAGCGCGCGCGGGCGGCCGGCGAGCTTCGGTCCGGCGTGACGGTGGCCGATGTCCTGCTGGTGATAGCCACGGCGGCGCCGGCGCTGCCGGACGCGGCCCAGCAGGCGGCGGCTTCCGCACGGCTGCTGGACATCCTGCTCGAAGGGCTTCGGTCCCGGGCGGCGTAGGGCGAGCCGGGGCTCGACGGATACCGGCCGAGGTGGTCGGCGCGTCAACTTGAGGCCCTGGGGCGGTCGTCGGACGGCTGTTCGTCCGACGACCGTGCCGCCCTGCCGTGAACCGGCCGTCGTGAGTCGTGCGCCCGAGGCGTGCCAGGCACGTGCGGTGCGGAACATCCTGGTGAACGACGTGCGTGCCGCGCCCGGTCGAGTCCTCCGCGTACGGCCGCGGGCGGCGGCCCGGTTCCGGGGCCCCATCACGTAAGAGTGACCGCTGTCAACACGGGTTTGGCGGTGCCGGGCGCTGTGGCACGCTGGCCAGGTGTTTCGGGTCTGCAGGACGCTACGGGGGCTTCCGCGATGAGCGGTGACGGACGGGACGGGCCACTGGGTGGTGGCGGTGCCGGGGGTACGGGGCCGGGGGGGCCGCCGTCCGAGCAGGTGCCGTACCAGGGCGGGCGGGGAGGTTCTTCCGGGGCCGCCGGGCCTGTTCATCCCGGGCGGCCCCAGGGCCAGGCGGGCCCGAGTGTGCCGCAGCAGCGCGCGGGCGCACCGGTGGCGGCCGAGGCCGAGACTCTTACCGAGGGACCAGCCACCGATCTGCCGCCCTCGGACGCCGAGTTGATCCAGCGCATGCGGGCCGGCGACGACGGTGCGTACGAGGAGCTGTACCGGCGGCACTCCGCGGCCGTACTGCGCTACGCGCGGACCTGCTGCCGGGACGGCCACACCGCCGACGACCTGACGGCCGAGGTGTTCGCGCGCACGCTCCAGGCGGTGCGCGGGGGCGCCGGGCCGGAACAGGCGGTGCGGGCGTATCTGCTCACGACCGTGCGACGTGTCGCCGCCGCGTGGACGAGGACCGCCAGGCGCGAGCAACTGGTCGAGGACTTCGCGGTGTTCGCGGCGGATTCCGCCCGCCCGGCCGAGGTGTGGGACGACGGGACGTTCGACCCGGGCGCCGACGTACGGGCGATGCACGAGGCCGAACGGTCGCTCGCCGTGCAGGCGTTCCGCAGTCTGCCCGAGCGCTGGCAGGCGGTGCTCTGGCACACCACCGTCGAGGAGGAGTCGCCGAGCGCGATCGCTCCGCTGTTCGGTCTGACGGCCAACGCCACCGCCGTGCTGGCCAGTCGGGCGCGTGAGGGACTCAAGCAGGCGTATCTCCAGGCGCATGTGAACACGGCGGTCGCCTCGGCCGGCGACTGCGCGCAGTACGCGGACCGGCTGGGCGCGTACGCGCGCGGCGGTCTGCGGATCCGGGCCGAGCGCGGGCTGCGCAAGCACTTGGACGAGTGCGCGAAGTGCCGCCTCGTGGCGGGCGAGTTGGCCGATGTCAACGCCGGGATTCCGGCGGTGCTTCCGCTCGCGGTCATCGGCTGGTTCGCGGCCGGGTACTCGCTCAAGGCCGCCGGGGTCGTCGCCGGTGGGGCGGCGGGTGCCGCGGGAGCGGGCGCGGCGGCCGCGGCAGGTGGTGCGTCGGGCTCCGGGGGAGGCGCCGCGGGCGCGGCAGGCGGGGCGGCGGCCGAGGGGCTCGGCGCGCCCTTGAAGGCGGGGATCGCGGCCGTGCTCGCTCTCGCCGCGGCGGCGGGGCTGGTGTGGGCCCTGTCCGGGGACGAGGTCGCCGACCGGCCGAAGGCGAAGCCGCCCGTCGTACAGCCTGTCGTACCGGAAGTGCCCATGCCTACACCGGAGTTGAAGCCGCCGGCCGCGCCCGCTCCGCCGCCCGAGCCGGTACCGGCTCGGGCGGACAAGGCGACACCGTCGCCGTCGCCGAAACCGAAGCCGAGTCCCACGCCGACGAAGGCGCAGCCGGCTCCGCCCGAGCCCCAGCCCTCGGCCCCGGTGCGGCCCCCCGCCCGTCCGAACCCTCCCGCTCCACCGCCACCGCCGCCACCGCCGCCACCACCGCCGCCTTCGCCCGCGCCGGACGTCTATCAGGTGAACCGGCTCAAGTTCGACGTGACGGGCGACGGGTCCGGGCCCGAGGTGCGGATCGGGCAGAGCAGTTGGCTCTGGCAGCGCGCCGGGATGTCGATCGGCGGCACGCGGTACGGGCACGGGGCCTCCATGCACGCCTCGGGTTCGGTGACGATCGACCTCAACCGCCGTTGCGCCGGTTACCAGGCGCTGGTCGGCATCGACGACATGACGCTGGGGCTGGGCGCGGTGCGCTTCTCCGTGTACGGCGACGGCCGCCGGCTCTGGCGCTCCCCCGTGGTGCGAGGCGGCGACGGGGCCGTACCGGTGAACGTGGGGATCGGCGGCCGGAAGACGATCCGGCTGGTGGTCGAGCCTCACACGCCGTTCGAGGCGGTGGCGGTCGCGGACTGGGCACAGTCCAGGATCAGCTGCGGCTGAGAGAGGCGGGCCCCTGGCGGCACCGCCGGACCAAGGCACGCCGGACCGTCCTCCTACGGATGCAGCGTCGGGCGGGGCATCACGCCGCCCGCCACGGCGCGTTGGCGCGGCGCCGCCGTGCCCGTCCAGCAGGTGCCGCGGCGCGAGAGCAGCCGCCTGAGCCACAGTTCCGTGGAGACCAGGTCCGCGATGCCGTCCAGCGGGATCGGCTCGCCCTCGGCCGCCTTGCGCAGTGCCTTGCGCACCACACGGGCCTCGATCAGACCCGCGTCGGCGAGCAGCGGCGCGTCGAACAGCGCCATCAGGTCGTTGACGGCCGCCCGCAGCCCGGTGCGGGTCGCGGCCACCGATGTCGCGTGCGTCGTGGCGCCCCAGCCCGGCGGCAGGTCGTGGATGCCCGCCCCCGCGAGGACCGCGCGCAGCACGTCGGAGCGGGCGCCGGGCTGGACCCTCAGCGATTCGGGGAGCGCCCGGCAGGCCCGTACGACCTGGTTGTCGAAGAACGGCGCGTGCAGCCGCTGGCTCCGGATCTCGGCGGCCTGCTCGAAGATGCGGTGGTCGGCGGCCTGCCGGGCCAGCGCGGCCCGTGCACGGGCCTCTCCGGGCCGCTGGACGGAGGTGGGGCGGATCGCCGCCGCCGTGAGGCGAACCGATACTTCAGCCAGAGCCTCCCCCGTCAGCCAGCGCGCGGCCGGTCCGGGACGCGACCAGGTGAGCGCGGCGAGCGATGCGCCCAACGGCCCATGCGCGGCGGGGGCGTTGCGGTCGCGGTGCACGCCGGGGAGCTGGGCGGCGGCCTCTTCGAGGCCGGTGCGGTACGGCGTACGGGCGAGGCGGCGGGCCGCGCGGTAGACGGTCAGCGGCACGAACAGCGAGCCCGCCGAGGACCCCTGGGCCCTGGCGAGCGCGGTGGTCGGCCGCAGCAGATCGCGCCGGCGCCGGTCGATCAGCAGGTCGGCCAGGCGCGCCGGGTGGGCGTCCAGTACCTCGCGGGCCCCGGCGCCGGTGAAGTGGTCGGCGCTGCCCGCGGCGAGCCGGCGGCGGTGGCGTTCGGCGGTGACGAGGGACGGGCCGGGCTCGTCGGTCAGCGGGCCTTCCAAGTCCGCGTACGGCAGGGCCTCTTCGCCCGCCGCGACGACCACGTGGTGCAGCCGGGGGTTGGAGGCCATGGCGCGGGCCCGTTCGAGCTCGGCCTCGCGGCCGCCGGTGACGAGGTCGTTGAAGGTGACGGCGAGGAGCCGTTCGCCGGCTCCGGTGCCGTGGCCGAGGACGGTGCCCGGCGCGCCCGGCAGGCCGGCGGCGAGCAGGGCGAGCGTGCCGGAGGCGCTGCCGCCCGACAGGTCGGCGCCGATGCCGGGGACGGGTCCGCCGCGCGCGGCGCGCCGGTCGGCGGGTCCCATGCCCGGCACGGGCCCGGGGTCGGGCGGCGTCGCCTCGGGGGCGTGGCGCGGTGCGAGGAGTCGGGCCCGTACGGCTTCGACGAGGGCGTCCCGGACTCCCTCGACGGCCCGTTCGGGGTCGACCTGGGGCGCGGCGACGGCGAGCGAGGCGACCTGTTCGTACCCGGTGATCTCGCGGGATCCCTCGCGCAGTACGAGGGCGTGGCCGGGCGGGACGCGTTTGACACCCGCGTACGGGGTGGAGTCGCGCAGCGCCTCGGGGGTCTCGGGGCAGGCGAGCAGCGCGGCCAGATGCCCGATGTCCAGCTGCGCCTCGATGAGGTCGGCGAGCGGCAGGGCGGCGGTGGCGTACGCGGTGCCACTCGCCCACGGCGTGTGGAAGACGGGTCTGGCGCCCGCCAGATCGCCCGCGACGGTGATCCGGCGGCCGATCTGGGCGACGGCCGTGTAACTGCCGGGCCAGGCGGTGAGATGGCGCAGGGCGCCGCCGCGGGCCGCGAACAGGCCGATCTTCAGCTGTTCGTCGGTGGCTCCGCAGCAGCCGAAGACGGCGAGTCGGGTGAAGGGGTCGACGCTGACGACACGGACCTCGTCGTCGCGCCAGTCGCCGACGGCCCACAGCGGATCCGGGTCGCCCCACAGGAGTTGGGAGCCGACGGGATGGACCGTACGGCCCTCGGACTGATCGCCGACGGAGCCCGCCGTGGCGGCCGTGCCGAAGCTCGCGGCGATACTGCTCCACCCCACCAACCAGCGCATCGCCGCCTCCACAGCCTGTGGACCAGAGTCGAACCGTAGTCGTTCGTGAACATGCTGCCACGACAACGGCACACAGGAGGGGCCCCGGGACGGGAGCGCGAAACACGAATGCGCCCCTGGCAAAGGACAATTGGCGCACTGGGGGGCTCAGGTCGGACAGGCAGCATTCAGCCAATCTCCGAGCCCGATCGGCCGACAGAACGTCGGCAAACGTACAGTCCGGGAGGCGCCTTCGCCTCCCGGACCGATCCGCCACCCGCGGGGAAATGAGGCGGCGGTGTCCCCCAGCCCACTGGTTCCAGTACGCAGTGGGCCGACCCACGCAGCACTCATGGAAGCGCTCCCGGTCTCTTTTGGCCAAGAGCGCACGGCCGGGCGCACGGCCACACACCCGGAGCACGTGTCGGCCGCGGCGAGTTTCGCGCGTACTCGCGTACGGACAACAATCCCGCCATCCGGACCTCCGCCCCTTAACGGTAGGGATGCGGCGAACTACGCTGGGTTTACGAATGCCACGGGGTCCCTCACAAGAGGGGCCGGCGGGGCGGCCGTCTGTGTGTCGAGGGGTGGCGCATGTCCAGGGAGCTACGCGGGCCGAACGAGAAACTCGGCACCGTTCTCGCCCTCGCGGGAATCAGCAACGCCGGTCTCGCCCGGCGGGTCAACGACCTCGGGTCGCAGCGCGGTCTGACGCTTCGATACGACAAAACCTCAGTGGCGCGGTGGGTGTCGAAGGGGATGGTTCCGCAGGGTGCGGCGCCCCATCTGATCGCCGCGGCCATCGGCGCCAAGCTGGGCCGTCCCGTACCGCTGCACGAAATCGGCCTGGCCGACGCCGATCCGGCGCCTGAGGTGGGTCTCGCCTTCCCGCGCGACGTGGGTGAGGCGGTGCGCTCGGCGACGGATCTGTACCGGCTGGACCTGGCGGGCCGGCGGGCGGGCAGCGGCGGCATCTGGCAGTCGCTGGCCGGTTCTTTCGCGGTCAGCGCGTACGCCACGCCCGCTTCCCGGTGGCTGATATCGCCCGCCGACTCGTCCGTCGCGCGAGATGCGGCGATGGCCGAGGCGGCACGGAGAGCGCACGCGGCGCACGGCGGACCGGGGTTGACCGGACCGCCGCCTTCCACCACCGGCGCGACGGGCCCACCGGCCGCCCCGGGCGCACCCGGGGCCTTAGCCGCCGACGCGGCCGGCGAGGTCTCGCCGCTGCGCGTGGGCCACAGCGATGTCGCCAAACTCCGCGAGGCGGCCGCCGACGCGCGGCGCTGGGACTCCAAGTACGGCGGCGGGGACTGGCGTTCGTCGATGGTGCCCGAGTGTCTGCGGGTCGACGCGGCGCCGCTGCTGCTCGCCGCGTACAGCGACGAGGTCGGCCGGGGTCTCTTCGGCGCGACCGCCGAACTGACCCGGCTGGCCGGGTGGATGGCCTTCGACACCGGCCAGCAGGAAGCCGCGCAGCGCTACTACATCCAGGCGCTGCGGCTCGCCCGCGCGGCGGCCGACGTGCCCCTCGGCGGTTACGTCCTGGCCTCCATGTCCCTCCAGGCGACCTACCGCGGCTTCGCCGACGAGGGCGTCGACCTGGCCCAGGCGGCGCTGGAGCGCAACAGGGGCCTCGCGACGGCCCGCACCATGAGTTTCTTCCGGCTGGTCGAGGCACGCGCGCACGCGAAGGCGGGCGACGCGGCGGCCGCCGGAGCCGCCCTGAAGGCTGCGGAGGGCTGGCTGGAGCGCTCGCGGCCGGGCGACGCGGATCCCAGCTGGCTGGGCTTCTACTCGTACGACCGCTTCGCCGCCGACGCCGCCGAGTGCTATCGCGATCTGAAGGCGCCCCGGCAGATGCGGCGCTTCACGGAGCAGGCGCTGTCCCGGCCGACGGAGGAGTTCGCGCGCTCGCACGGGCTGCGCCTGGTGGTGAGCGCGGTCGCGGAGCTGGAGTCCGGCAATCTGGACGCGGCGTGCGCGGCGGGGACCCGGGCCGTGGAGGTGGCGGGGCGGATCTCGTCGGCGCGCACCACGGAGTACGTACGGGACCTGCTGCACCGCCTTGAGCCGTACGGCGACGAGCCGAGGGTCGCGGAGCTGCGGGAGCGGGCGCGCCCGCTGCTGGTGGCGCCGGCGTAGCGGAGGGCGGGGCCGGCGGGCTCCGCCCCGATCCGGTGCCGGGCCACCGACGGAATGCTTGGTGAACGGTGTAAGACACGCGTGGGACCCCGATGGTTTAAGGGCATTGTCAGTGGGCCAGTGCACTATCGGGTGGGAGGTAGCGCGGGTGAAGAACGACGGCTCGGGTCGCGTCGGCGGCCACGGCTACGGCTATGACTGCGACGTGCTGGTGATCGGTGGCGGCATCGTCGGTCTGTCGACGGCCTACGCCCTCACCCGGGCGGCGCCCGGGACCCGAGTGACGGTCCTGGAGAAGGAGCCCGGTCCCGCGCGCCATCAGACGGGGCACAACAGCGGAGTCATCCACAGCGGTGTGTACTACCGCCCCGGCTCCCTCAAGGCGCGGTACGCGATCAAGGGCGCCGCCGAGATGGTCAAGTTCTGCGCGGAGTACGGCATCGCGCACGAGGTCACCGGCAAGCTCATCGTCGCCACCGGCCGGGACGAACTGCCCCGGCTGCACGCACTGGTCCAGCGCGGCCGGGAGAACGGCATTCCGGTCCGGGAGCTGGGCCCGGCGCAGATCATGGAGTACGAGCCGGAGGTGCGCGGCCTGGCGGCGATCCACGTGGGCACGACCGGGGTGTGCGACTTCGTCGCCGTCACGGGGCGGCTCGCCGACTCGGCGGAGGCGTCGGGCGCGTCCGTGCGGTACGGCATGGAGGTCACCGTCGTCGACCGGCGGGAGTGGGGTGTCGCCGTCCGTACGTCCTCCGGAGAGGTCGTCAGGGCCCGCACCCTCGTCAACTGCGCGGGGCTCCAGTGCGACCGGGTGGCGCGGCTGACCGGTGACGACCCGGGCATGCGGATCGTCCCGTTCCGGGGCGAGTACTTCGAACTGGCCCGGCCCGGTCTCGTCCGGGGGCTGGTCTATCCGGTGCCGGATCCGGCCTTTCCGTTCCTGGGGGTGCATCTGACGCGCGGCATCGACGGCGGCGTCCATGTCGGCCCGAACGCGGTGCCCGCGCTGGCCAGGGAGGGCTACTCCTGGTCCGCCGTGCGCCCCCGTGAGCTGGCGGGCACGCTCGGCTGGCCCGGATCCTGGCGGATAGCGCGCAGACACTGGCGTTACGGCGCGGGCGAGCTGCGCCGCTCGCTCTCCAAGCGCGCCTTCGCCACCGCCGTACGCCGGCTGCTGCCCGAGGTGACGGACGCGGATCTGCGCCCGGCGGCGGCCGGGGTGCGGGCCCAGGCGGTGCTGCGGGACGGCACCCTGGCCGACGACTTCCTGATCCGGGAGGCACCGCGCGCGGTGCATGTGCTCAACGCCCCCTCGCCGGCGGCGACGGCCGCGCTCCCGATCGGCCGCGAGGTGGCGAGGCGGGCGCTGACGATGCTGAGGGACGCGGGCAGGGTCTAGGGGTGCCGCGGACCTCGGTGGGCGGTGATCTTTTTTGGGCCGCCCGGGCGGGTCCGTAGAATCGGTGGTCCTGCCCAATTCCGACGTGGCTGAGAAAACGTGTCCGAGACCCAGATGAACGTGAACAGCGACCGCGACGGCGCGCCCGCCGACGACACCCACCCCTGGTCCCGGATGTTCCCCGGGGGCACGGGACCGGCCGCCGACCCGGCCGGATCGCACTTCGAGCGCCGTATCCGCAGCTTCCAGCCGCGCCGGAGCCGGGTCACGACCGGCCAGGCGGAGGTCCTGCGGCGGCTGTGGCCGTCCTGGGGGCTGGACATCGACGGCCGGCGGGTCCTCGACCTCGACGCCATGTTCGACGGACTCCCGGTCGTCCTGGAGATCGGCTTCGGCATGGGCGAGGCGACGGCGCGGATGGCGGCCGACGATCCCGGCACCGGGATCCTCGCCGCCGACGTCCACACACCGGGACAGGGCAACCTGCTGCGGCTGGCGGAGCGGAACGGGCTCACCAACATCCGGGTGGCCAACGGCGACGCGATCATCCTGCTGCGGGAGATGCTGGCGCCCGGGTCGCTGGACGGGATACGGGTCTACTTCCCCGACCCGTGGCCCAAGACGCGCCACCACAAACGGCGGCTGATCCAGCCCGAGTTCCTCACACTGGCGGCGCCCGCGCTCAAGCCCGGGGCCGTACTGCACTGCGCCACGGACTGGGAGCCGTACGCCGAGCAGATGCTCGACGTGCTGAGTGCGCACCCGGCGTTCGAGAACACCGCCCCGGACGAGGGCTACGCGCCGCGGCCCGCCTCACGGCCGCTGACGCGGTTCGAGGGCCAGGGCCTGGAGAAGGGCCATGCCGTACGGGACCTGGTCTTCCGCCGCGTGGCGGGCGCTTCACCGACGGACGGCGCGCCCGTGGACGACTCGGCCGTGGACGGCGCCGTCGCCGGATAGGACCGCGGTTGGCCGGGACGGGCCGGACGCCGTCGCGGTTGTCGGTCGCCCTCGTTAGGGTCAGTAGGTGTCCGAACCGTCCCGACCGCCCCCGTACGACCCTCCGGCCCCCGAGCCGGCGATCCCCGCCGTCGAGCGTCAGCAGCAGCTCGGCGACATGTGGGCCGCCGTTCCTGAGCGCTCCCGGTGGCGCTACCGGCCGCATCGCGCGTTCTGGCGGCACCCCGCCGTGCGCGCGGGCGCCGTGATCATCGTGCTCGCGCTCTGCGGCCTGCTGCTCATGTCGCTCGTACGGGAACAGACCGGCACCCAGGGCTTCCTGGTCGGTCTCGGGCTGGCGATCCTGCCGGTGCCGCTGCTGATGGCGGCCTTCCGCTGGCTGGACCGGGTGGAGCCGGGCCCGTGGCGGAATCTGCTGTTCTCCTTCGCCTGGGGTGCCTGCGCCGCCGCCCTCGTGGCGATCACGGCCAACTCCTTCGCGACGCAGTGGATAGCGACCGCCACCGCCGACCCCGCCGGTGCGGAGTCCCTGGGGGCCACGGTGGTGGCACCGATCGTCGAGGAGAGCGCGAAAGCAGCCGCGATCCTGCTGATCTTCCTCTTCCGGCGGAGGTCCTTCACCGGTCTCGTCGACGGGGTCGTCGTCGCGGGCTTCACCGCGACCGGCTTCGCGTTCACCGAGAACATCCTCTATCTCGGCAGCGCCTACGGCGAGGACCAGCAGATAGGCAACTCCGGGCTGCCGGCCGTGACCGCGGCGACCTTCTTCGTACGGGTCGTGATGTCGCCGTTCGCGCACCCGCTCTTCACGGTCCTGACGGGTATCGGCTTCGGCATCGCCGCCCTCGCCACCCGCCGGCAGCGCGTCCGCCGGTGGCTGATGCCGGTGCTGGGCCTCCTGCTCGCGATGGGCACGCACGCGCTGTGGAACGGCTCCTCGTCGCTGTTCGGCCCGTACGGCTTCTACGCGGTGTACGCGGCCTTCATGGTCCCCGCCTTCGCCCTGCTCACCTGGCTGGCGGTATGGACCCGGCAGCGCGAACTGCGCATGGTCTCCGTCGAGTTGCCCGCGTACGCGGCGGCAGGCTGGCTCGCCGAGACCGAGCCGCTCGCCCTGTCCTCGATGCGGGCGCGCTCGATGGCGCGCGACGTGGCGGGACGCGCGTACGGCCCGAAGGCGGCCCGCGCGGTCGGCGAGTACCAGGCGTTCGCGACCGCTCTGGCGTTCCTGCGGCACCGGGCCGGGCGCGGCACGGCGGGCCCAGACTTCGCCGCGCGCGAGCAGGAGCTGCTGCACCACATGTGGCAGCGCCGGGAAACGGCGTCGCCCGCGCTGACGTACGCGGCGCGGGCGACGGGGCGGGTCTGGTCTCCGCCGCCGTACATCGACTACGGCGGCTACAACCCGTATCGGAGCTAGGGTCTGTCGTTTGGATCCGGCCTGGTCAAAACGACAGGCCCTGGTCCGGGCGGGTGGCTACGGCGTGAGTCCCTTGCCGCGCAGCCAGCTCATCGGGTCGATGCCGCTGCCGCCCGCGGTGTGCACCTCCAGGTGCAGGTGCGGGCCGGTGACGTTGCCGGTGGCTCCCACGCGGCCGATGGTCTCGCCGGTGGAGACCTTCTGGCCGGCGGCGACGGTCATCGAGGACAGGTGGGCGTACCAGATCTCCGTACCGTCGTCGAGCTCAAGCACCACGCGGTAGCCGTACGAACCGGACCAGCCTGCCGATGTGACGGTCCCGCTGTGGACCGCCTTGGTGGGCGTGCCCGTGGGGGCGGCGAAGTCCAGGCCGGTGTGCTGGCCGGAGGACCACATGGAGCCGGCCTGGCCGTAGGTGGAGGTGAGCGTGTACGAGGAGGTGGGGAGCGAGAAGCTGGCGGCCAGCTTCTCCAGGCGCTTCTGCTCGGCCTTGCGCTCGGCCTCTTCCTTCGCCTTGCGCTTCGCCTCGGCGGCCTTCTTCTCCGCGTCGGTCTGCTGCTTCTCGGCCTCGGCCGCGGCCTTCTCGGCGGCGGCCTTCTCGGCGCTCGCCTTCTGGGCGGCGTCGGCCTCGGCCTGCTGCTGCTCCGCCTGCTGGAGGATGCGGGCGCGCAGCGCCTCGCCGGAGTCGGTGGTGCCCTGCTGGGCGTCCGCGGCGGTGAGGCCCGCCGTGGTCAGCGGGGAGGGTGTCTCGTCGGTCTTCTTGTCGCCGTCGGACATGAAAGACCCGACGCCGGGAAGGGACTTGGCGTCGGGAAGACTGTCCGAGAGCGAGTCGGGAAGTGATATCGAGACAGCGGGCTTGTCCTGGGCGGAGGCGATGCCTCCGGCGCCGACCGCGGCGATGACACCCACGCCGAGGACCGTGGAGCTGCGGGCGAGGGCGTTGCGCTGCTTGGCGACACGGTGCTTGCCGCGTACGGGACGGATGGAGTCCGCGGTGGGATTCCACTCCTCCCAGTCCCTGGTCGCCTCGCCGTCGGTGAGATCGGTGCCGGCGAGCCGGCTCCCGGGGCCGAAACGGGCCGGGATCGAGGCTTCGGGAGCAGGCCTGTTGGACGCCACTGGGGCGCTCTCCTTTCCTTCCTTCTCGCCTACCGGGTTAGCTGACGGGTTCGGAGCAGGAAGGTCTCCTACGAGCGCTTTCCGCCGCACAAGGCAGCAAAAGACGCCCGATTCACCCCAATTGGTGGTTCCCCGGTTTCCTTGCGGAATTCGGCGCGTGCGCACGGCGCCGTCTCTTTCGACGGCTGGGACAACCGCGCTGCGTTATCGAACGTTAATAGACGACGGGGACTTATTCCAAGCTGTTCCGGGTGATCGTTAGCGAGCGCGGCAGGGATCAACCGGGACACAAGCTGGCGCAATCGGGCGAGTTGATCGCGGTTCGGGCCGTGTGCGATCACTCACTCGATCTGACGGTGCGTCAGATGTTATGCGGAGTGATGCGCCTCAACTACGCTGCGTGGTGGGGGAGATGACATCACGGCACGACCGGCATCGTCCGGCGCCGCTCCGGCTGCCGCGCGGTGGGCCGGCTGATGGCCAGCAGCGCCATGTCGTCCGTACTGCCGCCGCCGGTGTGCAGCCGTACGTCCCCGACGATCGCCTCCAGCAGATCGTCGGGACCGGGAAAGATCCGTCCCGCGAGCCGTTCGCCCGGGTCGTAGAAGACGCCGTCCGCGTTGCGCGCCTCGGAGAGGCCGTCCGTGTAGAGAAGCAGCGTCGCACCGGGCCGGTACGGGATCTCCTCCGCGCGGTCCGGCCACGTCCCCAGTTCCCCCATCCCGAGCGGCAGTGCCGGGTCGGTGGGGGCCAGCACGGTCAGCGCGCCGTCGGGGCCGAGCAGCAGGGGTTCCGGATGCCCGCGGTTCAGCACGCGCACTATGCCCTCGGCGTGCGGGACCTCCGCCAGTACGGCGGTGGTGAAGCCCTCGAAAAGGTCGATCCCGCTGCGCCCCCTGCCTTCGCGCGCCAGCGCCCGCTCCAGCCGCCGCGCGACGCCTTCGAGCGACCTCTCCTGCTCGGCGGCCTCCCGGAAGGCGCCGATGACGACGGCCACGGTCTCGACGGCGCCCATGCCCTTGCCGCGTACGTCGCCGACCACCACCCGTACCCCGTACTCCGTGTCCTGGACGGCGAACAGGTCACCGCCGATGTACGCGCCCTCCTCCGCCGCCTCGTAACGCGCGGCGATGTGCAGCCCGCCGATCCGGGACTCGGGTGTCGGCAGGACGGCGCGCTGGGCGGCCTCGGCGATGACCCGTGCCGAGGCGAGGCGTTCACCGCTGCGGCGTACGACACCGTTGATGGCCAGCGCGAGGACGGAGACGGTGAAGACGGTCAGCGATTCGGTGATCGTCTCGATCCCGTCCGCGGAGTTGTTGAAGTAGCGCAGCCCGAGAACGGCGCCGACGGACAGGATGCCGACGAGGAGGGTGCGCATGAACGAGAAGAAGGGGGCCGCGACCAGCGGCGCCGCCGAGAAGAACGGGGAAGCGGTGAAGGCGGCCGGGGTCACCTGGTCCAGGACGATCCCCGCCACGATGATCAGACCGGGCAGCAGCTCCACGACCGGATGCGTCGACCGGGCGGCGAGCCGGCCGCTCCCCCGCCTGGGCGGCCGGGGATCTTCGGGACCGAAGCCGGGCGGGTGCTTCTCCACGGGCTGCGAGCGGCTCCGGGTCGGGTCGTTCGGGGCCGAGTCCGCCTGCCGGAAACCTTCGTCGGCGCGGCGGAGACCGCGCTGGACCCCACGCCGGAGGCCCTCGCTGAGCCGGCGGAGCCTGGAGGGGACGCGGGGACGGTGGGGCGATGCCTGATGGGTGGGTCCCCCGGCGGAGGAACCGGGGACGGCCCCCTCGGCAGGGCGGTGCCCGCTCCCGCCGGGGGGACCGTCCCCGGTCCCGCCGTCTCCGCTGTCTCTCAGGTGCCCCACCAGTGGCCTCCTGCCCGGTCCGTCGACGGCCGCGGACGGTACCGCGTCCCCCCAGGCTGGCCTCTTGCACGCCGGGCGGCTACCCGCTGTCGACCGACTGGGCTACCGGTGGGCCAGTGCGGTGACAGCGGTTCGGCCGCGGTCACCGGCCGGCGTACGCCGGTGGTGAGCCGGTCGCTCTCCCGTGCGGGCGCGGCCGTGGGGTCGCGCCCGGCGAGCGTCAGTCGTCGGTGAGGTGGCGCTCGGCGTAGACCTTCATCGCGTCCCGTACGAGGACGGCCGTGCCCTCCTCGTACTTGTCGTAGTTACGGCCGAAGCGCGGATCGTCGACGTACATCGCGGTGACGCCGATGACGTACGACCTGGCGGGGCTCGTCGTCGTCGACAGCCAGTCGCAGTGCCGGCGGGCGATGGCCTGCGCCTCCTCGCTGTCGGCGGCGAGACCGTCCTTCCTGGCCCGGCCCCAGTCCCGGGCGATGGTCTCGTGCCGTTGCGTGAACTCCTTCCGCTCGCGCTCGCTCAGGGCCCGCCACCAGCGGTCACCCTTCTCGTACGCGTCCCGGCCCCACCGCTCGGTCACCTCCTGCTCGTACCGCGTGTGATCGAAGCCGTCGAGAACTTCCTCGGCCATGAGTTCTTCTCCCCTCCCTGTCTTGTGGAGAGTGGTCCGGACCGACGCGATCAGCCGTCCCACGCGCTCACGTTCCTGTTCGAGCAGCGCGAGATGCGTGCGCAGGGCGGCGGCCGTGTCCTGCTGGCCGTCGAGGATCCCGGCGATCGCGGGCAGGCTCAGGCCGAGCTCACGCAGCAGCAGGATCCGCTGCAGACGGACGAGGGCGTCCTGGTCGTAGTAGCGGTAACCGTTGCTTCCGACCCTGCTCGGGTCGAGCAGCCCCAACTCGCCGTAGTGCCTGAGCGTGCGGCTCGTCGTGCCGGCCTTCTTCGCGATGTCCTGGATCGACCACTCCATGACCGGAACGCTAAATCTTGACGTTGCGTAAAGGTCAAGCACGATGTGCCGGATCGGGGTTCGAGGGCCGGGGATTCGGGAGTCGGGCGCGCACACGGCGAAGGCCCGGATCCAGTGGATCCGGGCCTTCGTCTTCTGCCAGTAGCGGGGACAGGATTTGAACCTGCGACCTCTGGGTTATGAGCCCAGCGAGCTACCGAGCTGCTCCACCCCGCGCCGTTGAATGCAACACTACGCCATCCGGACCAAGATCATCTCCATTTACCCGCCGAGGGCCCCGATCGGCCTAGGCGGCCTCCACCACATCGGCGCGAATCGCCGCGGCCCACTCGACCAGCAGCCTTTGATACTCCTCCTGCTCGGCGGTGGACAGCGCCCGGCCCGCGCGCGCCCACAGGGCGCGGATCTCCGCGTTGACGACGGCGGCGGGACGGACGGAAGCACTGGCATCAGAGGAAGCTGACATGGAGCAAGGCTACGGCCAGCCACTGACAATGGGCAGAGCGTGTGCCTCACCACCTCGCACAGTCACCGTCCCGGAGCCCCTTAACGCCTAGGCTTACCCCGGTGATCGAAACCATCGTGTTCGACGTCGGCGAGACTCTCGTCCGCGACGACCGCTACTGGGCCTCCTGGGCCGACTGGCTCGGCATCCCCCGCCACACCATCTCCGCGCTGGTCGGCGCCGTCACCACCCAGGGCAGGGACAACGACGACGCCCTCCACCTCATCAAGCCGGGCATAGATGTCGGCGAGGCGTACCGGGCGAGAGAAGCCGCGGGCCGGGGCGAGCACCTGGACGAGTCCGACCTCTATCCCGACGTACGGCCCGCCCTGGCCGGTCTGCACCAGCTCGGCGTACGCGTCATCATCGCCGGCAACCAGACCGTCAAGGCCGGTGAGCTGCTGCGGGGCCTCGATCTGCCCGCCGATCTCGTCGCCACGTCCGGCGAGTGGGGCGTCGCCAAGCCGTCGGAGGAGTTCTTCGCCCGGGTCGTGGAGGCGGCGGACACCGCGCCCGAACGGATTCTGTACGTGGGCGACCACCCCGTGCACGACCTGTTCCCCGCCCAGCGGGCCGGGCTGCGGGCGGCGCATCTACGGCGCGGCCCCTGGGGCTATCTGACGGCCGACGATCCGGACGTCGTCGCGGCGGCGGACTGGCGGCTCGACGCGCTCACCCAGCTGATGCCGATCATGGCGGAACTGCGGCAGCCGGTCTGAGCGGGGGCGTGGGGGAGGAGCCTGAGGCAGGGCGGCCGGTCACTCGGGGCCGTACTCGTGCGGCTGCCCGCCCTGCCACTCGACCCAGGAGGGGTCGTCGAGCAGTTCCCACGCGTCGGGCAGCCCGGCGAGCCGGAGGAATTCGATCAGATGGTCGTCGTTGTGGGCGAGTCCCATGATCCGGCCGCGGACGGTGACTCTCCGGCCGCCCGTCCCGGACGGCCGGTGCACGACGATCGGTGTGTCACTCATACGGTCAAGAGTGCGACTCCCGGGGCTGGAGCGCAGCCTCGGGGGCCACTCTTTGCCCGGAGATCCCAGCGGAATAGGGCGCTAACCGGCTCTTCCATACGCTTTGTCGCCGCCCGGATGCGGGATGCGGCGGGCGCCCCGATGCTGGGAAGGGGAGCAACCCCACAAGGGAGGACGACCCATCATGTCCATGCTCGACAGACTCAAAGGCCTGATGAAGGGCCATGAGGACACCGCTCGGAAAGGCGTCGACAAGGCCGGTGACGCCGTGGACAAGACGACCGGTGGCAAGTACGAGAGCAAGGTCGACAAGGCCCAGGAGAAGCTCAACGAACAGATGGGCTCCCGGGACCGGCCCACGCCGGGCGACGACCGCCCGCCACAGAGCTGATCCGGGGCGAAGCGGGCGCGGCTCCGCGCCCGCGCGTACGCACCACGAAGGCTCCGACCGGTCCGCGTTCCGGTCGGAGCCTTCGTCGTTCCGGTCGGAACCTCTGCCGCGCCTCTACGGCGAGGATGTGCCGGCGCCGCCGTACTGGTCAGCGAACTCCCGCGTCGGCTCGATGGTCGTGATGATGTCGATCAGCACCCCGCTGGGGTCCGTGACGATGAAATGCCGCTGCCCGAAATCCTCGCTGCGCAGCCCGAGTACGGGCGTCAGCCCCTCCCTCCCGACGAGCCGCTCCCACTCCGCGTCCACGTCCGCCACCTCGAAGTTGAGGAGCAGTCCCTGGACGGGCCTGCCGTAGCCCTCGGGCACGGTGGGGTGGGTGGGGTCGAGGAGCGCCAGTTCGTACGGAACCGCCCCCGGGCGCAGCAGGCTTACGTACCAGTCGGCCTCGAACGTCGTCTCGAACCCCAGGAGCCGGATGTAGAAGTCGCGGGACTCCTGGAGCCGCTCGGTGGCGATCACGGGATAGAAGCTGGTCAGCTCCATGACGGATCCTTTCGCATACCATCGGTACGCCAACGACGCTATTCGCATACCACCGGTATGTCAAACGGGGAGGAACGCCATGCCGCCGGACCAGCACGGGACCAGGGCCCAGCAGCGGGAGCGAACCAGGCAGACCCTGCTGCGCGAGGGCCGCAGGCTCTTCGCGGAGGTCGGCTACGGCGCGGTGAGCCTGGCGGAGATCGTGGCCGCCGCCGGCGTGACCAAGGGCGCGCTCTACCACCACTTCGACAGCAAGACCGCGCTCTTCCGTGCCGTACTGCGCGACCTCCAGCAGGAGGTGGGCGAGCGCGTCATGGAGGCGGCCGGGGCGCGGGACGACTCCTGGGACCAACTGGTCGCGGGCTGCCAGGAGTTCATCACGGCGACGACCGCGCCGGACACTCAGCGGATCATGCTGGTCGACGGGCCCGCCGTACTGGGCTGGACCGAGTGGCGGGAGATGGACGAGGCGTCGTCGGCGCGTCATCTCAAGGAGGCGCTCACCACGCTCGTGGAGGAGGGCGTCATCGCCGCGCAGCCGGTGGCGCCCCTCGCGCACCTGCTGTCGGGCGCGATGAACGAGGCGGCGCTGTGGCTGGCGACGTCGGGGGACCCGGCGGACCTCGCCGACACGAGGGCCGCGCTGGGGCGGTTGCTCGACGCGCTGCGGGTGGGGTGAGCGTCCGGCGCCCCACCGCTGGTCATGGGTGGGCCGTTCAGCGGGTGAGGAGCTCCCGTACGGCCCTGACGACCTCCTCCGGTGCCTCCTCGGCCATGAAGTGGCCGCAGCCCACGGTCGCGTGCTCCAGGTCGGGCGCCCAGGCGCGCCAGCGCTCGTCGGCGTCGAAGCCCAGCACCGTACCCCAGTCCTGCTGGAGGACGGAGACCGGCATCCGCAGCTGGTTGCCGGCGTCGCGGTCGGCCCGGTCGTGGGCGACGTCGATCCCGGCGGAGGCACGGTAGTCGGCGACGATGGAGGGGACGGCCGCGCGTGAGGCCGCCAGGTACTCGGCCCTGATCGCGGCCGGAATCGCCCGCGGGTCGCGCGTCCAGATGTCGAGGAAGTGGCCGAAGAAGGCGTCGGCGCTCGCGGCGATCATCCGCTCGGGCAGACCGGGCGGCTGGGCCATCAGATAGAGATGGAAGCCGACGGCGGCCGTGGTGCCGTGCATGACGTCCCAGGTGTCCAGCGTGGGCAGGACGTCGAGCGAGGCGAGGTGGGTGATCACGTCCGGGTGGTCCAGGGCGGCACGGATCGCCACGAGGGCGCCCCGGTCATGGCCCGCCAGGGCGAACCGGTCGTGCCCCAGGGCGCGGGCGAGCGCGACGGTGTCGGCGGCCATGGTGCGCTTGACGTACGTCACGCCTTCGACCTCGGCGGGCTTGTCGCTGGCGCCGTAACCGCGCAGGTCGGGGCAGATGACGGTGTGGTGGGAGGCGAGTCCGGCGGCGACGTGCCGCCACATGAGGTGGGTCTGCGGGAAGCCGTGCAGGAGCATGACCGGGGTGCCGGAGCCGCCGACGGCGACGTTGAGGGTGACGTCGTCGGCGACGGGGACGCGCCGGTAGCTGAAGCCGGGGATGGTGGGGTGCATGGTGCGCTCTTTCGTAGGCTGACGTGCGTTGACGCGTCGACTCGTTGCCGCGTTGTTCTCGTGGCTTCGAGCCTGCGGGCCGCGAATCAGCGATCGGTCAGCGATCGGAGAGCGGTGGGTCGGCGGGTGGTCGGCGCCGAGGGTCGTGGGCGTCGGGGGCATCCCGAGGCGGGCGGAGGGTCGGATGGAACGGGAGCCGGACCGCGAACAGGTCCTGTTCGGCGTGCTCGGTCCCGTGACCGCCGAGGACCGACGCGGCGCGGTCGCGCTCAAGGGGCCGCGCCACCGCGCCGTACTGGCCCGCCTGATCGTCGCCCGCCGCCGTGTCGTCCCCGTCGCCCGGCTGGTCGCCGACCTGTGGCCGGACTCGCCGCCGGCCGGGGCGGTCGGCTCCGTACAGACCTTCGTCGCCGCGCTCCGCCGCGCCCTGGAACCGGACCGTCCACCCCGTGCCCCCGCCCGGCTCCTCGTCACGGACGGCCCCGGCTACGCGCTGCGAGCCGGCCCGGACGCCGTCGACGCCTGGCGGTTCGAGACGGCGGTCGACGAGGCGGCGAAGCTGCCGCCCGCGCGGGCGCTGCCGCGGCTGGACGAGGCGCTGGAGCTGTGGCGCGGGCCCTCGTACGCCGATTTCGTACAGGAGGAGTGGGTACGGGGCGAACGCGCCCGCCTGGCCGAACTGCGGCTCCAGTCGGTCGAGCGCAGAGCCGAGGCGCGGCTGGCCCTCGGCCTCACCGCCGAGGCCGTCCCCGACCTGGACGCGCATCTGGCCGACCACCCCTGGCGCGAGGACGCGTGGCGGCTGCTGGCGCTGGCGCTGTACCGGACGGGCCGGCAGGGAGACGCGCTCGCCGTCCTACGGAGGGCACGGTCGACCCTGGTGGAACAGCTCGGGCTGGACCCGGGGCCGGGGCTGCGGAGGCTGGAGGCGGACATTCTGGCGCAGGACGCGGCGCTCGACGCCGTTCCGGACCGGGCGAGCGGGGAGCCCCCGACCGGTCGCACCGACCCCGGCGAGACAGCGGCCCGCCTGTGGACGCGGGCCGCCGCCGCGTACGACCGCACGGTCGCGGCCGGCGCCCGTGCCCGCCTGGAGACGACGGTGGGTCTGCTCCGCGACCTCGCGGTGACCGGCGGCGGCGGTCTGACGGCCGCCCGCGAACACCGCCTGGCGGCCATCACCGCCGCCGAGGAGTTCGGCGACCCGGAACTGACCGGCCGGGTGATCGGTGCCTTCGACGTGCCCGCGATCTGGACGCGCGGCGACGACCCGGAGCTCGCACGGCGCATCGTCGCCGCCGCCGAACGCACCCTGGCCGCGCTGCCGCCTCCCAACGGACACGGCGGCTACGACGCGGTGCGCTGCCGGCTGCTCGCCACCGTCGCGGTGGAGATGCGCGGCTCGCACTCCTCGCGCGGCCCCCAGGCCGCGGCCCAGGCGGAGGCGATCGCCCGCCGGCTCGACGATCCGGCGCTGCTGGCGTTCGCGCTGAACGGCACGTTCATGCAGTCCTTCACCCGCGCGGGCCTCGCACCGCGCCGCGCGGAGACCGGCACGGAACTGGTCGCGCTGGGGGCCCGGCACGGCCTGGTGACCTTCGAGGTACTGGGCCATCTGATCCTTCTTCAGGCGCTCGGCGCTCTCGGCGACTTCGCGGCGGCCGACACGCACGCCACCGCTGCCGACCGACTGGCGGCCCTCCACGAACTCCCGCTCGTGGGCGTCTTCACCCGGTGGTACGGGGCGCTTCGCCTGTCCGCGTCCGGTGACATCCCCGAGGCGAGGTCGGCGTACGGGAGCGCCGCCGCCGACCTGCCGGACTCCGGCATGCCGGGCCTGACCCACGGGCTTCTCCCGCTCGCGCTGCTCTCCCTGCGCTTCTCCGCCGACGGTCCCCGTCTCCCCCCGCCCGACGCGCTCGACGCGCTCGATCCGCGGGCGGACTGGGGCCCGTACCGTCCCTGGATCACCCCGCTCGCCTCCCTGGCCACGGGCGACCACCCCACCGCCCGCACCGCCCTGCGCGCACTGCCGGAACCGCCCCACGACCTGCTGTACGAGGCGTGCTGCTGCCTGGAGGCGACGGCGGCCCTGGCGCTCGGCGACCGCGCCGTACTCACGCGCGTACGCGACCGTCTGGCCCCCGCGTCCGCCGAACTCGCGGGCGCGGGAAGCGGTTTGCTCACGTTCGGCCCGGTGAGCGGCTACCTCGCCGCGATCGACGCGGCGCTACGACGCTGAGCGGGGCCGGCCTGCCGGCGCCGGGTCGGCTCAGAGGAAGGGGGTGACGACGTCGGCGGAGTCGGCGTGCCAGTTGCTGACCTGGGGCTTGTCGACATTGACGGACTCGACATCGAGCTGGCCCGCGTCGCCGGCGTCGTCGGAGGCGGAGACGATGAGCGTCTCGAACATCTTGCCGTCGTCGTTGTCGGTGCTCTTGGGGTTCACGCCGAAGTAGGCGGCGGTAGAGCCCTTGAGCTTGACGGCGTCACCGGAGCCGCCCTCGGCGTTGGACGCCACGGTGTCGGGGTCGGAGCCGAACATGACCTGCTTGGGGGCGCCTTCCAGGGTGCAGACGACGCCCGGCTTGGCCTTCGCCGTAACGAGGTAGTAGCCGCCGGCCTGGGACTCCAGCTTGACCGTGAAGTTCAGGTCGCCGTTGTCGCACGGCTTCGCGTAGTAGTCCTGCTTGGCGCCGTCGACGTCGTTGTCCTTGCCGCCGTCCTCGTCGTAGTAGTCGTCCTTGGCACCGTCGACGTCGTTGTCCTTGCCGGCCGAACCGCCGTCCTCGTCGTAGTAGTCGTCCTTGGCACCGTCGACGTCGTTGTCCTTGGCAGCGGAGCCGGCGTTCGCCGCCTTGCCCGCGTCGGCGGAGGTGTCCGCGCCGGAGTCGCAGGCGGTGAGAGTGGCGGTGAGAGCCACCATGGCCACGGCGGCCAGGGCGAAGCGGGCGGACCGGGGCGACCGGGCGGCAAGGCGCGAACTCATCGGGTTCTCCATCGACTTGTTGATCCTGGGCTCTCCTGCTGACATCGCCAACAGTAGGCCGGAGATCATCCGCGAATGATCGCGCGAATGTCCGGGTTCCGTTTCATCGTTCGATCCCCATGTACCGCCCTGCTCCAGCCTTCTGACGGACCGTCAGTCGATGTTCCGGCTCCGGCGTTCGACGAGGATGACGTCGCGCCACCGGCCGTGGTGGAGGCCGACGCGCCGACGGGTGCCGACGACACGGAACCCGGCCTTCTCGTGAAGGGCGAGGCTGGCGGTGTTCTCGGGGAAGATGCCGGACTGCACCGTCCAGATCCCGGCGGCCTCGGTGGAGGCCAGCAGGGCGGTCAGCAGGGCGAGTCCCACGCCGCGGCCGCGGGCGTCGGGGCCGACGTAGAGGGAGTGTTCGACCACTCCGGCGTACGCGCCCCGGCTGGACACCGCGGCGACGGCGGCCCAGCCCAGTACGCGGTCGTCCTCGTCGAGTGCGACCAGGCGGTGCCGGGGCAGCTTGGCCGCGTCGAACCCCCGCCAGTCCGGAGCGGCGGTCTCGAAGGTGGCGTCGCCCTCGTCGATGCCCAGTTGATAGATCGCCAGGACCTGTCCGGCATGCTCGGGCCGCATCGCCGTGATGCGTGCGCCCATGGCTGTCACGTCCGCGGTCATACCACGTGTACGCCGAGTTCGCCGAGGAGCCCGCGGATACGCCGCCCGATCTCGTCCCGGATCGGCCGGACCGCCTCGACGCCCTGACCGGCGGGGTCGTCAAGCTTCCAGTCGAGGTACCGCTTGCCGGGGAAGACAGGGCAGGTGTCCCCGCAGCCCATGGTGATCACGACGTCGGACGCCCGCACGGCTTCCACCGTCAGCGCCTTGGGAGTCCGGGCCGAGATGTCGATGCCGACCTCCGCCATCGCCTCGACCACCGCCGGATTGAGGGTGTCGGCCGGCGCGGAGCCGGCGGAACGGACTTCCACGGTGTCGCCCGCGAGGTGGGAGAGGAAGGCGGCGGCCATCTGGGAACGGCCGGCGTTGTGGACGCAGACGAACAGCACGGACGGTGTGCTCTCAGACACGGGCGGAACCTTCCAGGGCTGTGGCCGGTCCGGCCGCCGGCGGGGGCTGGGGGAAGAAACGCCGGGCGGCCAGGGCGACATGGACCAGGCCGATCAGTACCGGCACTTCGATGAGGGGACCGACGACGCCGGCCAGAGCCTGTCCGGAGGTGGCGCCGAAGGTCGCGATGGCGACCGCGATGGCCAGTTCGAAGTTGTTGCCCGCGGCCGTGAACGCCAGCGTCGTCGCCTTTGGGTGGTTGAGTCCGATCGCGCGTCCCAGCGCCATGGATCCGGCCCACATGAGGGCGAAGTAGACCAGCAGCGGTAGCGCGATCCGTACGACGTCGAGCGGCCGCGAGGTGATGGCATCGCCCTGGAGGGCGAAGAGCACGACGACGGTGAACAGCAGCCCGTACAGGGCGAAGGGGCCGATGCGCGGGACCAGTCTCGTCTCGTACCAGGTGCGCCCCTTGGTTCTCTCGCCGATCCGGCGGGTGAGGAACCCGGCCAGGAGCGGGATGCCCAGGAAGATCAGCACACTGCGGGCGATCTCCCACACGGACACGTCGAGGGCCGTCTGCTGAAGGCCCAGCAGGCCGGGCAGCACGCTCAGGTAGAACCAGCCGAGCAGGCTGAACGCCAGAACCTGGAACACCGAGTTCAGGGCGACGAGGACGGCGGCGGCCTCGCGGTCGCCGCGGGCGAGGTCGTTCCAGATGATGACCATCGCGATGCAGCGGGCGAGGCCGACGATGATCAGACCGGTGCGGTACTCGGGCAGGTCCGGCAGGAAGAGCCACGCCAGGGCGAACATCAGCGCCGGGCCGACGACCCAGTTCAGCAGCAGCGAGGAGATCAGCAGGCGTCGGTCACGGGTGACGGTGTCCAGGCGGTCGTAGCGGACCTTCGCCAGCACCGGATACATCATCACCAGCAGGCCGAGGGCGATCGGCAGAGAGACCCCGGTGACGGTGACCTTCGCCAGCGCCGTCCCCAGGCCCGGGACCAGGCGCCCGAGCCCGAGGCCGGCGGCCATCGCGGCGAGAATCCACACCGCGAGGAACCGGTCCAGGAATGACAGCCGCCCGGCGACCGGGCCCCCGGTCCGCCTGCTCACGAGGCCGCACCGGCGGGCTCGGTCAGGGGTGCTTCGGCGGGGCGGGTGAGGAGCGCGGCCAGACGGTCCGTCATCTCGGGCAGCAGCCGGTAGTACACCCACGTCCCGCGCCGCTCGGAGTCGATGAGACCGGCCTGCTTCAGAAGCTTCAGATGATGGGAGATCGTCGGCTGGGACAGGTCGAACGCCGGGGTGAGGTCGCAGACGCAGACCTCCCCGCCCGCCCGTGAAGCGATCATCGACAGCAGCCTCAGCCGCACCGGATCACCCAGCGCCTTGAAGACCTTCGCCAGCGTCTCGGCCTGATCGGTCTCCAGCGGGGCGGTCAGCAGGGCGGGGCAGCAACCGTCGGGGCCGTCCTGGCCGAGCACCACAAGCTCCTGTTTCGACATGCGTCTATGTTGACATTCTTCGATACAAGAAGCAAGGTGGAACCAAGAGTCATCGACAGACATCAATACAACCTGATCGGGGAGACAGCCATGTCCCGCGCCCAGCTCGCCCTCAATGTCGCCGACCTCGAAGCCTCGGTCGCCTTCTACTCCAAGCTCTTCGGCGCCGAACCCGCCAAGCGCCGCCCCGGCTACGCGAACTTCGCCCTCACCACCCCGCCGCTCAAGCTCGTTCTCATCGAGGGCGAGCCCGGCCAGAAGACCCGCCTCGACCACCTCGGCGTCGAGGTCGACACCACCGACGAGGTCACGGCCGCCACCGAACGCCTCAAGGACGCCGGCCTCGCCACCTTCGAGGAGAACGACACCTCCTGCTGCTACGCCCTCCAGGACAAGGTGTGGGTCCACGGCCCCGGCCAGGAGCCCTGGGAGGTGTACGTCGTCAAGGCCGACGCGGACCAACTCGGCAAGACCCCTGCCCCGAAGGCCGCCACCTGCTGCACCGAACGGAACGACCCCACCGAAACGCCGGCGCCGTAGCCCGCCTGACGGGCCGTCGCTCACGCCCGAGCCGGGAGACGGCAAAGCGCCCCGACCGGAGTGAACCGGTCGAGGCGCGTGCTCGGCGTGGTTGGCCGTGTGGGACTCGAACCCACAACCAACGGATTAAAAGTCCCGGCAGGGCCCTGCCGGGACTTCCGTCAGCTTCCGCGCTGGTCCAGAAATGCCTGGTCAGAGACCTGTCATGTGTTGTCCGGTCCAAGCTCGCGTGCGGCATGTCAGCACGTCCGCTCACGCATCGCTCACGCAGCAGGCCCCGTAGACCATGACTGGGCCAACACGCCTTCCAGATGTTCGCTGGAGGTCTGCGGCGTCATCGTCTGTTCAGGTTGGTCTTGCACCTGTCGTGGAGTACCGCTGCTTGAGTTGGTCGGACGGCTGGTGATTACAATCGTCTCTCATGTCGAAGCTTGACGAGCTGCTTGTTGATGTCGCCGCTCTGGTGGAGTCCGGGCGCAGCAATCAGATGTCTCTGACCGTGGTCGCCGGTGGTGCCGTCATCACAGGGCGGCTGGCTCCCGAGGCCGTTTGGAGGCAGCGGGTGTCGGAGGTTCTGGCGGACTCGGCCCGCCTGAACGATTTCTCCGCCGTGTTCACCACTGCGACACAGGAGGAGGGGCGGCCCACGCATCTGCATTTCCATTTGGCGCGGATTCTGCAGGGTGCGGTGGGGATCCCCGAGACGGGCGGGATGTACCGCGTGGCGATCGAGGACATCAGTGCCTGGACCGTTGGCGACTTCAGCTACTCCGACCACTGATTCAGCGTCGTGCCGAGAATGCCTCGGTACGCGGTGAGGGTCCGACCGGCTTGTTCCGGTGGGACCCTCACTCGTTGTTCTGGTGGCGGCTCGCGCCTGCCCGTCTGTCAGAGGGCCGCAGGGGCGCCGAGCATCGCGGAAGCCTGTTGGAAGGGGTTGAGGACGCGGGTGGGTGCGGCGGCCGGGGGGAGGCCGCGGCAGGTGAAGCCGAGCCGGGTCATGGCCCGCAGGACTTCGCCAGCGCTGAAGTCGCGGCGGTCCTGGCGTGTGAGGACCTGTCCGACCTGTTTGACGGGGTAGGTACGGCGGCCGATGATCACGGACTCGCCGGAAGCCTGTTCGGGTTTGACGCCCTTCATCGATTCAAGGACGCCGCTTTTGGTGAGGTCGAACGGGAAGCGGGCGATGACACAGCGCATGATGCCTCACAGGGAGAGGAACGAAGAGGGGGTGGTTCTGCTGCGGTGAGGCGGTTCAGCGGGCGACGGCGAGGACGCCCGGAGCGCTGCCGTGTTCGTCGACGACAGGCAGGGCATCGGCCTGGCTGTGGCGCATCGTGTGCTCGGCTTCGGCCATGGGGGTCACGGGACGGGTGAACGGTCCTGGGTCGCCGAGGATGTCGCGCAGCTGGATCCGGTCGGTGTACGCGGAGCTGTCACGGGCCGCGGTGAGCTGGGCCTGGGTGAGAAGTCCGGTGCACAGGCCGTCGTTGTCGCAGACGAGCAGGTGCCCGGTGCGGGCGCTGGCCATGACGGACAGGGCGACCTCGACGGTCATGTCGTCACAGACCTGCGGTCCGCCGGTGTCCATGGCGTCGGCCGCCGTCCTGTGTACGGGGGTGGCACTCGCCTGGCGGGGCTGCGTCTGAACCAGCGTCAAAAGGTGCCTCCTGCATTGGTGGGTCAGTTTCCTGATCACGAGATTTTTATGCCGCCGCGTCGAAGGAGGTCTGCCGCGCTGTCATGCGCCGGGCAGCCGAAGCGGGGCTGCGCCGGCCGCGTGAGGACGTGCTGCGCTGACGCCGCTCGGGGGCCGGAGCGGTGATCGTCACGGGAATGCCGGACGGGGCTTGGGCGCCGGTGATCCGGCTGAGTGCCTCTTCGCCGGGGCGGACCTGGGTGGTCTGGGGCACGATGCCGGCCGCTGTCATAAGGCGCGTCATGTCCCGGCGCTGGCTGGGGGTGACCAGGGTGACGACACTGCCGGATTCCCCGGCCCGCGCGGTCCGGCCGCCGCGGTGGAGGTAGTCCTTGTGGTCGGTCGGCGGGTCGATATTGACGACGAGGTCGAGGTCGTCGACGTGGATGCCGCGGGCGGCGACGTTCGTGGCCACGAGCACGGTGACGTGCCCGGTCTTGAACTGGGCCAGGGTCCGGGTGCGCTGCGGCTGTGACTTCCCGCCGTGCAGGGCCGCGGCCCGTACCCCGCTGGCCAGCAGGTCTTGTGTCAGCCGGTCGACAGCGTGCTTGGTGTCCAGGAACATGATCACCCTGCCTTCGCGGGCCGCGATCTCCGTCGTCGTCCGGTGCTTGTCGGCGCCGTGGACGTGCAGCACGTGGTGCTCCATCGTGGTGACCGCCCCTGCGGAGGGGTCGACGGAGTGGACGACGGGGTCGGTGAGGTAACGGCGGACGAGGAGGTCGACGTTGCGGTCGAGGGTGGCGGAGAACAGCATCCGCTGGCCCTCGGGGCGTACCTGGTCGAGGAGTGCGGTGACCTGGGGCATGAAGCCCATGTCGGCCATCTGGTCGGCCTCGTCCAGGACGGTGATCGCGACCTGGTTGAGCCGGCAGTCACCGCGGTCGATGAGGTCCTTGAGCCGGCCCGGCGTCGCCACGACGACCTCGGCACCACCACGCAGCGCGTTGGCCTGCCTGCCGATCGACATTCCGCCGACGACGGTGGCCAGGCGCAGCCTCACCGAGCGGGCGTAGGGGGTGAGTGCGTCGGTCACCTGTTGTGCCAGCTCACGCGTCGGCACGAGGACCAGGGCCAGCGGCTGGCGGGGTTCGGCGCGCTGACCGGCGGTGCGGGCCAGCAGGGCCAGGCCGAAGGCGAGGGTCTTGCCGGAGCCGGTGCGCCCGCGTCCCAGGGCGTCGCGGCCCGCGAGGGTGTTGGGCAGGGTGGCACCCTGGATCGGGAACGGGACGCTCACGCCTTGCCCGGTCAGTGTCGCCAGCAGTTGGGCGGGCATGTCGAGGTCGGCGAACGCCTCGACCGCGGGCAGTGCGGGCGTGACCGTCTTGGGCGGGGCGAACTCTCCCTGGACCGCTGCGCGCCGTCGGCCGTGGCCGCCCGAGCGGCCCGTCCCGCCCGAACGGGCCGGGGCGGGCGAGCCGAAGCGGGCGCCCCGCCTCGACCCGGCGGTGGACCCGAAAGCGGGGCCTTCGGTCCGGCGAGGGCGGGAGGAACGGGCGTTCGTACGTGTGGGGTTCATCGAGAACCTTCCTTGATACGGCGCGCATCAAGGAATTCCCGCAGCCAAAGAACAGCGCGGGGAATCACAAGAACGAACCGAGTGGAATGCGAAAAGGGAATGCGGCTTGCAGCGATTCCGGGGCCGGATGCAGACGACGAGATAGGTCACGTCGCGCGGACGCGAAAATCCATACATCGACCCGCGCATCTCCGAAAAGGTGCGAATCCCTGAAGGCGCGGGGCTGCTGGCGGCGCTGTTCCACAGGTGACACCGCTGTGGAAAATGCCCGTAGCTGGGGCCCACACCCCACGGGGTGTGGACCCCAGCTACGAAGTAAACGTCAGGCGGGAACGATGTTCTCAGCGGTCGGGCCCTTCTGGCCCGTCACGATGTCGAAGGTGACCTTCTGACCTTCGAGCAGCTCACGGAAGCCCTGAGCGGCGATGTTCGAGAAGTGGGCGAACACGTCACCGCCGCCACCGTCCTGCTCGATAAAGCCGAAACCCTTCGCCGCGTTGAACCACTTCACAGTACCTGACGCCATGCCATATCTCCTTTAAGGGCAGTACGCCGAAACCCGCAATGCGCGGATGCCGGGTCGCCGCGATGATGCCCCGCCCGGAGAACAACCGGAAATACAATGAAGCTTCCGTCGGCCGAAAATGCCCACGAGGAAGCTTGAAGTTTTGGGAACCACAACTGCAACTGAAATAGACAGTAGCATGAGGTAGCGACGCGCGTGCGGTGAATAACTTCACTCCGCTGATTGCCGTAAAAACACTCCCCGCACTGCGCGTTAAACCCTCATCTCGCGGTTATAGATATTGCCCCGCTCGGAGAGTAGCGTTTCAGGAAAAGCTGGCACTGTTCAGGCTCGGAGGGCACCCATAATCCGGTGGCACCGCCTCGCCAGCATCGACCCCTCAAGCGAGGGGCGGTCCCGCCGCTTTGGCGGCGTTGCGGTGTTCGGCGTTGATGCGCTGGGCTTCCTCGAGTTGGTCTTCGAGGATGACGATGCGGCAGGCGGCCTCGATGGGGGTGCCCTGGTCGACGAGCTCCCGGGCACGGGCGGCGATGCGCAGCTGGTAGCGGGAGTAGCGGCGGTGGCCGCCCTCGGAGCGCAGCGGGGTGATGAGGCGGGCTTCGCCGATGGCGCGGAGGAAGCCCTGGGTGGTGCCGAGCATTTCTGCGGCCCGTCCCATGGTGTAGGCGGGGTAGTCGTCGTCATCGAGCCGGCTGAACGAGTCGTCTGCTGTCATCTGCACCTCTCCGGAACGCGTGGAGGGGCCTTGGTGCCATATGGCACCAAGGCCCCGAAGGAACTGCTACACCATCTGCCGGCCCTGTTCTCGCGCCGGCCTTCTGTGTCCGTACGACCGTCCGGGAGAGGACGGGGAATACGGGGATCGCGGTTGCTTGACCGGAGACCACCTCACTATCGATGTCCTGCGGTACCCGAGCTCACTGTTTCCACCCGGGCGATCCTGATGGCGCTCGGCTCCTCCGTTCTTCCCTCTGGGATCAATCACTTACCTACTGCTGGTACTGCGCACTGCTCTGTACTACTGGTAATGCGAACTGCTGGTGACCTGAGTAAGCGCCACTCTCCGGCAGCCAGCCCCGTCGCCCGTCCTGCATCTGCTCTGGCTTAGAACCCCACTGCCGAACCTCCCGGCACGCGCGCCCGCAGCCGACGCCTTCACCGAGGTGCTGCTCAGTCACTTCACTGCTGGTACCGCACTTGCTTCCCTGCGGTACTGCTCGTGGCGGCCCCTGATCACTGCGGGCCACCCGGTCCGGCCGTCAGTCCCGTCACCGTCCTGCAATCGCTCTGGCTTCGGAACTCCACTGCCGTACCGTCCAGCGAACTGCAACTTCCGTACATCTGCCCGGCAGTTCGTCTCTGCCACGGCCCTGCTGTCTCTCTGAGCTACGAGAGAAACCATAACCACACCACCGCCCAATGTCTACTCCGGCCGACATAGATTTCTTTACGCGGATCAGGGAGATAGCCGGTCACGACCGCAGACGGGGCATCCCATGACCTCACTCCGGCCGGCGACACAGCCCTGGACCTGACCGCCCGGCACAGTTCGGCACGTTCCTGAACTCCGACGAATCCGATCGCCTCTACCGGTTCTTTCACCTCATCGGCACCCGCGGTCTCGGCCGGGGCGAGGCAGTCGGTCAAGGCTGGACCGACATCGACCTGGACGCCGGCCTCATCACGCCCGCCCGCGAGATCGTGGTCGACGGCTGGGATCCGTACGAGTCCGCTCCCAAGACCGACGGGAGTGCCAGCACCATCGCGTTGGACAGCGTCAACGTCGCCCTGTTGCGCGAGCAGCACGCGGCCATGCTGATCGCTCGGGAGGAGTGGGGCGACGCCTGGGTAGAGACCGGGAAGGTCTTCACGCGCGAGGACGGTTCTTGGCTGCACCCCGAGATGGTCTCCGATGCGTTCCGCCGCATCCTCGCTACCACTGACCTGCCACCGATCACCCTTCGGGACTTGCGGCATGTCGCGGCCACGCTCACGCGCGGCGGGGGCGGCGACCTCCACACGATCAAGGAGACCCTGCGCCACTCCACGATCACATTGACCTCGGACACGTACACGAGCCTGCTACCCGATGTCGACAAGGCTGCCGCTGAGGCAGCCGCGGCACTGGTTCCTCGTGCCAGTAGGCGGAACGCGGGTTGAACGGCGAACCTGCGTCCGAAATGACTCGCCATAGGTTCACTTTGGCGATCAACTGGCTGGTAGAAGGTCGCGCAATGGCCCTAACGGTGACGGCGAGGCGTACGGAAGGAGTAGATCAGTCGGGCTGCCAACTCCTCAGCGATTTGCACGCCGTGGCTGGCCACCACCGCTGCGGTGACCGCCTCTTCAGGTTCGGCCACGATAGGAGCGTCGCTCGTGCGGAGCCCTGCGGAATTGGGGTTGACCTCGCTAAGGCGCTCAACAGTTACCAGCCTGGTATTCTCGATGGTTGCCGCCGGGGCATATGACGGAGTAGCCGGTCCGTCAACAGATTCCAAAAGCGCGAGTAGAACCGTGATCCGTTCACGTGTGTGTTCCTCGTCGAGAACGTAAGTGAGGCCAGGATTCGGAAGGGGCTCCCAAGCACTGCGCTGACCAGATCTCGTGATGGCAAGACCGGCTGAGCGCCCCCTTGGATCAGTCACCGTGACCGCGATCATCTCAGCTGAGTCGTGCACTTCGACACGCTCAAGGTTGGTGAAGAAACCCCTCGAACGCCCCATGTCCACCAATTCACTGGCCAACTGCCGCATACGCGCCGCTGGCACGCGAACAGTCGACGGCACGGGCACAAGGTGGATTTCGAGCAGAGACGGTCCGTTGGTGTGAGGCCCTGTTGAAAAGAGGTCCTTGCGCCAAGACACGTCGACCGGCCGGTCCAGGGGATGCCAGATCAGCTCATCCACGGGCTGCACCGGCGCGCTCGGCAGCTTAGGACCAGAAGGAACATTCGGTGCGATTTGCGCAATGACTTCCGCCAGAAACAGCGCCGCGTTTCTGGCAGCGGATTCCTGCGTGCCGACGCCATCGGTGGTCTGCTTGGTCCCGTCCGCCCAATCGCTGATGCCTCGGACAAGCAGGTGAGGAACTGCTGCCTTGTGAGCAGCGCTCACGAAACCCGCGCCTTCCATATCCACCGCGACAGCATCGTTGTAGTTCTGATCCAAGAACAGCCGGGGCGAAGATCCTGCCGGTGAGTTGATTACCCTGTCGCCGGCCGCAATCGGCTTGAAGTGCACCTTGATGGCCCGTTCGCCTTCAGGTAGCTTCGCCCGCCAGTCAGTCAGTCACATTATCGGTATACATTGCCACTTGTTGCAGCAGATGCGTGGTCTCCCAACTGCGGGGTCGTACCTTGAAGCCCTCCGGGTCCTCTTTTCCGCCGTGGTAGGCATACACCTCCAGTGCTACGACCACATCGTTCGGGAAGACGTCGGGCTTGAGGGACCCTGCAATTCCCGCAAAGAAGGCCGCCTGCGGGCGGAAATGACTCACTGCCCGCTCGGTGATTGCCGCGGCGGAGTCGTTACCAGCGCCCGTAATGGCCAGATAGACCGTCCACGATGTGCCCCTAAGTCGCCCGCACGTGAACACGGTCCCGGCGTGATCAACTCTTTTGGGCTCCAGCAACAGACCGCGTACTGCCCTGTACTCCAGAGGCAACGCCGTCAGCACCAGGACCTCGTTCGTCGCCTCGCTCATGGCCGCCCCCTTGTCCTGCCTGCCCCCATGGTGCACGCTCACCACGAAGCTCACACCCCTCGCCTACCTACAGTAGATCCGATAGGCCACGGCGCACGTGGCCGTTGATGGCGTGTCGTGGAGACTCGGGGGAAGCTATGGCTGACAGCGACGATACGACCGAGCTCACACTCCTTCTCGCCGAGTATTCGCAGATCAAAGACGAGCAGCGAGCTCGTATCGGGTTCCGAGACAATCTGCTGTACGTCACCATCGGCGCGGTCACAGCTGTGACCGCTGTTGCCTTGCAGACCAGCCATCCTGACCTCGCGTTGGCTCTACCGGTGGTGTGCGTAGTGCTCGGATGGACCTATCTGGTCAACGACGAGAAGATCTCGGCCATCGGCCGCTACATCCGTACCGAACTCGCCTCACGGCTGTCGACGCTCAGCGGCCCGGCAGCAGCCTCTGCCTTCGGGTGGGAGACCTACCACCGCGGCGATTCCAGGCGGGCCTCGCGCAAGATCACTCAGGCCGTGGTCGACCTGACGGCGTTCGTCGCCGTCCCTTTTGCCGCCCTCACCGTCTTCTGGCTCTACGGGACGGCCAGCGCGCTGCTGATTTCTTCTTCCATTCTTGAAGCCGTAATGCTGGCTGTCCTAGGGGGGCAGTTCTTGTGGTACGCGGAGCGGTGATTGCCATCCTGGTGCCGCAACCTGAGTGGCTGCGATGAGCGCCCTCAAAAGCGCCGTGCGGAGAACCAAAAGCGCGTGAACCCTACATTCTTCTTATAACGCCTGGGTATTCGAGGCGCCGCGAAGGCAGGATTGCACAATGACCTTCACCGATCCCTCGGCAGGCGCCGTCGCGGCTTCCCTCGCTCAGCTCCGCGACTGGGGCACAGTTCTGGGACACCTACGACCCTGCTGCCCACGGACCTCGTCGAATGCCACGTTTCTACACTGCATGCCGCCATGAAAACTGGTGGGGAAGCACCGTGCAGTTGACGACTCTCTTCAACCTGGCGAAAGAGCACGGCATCCCCGTTGCATGGGTCACGCCGGCCGAGACGCTTCGGCGCCTGGCCTCGGCACCTGTCGGTCACGATGACAAGCTCGCCATCTTGACGGCCGATGAGGGCGACATACAAGGTCTATGTCGCCTCAAACTCGACGAGTGCACTGACGAGTGGCTCACTGGGGAGGTGGAAGCTGGCGAGAAGGCAGTCGCCGCCTGGGCAGACGGGCATCGTGAAGCCGCTGCCAGCCTCGCCGTAGCTGGTGTCGAGCAGATGCTCCACAACCTGACCCAGATCCCTCGCGGCAGGGGCGCGCACGGGAGGCTTCACCAAGCTGGAACGAAGGAGCCGAACAGCTACTTGCCCAAGTCCCAGTATGTACTGGCACCTCTCAACGCCTTCTACACCCAGTACGAGCCGTCCAAAGGCGATCCGCTACCCGAAACGCTCTCCCGCCATGCCGTGGTTCACCACCTGCCCTTGTCTCACATGACCCCAGGGCACTGCATCATCGCCGTCATGCTCTTGGTCTCGATCATCCGCGAGAGTCAGGAACACTACGACGGGATTCGGGACGACCTCCTCATGCAGGCCAGCGACTGAACAAAGCTGGAGCGCTGGGGGCCGTTGGCAGGCCGTCCATGGCACTTGATGCTGAACCACCCGCTCACGCATCGCTCACGCACGAGCCAGAAAACGTCGAAGCGCCTCGACCGGAGGAAGCCGATCGAGGCGCTAAGTAGCAGGTCAGAGGGGGTTTCCCCTCGTTCCCGGCGGTAGGCCGTGTGGGACTCGAACCCACAACCAACGGATTAAAAGTCCGCTGCTCTGCCAATTGAGCTAACGGCCCCTGACGAGTCATCCACGAGCATAGCCCGCCCGGGGCGTCCGGCCGATCGGGTATCCCCCGGTGGCGGCGAAGACCACGGGGCGGGGCCCGCACCGCAGCCGGTTTCGGTGCGGTACGGGCCCCGTCGGGTGTGGGCTCAGGCCGGTGGCCTGTGGTCAGCCGTTGCGCTTCCAGCGCGGCTTGTCGTCGCGGCGGCCGAACGAGCCCGTGCTCGTGCCGGTGCCGGTCGTGCCTCCGCGGTGGTCGTCGCGGCGGCCCGACGGGCGGTCGTGGCCGCCCGAGCGGAAGCTGCCCGAGGGGCGGTCGTCGCGGCGGTCGCGGTTGAACGGGCGGTCACCGGTGGGACGGTGCTCGCGACGCTCGAACGGGCGGGCGCCCTCGCGGCGGTCGCCGCCCGAGGGACGGTCGTCACGGCGCTGGAAGCCGCCACTCGCCGGACGGTCGTCACGACGCTGGTAGCCACCACCGGCCGGACGGTCGTCACGACGCGGGTAACCGCCACCCGCCGGACGGTCGTCGCGGCGCTGGAAACCACCGCGGTCGTCACGGCGGTCGTCACGGCGCTGGAAACCGCCACGGTCGCCGCCGCGGTCACCGCCCCGCTCGCCGCCGCGGTCGTCACGACGGCCGTAGCTGCCACGGTCGTCACGGCGCTGGAAGCCGCCACGGTCGCCGCCGCCGCCGTCGCGCGGCGTGTAGCCCTTCGCGCCGCCACGGCCGCTGCGCTCACCGCGGTCGTCCCGGCGCGCGTAGTTGCCGCGGTCGTCGCGGGACGTCTGGGCCGGTACGGACGCGGCCGCCGTCGCTGCCTCGATGGCCGCCACGGCCTCGGCCGCGACCTCCGCCACCGCCGCCTCCGGGTCGTCCCCACGCTCGCGCGCGGCACGCGCGACGAGGCGGTCGGCCTCCTCGCGCAGCTCGCCTGCGCGGCGCTGGAGGCGCTCCAGCTCCTTGGTCAGGTCGGCGACCTCGCGCTCCGCCTGCTTGGCGGAGTTGTTCGCGGAGTCGGCCTGGACCTCGGTCAGCGAACGGGCGCCGGTGATCTCGGCGACCTCCGGCTCGAAGGCGCCGGCCCCGGCGACCATGTGACGCGCGGCGTCGACGCCCGCGTCCTCCATCAGCCGGAAGATCTGGCGGCGCTGGTGCGGCAGGGCCAGCGAGACGACGACGCCGGACTTGCCGGCCCGCGCCGTACGGCCCGAGCGGTGCAGATAGTCCTTGTGGTCACCGGCCGGGTCCACGTTCAGGACCAGGTCGATGCCGTCGACGTGGATACCGCGGGCGGCCACGTCGGTCGCGACCAGCGCGTTGACGTGACCCTCCTTGAAGTCCGCCAGCGTCCGGGTGCGCGCACCCTGCGTCATGCCGCCGTGCAGCGCGTCGGCCTTCACGCCCGAGTCGCGCAGCTGCTCGGCGATACGGTCGGCGCCCAGCTGCGTACGGACGAAGATGATCGTGCGGCCCTTGCGCGCCGCGATCGCCGCCGTGACCGGCGCCTTGTCCTTGGGCTTCACGACGAGCACGTGGTGGCTCATGGTCGTGACGTTGCCCTGCGCGCTGTCGACCTCGTGGTGCACGGGGTTCTTCAGGTAGCGCTTGACCAGCGTGCTGATCTCGTTCTCCATCGTGGCGGAGAAGAGCATCCGCTGGCCGCCGCTCGGCACCAGGTCGAGCAGCTCGGTGACCTCGGGCAGGAAGCCCAGGTCGGACATCTGGTCGGCCTCGTCGAGGATCGCGATCTGTACGTTCTCCAGCGAGCACGCGCCGCGGTTGATGATGTCGCGCAGCCGGCCCGGGGTGGCGACGAGGACGTCGACACCGCGCTCCAGCGCGTAGATCTGGTTGCCCATCGACGTACCGCCGCAGACGACCTTCATCTTCAGGCCGAGCACGTCGCCGTACGGCTGGAGGGCGTCGGCGACCTGCATCGCCAGCTCGCGGGTCGGGGTCAGGATGACGCCGCGGGGCTTCTTCTTCTCGGTGTGGCCCTCGGCGAGGGTGGCCAGCAGCGGCAGACCGAACGCGAGGGTCTTGCCGGAGCCGGTACGGCCGCGGCCCAGGATGTCCTTGCCGGCCAGGGCGTCCGGGATGGTCGCGGCCTGGATCGGGAAGGGGGCGATAACGCCGTTCTGGGTGAGCTTGCGGACGATTCCTTCGGGCAACCCCAGGTCGCCGAAGGTGATTTCGGGGGTCTTCGGCGTCGCGGGGGCCTCGGCCGCGTCGGCGGCCTCGGTCGTCTCCACGGCGTCCGCCGTGATGCTCTCGGCCGAGTCGGCCACGTTGGCCGAGTCGTGGGAGTCGATCGGCTCGTTGGAGTCGTTCTCGGGCATGACGGCGTGGTCAGTACTGGAAATGGACATGCGAAATGCGAAACCTTCCGGAGTCTCGGCACGCGCCCAAACTCCGTGATTCGCAATTCGACCGCCTCAATGCGGTCAGCCACGGCAAGGGAGAGTACGCGCCACGCGGCGCTCTTCTGTGTCGGCGCCAGGCAATGATCAAACGATCTACTACCATACGCACCGCTCCCCCTCCCTGGCAAACCGCTTCCACGCGATCCGCCTCACACCCGCCGTCCGCCCGGGCCCCGCGCCTCACACCGGCCCCAACTGCGGGGACGCCGCGGGCTCCTTCCGCATCCCGGCCCCGTTGCCCGGCCCTAGCGCGTTCACCCGTACGTCCGCGGCCGGCGAGGCCGACGGCACGTCCGGCGGGCCGCTCGGCTCGGGCCCCGGCGGTGGCTCCGCCGGAGGGTTCGGCTCGGACGGCTCGGACGGCGGCAGCGGGGTCCGGGTCGGCTGTTCCGCGGGCGGTACGTCCCCGCCCGGCGGCCTGGGCGCGGGAGGCAGCGGCTTGCCGTCCGGGCCCTTGGACGGCTTCGTGGACGGGTCGCCCGAGGCCTTCGGATCGCCCGGCTTCCCCTTCTCGCCGTGCTCGCCGGTCCGCTCGGCGCCCTTCGGCCCCGCGCCGCTGGGGCCGCCGGCCGGTACGCCCGCGCCGGCGTCCGCCGTCGTACCGCCGTCCTCCTCGGCGGCGGCCCCGGACCGCTCGGCCGATCGCGAGGGGGCCGGCTTCCCTTCGTCGTCGCCGACGCTCATGCAGCCGGTGGAGGTGGCGACGGCCAGCGAGGTGATGATCCAGACAGTGAAACGGCCGGGGGCGGACAACTGGCGCACGCGGGGCACCTCCGGGGCGTGAAACGGCTCGCCCGCCGAAGGAAGCCCGACGGCAGGGAGAGGATTGCCCTGCCCAACTTCCTTTTCCCCACAAGGGACACGCCCGCCACGCGCCGAAGGCGCAGCGGCCGCCCCGTGCGGCCCGGCCTCAGAGCGCCCCCAGCTCCCACCCCGCCCACACCGCGCCGAGCCCCACCAGCACCGACGCGGTCGCATACGCGCCGGCCACCAGCGCCGCCCCGCGCTCGGCCAGCCGCAGCGTCTCGTACGAGAACGTCGAGTACGTCGTGAGCGCCCCGCACAGCCCCGTACCGAGGAGCGCGTACGTCGCGGACGACACGGCCGCCCCGGCCAGCACACCCAGCACCAGGCTCCCCGCCACGTTCACGGCGAACGTCCCCCAGGGGAAGAGGGTTTGATGCCGCGCCTGCACCGTACGGTCCGTCAGATAGCGCAGCGGCGCCCCGACCGCGCCTCCCACGACCACGAGCAGCCAGTTCACGGCGCCGCCACCCGCCCCACCGCGCGGCGCGTGAGCGTCGCCGCCAGCCATACCGCCGCCATCGCGCCCACGAGCGTCACCGCCGCGTACCCCAGCGCCGCCGGAGCCTCGCCGTGCCGCACCAGCCGCAGGAAGTCCAGCGTGTACGTCGAGAACGTGGTGAAACCTCCCAGCACTCCCACCCCGAGGAACGGCCGCACCAGCGGATGGACCGACCAGCCGCCCTCGGCGACCAGCACCATCAGGACGCCGATCAGCCCGCACCCCAGCACATTCACCACGAATGTCGTCCAGGGGAACGCTCCGTCGGCCGTGGGCCACAGCCGTTCGGCGCCGTACCGCGCCGTCGCGCCCGCCGCACCGCCCGCCGAGATGACGGCCAGCACGTGCCACAGCCGGTGCCCGGCCGCTTCGGCGCGCTGACCGGGTTCCCGCAGATCGACATCGGGGTCGACGGGCTCCGCGCCGGAGCCGGTGGAGCCCGCGGACCCGGCAGACCCCGCGGGCCCGTCCTCGGGACCCGGACTCACCCGTACCCCAGCTCGTGCAGCCGGTCGTCGTCGATCCCGAAGTGGTGCGCGATCTCGTGCACCACCGTGATCTCCGTCTCGGCCACCACGTCCTCGCGCGTCTCGCACATCCGCAGCGTCGGCCCCCGGTAGATCGTGATCCGGTCCGGCAGCACGCCCGCGTACCACTCGCCGCGATCGGTCAGCGGAGTCCCCTCGTAGAGCCCGAGCAGATCGGGGTCGAACTCCTCCCCCGAGTCCTTCGCGGCCGCGGGGTCGGGTTCGTCCTCCACGAATACCGCGACGTTGTCCATCAGCCGCATGAGCTCCGGCGGGATCCTGTCGAGCGCCTCGGCCACCAGTTCCTCGAACTCCTCGCGCGTCATCTCCAGCACCCCGCCATTGTCACGCAGGTCACCAAGATCGGGGCAAGGCGGCGCCCACGCATGATCGCGGGTGCCCCTGGGCATACGCGCCCAATGGCCCGCGACGTACGCCGTGTCCCGATCCGTACCGCGATCACAACGATCGGCCGGATCCGGCGGCACTACCGGTCCCGCGGCGACGGACCCACCAGCGCCCTCGTCAGCTCACCCCACCCCTACACCCGCGCGCTCGGGCTCATCGCCGTCGTCCTGCTCGGCGCCTGGCTCGGGCTTTTGATCGTCGGCAGTGTGCGTACGCCGGTGGGCCCCATGGACACCAAGATGACCCTGCGCCCTTCCCTGACCGGCGGCACGAAGATCAACGTCTCGCCGCTGGGCGCGCTGGAACTCGACTCCCACACGGCCCCCATCCGCCTCGACGTCGATGTCGACCAGCTCGACCCGGTCCGCTCGCAGGCCCTCGTCGAGCACCCCGAACGCCTCGCCGGTCTCCAGGAGGAGGTCGCGAGCGACGTCTCGGCCGGCACGACTGAGCTGGCCGTACGGTCCTGTGTGGCGGTCGTCTCGGGCGCCACCGCCCTCGGTCTGGCCGTCTACCGCCGCCCCCGACGCGCGCTGGCCGCCGGCGGGCTCGCGCTCGTACTGCTGAGCGCGGCCGGCGTCAGCGCCTTCGCGACCTGGAACCCGAAGTCCGTGCTGGAGCCCCGCTTCTCCGGGCTGCTCTCCTCGGCCCCGCAGGTCGTCGGCAGCGCGCGCTCGATCGTCACCGAATTCGACGTCTACCAGAAGGAGTTGGCGCGGCTGGTCACCAACGTGACCAAGCTGTACGACGCGACGTCGACCCTGCCGTCGTACCAGCCGGACCCGGGCACCCTGCGGGTCCTCCAGGTGTCCGACATCCATCTCAACCCGGCCGCCTGGCACATCATCGGCTCGCTGGTGGAGCAGTACCGGATCGACCTGATCATCGACTCGGGCGACACCATGGACCACGGCTCGGCCGCCGAGAACAGCTTCCTCGACCCGATCCCCGATCTGGGCGCCCCGTACGTCTGGGTGCGCGGCAACCACGACTCGGCCGAAACCCAGAAGTATCTGGAAGGCCTGAAGAACGTCCATGTCCTCGACCACGGCCGCGCCGTCACCGTCGCCGGGATCCGGGTGGCGGGCACGGGCGACCCGCAGTTCACCCCCGACCGCTCACTCGCCAACGCCGGTGATCCGGCGGAGGAGATGGCGGGCATCCGGCTGGCGTCGGCCATCCGCGACCAGGAGCGGGCGGGCACCCCGGTGGACATCGCCGTCGCGCACAACCCGATCGCGGCCAGGGAGACCGACGGCACGGTGCCGCTCGTGCTGGCCGGCCATGTGCACCGCCGCGACACCGAGATCATGCCGCTCGGTACGCGGCTGAAGATCGAGGGCTCGGCGGGCGGCGGCGGACTGCGCGCGGTCCAGAACGACCAGCCGGAGAAGGTCCGGGCCTCGCTGCTCTATCTGGACAGCACGACGAAGCGGCTCCAGGCGTGGGACGAGATCACGCTGGGCGGACTGGGGCTGACGACGGCGGAGGTCAGCCGCCATCTGCCGAAGGAGGCCGGCGTACCGGGGACGGACCCGTCACCGTCGCCGTCCGCGTCACCGTCGGGAACACCGTCCGGATCGGCTTCCGCAGGGCCCTCCGGCGCCCGCTCCCCCGCCACCCCGACGGGCCCGCCCCCCGCCCGGTAAACCGTTTTGGCGATAGCTCCCCGCATCCCATATGCTTCTCACGTCCCCGACGCGCTACCAAGCGCCCAGGCGGGCCCTTAGCCCTCATCGTCTAGTGGCCCAGGACGCCGCCCTTTCAAGGCGGTAGCACGGGTTCGAATCCCGTTGGGGGCACGCAACACCGTGTGCGAGACTCGTCTCGCACATTGCTTGGTCCTGTGGAGCAGTTTGGAGTGCTCGCCACCCTGTCAAGGTGGAGGCCGCGGGTTCAAATCCCGTCAGGACCGCTGTGGCTCGCGAGAGCCGCGTGGCTGGGTAGCTCAGTTGGTACGAGCGATCGCCTGAAAAGCGATAGGTCGCCGGTTCGATCCCGGCCCCAGCCACTCCTCTTCTTCAGTGCAGATGCCCCTGCCGAGAGCTTCGGTAGGGGCTTCCGTGTACCCGCCCCGCGAAATGGGTTCGCCACTCGCCCGGCCCGGGTGAGATCCTGGGTTCGGTATGTCTACTTCCCTCGCCGACCTTCAGTCCCTGCTGGCCGAGGTGTCGCTGCGCGACTCGCAGCGCCTCGGCCGCCGTCTCGAAGGCGTCCGGCGCATTCGTAAGCCCGAAGCCCGGCAGGCCGTCCTCGACGAGATCGCGGCCGAGGCCGGCAGGTCCGCCGAGCGCGTGCGCGCCCGCGCGGCCCGGATGCCGGCGATCACGTACCCCGAGCAACTGCCCGTCAGCCAGAAGAAGGACGTGATCCTTGAGGCGATACGCGACCACCAGGTCGTGATCGTCGCCGGTGAGACCGGGTCGGGCAAGACCACCCAGATCCCCAAGATGTGCATGGAGCTCGGCCGGGGCGTCCGGGGCATGATCGGTCACACCCAGCCCCGCCGGATCGCCGCCCGCACCGTCGCCGAGCGCGTCGCCGACGAGCTGGGGACCCCGCTCGGCGAGGCCGTGGGATGGAAGGTCCGCTTCACCGACCAGGTGAACCAGGACTCGACGTTCGTCAAGATCATGACGGACGGCATCCTGCTCGCCGAGATCCAGTCGGACCGCGACCTGCGCGCGTACGACACGATCATCATCGACGAGGCCCACGAGCGCAGTCTCAACATCGACTTCCTGCTCGGCTATCTCGCCCAGCTCCTCCCCAGGCGCCCGGATCTCAAGCTGGTCATCACCTCGGCGACGATCGACCCCGAGCGGTTCTCCCGCCACTTCGGCGACGCGCCGATCGTGGAGGTCTCGGGCCGTACGTTCCCGGTCGAGGTCCGCTACCGGCCGCTCCTGGAAGAGAACGGCGAAGAGGGCGACCGCGACCAGATCACCGCGATCTGCGACGCCGTCGACGAGCTCCAGTCGGAGGGCCCCGGCGACGTCCTGGTCTTCCTCTCCGGCGAGCGGGAGATCCGCGACACCGCCGACGCGCTCGACAAGCGGAGGCTCCGGCACACCGAGGTGCTGCCCCTGTACGCGCGCCTCTCGCACGCCGAGCAGCACCGCGTCTTCCAGAGACCCGGGGGCGGCGCGACCCGCAGGATCGTCCTGGCGACGAACGTGGCGGAGACCTCGCTGACCGTGCCGGGCATCAAGTACGTGATCGACCCCGGCACCGCCCGTATCTCCCGCTACTCCCACCGCACCAAGGTCCAGCGCCTGCCGATCGAGCGGATCTCGCAGGCCAGTGCCAACCAGCGCAAGGGCCGCTGCGGCCGTACGTCCGACGGCATCTGCATCCGGCTCTTCTCCGAGGACGACTTCGACTCACGGCCCGAGTTCACGGACGCCGAGATCCTCCGTACGAATCTGGCGTCGGTCATCCTGCAGATGACGTCGGCCGGCCTGGGCGAGATCGAGAAGTTCCCCTTCATCGACCCGCCGGACCACCGCAACATCCGCGACGGTGTCCAACTCCTCCAAGAGCTGGGCGCCTTCGACGCCTCGCAGAGGGATCCGCGCAAGCAGCTCACCCAGCTCGGCCGCAAGCTCTCGCAGCTGCCCGTCGACCCCCGCCTCGCGCGCATGGTCATCGAGGCCGAGCGCAACGGCTGCGTACGCGAGGTCATGGTGATCGCCGCCGCGCTCTCCATCCAGGACCCGCGCGAGCGCCCGTCGGAGAAGCAGACCCAGGCCGACCAGCAGCACGCCCGCTTCCGGGACGAGACCTCCGACTTCCTGGCCTTCCTGAATCTGTGGCGCTACATCCGCGAGCAGCAGAAGGCCCGCGGCTCCTCGGCCTTCCGCCGGATGTGCAAGGCCGAGTATCTGAACTTCCTGCGGATCCGCGAGTGGCAGGACATCTACTCCCAACTGCGCACGGTCGCGAAGCAGATGGGCATCAAGTTCGACGAGGGCGACGACAGCGCCCCCGCGCCGGACCAGTCGGTGCACATCTCGCTGCTGGCCGGGCTGCTGTCGCACATCGGGCTCAAGGACGTGAAGGACGGCGCGAAGAACGAGTACGTGGGCGCGCGCAACGCGAAGTTCGCGGTCTTCCCCGGCTCGGCCCTCTTCAAGAAGCCGCCGCGCGTCATCATGTCCGCGGAGCTGGTGGAGACGTCACGGCTGTGGGCGCGAGTCAACGCGAAGATCGATCCCGACTGGATCGAGCCGCTGGCCCAGCATCTGATCAAACGCACGTACAGCGAGCCGCACTGGGAGAAGGACCAGGCGGCCGTGATGGCGTACGAGAAGGTGACGCTGTACGGCGTACCGATCGTCGAGCGGCGCAAGGTGAACTTCGGCCGGATCGACGCCGATGCCTCGCGCGACCTGTTCATCCGCAACGCGCTCGTCGAGGGCGACTGGCGGACGCACCATCAGTTTTTCCATGACAATCGCAAACTTCTGGGCGAGGTCGAGGAGTTGGAGCACCGCGCCCGGCGCCGCGACATCCTCGTGGACGACGAGACGCTCTTCGACTTCTACGACGAGCGGGTGCCCGACCATGTGGTCTCCGGCGCGCACTTCGACTCGTGGTGGAAGCACAAGCGCAAGGAGGAGCCCGAACTCCTCGACTTCGAGCGCTCGATGCTCATCAACGAGGCGGCGGGCGCCGTCACCAAGGACGACTATCCGGACTCTTGGCGGCAGGGCAGGCTCAAGTTCCGGGTGACGTACCAGTTCGAGCCGGGGGCCGACGCGGACGGTGTGACCGTCCACGTACCGCTCCAGGTGCTCAACCAGATCACCTCCGAGGGCTTCGACTGGCAGATCCCGGGGCTGCGCGAGGAGGTGGTGGTGGAGCTGATCCGCTCCCTGCCGAAGCCGATCCGCCGCCACTACGTCCCGGCGCCGAACTACGCGAAGAAGTTCCTGGAGCGGGCGGTGCCTCTTCAGGAAGCGCTTCCCGTGACGCTGGCGCGTGAGCTCCAGCGGATGGTCGGTGTGCCCGTCACGGCCGACGATTTCGATCCGGGCCGGGTGCCGGACCACCTCAAGATCACCTTCCGGATCGTCGACGAGCGGCGCCGCAAGATCGCCGAGGACAAGGACCTGGAGGCGCTGCGGATCGCCCTCAAGCCGAAGGCCCGCAAGGCGATCTCCCAGGCCGCCGCGGCGGTGGCGGGGCCCACGGGCGAGTCCGTCGAACGCTCGGGCCTCACCGACTGGACGATCGGCACGCTGTCGCGCACCTTCGAGACCCGGCGGGCGGGGCAGCCGGTCAAGGCGTATCCGGCACTGGTCGACCAGGGCGCGACCGTGGCCGTACGGCTCTACGACACCGAGGCCGAGCAGCAACAGGCCATGTGGCAGGGGACGCGCCGGCTGATCATGCTCAACATCCCGGTCAGCCCGGCCAAGTTCGCGTCCGACACGCTCACCAACAAGCAGAAGCTGGCCCTGTCCCGTAACCCGCACGGCTCGATCCAGGCACTCTTCGAGGACTGCGCCACCGCCGCGGCGGACCGGCTGATCGCCGAGCACGGAGGGCCCGCGTGGGACGAGGAGTCGTACCGGAAGCTGTACGACAGGGTCCGGGCCGACCTGGTCGACCTGACCGTACGCACGATCGGCCAGGCCGAGCAGATCCTGGCGGCCTGGCAGGCCTGTGAGCGGCGGCTGAAGACCACGAACAGCCTGGTCCTGATCAACAACGTCCAGGACGTGAAGGACCAGCTGGCGGAGCTGATGCCGGCGGGCTTCGTGACGCGTACGGGGCTGCGCAGACTGCCCGACCTGATGCGCTACCTGGTCGCGGCGGACCGCAGGCTCCAGCAGATGCCGACGAACGTCCAGCGCGACACCACGCGTATGGAGAAGGTCCACGAGATGCGGGACGAGTACGCCTGGCTGCTCGAACAGCTCCCGCGGGGACGGCCGGTGCCCCAGCAGGTCCTGGACATCCGCTGGATGATCGAGGAGCTGCGGGTGAGCTACTTCGCCCACGCCCTGGGCACGGCGCAGCCGGTGTCGGACAAGCGGATCGTGAAGGCGATCGACGCGGCGGTGCCGTAGCCGCCGGGGGCCGGCTGATCCGGTTCGACCGCACCCTCCGAGCTGCTGTACAGTCTCATTTCGCAGCCGCCGGTAGGAACAGCGCACCGGAGCTGCGAATTCTGGTCCTGTGGAGCAGTTTGGAGTGCTCGCCACCCTGTCAAGGTGGAGGCCGCGGGTTCAAATCCCGTCAGGACCGCGTTGCGGTACATATGGAGCCCGCACCCTTCTGGGTGCGGGCTCCACTGCTGCGTCCGGCCGCAGACGCGGCGGGCCCGAGGCCGCGCCCCGCAGCGGACCGCGTTGTACGACACGGAGCCCGCACCCTCCTCGGACGCGGGCTCCGCTGCCGCGTCGTGGGTTGACGCGTCCCCCTGGCGCCGGTAAGTCATCTGCAGGGGCCCTTTATCCGGGGGGTGGCGCGCATGGGGACATCGGCGGCCAGACACGAGACTCGCGCGCTCCTGCGTGCCCATCTGGCGGCCGCTACGGGCTATCGGCATGTCATGCGCCACTGCGCGGTCTGTCATCGCCTCCAGCGGCTCGCCATGGAGCCCGCCGCAGCCGCTCTCGCGGACGGCGAGGCCACAACCAACAGCTCCGCTCCGAACCGCACACCAGAAGCGGACAGCGACCCTCATTAGGTGCTATGAGCGGAGTTGGCAAGGGGCTTGTACTGTGACGGGTGTCACCGCTCATGTTTGCGGAACGGCTCCACTTACCCCCCACCTACAAACCGCGAATTTGATATGTGCAATTGCATGCTCCCGCAAGCGCTTCCCCTCAGCCCCTCCCCAGCCCCAACTCCCGCCCCCACCAAGCAAAAAGATCGCGCTGGACTCGGCGGAGTCCAGCGCGATCAAAGCGACTTGCCCCGTGATGCGGGGGCGTGGGCCCTGTTGGGGCAGGTGCCCGTCGTGTGGAGCGTTGCGAAGCTATGTGGATCAATGTGGAGCTATGGAGCGGGACGACCGGATTGGGGACCCGGGTGTCCGGTTGGGGTTGGTTGGTTGTCAGCTGTGCCCTGGCGAGACGTTCAGGCCTCGCTGCGCTGCTGCGGAATACCCGCGAGCAGTGCGCGGACCTCTGCCTCGCGGTACCGGCGATGCCCACCGAGCGTGCGGATGGACGTGAGCTTGCCGGCCTTTGCCCAGCGTGTGACCGTCTTCGGGTCCACACGGAACATCGTGGCAACCTCAGCCGGGGTCAGCAGCGGCTCGGCATCAGGGGTGCGAGCGGTCATGAGCGGCCTCCTCGGGAGAACCGAACCATCTCGGTTCTTTCCTCTAAATTCTGCACCTTGACCCACGTTGCCCGAAATGGCGGACGCGGGCCGAGTCGGTTATAGGACGAACGGCTTGTCCTCGGCACTACAACTACACCATCTGTCCAGCCTCGTCGGCCAAACCGATGGAATTGCCCTCTCAGGTGTTCATCAACGACGGAAGCCGATGGACCATGCCATAGCGGACAGTTACGTCGCAGTGACGATCAGTCACAGGAGCAATCAGGCGTCACGAGACCCCCGATAGAGCGCAATGCAGAGCAATCCGCCCTTACTTGGACGGAAGGAGCCCCCTCCGGACTCCTTGTCCTATTTTGACACGAGGGTGGGTGATGGGCGCAAGAGCCCAGTAAGTGCGCTCCGTCACGCTTGAGCGTAAAGAATCCGTATCGGGGCCTAAGTCCCATGGGGCCGGGACGCATGGCACCACGCCCGCCGGCCGACCGGCACCGCCCGTCGGCGCCCCCCGCCGTACGCGCTCCCGCCGGGCCCCCCGGATCCGCCCTCAGTTGGCGAACTGACGGTCCCTGACCGCCCGCCAGCGCTCCGCCAGCCGTTCGTACGCCTCGCCCGCCGCCTCGCCGTCCCCGGCCCGCAGCGCCGCGATCCCGGCCGCCACGTCCGCCGCCGACCGGTCGTCGGCGAGCTGCGGCCCGGTCAGGGCGTGCACCAGCCCGCCGTAGTCGAGCTCGACCAGCGAGCGGGGGTGGAACTCCTCCAGCCACCGTCCGACATCTATGAGGCCCTCGATGAGCGGCCCCTCGTCGACCGACTCCCGCAGGGCCTTCAGCGCGCGGGCCAGCCTCCGCCGCGCCTGCACCATCGGGGTCCGGTAGCGCAGGGCGGGCGCCGTGGGGCCCGACTCCTCGTACGCCCGGTACTCGCGCTCGTCGTCGGCGAAGAGCGTGAACCAGCGCACCGGCACCTGCCAGACCGCCGTCCTGATCCACGGCCGGGCGTCCGGATTGCGCCCGCGCCACTGCTCGAAGTCGGCGGCGGCCTGCTCACGCACCACCGACGGCAGCACCGCGTCCAGCAGCGGCTTCGGCAGGGACTCGCTCAGCGACTCCAGGGCCAGCCAGCCGCGCAGCCGGGTGCGCCACGGGCAGACGCACACCACGCCGTCCACCTCCGTCACGAACGCGTCGGCGCTCTCGTGCACCGGCACCGGGACGGGCGGCGTGGGCAGCAAGTCCGCCAGGGAGCGCCGGAGTTCGTCCTGCGCGGTCGGCGTGCGCTCCCGGGCGGCGTAACGCGCCCAGTGGCTTCTCTCCGGCTCCGGAAAGGCCGCCAGAGGCTCGTACACGCGCAGGTAGGAGGCGTAGGGGACGAGGAGTGAAGACACCGCTGGCATGGGGCGAATCGTCCCATGCCCCTACCCCCCGAGAGGGTGATCCTGGGCACTGCGTCGGATCTACGTCGCGGTAGGACTTACCCTCATGCCCAAACAGTCCCTCCCCACCCCCAGGAGGGCTCTCACCGCTTCGTACTTGGGAGTCACCACCGTGACCGATGTGACCGGAGCCCCTGTCGCAACCGTCGACGCACTGCACACCCTGTTCCACTCCGAGCAGGGTGGCCACGAACAGGTCGTGCTCTGTCAGGACCGCGCCAGCGGGCTCAAGGCAGTCATCGCTCTGCACTCCACCGCCCTGGGCCCCGCCCTGGGCGGCACTCGTTTCTACCCGTACGCCTCCGAGCAGGACGCCGTCGCCGACGCGCTGAACCTGTCGCGCGGGATGTCGTACAAGAACGCCATGGCCGGTCTCGACCACGGCGGCGGCAAGGCCGTGATCATCGGCGACCCCGAGCTGATCAAGACGGACGAGCTGCTGCTGGCGTACGGACGGTTCGTGGCCTCGCTCGGCGGCCGTTACGTCACCGCGTGCGACGTCGGTACGTATGTCGCCGACATGGACGTCGTGGCCCGCGAGTGCCGCTGGACGACCGGCCGCTCGCCCGAGAACGGCGGCGCCGGCGACTCCTCCGTACTGACGGCGTTCGGTGTCTTCCAGGGGATGCGCGCGAGCGCCCAGCATCTGTGGGGCGACCCGTCGCTGCGCGGCCGGAAGGTGGGCATCGCGGGCGTCGGCAAGGTCGGGCACCACCTGGTCGAGCATCTGCTCCAGGACGGCGCCTCCGTCGTGATCACGGACGTGCGGGACGAGTCGGTGCTCCGGATCACCGACCGGCACCCGGAGGTCACCGTCGCCGCCGACACCGACGCGCTGATCCGCGTGGAGGGTCTGGACGTCTACGCGCCGTGCGCGCTCGGCGGCGCGCTGAACGACGACTCCGTGCCCGTACTGACCGCGCAGGTGGTGTGCGGGGCGGCCAACAACCAGCTCTCACACCCCGGTGTCGAGAAGGATCTCGCCGACCGCGGCATCCTCTACGCGCCGGACTACGTGGTGAACGCCGGAGGCGTGATCCAGGTCGCCGACGAGTTGCACGGATTCGACTTCGAGCGGTGCAAGGCGAAGGCCGCGAAGATCTTCGACACCACGCTTTCAATATTCGCACGTGCGAAGGACGACGGGATTCCGCCGGCCGCCGCGGCCGACCGGATCGCCGAGCAGCGGATCTCGGAGGCCCGCCTCCGCTGACGTCCGCGGGGGGCGATCGGCCGGCGCCGGGCCGTCGCGCGGCTCCGGGGGAGACGAGACTCACCCCGGTCGGCGGGTCGCCCCTCAAGAAGAGGTTAAAATCGCAGCTGACCAGCGAGGACATCCGTTCTCGCCGGTCCCGCGCCGAGGCGCGTCATGCGGGCGGCGTACCGTATGGCCGCGGAAGCAGGTACCGTTGAAGTCCTAAGGACGGGTCTCTCTGCGGAGAGCTCGTTCTGAAACATGAACGCGTGTCAAGACTCTGGGGCCGTGGAGCCCCGTCACCGAGGGGGTCGAGCCATGGGGCGCGGCCGGGCCAAGGCCAAGCAGACAAAGGTCGCCCGCCAGCTGAAGTACAACAGCGGCGGGACAGACCTGTCGCGTCTGGCCAATGAGCTGGGCGCATCGCCTTCGAGTCAACCGCCGAACGCTGAGCCGTTCGAGGATGACGACGAGGAAGATGACCCGTACGCACAGTACGCGGAGCTGTACAACGACGACGAAGAGGACGAGGAGTCCGGTCCGTCGTCACAGCGACGCGGCGCTTGACGTACGTACACCTCAAAAAGAAATCACCCATGTGACCCGGTCCGGGCTCCCCGGACCGGGTTTCACCATGAGACCGGCGTCCCGTCGGCGCGCTCATCGGACTAGGCATAGTCCCCGGTCAGCGCCGCGCCCGTGGCCGCGCCGGTGCTCTGCCGGTCCACGATGCCGCCGGCCACCCAGGCGCCCACGCCCCGGTCCGCGAGCGTGGTGAGGGCCGTGTCCACGGACTCCTCGGGGACGACCGCGATCATGCCGACACCCATGTTGAGCGTCTTCTCCAGCTCCGTGCGCTCCACCTGACCCGCCGAGCCGATCAGGTCGAAGACCGGGCCGGGCGTCCAGGTCGAACGGTCCACCGTCGCGTGCAGATGGTCCGGGACGACGCGCGCCAGGTTGTTCGCGAGGCCGCCGCCGGTGATGTGGCTGAAAGCGTGCACCTCGGTGGTCCTGGTCAGGGCCAGGCAGTCCAGCGAGTAGATCCTGGTGGGCTCCAGCAGCTCGGCGCCGAGCGTGCGGCCGAACTCCTCGACCTCGCGCTCCAGCGACCAGCCGAGCCGGTCGAACACGACGTGCCGGACGAGTGAGTACCCGTTGGAGTGAAGCCCGGAGGACTCCATGGCGATCACGACGTCACCCGTACGGATACGATCCGCGCCCAGCAGCCGGTCCGCCTCGACCACGCCCGTACCGGCGCCGGCGACATCGAAGTCGTCCTCGCCGAGGAGTCCGGGGTGCTCGGCCGTCTCGCCGCCGACGAGCGCGCAGCCGGCCAGCACACAGCCCTCGGCGATGCCCTTGACGATGGCGGCGACCCGCTCGGGGAAGACCTTGCCGACGCAGATGTAGTCGGTCATGAACAGCGGTTCGGCGCCGCAGACCACCAGGTCGTCGACGACCATGCCCACGAGGTCGTGGCCGATCGTGTCGTAGACGCCCATCTTGCGCGCCAGGTCGACCTTCGTACCGACGCCGTCGGTGGCCGAGGCGAGCAGCGGGCGCTCGTAGCGCTTGAGCGCGGAGGCGTCGAAGAGTCCGGCGAAGCCGCCGAGGCCGCCGACGGTCTCGGGGCGCTGGGTCTTCTTCACCCACTCCTTCATCAGCTGGACGGCGCGGTCGCCGGCCTCGATGTCGACGCCCGCGGCGGCGTAGGAGGCACCGGAGGATTCAGCTGGCATGGCGGGGAGCTTTCGTGTCATTGCTGCGGAGATTCGGTTCGGGTCCGTGGGTTCGGGACGTGGCTGCGGGCCGCCGGGACCGGAAGGAGGATCGCGGCGGGCCGTAGGCGCACGTTCACGGGCGCTCACGGCCGGTGGCAGATCGTGTCTTCAAAGTAGTGCCGTCCGCCCGGAGGGCGGGGCCGTAGCGGCGGGCGTCGCGGGCCGGGCGGGACTTCGAAGACACGGCCTAGGGCCGCCTGAGGGCGTCGGCGGCATCGGCGCCGCCCGCCAGCTCGGTCTCCAGCAGCTGCTTGCCGAGGAGTTCGGGGTCGGGCAGGTCCATCGGGTACTCGCCGTCGAAGCAGGCGCGGCAGAGGTTCGGCTTGGCGATGGTGGTCGCCTCGATCATGCCGTCGATGGAGATGTACGAGAGGGAGTCGGCGCCCAGTGACGTGCCGATCTCCTCGATGGACATGCCGTTGGCGATCAGCTCCGCACGGGTGGCGAAGTCGATGCCGAAGAAGCACGGCCACTTGACCGGCGGGGACGAGATCCGGATGTGGACCTCGGCGGCGCCCGCCTCGCGGAGCATCTTGACGAGGGCCCGCTGGGTGTTGCCGCGGACGATCGAGTCGTCCACGACCACCAGGCGCTTGCCCCTGATGACCTCTTTAAGAGGATTGAGCTTGAGGCGGATGCCCAGCTGGCGGATGGTCTGTGAGGGCTGGATGAAGGTCCGGCCCACGTACGCGTTCTTCACCAGTCCCGAGCCGTACGGGATGCCGCTCGCTTCCGCGTAGCCGATCGCGGCGGGGGTGCCGGACTCCGGCGTCGCTATGACGAGGTCGGCGTCGGCCGGTGCCTCCTTGGCGAGTTTGCGCCCCATCTCCACCCGGGAGAGGTAGACGTTCCGGCCGGCGATGTCGGTGTCCGGGCGGGCCAGATACACGTACTCGAAGACACAGCCCTTGGGCTTCGCTTCAGCGAATCGGGAGCTGCGGAGGCCGTTCTCGTCGATGGCGATCAGCTCGCCGGGCTCGATCTCCCGGACGTAGGCGGCGCCGCAGATGTCGAGTGCGGCGCTCTCGGAGGCCACCACCCAGCCGCGTTCGAGCCGGCCGAGGACGAGCGGGCGGATGCCCTGGGGGTCACGGGCCGCGTAGAGGGTGTGCTCGTCCATGAAGACGAGCGAGAAGGCACCCTTCGCGCTACGCAGGACCTGCGGTGCGGCCTGTTCGACGGTGAGGGGCTTGCCGTCGTCGTCCGTCTGTCCGGCGAGGAGCGCCGTGATCAGGTCGGTGTCGTTGGTGGCCGCGACGCGGGTCGTGCGGCCGTTCTCCTTGGGCAGGTCGGCGACCAGTCCGGCGAGCTCCGCCGTATTGACCAGATTGCCGTTGTGCCCGAGAGCGATCGAACCGTGCGCGGTGGCCCGGAACGTCGGCTGCGCGTTCTCCCACACCGAGGCTCCGGTGGTGGAGTAGCGGGCGTGACCCACGGCGATATGTCCCAGAAGGGAGCCGAGGGAAGTTTCGTCGAAGACCTGTGAGACAAGGCCCATGTCCTTGAAGACAAGGATCTGGGAGCCGTTGCTCACTGCGATGCCCGCGGATTCCTGTCCGCGGTGTTGCAGTGCATACAGTCCGAAGTAGGTGAGCTTGGCGACCTCTTCCCCGGGGGCCCAGACTCCGAAGACGCCGCAAGCGTCCTGAGGGCCCTTCTCGCCGGGGAGCAGGTCGTGGCTGAGTCGTCCATCACCACGAGGCACGCCACCGAGTGTAGGCGAGATCGACCGCTGGTCCGAATGCGGTACGGAAGTGGGCCGGGAGACGGACCCCGCGGCGGGCCGGCGGCGTGTCGCCGCCGGCCCGGCCGGAGAGGTCCCCGTTCACCAGCGAGAACCGTGCCGGTACTACTTCACGGGGGTGCCGGCGGCGGCGCTGAATCCTTCGCCGTCGGCCGTCTTGAGGGTCAGCTCACGGTGGTGCACCTCATACGTCACCTTTCCGTCGAGCACCTTCATCAGCTCCCGCTCGACGGACATTCCCGGCTCCGGGCACATCTTCCTGGTGGCCTTGAGGGGCCCGAAGGTGATCGTGGATTCCGTGATCTTGGCGGAGGCCGAGAACCCGTTGCAGCCGAGGTTGCCGCTCACGGTCCCGTCCTTGGTGAAGGTGAGCGTCGCCTTCGGCGTCTCGCCCTTCTTGTCCTTGGGCAGCGAGCGGGCCGTCCCGTCGGAGACGAGGCCGTCGACGGCCCAGCCGGTGCCGACCAGCGGGGCCGGCTTCTCGGCGGACAGGGCGATGGAGTCGCCCCCGGCGGTGGTGAGGGTCAGTTTCCTGTCCTCGACCTTGGCCTTGATCTTGCCGTCGAAGGCGTCGCTGAGGGCGTTCTCGAAGTCCCCGAGCACCCCCGTGCAGCCCTTCAGCGTCCTCGGCAGCCTCTCACCGACAGTGATCGTGTCACCGTCGACGGTGACCATGGCTCCGACGCCGTTGCAGCCGGTCTCCGCGCTGGCCTCGCCCTTGGAGTCGATCTTCAGGCTGGCCCCGGCGGGCACCGCGATCTTCTTGCCGTCGACGCTGAGGCTCTCGACGTTCCAGCGCACATCGGTCAGGGGCAGATCGGTCCGCACCGCGCTGCCGGCCTTGGCAGCCCCGTCGGACTCTCTGGCGGACTCGGCGCCGCAGCCGGCGAGGGCGAGAAGGGCCAGGGTCGTGAGGGCTGTGACGGTGGTCACTGACTGTGTCTGCATACCGATGGGACGGGACAGGCCCGGGTCCGGTTCCGTGCGATTGCCCCGTGGACCCGGCCCGGCCGGGTCCGGTCAGCTCATGACCGGCAGCAGACCGCCGAGATCCGCCCGTTCCCCGCTGGCGCTGACCTGCGCCGCTGCCAGCGCCTCGGCCCATGCCGCACGCCCCGTCGCGAGCCGCAGCCAGGTCACGGGGTCCGTCTCGACGACGTTCGGCGGGGTCCCGCGGGTGTGCCGGGGGCCCTCCACGCACTGCACGACGGCGTACGGCGGGATCCGCACCTCCGTCGACGCCCCCGGCGCCTTCGCCGCGAGCGCGTCGGCGAGCAGCCGTGTGCAGGCGGCGAGCGCCTGCCGGTCGAGGGGGATGCCGAGCCCGACGGCACGGTTCAGGTCGTCGGAGTGGACGACGAGCTCGACGGTGCGGGTGACCAGGAAGTCGCCCAGCCTCATGGCGCCGACCCGGATGGCGATGAGCCTCTCGGGCGGAGCGTCCTTCAGGAGGTCGGTGATCCGGGCGGCCGTGCGTTCGAACAGCTCGGCGGGCTCGGCGGAGGCCGCGTACGCCTTGACGTCGTCCGAGATCGGGACGGCCACCGCGGCCGTCGCGAACGCCCACTCGGGCAGCCCCAGCTCCACGGCGGGCGGCGCGGGCTGTTCCAGCGCGCGGCTGACGCTCTCGACGCCCATGCACAGATGTGCGGTCAGCTCGCGTACGGTCCAGTCGCCGAGGCCGGCGGGGAGGGCGAGCTGGTCGGGGGTGAGGGCGGCGACCGCCTCGCGCACGTGCGCGAACTGGGTGAGGACCGCGGTACGGGTCTTCTCGGAGTCGTAACCGCGCTGCTTGCGCTTCTTGGCCGGGGGCATAGCCGGGAGGCTAATCGAGCCGGTCGGCGGGGGCCGCTTCTTTTCGCGGGGTGATCGATTCGGCCGGCGCCGTGAACGACGCGCCGTTGGCCGGGACCCCGATGCCGCGCCAGGTGAAGGGGATGCCGCGGGCCGTGTCCAGGTCGGGGCCGTCCATCAGCTGAAAGTGGAGGTGCGGCTCGGTGGAGTTGCCGGTGTTGCCGCAGTCGGCGATCCGCCGGCCCGCGCGCACCGTGTCCCCCACGGCGACGGTCACCGAGCCCTGTTTGAGGTGCCCGTACGCGGCGTACGTGCCCTCGCCCAGATCCAGGATCACATGGTTGCCGAAGATCCACGAAGGTCCCGTGGCCTCACGCACCGAGCCTTCGACCAGCATCATCCAGGCGAGCGCCGGGAACGAGGTGCGGGTCAGATGGTCGCGGCGCCGGTCCAGCACCCGTACGACCGTCGCGTCGGCCACGGCCAGCACGGGGGCGCCGAAGGCCGGGTAGTGGCCGTTCCCGCGCGCGAGCGGCCACAGCTTCGCGAATGGCGGGCGCGTGTCGGGCTCCGGCGCGACGAGGATGTCGACGGCGTACGTCTGGCCGTAGCCGTGAAGACCGTGGCTGGGCACCTTGTCCGCCGGACTGTTGTGCGCGGTCCAGCGGCCGGTAACCGGCGGCTCCGTCTCGACGGGCGCGCGGGCCGTCCGCTTGAGCGCGCTGGAGGTCAGCCGCCCCAGGACCACGAACGTCACGATCGGGAGCAGGGGCAGACCGAGGCTCACCCAGACCGGCGGACGGAGGTCGGCGAAGATCATGCACAGGACGAGTACGACGACGGCCAGGACGCAGCAGCGGGCCACGGCCATGGCCAGTTTCCGGACGGACATGGTGCGGGTCACCTCGGTTCTCCGGTGGATCTCAGTTCCTGGCGGCGGACAGCATCACGAGCAGCGGTACGACGCGGGCGCCCGGCACCTCGTAACGGCCGCGCCCCGTCGTCTGGAGCCAGCCCGCACCGGTCAGCTGGCGCAGGTGGTGGTAGATCTGCCCGGTGGTGCCTATGTCGTCGAGCGCGGCCAGTTCGGCCGCCGTGCGCAGGCCGCCGAGGATCTCGCGCAGCAGCCGCAGCCGTACGGCGTGCCCGAGCGCGGCGAAGCAGTCGGCGGTCACCGGCCAGTCCGCGTCGAGCAGTCCGTCGGTCAGCTCGGTGAACTGCCACCGGTAGTGCTCCTCGGTCGGCAGCCGTACCGAGCCGGTGTACGTCACACCGCCGCCGGGCGCGCCCAGCTCCGTGAGCTGCTCCTCCAGCTGCTGGAGCGGCCGGAAGGTGTCGTCCACCGTCGGCGGCCCCGGCCGCTCCCCTCTCGGCGGCCGGGACGGCGCCTCCGGCTCCGTACGCTCCAGCGCCGCGAGCCGGCGTTCCAGCTCGGCGACGCGTTCCTCCAGCTCCATGGAGAGAAGTTACGTAATTACGTAACCGAGCGCAAGCCCTTCGGCGCACCGGCACGACGAAGCCCCCGCCCGGTTCGGTGCGAACCGGGCGGGGGCCGGGTGTGATCCAGGGCCTGGGTCAGCGCGTGAGCCAGGCCCGAGTCAGGGTCGCGAGTCAGGCCAGCAGGGCCTCGATCGTCCCCTCGTGCGCGGTCCGCAGCTCGCCCAGCGGAATGCTGAACTCGCCCTGGACCTCGACCTCTTCGCCGTCCACGACACCGATCCGCGTCGCGGGAAGCCCACGCGCGCCGCACATGTCGGTGAAGCGCGTCTCCTCGCTGCGCGGCACGGCGACGACGGCGCGCCCGGCCGACTCGCTGAACAGGACCGTGAAGGCGTCAAGTCCGTCCGGCACGACCAGCCGTGCGCCCTTGCCGCCCCGCAGGCACGACTCGGTCACGGCCTGGATCAGACCGCCGTCGCTCAGGTCGTGCGCCGCGTCGATCATGCCGTCGCGTGACGCCGAGATCAGGATCTCGCCGAGCAGCTTCTCCCGGTCCAGGTCCACCTTCGGAGGCAGTCCGCCCAGATGGTCGTGGATCACCTGCGACCACGCCGACCCGCCGAACTCCTCGCGGGTCTCGCCCAGCAGATAGAGGAGCTGGCCCTCTTCCTTGAAGGCGATCGGCGTACGGCGCGTGACGTCGTCGATCACACCGAGCACGGCCACGACCGGGGTCGGGTGGATCGCCGTCTCGCCGGTCTGGTTGTAGAGCGAGACGTTGCCGCCGGTGACCGGGGTGCCCAACTGGAGGCAGCCGTCGGCGAGTCCGCGGGTGGCCTCGGCGAACTGCCACATGACCGCCGGATCCTCGGGCGAACCGAAGTTGAGGCAGTCCGAGATGGCGAGCGGCTTGGCGCCGGACGCGGCGACGTTGCGGTACGCCTCCGCCAGCGCCAGCTGCGCGCCCGCGTACGGGTCGAGCTTGGCGAACCGGCCGTTGCCGTCCGTCGCCATGGCCACACCCAGATTCGACTCCTCGTCGATCCGGACCATGCCCGCGTCCTCGGGCTGCGCGAGGACGGTGTTGCCCTGTACGAAACGGTCGTACTGGTCGGTGATCCACGCCTTCGACGCCTGGTTCGGCGACGAGACGAGCCGCAGCACCTGCTCACGCAGCTCGGCCGAATTCGCGGGCCGGGCGAGCTTGTTGGCGTCGTCGGCCTGGAGGGCGTCCTGCCAGTCGGGACGGGCGTACGGCCGGTGGTAGACCGGGCCGTCGTGCGCCACCGAGCGAGGCGGCACGTCCACGATCTGCTCGCCGTGCCAGAAGATCTCCAGCCGGGTGCCCTCGGTGACCTCACCGATGACGGTGGCGATGACGTCCCACTTCTCGCAGATCTCCATGAAGCGGTCGACCTTGTCGGGCTCGACGACCGCGCACATGCGCTCCTGCGACTCGCTCATGAGGATCTCCTCGGGCGAGAGGGACGAGTCACGCAGCGGAACGGTGTCCAGCTCGACCCGCATACCGCCGGATCCGGCCGACGCCAGCTCGCTCGTCGCGCAGGAGAGCCCCGCGCCGCCGAGGTCCTGGATACCGGCGACCAGCTTCTCCGCGAAGATCTCCAGGGTGCACTCGATGAGGAGTTTCTCCTGGAAGGGGTCGCCCACCTGGACCGCCGGGCGCTTGGCCGGTCCGGTCGACTCGAACGTCTCGGAGGCCAGCACCGAGACGCCGCCGATGCCGTCGCCGCCGGTACGGGCGCCGTACAGGATCACCTTGTTGCCGGTGCCCGACGCCTGCGCGAGGTGGATGTCCTCGTGCCTCATGACGCCGATGCAGCCCGCGTTGACCAGCGGATTTCCCTGGTAGCAGGGGTCGAAGACGACCTCGCCGCCGATGTTCGGCAGCCCCAGGCAGTTGCCGTAGCCGCCGATGCCGGCGACGACTCCGGGCAGCACCCGCCGGGTGTCGGGGTGGTCGGCCGCACCGAAGCGCAGCGGGTCCACGACGGCGACCGGGCGGGCGCCCATGGCCAGGATGTCGCGGACGATGCCGCCCACGCCGGTGGCCGCGCCCTGGTAGGGCTCGATGTACGAGGGGTGGTTGTGCGACTCGACCTTGAAGGTGACCGCGTACCCCTGGCCGACGTCCACGACGCCCGCGTTCTCGCCGATGCCCACCAGCATCGCGTCGCTGGCCGGGGCCTTGTCGCCGAACTGCTTGAGGTGGACCTTGCTGCTCTTGTACGAGCAGTGCTCGGACCACATCACCGAGTACATGGCCAGCTCGGCGCCGGTCGGCCGGCGCTGGAGGATCTCGCGGATCCGGCTGTACTCGTCCTCCTTGAGGCCGAGTTCCTTCCAGGGCTGGTCGACGTCGGGCGTCCCCGTCGCGTTCTTGACGGTGTCCAGGTTCTTGATCGTCATCAGGCGCTTACCAGCTTCTTCAGGATCGAGGTGAAGAACCCGAGCCCGTCGGTACGGCCCGTACCGATCAGCGGTTCCACGGCGTGCTCGGGGTGCGGCATCAGCCCGACGACGTTGCCCGCCGCGTTCGTGATGCCCGCGATGTCGCGGAGCGAGCCGTTCGGATTGCCGTCCAGATAACGGAAGGCGACCCGGCCCTCGGCCTCCAGCTCGTCCAGGACCGGCTCGGCGGCGACGTACCGGCCGTCGATGTTCTTCAGCGGTACGGAGATCTCCTCGCCCGCCGTGTAGTCGGCGGTCCAGGCGCTCTCCGCGTTCTCCACCCGCAGCTTCTGGTCGCGGCAGATGAAGTGCAGATGGTTGTTGCGCAGCATCGCGCCCGGCAGCAGATGCGTTTCGGTCAGGATCTGGAAGCCGTTGCAGATCCCCAGGACCGGCATGCCGCCCTTGGCCTGCTCGATGATCGTCTCCATCACCGGCGAGAAACGGGAAATGGCGCCGGCCCGCAGATAGTCGCCGTAGCTGAATCCACCGGCCAGGACAACCGCGTCGACCTGCTTGATGTCCTTGTCGCGGTGCCAGAGTGAGACGGGCTCCGCTCCGGCGATCCTGACGGCGCGAAGACTGTCGCGGTCGTCGAGTGTGCCGGGGAAAGTGACGACTCCGATACGAGTGGTCACGACTCCACCTTTACGACGAAGTCCTCGATGACGGTGTTGGCGAGGAACGTCTCGGCCATCTCATGGATGCGGGCGAGGGCGGCCTCGTCGACCGGGCCCTCCACCTCCAGCTCGAAACGCTTTCCCTGGCGGACGTCCGCGATCCCGTCGAAACCCAGCCGGGGCAGTGCGCGCTGCACTGCTTGTCCTTGCGGGTCGAGGATCTCCGGCTTGAGCATGACGTCGACTACGACGCGTGCCACTGGCACTCCCGGTGGTGTGGTGCGGCTGTGTGCGGCTGTGGTTCTGTCCGGGGAATCCCCCGACCCCCCGAGTCCCATCAGCCTACCCGTACACAAAATCTACGCGGGTAGATATCTACACAGTGCCGGACTCTCCACCGATCTCCGTCGATATCGCACCGAGAGACCACAGGGAAAAATCCAGGAAAAAACTCGCCCTCGCCATTGCCGTCGGACACGCTGATGCAATTGGCTGGGCTTCACAATGCGAGCCGGTTCGCTGTACAAAGGAATATAGCGACAGGTCGCATTGCCCCTAAACAGCCGGAAGGCCGGTATCACCGCACGTCAGCCAGCTTTCAGAAGCATGGGCCGACGGAGCGGGTGCCGCACGAAAGGACCGATATCCGTGGCGCAGCGCGTAGTGGTCACGCTCTCCGACGACATCGACGGCGGAGAAGCGGCGGAAACGGTCTCGTTCGGCCTCGACGGGAAGTCGTACGAGATCGACCTCAATCCCGCCAATGCAAAGAAACTGCGCAAGGCCCTGGCTCCCTACCTTGAGGCGGCCCGCCGGCAGACCCATGCCGGCAAGAACCGTAAGTCGTACCGGCACACGGCCCTGGCGCCCGACCCGGCGGCCGTACGCGCGTGGGCGCTCTCGCACCGGATGGAGGTGCCGGCCCGCGGCCGTATCCCCAAGCGGGTCTACGAGGCGTTCCGCGAGGCGAGTTGAGACACCGGCCGCGGACGCGGCCGGACGGGCACGCCGGGGAACGGAGTTGCACTGCACCCCCAGCGATCGGCTAGAGTCTGGAGCACGCCGAAGGGCAAGGCCGAAAAGCCGAACCCGACGCAGCGTGCGGGTGTAGTTCAGTAGTAGAACGCCCCCTTTCCAAGGGGGAGGCGCAGTGTGCGATTCCTGTCACCCGCTCTGCATCACATCGAAGCTTGTCGGTCGGTGGACGATGCACTGCGGACGTAGCTCAGTTGGTAGAGCGCAACCTTGCCAAGGTTGAGGTCGCCAGTTCGAACCTGGTCGTCCGCTCCGAATCGAAGGCCCCGGTCACCTGTGACCGGGGCCTTCGTCGTCCCCGAGCTCCCCTCGATGACATTTGTCATGAGCACTGATGACAGCGCGCACTGCTCCCGGACCCGATCCGCCGGAAACCTTGAGGGCATGACACGAACTCGGGGAAACCACAGCGCGAGCCCAGCGAATTGGGACGGGAACGTCATCGAGGTGGAGGAGCTCCGGCGCACGTATGCCGGAGGATTCCTGGCCGTGGACGGGATCTCCTTCTCCGTCGGGGAGGGCGAGCTGTTCGCGCTCCTCGGCACGAACGGCGCGGGCAAGACCTCCACCGTGGAGATGCTGGAGGGCCTCACCCGCCCCAGCGGCGGCACGGTACGCGTCTTCGGACGGGACCCGTACACGGACAGGGCGCAGGTACGGCCACGGACCGGGGTGATGCTCCAGGAGGGCGGCTTCCCGAGCGATCTGACGGTCAAGGAGACCGTACGGATGTGGGGCGGCTGCACGAGCGGCGCACGGCCCGCCGGCGAGGCGCTGGAGCTCGTGGGGATGAGCAGGCGCGCCGACGTGCGGGTCAAGCAGCTCTCCGGCGGCGAGAAGCGGCGCCTGGACCTGGCGCTCGCGCTGCTCGGGCGGCCCGAGGTGCTGTTCCTCGACGAGCCCACGACCGGTCTGGACGCCGAGGGGCGGCGGGACACCTGGGAGCTGGTGCGGGAGCTGCGTGACGGCGGCACCACCGTCCTGCTGACCACGCACTACCTGGAGGAGGCCGAGGGCCTCGCGGACCGGCTGGCGATCATGCACGGGGGCCGGATCGTGGTCTCGGGCACACCGGCGGAGGTGACGGCGACCAGGCCGGCCCGGATCCGGTTCAGGCTGCCCGTCGGGGTGGAGCCGGGGCATCTGCCGCTCACGTTGAAGGCAGCCGCGGAGGGCCGGCAGATCAGCATCCGTACCCAGGAACTCCAGCGGGACCTGCGTGAACTGCTCAGCTGGGCCGACGAGTTCGGCGTACAGCTGGAGGCGCTCGACGCCCGCTCGGCCTCGCTCGAAGAGGCGTTCCTGGACATCGCGGCACAGCGCACGGGGGCAGCGGCCGCCGGTGCGGGCACGGGCAAGACGGGAAAGGCGGTAGCAGCATGAGCACGGCAGTCGCACAGAACCGGGAGACGGCCGCCGAGGGCGGGACGACGACCAGGGCGGGTCGGCTGGGAGCACTCGCGCGGGCCGAGGTGACCATGCTCGTACGCAACAGGACGATGCTCTTCATGGCCCTGTTCATGCCGGTCTTCCTGATCCTCTCGACCAAGGCCTCGCTGAAGAACGTCGATCTGGGCGGAACCGGGCTGAGCATCACGGAGGTCGCGCTGACCGGCGGCATCGGCATGGTGCTGCTCATGGTCGTCTACATGAACCTCACCTCCTCCTACACCGCCCGGCGCGAGGAACTGGTGCTCAAGCGGCTCCGTACGGGCGAGGTGTCCGACCCGGAGATCCTGGCCGGGACCGCGCTGCCCGCCGCCCTGCTGGCGCTCGTGCAGTGTGTCCTGCTGGTCGTCGTCGGGGTCGCGGTCCTGGACGTGAGCACTCCGCAGCGGCCCGAGCTGCTGGCCCTGGGCGCGCTGGCCGGTCTCGGGCTGATGGCGGCGCTGGCCGCCGCCTCGGCGTCGTTCACCCGTACCGTGGAGAGCGCGCAGATCACCACGCTGCCGATGCTGCTGATCTCGGCGATGGGCTCGGGACTGTTCGTGCCGCTGGAGGCGTTGCCCGACAAGGTCGCCTCGGTCTGCGAGCTGCTGCCGATGACCGGGATCGTGACCCTGGTGCGGTCCGGCTGGCTGGGCGGTGCCTCTGGCGGCGACCTGCTCACGGCGGGACTGAATACCCTGGCCTGGACGGTGCTGGCGGTGTTCGCCGTCAAGCAGTGGTTCCGCTGGGAGCCGCGGCGCTGAGCACCACGAGGCCGGGGTACGCGGCGGCCGGGGTACGGACACGGACACGGGCGGGAGCCCGGGAGAAGCGACCTGGAGAGGGTGGGGACATGGCGAGGGTGAGGACGACGACGGGCTCGTGGACCGGGAAGAGCAAGCCCGCCAAGGTCGAGATCTACACCCGCTGGTCCTTCCACTCCTTCGCGGCGATCGAGGTCGGGCTCGTCGGACTGCCGGCGCTCTCGCGTACCGGATCCCCGGCGGGGGGCTGGTTCCTCCTGCTGGTGTCGGCCCACGCGATCGTGGCCGCCGCCACCAGTTCGTACGCCCTGTCCTGGGCGCTCGGCAGGCGGGCGCGGCCGATCCGGCTCATGGCCGCGACCGCGGTGCTCACCGCTGCCGGCTCGGTGGCCGCGATGAGCCAGTTCCCCAGGGACCCGAACGTCGGTGAGGCAGAGTCCGCCGCCTATCTGCTGGTCACCTTCGCAGGCTTCGGCATCGGAGCGCTGGTCATCGGCCTCCGCCGGGTGCGGAGCATGCTGCTGACCGTGCTGGCCGCCATGGTGGTGGTGGGGCTGGCGGGCCTGGGTTACCGACTGCCGATCGGCGCTCTCCTCGGCGGTTGGCTCGGAGTGCTGACGGCGGGACTGGCCCTCACCTTCACCTGCGGCTTCTCGGTCTGGCTGGTCAAGTCCGTGTGGGACCTGGACAGCGCCCGGGAACTCCAGACCCGGCTCGCCGTCGCCGAGGAGCGGCTGCGCTTCGGCCGTGACATGCACGACGTCATGGGCCGCAATCTGGCGGTGATCGCGCTCAAGAGCGAACTCGCCGTACAACTGGTGCGGCGCGGTGGCACGGAGCAGGCCGCCGAGCAGATGGCCGAGGTGCAGCGGATCGCGCGGGAGTCGCAGCGCGAGGTGCGGGATGTCGTACGGGGGTACCGGGAAGTGGATCTGCACACCGAACTGGAAGGCGCGCGGGGGGTGTTGGAGGCCGCGGGTATCGGTTTCCAGCTGGACCTGGAGGGGGCGGGGGCCCCTGCCGGGGCGACCGTCGAGGGAGCCGGTGGGCTGCCCGGGCTGACGCCCGAGGCGCGGTCGGCCCTCGGGTGGGTGGTGCGGGAGGCCGCGACGAACGTGCTGCGGCACGGGGACGCCCGGGACTGCACGGTACGGCTGGCGGTACGGGAAGGGCGTGACGCGGTGCTGGTCGTGGAGAACGACGGGCTGCCCGAACAGGGGGTCCTGGCCCGGGTGGGCTCGGGAGGCACCCCGACGACGGCGGGGGCCGGGCTCGCCGGGCTGCGCGAGCGGCTGGCCACGCTGGGCGGCACGCTCGACGCGGGTCCGGTCGCCGGCGGCCGCTTCCGGCTCACCGCGCGCGTGCCGCTGCCGGCGCCGGAGGCCGCGGAGTCCGCCGAGTCCGCTGAGGCCGCTGAGGCCGCTGAGGCCGCCGCCGGGTCTGCCGGGTCCACTCCTTCCGTACACACGGCCACGGCCCGGCCGGTGTCTTCCGAGCCCCTCTCCGACGAGGTGACCGCGTGAGCACCGGACAGGAACCGGACGCGGCGTCGGGCCCTCCCGTACGTGTCCTGCTCGCCGACGACGAGCATCTGATCCGCGGCGCGTTCGCCGCGCTCCTCGGCCTGGAGGACGATCTGACCGTCGTCGCCGAGGCCGCCTCCGGGCCCGAGGCGCTGGCGATGGCGCTGGCGCACCGCCCGGACGTCGCCGTACTGGATCTCCAGATGCCGGGCGCCGACGGTGTGAAGGTCGCCACATCGCTCCGTACCGAACTGCCCAGCTGCCGCACGATGATCGTCACCAGCCACGGCCGGCCCGGTCATCTCAAGCGGGCCCTGGCCGCGGGGGTGCGCGGCTTCGTACCGAAGACCGTCAGCGCCCTCCAGCTCGCCGAGATCATCCGCACCGTGCACGCCGGAAACCGCCACGTGGACCCGGAGTTGGCCGCCGACGCGATCTCCGCCGGGGACTCGCCGCTGACCGCGCGCGAGGCGGAGGTGCTGGAGTTGGCCGCCGACGGGGCGCCGATCGCCGACATCGCGGCGTGGGCCTCGCTGTCGCAGGGCACCGTACGCAACTACCTGTCGTCGGCCGCGTCCAAACTGGGGGCTTCGAGCCGGCATACGGCGGTGCGTCTCGCCCGCGAGCGAGGTTGGGTATAGTAGGTGGCGCGCCACGGCGCATGCGGACGTAGCTCAGTTGGTAGAGCGCAACCTTGCCAAGGTTGAGGTCGCCAGTTCGAACCTGGTCGTCCGCTCAGCACAAGAACCCCCGGCCGGATCATCGGCCGGGGGTTCTTCGTCGTCCCGCTGTCCGGCGCCGGTTACCAGCGCGTGCCGGTGAGGAGTTCGTACGCGTCCAGGTACTTGGCGCGCGTCGCGTCCACGACCTCGCCCGGCAGCTCCGGCGGCGGCTGCTCGCTCGCGCGGTCCCAGCCGGACGCGGACGAGGTCAGCCAGTCGCGTACGTACTGCTTGTCGTACGACGGCTGCGCGTGCCCCGGCTCCCAGCTCGCCGCCGGCCAGAAGCGCGAGGAGTCCGGGGTCAGCACCTCGTCGGCGAGCACCAGCCGGTCCTCGGCGTCGAAGCCGAACTCGAACTTCGTGTCGGCGAGGATGATGCCCCGGTCACGGGCGATGTCCCGGGCGCGGCCGTAGACGTCGAGCGTCGTACGGCGCAGCAGCGCGGCGGTCTCGGCGCCGACCTGGCGGGCGACCTCCTCGTACGACACGTTCTCGTCGTGGTCGCCGACCGCGGCCTTCGTGGCGGGCGTGAAGATCGGCGCCGGCAGTTCGGAGCCGTCGACCAGGCCCTCGGGGAGGGCGAGTCCGCAGACGGTGCGGGTCTGCTCGTACTCGGCGAGGCCGGAGCCGGTGAGATAGCCGCGCGCGACGCACTCGACCGGCGTCATCCGCAGTGACCGGCAGATGAGTGTGCGGCCGGCCCATTCGGCGGGGGCGCCGTCCGGGAGGTCGGTGGAGATGACGTGGTTGGGCGCGAGATCGGTGAGCCGGTCGAACCACCAGAGCGAGAGCTGGGTCAACACCCGGCCCTTGTCGGGGATTTCGGTGGGCAGGACCCAGTCGTACGCGGAAATGCGGTCGCTGGCGACCATCACGAGGTCGCCCGCCTCGTTCCGGTACAGGTCGCGCACCTTGCCGGTGTGCAGATGCACCAGACCCGGGACCTGAAGCGGCTCGGGCTTCTCTACGAATCCGGACACGGTTCCTCGTTCCTCGCCGTGGGAGTTTCCGATTCCGATTCTCCCGTATGTGCGGAGTCGGACGTGCGCGGGGGCGAGGGGGGCTCGGGCCGCCGGCCGCGGTTCGTACTCAGTCGCGCTTGCAGATGCGGTCGAGGAGATTCGCCGTCGCCCGCTGGACGCGCGCGTCGACATGGCCGGGGCGGTCCAGCGCGGGCGACCACGCGAAGGTGCCCGAGGCGAAGACGAGGGCGCCGGAGGGGGCCCGGTAGAGCGAAGTCTCCTGGTGGCGAAGGGAGTTCTCACTGTCCCGGTACGGCGAGTGGGCCAGCAGCATCCGCTCGTCGTGCTCGGGCAGCGCCGTACGCGGGAAGTAGCGGTCGGCCTCGCCCGCGACCAGACCGGGGATCTCGTCGCCCTCGGAGGCGCCGGTGGCGTCCCAGAACCAGTGCTCCGCGTTCCGTACGACCATCGGGTGCGGCTCGGGGACCCGGCCCACGTACTGGATTCCGAGCAGCTGCTGCTCCGGTCTGTCCACCTCGCGCCAGAGGGCGGGGCGGCCCGGGCCGTGGCGCTTGCGGCAGGTGAGGAGGCGGCCGGGGACGCCGGAGGGGGACGGGCCCAGCTCGATCTGCCAGTACATGGTGTTGGCGGAGAGGAAGACCAGGGACGTGCCGTGCTCGCGCGCCCGCTCGACGGTGCGGCGCATGGGGAGCGACCAGTACTCGTCGTGGCCGGGGAAGACCAGCCCCCGGTAGCGCGTCGGATCGATCAGACCGGCGTGCAGATCGCGGGCGTCCGCGTAGGCGATGTCGTAGCCGTACCGCTCGGCCCAGCGGATGAAGTCGTAGGCGTGGCCGACATGGATGGGCAGGCCGGCGCCCGCGTACGGGCGGTCGAAGGAGACGGTGATCGCCGCGTCCTCCTCGCCGAGGAGCCTGCCCTGCTCGTCCCAGGCGTGGTAGAGGCTGGCGCCGAGGCGGCCGTCCTCCGGGTAGAGGTTGTACGCCTGCCAGGTGATGTCGGGGAGCAGGAGGAGCAGGTCGGCGGGGTGGCTGTCGCGGACCGTGAACGGGACGTGGGAGCGGTGGCCGTCGGTCGTGGTGAGGACGGCGACGTACGCCCCGAGCGACCAGTACGACGGGATCTGGAGGCGCCAGGAGAGCCACCAGTGGTGGCACGAGACCGTGCGCTCGGCGGCGAGCGGGGCCGGCTGGACGATGCCGGAGAGACGGGGGCTCGTGGTGATCTTGCGGGCGCCCTCGCCGCCGTAGTGCCCGATCCGGTAGACGTCCACGGAGAACGGCTGGGGCGGATCGACGGTGATGTGGAAGTCGATCGACTCGCCGGGCGCGGCGGCGCCGGTGGAGGAGAACCCCTTGATCTGGCGGTGGACGTCGTCGGCGGTGTGGGGGCCGCCCAGGTCGCGCCCGAGCGCCGGGTCCGCGTACCAGGGGACGACCTGGCCGGTGTCGTCGAAGTAGGTCTCGCTGCCGCGCAGCCAGGGCACCGGTCCCTGACCGAAGGGGTCGGAGACGGCGTGGGCGAGCGCGCCGGACTCCCACCGTCGGATGTGATCGGCGCACATTGGCGCGCCCCTCCCTGGATGCCCCGTGCAGGTGTTGATGGTTGATCGACTGCCGCTGTGCGGACCGCTGTTGGGTGGGCCGAGTCGGAGTCGGCCTCCAGCACATCACATAACGCACGCGCTCCGTCACCGTTCGTCGTGAATTCAACTGACCGAAGTGGGCGGAAGCGGTGGGAAGCACCCGGAACCTTCGGCTCCAGGATTGTTACGCCGGTCGGTGGTGACCGGCTTCACACCAGACGGACCGGCTTCTCCGGCCGTACGCCCGTCGCGGCCAGCCACTGCCGCAGCGGATCCCCGTCGCCGTCCTCCACCAGGCTCAGCACTCCGCCCGCCAGGTCCGTGCGGCGCTCGCCGTCCATCAGGAGAGCCGGGCCGTCGAGCCAGTCGAGCCCCGGGGCCGCGCCCGCGGTGTCGACGGCGGAGCAGCAGACCATCGCGGTGACATGGTCGGCGAGCAGCTCACGGCCCGTACGCGGCGGCATGAGCGGGAACAGCGGCAGCGGGTCCGATCCACGGAGCGCCAGGGCGTCGCCCGCTTCGGCTGCCGGGAGCGGGCTCGGGGCGGGCGGCACGGCCTCGGCCTCCTCACGGGCCACCTCGGCGCTGATCGCGGCGGCGAGGGTGTCCCCCGCCTCCTCGCCCTGTCCGGCGAGATGGTCCATGACCCGGTCCAGCGTGGGTCCGGGCACGGCGGCGTCGGCGGTGGGATCGCCGGGCCGCGCGGGGCGCCGTACACCCATACCGTCCAGGACCCTGTGCAGCCTGGCCGCTTCCGTACGCCACTTACGGTCGACGACCTCCTCCGGATACTGCTGCCAGTCGACCGGGGACCAGTCCGGGCCGGGGGCGGCCGGGCCGCCGTGGAAGAGGCGCGCGGCCAGCAGGGACGCCGCCTCGTCGACCGCGCCGGGCTCTTCGAGCAGATCGCAGGCGGGGCGCTCGCCGAGCCGGGAGGCGAAGCCCTCGGCCAGCCGGTCGCGCCGCGAGAGCTCGGTCAGCGCCGATACGACTCCGGCGTCGAGCCGGGACGGCCAGCGGCCCATCCGCCAGGCGGGCAGCGCGACGCGGGTCAGCAGCCGGTCCCAGCCCGCGTAGGCGAGGCCGACCTGCTCCTGGGCGACGATCCGCAGGCCGTAATCCACACTCTGGGCACGCTCGGACGCGGCGGACGCGACACCGCGCTCCATCAGGGCGGCGTGCTCCGCGCAGGCGCGCAGCATGAGGCGGGCGATCCGGCCGACGACGGCGAACGCGACCCGGTGTATCAGGCCCAGGTCCGTGCGGCTCGCGAGGGCAACGGTGGCGTCCAGGCCCCGTACGAAGCGGCGGGCGGCGGCTATGTCCGGCTGCGACGCCGGTCCCGTACCGGCGACGACGGGGGCCAGCACGGCGCGCAGCTCGGCGACGCGCATCCACCAGAGGAAGGGTGAGCCGATCACGAGGACGGGCGCGGCGGGTACGGCACGGCGGCCGGCTCCGTGGGTGCCGTGGGTGCCTGCCGGGGTGCCGTGGGTGCCTCCTGAGGTGCCTGCGGTGCCGGGGTCGTGCGGGGAGCCGGGGCCGCTTCCGGGCGATTTGGTCGCCGCGTCGGCGGGGGCGTGCGCGGGGTGCGTACGGTCTTCCAGCCAGCTGTCGCAGTCCGGCGTCAGCGCTATGGACGAGGGCGCGGGCACGTCGAGCCGCTCGGCCAGCTCCCGCACCAGGCGGTAGAGGTCGGGGGCGGACCGCTCGGCGATCTCCACGGTGGGGCTGAGGGCTGGTCTGGCCCTGGCGACAACGGCCGCGACAGCCGCCGCGCACAGCAGCACGACAATGGCGACACCGCTCACGATCCAGCGCGCGGCGTCCCAACTCCCGCCGGTGAGGCGGTCGGTGGCACCGCCCGCGAGCAGGACGACCGCCGCGGCGGCGGGCAGCAGGGCGACGGCCGCCGCTCTGCCGCGCACGCGCAGCACAGCGAGAGCCCGGACCCTGGCGCCCTGAGCGCCGATCTCCTCAACACCACCTGAACCGGACACGTCCGGATCTCACCCCCTCTGCCAGCACTGCGGCGGATTTGCTCACTCCCCCACTGTGGCACCCGCCACTGACATCGCAATGCCGGTGGGCCAAGTGCCCGAACGCTTGCGCCGCACCATAGTTGGGGCCCCGGCGGGGGTCATTCGGATGGGTTAACCGTCACTCGATGGAATGGCTTTGGTCAAAGGTGCTGACGTTGCCAGTGTTTTTTGATGTGACGTCCGGGACGTGGCGGAGATGCCGTGGACGCGGCATGGCCCGGTCCCCGTCCGAGCAGGCCGGACGGGGACCGGGCTTGGTTCGGGCCCTCGCTGGAAGGCCGGTTCAGGCTTCGGCGGCCTTGCGGGCGATGTCCGTACGGTGCTGTGAACCGTCCAGCCGGATCCGGTCGACGGCCGCGTACGCCCGCTTCCGTGCCTGCGCGAGATCCTTGCCGGTCGCTGTGACGGACAGCACACGGCCGCCCGCGCTGAGGACCGTACCGCCGTCGTCGGCCAGCCGGGTCCCGGCGTGCAGGACGTACGCGTCGGGCGCGTCCTGCGCGGCGACGTCGGCGAGGCCCTCGATCGGGTCGCCGGTACGCGGCGTACCGGGGTAGTTGTGCGAGGCCACGACGACCGTGACCGCCGCGTCGTCGCGCCAGACCAGGGTCGGCTGGTCGGCGAGCCTGCCCTCGGCGGCGGCCAGCAGGACACCGGCGAGCGGGGTCCTCAGCCGGGCCAGGACCACCTGTGTCTCGGGGTCGCCGAAACGGGCGTTGAACTCGATGACCCGCACACCGCGGCCGGTGATCGCCAGGCCCGCGTACAGCAGCCCGGAGAAGGGCGTGCCGCGGCGGCGCAGCTCGTCGACGGTCGGCTGGAGGACGGTCTCCAGGACCTCGTCGACCAGCTTGGGGTCGGCCCACGGGAGCGGTGAGTACGCGCCCATGCCACCGGTGTTGGGGCCTTCGTCGCCGTCCAGCGCGCGCTTGAAGTCCTGCGCGGGGCGCAGCGGGAGCACCGTACGGCCGTCGGTGATGGCGAAGAGGGAGACCTCGGGGCCGTCGAGGAACTCCTCGATGACGACGCGGCCGCAGGCGAGCGCGTGCTCGCGGGCGGTGGCGAGGTCGTCGGTCACGACGACACCCTTGCCGGCGGCGAGACCGTCGTCCTTGACGACGAAGGGTGCGCCGAAGGCGTCGAGGGCCTTGTCGATCTCCTCGGGGGTGGTGCAGACGTAGCTTCGGCCGGTGGGGACGCTCGCCGCGGCCATCACGGCCTTGGCGAAGGCCTTGGAGCCCTCCAGCTGCGCGGCCTCGGCGGACGGGCCGAAGCAGGCGATGCCCGCGTCCCGTACGGCGTCGGCGACCCCGGCCACGAGCGGCGCCTCGGGTCCGACGACGACGAGCCGGGCCTCCAGCTCACCGGCGAGGCGGGCGACGGCCGCACCGTCCATGACGTCGACCGCGTGCAGCTCGGCGACTTCGGCGATGCCGGCGTTGCCGGGTGCGCAGTGCAGAGCGGTGACGTCGGGATCGAGGGACAGAGAGCGGCACAGGGCGTGTTCGCGGGCACCGCCGCCGATGACAAGGACCTTCACGGGGGGCAGCCTAGCGGGGACGGGACGCGGTCCTGGTCGCGGTCCACTCCCGTGGTCCCGCTCCCCTCCCGGCCTGCGCGCCGACCGTCCTGCCGCCCTAGTCGTTCGGGTACTCCTCGACGACCGTGGCACCGAGCTCGCGGACGATCAGGTCGTGGCCGGAGAGCGCGGAGTCGACGAGGTCGGCGTCGTCCTCTTCAGGAGTGTCGTCCTCGGGGGCGACGTGGTGGGGAGGCGGCGCGGCGGGAGAGTCCGACGGGCGGCGCTGCTCGGGCGGCGTACGGCCGGGGGCGGCGGTGGCGGGCGCGGCGGGGGTGTAGGCGCCGGACATCGCTGAGCCGGGGCCGGGGCCGTTGGAGGACTGGGCGGGCGGTTCGGGCCGCTGGGAGGGAGCGGGGGCGGGAGGTCTGGAACCGCCGCCCCCGTCCCCGCCGCCGTAGCCGCCGGGGGCACCGCCACCGCCGCCACCGCTCCCGTAGCCACCTCCGCCGCCGTAACCTCCGCCTCCGCCGGGGCTGTTGCCGCCGCCGGGTGCGGGGGGCTGCGGGGTGCCGCCCGAGGGATCGATGATCGCCTCGATCTTCCACTGCACGTGGAACTGCTCGGACAGGGCCTGCTTGAGCACTTCCTCGCTGCCGCTGCTGGCGAAGTTGTCACGGGCGCCCGCGTTGAGGAAGCCGAGCTGGAGGGTCGTCCCGTCGAAGCCCGCCACCTGCGCGTTCTGACTGAGCAGGATCCAGGTGAAGCGACGGCGGTTCTTCACGGCCTCCAGGATGTCCGGCCACATGTTCCGCACCTGGCCGGCGCCCTGGGTCATGACGGGACCGCCGGTGTGGGCGGGCGGGCCGGCGGGCTCCGGCGCGGGTGCGGCGGGGGCCGCCTCGGCCGCCGGGCCGCGGCCGGGGGCCGAGGCGGTGGGCCAGCCGCCGGGCTTGCGGGGCGCCTCCGAAGCGGGGGCCGCCGCACCCGGCCAGGCGCCGGGGCGGTTGCCGTTCGGGGGCCCGGGGTCGGGCGCGGGGGGCTGGGCGGGCGTGGCCGCGGGGGGCGGCGGGGCGGGCGCGGGCGCAGGGGTCGGGGCCGGGTCCGGCGTACCGCCTTGTACGGCGGCGCGCGCCGCGGCCGGCCCGTTGCCCGCCGCGTGCGCCTCGGGCCCGGGGACGTACCCCATGGCGGGCGCGGGCCCCCCGGTCGAGAACGCCGCCGCGGACACCCCCCGCTCCAGCCGGTCGAGCCGCGTCTGTACGGACCGCTCGTCGTCGAAGGCCGCGGGCAGCAGTACACGCGCACAGATCAGTTCGAGCTGGAGCCTGGGCGAGGTGGCGCCCCGCATCTCGGTCAGCCCGGTGTTGACCAGGTCGGCGGCCCGGCTCAGCTCCGCCGCCCCGAAGACCGACGCCTGGTCCTGCATCCGCTGGACGACGTCGTCGGGGGCGTCGATGAGCCCCTTCGTACCGGCATCCGGAACGGCGGCCAGGATGACCAGGTCCCGCAGCCGCTCCAACAGGTCGGCGACGAACCGCCTGGGGTCGTTGCCGCCCTCGATCACCCGGTCCACGACCTCGAAGGCGGCGGCCCCGTCGCCCGCCGCGAAGGCGTCGATCACGGAGTCGAGCAGCGAACTGTCCGTATATCCGAGCAGGGACGTCGCCATGGCGTACGTCACACCGTCCTCGGCGGCGCCCGCGAGGAGCTGGTCCATCACCGACATCGAGTCCCGCACGGACCCGGCACCGGCGCGCACGACGAGCGGCAGCACGCCCTCGGCGACCGGGATCCGCTCCTTTGCGCACACCTCGCCGAGATAGTCCCTCAGCGTCCCAGGCGGCACGAGCCGGAACGGATAGTGATGCGTACGCGACCGGATCGTGCCGATGACCTTCTCGGGCTCGGTGGTCGCGAAGATGAACTTGAGATGCTCCGGCGGCTCCTCGACCACCTTCAGCAGGGCGTTGAAGCCCGCCGGGGTGACCATGTGCGCCTCGTCGATGATGTAGATCTTGTAACGACTGCCGGCCGGCCCGAAGAACGCCTTCTCCCGGAGATCACGCGCGTCGTCCACACCACCGTGCGAAGCGGCGTCGATCTCGATCACATCGATCGACCCGGGCCCGGTCCTGGCCAGGTCCTGGCACGACTGGCAGACCCCGCAGGGGGTCGGTGTGGGTCCCTGTTCGCAGTTCAGACAGCGCGCGAGGATGCGTGCGCTGGTCGTCTTCCCACAGCCCCGCGGCCCGCTGAACAGGTACGCGTGATTGACCCGGTTGTTGCGCAGGGCCTGCTGCAGCGGGTCAGTGACATGCTCCTGCCCGATGACCTCGGCGAAGGACTCGGGGCGGTAACGGCGGTACAGCGCTAGGGACGACACACCTACGACGATATCGGCCCGCTACGACATCCCACCCCCGCCAACGCGAACGCCCCCCACGCACCCGCCAGAGCCAACCTACCCTTGCTGCCTTCCGGCCCTGGGGGAGTTCAGTCAGATAGCGCCACGTGAGGGGCTGCGCCCAACAGTACCCGATGCCCGCCCCCGGGAACGAGTTCGCGAGCACCGCTCCACGTCTTGTATGGTTCGTCGCGGAGGATTCGCCTAGTGGCCTAGGGCGCACGCTTGGAAAGCGTGTTGGGGGCAACCCCTCACGAGTTCGAATCTCGTATCCTCCGCCATTGCTCTCACCGGGCAATAGTTGAAGGCCCGCCCTCGCTAGCGAGGGCGGGCCTTCGACGTATCTCAGGGCTCGTTGTCCTGGTTTTTGTCCACAGCGGGTGTTTCCGAGGGTCCCCAGATCGCTTCGGCGATCTTCCGGGCCACGTCCTTGAGCATGGCGTCCGGCACGTGGAGGTACCGCGCCCGCATGCTTGCGGACGTGCCCGGCTCCCACCCCATGATCTGGTCGATGACGCGGTCCGGGACACCGAGCAGCATCAGCACGGTTGCGGCCGTGTGACGTGCGTCGTGAAGGCGAGCGTCCCGAACTCCCGCATCCTCCACCAGCCGCTTCCAGTCGTGGTAGTCCGTGTTCGGGCTCAGAGGGCCCCCGAGCGGCTTGGTGAACACGTATTCCGAGTCGGTCCACAGGTTGCCGGCCGTCTTGCGCTCGCGCTCCTGCGTCTCAGCGTGCGCACGGAGCATGGCGACCAGCGGCCCCGGCAGAGGCACGGCGCGTCGGCCGGCGCGAGACTTGGTGTTCTTGGTCTCGCGCCGGACCTGCACCTTGTCCGGGCAGTACCCCGCCTTCCGGCCGCACGGTGAGGCGTCCGGGCACCCGTGCTCGTACCGGGGGCGCAGACGGTTCCGCCGCAGCTTCAGGTACTCGTTGCCCAAGTCGACGTCGGACCAGCGCAGTCCGAGCGTCTCGCCCTGCCGCAGTCCGAGCGCCAACGCGAGCATCCACCGGGCGCTGTTTCGCCGCTTGTTGGCTGCGAGCAGGAGGCGCTGGACCTCTTCCACGGAGTAGGGCTCGACCTCGGATTCGTCCTCTTCCATCCGTGGCGGCTTCGCCAGCGAGGCGGCGTTCTTCGCCGCGTAGCCGCGCCGTTGGGCCTCCCCCAGAGCCGTACGCGCGGTGCGGTGAGCCTGGTGAGCCGTGCCAGCCTTGCGCGCTCCGTTCGCCTGCATACGGCGGTACAGGCTCTCCAGGTGCTCGGGCTGCAAGCGGTCAAGGCGGTGCTTGCCGATGCCGGGCACGAGATGAACGCGTACGGCGACCTCATAGCCGTCGTACGTGTTCTCGCTGACGGTCGGCTTAGCGATGTTCTCAACCCAGTGCCAGAGCCACTTCTCAACCGTCCACGGCTTGCCGGGCTGACTCGCCGAACCGGCGTCGCGCTGCCTCTCCAACCGCCGGACTTCGTCAACCAGTTCCTCGCGCGTCTTGCGCGTGATGTGTCGGCGGTACGGCTCTCCATTGTCCTTGTAGCCCATGGGAACGCGGGCGTGCCAACGGCCGTCCTTCCCCAAGTAGATCGCGGACTCGCCGTTGGCGCGGCGGGTGCCCTTCTTCTTCTCTGTCACAGGCAGGCTCCTGGTTTGTGCTGTCGGGATGGAGCCGGGGCGGCGAACTTGTCCCGTCCGGGAGGGCTCGCCGCCCCAGGGTGCGGTCAAGCGGCTCGTTTGGCCGCGCGTCGGCGGGCGAGGTATTCGGCGGGCGCGTCTGCGGGGACGCGACGGAGACGGCCTATGTCGATGGACTCCAGCTCTCCGGTTCGGATGAGCGCGAAGCATGTTGTCCGGCCAATGCGGAGGCGACGGGCGGCCTCTTCCACAGTGAGCAGGACAAGGGTCGGGTCGTTGTCGGTGGGCGCGGTGCTCATCGAGGCTTGCCTCCCTGCAGAGAATTAGGGTTCTCGGGTCCCGTTCTGGGAGATCCGCCACGGCCGCCACGCCGCCACATCGCAGGTCAGAGCCTTGCGTTTGTGGCGGATGGCCGTTCTGTGGCGGATAGGTGCCGCCACGGGTAGGGCGTGGCGGCACCTGGTGCCGGGCTTGTCAGCCGGCGACGGGGAACAGCGGTGTGGCGGTTTCCGCAGACATGTGGCGGGTGCTCGTGGCGGTATCCGCCACGGATTCACCCGCGTTGACCTGCGGTGTGGCGGACGTGGCGGACGTGGCGGCTTCTGCGGAGGGAGGGGAGCAGTACCGGTTCCATGCGTCCGTGAGGTCTTCCGCGTAGTAGCCCTTGGGGAAGCCGGACGGAGTGCGGATGCCGCGGGGCTTGATGGGCCTGTTGCCCACGGTCATGTACTGCCCGAGGAGCTTGGCCAGAGAGCGGGAGTTCAGCGGCTTGTCGTCCAGATCGGCCCACGGTCCGTCGTCCATGCCCAGCAGGCATTCGAGGATGACGGCGGTGGGCATCCGGTCGGCTCCGCAGAACACGGTGTCCCGCAGGTCTGTCAGCAGGCGGACACCAAGGGACGCTTCGTCGTTCTCGTTGGCCGCGCGAACGAGTTCGAGGCAGGCGACGCGGGCCCGCTTGGGCCAGTCACCTCCGGCCGCGTCCGCGACGGCGAGCAAGGGTTCCCACACGTCGGCGGGCCGGTCGGAGACTCCTTCGGGCATCTCGGGCCAGGCGTTGGAGACCTGTTCGCGGACGGTGTCGGCCCACTTGGCGAGCTGGTCACGCAGGGCGTTGCCCTGCCTCTCGTGGGTGCGACGGCGGTAGGGCTCCACCTTCTCGTTGGGGGCGCGCTTGCGCATGCGGATGATGACGGAGCGGGTGAGGATCGTGTCCGGGAGGCTGCCGAGTCCGGCCATGGCGACCGCGCAGAACGAGGAGAACCAGGCGGCGTTCTGGTTGGAGCCGTCCCCGACGCAGCGCAGGGACTTGCCCCCGCGGCGGTATCCGGAGTTGAGGAACCCGCGGACCTCTTCGTTCCCTCCGGCTTTGGGCCCGAATACGGTGTCGATCTCGTCAAAGAGGAGTGTCGGGGTGCCCTCGGGTGCTTCGACCAGCCGGAACAGCGCGTTCGCGGACGCGTTGACGGTGGTCGCGGCACGCGGGGTGAGGGTTTCGATGATCTCCAACGCTCGGGACTTCCCCGATCCCGGTTCCGGGGAGAGGAACGCGATGCGGGCGGTGCCGTCGAACGCGTCGATCAGGTGCGCGTGCGCGTCCCACAACGCGACCGCGACGTAGGCGGCTTCACGGGGGAAGACGTTGAACCGGCGGTGGAAACGCTCGACCTGATCGAGCAGCGCGGCCCCGTCGACGGGCGCGCTGGACTTCGGTGCGGGGACGCTCATGCGGCGGCCCTCCCTTCACTGGTGGTGGCGCGGAGCGGGCAGGCGTCGCGGTGCGCGGTGTGGTCTTCGGACAGGGCCAGCACCTTGGCGTGTCCGGAGGCGAACAGGTCACGGCCGCACGCGCACCACGAGGTGGCGGTGGGCGTTCCCCGGCGTGGTACCCGGATCGTCAGCCACCCCGTGACGTGCCGCCCGTCGCCGCTCTGCTGGTCAGGGAGAACAGCAGTGGGGACGCCTTCGGCGACGCCCTTCGGTACGCCCACGGCCGGGGGGACGGACCGCAGTTCGGCGGCCGGCGGCGGGTTGGTCGTGTCGGTGAGGCTCTTAAGGGGGGATCGGCGCGGGGCGGTCATGACGCCTTGCCCTGGTTGTGGGTGATCGACCAGTTCAGTGCGCTGGTGATGACCGGCGTGCACTCGCTCTCCCGCAGACCGGCCGCCAATCCTCCTCCCTTAAGAGCCTCTTGAACCTCGCCACGGTCCAGGTCGCCGGACGCGACGAACCTTCCCAGGGCACGGGCGGCCCGCAGGAGCGTGAAGTTGCGCACACCTTCCCCGGCGTTGGCGACGTTCGCCGTTTCGGCCCTGAGAGCCGCTGTGGCGTACGCAGAGCCCCTGTGAGGCGCCGGTACGGTCGTTAGTGCCCGCGAGACCTGACGGGACGTCAGAAGCGTGCACAGCCAATCCGGGAGGGGGGAGACCGGTGTGGAGTCGATCACGGTGTAGTTCCCGGCGGGGGTGGTGCTGCCGGGGGCGACGACGTAGCCACCCCACGCGCGGCTGTCGATCAACGGCCCGAGCTTCCCGGCGGTGTTGGTGAGCCGAACCCCGTGGGGTGCGGTGAAGTACAGGTGCTGTCCGCCGCTCGCGGTCCGGGTGCGGTAGGTGGCGGGCACGGTCTGCCCGGCGCGCTCGCAGAGCGCCGTGAAGGTCGTCACGCCGCAAGGCGTGCCCTCACCGCCCTTCGTGCTCTTGCCGTTGGTCTTGGGCATGTCGAGGTCGATGACGACCAGCCCGGACGGGCCTGTGGCGATGCCGATGTTCGCGGGGTGGAACTCCCAGCAGTTCCGGATGCGGCCGGGGCTGGTGGTGGCGCGCTGCTCCCACTTGAGATGACCGTTCGCGCAGTCACCGGAACCGGTGCAGGCACTCTCACCGTGCAGGGCGGGCCGCTTGTCGCCGGGACGGAGCGGGAACACGTGCCAGCCGCGTGAGGAGGCGTCCAGAGCGGCGGTCAGGAGTGACGCGCTCATGCGGCCACCTCCAAGGTGTTGGTTGTGGACGCGAGGAACGCGGTTCCGATCCAGTGGGCGTAGGCGGGCGGGATGGCCTCGCAGACGCCTTGGATGGTGGTGATCCAGGGGGTGCCCATGGCCGCGGCGGCGGCGCGCTGCCACGCGCGGGAGTGCTTGCCGCCGGTAATGGTCATGAACGGGCGTTCGGCGGTGGGGAGGTAGCCGTTGCGGGAACAGAGCGCGACGTGCGCCGGGTGGCCGGGTTCGACCAGCGGGAACGACGTCTCGAACAACCGGTGCCGGTACATGGGCAGGTCGAACATCGGGCCGCACAGCATGACCGGGGTGACCATCTGAGGTCGAGCGGCTTCGACGTTCTCGATCACGTATGGGCGGCCGACGTTGCGCATCGCCTCGCGGGTCGGGCCGATCAGGTCGGGATACGTCTTGTGGTTGTAGGCGTTGAGCGGGGTGTAGAGCTGGCAGGGCGGGGAGCCGTGGACGATGTCGAACTCGTGGCCGTGGGCGAGCAGGTACTCGATCGCGTCGCCCTGGTGGAACTCGAACGGGTACTCAGCGGCGCACTCCGGGTCGAGGTCGACGCCGGTCACGTCGAATCCGGCCTGGTGGTAGCCCATGGCCATACCGCCGCGGTGGCAGTACAGGTCCAGGACCCGTGGCCGGCGCCCTCGCCGGATCAGGATGGGGTGGGTCATGCTGGTTCCTCCAGTTCTCTGGATCTGGTGATGAGGGCGGCCCCGGATCATTGGCGTGAGAGGGGTCGCCCTCGTTGATGCCACGAGGCGCGCGTGGCGGTGATCACGTGAGGGTGGGGAGTGTCAGTGGTCGCCGATACGTTGATCAGGCGCCACCCCAGCGCAGAGTTCGGCGGGGCGTGGCGACGATCGACGGCGTGAGGAGAAACGGTGGCGGTCTGGTTGGTGCTCGCGAAGACCGAGAGCAAGCGTGTCGGCGAGGGATATGACGACGAACCGTCCACCCACTACAGCTGGGACGACGGGGTCCCGAACTTCGGCGCGTTGAAGGTCGGCGACGTGATCGCCCTGTGGGACTCGGAAACGCTGTTGGGGCTGTCCGTCATCGAGGCGATCGATGTCGGGGAGGGCGAGAAGAACAGCCCGTACTGCCCCTACTGCGGGAAGGCGGACGTCGCGACGCGTAAGACAATGACGCCGGTCTACAAGTGCTGGAAGTGCCGGAAGACATTCGACCAGCCGGGATGGAGGCACAAGAACGTCAAGACGTTCCGCAGTCGGCATGAGGCGGGCTGGATCGACGCCAGCGGCACGCTCACCGCGCCCGAACTTCGGGCCCTGTGCGTGAAGCCCAACTCACAGTTGAGCCTGCGCGAACTCCGCGCGGATGCCTTCCACCACGCGCTCACCCACACCGGCACCCCCTTCCCCCTGCGCGTCCTAGACCACACCCAAGACATGATCGCCGGCGGCCACAGCAAGAGGACGGTTCGCGCCCGTAAGGGCCAAGCCACCTTCCGAAAAGCACAGTTGGCCATCTTCGGGGAGATGTGCGCGTTCTCCGGCTCCGCGCCCGCGCAAGCGCTGGAAGCCGCGCACCTCTACAGCTACGCGGCCAACAGCAAGCACCACAAGTTCGGCGGGCTGCTCCTGCGCCGCGATCTGCACCGGTTGTTCGACCTTGGACTGATCGCGGTGAACCCGGTCACCCGAAAACTGGACGTGTCCAGCGATCTGGCCGCGTTCCCGCAGTACACCCAGTGGCATGATCAGCCGATCACGGTCCAGCTCACCGCGAGTCACCTGAAGTGGCTGACCATGCACTGGGACCTACACCGTGCCACCGCGCAACCGATCATCCCCACCCAATCGGGCGGCACGGAGCTGGCGTCGGCGCCCGTCTAACCCCGACTCATACCGCCCGAGGCAAACGCGACAACGAGGCGGGTCGCCCTCTCAGCAAGGCGGCCCATCTGATGATCACTTGCCCTTCGAGCGAGCGAGCTTGAGCGTGAGTCCACCGACACCGATCGGCCCTGCGGCACTCGCGACGGCGGCAGCCGTGTGAGCGGCGTACTCGATCAGCGCCAGGACGGCGGCGATCGTGCCGATGAGCCCGAGCGCGCACGCGCCCGTGATGACGATCGGGATCAGGTACGCGCGTGCCGGGCGTCCGGTCTGCGGGGTGGTGTGGACGATGACGATGGGCCGGCCGGTGGTCTGTGCCTGGCGGTAGAGGTCGGCGGGGATGTGTGGGGCGAGGGTGCCCGGCGGTTCGCGGTCGTTCATGACGTGCTCCTTCCGGGTACGGACGGACCCCGCCGGATCGTTTTCCGGCGGGGCCCGTTGGTGACGGTGTGTGGTTGTAGTGGCTAGTGGCTACTGCCTACTGGCTAGTGACAAAGGGCCTGTTGAACACCCCTGTGTGGCCAGTAGAGGGCCGTTCTACCGGCTAGTGGCAAGTTGGCGGTAGCCAGTAGGCGGTAGCGCTGTGTGGCCGTTCAGGTGTGGTCGGGGTGGACGTAGACGGAGTGCGGTCCGTTGTCCCGGTAGACCAGCTCACCGCGTTCGGCGGCGGCCTTGAGCCCGTCGCGCACGGCCTGCCGGCTCCTGCCGACGAGGTCCGCGACGGCCTTGGGCTTCATGCCCGCGGCGCCTGCGGCCTCGATCGCCTCGATGGCCTGTGCGAGCCAAGCCGGACCGCTGTCCGTACTGTCCTCGTCGCGCAGGGCCGACAGGTTCAGCCCCGAAGCGGCCGGCGGCCCTCCCCCGATCGGTGGTTCGGGGGTGTTGCCGAGGTGGGCGTCGACCTCTTCCATGAACGCCCGCACGGCCGCCTCTTCGTCCGGGGTGCTCCCGCTCGTGTCGTGCAGGGCCGACAGGTTCAGCCCGCCACCGGCACCGCTCGTGGCCGGTGGCGACGTGGGTCCGGTCGCTGCGGGGACGGGGTTGGGGTTGAGGTGGTCGCGCATCCACGCGGTGCGGGTGGTGTCCCAGCGGCGCGCGTAGGCGGGTCCGGCGGCGTGTGCCGAGGGGGTGTCGAGCACGGGGTGGCGGTCGGAGGTGGCGGCGACGATGTCGCGGATCTGGTTGGGCAGGATCCGCCAGTTCTTGAAGAGCGCCGCGGGTGACTCGGGGGTGCCCATGAACCCGGAGCCCTTGTACGGGGCTTGGTCCACCCTGAGTCCGCGGGATCCGGGGAAGACCTTGCCCAGGTCCATGCCCTCGACTTCCCCGCCGGTCAGGCAGACACGGGCCTTGGCCTCGCGCCGGATCATGAGGTTCCCGAGGACGGACCCGGTGGCACCGAGCGCGGTGAGAACGGTGCGCAGGCCCATGGCGCGGGCGATGCGGATGACTTCGAGGATCTTCGCGGCGAGCTTGCGCATGCGCGGGTCGTTGCTCGCCAGGATCTCCGCACCCTCGTCAATCACCAGCATGACCTGCGGAATCTGCGCTGACACCGGCAGCAGGTCGGTGTTGGCCTGTGAGAGGAGGTCCTGGTAGGCCATCTTGCGGTGCTTGGCCACCTTCACCGCGGCGTCCAGCATGAGGAGGGCTTCGTCGTAGGTTCCGGCGAGCCAGTCCACGCCGGGGCGCATTCCGCTGGTGGTCTGCCCGGTGGAGTCGAGTGCGGGGCGGACCCAGGGCAGGCCGGCGGAACCGGCGTTGAGGTCGATCACCCACGTCAGAATGTCCGTCGCGCGAGCGAACGACGCGAGGATGACGTGGACCATGTTCGTCTTGCCCGACCCCGTGGGACCGACCACCAGTGCGCACTGCTCGCGCAGGTAGGCGCAGATCTCTTCCGCGTTGGTCCGGTAGCCCCACGGCAGGCCCGTGTAGATGGACAGCGGCCCGTAGTCGGTGGGGTAGGTGAGTTCGGCGGACAGGACGTCGGCGGTGGTGACGTCGATCAGGACGCGGCCCTGGTGGATGCCGGGGCCTGCGGTGGCGGTGCAGCCGTGCGGGAGATTGGCGTCCGCGCTGAGCTTGGCGGACTCCTTCGCGATCCGGTCGTACGTCGTTCCCCCGGGCGGGAGTTCGGCGTCGATCGTGAACCCGGTGCCGGTCGGCCACATCTCGACTGCGAGGACGCGCAGGGTGATCCCACACACCCGCTGGATCCGGTCGACCCATTCCGCCGCGACCGCACGCCGATCCGCGGACAGTTCCGCAGCGACCTGGCGGGCCGCCGCGGCGAGCGCCTCTTCCTCGCGTGCCTCTTCGTAGAGGCTGGCGGTGCGGGCGGCGGTGCCCATGCCGATCCCGATCGTGGCCAGGGATCCGAGGGCGGTCCAGGTGAGGGGGCCGGTGGTCATGGCCCACGTGGTCCACCCGGCGCCGACGAGCCAGGATGCGGCGCGGGTGGCGATCGTGCGCCCGGCGTTGCGCACCCGGAGTCCGGCGATCGTGTGCCCGAGCGCCCCGGCGACACCGGCTGTGAGTGCCCAGCCGGGGGGCATGCCGGTGGCGGCGCCGGTGGTGGCGACGGCGAACGCGCCCGTGGTGGCGGACAGGGCGCCGGTCACCGGTCCGTGGCCGGCAGCCCAGTCCCACACCGGCCCCGTGCTGTCCTGCTGCTTCTTCGGGGTCTTCTTGCTGGTGGTGGTGTTGGTCATCAGACGTTCCAGCCCTTCTCGGCCTCGGGGCCGTTGCGGGGGTCCTCGTGGCGGGCGATGTCCGCCTCGTGCGCCTGCCGGAACAGCGGGCCGAGGTCCTCGGCCGCCGACACGGCGTTCATGAGCACCTGGAAGACGTCGTCGAAGCCGTGCGCGACGTCCTTCTCCAGCGGGAACTCACTGTCGGAGCGCTCCGCGAGGACCTGGAAGGTGTTGGCCACCGACCGCAGCGCCTCCGGGAGTCCCTCGACCATGGCCAGGATCTCCATGCTCCCGTCGGGGTCGTAGGAACGGGCGGCGTTCTCCATCTCGGCCGCGGCCTCTTCGAACCGGAAACCAGACACGTTCACAACCTCCACGTACGGGGCGGGAATGCCGGGGATGAGCTGTGCGGGACGCTGAACGCGGTCCCCGATCTCGTCGTCGTCACTCTCAGCCGCGGCATCGGCTACGGCTTCCTCACAGTCCTGAGCAGCGCGGATGGCGCGGTCACGTGCCTCGCGGTCCAGCCGCGCGGCACCCATCAGGCGCCGATAGAAGCGGCGGCCCGGATACATCAGCCACCGCCAGCCGAGCTTGCGGCCCAACGGGGTGGTGAGCATGCCGAGCACACCGAGCGGCGCGGACAGGGCCGCGGCGAGCAGGCGGCGGCCCTGCATTCGCAGCGCGGAACGCCACAACGCAGACCGAGCCCGACGCCTCGCGGCGGCGTGCCGCACCGACGCCCGCTTGCCGTCGACCTTGTTCTGAGCGCTCCGGTCACGCGCGGCACGGGCCTTGCCGACGGCGGCGTCGCGCATCCGCCCGACCTGCCCCATGCCCTTGGACACGGCACGGCCGATGCCGCCCTTGCCCCCGGAACGGGCGGTGCGGGCCGCGGACTTGGCCGCCCGGCGGGCATCCGCCACCTTCCGACGATCCTGAGTGCCCTGCGAACGGGCCGCGGAACGGGTCGGCGACTGCTGCTTACTCTCCTGCCGCAACGCCTTGACCTGCCCCAACCGGCCCGAGGGTGTGCGGCCGGAGCCGAGCGGAGAACGTCCCCCACGGCCACCACCGGCAGACCCGGCGGCGTGCTTGCCCTTGCCCGTGCGGGACTTGGAGCCGGTTGCAAGTCCGCCGGAACGGGAGGTGAGTCCGGATCCCTTCGGCCCGCTGCCGCGGCCACTGCCCGCGCCCGGACGTCCGGAGCGGCGGGATTGCGACGGGACACCACCGAGTCCACCGGTACCGGTCCGGCGCGGCGACGCACCTGATGCCGAACCCGCCCTGCTCTGCGACGGGTTGCGCTTGCGCGTGGTGCGGGACTGGCGAGCACTGCGGGTCGCGGCGACCGTGCCGAGCACTGCGGCGCCGGTCGCTGCGACCGCGGCGGCCATCGGGCCGCCGGTGAGTGCGGCGGTGGCGATCAGCCCGGCGGTGGAGTTGGCGCCGGTCATCGCGAGCGGCACCACCGGCCAACCACCCGCCGTGTGCCCCACCTGGTCAGCAGCAGGCGCCGGGGCGGGTGCGGGTGGGGGGGTGTTTTCACTGGTGGGAGGGGGTGCAGCCGCGGGGGCCGCTACCGCTTCCGTACTGGTATCCGTCATGCTGTGAGCGCTCCTTCAGGGGAGACTGGAGGCCCGACCGATTGCTGTGAGAGGTGGCCGGTCGGGCCTCGGTACGTACGTGGGTTCAGGCGGCGCGCTGTTCCTCGGGGTACGCGCAGGGCACGCACATGCCGAGCGTGGGCGGGATGCAGTACCCGGCATCCGTGCGGCAGTTGGGGCAGGTGCGACGGGCGAGCATCGCCTTGGCGAGCGCCGCGTGCCGGCCCGGTGTCATCGGGCGTACGGGCTTGGCGCGGTCGATCCGGTACAGGTAGGCGACCGACACACCCGATTTGCGGCGGCGGGAGCGGCGCATCACCTGCGCGGCGACAGGCTGACCGCCGGGGCGAAGTCCACGGGCCCGTAACTGCCGGCGGGTGGCGTATCCGTCCGGGGCGTACTTCCAGGGGAAGGTAGGTATGCCGTGGCGGGCGCCGTTGGGGTCGTAGCACTTGCCGAACGCGTACGACATCAGCGCTCACCGCCGACGCCCGCGAGGTGCCGTGCACCGGAGTCCGCGGTGTCCGCTGCGGACTCGTTGAGGCGCTTGTAGACCTTGTGGACGTAGGAGGTGGACCGGGTGGACTTCACCGCGGCCTGAGAGATCGTCTCCCCCATGGTCCAGCACGTGCGGATCACGTTCAGCGCCTCATCGGCGGGCAGTTTGTAGACGGCAGGCTCGTCCTCCGGGTCCGGGGTGGACACCGGGGGAACGAGGGGTGCATACACCCGGTCGCCACCGCAGATGACCAGCGCTTCCCGCTCCGCAGCTACCGGTGCGGGGGCCGCGACGGGCGTGGGGGTGGACGGGGTGGATACCGGCGCGGGGGCGGGGTGGACGGGGGTGGTGTCCACCGGTGTCTCCTGCGTGTCCACCAGGGCGCGCAGTTCCGTGATCCGGGCGAGGATCGCGCGTCGGTAGTGCGTGATCGCCTCAGCGAGAACGATCAAAAGGACCGGGGGGATGGAGTGGAGCAGCAGCCCGGCGGGATCGACGTCGCGCGGCACACCGAACGGGGTTCCGGCCGGCCACAGGGCCGCCCAGCAGTTCATCAGCCACGTACTCAGGCCGGCGAACCACCGTAGCGCGGTCGCCCACCCGGACGGGTAGACACCGTGCTCGGACAACTGCCCGTCCACGATCAGCACCGCACCCAGCGCGACCGCGACCATCGGATCGAGCAGCCAGGCGATCCACGGCGAGATGTGGTGGTCGATCGCGAACAGCGTCACGTTCGTCGCGGTGAACGCCAACGCCACCACCGCGACCGCGACCAACACCTTGGTCAACCCTGACTGAATGCCTTGCAGGGCAGCGATCTGCCGGTGCAGCGTCGGAGACGGCTTCATGCCGAACCCCCCGCCGCCACCAGCTCGGGCGGGGCCGGTACGCGCTGTTCGAGCTTCGCGAAGCCCGTCAGGTGAACAGCGGCGCCGGCGAACGTCGTCACGCCCTCAAGCCAGAACATCCGGGCTTCCCCGTGCCAGGCCACGGCGTCCGGGCTGATGCCAAGAGCGGTCCGCCATGCCTCGAACGCGGTGAGGTTGTTGTGGATCGAGAGTTCCAGGCGGTCCGGGTAGACCTGCGACACCTGCACATCGACCGCCGGCAGATCGGGGAACTCGACCGCCAGCGTGCGGAGCGCCCGCAGCGGGACATCCAGGTCAGTGAGTGCGAGAGCGTTCATGCTGCGGTCCTCTTCCCCGCACGGACCCGGCGGGCAGTGCGCGGCAGGGTGACGACGTTGAACAGGTCCGGCGCCAGCGTCTCGATCGTCTCCGCGGCAACCGTGCTCGCACGGTCCACCAGCGTGGGGTCGTCCGCGAGGATGTCGCGCGCCGCATCCTCACGGGCGGCCCGCTCCATCTCGCTCTCACCCTCGACACCCAGCCACAACTCCAGCGGCGTACCCAGGGCAAGCTCAACGAACTCATCAGCCGTAACGGCCGTATGACCAGCAACGATGACTCTCATGGGTCGAACTCCTCATCAGGTGGGAACGGCCCGAAGCGGCTCCGGTGTTCGAGCACCGGAGCCGCGCCGTTCGTGGGTGGAGCGCCCCGGCCGGGAGTCGAACCCGGCCTTGCGACCATCGGGGCGGTAGAACGTGGTGCGCGGCCCTTAGCCGCGCCGGCCACCTTGTGCGGGAGGTGACAGCCCGTCGTACGCGATATGGATCTGCGCCTCTGTCCCGCTCTCCCGAGGAATCGCCTTCTCGGTCTCATCGCGCGGCGTGCCCGCCTTCGGGGCAGATCCGTTCTTTTGAGTCGCCCCTCCCTCTGGAGGACTCGACTGGTCTCCACTCGCCCCGGCCGGTGCAGTGACGGCCGTCAGAACACGGTGGATCACGCTATGGAGTTGTCGGCATGACCTGATCGCCCGATCCCGAAAGTTCCGGATTGGGCGATGGCCACACCAAGAGACTGGACCGGTGGACCGGTCCAGTCAAGTGACAGATTCGAATCCAGGAGACCGTGGTGCGAGAAACTGCAGGTCAGGCGACGTTTTAAGTCACAAAAAAGCTGGACCGGAGGACCGGTCCAGCTCAATTGACAACCTGCCTACATCGCGTAGGTGTCCACCTGCTCGAAAAACGTGGAGGGGGTGACCCCTTCCTCGCAGACCAGCGGTCGCCCTTGCTGATCGTGGGCCGTGTGCAGGAGTACGGCGACCGGAGTAGCTACCGGCACTCCCAAGCGGTCCGCCTCCACGTCCGTAGCGAGCCGCACTGTAGTGACGTCCACTCCCTCGACCGGGAACCGTCCGGTCTGCCGACGGACATAGCGTGTCGTGCCTTCGGCGATGGGGGCGGTGTCGGTAAGGCGTGGTCCTGCCTCCGCGATTTCCGGTGGGAACCACGCCTCTACGCAGCTATTAGGGGTTCCGTCCGGGCGCTGGAGGATGCGGATGCGTCGCAGCGTCGGCAATCCGGGAGGGAGACCGAGCGCGGCAGCGACACGGGCGGGAGGCTCTGCCCAGTCGGGCGTACCGACGCGCAGGAACGGCATTCCCCCCAAAATGCGCGCTGACCCGGCACGGCGAGCGCCGGCAGGGCGCGCCACAGGTGCCTCCGTGACGACGAAGCCGGTGCCCTGCTTGGCGACGACCACACCGTCGTTGCGTAGCACATCCACGGCCTTGATAGCAGTCGCCCGTGACACGTCCCACTGCTCGGCCAGGTCCCGACCGGATGGGATCGTGGCCCCAGGGGCGAACTCACCAGCGGCGATACGGGCGCGCAGAGACTCGGCGATCTCCTCATACTTCAGTACAGCCATGGTTCTTCCTCTTCCGCACGCTGGACTGGTCCACCGGTACACACGATACTGCGACCATGTCGAATCTCGAATTGGCTCCCTCCGTGATGCGGTTCTACGGCGAGACAGTGAACGAGGACAGCCGCCTGCGTAGCTCGGCAGACGGACGCATGGAGCTGGTCAGGACCCAAGAACTCCTCCGACGCTTCTTGCCTCCCGCGCCAGCACGCGTTCTCGACGTGGGCGGGGCGACTGGGATTCATGCTGAATGGCTGGTGAAAGACGGCTACGACGTCACGCTGGTGGACCCGGTGCCTCGCCACGTCGAGAGCGCGTCGGCCGTGTGCACGGCGTCTGTAGGGGACGCACGCGACCTGCGCGAGCCAGACAACAGCTTCGACGTTGTGCAGCTCCTTGGGCCGCTCTATCACCTGCCAAACCCTGACGATCGGGGTAAAGCCCTGGCGGAAGCATTCCGCGTAGTGAAGCCGGGCGGTCTGGTCGCTGCTGCCGCCATCAACCGCTATGCGTCACTCTTTGAGCACGTTACGTACGCGCATCTACATACCCAGCAGATTCATGACTCCGTAGCCAAGATCCTTGAGACGGCTGTCTATGACGGGGTGCGAGGGTTCGCCCTGTCCTACTTCCATCGCGCCGAGGATCTTGTAGCGGAGTTGATGGCTTCCGGACTGACGGACGTGCAGGTCTTCGGTATTGAGGGACCCGCTTGGTCGCTCGTGAAGGCAGCGGAACAGCAGCCGGGCGAGGGCCCGACGGATGAGCTGATTGCCTCAGCCATGGAAGCGGCACGCATGGCAGAGCCGTACCCGGAACTCCTCGCAGCTAGCTCGCACCTACTGGCGCTAGGCAAGGCTCCCGCTGGTATCAACCACTGACAACAACGCTCGCCAATCCGCTCAGCCCTTTCCATCGCTTTCAGACATGAGACTTATCGATCGCAGGTTGGGGAGCGTCCAGCCGATGGGCGGGGTTCCATCTGCTCTGCCGTCGACCCAGGACAAGCCGAGTAGACACGGCACCGGGCGTCTGGGTGAAGCGCGCCGCTGCACGAACGACCTGAACGCCCGATGCCGCGCCCGCTCCATGTTCGTGTGGGTCGACGGCAGACGGGATGGGAGAAGGGGAGGTGGGGTCGAACCTGCCGGGTTGACCTCCACTAGCCCGCACCCTACCCAACAGACACACCGAGTGGCAGACTCATCACTCCTTGCTATGGGGGAGGGGTCATGCGCTTCAGTGAGATCTTTGATGTGCCCGTAACAGCCGAGGATGACTGGTTCGACACCTATCTACCTGCGGATACGAAGCTCTTCATCGACCCTTTCCTCATCTGGGAGGAAAAGGAAGGGATTTGGGCAGGATCCCACGACCATCTCATCGATTTCTTCGAAATGGTTTTCAATCTAGTCAAAGATTCCAGAGGGAACGATCAAAACATCTCCTGGAAACAGGCCCAGAAACTCCTCCTTTTCCCTGAGCCCTTCGAGTTTTGCTTGGGGGTGGCAGAAGGATCCCCGCACGGTTCCGGGTCGGGTCGAGGACTGCAAGAAGAAATGCTGGAGGGCGTGAAGGTAGCGACCGGCCTCGGCATCAATCGAATTGCCCACATGGAGATGTTGACCCTATTTCAGGGAGGAATGGGAGTAGACCGTCTGAGTGACATGGTGTGCAACATCCTGAAAAGTTACTTCATCAGATACACTCAGCAGGTTGCGCACCGACACAACATCCCCACCCGTCGCACAAAGGTAGCCAATGCCGCTTGGGATAGAGAGTTTTGCCGCTGGAAGCCGCAGGAATGCGACCTTCCGGTAAACCCCTATATCGACGCCCCTGTAATCCTTACGCCTGAACGATTTCTCCGTCAGATCCCCGTCGCTAGCCCAGACGGCTTTTGGACCTACGCATGGTCCTCGGAGTCCGCCGAACTGCGCGGCGACCTGACGTTCGACATCGCTCGCAATGTCTCCCGCAGAGACAAGGCGAAGCTTGCTCGCCAGAACCCTGACGTCGTCGCCCTGTATCTCAAGAAGCTGGAGGAGGAGAGCAAAGAGCCCTATTCCCTCGCAGACGACCCAAACCTCGTCGTGAAGTGGTACGAAATGGGCTCAACCCTCACGCCGAGCACAGCTTTGAGTTTCGCGCCGCAGACCCCTGAGCAGTTCGAGCAATTTCTTCAGACGGTCCTCGATTCCTTCAAACATGGAATCGAGGAACAAGACGCCTGGCAACTACTCTGGTACAAGAATCATGCGCGTGAAGAACGAGCAGCTCAAGCGCTTTTCCGGAGCTCCGTTATCCACTATTGCCGCGCAAACGAGATTGACCTCACGGGCGAATCCAATGCAGGCCGAGGGCCCGTGGATTTCAAGTTCTCGCAGGGCTGGAGCAGCAGGGCGCTGATCGAAATGAAGCTAGTTCGCAACTCCAAGTTTTGGGATGGCGTTCTTGCCCAGCAGCCGCAGTACCAGGTATCCGAGGAGGTTGCCAGAGGCTTCTTTGTAGCCATCGGGTACACGGACGCACACTGTCACCCTGACGTTGTCAAGAAGATCGAAAAGGCGGCTGCCCTGGTATCTGAAACATCGGGCAAAAAAATCACCGGCATCCTGATTGATGCCCGCCCCAAAGAGTCGGCATCGCGCCTCAATGATCCCGAACTCTCTGCGGAGCTGCGGGCCGCGGGCACCGAAGAGGCGGAAGGCGAGGGATCGTCCTAGGACGGCTCGCCTGCCGTTCCCTGTGGCGGGAGCAAAGCCAGGTCCCGCAGCTCGACGCGCGCCAGGATCGGAAGCATGCGCTCTTGAAAGCCGTCAGGTCACGCGGGCGGTATTGAAGTAACAGCCTTTGGCGGTTGAGGCTCGGCGGCACGGAAGCGAGTCGGTGAGCTCGGCTCGGTCGCATGTCCGGCCGCCGAGACCCTGACCGTACCAGGGCGCCTTCGGCTGAAGATCGCTTGTTGCCGTTCAGGGCTACCGGGATACTCGTACTCCTCTTGGACGCTAACGGAAGCGCTGACGAGTCCCTGGCCTCATTGGGACGAGCGGCATTGAGGATGAGTGGGTGCATGGCTGGCGGGGGCACGTGGACAGAGCTGGAGGCCTACTGGCCGGCCGAGGAGATGGTGCGAGACCGGGAGCGCCTCAGGGGCAAGATCGCCGAGGCCTACAAGGCTGCCCACCCGGCGCAGCAAGATCCCTCCGCCGCAGACATGACTTCGTGGAGTGAAAGTGTCTACGAGGTGGCGACAGCGCTCAAGGACCGTGGTCTGGGGCAGGTCTGGGTGTTCGTGGAATACCGGGTGCATCCCCAGATGAACCCGATCGATGTCGTTCTGGCCGGCCACCACCCTGAAGGAGGGCTGAGCTTCGCTGCCATCGAGCTGAAACAGTGGGGAAGCGTCGACCGGCCCGACCCCACCAAGAGTACAAAGGGCTTGTGTGTCGAATGCAGAAAATCCACCGCCGGGCAGTTGTGTGATCAGTGTTCGCTGGATCGGGTCTACGCGCCGTTCTATTCTTCTCATAAGAAGCACCCGGCTGTGCAGGTCCGGGACAATGTCGAGGCGCTCAAGCGGCACCACAGCATGTTCGATGATCGCTACGTTCACCTCGTGGGTGCCGCGTATCTCCACAATCTCAAGGACCAGCACTCGCAATGGATCAACCAGGTGATGCCATGCCCTGGTATCCGCACGTTCACGGCACGTCACCCCGCTAAGCTACGGGATTTCCTCCAGGCCAACTTCAGCCCGAAGGATGGTGCCGACGCCGCTGAGGCCATCCTTGAGCGTCGCAGGTCGACAACGCTTCTGACCTCGGAGACCGGAGCGGTCGTCAACGGTCATACGCACTTCAGTCTGGTGGAGAACCAACTCCGTGCGGTGAGCAGCATCATGGACTCGGTGCGAAAGCCATCTGTCGGTCTCAAGAAGGTCTACGTGGTCAGAGGTCGGGCGGGTACCGGAAAATCTCTCGTTGCCCTCACCTTGCTCGGTCAAGCACTCAGGGGTGGATACGAGGCACGCTTCGTGTCAGGTGGTGTAGCTTCCCGTGAGAACTTCAAGCGAAGCGCGAAGGGTCATGGGAATAAGTTCATGACACTGAACAAGGTCGCGGACAATCTAGGGCTCGACGAAGTCGACATCCTGTTGTGTGACGAAGCGCATCGGCTAAGCGAGCGCCCAATGAAAGGGTCGTTCTATATGCGGCCCGGGGAATCATCGGTGGAGGTGATCGTGTCACGGTCGAAGGTTCCCGTGTTCTTCATCGACGGTGACCAGCGCCTGTTCGATGAGGAGGTCTGGTCCGAAGAGCTGCTCATCGAAGAGATCATGAAGTTGCGGGCGGAAGTCGTGCCGATCGACTTCGACCGGCCCCTGCGCGCCGTCGGCAGCTCCACCTTCGACACCTGGGTAAAGCATCTACTGCTCGGCAACCCTCTGCCCTGGCGGGCTGGCGACGACACGGGCTCAGATCCCTTCAAGTTGTACTACACCGATAGCGCGCCGCAGATGGAAGAGTTTCTGCAGTCCAAGCTGGACTCGGGCGCCAGCGCCCGCATGACCGCCGGTATGTGCTGGGAGTGGAGTGACACCACCGGGACACAGCCGGACGTGGCCCCGGAGCCGGGCTGGGCACGACCTTGGAACGCAGAAGACTCATCCCAGAGCGCCGATGTGCCGAAGCGTCACTTCTGGGCGACAGATCCGGGCGGCTTTAACCAGATCGGCTGCGTGCACACAGCACAGGGGCTTGAGTACGAGTGGGGTGGCGTGATCATGGGGCCTGACCTCACATGGGCCGGGAACTCCTGGAGCCTGGACCGGGAACATGTGAAGAGCAAGGCCATCCGCATCAGCTCTGACGATGTCCTCACGCAGCGAATCCGCAACGCCTATGGAGTCCTGATGACCCGGTCGATCCGAGGCACCGTGTTGTACACGGTGGACCCGGCAACACGGCAGCTCTTCGCTGGCCTCGGCGTGCCCAAATTGTCAACCTGAGGCACTCCAGCGACAGTCAGCAGCCGAAGTGTCCAGCCCAAGAATTGTCCCGTAACTGCATCGGTGGGCCACGTGTCCCCGTCTCAGTTTCCGTCTGGCGAGCGGCCCCTTCTGGTGGACCAGGTAGGGGCCGCTCTATCGAGGTGAGGTCACTGCCTCCAGCGCTCGCGGTGCTGCCGCACGCAGTTCAGAAACCCAGCCCACGAACGACTGTGAACCGGGGCGAACAGGTCCGTGCAGAGTTGGAAAGCGTGCACGATCGCCAGCCAGGTCCGGTGACATCAATGACTGACATCAACGTGGGCGTACACGGGCAGACATCAGCGGATAGATCTCAGGCTCAGAGTGGCGGCTATTCCGTCCCATGCCGACCTTGGGATGACGGGGCGTGGGTGTGATGCACGCGCCTACGGATCAGAAGGCAGTCTGGTGGCCGTCAGAGCGTCCGTGCATGTGCGGGGAGGAGCCGGACTATTCGTGGCTCCTCCCCGCACATCAGCACGAGGGTTTGGCAGGTTGCCGTACCACTTGCCTCTGCTATCCGTTGGCGGTCGTAGCTCGCGGGGCTGGGTTGTGCTTCGGGGCTTCGGCCTCGCTGTTCGTGGAGCTGATCAAGGCGAGGACGATCACGACGACGCACACAAGAGCGAAGCCCAGGAACACGAATCGCTGCTTCTGCATCGTTGCCATGCGGCCTTTGGAGTCGCTGGCGATGATCTGGTACTTGGTGGTGCGGTGCTCGATGAACTTGCTGATGGCTTCTCTGGGAAGGTTCTTGACCACCCGTGCCAAGGTGAGCAACACGGCGGTGACTGCGACGGCGATGATGGCCTCCAGGGGCACACCATCGAGAGATTGGAAGAACACGGTTTGCTGACCCTTTTCGCTGCGGTCGGCGAGACGCGAGCGATGTCGATAGACCCCACTGGGTTGCGGTCGTACGACGTATACGAGAAACGGATGTACCAGCGGCCACGTCGATGGCGGGGCATGCCCGTGACCCGCACGGCGCTGTTCTGCGCAGGTTGACCAACTACGTCAACGCAGAGCAGTGCCCGCTCAGGCCAAGCCGGTGGATTATCGCCTTCCTGAAGCAGGGGAAGGCGCCGGCTCATCGACGATTACGCTTCGATCCGATTATCGGCCCTGCGGCCCTTGTTCCAGGCGGTCACGACGATGCGGTAGGCGGTCGAGACCCTGGAGCCGGTACCGCTGTTGTTGAAGCCGCCGCGGGAGGACTGACTCAGGATCTCGGAGCGCCACTTGGCCGCCGTGCCCATGGAAAGGATCTTCTTGGCGAGTTCCTTGTCGTCCACGAGGTCGCCCCACCGGCCGAGGAACATGCCGATGCCGCCGAGCAGCATCCCGTCCCACGTTTCGGTGGATCGGTCCCATGCGTCTTCGGCGACCGTGAGGGTGCGGTCGAAGACCGAGGCGCCGTAGCGGTCGACGATCTGGAGTACGCCGGAGACGGCGCCCACACCGTTCGTGGAGGTCGATCCGAGGGTTAGCCCGTGCTTCGACAGGATGCGGTCCGTGTCGACGAAAAGGGGGACGCCTCCCGTCAAGCCCACGTGGTACTCGTCGATGGGACGGGGCTTATGGGATTCCCGGTTCTTGATCAGGAAGAGGATCGCTTCCTGAGCCTGCGTCAGACCATGGTGGATCTCTGCCCTGATGGTCTCGATGCCGGCCAGCGCACAGGCTCGCCACCGGTGCTGTCCATCGACGATGTAGAGGTCACCGTCGGGGCGCTTGGAAAGGATGACCGAGCCGAGAGCCTCGCTGACCATGTTGGACGCGATGTTCTGCGCGCGCCTCTCGTTGAGAGTGCGCTGTGCCTGCGGGTCGATGTTGAGATCTTTGATCAAGACCTCAATCCCGTAGTCCACTTTATGCTCGGGAAGGTCGAAGGTGTACTTCGCCTTAGGCATAGCTGTGCCCTTCAGCGCCGCGTTAGGGGGAATTTTCGGCAAAGCCGGGATCTTGGGATACGGCGCGACAGCAACCCAATCACGCGAACTCCCCCTCCTGCAAGCCAGTTCTCGCACCAAGCAGCCGGCACCAGCCCTAAGGGGGGAGAGTGCGAGTCGCTCTGACCCTAGGGAGGCTTACACCGAACTTCCCCACACGCGGCGCCAGTTGAGACTCCCCAAAGGAGCTGTCTCGCCGGAGGCGCTGGCTTCGTGGGCCATATGTGGGCCAGCAGGGCAGGTGAGCGCCACCTGAGAGGTGTCCAAGCAGGTCAGAGGACAAGGGGTGCGTTATGAACGACGCTCTTGAAAGCCGTCGCCGCTCTGGTATTGATCAGACTTGCCCAACCGCCGGCGATGGCTACAAAGGGTGTGCGCCGACCGTGACGTGACCGCGTACCACCTCTCCGAGAGGGGGCACGCGGTCACGTACGAGTGTCTACTGGGTCTCCATCTATCCGTTGGAGCGCGGCATATGGCGCTCTGCGACTCGTGCCCAGTAACCGATCTGTGAGTGGGCGCTCATGAGGTGGCTGAGGAGTTCGTTCGGCTTCGCCCAGCCCTCCCTGTCGAGGAGCGGCCCACCATCAACTTCCTCCACGTTGGCGAGTTCGTCGACATCCAGGTTGATCTGCTCGATGTACCGGGCGATTTGGCTCTTCAGCCGGGTCGCCTTCATACGAGGTGTCTCATTGGGCGGGGTGACTGGCCGCGGCAGGGTGGCGCCCGCAGGGTAGACCTCGTACCGCAGCCACGCGTCCTCGATTGGCATGGGCTTACCGGCGGGGTCTTGCTCCCAACGTCCGTACTGGTCGCGAACGCCGCGCTGGAAGTCCCCGCTCTTACTGACACGGCGGGGGTGAGCTCCAGCCCGTCCATCGATGATCGCTTGGGCAAGCAGTCGCAAGCCCTGATCATCACTGAGCATTGATTCTAGGATCTGTTGGGGCCCCCGCTTGTCGGCTTCAGTGTTACCCATGGCCTCTCGTCCTAGCCCGCCCCAGGCCGCGAGGTGGTACTGAGCCACGGCCGCGAGCTCCAGCCGATTGACCCACAAGCCAGGGTCCGCGTGGGTGCTCGCGGAGTCATCGCGCAGTTCTTCTAGGGCCGCTTGGAGCAGTTCGGCGGGTGACCGGCTGGTGATCTTCCACTCGACAGTCGCGTATCGAGCAAGTCGGACACAGCGTAGGTAGGGAGCGCGCATCCGTTCAGCCCGTTTGCGCTCTGGGTCCTTCGGGTCCAGGGTGGTTGCGATGCTTCGGGTGGCCCGGAGGGCCAGCTCCGCGATCACGTCGGTTCGTCGGCCAGGACCGACCGTCTTTCTGGCGGTCACGTCTTGGATGCCTCGGTTGACGAGGTCGCGGTGATGTTCGCGGAGCAGGGCGGCGAGGACGAAGGCCGCCTGCTCGTCTCGTTCGACGGGGAGTCCTTCAGCCTCGGCTTCCTCCGGGGTGAGGAGGCCCGCGAGGTAGTCGTGGACGGAATCGTCGAGTACCTCGGCGCCGCGGAGTACGTCCAGGACGGCCTCGGCCATGGCTTCGAGCTTGCCCGTCTGGCTCCACGCCCGGGGAGGGTCGACGTGGAGCATGCCGACGAAGGCGTTGACGGCGCGCGCGTAGTCGTAGCCTTCCCTGGTCGGGGTGAAGCGGAGGAACACCCGGGCCGGCGTGATCAGCGTGTTGCGCTGCCGGATCAATCGCTTACGGCCGGCGGGACGCAACGCGTCGGGGTCGGCCCCGCTGATGGCGCCGATGAAGCGTCGGTAGTCGTCTCGGTTCGTGGGGAAGTGGTAATGGGTCTGTGGGTCAGTGAGCCCGAGGACGTGCTGGGCGTTGGTGATGCGACTGGAGCCGTCAGCGGTTCCCAAAAGAGGCATGGGGGGTTCGCCGTCGCGGTGCCGTAGCTCGAAGAAGACGACGTTCACCGGCATGGCGATGCCGCGCGCGGCGATGGACTCGCGCAGGTTGTTGTTCGCCAGGATGTACTCGCGGGCCCGCTCCGTCTCGTCCTGGACGTGGCTGACGTCCTCGCCCTCGATCCAGAGCATGGTGGTCTCGCCGGGCTCAGCACGGGGACCGGTCAAAGGTCCCGCGTACCCTGCGGCGCCCGCCGCCGGGTACACCCGCTTCTCCATCGTGCGGTTGTTGGTCGGCAGGGGCACCAGGCCCGGCACATAGAGGTCGAGGTCGATCGCCTCGATCACGCCTCCGGCGATGTTGACTCGCGTCGGACGCCGCAGCAGCGACCTCAGCTCGCTGGGGTTGACGGCGGCGTGGGCCAACGCGGTGGCGAACTCCGGAGGCAACCCGACCTCCACACCTGCTGTGGTGGCACGGTTCACCGCTGCCGTCTTCGGCAACGGCGGCAGATCGCCCTCGCCGAACCGCGACCAGATCGCCGAGTGGCCCTGTTCGAAGTCCTCGCCCGAGTCGAACTCATCCTCAACGAGGTCGGACTCCTCCACATCCTCGGTCTTCTCCTCGTACTCGGTGTCGTCCTGATCGGTCATGCTGTCCTCCGGTGGGTGAGGCGATGGATATGGCAGTGAGACCTGCCCTCGGGAAATGGGGTCCGCGCGGAGCCGCCGGCGGTACTGATGGAGCCGCCGGCGGCCGGCCGCGTCAGGCGGTGGGGGGCAGGTGCGAGTGCCGCTTCCCCACCTCGCGCAGGTCGCTGCGGATCGAGCTCTCGTCCCGCCCGAGCAGCCGCGCGATGGTCGCCGTCGGCAGGTTCAAGGCGTGCAGCTCGATCGCCCGGCGACGGCGCTTGGCGATCTCACCCGACTTCCGCCACTTCTTCCGCCGCTCCTCGGCGGTCTCCCCGGCCAGGAACATGTACTCGTCCCGGCTGTCCTGGGCGTAACGGCGGCAACTCTCCAGCAGCGGGCACGTACGGCACAGCGCCCGGGCCTGCGGAATGTCCCGCTCCGGCATGACCGGCTCCCCGTCGAAGGCCGCTGTCTGCTCCCTCTCGGAGGGGAACCGGTTCGGATCCCAGGTGACGCATGCTGCGTCACCTAGCGGCGGGCCGAAAGGTTCCATCGCCCGGAACAGAGCATCCGGCGGAAGTACGTCCTCGATCTCGTCGTGGGGCTCCACAGCGCTCCTCCTCAAACCACGTCTCGCGTGGTGTAGAGGACGAGGGGGTCACGCCCACGCTCTCGATCATCATTTGGCGTCGTTCGAGTCTCTAGACGTGCGAGACGATCAGTTCTGGGCTATTCCCAGTCCTGTCGCGTGCCTGCGCCGTTCGACGCTCGCACGGCCTGCGGAGTGACCCCCGAAGCAAAGCCACGGGAAGTCTCGCACCCGCCTCCCCCAATCCAGGAGAAATGGGCGAAGCGTTTTCGTCGGGATCCACCGGCGAGCACCATGTGGACCCGTCTTGCGGACAAGCGCTCAGGCTCAGAGGAAGAGGACTGTGACCTGCCGCCCCTGGGTCTGCAGGGAGAGGCTGTATTCACCACCGCGTCGGTTGCCGCCATCGTTGTCCCGGTCTTTGTCCACTGCACCGATGGCCGCCACCGTTCACTGCCATACGGGCACTCCTTCTGACCTGCCCCGTGAACCCCTACGAACGCCCCCGGACGACCGCGCGGACAGTTGGAAAGCGTGTTGGGGGCAACCCCTCACGAGTTCGAATCTCGTATCCTCCGCCATTGCTCTCACCGGGCAATAGTCGAAGGCCCGCCGTCGCTAGCGATGGCGGGCGTTCGACGTTGCGGAACGGCGTACGTTGCCGCGCGCGGAGCCATGCCTCGTCGGACGCTGGCCGGCCACGGCCGGGGCGGCGCGGAATGGATCTTCAGGGCGGAGCATGTCGCCGGTGTCGGCGTCGCGGCGCGGGAGCGTCCGGCGCGCCGAACTCGGCGACCCTGATGGCAACTCGATCGGTATCACACGGATACACAACGGACGCAGATCGCCGTTTCCATGCTCGGGACACAGAGATTCGTATCCCTCGCAAGGAGCCTCCGATCAAAAACAACTCCTCAGCTTGTTCTTTATCTACCAAGATCTTCCGGGCTTGCCGATGGCCCTGAGGGTCTCGGGGCGTTTGACG